>CBDBMQ010000035.1:0-28516 GCA_965207565.1 Rhodothermales bacterium | reverse complement strand
GTAGCTGAGCGGAGACGGTAAGGGTGCGGCCGATTAGATGACTGGT
This sequence comes from Rhodothermales bacterium, assembly GCA_965207565.1. GTDB lineage: Bacteria > Bacteroidota > Rhodothermia > Rhodothermales > Bin80 > Bin80. Next base: position 28,470 of record CBDBMQ010000035.1, on the reverse strand, counting down.
TCGGTGAACCAGAATTGTTCTATCAGATCCAAATTCATTTTGCTCCAACAGGTAACGATAGGCAGGATTCAACCTATCAAAAGCATTCAGCAAGTCGATACGGATCCATAATCTACGATTGGTCCTGTCACGAATGATTGCAGCAAGTCCTATGTCGAATTGGCTGAATGGGGCCAGCGTATGTCCCGTTGCAGTAGGATCATTAAATGAGTAGTCGTCAAAAGATGCTGCGTAGTCAATGTCAGATCCTAACAGGTCATAGTATGCCTGCTTGAATGCCCATCTGCGTCCCCATATACCCTGCCAACGTATTGTGCCCTCCAATGCAGGGGTCGGCCTCACAATTGCCCTGGTCTGAAGCTGTTGGGGTACATTCCAGGGTACAGGAAGGAGGGTGGGTTCACCATCTTGGAACGTATACTCTCGTTTTGACTCGCTGCGTTCGTAGCGGAGTGCAAAATTCACTTTTTCGCCATTCCTGCGCAATTCAAAAGAGGTTCCGTATACAAAACCATCCGTATTGCTAACAAACGAGTCGATCTGATCAATGATCGTTGAATCCTGATCCTGACTCCAAAGCATGGGATAATCAATTCTGTAAAGGCGGCGCTGATCCTTGTAATAGTATTCAAATCCAAATTGCCAATTGGTCCATAGCTGCGACGACAGATCGATACTATAATGGTGGGAAACAGGTGCGCGGAGAGTTTCATCCACGGGGATCCAAAAGCGGGTTGAAGGGACAATCGTACTAGGGCTGACCGTAGCAATCTCGAACTGATTCAGGAACTGATAATAGACCCCGGACGAGAGTCGAAGGGAAACGCCGTAGCCTTCTCTGTAGGGTGATTTGAGAAGTAGGGCGGTACGGGGCTCCGCATGCCATCGATTCTGAGCCTGCAACCATGTAAGGCGCAGACCAGTGGTCAGGTCTACCCAGGAGCGCGGGCTCCATGTCTGTTGTAGATAGGCCGAGGATGTATGAGAGCGCCGTTCGTGATTAAGAACTCTCGGGAATATGTGCTGGATGCTGAAGTGATGCTGAACCCACGAAAAATCCAGCCCCGCCTGCAAGAGTCCCTGGTTATATGCCTGGTTAACTGAGACGCTCAGGTCGTTGCTTGAAATCTCATTTTCATCACTAGTCTCAATCGAGTTGTATCGATACAATTGGAATGCTGCATGGACACTGTTCTGGCGATCAAGGCCTCCGTAATTATGTGAAAGGGAATACTTCCCCTTGCGCCAGGAGATGCGCCAACTGAAGTTATCGGTCAGGTACTGATTCCAGTACAGGCGTGTATTCTGATTCATCCATGCATGGCGGTCCGGTGAGACCTGCCTACGTGCAGCCGTAGAATCTCTTGCTGCAGACAGTAATCGCCCTTCAAGTTCGCTGTACCCCCTGTAGAGAGAGCCTCCAATTTCTCTTCGGTCATCTAATTCAAGCTTTGCCGCGGCATGTACATCGTTGAAACTGATATCTGGTAACGAGGCGATGGGGATTTTCTGGAGACGGCCAATCAGCGTATTATAGCCATGCCCGAAAGCGCGTTTTAGAGGATAGATACTAGCACGCATCAGGAATTCATCCGGGCGATTCCATTCCCGGAGCAAGTCATTCACGCTCTCGCTGCGCAAATTGCTCCACCAGTGATCCCAAATACTACTTCGAAATGCCCCCATCAGGGATAAGTTCGCCGGTCCGATATCCATATGGTTCGTGATGCGTGCATTAAACGAAATGGGATCTATCTGTACTTGAATGGGGTGGGCAGCTTTCAGCGAATGTTCCGCATTGATGATTCCGGCCAGATAGCTTCCGTGTTCTACGTTAAACCCTGCTTTTCTAACCGTGACCTGCTCAATTGCAAACGGGTTGAATATTCCAAACAGGCCCAAATGGATGGGTTCAAAAACAGCACTTTCATCTAATCTGAACTGGTGCTCTCCAATCCCACCACCTTGTAGATGAATGTCGCTGGTGTTTAAGTCGACATAGATTCCCGCTATATCCCTAAGGTTCTGCACACATCAGAGGTCCCCAGTCCGGCTATTTGCCTCAGATCCGCAGGGCCTCGGGTGTCCATTTCATAAGGGCGATCACTAATGGTAAATAAAAAATCAGGGGGCAGGGGTGTGGCAGTTATTTCTAGAGGGAGTTCTTCCAAAACCCATTCGGATAACGAAACATTGATGGTCAGGACAGAGTCAGCCAGTAGATTGACCTCTCGCTCTTCGGTTAGATAGCCTATATGACTGATGCGAATTTTTGCAGATCTCCGAGGCTGAGTTGATAGAGTAAATTGACCATTGGAGTTGGAGGTTGTGCCTTCCTGGGTTCCAACAAGAACAATATGCACACCTCGGAGCGGGACACCACTTCCATTGAGTGGACCCGGCCAGTAAGTGTGGCCGTGTGGGTTGCGTTAGGTTGGAGAAAAAACGTGCCGCCGGGCTGGCGAAAAAAAGAGACGCCAGTTCCCTCTAGCAAATACTCTAGATCAGATTCTGCATCGGCTGCAATGGGAGCCGACCATGCAGTATACCGGTCATGCAAAGTATTCGATGCATAGGAAAGGTCAACCCCCCAAGCGGATTGGAAGTGCCTGACTGCATCAAGAAGGGGTAGTTGAGACTGCGCGACCGAAACTGTGACATTTCCGAGCGATGTGGCAGACAGAATGGCTACGCAGCAAATCAGAGTACGCACGAAACAAGGTAACGACTTTTAGAAGACGATTTTCGTGCGTGACGGATGGAGGATTAGCGCGGCGGAGTAAGCAAAAACCCATCCGAAACTGCACGATACTCGCAGTTTAACACGCAAATGTCCCGAATGATTTCCTCAGCCGTTTCTGGAGACTGTTTGATGATCCCAATGGGCAAGGATTTGAAGGACTCGAGGTCCGGTGATTCGAGTGTGATCTCCACATCATAGCGCCGTTCAATCTCCTGGGCAACATCCCCGAGGGGCCACTCAAAAAACTTGAAGCCACCATCAACCCATGTATAGCTTTCCGCCGATGCCTCGGTTCTCTGTGTAACCAGGGGTTCCTGGCCAGCAGGTTGTATTCTGGCGGACTGCCCAGCAGTCAAAACCACGGCTAAGTCGACACTGGTACGAGGGGCTACCTGAACTTGTCCTGACTCAACGGTTACATCGGTGGCTGCATTAATCTCATTAGGCCAGGACCGAACGTTAAATAACGTACCTAACACCGTTGTCTGTGCGTCAAAGGTCTCGACGGTAAATGGGGTCGAGCTATGCTCTATGTCAAGGAAAATTTCCCCTTCCTGCAGGGTTAATTCCCGGGATGTTTCTCCAAAATTCTTATTGTATTCAATACGCGTACCACTGTTGAGCAGTACGGTACTCCCATCGGGTAATTGATGGGTAAGCTGCTCGCCATACGGGGCAAAGACGGAAGTGGGTTGCTGAGTGAGTGTAATTCCAATGGCTAGAACCAGCGCGATACATGCAGCCAGAGCAATGACGCGTGGCGATGTAACAAGTCGCATGTGAAAGGGTCTTGTGGCTTGCTGGATCAGGGGCCACATGTCACTGCCAATGTATTCAAATTCCTGCGCGGAGGGCTCACTGTCATAATAAGTCCCCGCAAGTTGCCACACCGTCAGGGTGTCGGGGATCTCAGAGAAATCCAGATGGCTTATAATTTCGTCGGGCAGAGAGGGATTAGGATCTGTGTTCATGCGCCTGGTAATCTTTTTGGAGTGCTTGCAATTTTGTGCGAAGATCTCGCAGAGCAAGCATCACATGCGTATTGACGGTCCGGGGTGTAAGATTCATGACAGTTGCGATCTCTGCGTGTGTGAGTCCCTCGAAACGACTAAGCTTGAAAGCTTGTCGGCGGCGAGGGGGGAGGCTGTCAATCCACTGGCGGACATGTCCTTCGAGAATATCAAAATCCACTTGCTCATCGGGGGCCGGATCATTTTCAGTTGCAACATCATCTGCATCTATCCCGTCTGAGTAATGTGAGTCACGGAACAGGTTGAGGGCCTTATTTCGAACCATCGTGTACATGAGTGCGAGGAGGGATTTATCGGGATCCAAGGTCGCCCGTTTTTCCCAAATCTTAACAAACACATCCTGTACAATGTCCCGCGAAGCATCTTCATCTTTTGTGTAGCGCCAACAAAATCGAACAAGAGTGACGTTTACTTCCTCAAACAACTCCTGAAAAGCTTTTCGGTCCGACTCCGCCAAGCGCCCGCTTAGCTGTGAGAGCCTAGCCGACAGAGTGGCCGATTGCCCTTCGTTTTTGTTCAGTTCAAGTATTGGTTTCTGCGTTCGGTTCATATACACACCATCCCAGTTGAGTGACCAATAGCCATTTTTATTGGAGATCACAACTCTCTTTAAGAGTATTCACAGCGATAATTTCTATCTCTATATTTGATAAGACATTAGGGCTGTTAAGTTAAAAATTTAATTTAAGAGGTATTAATCCATTATCTTGAATTTTACTATGCCAGTACTCCTGCAAGGGTCGCTGTCATGAGATTTGCCAATGTTCCAGCGAGCACTGCCTTGACTCCTAACTCGGCAATGAGCGGGCGTTGATTGGGTGCAAGTGGTCCAATTCCTCCGATTTGAATGGCTATAGAGGAGAAGTTGGCAAAGCCGCATAAGGCAAACGTTGCCATGGTAATCGATTTTTGTGAAATCGTTCCTGCCTGCATGACGTCTGCAAGCTGCAGATATGCGACAAATTCATTAGCTACGATTTTGTAGCCGAGCATCGAACCGACCGTCACGATATCCTCGGACGGAATTCCAATCATCCACGCGACCGGTGCAAACCCCCAGCCCAGGATTTTACCAAGTGTTAATTCTGCACCGAACAAGCCTCCGCTCCAGCCCAGAAGAAAATCAATCATTGCTAAAAGAGCAATGAATGCCAATAGGATTGCAGAAATATTCAGTACGAGTTGAACGCCGTCACGCGCCCCCGTTGCGGCTGCATCAATCACATTTTTGGATTCAGTGGGTTTTGGGAGTTCAACCCTTCCCAGTGTGATGGGCTGCCCCGTTTCAGGGACGAGGATTTTACTCAAAATAATTGCCGCGGGGGCAGCCATGAGGCTTGCTCCAAGGAGGTGTTCGGCGAATTTAAGTTGAGCCATGTCTAATGGAATTCCCTGCATCGCTGCATATGGAATGGCTAAGAAGGCGATATATGCAGCCATGACTCCCCCGGCCATCGTGGCCATACCGGCACTCATTAGGGTCATGATCTCAGAGCGGGTCATGTTTTCCAGATAAGGCCGAATAACAAGAGGAGCTTCGGTCTGGCCGACAAAGACATTGGCGGCAACCGACAACGATTCCGCACCGCTGGATTTTAGGAGCTTTGAGACAGCTCTCGCCATTGCTTTGACGACCCATTGCATGAGGCCCAAGTGGTACAAAATGGCCATCAATGATGCGAAGAAAATGATCGTGGGAAGGACTTGAAAGGCAATTGCACTTCCCCAACTTTGGCCGATGACCAAAGGATCACCCGGCGCCATGTTTCCATCTGGAGGTAGCGCAATGTCCCCGAGGACAAACTGAGCTCCTTCCGTTGTGAACTGCAGGATTTTCACGAAGAAGGTACTGACCCACGAAAAGACCGCTTTGGGCCAGCCCAAGGGAGAGAAAAATTGCCCCATGGCATCTCCCTGGAGCACCAGGACTGCAATCACGATCTGAGCCAAGATCCCTAAAACAATAAGGCGCCAGTTCGCTAGACGGCGGTTTTCAGAGAATAGCAGTGCAAGGCCAATGACGGTAGAAAGCCCAATAAGGGCACGGGAAGCAGAAACAGCAAATTCCATCAGAATGACAGGCGTTGAGAATGGAAAGTAGTGGACGGATTACTTTCTGATTATGCGTTCAAGATAAACCATTTGCCGTCAGGCCTAAGATGCGGTTGCGGCTGCCTACTTCGTGAGTACAGGATTATGGTGGCCGTTGAGGATGGATGTCGTTTCAACAATTGAATCGGTGACAGGATCGTCCAAGTCGCACAGGGCACTTTAATTCAGTTCGTCAAGTCCAGCGCAATTTCAGAATTCTATGGGTCCCGAAGCACAACCTCGGCCGAATCTGCGATATATTCTTTAGCGAAGATGATTTGTCCAGAAAAATGAGTCGTAGACTCTTTGGTGATCCGTCAGTACAAGGTGAGACTGCAGCAGATGCCTGAGCAATTGATTCATTCCATTGGAAGAGATGCGGCGAGGTTCCGTATGTTTGCACCTTTGCAATCCAGATGAGGCTCTGCGGCAGCGTACACTGTTCTGGATTACGATTGAATGCTGTATTCAGATGTACAAGTTGTTTCCATACGATGACTCAAATCGAATTTTCCCCATGGGATGTTTCCGCTGTATTGAGAGTGCCAGTTATGCGACTATTGGATCGGGTATTGGGGTTGATGATGAGCATTGTCGCTGGCCCCATGCTCCGGCTGATTTTCGAACTTTCTTCTGAACATGCCAGAATTTGATCCGAAGCCTATTCTCGCGGGGCTCAATGATCGGCAAAGAGAGGCCGTTCAAACTACCGAAGGGCCTGTGTTGGTTGTAGCCGGACCGGGTTCTGGCAAGACACGTGTCTTAACGTGCAGAATTGCGTGGCTTCTGGCATCTGAAGTGGCCAGGCCCCATCAAATTCTCGCACTTACATTCACAAATAAGGCGGCACGTGAAATGCATGAGCGTGTGCAGAAACTGCTGCCCGATGGAATGGCCAGGGGAATGTGGGTGGGTACATTTCATGCACAGATGGCGCGACTGTTACGAGTGGAAGCCAAAAATCTGGGGTTTACCTCTGACTTTACGATCTACGATACAGGCGATTCTGATCGCATGCTCAAACAACTCATTGAGGAATATGGCCGTGATACGAAGGCGATCAAACCGCGTGTTATTCGAAATTATATTTCGGGGGCAAAAAATGCTCAGCTGTCTCCAGATCAAATGAAGGAAGCTGCAGAAACCAAACAGGCCAAAGTCGCTGCAGAGCTATATATGCCCTACAATGCAGCCCTGCAAGCAGCGAATGCATTTGATTTTGACGATCTGCTTCTTAAACCACTAGAGCTTTTCAAGCAGCAGCCTGACATACTTCAAAAGTATCAGGAAAAGTGGTCCCATGTACTGATTGATGAATATCAGGATACAAACCGGGTACAATATTTACTCGCTTGTGCCCTAGCCAAGAAGCATCGCAATTTGTGTGTGGTGGGAGATGATGCACAAAGCATTTATGCATTCAGAGGCGCGGACATTCAAAATATCCTCTCATTCGAGAAAGACTTTGACGAGGCAAAGGTCGTACGTCTTGAGCAGAATTACCGTTCGACACAAAACATTCTCAGGGCAGCCGATTCGGTCATCGCCAAGAATACCAATCAGATTAAGAAGACTCTCTGGACGGGCAATGAGATTGGTCAGGTGATCACGCTGATCCAGGCAGATAATGATCGAGATGAAGCTTACCGGGCTGTAGAGATCATCAGAAGGGAAAGAGCCAGGGAGAATTTCAGATTCCAGGACTTTGCGATACTTTATCGAACGAATGCGCAGAGTCGCACCTTCGAAGAAGCGCTCCGCAGAGAGGGATTACCATATAGAATTGTTGGCGGTCTCTCATTTTACCAGCGTAAAGAAATCAAGGATGCCATCGCGTACCTTCGACTTTTGGTCAACCCGAATGATATAGCAAGTTTTCAGCGGGTCGTGAACTATCCTAAAAGGGGGATTGGTTTAAAATCTCAACAGAAGATTATCGGGTATGCACGGCAACCAGGATATGATTTGAGCATCGCCCTCAGCGAAATTGGATACCTACCGATAGCCGAGCGAATTAAAAAGCAACTGACCAACTTTGCAGATCTCATCGGAAGTCATGCGGGAAGAATGGAAGGGAGTATGGATCTAGGTGAACTCGCTGCATCGCTTTTTCGGGAATCGGGCCTCATAAGGGATGTGGAGTTAGATGAAACGCAAAGTGGGCAAATTAGGCTGAAAAATATTCATGAACTTCTCCAGGCCATTCAGGATTATGCGGAGGAAGATAAATCTCAGACTTTGAGCGGTTATCTCCAATCAATTGCACTTATGACCGACGAGGATACGGATAAATTAGATGCAGATCGTGTCGCGCTGATGACGCTTCACGCGTCCAAGGGACTGGAATTTGAAGTAGTATTTATTGGAGGACTGGAGAAGGGATTGCTCCCACTAATTCGTGGAGAGGAGGAAATTGACAAGGCTTCTCTTGAGGAAGAGAGGAGACTATTCTACGTTGGGATCACAAGAGCAAAGTCCCGTTTGTATTTGGGACGAGCCAAAGTCCGTTCGAGATATGGGGGATACCCGGAAAGCACAAAGCCCAGCGAGTTTATTAGGGAGATTGAGCCCAGTGCCTTGAGTGCTCGTACTGCAGGGGGAACCCGGCAACATCGCTCTTGGCAACCAAAGAAATCATTTCGAAGTTCTCAAAATCGGTCTGGCGGCTCCGGGCGTTCCAGTTACGGAGATCAACGTTTTCGAGTCCCAACTTCAAGTGTTTCCAGAGGGGCGGCGAATAATTTCCGACCAGGAGACCTGTCCGCCTTCAAGGTCGGTGTATTGGTGGACCATAAAAAGTACGGTCCAGGCAAGATCACGCACGTAGACGGGCATGGGGAGGCGACTACGGTTACCGTCTATTTCAGTAAATTTGGACGGAAGCGACTCCGGGTGGCATTTGCCCCGATGAAAGTGATTGGATAAAAAAAGAACGGTGTTTTTTCTCCGACTTGAACATGTAGTATCCTGATTAGCTATCATGTAGCCAGGAATGCGACTCATTTGAATACAGCTTCATTTGCTCCAGTACATTTCTCTGACCATAGAAAGCAAAGACAGTCATGTCTAATTCCAAATCCGAAAACAAAAACGCATCCGGCCTCTATCATCCTTCCGCTGATTTCAGTGCAAAGGCATATTTGAGTTCCGAGGAGGCGTATTTGGCCAAGTATCAAGATTCGATTACAGATCCTGAGAGATTCTGGAGCACGGAGGCGCGCGAGCGGATTGACTGGTTCAGGCCGTTCACCCGTGTGCGGGATGTATCCTATGCATCTTCGGATGTGCGTATTCGATGGTTTGAGGATGGAGAGTTGAATGCATCCTACAATTGTCTGGATCGTCATCTTTCTGATCGTGGAGAGCAGGTTGCACTGATCTGGGAGCCAGATAACCCTGAAGATGATTCGCGGCATCTAACGTATCGTGAGCTTCACAGAGAGGTATGCCAACTCAGTAATGTTCTTAATTCCTTGGGGGTCAAGAGAGGGGATCGAGTCACCATTTATATGCCTATGATTCCTGAGGCAGCAGTTGCAATGTTGGCTTGCAGCAGAATCGGAGCGGTACACTCTGTCGTCTTCGCAGGGTTTTCCCCGGAATCGCTGGCTGATCGAATTCTGGACTGTGATTCAACATTTGTGATCACTGCAGACGAAGGAGTAAGAGGTGGCAAAAAAGTACCTCTGAAGAAAAATGTAGATGAGGCATTGAAACGTTGCCCCGAGGTGGAATCCGTGCTCGTAGTTCGGCGGACAGGGGGAGAGATTATGTGGGATGGTAGCCGAGATCATTGGTATCACGAACATGTCCCCTCAGCGAGTACGGAGTATGCTGCCCAATTCATGAATGCGGAAGATCCCCTGTTCATACTGTATACATCAGGCTCAACCGGAAAGCCAAAAGGGTTGTTACACACGACGGGGGGCTATTTGGTGTATACGTCGATGACCCATGAGGTTGTGTTTGATTATCATGCCGGAGATGTTTTCTGGTGCTCGGCGGATGTGGGATGGATAACCGGCCATTCATACATTGTGTACGGTCCACTCCTCAATGGAGCAACACAGGTATTCTTTGAGGGCATACCGACCTATCCGGATGCTTCCCGATTCTGGCAAGTGATAGATAAATATCAGGTAAACCAGTTTTACACCGCCCCCACCGCCATACGCGCACTCATGAGTAAGGGAGATTCGTTCGTGCAACAGACGAGTCGCTCCTCCTTGCGACTTTTGGGATCGGTTGGTGAACCCATAAATCCCGAAGCATGGCGCTGGTATCATGAGGTTGTTGGGAATGGGCAATGCCCGATTGTGGACACTTGGTGGCAGACAGAAACAGGCGGGATCCTGATTACGCCTCTACCAGGTGCGATCCCCACGAAACCAGGCTCTGCTACATTTCCCTTCTTCGGGATCCAGCCGGAAGTTCTTGATAACGCTGGAACTGTACTGAGTGGAGAAGCAGCAGGTGTTCTGGCGATCAGAGACTCATGGCCAAGCCAGGCCCGCACGGTGTACAGGGATCATGAACGATTTGTACAAACCTACTTTTCTACATTTGAAGGGAAGTACTTCACAGGAGATGGATGTCGGCGGGACGCGGACGGTTATTACTGGATTACCGGTAGGATTGACGATGTGCTGAATGTGAGTGGGCACCGTATGGGGACGGCAGAGATTGAAAGTGCACTGGTTGCTCACAGAAGTGTGGCCGAGGCGGCAGTGGTTGGGTTTCCCCATGCAATCAAAGGGCAGGGGATTTACGCCTACGTTACACTCAACGCGAGTGAAATCCCTTCGGACTCCTTGCAGAAAGAATTAGTCGCTCATGTACGGACTCAGATTGGTCCAATTGCGAAGCCGGATTTCATACAGTTCGCACCGTCGTTGCCCAAGACGAGAAGTGGGAAAATTATGCGTCGTATCCTCCGTAAGATCGCTGAGAATGATTACGACCAACTAGGGGATACGTCTACACTCGCGGATCCGACGGTGGTAGACTCTCTTATTGAACAGCGCCAGAACCGATAGACTGCTGCATAGCAATTTGAACTGCTCCTTCCACTGGAGTGGCTTGGGGGGTAATAAATTTTGCGATCGGCCAAATATTTCCCATGGTTGCGCAGAGGCGATTCACGTAAAACTTGTTATTGCTCAGGCCCCCAATAATCGTATATCGGGGGCTCAAATCTGGATACTTCTTGAGCATCCATTTTGCTTGCCGGGCCAGCAGTTTGGTTTCTTTTTGCACAACAGAAGCCGCAACATCATCCCCATTTTCAGCCGCATTCAGTGCAAGTGGGGCCATATCTTGGAACTTCCAGTCAGATCGACCGATTGCGTTAAGAAGAGAATGGCGGTCGTGGATGTTCAGATGGCGTTTGACCAGATGTGTGAGTCGTGTTTCTGGACCGCCATCGAATGCGTGCCCCACTGCGGCCAGCGCACGCTTGCCAATCGCATACCCACTCCCTTCATCTCCGATTAAATGGCCCCAGCCTCCTGCATGATCAAAGTTCGAGATGCCTGCCCCCGTTCGAGCCATAACGCCGCTTCCTGTCCCGGTGATAAAGAGGAGGCCGCTTTGTCCTGCAAAAGCCCCTTCTAGTGCAATCACACCATCATGGGATATGGTGAGATTAAGGGGGTTCTCTGAGTTAACAAGAAGGCGAATACGATGAACAAGCTCTTTCTGGATTGATGGGGCACTGGCGCCAGCTATGCCGGCATGAACGGCACGCAAGGTTCTCCCAGGTAATTCGTCCAAGGCATCATTGATTAGAGAGGACAGCACAGAGGCTGTCTGTGCCACGCCTTGTCGGAGTGCATTGGCTGCACCTCCAAACAATTCCAGGTCTGCATTTCCTGTCCTTGAGCGAGCATAGAGCCGTGTTTTTGTGGCACCAGCGTCAAGCCCAAAGTACCAATCATTAGAAGTCATCCGGCATAAGAACTGTCGTACTCATATGCGAGTCGGATAGTGGAAATATAGAAGGATCGCTCCTCTCGGAAATGTATCGACCAAATGGCTGATGCAAATTCAAGTATTGTCTGCGAATGAAATAGGGGCTGCCTGGTTCATTCCATGTCCAACCTTCCCATGTAACGGGTGCAGCAGCAGCCTTGAATCCCCCCCAGAGCATCGTTGATTCATGACCAATAAGGGGGAATGTCAGTGGGGTATGCATCCTGCTATCCGGGCGGCCATGGAGCGTGAACAGGCGTCTATCCGCGTATACGCGCTCCCAGAGCCATTGACTTTGATCGGTTCCGAATTTTTGAGCCAATTGGTCAACCGCATTGTAGAACGCCACTTCCGGGGTTGTCCCTTCAGATGTAGTCCATTCGTTGTAAATGGTTGCACCAATACTTTTTCCGTCAAACGCGTAGTTCCAATTCTTAAGGGAGACAAGTGCTGACTGAACCAGTGCCGGAGCGTTGGCGGGGATGCGCAAGGAATCCAGTTCGCGGGGTAAGGTGCTAGCAATCCATGGACTCCGGGTATCGGTGATCCAGTCTGATGGGTTCGTTGCATCCAGGTCTACGTTACGGAGATAGTATGCACTGTGTTCAGCAGAAGAGTCATTGCTGATAACGAGGCCTGAAAGATGGATTGGGGATACGAATTTTGGGTCACCAAGGACCGTCCAAGAGCTGTCTGATGACACCAAAATTCCGTCCCCACGCCAGAGTTGAAATGTGGCGGGTTGATTGCGAAGCAAAGCGAACCAGGCATGAACATCGCTCTCGGTTCCAAGGCCAGGCCAAAACAATTCTTTTTGTGCTCCACGAATGCTGAAGGTACTGTCAGATCTCTGATAGTACACGATTTCTTCCCGGTCAGGAAAGTGGAAACGCAGCGGACGGTTCGGTCCGAAACGAATGGGTCGAGTTGTTTTGGGGGAATACAGAAGAATAGACCATGCCCGATTGTCTATCTTTCCTGCTGGAAAAAATGGCGTTCCGATGAGTGAAGCTCCATGCATTTCAAAGCCATCGGCCACGTTCAATGTAACCTCCTGAAAAGTCGGCGGAGCCGCTCTTCCGAGTATGTGGCGCTGATAAAGCAAGGGGCCTTGTAATGTGGGAAGAATCCAGGCGCTACTTGATTCCAAGCCATGCAGAAGGATTATAGAGTCAAGTTTTGCAATGTCGGTGCAGACATGTTTTCCGAGGCTACATACAGAATCAGGAACAGCACTCATCCAGGCAATTAATCGCTCAATAGCCAGAGCATGCCATGGCTCCCAGGGTTCCGGGATAATGTCCTGCAAAAAAAACTCATGTACATGATCCGCCTCTCTCCACCCAAGTTGGACCCCTTTCCCAAATGCTGCAATCAGGCTTGCTTCATTCAAACTCAGGTGCTCGCTGGCACGCTGTGCATTTTCCGGTAGGCCCAGCAGTCGAACGATTCGGTCCGCCTCAACTGCCTCAGATCCATACCAGTCACTCAATTTTCCCAATGCAGCCTGCCTCCACAGGGCAATTGTCCAGCCGTTGAGCTTCCCCTGCACATAGCCAAGCCCCAGTAGTGCATCAGGCAATGAATTCGCCTGAATTTCGGCAGTCTTGAATTCCCCCCAATGAATCTCCACGGGAGATTCAAGTCCGACTACGTCCAATTGATTGGGGAGACGAGATTTCCAATCATATGCTGTGCGCCATATCCCGCCGATGGCGACGAAGAAAATGACGAGTCCTAAGAATACCCAACCGACTATCTTCATGTGAACAGCTTATCTTATGGGGATTGGATCCATTATGCGGTGCGATTGTTGCATGGTTTGTTGCTTTAACTATCCACGGAGACAAGAGGGAATTCTATGAGGGTTCACACAAAAATAGTATTTAGTGTCTTAGTGTTGGCTGCCGGTGTACTGCTGGGGATGCAACTGGAGTCTGCGTCGTCGGATGATACGAGGGCCGCATTAAAAAAACTGGAGCATGCATTCCTCGTCATCAATGAACGCTATGTGGAGGATGTGGATTCGGGGGCTCTTGCCGAACATGCTTTAGAGGGAATGCTAGACGAACTGGATCCTCACTCGGTATACATTGATGCAGAGACGATGCGTCGCGTGGAGGAAGATTTTAGTGGTGGTTTTGAGGGAATTGGGATCTCGTTTGAGTTTATTGAGGGAGAGCAAGGGCAGGATACATTAATCGTGCTCAGTGTAATTCCCGAGGGACCAAGTGAAGAAGTAGGTCTCCATTCTGGAGATCGAATCATAGAAGTGGATGGGCAGAGCACCATTGGCTTTGAAACTGCGGATGTTCAGCGCACTCTAAAGGGTCCACGCGGTACCCCAGTAGATATAGTGGTGGTTCGGCCAGGCCATTCGGATCCAATAGGCTTCACGATTATACGTGATCGTATCCCGTTGTATGCTGTTGACGTGGCGTACATGATTGACGAGGTCACCGGATTTATTAAGATCAATCGCTTCTCAGGAACAACGCACAGAGAATTTCGGGATGCTGTTGGTCGCCTCAAGTCCCAAGGCATGCAACGCCTGATGCTGGATCTGCGCGGAAATTCGGGCGGTTATATGGAAATGGCCGTCCAACTCTCGGATGAATTTCTCCCCGACGATGCATTGATTGTATCCCAGAAGGGGCGCATTCGGGATGCCAACCATTCGTTTTTTGGCACCTCAGCAGGACTACTTGAAGATGAGCCGATCATTGTACTGGTGAACGAGGCTTCTGCATCGGCTAGTGAGATTGTGGCTGGAGCCTTGCAGGATCATGATCGCGGGCTTATTGTCGGCCGGAGGACCTTCGGGAAAGGACTTGTACAACAACAGCATACCCTGCCGGATGGGAGCGCAATGCGCGTGACCATTGCTCGTTACTATACGCCGTCTGGGAGATTAATTCAAACTCCATATGTTGATGGTGACCGTGAAGAGTACTTGAACTTAAAGCGTGAAATGCATGAGAACACCGCATTGCTGAGTGCTCAGGAAATCATGGATAGTATCCCGGATTCATTGATCTACGAAACGGTCAGTGGGCGGGCAGTGATGGGAGGCGGGGGGGTCCTGCCGGACTTTATCGTGGAGGTTGATTCCGCGTCACTGTTTTTGCGTGCAATCCTGAGTCGCGACGTTGCAAATACATACGCTCGCATGTGGTATGACCGTGAAGGAGAGGCATTAACCGCCCACTGGGGAGATCAGCGGGATAGTTTTTTGGAATCGTTCGAAATTCCAGAGGCCGAATATCAGGGCTTCCTAGATTATGCACGCGTCAGAGGAATACAGATCGGTACGGGGGAAGATATGTTTGATCATGCTGAGATAGAGGCGGATAGACCTTATCTTGAGGCACGGATAAAGGCCAGACTGGCAGTGCGTCTTTTTGATCTTGAAGCATTTTACCCAATCATGCATCCAGAAGACCGTACCTTGCAAGAGGCTCTGAAGCTTTGGCCCGAAGCAAAAAATATAGCTCAGCAATAATGTGCATATTGCATTGCATTTTCCGCGGAAAACATTAACTTTAGCCAAATCCTCGATCTACCTGGTTGGAGTAATCGTTTGGCAGGATTGTTGAATAGGTAGTATATTGGGGATCGTTCGACACTTAGCACTTAAAATTCTAATCAATTTTCTGGAGGACTAGTCCATGAAGCTTTTCGGGAACATCATGTTAGCTCAAGATGCAGCTGCTGCAAATGAAGGCATGATAAATGTACTGGTAAATTATTTCAATCAGGGGGGCGAATTCATGTGGCCCGTCTTGATTATTCTGATTGTCGGTCTTGCCATAGCATTTGAACGTGTGATTCAGCTAATCCTTGCTGATGTGAACACTCGCAAATTTATTGTTAGCGTCAAAGAGGCTCTGCAGGATGGTGGGGTGTCTGCTGCTGAGGAGATATGTGCAGCAACGCGCGGGCCGGTCGCTGCAGTTTTTCAAGCCGGCTTAATGCGCTCAGATGAGGGAATTGAAGCCGTGGAAAAAGCTGTCGTTGCCTACGGCTCGATTGAGATGAGCTTCTTGGAGCGTGGTCTTGTATGGCTGTCACTCTTTATTGCATTGGCTCCGATGTTTGGGTTCCTCGGGACTGTTATTGGAATGGTTGCTGCGTTTGACGCGATTGAAGCGGCAGGCGATATTTCCCCAAGTTTGGTAGCCCGAGGCATCAAGATTGCACTCTTGACCACGGTATTCGGTTTGATTGTTGCGATCATTCTACAGTTCTTCTACAATTATGCAGTATCTAAAATTGATAGAATCGTTGTAGAGATGGAAGAAGCCTCAATTGAATTGATTGATTCTCTTGTCATGAAGGAGTCTTCACACTCCTAAGGGCAGCCTGTTAATCGGGGTTTCATACCCAAAAAACCAAGATTTTATGCTTAACGTTGCCCTCTATATCGTTTTTGCACTGATTGGCCTCGGCTTGTTGGTCATGCTGGCATCTGGAATTCGCAGTCTTATGTTTGGCAAGGTGAAGATGCTCTCGGTCGCATTCGTAGCAGTTCCGCCGGTGTTATTCCTGATTCTTGGACTTGCATTGCCGACTTGGACCGATGCGGGCATTATGACGATCATCATATCCCTTGCGCTGACACTTCTTGCACTTCTGGTGTCGGGCGTTAAGAACCTTGTTTCCTGACCTACCTAGACTTTTATCCTAATGGGTGTACTTGCCAAGAAAAAGAAGCGACAGGGTGCTGAAATTCCCACATCTTCGATGGCGGATATCGCCTTTTTGCTCCTCATCTTCTTCCTGGTTACCACTACGATTGACGTAGATACCGGGATTGGTATGACGTTGCCACCGGAACCGGATGAGACGACTCCGCCACCTCCGGTCAGTGATCGCAACATGCTTAAGGTTCTAATTAATGCTCAGGGACAGGTTCTTCTTGAGGATTTACCCTCGTCTGTAGGACAGATCCGCAACGAGGTTTTGACCCATGTTCAGAATAATGGCGCGGACGCACGCTATTCGGACTCTCCGTCTAAGGCAGTTGTGTCCATAAAGACGGACCGTTTGACCCCGTACAACCTTTACATCCAGACGCTTGATGAGGTCTGGATGGCCTATTTCGAGATTTGGGATATTGAGGCTCGGTCAATGGGGCATGCCAACTATGTTGAATATCGGTCTGAATTGGAATCCGGCGAAGAAAACGAAATTCGCGATAAGTGGCCGGCACAAGTCTCTTTGGCTGAGCCGGATCCTGGAAACTGAATCTGAGAAGTATAATGGCTGCTCACTTTACAAAAAAATCTAAAGCTAAGCCCGAGATTTCTACGGCGTCACTGCCGGATATCATCTTTATGCTCTTAATCTTTTTCATGGTAACGACCGTGTTGCGGGAGCAGGAAGTTCAGGTTCGAACGATTCTTCCGCAAGCGGAAGCATTGACAAAGATTGAACAAAAGCGCTACGTATCGTACGTATGGATGGGGCCAGAGAAACTACCTGGAAACAGGGTTGGCGACACAAAGGTGCAAATTGATGATGCCGTCATTGAAGACCTGACCAATGTTCGATCAATTATGTATCGGAAACTGAATGAGCAGCCGAGATTGATCGTATCGCTCAGGGTGGATGAAGAATCAGAGATGGGTGTTGTAACCGATGTTCAGGGAGAGCTCCGAAAAGCAGGAACTCTTCGAATCAGTTATTCATCCAGACGAGATATATCGAATATTTGAGTAGACTCAGGGTGTCCGTACTTGCAGGCTGAGTACAGAGCCGATTTAGGTTTTTCTTGGGTAGTGGTGCGAGTGTGTGCTGCTACCCTTTTTCTTTATAGCCTGCAGGGAGTATCCGGTCAACAGCATTAATTTTGGCATGTATACGATTACCTTGGTGCCTGGAGATGGAATTGGCCCTGAAGTCACGGAAGCTACCTGCAAGGTTGTTGCTGCAACGGGAGTAGATATACGCTGGGAGCGGTTTGAGGAAGTGGGGTATGCAGGGATTGAAAAACGGGGACATCCCTTGCCTAACGATGTACTTAATTCGATACGGAGAAATCGTCTTGCCTTGAAGGGACCAGTTACGACCCCTGTTGGCAGGGGATTTCGGAGTGTGAATGTTTCGCTTCGTCAGAAACTGGATCTGTTCGTAAATCTCCGCCCTTGCAAACGCTTGCCTGGCATCGAGACCCCGTTTCCAGACGTTGATCTAGTTATTTTCCGGGAGAATACGGAAGGATTATATTCGGGGATTGAGAGCTATGACGAGCGTCTAGAAATTGCAGATTCTATCGCGCGGATTACACGTAAGGGGTCACAGCGGATCCTTCGCTATGCATTCGAATGGGTTGTAGCAAACCAACGCAAGCGACTGACGGCAGTACACAAGGCAAATGTTCTGAAGCTCTCAACCGGCCTTTTCCTGGAGGAAGCCCGTAGAATCGCTCAAGAATATTCAAGTGTCCAGTTCGACCATTTTATCATAGATAATATGGCAATGCAGTTGGTCATACAACCCGACGCATTCGACTGCATTGTGACAACGAACCTGTTTGGAGATATCTTGAGTGACCTGTGTGCAGGACTTGTAGGTGGCTTAGGTATCGTTCCAGGTGCGAATATTGGAGATGAGGCAGCCGTATTCGAGGCGGTTCATGGGAGTGCCCCTGATATTACTGGGCAATCCAAGGCGAATCCCACGGCATTAATTCGCTCGTCTGCACTTTTATTGCATCATATAGGAGAGGTCGAGGCCGCAATGCGGATTGAACGGGCAGTATGGTGTGCCTATGAAGAAGGAATGAGTTTAACCCCGGATGTTGGCGGTACGGCATCTACCGAAGTCATGACAGATCGGATCGTGCAGTTGGTTGCCGAAAACACCAAGCCCCCTTGTTGAGAGACATGGACTGCTTCGCAGGTAAATTCCGGCGGCGTAAGAATCCCTGTCGACCTGTTCAATCGCCCGGATTCAATTTAGAGTGGATGCACCTCGCTGCCGGTGTCTAAGCAGTAGATCCATCCTTCCCGCGCTCAAATGAAGGCGTAACTCGACTGGATTTTTTTTCCCAGGGAACCTTGATCGGTTTGATCCCGGACGCAGACTTAACGCGTGGAACCTGACAATGAATAAAACACTTGTATTCCCATAAATCTAAATGACGCCATACTTGCTCCTGGGTATGGTCATACAACATCGTCTTTTCGCCGGTCTCGGGGCAAGTCAATTCTTCACCGGAATGCGAAACGTATAAAAGAACAGATTGCTTATCTATATTGAGCAATATCTGGTCAACAATCCAGTCTTTCCCTAAATCCAGGTGGGAGTGAATCTGGGGCATCAAAACATCCATTTGCACTGATGTATTTCGTTCAAGCTTCTTACGGAATACCTGGATTGTCGATTCCGCTTCCCCTCCGCGGTTGGTACAACCGGAGAGAGGCTAGGTTGCAGATCTGATTGGAAACAGATAGGCTGCATTTTGAGTAGACAGCAGAAACATATGCAATCGCACGCGAAGTCCAGGACAACTACCCCAATTCGGATTCTTCATCAGGTCACTCAGCTCCAATTTCGGCGGATAATTTTGCGATAGGCTCTACTGTGCAATCAAATCTTTTATGATCTTATGGGACGGACTCACACAGTTTTTCTGGTTTTATCTGCATTGGCCTTCTCACTCCTCCTCTTCAGTGCGGTCCCATCTTCTAGCGGTGCAGTTCAGTTCGCCAGAATCGGCTTGATTTTGATGGCTCCGGTGCTTCTGGGCAGCCTGCTGCTTCATGGAAGGCCTGAGAAGCAGGTTAGCGTTCTCAAAACTGTGCGGATGGCCATTGTTTTGCTGCTGATCCTCTACTACTACCTCTTATGGAGCACCGGTGCATTTGATGGATCGTCTGTTATCCAGGAGCAGTTTTGGGGATTCATCGTGTCCCGATTTTCACCAATGTTGGGATATATCTTTCTCTCCGTATCTGTACGTATATTGACTCGCAATCTTAAGCTGTTGAGTCAGGTGGATCGCCTACGTGGTTGATGCTGGCAGATTATGTACGCAAATTGCGGCAGAAGCAACAATATTAAGTACTCTGAGTGGGGGGAGTTGCAGAGGTTGCCGCTACGTTCGGGGCATGAACTAGGAATGATTCTGAATTTTAGGAATCGTGTTCTGCCAAAGTGCCAGTCCCCTTTCAAGTGGGGTATCCAGCCAGTTCTCAAAGCGTCGCTTCATTTCTTGTAGATCATCCTTATAGTTGATCAAAAAAACCTCTTTACATATTGGGATGATATCTCCAATTTCAGATTCGAACCTACTAACCCGCACTCTTTCAAACCAAATCACTGAACAAACGAGTACTCCTTTGAAGTCATGTCCAATTCCATGGAACGACACCAGTATTGAAAATTCACGGGGAATGTCTTTTATGCACATTCGAACCCACGACCGGTAAATACTTGTATCGGCATAGTATTTAAGCTTCTTGGCAGCTTTAATTATCTGATTGTGGTAATAATGATCCTGGTCAGAATTACTATCCGCATCATGAACATAGAGGGTAAAATTCTCTGGAATTATTCCTTTAAGCTGTTCTTCTACTTCATTCAATCGGCGCTTTACAAGATCATGTAGTTCGCTGGCATAATCCAATGTAATTTTCAATTCTCGCTCTAATTGAACCTGCGATTTGGTAAACGACGCCTCTATAGATTCAATCCGTTTACTGAGTTTCAAGTACCGCTCTGCCTCTTTGATAACACCAAATGCATCTATAAATTCCTGCTTCAATAGTGATACGAAAAAGTTTACGAGGGGGGCTAAGTTCCCTTTATCAGCTCGTTCGAGAGCTTCTATGTATTCAGGCCGCTTTTCTTCACGAACGACTAGAGGAAAACTCTCGCTCTGAATCAGCACCATCGTGGCCAATGCTCTGGCCACCCGACCATTCCCATCTGTGAATGGATGGATTTGTGTAAATCTATGATGAAGCCAAGCTGCCTCTACCTCAGGGGCAATATTTTGGGCTTTATGCTCCCTATGCATACTGATCAACCGATCCATCTCTGAATCTACATGCTCTGGCGGGCAATAAACATGAACTTGGCCATCAGGTCTTGTCGGATTATTGGGAGTCGTTTTGTATTTCCCAGGCTCAATACTTACTCTGATGATCTCCCCGAATTGATCTCTTCCTTCGGTAGTCCTTTGGTTCCTGACAAAAATAGCGTGCAATTCTTTTATGTAGCTTGTTGACAATTCACGATCCTGCTTTACGAATGAAAAAATACCTTCAATTGCATCCTGCTGGTCGCTGATCATTGCAATTGTGCGTTCCGCTTCTCCTCCAGATGCTCGATGGGAGAGCAAAGCCGAGTCCAGGCCTCTTTGAATCAGGATTTCAGTCGTACCACGATCCAGTGAATAAAGGCGCTCAATTAGTCCGGTTTCAATAGCCCATTTTCGATTGATGCGTCTGTCAAACTCTTTCACGTCAGACAACTTATTACGTTGTTCATTCCAAAGTGCAGCTAAAGTCCGGATCTCTCTCGTAGCCAAGGTCTCTGGATTTTGCTCGTAGTCTTGAATTAGTTTCCACATACGCCTGTAAAGCTCAGTTATAAAATTTGGGAACTTCAGATAAAGTTGGGGTCCCTGAGAGGAATAAGATAAGTCATGAATGTACTCTTATCGGCTTGTGGTTATTAAATTCGAGCCCCATTGATTGCAGAGTGTATTGCAGGAAAAGCAAACGCATACCAAGGGAACTCATTGAACAATTTCATCTGAAGGTGCGATCTTCAAATTTTTTGCAGGTAGATCGGAGAAGTGACGACGCCTCATGAGCAGGTAATCCAGAAGAATCCGTCCCCGGTAAGAGGGAAGTGCGGCTGCATTGGTCGGTGGGGAATAATGACGCCTCATTTTGTGTGCATCGAGATAACCTCGGAGGACTGCCAATGATTGCCTCCACTTTCCTGTCAGAAGCCAGGAAAGTCCAATAGAATAATCCAGAATAACCCTCTGAAAAAATACTGCCCTGAATTCTGCAGGGGGGAGGTTTTTGTACAGCATGAGAATGCTGTTACGAATATTGTAATAAAGCTTACGGTGGCTGGTTCTTGATAAAGTAGCGCCACCGATATGGAATACTTTGCTTTCGGGGACCACCCCAATGTCATACCCTGCTCGACGAAGCCGCCAACAGAGGTCTATTTCTTCCATGTGGAGTCCAAAAAATTCGTCGAGGAGTCCCACTTCATCCAGTGCACTGCGTCGCAGCAGCATGGCGGCGCCACTTGCCCAGTCAATCCTTACCGGCATGTCATATTGCCCCAAATCTTCTTCGGTATGTTCAAAAATACGGCCACGCGCCAGTGGGTATCCAAGCCGGTCAAGAAATCCTCCACTAGCCCCTGCATATTCGAAATAACTCCGGTGGTGAAACTGTAAAATTTTTGGCTGGAGTGCTGCGATACAGGAAGATCTTTCTGCATGCTTTACCAGGGGCCCCAGCCAATCATCAGAAACGGCAACATCATTGTTTAGGAGGACGACATAATCGCATTCAATTTGGCGAATTGCTTCATTATTTGCACGGCTGAACAGCCAGTTGTCTGGATTGGAAAGAATTTGAATGTCTGGAAAGTGCTCTTTCACCCAGTCGGCAGAATTGTCGGAAGAGTGATTATCTACAAATACAATCTGCAGATTGGCCCACTTCGTTCGTGCGACTGTTGGAAGGCATTGCTGCACAATTGGGAGCCCATTATACGAGACGATGATGACGGCTACATGTGGGGTCTCCATGAGGGAGGGATCTGATTCGCACTAGTAACCAGAGACCAACCTGGCATCCTGCCCGATACGCTCCATCACCTTATTTAAGACTGCCAAATACGTATCGGGATGTTCGGCATAGAATGTGATCTGGTCATCATATTCTTTCCTGGAAAGATCGTGTCGGGTAATGATCGTATCCAGTGACAGTTCCTCTACTCCATAGCCTAATCTAGCACGTGCATTGATCAGGTGAATATCCACCATAATCTCAATCATCAGGCTGTCGGCCAGTGTCGTTCCAAGCTCTTCTGGTACAGGAGAACAAGCTGTGGTACACAGAGCGAGCGTTGCTGCAAGATATCGGCTAGATCCTCTCACTTTTCTCCTCTTCAAGGGTGCGGAATGTGTAAGCAATGACTTCCATCTGCCGCATGAATTCACGCTTGGAAAAATTAGGTGCGAACACCATTCCATCAATTAGATAAAGTCGCCGGCTGGATTCATCATAAAAGGCATAGGTTACGAAGGGGCCGCCCATCCCAAAGGGGAATTTACGACCATTCTCTTCTCCGACCATATGCCAAAGTCCTCGAAACTCAATGGCGTAACGTCCTTTGAAATTGACCTGTGCAGAGGTCATTGGACGACGACGATCAATCTCAATCCATCCTCCTGCCGTCCCACCAATATAGCGTTGGGTCAGTGCGTTCCGGGCTTCAATGATCCAGGCCTCATTCAGCTTCGAAGGATCCCCATTTTCTTCATAGTACACGAACATGCTTCTCCATGTATCGGTGAGTGAGCGGCGAAGCCATACAAATTGCGTGGTATCAATGGCGATGAAATAATCATGTTGCCCATGGACAGCAAATTGATGCTGATCCATCAGTCTTTGTTCTAAATCATGCTGTCGACCAATATCGAACATGTCACGATGCAAGCGCTGTCTTGCTACCTCATTAAAATGATACCTGAGCTGACCTGAATGTTGCTCAATGGATGCAATCAGGTCACTGGGGGAGGCTGCCGCTAGATAGTAGACCAGTTGGTTTCTGCGCCAATGATTTGGTCTGGCGACCAAGGCGGGAGATCCTGCCAGAATCATCTGACGCAGAGAGTCATTGCTAAATAGGGTGCTCAGATATTCATTCTCTGGAATATTCTGTTCGGCAGTTGAGTCAGCAATCAAACCCACGAAAAGCACATTCTTTCGGTCCTGAGCCATATCCAAGGCATCCTGTGAAGATAGCCTAACCGGTTCCAAGTCGAATTCTGGTTCCACGGCCGGAAGTGTTTCGATCGCACCTCCCACATGGTTCAGTAGTGCTTCTCCAACTGATCCATTCCAAAGAGAGGAATCAATCACAACAGTTATCTGACCTTCAAGGCCAGTGGCATCAGGTCGAAAATCACTTCCAAGAAATCCCCCTTCGCCACAGCCTATGGAAGACAGCAGCACGGCGAATATGAGGGTGGTATGACGCATGATTATTGGTTGTCTTTGAGTTATTTGAGTGAGCGCACAAACCGTGCCAGAAGCTGGCCTCGTTCCGTTAATGAGAGGTTGGGGCGTGCCCAAAGATGCTCAATCTCTTTGATCACGGCAGACCCAACGATAAATCCATCCGTATGTTTTGACAGCCGACATGCATCTTCTTGCGTCTGAATCCCAAAACCTACAAGAAGCGGGTTCCTGGTGATGATCTGGCGCGCCTGCTTGAGATAGGTGGTGATCGCATCCATTCGCCCGGCAATCCCCGTTCCGGTTAGTCCCGTAATGGATACGCAGTAGACAAATCCGCTAGACATGCGATCAATCTCCCCCATACGCTCAGTCGGAGTATTCGGTGCAACCAGGAACACCATATTCAATCCATTTTTTTGTGCCTCTTCGCGGAGCGGGGATGACTCCTGTGGAGGCAGGTCAGGAATAATTAATCCATCCGCACCTGCACTGGCAGCCTGCTTACAAAACTCTTTCATGCCAAAGCAGAGGATTGGGTTGATGTAGCCCATCAGCAAGAGTGGGGTCTCACTATGTTTCCTGAAAGCGATGACAGCTTCGAGTGTATTCTGCATGGTAGCTCCAGCCTGCAATGCACAGGTGCTGGAATGCTGGATCGGCAGGCCTTCTGCAAGAGGATCACTGTGGGGCATCCCCAATTCGATGAAGTCAGCGCCCCCTCGGTCAATCGCATCCAGAAGCAGATTGGTCACCGAAGGGTCGGGGAATCCACTCGTCAGAAAGATTCCCATCGCTTTCTCGCCCTTTGATTTGAGCGAGTGCAGTATGGTGGGCAACCGGGAACTCATAGGCGATCCATGATGGTTTGCATGTCCTTGTCCCCCCGCCCGGAGCAGTTCACCACAATAATAGAATCGGCCTCGATCTTGGGCAGAATTTTTTCGAGTGCCGCAATGGCATGCGCAGTTTCGAGGGCCGGAATGATTCCTTCTGTTTTTGATAAGAGGGCAACACCTCTTAGGGCAGCCTCATCTGTCTCGGCAAAGTAGGTTACCCGACCAAGGTCCATCAGCCACGAATGCTCTGGTCCGACACCCGGGTAGTCCAGACCCGCAGAAATTGAATGCGCGAGCGAGATCTGTCCATCCTGATCCTGCAAAAGGTAGCTCATCGCTCCATGGAGCACTCCGACAGTGCCTCGTGAGAGTGTAGCGGCATGTTGTCCGTCAAGTCCTTCTCCTGCCGCTTCTACACCAAACATCTGCACTTCAGGATGATCAATGAATGGATAAAACATCCCAATGGCATTCGAACCTCCTCCAACGCAAGCCACCAACACATCGGGGGTATTCCTACCGGTCATTTCCATTAGTTGATGCCGGAGCTCTTCCCCGATGACATTATGAAATGTTCGCACCATCATTGGATATGGATGTGGTCCAACGACCGATCCGATGATATAGAAGGTATCTGACGGGTTCGATACCCAGTCACGGATCGCTTCATTCGTAGCATCCTTGAGGGTTTGACTCCCACTCGTTGCTGCGCGGACCTCTGCTCCCAGTAGTCGCATGCGAGCTACATTCAAGGCCTGACGCTTCATATCTTCGGCTCCCATATAGACGACACATTGGAGTCCAAACCGGGCAGCAACCGTGGCGGTAGCGACGCCGTGCTGTCCCGCACCCGTCTCCGCGATGATGCGTGTTTTTCCCATTCGACGGGCAAGTAAGATCTGCCCGATGGTATTATTAATCTTATGGGCACCGGTATGGCATAGATCTTCACGTTTCAGGAAGATTTGTCCTGCGCCGAGCTCGTCACTTAACCGTTCGGCAAGGGTTAGGGGAGTGGGGCGCCCGACATAAGTTTTTAAGAGATGCAGGTACTGATCCTGAAATTCTGCATCAGGCCAGGATTGCTCAAAGGCCATCTGGACGGCCTGCAATTCGGGAATCAGGATCTCAGGAACAAATGCTCCCCCATACGGCCCGAAGCGTCCGTTCTCATCCGGTGCATTATAGTTCGAGGTCATTCTCCGAGATCAAGTCAAAGAATTTGGTTACCAAATCAAAACTCTTACGCCCTGGGGCATCCTCAAGCCCACTCGACACATCAATCCCCCATGGGGATACAGTTTCCATGGCATCTTGAACATTATCTGCGCTTAGACCACCTGCCAAGATAATGGAAAAATCAGATGCTAAACCCTTTGCAACACTCCAATCAAAAGATCTTCCTGTCCCACCGGGCAAATCGGGGTGCCAGGTATCCAGGAGGAAGGTCTCTACACAATCCTCATAGGCAGCAAGAATTCTTGAAAGCGAACGAACGGTATCACTGGGTCGGACAGGAAATGCTTTAATGATCGGGCGTGCCATGCGTCTGCAGTAAGCCGGAGATTCATCTCCATGTAATTGGATCAGATCAAATCCTGCGGTTTCACAGCTTCGATTGACCGTTTCTGCATCCACATTTACGAATACACCAACTGTTTGGGGGCCGTAGATCCATTCCTTGATCTCTTTTGCCTCTTCTGGTGTAATATATCGTGGGCTCGGAAGATGCTGGATGAACCCCAGGTAGTCAGCTCCGGCCCCGGCACAAAATCGCGCATCCGCCAACGTAGTTATACCACAGATCTTTACCCTGCACGGCATTCGATCCTATTTGATTTGAGGATGGTTTCCGTTTCCTCCCGGAGCGATTGCAAGGCAGTTCCAGGAGCATCTGCACGCATGAAGGTTTCACCGATCAAGACGGCATCAATATCTTTTTGGTGCAAATAGGCCAAATCGTTTGCCGACCGAAGCCCACTTTCCGAAACTTTGACAAGATCTGTATCTACCAGCTCAAAAACTCGCAGAGAGTGTTCAATGTCTACCTCAAACGTATGCAGGTTTCTGTTGTTGACCCCAAGAATGGAGACTTGCGTAAAATCAATTTTGTCTAACTCAGTCAGATCATAGACCTCAACAAGACAATCCAGATACAGTTCAGCTGCAAGACTGAGCAGGTCACGAAGCAGGGATCGGTCGAGGATGGCTAGGATCAAAAGTACCGCATCCGCTCCGGCAGCTCTGGCTTCATATAATTGATAGGGATCAATGATAAAATCTTTCCGCAAAACGGGAAGATGCGTATGCTTGGCTACCATGCTGAGGTGTGAAAGCGATCCACCAAAATGATCTTCTTCCGTCAAGACACTGATCGCGTTTGCGGGAGCATTTGAATACTGTTGAGCAAGAAAAGGCACATCAAATGATCGTCTCAGAAGACCTTTCGAGGGGGAGCGCTGTTTGATTTCTGCGATGATGGAGAGTCCGGGGGCTTTCAGGGCGGCCTGGAAATCTCGAGCCGGTGGGATGGCATGGATAGAAGATTCCAGCCCATGCATTGAAACCAGTCGTTTACGAGCGCTCAGTTGTGTCCGAACATCCGAGACAATACGATCAAGAAGGGAATTATATACTTTAGAGTCTCCTGTAGAGCCCATTTTGTTGAAACGGATGATCTCGCTAATTCGGGATATAAATTAGTCGGTTCTACCCCGAATGTTGTGGATAGAATCAGATCTACTCCTGCAGATCTGGCAGCGAAGTCGTCACATCCTCTCTGAAAATCCTGGACCACAAGGCCTGTATGAGAGCATGTTGTTGTGATAGGCGTCTGTCGATCTTGCTTACGTCCTTGTGTAATTCCTTGATTTCTTCACGCAGTTTACTGTTATCTTCACGGAATTCGCTGCGCAGTTTGTTGTTATCTTCACGGAATTCGCTGCGCAGTTTACTGTTATCGTCACGCAGTTTGCCGATATCTTCACGGAATTCGCTGCGCAGTTTATGGTTATCTTCACGGAATTCCTGAATAACCCGATCAAACCGCCTATTCTGCGAAGCACTCCACCGCCAAGTTGAGAAAATAAACGAAACAATAATGCCCACTGCGGCGGCAATGAGAATTTCTGGCTGCATCCCTTCAGATAGCGATTATAGCTAGTATATGGGTGCTATTACCGGAAAGAGATTAAGTTCCCAAGACATAGCAAGGTTCGATTGATAGCCAAGCATTTTGCTGTCATGACTGGTCTCATAATGAAAATGCAAGATACAGATTAGGTCTAATGAAAAAGCGGGGCGCTATCTTCCCGCGTCGTTTCCCATTCATTAGATCTTCGTTTTCATGCACAAATCTCTTTACCTGGGGCTGGATGCCCACACTCGCATCTGTATTCTGGCGGCAATGGACCCGTCGGGACGCGTAATATATAGTGCCTGTCCGAAAACTAAGCATTTTTTGGGAGGCCCGATCTCGTTTTCGCCTTTAATTTTTTCAAAAAGCCGGAATTTTACTCTGCGGGTTTGATACCCTTCCCCCAGTTCACAATTACTGCT
Source organism: Rhodothermales bacterium (assembly GCA_965207565.1). Lineage (GTDB taxonomy): Bacteria > Bacteroidota > Rhodothermia > Rhodothermales > Bin80 > Bin80. The sequence goes on along the minus strand of CBDBMQ010000035.1, from coordinate 14 downwards.
CTTGGGCCTGAACA
>CBDBMQ010000034.1:0-36152 GCA_965207565.1 Rhodothermales bacterium | reverse complement strand
TGACAAGTCACTTTGTTCGAAAAGGGCGGCGATTCCCATTGACTGGTATCGGGGATATAAACACCTATGCTCTGTTCGCCGAGTTATTTTTGGATCTTGTTCATCCACGCGGGCGAGCGGGCCTTATCGTCCCAACGGGTATTGCTACTGATGACACTACAAAGACCTTCTTCAATCATTTGGTTGTGCAGAAAAGACTTGTAAGCCTGTATGATTTTCAAAACAAAACAGGAATTTTTCCCGATGTTATTGGACTGATGAGGTTCAGTCTCCTAACCTTGAGTGGAAAAGATCATCCTGTTCCCCAACCTGAATTTTCATTTTTTCTGCATAAAATTGGAGATCTGAAGGAAAAAGAACGGCGCATTTATCTGTCAATAGAAGATTTTCGGCTATTCAATCCAAATACATTGAACTGTCCCATCTTCCGTACTGGAAGAGATGTGAATATTGCCCGCAAGATGTATAAACGGGCCGGCATCTTGTGGAAGGAAGCAAAAGGAACTGAACCTGAAGACAATCCATGGGGGATCAGCTTTATGAGTATGTTTCACATGTCCAATGACTCAGATATTTTCGAAACTCGAAAAGATCTGGAGGAAGAGGGATGGCAGCTTGATGGCAATACATTCGTACGTAACGACGAACGGTATCTACCCTTGTACGAGGCTAAAATGTTTCATCAATATGATCATCGTTTTGCTACATTTGAAGGAGAATTAAAACCTAAGATCCGAGACCTCACCGCAGAAGAAAAATCTGCTCCCCAAACGGTTGCGTTGCCAAGATACTGGGTTCCAGAGATAGAAGTGGAACAAAAACTTAAGTGCATATATACAGAGGACAGAGGACAGAGGACAGAGGACAGAGGACAGAGGACAGAGGACAGAGGACAGAGGACAGAGGACAGAGGACAGAGGACAGAGGACAGAGGACAGAGGACAGAGGACAGAGGACAGAGGACAGAGGACAGAGGACAGAGGACAGAGCTGGATACACTCGGGAAACTCGCACGATACTCGCTTTTCGAGACATTGGCGGAGCAACCAACCAGCGAACGGGAATACTTACCATGATTCCAGCCGTAGGTTTGGGGCATTCGGGTGTAGTATTAATTGTTGGTGCATCGTTTTCAGAGATATTGCTCGCTCAACAGACCGGCGAACAGCCATCTCTGCGGCAATGCCCCCAATAGGAATGAACCACCATGTACCTTCTATGAATATAGATTACAGAATTTCGCTTCAAGCCTTTCGAGATATCGGAAGAGCATCCGATAAACGTACGGTTATCACGAGTAATTTACCACAAATCGGCGTGGGAAATAGTGCTCCTATAATCAATTACACACATGCACGAGCCGTGGCTTCAGTACTGGTTCTTGCAAACATGAACAGTATTCCCTTTGATTGGACTGCCCGACTTTCGGTTGGTGGCACACACATGAGTTTCTTCATCGTTAAACAACTCCCGGTGTTGCCGCCCAAAGTGTTTCTGGAGAAAAGTAAATGCGGTCATCCATGGGCTCAATTGATCGTTCCTAGAGTTCTTGAATTAACATACACCTCCTCTGAGATGACTGGTTTTGCAAATGATCTTGGATTTCATGGCCCCCCATTCGTCTGGAATGAAGAAAAGCGTCACTGCCTCAAGTGCGAATTGGATGCAATTTTTGCTCACATGTATAGATTAGATCAACCTGATCTTGAATGGATATTGGACGCACCAGATCCAAATTCTTCATTTCCAATCCTGAAAGAACATGAAATCCAAAAATTCGGCGAATATCGTACAAAGCGCTATGTTCTCCAAGCCTTTGATCAATTAGACCGTGGAGGCCTTCCAGATCTTACGGGTGCAGACGAGCAGCCCGATGAAACGGGCATGTGAAAAATGTGGGACAGCCCATTCTGCCTGGCGCTCGTTGTTTTGCCAAACATGTACTCGTAGATATCCTCCTTGGTGTCGCTGCCGACCATATGGATGCCGTCGATCTTGTCCATCATGTTCACCAGTACGCGGAGCATGGGTATCATGAAAGGGGCGTCTTTCGTGTAGTGGGTGTACGTCAATCCTCTTTGGCATCGATTTTCCCCTCTGCCCCAAGACCTCCATAAAGGGGGACACCTCGCCCCACACGGTCGCGAACCTCTCTCGGGTTCGGTATTTCTGAAGCGATACCAGGAAATGGCATCCTTAATGTTAATGTTCAGCGGCATGTCTAACGTTAATTCATTTTTCAAATAAGTTGACGTTAGACACCTTAATAATGATTGTTCCGATCAGACCAGACTGGTCCGCCGCTCCGCAGTAACCTGCTCCGGGTAGTCCAATGTATAGTGCAACCCTCGACTCTCTCGCCGCATCTGTGCACTGCGAATGATCAGGTATGCGACGGCGATGAGATTACGCAATTCACAGAGCCTACTGGAGATGCGGGTTCGATGATAAAACTCCTCCACCTCCTCGTAAAGCAGCCGCGTTCGACGCAGCGCACGGGCAAGCCTCAGATCAGAGCGCACGATCCCCACATAATTCCACATGGTCCGCTGCAACTCTTCCCGGTTATGAGATGTGAGCACCCATTCCCCCTGCTGCCCGGTGCCGGAAGCGTTCCAATCCGGCACCAGCTCATTAAAGTCTCGCTCTGCTGCGATTTGTGGGGCGATGTTGACCGCTCTTCGACTGAAAACCATGGCTTCCAGAAGAGAGTTGCTCGCAAGCCGGTTTGCTCCGTGCAAACCTGTATAGGCGACCTCTCCAATCGCCAGGAGTCCTGTAATACTCGTCCTGGCCATCATATCGGTTTGCACACCACCACACTGATAATGCGCCGCAGGAACAACTGGGATGGGTTCGGAGGTCGGATTGATGCCTAGCTTCCGGCAGGTCTCTACGATATGCGGAAATGCTTCCTCCGTTTTAGATTTCTCAAGGTGTGACACATCTAAATACACATGATCTTCTCCGCGGTGCTTGAGTTGGTCATCAATTGCACGGGCAACAATATCACGCGGTGCCAACTCCGCCCGGGAGTCATAACGCTCCATAAATGCCTCTCCAATCTGATTCAACAGAACACCACCATATCCTCTGATGGCTTCAGAGATCAGAAACGCCCGCCCTTTATGGAATTTCCCCTGATAGAGTGATGTAGGATGAAATTGTACAAATTCCATATTGGCTACCCGTGCTTTTGCGCGATAGGCCATGGCAACCCCATCTCCTGTTGCAATGGACGGGTTCGTCGTATGCTGATAGACCGCACACGATCCTCCGGTCGCCAGTAGAGTCACACGTGCCAGAAATGTATGCATGGTCCCGTCCCTCTCATCCAGCACATAAGCACCATAACAACTGACATCCGGGCGTAGTCTTGTCACATGTTGCCCCAGATGATGCTCCGTAATTAGATCCACAGCATAGTGAAAATCAAGGATCGTGATATTGGGATGCGCCTGGATTTTTTCCAATAGAACCCGTTCAATCTCCCGCCCGGTCCGATCTCTCGCATGAAGAATCCTCGGGTGCGCATGCCCTGCCTCACGAGCCAGGTGCAACTGCCCCTCTGTTTTGGTGAAGGATGCCCCCATATCAATCAATGCCTGAATCTCACGAGGACCTTCGGCAATCACATCCCTGACTACGCTCTCGTCACAGAGGCCTGCACCAGCAATGAGCGTATCCTGGATATGGCTTTCAATGGAGTCATTCTTGTCCCATACCCCGGCAATCCCTCCTTGGGCATAATTCGTATTGGATTCGGCCGTCTCCTTCTTGGTGATGATTGCGACCCGCCCCTTATCGGCAACGCCCAGCGAAAACCATAACCCCGCAATCCCACTCCCCAAAACGAGATAATCATATTGATGTCGGCCGGCCATCGTTATTGCAGGAGATAGGCTTTTATAAATGTATGCAGGTTTCCATCCATGACGGACTGGACATCTGTGATCTTGAGTTCCGTCCGATGATCATTGACCATTGTGTAAGGCTGGAATACATAGGACCGGATCTGGCTCCCAAAGTCAATCCGTTTCTTCTGCGCCTCACGCTTATTCTTCTCTTCTTCCTGAATTGCCTGCTCTAAACGGTAGACACGACTCTTGAGCATGGTCATTGCCCGTTCCCGGTTCTGCAACTGACTGCGTTCCTCGGTACACTCTGCGGCAACACGAACCTTTTCCCCATTTGAGAGAGCCCCCGTCCAGATCAACCGTACACCGGTATCAAGCTTATTTACATTTTGTCCGCCCTTTCCTCCTGAGCGGAAGGTTTGCAACTCAATATCCGCAGCTCGCAGGTCGATTTCTATGGTTTCGTCAATCTCCGGGTACACAAATACGCTTGCAAACGAGGTATGCCGACGCGAATTGGAGTCAAATGGAGAAATACGCACCAGTCGATGTACACCGGACTCAGCTTTGAGATATCCATAGGCAAACTCTCCCTGAACTCTCAGAGAGGCGCTCTTGATACCAGCGACCTCCCCCGCCTGATAGCCGAGGATCGAAACCTTGAAACCCTGCCGTTCTGCATAGCGTGTATACATCCGCAGCAGCATCTCGGCCCAATCCTGACTCTCGGTCCCGCCGGCACCGGGATTAATCGTCAGAATGGCATTGCGATGGTCATCCTCGCCGGAAAGCATACTACGCAATTCAAGGGACTCAATCGACTGCTGCAATGCCGTGCAGCTTGCTTCAATCTCCTCCCCCAGATCTTCTGATTCTTCTTCGGAAAGCTCAATCAGAACCGACACATCCTCCGCATGCTCGCATACGGTCTCATATGCCTGCAGCCACTCATTCTCGGATGCGATTGCACGCTCGTTCGCCTGTGCTGCTTCGGCATTATCCCAATAACCCGGCAGCAGGCGTTTCTCATTCAACGCCTGAACCTGTTCTGATCGCTTTGCAACGTCAAAGATAGCCTCCGAGCGCATGTGCGCGCTCCAGTAAGCTTTCTATTTCTGGCCCGGATATCATCAAGTCAATTACGTTACGGTGAACGATCTGTAGGAGGTTGGTCTACCAGAAAATGCATCCATCCAGTCTGATATGGGAATTTACGTACAATGTTAGTATTTCTACGTTTACGATCAAATGCCATTGAGGCGGATCCAATACCATGTAAAGTCACCCATGGTCCAGTAATTACTGAAATGCCTCTTTGAATTTGGTATGGTTCTATCCTCATTCTTGAAAATGGGTAGCCCGTACACACACTATTCGTTCCCTTGAAAAATTGTTTCGATTTTGTCTTTCCACTGGATTTCTTCCGGGAAGGTTTCCTTCTATTGTCAACTGATACGAGATTCTCTCCCTTAGGCTCAATAAATAGTTGAAGGCTATTGCCCATCACAGCGCCTTTTTTCGAAGAAACACAATGGCATTAGGTCCAAAAACTTGTCCGTTCTGCATATTCCGATGATGTGGGCCACCATTCCGAGCGAAGTGGGCCACTTGGATCGGAATACGCACCGTTCCTGAAAACCTAAATTTTCACAGCCTTTTATTCTAAAGAAGACGGGATTCAACCGACACTTGTATAGAATGTTATCTTCGGTTCAACCAAACATGACAGACAAATGGAGCATGCTTTTGCTGAGATGATACAGTAGGGCTTAGTTAGGATAGTTGGCAACTGGGGGATTGGCAAGATGTTATTTGCTGAGCTGAACCAGCGAACTGACATGTGCGTCTCCCCTTCGGGCCGTTCGTTGGTTTGTATTGAGACCCGGGAGACTGGAAAGCTTATAGGATCATCATAATACGCGCGTTTGGTGCATCTGGATTGGTTTCAACTCAGTGGATTATTCATTGCCGGGTTCCGCGTACGGAGGCGGGCATGAAGACGATTAAGATTCCTTGGCAGAGACTTCAATCGGTTACGTATGAATCGAGCACTGGGCAATTGACTTGTTGAAAGCGACTGAGACCAGAACTACAAAGCTACTCCAAAGGAGCCGCGAGAGGTCACTCAAGTTCCGCAATATGTGGATTGCATTCCCTCTTGAATAGATCTGCTTTCCTCGATAAACAAAGATCCATGGAGGCTAATCAAGAGCGTATCTGCAATTCACAGTTTTAATTCATTATCACCTGACCGACTTTGCTTTTTCTTGAATTCTGGATTTCATCCGCTGACATCTCTGGTCAGAAGTGTATGAAATAACACAGACAACAGGCCTTCCATTTTTCTTGGAATTTGGGCATCAATTGATTGATTAATACCTTCCCAGCCCATCTCTACTACGAAGACTCAACGTCAAATTCTACGCTGACCTTCCAACGCGGTGAGATCATTTCATTCCCCCTTTATTGAAGCAACTCGATAGCTGTTCCTGACCACCTTGTGCAAAGAAAATGTCCAATTACTCCTCAGTATTAATACCTAAAACTGTAACTCTGCCCTTGTCTGTCAGGCGATATTTTTGCAATCGACTTTGAGGCTTTCCAGGAATTAGGAAGGCGACTTTTCCTTCCACTAACAGTTGGGGAATTACTTTGTTGAGTTGACCAGATATTTTTTTTGTCCTAAGTTTTCCGACAATTCCTTCTTTGACAGAGGACCATTCATCAGGAGATTGAGAACTCTCATCTCTAGTGATTCCTGCTGCGACTCTTGCTGCGACTCTTGCTGTGACTCTTGCTGTGACTCTTGCTGTGACTCTTGCTGTGACGTGACGATGTGATACTCTAATAGTGCCGATCGGTCTATCATCTTAACAACACGAACTTGGACTTCGAAACCGTCGGCATCAACAAGGTTTAACTCTTCACCATGTTTAAAAAATACTGGTTTTATCTGTCCACGATTAATGGAAATATTGGAAGCGTAGAGATAGGTCCGGCGGGCGGAATCAAGAATAGGATTTAACCTTCCCTTGAGTCCAGGGATATAGCCATCTCCCTCGGGAAAGATAACTGCACCACCATGCTTTAATGGGATCAGTTCCAGCATGAGTTTGCGTTCTTCAGGTCTCCAGTCGTACTCTATGCGTGCGGCAAAACCCTCGGCAGCGGCAAACACTGTCAGCGGCAAATAGACTGAATGCAATTCAACACTTGCTTCACCCCGTTTATCGGTCTTAGTGCGTTTCCATGTCCCATTGGGAAACATTACCAAAATATCAACATCAGCCAGTGGTTCTTTCCCACAATATGCCGTCACGGTATAGGTGCGAGTCCGTGAACGTGGTATGGTGATAACAAAGCCATCTTCAACCGAGAACTTCGGTTCAGATAAACCGGCCTCAACACAGCGATTGATCATATCTAAATCCCGTCCCCATATTTTCGATGTATTCAACCAAGTACATAGTGCCTGTCCGAAAACAGTAAATCAGCACTGATATTCTACCGAGGAAGCGTTGTGGGTGGTATTTCCGTCTGAATACACGGAATGGATTCTGTGCGAAGATTTTTTTTTAAAAAACGTCGATTTTTCAGATTTTGCAGCGTAGAACCATTCCAGAAGCTCATTCCGGGGCGATTGCGTCCATTTTTGCGCACTAATCCCCGAATTTGGGCAAAATCTTCAACCTCCAAAAGCGCCATTTTTCCTGTTATGAGACACCAATTTGATCCTGCTCCATCCTTTGGCGTCATCCCGATTGAGCAGATAGAAATCAACCCCAAATCCCGCCATGATATGGCCAGGGTGCTCCGATCATTGCAACAGATTTGGAAGAGTAAACTCCACTTGGAACAAATCCTCACAATTCTTCGACAGAAGATCGGAAAAACGACCCGTCAACGCGAGGGGCGCCCGGGCATGCACTACTGGCGCATCCTTGTATTGGCACTTGTGAAGCAGGCGCTGAACACGGACTATGATCACTTAGTGGATGAGGCCAATGAACATCGGCGACTACGTCAGATGTTACAACATGACGATTCGGAATTTGGAGACGGGTATGTGTATGAATTGCAGACAGTCATTGATAATGTTTCGTTGATCACCGAAGAGATTTGGGCGGAGTTGAATCCAATCATTGTGGAGGTGGGGATGCAGGCACTGGGGGAGGATCCCAACGCCCCGATGGAGGCTCGCTGTGATTCGTATGTGGTGGAAACGAATGTTCAGTTTCCGACCGAGCATGTTACGTGATGCGATCCGCTTGCTTTTCAGGGAGACTATAAAGGCCTGGGAGGTGTGCAAACTGGACGGGAACTGTGATCTTCCCGGTTGGCGTCAGGCTGATCATCTATTGCGATCGCTCCAGGCTGCGTACCGGGCTGTGGAGACGAGCGCAAAATCCAAGAACCTTGAAGCGGTGCAGAGCTATCTTTTGCTTTGCACCTGGCGCATCCAGCGATGTGATCAGGTTCTTCAAGAGATTGAGAAGCTGGATCCAAACTCTGCATGGATATCGCGTCTGGAATCGGCCTCTGAGCTAGCCCTGCCCTGTACGTTTAGGAGGGACTTGACAATGGCTTTCCTATTGCTTAGTTTAGCAATATGCAAGCACAATCCGCGATACTTACAGTACTGCGTAATGCTCTTCCGGCATTGTCGACAACGGTGGCGTCACATCAAGACAAGAGTCGTCGAGCTTTGGGGCGCATTGTGTGTGCACAGTTCAATTTCGTGAATGCTCAGGGAGGCCATCGGCTTTCGGGTTGCATGAAGGCATTAGTGTTACTGGAATCGGAGGGGCACTTTTCTCTACCGAAGCCACAAACCGCGTCGTTTGTCCGCGGTCCCCGTCTGTTGGATGAACCGGTTCCGAAGGCGTTGGATGTCCCCACGGATGTCCGTGAGATCAAGGATTTGGAGATTATTTTGGTCACCGATTCGGGGGATCGAGCGATCTGGAATACACTTCTGGATGCGGAGCATCCACAGGGGAGTACCACCTTTGCGGGCGCGCAGCAGCGCTACCTGATTCGGAGTGCGCACGGTGAACTGGGGGTGGTCGGTTTTTCTGCTGCGGCGTTGTATCTCAAGGCTCGGGATCAATGGATGGCGTGGGATCATCCAAAGCGCGCGGAGAATTTGAACCGTGTGGTGAACCTGAGTCGTTTTCTGATTCGACCAGACGTGTTCTGCAAGAACCTGGCGAGCCACGCGTTGGGACGAGTGCTGCGGCGCTTGCCCTCCGATTTTATGGCAACGTATGGGTATTCCCCCTATGTGGTAGAGACCTTTGTGGGACCCGATCAGGCGGGGACTTGTTTTCGAGCGGCGGGATTCCGATATTTGGGACTCACGCAGGGGCGGGGCCGCCATGCCCCCTCGAAGACACGCACGCGCCCGCAGAAAAAAGTATTTGCCTATGAACTGGATCCAAACTGGCGCACGCACTTGGCCGTGCCGTATGTGGAATTGCGCCCTCGGCTGGAGGTGGGCGCAGGTCTGGACAGCGATCGGTGGGCGGAACAGGAGTTTGGTGGTGCGGATCTCGGGGATCGGCGTCTCAATGTGCGTTTGGTAAAAAACGCGGAGTTAGCGGCAAAGACGATGGGCAATCCTGTCACCACAACCCCCGAGCGAAATATCAAGGACGTTCGGGCCTACTGGCATTTTTGGGAGAGGGCCAACGAACGTGGGATCACCCCGGCACAGATTCTGTTCCCGCATCGCCAGCGGGCGATTGAGCGAATGCGAACCCAGGAGACGGTTTTGTGTGTTCAGGACGGAACCAAGATCTCATACAGTACGCGTTCGGACACCGAGGGACTGGATATCATTGGACAGAACCAGACCTCTGCGAAAGCCCGCGGGGTGTGTCTGCATGCAACGATCGCCCTGAATGACGAGGGATTACCGTTGGGGGTGTTGCGATGTGCCTATGGGACAGAGAACCCAAAAACCCAAAGTTGGCTACACGGTCTGTCTGACATTGACGAGGCAGCCGAGACGCTGCCACGCAAGACCAAGGTGGTTTGTGTGATGGATCGGGAAGCGGATGCGTTCGAGATTTTGTCTGCGCATCGGACGCTGAAGCGGACGCATCTATTGGTTCGGGCCAAGCACGACCGGAAGCTGAATACAGACGAGGGGCGATTATTTAAGGCGATGCGAAAGGGGTCGCCTGCGGATGTGATGGAGTTGTCGGTGGAGCAGTTGAGTCGTCGGATGAAGTCGGGGCGGGTCACTCATAAAGGTCGTCCGGCACGAAATGCCCGGATGGAGTTGCGGTATTGCAACGTGACTCTACCTCCGACCAGGGACCGTACGCAAGCCCCCATGGAGGTCTGGGGAATTCATCTGCGTGAACTCAATCCGCCGGAAAATGCAACGCGGATTGAATGGTATCTGTTGACCACGCAACCCATCACAAGCCCGGAGCAGGCGAAGCAGATGGTAGAATATTACCAGTTGCGCTGGCGTGTGGAAGACACCTTCCGGGTGCTCAAGAGTGGCTGCAAAGTGGAGAAGTTGCGGATGCAGAAGGCGGGCTCTTTGCACCGGGCGATCACCCTGCACATGGTCACGGCGTGGCGAATCATGTTGATGACGCTTTTGGGGCGTGTGGACGCGGACTTGGACATGGACGTATTCTTTCGAGAGTCCGAGTTAGAGATGATGAAGGTCTACGCCCGTAGCTATGGCCTTGCGGTCCCCACCAGCCTGCCCTCGGCCATCTTACTGGTGGCCATGATGGGCGGCTACATGAATCGCAAACACGATCCACCGCCCGGGCACACCATCATGTGGCGCGGCTATGCAAACCTTCAAATGCGTGCCATCGCCTATGAGGAGTTGGGGGGCTTCTTTGACTTGGTGGAGCGTCCGCCTCCATAGCAGCCAACGTGCTCCATTGCTCCCTCCTGATCTGCTGTTCCCTCCTTGAGCCCCCGAAAGCTTCATACCCTTGCTGTGTGCAGGCTACAGAAGAATGTCGTGTCTGCGAGATCTCGCTTGTTCCAGAACGCGAAAAACACGGAAAATCGCAGTGCCAGACGCTCAACCTCAGAGAAATGCGCGAAATCTGTCGTACCTTGTCGGACAAGAACTCAGGAAAATTCGCCTACATAAACCGAAGAACCCCCATTGTCCAGTCTTTTTTCTGAGTACAAGGCAGAGCTAGCCTGGACGCTTCATGACCAAGTGGAGCGCCGTTTGGTGAAGGGCGAAAAGATCCCTTCCGATGAGAAGATCTATTCGCTGCATGCCCGCCATACGCGTTGGATTCAGAAGGGGAAGAGTGGGGGAAAGAAGGTAGAGTTGGGGGTTCCGGTCTCCATCATAGAGAATGATCATCGATTCATCCTGATGTGGCAGATTATGTGGACCGAGTGTGATGTAGACCTCACGGTGGACTTGGTGGATCAGTGCAAGAAGGCCTATCCGAACGTGCACGCCATGAGTTTTGATCGGGGCTATTCATCCAAGCCGAACATGAAGGCACTGACGTCAAGGTTGAAGCATGTGATTCTTCCCAAGAAGGGAAAACTCTCGAAAGAGGATCGTGCGCGAGAATCCGCCCCCGAGTTTAAGAATCGGCGCCGCAAACATGCGCAGGTAGAATCCCGGATTAATTGTTTAGAGCAGCATGGCGGAGACCGGATTCGTACCAAAGGAGGCAAGGCAGGCTTTGCCCGAACGGTCGGTGCATCGGTGGTTGCCACCAACCTATGTCGCATGGGAGCGATGTTGCAGGAACGCCAGTACCTGGAGTGGCGCCAAGCGGCGTAGTTGACCCAACCAAATGAAGGTGGTGCGATCCCACTCCACGGTCGGAGTCGGAAGAGTTGCATTCAGTCCCCACGAAATTCACGTCAGATTGCCTCCATTGACGTGAATCCGTGCGCAAATGTTCAGGCCCAAGAGCAGTAATTGTGAACTGGGAGAAAGGATATCAAACCCGCAGAGTAAAATTCCGGATTTTGAAAAAATTAAAGGTGAAAACGAGATCGGACCTTCCAAAATGCTTAAGTTTTCTGACAGGCACTACATAGATTTGGCCAACAAGGGGTTATTTGGTACCGAACGGTGGGGAACACGTAGTTTCTCTAGGGTAAGCTGAGGTGGAAGCTTGCCGGAATTCCATACCTCCAATCTGTCAGCGAATAGCATTACTTGAATGCTGCTGTTGTCTGTGTAATCACGATGAGCCACCGCATTGACAATCGCCTCAGTCACAACTTCTTTCGGAATCTCATATGTTCGGGCCGCACGTGGTGACTTTGCCCGTGTTCCAATAGAACGATTGATCTTGCTGAGTACAAAGTCTACCGCTTGGTCAACTAAGTCAAACACGGTCCCCTTGTAGACTTGATGAGAGGGAATTGGCTTTTCGACCTCTGTTCCATGGAAATGTGCACACTTGATTTCTGAAGCGATCAAAAACTTTTGAGGAGCTTTACCAAACAATAATACCGCAGCATTCGTTGGCCGTCCATCATTCAACAAATCCAAATGCTCCAACAACTCCTTTGGCGATGCATCTTCGGCAAGTGGAAATTGCCTGACTCTACGCGCTGTACGGATGAACGGAGGCATCCGGTCTGAGTCAAGGTCGTCCAAGGTGGCCTTCATGCAGTATGCTGCATCAAATCGGGTTGCACGAATTATCTCCTTAGTAGCCAAGTATTCTATCAGTGCTGCGTAGACTGCATCTATAAGTTCTTCAGGCGTTTTAAATCGCTTTCTAATCAGACCAGACTGGGCTTTTGTGACGAGAGCTTGCATCTTTGGGTGCCGAACATGCTCATCAATATCCTTGAGAAAAATCATGCGGTGTGTCCCCACGGCAGTTGCATGGTCAAACTCTCGCTCCGTCGGCGATATTCCCTCATCGTCTTCAGTGCCATATTCACCGCCAAGCAATCCGAGATAGATATCAGTCTGCTCAACTTCATTTAGGTAAAGTTGCTCAGGCCGCCGGTCTAAAACAGGGACATCTTCGAATAGGAATACATCGAAAAATCTCCGCATCATTGCATCACGGCGGAGATAGTCTCGTAGCAGTTCCCGTTCTTTTTCAAATTCACCTTGGATACTGCTGATGAAAATGCGAATCGGATTCATGCTTACTCCTGGGCCTGATGATCAATCACATCTGACCTAAATCCGGGATATGGGTTCATGTAGGGACAACAAATTACACTACACAATTGGTCAAATCCGAACAATATCTTTCCTAATCGAATATGCATTTTATCGCCACCTGATTCCTGAGTCATTCTGAATATCCCCCGTTATGATCCATCGCTCCAGAATTAGGCTTTGGGAATTTCAAAAACTTCTCAATTTTTACCTGTACGAAATATATGCATACCGAAAAGAAAGTTTGTTACTTTTATGAATCAGGCATCATAGACGATCTGGCCATAGGAGTCCAAAAAGCACATGTTAAAGATATTCTAATATTCTCGGACAGACACTGCATAACCACCTTGGAATAATGGGGGATGGAATTACCACAGGACCCTAAGAGTAACGCGCCGGCCCCTTGACTGGTATAGTAGGACTCCCCCTGATCAGGTAGAGCTTACATGGTGCTATGTTTTTCGCAATTTACATCAAAACGTGCAATTTGACTTATGGAGAAGCGACTTGGCGGCTTCGACGGCATTACGCCCGACACTATTCTTCATCATCAACCCGCTGCCAGAAACCCTTTGCTGGTCGAGACGCTGACTCGTCTACGCCTTGTCAACCGCAGCAACTTGGAGATAAACCGTATGTTTTCCGCCTTGCTTATTGAAGGCAAGGATCCGCCTTATATCCGCGAAATCGGCGAATTTGTTTTGGTGGGCTTTCCCAAAAGGAACCTGAATGCTGCTTTTCGCTTGTTCGTAGCCGAGGAGAGTGAGCACGGGCGTAATCTGAGTGTGACAAACTGTTGCTGTTGCAGTACCTGCTTCAGCACCCGGAGATAGACACCGGTACAGCCGCGGCCCTTTGCCAACGGAATGAGCCCGAAATCCGCGAGAGGCTCTCGGATATGGAGTCTGCGGGTTACATAGAGCACGGAGGCAAGGGACGAGGAACCTACTGATGTATCCACCCGGACCTATACAACCGCCTGGCTGAAGGCGTCAAGGTGAAGTACGCCGACGCATTGATTGGGAAGTCGCCAAAAACCGAATGCTGAGCATTCTAATGGAGCGCGCCCGTGGCGTGAACCGGGTTTGAGCAATAAAGAAATCCGACAGGTCACCTGCTTTGATCGGAATCAGGTGCATAGGTTGATGACCGAGTTGCGACAAGAGAACACCGATCTTCAACATCCAGGGTGAGGGAGACATGCACGACATGAGTTTAAGAAATGATACCGTTTATGTTGACCAGCTTTAAAATGAGCATTAAGTCAATGCAATGCTCGATTTAATGCTGCGTTAGCATTGCCCTTTAAATTGGGTGGATAAAAAACTTGCAGTCGCGGGACAAAATATTAAGAAATCGCCTCGACAGAAAACTCTCAAGATGCCAGATCAAGGCTTCCTCCAGTTCATCTTGACTTCGACGGTTACCTCCGTCACAGGGATGCTGGGGTGGGATTTCCGGGAAAACTGAACACTACCAAGCCCCCTTTTCAGGGGGGCTTGATGAAGATCAAGACCGAATGGGACGCTTGATTTAGGAGGTCGTCCCCTCTTTGAACAGTAAGGTCTGGCACTGTATCGTCAGACCGATTGCCTGAAATCAGAACAAAAAGAGGAAACCCCCAGTGAAATGGGGGGAAGTTCAGATGTATTGACGCTCGGCGTATCTTGGTATACATGGCGACACGCGTGATCTTTATAAGCGGGGGCTTTCTAAGATGCGATCAGACGAAATTTAGAGCAAATGAGAGGAGATGGTATGGGTCTGAGCATCTACATCACTCAGGTATTCGTTCCAATACTCCGTAGAAGAACGTGGGTATGTCAGCGCTCGAAACCCCTGCCCAAACTTTTTTCTCCAGACCGACGAGTCTCCTGCACCTGAGGCGGGGATTTGATCTGGATGCGGGCGTATTTGGACACCAGCCAGTCCTGCATCGAGGGGATTGGGATCGCATAAGTTCCTTCACGCTCGTGCAGTACACCACAGTGCAGTGCCCGGTCAAACAGCCTCTCTGCTTCCGCTTCCCCATACTCCTGTGTTAGGGTTAACATGATGTCTTCTTTATCCAACCCCTCGCCGAATGGAAGGTCCGCCATCAGTTTTGCCAGACTACGGCGCTGTTTTCTGCTGAAATCGTCCACCCGTTCTTCGTAATAATTTAATCGAAAGCGCCGACCCGCTTCCAAGACGGTATTCAACCCTTCCGTGGTCATGGCACCGTCATGGGCTCGTAAATGACGCGACGCCGGCTCCACATACGACAAGATGTGCTGGGGCCAGCCATGCGTTTCCTGAACAATGGCATCAATCCACTCAGTGGGATCACCTTGGGCCTCGCCTTCCTTCGCGAGCCAGTCGTGGATGACCGCACGCTCAGACTCTTTACTCAATGCTCCCAATTCCACGAAGCATCCTCCCGAAATTCCCAATGACCGAAAGGCCTTCTTCGTCGTTCCCAGTCCCGCCGCGACCAGGATGACAGGACGGACCAACTCGCCGTTATGAATCGCATTAAACACCTTAATGGCAGTCTCCCTATACTCAGATGGTGGAACACCCATTTCCCCCAACACTTGTGCTTCGTCCAAAACAAGCAACAATGGTTGCCTGTCAGCCTGAAGTATATTCAGTAATGTCCGACGAGGTCGGCTGGTCCGAATTTCCCGTTTAACCAAATTTTCCACCCCGAACTGTGTGGATTTTTCGGTAACCTCAGACTTGTTTCCCAACCCGAGATCCTCTCGTAATTCGTATGGATCCCAGAGAGACTCTGCCCCAATCTTGGCAACATCCCATTCATTCTCTCTCGCATGTTTTTCACATTCTTCAAGCAGGGCACTCTTCCCCACGCCAGGCGCACCTTGAATCAGGAGGGTCGTGCCCCACTTGTTTTGGGTTGAATACCTCAAAATTCCACCGAGATCCCTCAATATCTGCTTCCGCCCGTGAAAATACTTGGCAGGACCACGGTCGGGCACGAAATTAGATGGAAGTGATGGAGATCTACGCATGGTTTGAGACGCTGTGAATTCATGGACAGTTGATTCCACAGACAGCCTTTTGGATCCTCTGCCACGACCTGTGTTGGACAAATTCAGGGTTCCGTGGTTCCTGAAAGATCCAGTAGAGATATCCAAATCACAGCTTTCGTTGGCAAAGATCCCTTCTTGCCAGTGTTTTCTTGTGTGTCGCTGAAAAAGTCTCGCGCCCCTGATTGGTTGAGTAGACTTTACCACGCGGTTTGTCGATCAATTCCTTGTTATTGAAATCCTGCTGTAATTTCTTGTCGTTGGAATACAAAAGGCGTGCACCGCTAATTTGGGCTAGGGCAATAATGTGATGATCATTGGATGAGCAAACTGAGGCATTTCGAAGGTCATTTTCCCTCCTGTCAACTTGGTCTTTTTCTACAAATCTCATTTTTCCAGAAAGAACAGCTTCCTGAGCCCATCGCTGAAAACTTAGCACTCTGTTTAATTCTTCCAACAATTTGCCGCCAACCACCAAACGCCCGTTGGGATTACTATCAATCCATAAGAAAAATTTCATGCCAGCCTCTGAGGGATTAGTTCCGAACACCTCGGATGCCACATTTGCATCAACAATGGCACACATTATTCAGCCCACAAAGATCTCCTTGTTTCTTCCATGAAAAATTGACGGTAATTCTCTGGCGCATTTAGTACGTTCCCTTCCTTATCTATACGGAGTGAGTGGATTTGAACGCTTAAATTGTTTCGCTCAAAGAACAAGATTGAAACATCTTCCGGCTTAAGGTTTGTCTTACCATCTCGCACATCCATACGAACTCGGTCCATCAAGTGATCGCTGTGGGTCTCAACCACTAACTGTCTCCCTTCGCCAGCAATTTCACATAACAGGCTCCCCAGAGCAGCTTGAGCACTTGGATGAAGGTGCACCTCCGGTTGCTGTAGCAATGCCATTTTAGAAACCCTTATTCTTACTAGCAGTTCTGTTAGGATGGGCAAAACCTGACTAATACCATACCCCACATCTATCAAATTCTGTTTGGGACCCTTTCTGCTTCCTTTGCCAAATTTTCTAACCTGAATTTGAAACGGATCACTTCCATATTTTCCGAGACGCTTAATACTGATTTCGTCAAATATCCCAGCTGATGAACCAAAATATTCTAGTTTTTTCTTAACAAATGTCCAAAGATCATCAGAACTAGTAGCCAAATTCTCCAAGAGCATAGGAACATAGTTTCCTTCTGGATCTTCCACTAGACTATCAGGATCGTATGTACGTTGTGGTTTGGAGCGAACCGGCGCACCTGCATAGGGACGGTCCCTCATATCTCCAGAATCCAAGAGCCTAAAACCGGCAATTGCGTTTGCATCCGTTTTGGAGAAGGGAGGCGACCCAACCATCGGGGTCATTACTGTTGGCCCCTCTGGATAGTCTCGGAAGATCAGTTCTGGAAGCCTCAGTAACACTCTTCTCAAAGTAAGCAGCGGTGATGTGTTTTTCGTTAGGCCGCTAGTGGGTAATGGCACTTCCCATATTCCCTTAGGGGTTTTTACCTGCACCCAGGGAAGCCCCTGAGTGTCGTATTTGTCTTCAATCCTAACTTCTCCGTCAACCAAGCCCATCCTCTTTGGTACGGGAACTTTTCCATTCTTTCCAAACTCTACATCAGCACCTAAATCATCGTCTATTTGAAGACTTGCCTTAAATGTCGCTGCCGATCCATTCTTCTCGTTTTGACGGTGTGCAATC
The DNA here is from genome assembly GCA_965207565.1 of Rhodothermales bacterium. Taxonomy (GTDB): domain Bacteria; phylum Bacteroidota; class Rhodothermia; order Rhodothermales; family Bin80; genus Bin80. Next base: position 18,401 of record CBDBMQ010000034.1, on the reverse strand, counting down.
TCTTCAAAGCTTCCCAAGTCATACGGAGCCTCTTTAAAATCTGGAATATGATGGCCATAAACGCAGTCCCACAACGCACGTATCATGGCTGAAAAGGAGGTCTTACCAGTACTGTTGTCGCCCACCAGCAACGTTAAAGGGGCAAGGCGGGCAACTTGCTCTGTGTGAAAACATCGAAAATTTTCAAGCCTTATCTCTTTCATTGGATTCTCTGATTTACTGTGGTACAGCTAACAACATCGCATCCAAGAGTCGTTTTTCCTGACTGTCCCCTAGGTACAGAGCAGAAACCCTGGACCTCGTCTTTGTTTAGCATTAATCAGCGTGCGCAACACATTCCCATAACCGCAACCTTGCCATTCTGTTTCCCAATGCATCATCTGGTGGCAGAATGGCTTCGCTGGGAAAAGTGGGATCTCAACTGATTCCATAAAGGCACGAGAGCCGGGTTCATGGATGCCCCCAGTACTCCGCCAGCGATCCCAAGCAGTCCCCCCACAAGTACTGTTACCACTGGAATGAGCGCACCTGGGAGATCCCCGAACATCGCCCCCATAATTGCCATTAGCCGCATAGTTGGTTCAGGAGCAACGATGAATGCATGCGCGACAAACAGGGCCCAGCCCAATCCCACTGCAATGCCTCCCGCAAGCCATGCCCGTCTTCGGCAGTACAGCCCTGCAGCGATGCCGCCTCCGATACTCCATACCCATCCCAGAACCAGATGGAGGATTATCGCAATCCCCAGCCCGATCAATATTCGGATCATCGGGCATCCTTGCATTTCTGAACAAATCGGCCGATCCGACGGGTAGCCTCGGCGACTTTGTCATCAGCAGTCGCATAGGAACAGCGTACGAACCCTGCCCCACTGGGACCAAAAGCATCTCCCGGCACCACAGCAACCGATTCTTCGTGAATCAAATTCTCTGCAAACTCCTCTGAAGTCAGCCCTGTAGACCGGATATCCGGGAAACAATAGAACGCCCCCTCCGGCTCGAAGGTGGGGAGTCCTGCCGCCCGCAAACCATCTACAATCACGCGCCTACGGCCATCATATGCCTGACGCATACGCTCAACATCCGAAGCACCGTCCTGGATTGCCGCCAAGGCCCCGTACTGGGCAACGGTCGGAGCACTCATGATCATATACTGGTGGACCTTATAGAGCCCCTCGTAGATTGAAGCCGGAGCAATCGCGTAGCCAAGCCTCCATCCGGTCATGGCGTAAGCTTTTGAAAATCCTCCCAAAATGATACTGCGCTCGCGCAAAGACTCAACCGACCAGGCGCTGGCATGCCCTATCCGCTTCGCATCTCCATAGATGAGTTGATCATAGATCTCGTCTGAGACCAGGACGAGGTCATGAGCTTCTGCAATGGCAGCAATTTCCTCAAGGGTTTCCCGCCTCAGGACCGCTCCTGTCGGATTGTTCGGATAGCCAATAAAGATCATCCGGGTCCGAGGGGTAATTCTACTGGAGATCGCCTCTGCCGTCACTTCGAAATTTGTTTCTGCACTTGTAGGGACATAGACCACCTTGCCATGTGCAAACTGGGCAACCGGGCCATAGGACACAAAGCATGGCTCCGGGATCAGAACCTCGTCCCCGGGGCTCAGTAGCGACAACATCGCCAATTGCATTGCTTCACTGGCACCCACGGTGATCAAAATCTGATCTGCCTCGACCTGATATCCGTATAGATTGTGCAGGTGTTCTGCGATGGCCTCTCGTAGTTCAATCAAGCCAGCATTCGAGGTATAGCCTGTCTTTCCCGCCGCCAGTGACGCAACCGCTGCATCCATGATTGGACGGGGGCTCACAAAGTCCGGCTCCCCAATCCCCAATGAAATTACATCCTCCATGGAAGCTGCAATATCAAAGAACCGGCGGATGCCGCTCGGGGGAATGGACTGGATATGTGGAGCGAGTAATGACATTAATTAAACAAATTCTACTCCCTGTGCCAAGGGAAGGTCTTTGCCGTAATTCACGGTATTGGTTGCTCTGCGCATATAGTGTTTCCAGGCATCCGAACCACTTTCACGCCCTCCACCGGTTTCCTTTTCTCCTCCGAAGGCACCACCAATCTCAGCCCCGCTCGTACCAATATTTACATTCGCAATCCCACAGTCACTTCCTGCAGGTCCGCAAAAAATCTCAGCCTCTACGACACTATCGGTGAAGATTGCACTCGAGAGTCCCTGTGGTACATCATTCTGGATCCTGATTGCCTCCTCCAATTGATCATATTCATGTGCATAACAGATCGGTGCAAACGTTTCTGTTTGCACAATCGGCGCCTCAGGCGAAATTTCTATGAGCGCAGGTCGCACATAGACACCACCTGGGGGGACATCCGCTGTGACGCGCCCACCCCCATGGATCTGTCCTCCTTGCTTGGTAGCCGAAGCCAGTGCATGCTCCATTGCCTTAGCCGCATCCTCATCAATGAGGGGGCCTACCAACACATCGCTTTCACGTGGATCCCCAACCCGTATGGAGTCCCAGGTACGGAGCAGGCGTGACAATAGTTCATCCTTTACGCTTTTGTGAATAATTAAGCGTCGAAGCGTCGTACATCGCTGTCCTGCGGTCCCCACCGCAGCAAAAGTGATCGCTTTCACCGCGAGGTCCAGATTTGCACCTGGAGCGACGATAAGCGCATTATTGCCTCCCAGTTCCAGTAATGAGCGCCCCAACCGTTTGGCCACACGTTGCCCCACAGCCCGCCCCATTGCGATGGACCCGGTTGCCGAAATCAACGGCAAATACGCAGAGTCAACTAATGCCTCTCCTACATCACGACCACCATTGATCACCACGCTCAACGCATCTGGAGCATCTTCAAAGTCACGGACCACCTTCATCAGAAGGTTATGGCATGCCCATGCGGTCAGCGGTGTCTTCTCGGAAGGCTTCCAAACTACTGGATCCCCGCAGACCAGCGCCAAAGCTGTATTCCATGACCACACAGCCACAGGAAAATTAAAGGCCGTAATCACACCGATCGCCCCCAGAGGGTGCCACTGTTCCATCAGTCGATGTTGGGGACGTTCACTTTGAATGGTCAGCCCATAGAGTTGGCGACTCAACCCAGTGGCAAAGTCACACACATCAATCATCTCCTGTACCTCCCCCTCTGCCTCTGACTGAATCTTGCCTGCCTCCAAGGTGACCAGATAGCCCAACTCTTCTTTATGCTCTCGCAGTATCTGCCCGAATTGATGGACTAGTTCCCCACGACGAGGTGCAGGAACGACCCGCCATGAAAGAAACGCATGGTGTGCGGCCTCGCAGCCTTGAGCTACTTCTGCCGAAGTCGCCGAGCCAATATACTGAATCAGTCTGCCATCAATGGGACTATGAACTTCTATTCGAGGCCCTTGACCGGGGTTTACAGAAGAACCAATGATAAGTCCAGGCCCTACATCAGATACTCCAAGAGAGCTGAGAGTGGTTCGTACGTTCATCTCAAGTACACGACTTCGGGTTGCATAAGACCCAGAAACAGCAATCTCATCATCGTAGCAGTAACTAGCTAAAAGTGTACTCCTCATCCGTGAACGAGGTGCTCATCTGCAGCCGGCTATTCTCCAAGCCGATTATTTATGGTTTAAGCTCCTTCCTTGGATGTTTCCTCCTCGGACGCTTCTACCTCTGGCACATCCGTATCGGATACTTCTTCCTTAGAAACCTTCGCCTTTGGAGCCTTCACATCAGATACTTCTTCCTCAGACGCTTCTTCCTTGGAGACCCCCACCTCTGGAACTTCCGTATCGGACGCTTTTTCCTCAGAATTCTTTACCTCTGGGGATTCCGCATCAGACGCTTTTTTCTTAGGAGCTTTCGCCTTTGGAGCCTTCTTACTGGGCGCTTTTTTCTTGGAGGCCTTCGCCTTTGGAACCTTCACATCAGATACTTCTTCCTCAGACGCTTCCTCCTTGGAGACCCCCACCTCTAGAACTTCCGTATCGGACACTTTTTCCTCAGAAGCCTTCACCTCTGGAGTTTCCGTATCGGACGCCTTTTCCTCAGAAGCTTTCGCGCTGGATGCTTTTTCCTCTTCCTCTAACTTTGCCTTCAGTGATTCAAGCCCACTGAGTTCTCCAATCGTAGTGGGGCCACTCGCCAACTGCTCACGCTTCGTATGCTGACGAACCGCCTTCTGCTCCGCTCGACGCTGCGTACGCTTGACATGCTCCTCTTTCTGACGTTCTTGAGCCTGCTCCTGCCTCTCCCTAGCAGTTTCGCTCATCACGATTTCTTTTTGGCTCACATCCAATCGAATCACTCGGAGATTCAACTCATCTCCTTCCTGATATGGCGGGAACCCACTCTCGTGCTTGTTCTTGAGTTCACTCCCAGGTACAAAAGCCTCAACTTCAAGGGGCAATTCCACCGTCAGGCCGTTACGATCAATCCGTACAACCTTCGCCTGGTGATCCGTCCCGGTCTCATAAACCGTTGCGAGATTAGTCCACGGATTCGTCTCAATCTGCTTATGTCCAAGAGCAATCCTCTGACGCTTCTCATCCACATCCAGGACAACGACAGAGAGTTCCTGCCTTTTCTTGATTAATTCACTGGGATGGCGAATCGTTTTGGTCCAGGATAGATCGGATACATGCACCAACCCATCAATCCCCGGTTCAATTTCAACGAAAGCTCCAAAGTGAGTAATGTTACGTACACGACCCCGAAGCACGGTCCCAGGAGGATGGCGCGTTACAATGCCTTCCCAGGGGTTGACCTCGAACTGCTTCATCCCGAGCGAGATCTTCTTCATATCGTGGTCTATGCTTAAGACAGAGACTTTCACGACCTGCCCCAGTGAGACCCGCTGCGATGGATGGCGAATATGCCCAGTCCAACTCATCTCTGAGACATGCACCAACCCTTCAATCCCCTGCTCAAGCTCAAGAAACGCACCATAGTCCGTAATGGAGACGACCTTGCCTTCCACAATATCCCCCGGCTTGTAACGCTCTTCAATATTCTCCCATGGATGAGGCTGTAACTGCTTCAGACCTAATGAAATACGCTGACGTTCCTTGTCGTACTCAAGCACAACAACTTTCAGCTCCTCATCAAGTGAGACGACCTCAGTTGGATGAGAGACACGGCCCCAGGTGAGGTCTGTGATATGAAGAAGACCGTCAACTCCACCTAGATCAACGAACACCCCAAAGTCTGTGATATTCTTGGCGATTCCCTCCAAGACCTGCCCCGTCTCCATAGTGGAAAGAATGCTCTCTCGCTGAGAGGCAAGCTCACGCTCAATCAATGCTTTATGGGAAACGACCACATTCTCGTTCTCGGCATTAATCTTGACGATCTTGAATTGCATCCTGCGATCCAGATATGAATCAAAATCTCTCACAGGGCGCATGTCAATCTGGGATCCAGGCAAAAACGCCTCCAACCCATCAATCAGATGCACCAACATGCCGCCTTTGATCCGTCGGGTGATCGTCCCTTCCAACACAGTCCCGTTTTTAAACGCGTCCTCCACCTGCTCCCAACGTCGAACTTTCTCCGCTCTTTCTTTACTGAGAACGAGTTGGCCATGATAGTTTTCAATCCGCTCAAGATAAACCTCGACTTCATCTCCAATCTTCAACTCACCTGAAAATTCATTCTTGGGAATCACGCCATCACTTTTGAACCCGATATCGATCACGACATCTTTGTCACTGATCGAAATAATTCGTCCCGTTACGATCTCATCTTTCGAGACCTTGCTGAGTGAGCTATCAATAAGTTTGATCAATTCTTCTGCTTCCGCCTGCTCTTCATCGGTGGCTTCCACCTGTGCATCCAGGCTGGAAAGCGGAATGATCTCTCCAAGAATTTCTCCTGTATACCCTACCCTGAGTGGCTCTTCGCCAACATCTTCCGGGGTAGAAGGCTGTACGTCCTGAGGCCCTTCTGGAGAGTCACCACCCTCAGAGTCATCAGGGGCAGTGTCCGAGGACTCTGAAGCTGTCTCATCTACGCCCTCCGTCGTATCGGAAGATGCTTCGTCTTCCGATACAGTTGGTTCCTCTAATGCCTCCGCCGCTGGTGCATCCACGACCTCGGAAGATTCTTCGTCTTCCGATTCAGTTGATTCCTCTAATGCCGCTGGCGCATCCACGACCTCGGAAGATGCTTCGTCTTCCGATTCAGTTGATTCCTCTAATGCCGCCGCTGGCGCATCCACGACCTCGGAAGATTCTTCGTCTTCCGATTCAGTTGATTCCTCTAACGCCTCCACCGCTGACGCGTCCACGACCTCGGAAGGCACTTCTGATTCGACTGACTCCTCAGATGTTTCCAGGGCGGTCTCTAACTCAGAAACAGGCTCAGAGGATTCTGCCGATGCACTGCCGACTGTATCGGCGGCAGCGATGGGGTCTGACTCCAATGAATGATCCGCCGAACTTGGCGGTGTACCAACATCATTATCTACGATCTTTGACTCTGGACTTTCCGCTTTGACGGAGTCCTCTACGGTTGCTTGTTTTTCTTCTGACATAAAAATTTGACCCGATGTTAGGTAGGATGCACTTCCTCAGCATCAGCATCAGGTGAGGGTTTAAAAATTTTAAGTGGACACTTACGTGCAGGAAGTTGCAGTATAAATCGCAGACACGAGTGCCATACCAACCCACTTGTACTATCCCAAAAGATTCATCGTTCCAGGATGTATCCGAGTACGATAGCTGCCTGCTCATCAGGAGTCAGATGATCCGTATTGATCACGATTGCATCGGACGCTTTTCTCAGGGGTGCAATCACACGCTGTGAATCCTGACGATCCCGCTCAATAATCGCATCGCACACTTCCTGGAAGGAGTCTGTAACTCCTGTTTGAGAAAGTTCGGCAAGTCGGCGACGGGCCCGTACTTCGGGAGAGGCTGTGACGAAGAATTTCCGTTCCGCATCAGGGAAGACCACCGTTCCGATGTCTCGACCAACCGCAATCACCCCCGGATCCTCGCCGAAGCGATCCCCAAACCCATGTTGGACCTCCAGCAAGAATTCCCGAACGCTCCGCAGCATCGCGATCCGACTGGACATTTCTGTGATCCGGGAGGTATGAAGCCGGGAGGATACGTCTTCTTCGTCAACGTAAACCTTCATACTAGATTGGATACAACTGACTTTCAGGTGCATCTTGGGTAAATAGGCCGCAGCACCACGCTCGGTACTTTCTATATCATGCTTCAGGAACCCAAACGCCACTGCCCTATACATCACACCGGAATCCATGAAGACGAATCCCGAAACTTCAGCAACCTGATGCGCCATGGTGCTCTTCCCTGACGCAGCTGTACCGTCAATTGCTATAATCACTTCAACTTAAGATGCAAAAACTCCGTCATGAAGAAATTGATCGACCATCTGCCGATCAGGTCCGGCTGCTGCCACGTCACCCGGTCACCGTCGTGCTGGACAATATACGATCAGTCCACAACGTAGGCTCCATCTTTCGCAGCTCAGACGGTGCCCTCGTTGAACGTATACTCCTTACGGGAATTACAGCAACTCCCGAAAATCCCCAAATGCACAAGACTGCACTCGGTGCTCAGGACACGGTGCCTTGGAGCTATGAGCCAAATGCAACGGTTGCAATTAATAATTTACGCAGTCTGGGCTATACCATCGCTGTCTTGGAACTTACCGACTCCTCCATACCTGTTTCCGCTGTTCCCCGTGACTATTTTCCGCTTTGCCTAGTCATTGGTAACGAGCTCTCCGGGGTGGACCAATCCCTGATCAATCAGGCAGACTATGCCCTGGAGATCCCACAGTATGGCGCCAAGCAGTCCTTGAACGTGGCTGTCGCCTACGGCATCGTTATCTTCGACCTTATTAAAATCCTACGGAATGGGTGATCATCCTTTACAGACGGGAGAGCCGCTGGACTTACTGAATTTTTTTCCCGCTGTTGAAGACAAACAGTGGCAGAACCTGATCCCGGACGATCTATCCTGGCAACCCATTGAGGGGATTGCGGTCCAGCCATATTATCGCCGTGGCGCATCGCAGCCCTCTCCCATACTTGATCATAGTGGATGGCTCATCCGTGCTGATGTTGATCTGGCGGATGCTGCAGCTGCCCTGGACTCTGGTGCAGAAGTGCTGGGATTTGTTCTGCCAGAGCCGACCCCTGTTCCAGAAGATCTACCCCTTGGAAGGATCCCTCTCTTCTTTCGCGGCGAAGGCATAGACCTGGAATTTATCCAGACTCTTCGCACCAAGGCAGAGAGCAAAGGATATGAACCCGCGCAGCTTCGTGGCGCAGCCATTCTCCCCGAGCCACAATCAAGTCGTGCAAATTTGCAGGCTGCAACAGGAACCGGGTTATGGACGCAGTGCATTGACCTTGAGACCTGGCATGACCAAGGCGCAACTCATGTGCAGGAGATGGCCTGCGGATTGGCACAATTATCCGACCTGATGGCGGAGCTTGCACCTGACTGCAGTGCTGAACATATCTATTTTCGTGTCCCGGTTGGGGAGCGCTATTTGTTGGACATTGCCCGATTGCGCGCACTGCGCCTGTGTGCGAGGGAGGTCCTGCGGGCCTATTCTGTGCAGACGCAGAACATTCCTGTCGTGGGAGTCCCAAGCCGCCGATATGAGTCGGTGCTGGATCCCGATACGCACTTGGTCCGCCAAACCCTTCAGCATGCGGCTGCGATTCTTGGAGGCTGTAACGTGGTGGTCTCCTCCGGCATTGGATTGAGCCTGCAAATGCAGCAAATATTGCGTCGCGAAGGGAGGCTCGACACCATTGCGGATGCAGCGGCGGGATCCTGGATGATTGAGCACCTGACGGATGCTCTCGGACACGCTGCCTGGAAACTCTTTCAAAAGATTGAAGCAGCAGGTGGACTGCAGAAATCAACCCCTTGGATCGAAAAAGAGATCCAACATGCGGATGTGCAGCGAAAAACTGCGGTCTACTCGGGCAAGGAGATCGTCGTGGGGGTCAATACATACCTCTCTGATCAGGTGGAACAAGCAACCCCGCAAACAGGAAGTATTGCCGCCCCACTTGAACATATCCGCCTTCGCGCCAAAGCGATGGGCAGCCGGACACGTGTCGTGATTCACGGGGCATGCGACCATCTTTGGCTTCAACGTCTTTTGGATTTATGTGCATGCACGATCCATCCTGAAAAAGCAGACCTTACCGTCACGGAGACCCCTGAAGGATTCCTGGCTCAGAACGCCCAAGATGAAGCGGTTCACCTCTCTGTCGGGGAGCCACTTCATCTTGCTGCTGACCGCCTCTTAAAACTGCTGGAGAATCATGCGGCCTGATTTTGCGTCCATCCCCTTCCAGCGATCTGAAATCTCTCCTGGAACTGAGGCCAACAAAAAAAGCCTCCCGTATGGCACCGCTGATGCGGAAACATTTGAGCATCTGGATTATGCTGCAGGCATCCCCCCTTTCCTGCGCGGCCCCTATGCGTCCATGTATGCGATGCGCCCATGGACGATCCGACAATATGCTGGCTTTTCCACGGCAGAAGAATCCAATACTTTTTACAAAAATGCGCTGGCGGCAGGACAGCGCGGACTCTCGGTCGCCTTTGATCTCCCGACACACAGAGGGTATGACTCCGACCATGCACTCGTCCATGGTGATGTTGGACAAGCTGGAGTTGCAATTGATAGCGTTGAGGATATGCGGATCCTGTTTGCAGATATTCCACTTGCGAATATGAGTGTCTCCATGACCATGAACGGTGCGGTCCTGCCCATCATGGCATTTTTTATCGTAGCGGCGGAGGAATTCGGGGTACAACCCAGCCAGCTTAGTGGCACGATTCAGAACGACATTCTGAAAGAATTCATGGTGCGCAACACCTATATCTACCCGCCCGCACCTTCCATCCGCATTACAGGGGATATTATTGAATGGTGTGCCCATAAAATGCCCCGCTTCAATCCTGTATCCGTCAGTGGATACCACATGCATGAAGCCGGGGCACCAGCTGATCTGGAGCTTGCCTATACACTTGCCAACGGACTTGAATATGTACGTACCGGTCTTGATCGCGGCCTGGAGATTGATTCCTTTACACCAAGACTCTCCTTTTTCTTCGGGATTGGCATGGACCATTTTACGGAAATTGCCAAGCTCCGGGCTGCCCGCTTACTCTGGGCAAGGCTCATCCAGCCGTTCGCTCCCCAGAACCCGAAGTCTATGGCCCTGCGCATGCACTGTCAAACCTCAGGCTACAGCCTTACCGCACAGGACCCCCATAATAATGTGGCCCGCACCACCCTCGAGGCACTCTCTGCCGTTTGCGGCCAAACCCAGTCGCTACACACGAATGCCCTGGATGAAGCACTTGCACTTCCTTCAACACATGCTGCCAGAGTTGCCCGCAATACGCAGTTGATTCTACGGGAGGAGTCGAAACTGGCCCACGCAATTGATCCCTGGGGAGGTTCCTATCTAGTTGAGCATCTAACTCACACGCTCACGCATCAGGCATGGAAGCATATTCAAAAAATTGAGTCGATGGGAGGCATGACGAAGGCCATTGCAACCGGCTTTCCCAAGATGAAGATCGAAGAGGCCGCTGCCGCCAAACAGGCGCGCATTGACCAGGGAGACGAAATCATTGTCGGCGTGAATGCCTTCCGATCCGGGGCGAACACCGAGATCCCGCTACTTCGAGTCAATAATGCGGAAGTACTCGCCAATCAGTCCCAGCGATTAGAAGAACTGAAGAAATCCAGGGACACGGCAAAGGTACATGCGTCTCTGGCAAAGCTGCACGCCGCCGCATCCCAAAAGAACTTAAATTTACTGGATGCCGCAGTAGAGGCAGCGCGGGATCGTGCGACACTGGGAGAGATCTCCAGTGCCCTCGAAACCGTGTTTGGCCGCTACACTGCCCACAACGAAACCGTCACCGGTATTTACTCTGCCGTTATGGAAACCGATCAAGCTACTGACCGCGCCCGGCTTCTTGCAGATCAATTTGCAGACCGCACAGGACGCCGGCCGCGTATCCTGGTCGCGAAGCTTGGCCTGGATGGGCACGACCGTGGTGCACGCGTGATTGCTACAGCATTTGCCGACCTGGGATTTGACGTAGATGTGGGACCGCTCTTTCAGTCCCCCGAAGAAGTGGCCCGCCAGGCGATTGAGAATGATGTTCATATTGCGGGCATTTCCAGCCTTGCCGGTGCTCACAGAACGCTCGTGCCTGAGTTCACGAAAGTTTTGGAGCAACATCACCGGACCGACATTGAGGTCGTTGTCGGAGGAATCATTCCAGCCGAGGACTACCCCTTACTTCAGCAGTCGGGGGTCCGTGAAATTTTTGGCCCTGGAACCGTCATCGCGGAGGCAGCAATTACGATTCTGCACCGTTTACTAGATGATCATGCTCCGAAATCCTGAAATTGAAGTATTGGTGAAGGGAATTATAGCTGGGGATCGCGTGAGTCTCAGCCAGGGGATTACGCTCCTGGAAAGCACATTGGAGGTGGACCAGGACTCATCGGAACGTCTACTGAGCTCTCTACCTCTCAAAGCAGATACCGCGCTCCGCATTGCAGTCACTGGCGCCCCCGGAGTCGGGAAAAGCACGTTCATTGAAGCGCTTGGGATGCATCTGGTTGAGTCAGGAAGCAAGGTTGCTGTCCTGACGATTGATCCATCCAGCCCCCAAACCGGTGGAAGTATCCTGGGTGACAAAACACGTATGCCCCGGCTTGCAAAACATCCTGACTCATTCATTCGCCCCTCCCCCTCAGGAACCATCACGGGCGGGCTTGCCCACGCTACACGATCTGCAATCCTTCTTTGTGATGCCGCGGGATATAATCCTGTCCTGGTTGAAACGGTCGGCACCGGCCAAGGAGAATATGCCGCGCGGCAGATGGTTGATGTGGTTCTTTTACTGGTACTAGCACATGCCGGCGACGAATTACAGGGAATCAAGCGCGGCATTCTTGAAACCGCAGATCTCATTGCCGTCTCCAAGGCAGATGGCCCGCTGAAAGAGAAGGCCTCCCTAACTGCCAAAATCTACCGGCGCGCGCTTACCCTTTCTCCCAACCGCTCGGGTATTCCCAAAGTCATGATCAGCAGTGCGCTCGAAAATACCGGGATTGCAGATATTTGGGGCGCAATCAAGGAGTTTGAGCACACAGCAAGAAAAAATGGGCAACTTGACCGAAGGCGTCATGAACAGATCAAGTTTGCGATCTTTGAAGCTGCAAGAGAACTCCTTTTGACACGCTTCAGTAAATCTGAAGACCTCGAGCGTGAACTGCGAGAGCTTCAGAAACAAGTCACCAAGGGCGAGTGCACGGTCAACAAGGCGGCCCACATTTTACTTCGTGATCTATGAGATTTGCAATTCATTTGACTCTGCCCTGCATACCGTGTGTGGTAGGATTCATTACGACAGAAAAAAGCGCTATGCCCTCAGGAGGTATCCTGATTATCCGATTGACTGAAACACAACCTACGTAATCATCCCCATTCTGATTCAATGGCACAATCATCGACTACCAGTGATTTTATCCGAACGATCATCAACAGGGACCTTGATGCAGGCACACATCAACGCATCGTTGTGCGATTTCCACCCGAGCCGAATGGGTTTCTGCATATTGGGCACGCAAAAAGCAGTACCCTGAATTTCGGATTGGCCGCCGAGTACGGCGGCCAGTGTCATTTACGTTTCGATGACACAAACCCCGAAACAGAAGACCAGAAATACGTGGATGCCATCAAGCGAGATCTGCGATGGCTGGGCTTCGATTGGGGCGAGCATGAGTACTACGCCTCTGATTATTTTGAAACGCTGTATGAATGGGCATGCCAACTCATCCAAAAGGGGTTGGCCTACGTCGATGATTCTCCAGAGAACATTATCCGGGGGATGCGGGGCACCGTTACTTCTCCTGGCAGCCATAGCCCGTATCGTGATCGCTCATCAGAAGAAAACCTGGATCGGTTCCAGGCCATGCGTCTGGGGAAGTTTGGCGATGGCGCCTGCGTCCTTCGTGCCAAGATTGACATGGCGCACCCAAACATGAAGATGCGCGACCCGCTCATGTATCGTGTTCGGCATGCGACCCATTACCGCAGAGGGGATCAGTGGTGCATCTACCCATTCTATGACTGGGCGCATGGGCAATCAGATGCCATTGAGGGAGTCACACATTCGATCTGTACTCTTGAATTTTCTACCAACCGTATTCTCTATGACTGGTATCTGGATGCTCTTGAGATTGACCCCCGCCCCCGGCAATACGAGTTTGCGAGACTGAATTTAGAATATAGCGTGACTTCAAAGCGCAAATTGCTGGACTTGGTCCAGGAACATGTTGTAGATGGCTGGAGTGATCCGCGCATGCCCACTCTGGCCGGACTCAGACGAAGGGGAATACGTCCAGAAGCAATCCAGACATTTTGCGAGTCGGTGGGAACGACCAAGGTTGACAGCACACATGACCCTGCCCTCCTGGAATACTGCATCCGAGATAACCTGAATCAGCATGCTCCGCGCATTCATTGTGTGCAGGACCCTCTCCCCGTCACGCTGACGAACCTGCCAGAAGATCATGAAGAGAATATCCAGGCTCCCTACTGGCCTCACGATATTCCGGGTGTAGGCACTCGCCCCCTCCCGTTCTCCAACGAAATTCTAATTGAGCGGAGCGATTTTTCTGACGATCCGCCAAAGGGATTCCGAAGATTAACTCCAGGTGGAATTGTTCGCTTGCGCCATGCATACATTATCCGCTGCACTCATGTTGAGAAAAATGAGCATGGACAGGTGATGCACCTGCACTGCGAACTGATGGAAGGGCCGCAAAGTGGAACGGATTCTTCGCAGACCTCCCCGCTAAAACCCCAGGGAACCATCCACTGGGTGGATGCAAAACGATCTCTCCCGGTCACGGTCCGGGAGTATGACCACCTATTATCTGTGCCTACATCAGAAGGGGAACTTTGGGCTGACCTCAATCCTTCTTCTCTCATTGAGCATAGCCACGCACGTATTGAACCCAGTGTAGAGAATGACCCACTTGATCAGAGGTATCAGTTCGCCCGCCTTGGATATTACTGGCGTGATCCAAAATTCATTGGGGAATTACAGCCCACCTTTAACCGCATTGCCCCCCTTCGGGACTCTTCATCGAAAGCCAAAAGCAAACCGGCTGCAGCTGCACCCGAAAAAAGCAAACCCCAGAGTACTCAGCGCCCTCTGACACCAGCTGAGAAGCAGTGGCTGCAACGAAGTGGGCTGAATGCGGCCACGGGGCTGGCCATTTACCGGGTACCTGGAGCACAGGCATTCTTTGAAGAAGCCTCAGAATCTGCCCCACCCGCATCCGTTGGAAACTGGATGGCAAATCAGCTTCTGCCCACTCTAAAGGATCGTTCGCTCTCGGACCTGCCTTTTGGACCGAATAAGTTCTCACAGCTGGTCCAGTTGGTTGACTGTGGGGTTGCCAGCTCCCACGAAACCCGGGAAGTACTCAAGCTCATGTTTACTACCGATGAATCCCCTGCTGAGCTGCTTGCCCATGTGCAGGATTCAATTGTGAGCGACCCCGATGCACTCAGAAAAATGATTGCTGACGTTCTGAACGAATATAGCGACCGCGTACAGGCTTATGCGGCCGGAAAGGTTGGATTACTGGGCTTTTTTGTAGGGCAGGTGATGAAGCGCTCACACGGAAAAGCGAACCCAAAGCAGGTTCAGATGCTGGTTTCCGAAGAGCTTGCCCGAATCACTTCGTGACCGGCCTCTTCAAGCACCGTACGGGCCCTGTTCGGATCTCGAGTCAAAAAATAATCTGTGTCATAGGTCGCGACCGTGAGGATTGAGAGATCTGCATCCGCCAATGTCCCCGCAAGCTCAGCCAGAATCCCCACAGCCGAAAAATCCAATGGCCCCTGACAGCCCATCAGATACCATCCGCGCTCCGCAGCCTGCTCCGGCGGAACTTGGGACTCCTGACAAATCACGGCAAGCTCCTCTGGCGTTCGCGTGATTGATGTAAACGATCCTCGTTTCGCCCACGCGGGAATTTTGCTTGCAGGTGGAAAGCGAAGTATCGCAAAGGGCTCTGGATATTCTATGAGCACCATTTCATCAACCCAGAATGCGTACTGCACTCCGTAGGCGTCGTACGCATGTATCCTGTCCCAACACATGAAGAAGTGCGAAGAGGCTTGGTCCCGCGGTGGTTCCACTGACTGCAATCCGCACTGGATGAATGATCCGCCCCGCCCCTACTCCACGCTGCTCTGCTAACGCTCTAAGCTCTGTTTCGAGCGCTTCTTCGTCAAACGATTTAACAGCTTCCAGGCGGTCTGCATACCCCTTCACCAAATCTGCTGCATCTGCCTTCCACCGTTTTTTGACACCGACCGGATCAAACTTGTCTGGATCTACAAAACAGTAACTGAATCGAGTGGCAAGATCCTCTGCATGCTCTAGTCGGTCTCGAACCAGAAAGCACACCTCCCGCAAATAGCGATGATCCTGGGCTTGAATTCCATGCGCTCCAAGAAATGGTAGAACCCGATTGGCGAGTGCTTCTATATCCAAACGTCGAAGATGCTGACCATTGAACCAGTTCAGCTTATTCAGATCAAATTGTGCCGGCGCTGAACCAACCCGTTGCAGGCTGAATACCTGCTCTAATTCTTTAAGTCCGAACACTTCGTCCTCCGACCCGGGATTCCATCCCAGGAAAGCGAGAAAATTCACGACTGCCTGGGGCTCAAACCCGCGTGCGCGATAATCCCGCACATTGATCGGAATCCCCTGTCGCTCTGCACTCCGCTTGGAGAGTTTTCCGCCGGTTGGGCTCAAAATCAACGGCAAATGCGCCATCATGGGTGGCTGCCAGCCGAGCATCTGGTAAAGCAGAATATGTTTGGGCGTGGATGGGATCCATTCATCGCCCCGGATCACGTGGGAAATCGCCATATGATGGTCATCCACCACATTCGCTAAATGATAGGTTGGCATACCATCTGACTTGATTAAAACCTGATCATCAATGCTTTCAGAAGAGACCTTCACAGTTCCTTTGATGAGATCATGGAACTGCACCATTTCGTTCTCAGGAACGCATAGCCGAATGACATACTCTTCTTTCGCATCCAAGCGCTGCCGAAGAACCTCCTTGGACTGGGTTAGACTGTTATCCATCTGAAGCCGCGTGCCAATCCCGTATGCTGCATTGGTTTTTCGGAGTGCAGCAATCGAACCTGGCGAATCAAACGCATAATATGCATGCCCGGAAGCCACCAGCGACTCTGCATATTTAACGTACAGAGATTGGCGTTCCGACTGGCGATATGGGCCATAGCCGCCTCCCTGCTGTGGCCCCTCATCAACCTCCAATCCACACCACTGCAATGCCTGAACGATATCGTTCTCGGCATCTGCAACGAACCGTGTACGATCCGTGTCCTCAATACGAAGAACCAGATGGCCTCCTTGACTGCGTGCAAACAGGTAGCAATAAAGCGCCGTCCTTAGACCGCCAATATGTAGGTAGCCTGTAGGGCTTGGGGCAAATCTAGTACGAATTGATAAGGGCTTGGATCCTTGCGTACTCACGATGACATTCGGGAAATTGTTGACTGAATTATAGCTTAAGGGGACATAAAGGCGTGAGACCAGCCAGCCTTTCACGTAACGCCTGGCTTGAGCGAATCCCGCAAATACCGCTGTTGCCAGAGCAATAGAGTAAACGGTTGGCCAATCAGCTGCCCTTGCGTTACCGTTAAACCCTCTAAGTAGTCACAAATTGCACTGTACATTGTTGGTCACTGAAAACGTGAAGCAAATGCTCCCGCCCCTTGATGTGGGTTAGGTATCCTTGTTTATACAAGCGGTCGATCGCACCGCGTACGGCCATATCCCCCAGTTCGCAGGCGTTTGCGATCTGATCACGGAAAATATCCACTTGAACAGTACCATCGTTATAGAACTGGCCAGCTTGTTCGGCTGCCGCCGCTATATAGACCAGTACGGCCCTAGTATTGTCTAAAGCATCCCGCCGCGCCTCTATTGGCGCTTTCACCGCCCACATAATCAAAGAACGCCGCCCGGATATACGGTAAGCTATGTACACGCGTCTCGGTTCTTGCATCATAGTCAAATCAGGCTTCTGGGTTAAATCAATCATCTGGGGTTCTTGTATCATAGTGTTATAAATATATATTTTTTACATGTTAAAAATACAAAGGTTCCCGAAAAATCGAACATCCGCTAATAGATACTCCCACCAAACAGGTTTTAACAAACACTTTATGCATTGTTCGTTCAGAAGTCACCTGGCTTGAGGTTGCCCTACGACGATCCAACAAACCAAACAAACTTCCTGGGAATTATATCCTTTCGTGAACAAAGCACTCAAGTTTTTTGGTGAATCATCGCCTGTGCCCACAATTTGACTGGAGTCCCATTTTATTCATCACGATTTGGATACAGACTACAAAGTGTGAATAAAATGGGTTAATCTTGAACCAGAAAATCTCTGGTAAAGGGCAGTTACAACAAACCATTCTGCAAAGATCATTGCCTGCAATCTGGGCGATATTCCCGTTCGACCAACCCGAGACCTGCAAAATTCGAAAATCTCTAAATCCAAGGGGATTGCAAGAGGTCAAGGGTCTTATTTAATTATTTTTTTTATATTGCAACCCATGAACGTGCGGGCACGATACGTTGCCCACACACTTAACAAACCTTTTTAACAAAACGCTATGACTATGAAAAACGTTTTCGTCCGGGGAAATCCCGCCCCCCCCCAATTTTTTCATTTTTGACACTCTTCTTCGCGGTCCTCGCGGTGTTGGTAAGCGGTTGTTCTGACAACCAGATTACCGAAGTTGATCGACCAGAACAGAACTCTCTTGATACGCCGGAAGCATATATCGAGGCAATCGCCAAAGTTCAGACAAATTTATTTACTCATGCAACTAACGCCATGGAAGAAATGGATGAAAAGGAGTTTAATAAGGTTATGGGCAAGGTGGAAAAAGTGATGAAACGTTCACCCCTTTTTGAGTCCCATTCCAAAACGGGAGGAGAATTTTTTGAGGATTTTCAGGACTTTCAAATAAGAAAGTTTTCCGAAGAGGAGTACATGATGCTAAATCAGTGGAGCGAATCAAACCGGAACGATTATTTAGATGCGCTCAATCCTATCATTCCCAAAGAATACATGATGGAAATTGAACGTTTGATGACGGAATTTTCAAGGGCATATGCAGGAGCGGATATTGATACAATGGAATGGAGGGAAATGCTGCATAAAGCAAACCAGGATGCATTAGCTAAGGTAGATGAAAGCTTTAGTTGTGGGAATCCAAATCAAATTATGGTAAACCATG
>CBDBMQ010000033.1:87500-455483 GCA_965207565.1 Rhodothermales bacterium | reverse complement strand
CCTGATCTGGAGTTCAAATTCTGTGAGTAGATCATTGATGCCGCGAGCTTCTTGGAGAGGTAAACCTGCAAAATCCTCCGAGACAATATTTTCCAAATCCGCGCCACTACGAATGATGCGATTCTGGGAGTTGTTCACACTAAACAGGGTTCCTATATAGCCTGGGATGAAATGGCGGCTATTGTAGAAAGCCCCGACTCTTATCCGAAAGCTTAATATATCCAGAAAGCCCGAGCTTCTTACATCAGCACCAAATGCCAATCCGTCCCCATATCGTGTATACCATGCGTAGCTGACGTAGGGAGCAAAGGCAATGCGCCCCGTCTCAAACAGTTCGCTCTGCAGATCAATGCTCCATGCTGTCAGATTGGTGGGATAGTGGTTGACATAATTGATTCCCAGTTTACTGGTATGCGGGAGATTGAGACTTGCTCTTGCACCAACCAGATTGTTAAGCAGTACGTCTGCGGTGAAACCACTGAATTCGAAAATCCCTCTATCCCATGCCAGTTCAGCTCCAATGGTTCGCGCATCCCAAGAAGCAGACGAGCTAAAATGATTGACCACATGTCCGATCCCGTGACGCATATTTCGAATCGGGCCGATACGGGCGTAAAAGTTGTCTGCCTGAATACGGGCAAACTGAATGAGACGCAAGAAATCATAGGCTTCGTCCCAGTCGGAGGTATAACGCCCAAGAGGCCCCTGTCTTATGCTCCCACGCAGTCGCAGTGCAAAAGGATAATTGGCAGCCTCCAGATTCAGCAACGCAAGACCTCTCCACTGCGCACCAATCAGAGATATCCCGGCCATGGCATCAAGCTGTCGATGAGTCTGCCACCGCTGCTCCACAAGCCTTTCTGACAGTTGATTCATGCCCCTAAAATCATCCTGTGCCACACACTCTGCGAAATAGATTGGTGCAATAAGAAGGCCAAGAAACAGAAGCCGATACATGATTCAACAAACCATAAAAAGGAACCACACACGCAATACCTTCATACGAACTCACTATGGGCGCCGATATACCAAATAAACTGGGGCTGTTTCTTCTGGATACTGTATTGTATCCAAGCGAGCGGAAAAATCTGCATATATTCGAGCCGCGTTACAAGGAAATGGTCGCCAACTGCATGGCCAAGGATACGCCATTTGTGATTGTACGTGGCAATGACAGACAGATAAACGAAATTGGTTGCATCGCTCATATTGAACATGTACTCGCGCAGTATGCTGATGGTCGAGTTGATATTCAGGTTGGAGGAGTTCATCGGGTTCAGATTATCAAGATAGATAGGACCAAGTCATATCAGCAGGGGATTGTAGAGCAGTACAATGATACAACTGAACCGGTATCTCTGGTCAAAAAAGAGCAACTGATTGCACAGCACATTAAA
The DNA here is from genome assembly GCA_965207565.1 of Rhodothermales bacterium. Lineage (GTDB taxonomy): Bacteria > Bacteroidota > Rhodothermia > Rhodothermales > Bin80 > Bin80. The sequence goes on along the minus strand of CBDBMQ010000033.1, from coordinate 454,086 downwards.
CTTTTGGAAATTGCTGGTCGAACGGTAGACCCTCAATACTACCAATCCGAGGATTCAGTCTCATGGCTGATCGGGCGGAATTGTGGCCTGTCACTTGATCAACGTCAGGACTTACTTGAAGTGCAATGCGAGAGTGAGCGAGTTCAGTTCCTAAGCGAATACCTTGCAGAGTTGATCCCCAAGGTGGTTGAAAAATGGGAAATCCGCCAACGGGTCATGTCAAATGGACACTTTAAGGACTTCCCTCCCGAAAAAAGCTAGCGCTGATGTCGCAGATTGGGCCGTATACACTGCATACGATTGAGTGTGGTCGCTTCAGACTTGATGGGGGTGCAATGTTTGGGATCATTCCACGCGTACTATGGGAACGGCGGATCCCACCCGATGATCGCAACCGTATCCAGATGTCAATGAGATCGCTCCTGCTTGAAGGAGATGGGCGCCTCATCCTCATTGATAATGGTGCTGGAAACAAGTATGATCAGCGGTTTAGAGATATCTATGCGTTGGAGGGATGTTTATTGGAAGCCTCTCTCAAGAAGGCAGGTTTTAGTGTTGGGGATGTTACAGATGTCATTCTGACACATCTACATTTTGATCATGCGGGTGGTAGCACAGATCGCAGGGGCTCTCGAATTGTCCCCAAATTCGAAAATGCCACCTACCATTTGCAACAGCATCATCTGGAGGAAGCCAGGAATCCCAATATCCGTGAACGAGCGTCCTTCTTTGTCGATAATTTTGAGCCACTGGCTGCAGCAGGACAGTTAAAAACACATCTTGGGGAAGGGAGTATTTTTCCAGGGATTGACCTTTTAGTGATGAATGGCCACACGGCCGCGCAGCAGTTGGTCAAGATCAGTGGAAGAGAGGGGATCATTGTATTCTGTGCCGATCTTTTGCCAACGGTTCATCATTTACGGGGTCCCTGGGTTATGGCTTATGATGTTCAACCGCTGATCACGGTAAAAGAAAAGGAGATGTTTCTTCGCAGGGCACTGAAGCATCAGTGGCAACTGTTTTTTGAGCATGATGCTGAAGTCACCATCGCCAGCTTACATGAAACAGAGAAGGGCATAACTACCTGCATGCCTAGGCCGCTGGAGGAGGTATTCTGATTTAAGGAACACTCAAAGGATGTATGAGTAAACCCGGTCACTCACCCAAGATTTTCTTATTGCCTGAAAAAAGCTACCCAGTGTATAAGTGCGACCTGTGAGTCGTGACGAATCAATAGTTCAATTAAGTGCCTTTTGGCGTTTTCCTAGACTGGTGTATCGGGTAAAGATATTTGCCGTTTTATTCCTGTTAGTGACTGGAGGCTTTATACCAGTTGCAGCACAGGATGCGTCTCTGCGTCTCATTGAATCTGAGCCGGGCCGTAGCCTTTATGAATTGAATGCGGAATGGGGAGATGCTGAGCCATCTGTAAGTGGGCTCTTAGAGATGTCGGAGGCGATGGATCTTCCCTCTCTGGTGCAGCCTTCGGTTCGCGTGTTGGGGGCGGAGTACGATGAATACTCGTTTGACCCGGTTCCGGGGGTTGGTGACGAGGCGGCTGCAATCGTCGGACTGGGGCTTTCACGAAAACGGCCAGTAGCTACTTTGGTTGTGCGGCTCGTAACGTACGATCTGGTCTCAGAACGATTGCGACGTTACAGGCGCATGCGCATTGAGATAACTTATCCTGCCTCGCAGGAATCAATTCAGCGCTACGGCACTTCAGACAATCCACACCTTGGCGTAAGTCGGAGCGTTCTTGCAGATGGGGATTTTTTCAAGATTGCCATCTCTGAGACAGGAATGTATCGGATTGACCGCACGTTCCTTGAGTCCTTGCCAGGGTTGGGGACTTCTGTGGAAAACATTGACCCAGAACAGATCCGAGTATTTGGGAATGGAGGGGTTCCGGTTCCCGCTCTAAACAGTGATCCCCGGACTGCAGATTTGGCGGAAAACCAGGTTTTTGTGCAGGGAGGAGGAGATGGTAGCTTTGATGAAGGGGATGCGGTATGGTTCTACGGTAAAGGGCCAAGTGGATGGTACAGTAAACAGTTGACGGACTCCAGAGGACGACCAATTTTGGACCAGAACGGAGAACTCATTCGGCAATGGACTCACTATGTACATCCGTTTGACTCGACCAATTATTACTTTCTGGATATCGGGACTGCTGAAAGCCAATCCTATGTGCAGAGGAATTATACAGACAGCCCCGCTACGGCCGTGCTTTCAGAAGTGAATGGGCGCTTTTATATAGATCTGGATGAGTACCTGTGGGGGCGGGAAGGGGGGCATTCCGGTCATACCTGGGTGAGTACACTTATACCGGGGGCAGGGCCAGGGCGTACCATACTTCAAAATAGCGAGCTGCCTGGATTGGGCAACGGCACATTAAAATATCAAATTCGGGCAGCCATACAGAGCAACCCTGCAGCCAGTCTGCATTATAGAGATGAGAACCGTATTCTTCACAGTATAAATTACGGGCCAATTTCCAGCGCCGCAACCACTTCAATTGCCCGCTCAGGAATTGCAGAATTTGAGCACGCGGTGACGGCAAATCAGACCATCACACTGACGGCTGATCTTGAGGATCAGATAGGGGGGCCTCAGGCCGCCCTTGATTGGGTGCGCATATTTTACCCAAAAGTATTGCAAGCGGGGGAAAATCCACTCCAATTCAGTACCCCTCTGGCCGAAGCGGGGACCTTTACATTCGTCCTACGAGGGTTCAATTCCGCCCCGATTATTCTTGATGTCACTGAGCCCGGAGCCTACCGCTGGCTGGGTGTTGAGTCGCAAGGCGGTACTTTTCTAGTCCAGGCAACTGCCGTATCTCTTGATCAACCCCGGGAGTTGATTGCGTTTACACCCGATCAAGTTCAATCGCTGAATGCTGCTGCAGTGTGTGGTTCCGCATGCAATGTGGCAGCTCAGAACCTGCATGGGATTCAATCTTGGCCGGACTTTGTCATTGTTTCTCCAAGTCAATTCTTCGATCAGGCAAGAGCCTTGGCGGATCGTCGCAGAGCAGAGGGGATGACCGTTGAGGTCGTTGACATCAATCAGATCTACAATGAGTTCTCAGGTGGTCAACAAGATATACGCGGACTAAGGGATTACTTGAAATTTATTTATGACAGAAGCCCTGATGAGGAGCGGCTCCTCAAATATGTACTTCTGTTTGGTGATGGGCATTTTGACTATCGAAATCTGGACGCATCCGCAACCTTTCCGAACCTGATTCCACCGTTCGAAACCGAGGAGTCATGGAATCCTGAAACGTCCTATACGACTGATGATTATTTTGGATTGTTAGACGATAATGAAGGGCTGTGGCCATTTTCGCGAGGAACATTCATCGGTGCGAATGCCCATCTGAATGAACGTGTTGATGTGGGGATCGGGCGTTTTACTGTGCATACCGTGGAAGAAGCCCAGTTGATGATTGACAAAATTGCGCACTATGAGAATCCAGCAACCTATGGCCAATGGCGTAACCGCTATCTGTTTTTGGCAGATGATGGCCCCACAGGAACGGCCGGGCTTCAGAACGACCGTGATCTACATACGCAAAATACCGATGTGGTTGCGGTCGCAGTAAAAAAATTGGTCCCGGAAATCAATCAACAGAAGATCTACGCGATCTCGTATAACCGGGAGTTCTTGAATATCTGGCGCATCCCCAAGGCACGTCAAGATTTACTGTCTTCCATTGATGAAGGTACATTGGTGGTAAATTTCAGTGGACATGGGGGAGAGCGGGCACTCGCACAGGAAAATTTATTTACCGTTGAGGATTCTCGCAGCCTTCAGAATTATGATGCTCTTGCCGTATTCATTACGGCAACCTGTTCCTTTGGGAGATGGGATTTAGGAAGTGAGCAAACAGGTGCAGAGGAATTGCTTCTTAATCCTGCGGGTGGTGCCATTGCACTCTTGACCACGGTACGCACGGTGTATACATCGGGAGATGCAACGACCCTCAATGTAGGACTGAATGTAGCCCTCAATGAAGAACTCTTTCGGCGTGAACCAGATCATTTGCTTCCCCGACTGGGCGATGCTTTGCGAAGAACTAAGAACAGACGGGTGGGATACGAGGGCAATAACCGCAAATTCAATCTTCTTGGAGATCCGACTCTTCGATTGGGACTACCGGCTGATCATGCCGCAATCACGCACATCAATGGAGACGAACTCCGCACTACGACGGGGAAAATGCGTGCTTTGGAGCGAATTGAATTAAAAGGTGAAATCCGCAAGCCGGATGGTACAAGGAATGCATCCTTTGATGGCACAGTGTCACTAATCGTGTTTGATGCACTGAGACAGGTGCTGATCCCGCGAGAAATATTTCGGTATATGCCACAGCCTTATTATGAGGTGCGGGAAGATCTCATATGGCGAGGTAGGACACGAGTCGTCAATGGTGAGTTTACGGCACGATTTGTGGTTCCTAAAGACATTTCGTACGCAAATAAGCCTGGAAAAATCACGCTCTATGCACAGGGCGCCTCGGAGCATGTAAACGGCTATTCGGAACAATTTATTGTTGGTGGGACTTCAGATGATACAGCGGATGATGTAGAAGGACCCAAGATTGAACTTTTTCTTGGTGATGAAACGTTTACCAGTGGAGGACTGGCACCTGCCCAACCTCAACTTTTTGCGCGTATCCATGATGAAAGTGGAATCAACACCGTAGGAGCAGGGATCGGTCATGAGATGTTACTCGTTATTGATGAAAACGAAATAGATGCAATCAATATTGGGAACCGTTATGAAAGTGACGAAGATTCCTTTCAGAGGGGATCCGTTTCTTATTCATTTGAGGAGGCACTTACCTCAGGACCTCACACGCTCAGCCTTCGGGTATGGGATGTGCTCAACAACTCAGGAGAGTCCACACTGGACTTTGTTGTTACAGATACGGAAGAACTGGTGATCAGAAACGTATTTAATTACCCGAATCCAACGACCGGCCCAACACGTTTTGTGTTTGAACACAACCAAGTGCCGGGTACGCCGGTTAAAGTGCACGTTCGGGTGTATACTCTTGCAGGGAGACCCATACGAACCCTGGAAACGGAAGAGTTATTGCCTGCAGGACCAATGCAGATTTCATGGGATGGATTGGACAACGATTATGCAAGACTCTCTCCTGGCGTGTATTTATACAAGTTGAGAGCGGAGACGATGGGAGCGGAGGCACAGCATATTGCTGAGATCATCGAAAAATTAGCCGTCGTGCGCTAAGGACAGCTGACAGAACTTTTTCCTCACAAGATTTAACGGTATGAAAAGCTACACATTCAGATCTATTCATATTCTCACACTTTTGATTCTGGTTGCCTGTAGCAGCCTAGCTCAAAATGCCAATGCCCAGACAGGGGCGGCAGCGGTCGTATTTCTCATGATTGAGCCCGATAGCAGGGCTGCCGGCATGGGGAATGCAGGTGTGGCGGTTGCGGACAATGCAAATGCTTTGTTTTGGAATCCCGCCGGATTGGCCGATCAAGTAGGTACCGAGGTTGCACTGACACACAGTAACTGGTTGCCCGAACTCACCTCCGATCTTTTTTTCGAGTACCTAGTTGCGAAGCATCATATCAAAAACTGGGGAACCGTTGGTGCCCATGTCACCTTCCTCAATCTTGGGGAGCACGAGCATCGAGATGAAATCAATACCCCGCTGGGGACATTTCGCTCGTATGATCTGTCCGTGGGGGTTTCGTACGGATTCAAGGTGACCCAGAATCTTTCACTTGGCACCGGTGTGCGCTGGATTCGATCCAATTTGGCCAGTGTCAGCGTTGGTGCACAGGAGTCACGTCCTGGTGTTTCCGTGGGGGTGGATATCGCTGCGTTGTACAAATTTCCAGAGTTCTATCTTGGTACTATGGCTGGACAGTATAACGTTGGGTTCAACCTTGCCAATATGGGACCGAAGATTCAATATTCGGACAGTGAACAGGCAGACCCGATTCCGACCTTGCTACGCTTTGGACAGGCCTTGACACTTGAATTTGATGACTATAACAAGATCACGTTGGCAACGGATGCTTCAAAAATTCTTGTTCGACAACGAGTTTCTGAGGAGTGTATTGATGCGTCCAATCCAGAAACTTGTATCCCGACCTTTTCCTCGGATCCGTTTTATCGTGCAATCTTTTCTGCGTGGACTCCCATTGAAATCTTGACATCTGCTGTAAACAGTGAAGAGCAGGAGTTCCAAAACTTGTCGGTGATTGACCAACTGCTAGTGTCGGTTGGCTTTGAATACTGGTATAACAACCTGTTCGCTGCCCGTGGGGGATATTTTTACGAAAATCCTTACAACGGAAACAGAGAGTTTCTGACTTTTGGGGCCGGGATCCGGTATAATATCGTCGGGGTTGACTTTTCGTATGTATACGCGATGAAGGAAAATCATCCGCTTTCGGATACCATGCGTTTCTCACTCCTTCTGAACTTTGCGCGTTAGCACGGATCAAGGCCTCAACGGGATGAGGTGGCTCCTTGCCGGGATGTTCGGCCTCTTATCTTTGCCTCAGGTCCAGGCTCAGATTGTTCAACCAGCCGATCCACATTACAATGTGGTCGCTCTTCGTGTTGAGTTTGCCCCTGATACCTCGCGCTTCACAACGGGGGATGGGACATTTTCTGGGCTCCAGTTCCCCCTTGAACCCAAAGTAGATCCGCTTCCTCATGATGCAGGCTACTTCCGGGCTCATCTTGATTTTCTGGAGCATTACGTCGGCATTGCCAGCGCAGGCAATACCATGCTTTCTACCTACCTCGTACCGGAAATCATCCAGTTGGATGATCATATGGCGAGCTACAGTCCGATTGGAGAGGATTCGGAAAGTGACGCGGAGCTTACCAAGTTGGCTGCACTGGTCCGTGATGCCTGGATAGAGGCGGATCAGATCAGCGCGTTTGATCCCATGCAACTTGCGCCTGGGAAGACGGCCTTCATCCTGTTTCATGCAGGAGTCGGGCGTGATATTGAGCTGATTGGAACCACACTGGACAAAACCCCGCAGGATCTACCTTCAATCTTCATGGGCTCCGAATTACTGGGTAGGTTGGGAGTCGGTGAATTGAACTTTAAGGGAGTTCCAGTGGATCATTCAATGATCATCCCACGCACAGAGACGCGTTCAGGTTTGAATTCGATCACCAATGAATCTTTTTTGCTGGAGCTGTCCATTAATGGACTTTTGGCGGCAAGCTTCATGAGTTATCTGGGAGTGCCAGATCTGTTTAATACGGATACAGGGGAATCCGTGATTGGTCCGTTTGGGCTGATGGACCCTTTGGGGATTTTTGCATATGGTGGACTATTCCCGCCACTACCCAGTGCATGGACACGTACGGCAGTGGGGTGGGTGAATCCAAAGAAAATTCAGGAACCAGGATCGTATGAATTGATGGTCGGGGAGGTCGCTAAGGTAGAGATTTCGCAAGCCGAATATTTCCTCCTGGAAAACCGTGTTCGTGATCCGGGCAATCGGGGACTTACGTTACAAATATTTAAAGACGGAGCACTTTCGACACAAACCATTCCCGAAGTACGGGATGATTTCAGCCGGTTTAACATAGAGGGATTTCAGGGTGGAGTCGTGACCCAGGCAAACTCGTATGATTTTGCTCTGCCTGGCTGGGACTCTGATCAAGAACAGTACAATGGGGGGATTCTGATCTGGCATGTTGATGAGCGTCAGTTTTCACATGCGGGTAACAACGATCCCAGCATGTTGGCAGTGGATATAGAAGAGGCCGATGGAGCACAGGATATTGGGTTTGATGGAAACGTAGGCGCTCCGTTTGACTTTTATTTTGAAGACAATCCCTCAAGTGTATCGCTTCCCTCCGGACGAATCATCCCTCTCTATGAGAACCGGTTCGGGCCGGACACAAACCCAGACAGTCGAACGAATGGGGGAGGAGATAGCTTCCTGATCATCGAAGATTTTTCAGAATCAGGCCCCGCCATGTCCTTTTCATTCCGAAAGAGTGGTGACGGATCAGTAGTGGACCTTGGAGCTATTTCTTTGGGGGTGCAGGCTGGCGTGGAAAGTAGTGTCAGTGCAACCGCAAATCATAGTGCAGTCTTTACGGGGACCGAGGTTGTGATTCCGGGTATCGGTCGCATGAATGCGCAGGTACGGCCAGCTTTCAGTGCCACAAATATTGTCACCATTGATACGGAAGGCGGCGCAGCTTCGACGTTCAGACGCTACTCGATCACAGGTCAGAGGCTGGAACTTGTGCAGTCAATCATGCTTCCGACACAACTTCTGGCGACCAGCCCGGTCGTACATCACGCGGATGCACACTATGTTCAATTCACGGGTTCGGATCGCTCCGAAGTTCTTCGAATATCGGAGAGTATTGAATCTTACAGCCTTAATGACCCAGCCCTGGGAATCGTCGCAACGGATGAGGGCATTTATGTTTTTGGGCAGTCACAGGCAGGACCACTTGAGGCGCCTCCGGCATGGACATTTCAACTTGACCATGATGCAGGGCCTCCGGTAATGGGACGGGATCAAACGGGGCTTTGGGGGGCAATTCCACGTTCCAGAGATTTGCTTTTTTTGCAACCCGACGGCTTTGTAATCCGAATTGCCGCTGCGGCTTACTTCGAAGAAGATCATTTTTCCAAGGCAGTTGCCATGGCAGATCTCAATCAGGACGGAGTACTTGACATTGCCACTACGGTAGGCAACAAAGTGGTTGCGTTTTCCCAGGGAGGTGCTTTACTGCCTCCGTTTCCCATTCGGATTGGTGCCCCGGCAACCAGTTCTCCGCTCGTTTACAAGTCGGATGAATCGATCGTGCTTGTCGTTACCGCCACGGATGGCAATATCTATGCAATGGACTTGGGGCAGGGGGGAGAGATGGTCCCAGGTTTCCCCTTGTCTGCTGGATTTTCCTTGGAAGCTGCGCCCCTACTTTCCAAAGACAGCTTAACGGTTGTTACCAGGGCAGGTGTGCTGCGCAGCTATAGGCTCAATGACATTGACCGTGTACTTTGGTCGGAAAAATACGGTGGGCCGCAAAACACAAGCTTTGTCGCTCTGGACACAGAGATTGCTGAAACTACATCGCTCCTCAGTGCAACGGAAACCTATAACTGGCCGAACCCAATCCGGGACGGGTCTACGTTTTTTCGGTGCATGACCAGCGAGCCCTCTGATGTATCTGTTACGGTTGTAGATGCGGCCGGATCACTGATAGATTCAATCAGCTTCACCACTTCAGCAGGTATTCCGTATGAGACCCTTTGGACGACCGATGCGGTGAGTGGTGTGTACTACGCTAGGGTGAAGGCACGATCCATCTCGGGGGAAACGGATTCACACTTGATCAAACTTGCCGTTATTCGATGAAGTGGTGTACCGTCATAATGGTAGCGCTGGGATTCCTTGCACAGGTGCAAGCACAGGTTTCTCCATCCCTTGTGGATTTTAGCCGGCCAACTCTTGACTGGTACCAGATTGAGACCGAGCATTTTGTGGTACTGTTTCACTTAGATGAAGAAGGTAGGGGATCAAGTCGGTCGGCGCAGGTTGCTGCACGCGTGGCGGAGGAAGTCTATGGGCCAATCACAAAGATGTACGGGTATGAGCCGGATGACAAAGTGCACATCATCCTCAAAGACTATGAGGATTATTCGAACGGAGCGGCGTTCTTTTTTGACAATAAAATCGAAATTTGGGCACCGGCACTCAACTCATCATTGCGCGGGGCGCATGACTGGATGCGCAATGTGATCACGCACGAGTTCACGCATATTGTACAAGTCCAGTCAGCAATGAAACTGCCCCGAGCAATGCCATTTGGTTATCTCCAGGTCCTGGATTACGAGAATGTGCGTCGCCCGGATGTATTGTATGGCTACCCCAATGTACTGGTAAGCTATCCCGTTGTCGGTCTAAGTAATCCAGCATGGCTGGCGGAAGGGACCGCGCAGTATCAGCATGATCACGTGCACTATGATCAGTGGGATTCGCATAGGGATATGTTGCTGCGAACCCGGGTTCTGGAGGATAAAACACTCAGACTGAGTGAACTAGGCAGTTTTTATTCCAAAAGCAGTCTCATGCGTGAAGGTGTCTATAACTATGGCTTTGCCTTTACCCTCTACCTGACGAACAAATACGGGAATGAGGTCCTGTCTGAAATCACTAATAACTTGCGCCGATGGGGTATCTGGCGCGTAGAGGAGGCGATTGAGTTGGCAACAGGGGTAAGGGGGAAAGAAGTTTATGATCAGTGGCTTCAGGAGCTGGGGCAGGCATATCGTGAAGCAATTACGCCGATTGAAGCGTCTCTCGTAGAGGGGACAATCATTGAACCAGATGGATTTGCAAATTACTTTCCGCGGTTTTCTCCAGATGGCTCCAAGCTTGCATACATTTCCAATAAGGGCGAACACTTTAGTCGGGTAACCCTGTATGTACGGGATTTAAGTGCGGGTTCAACTGTTGCCCATGACCTGGGGAGCATGGCCGGTGATTATATCTGCTCTCTCGGGCATCGGGTCAAATCCGGAGTCACCGGCGCAGCGGCATGGAGGCCGGATGGAAATGCACTTGCTTATGCAAGGCAGCGAACCACCCCGGAGGGTTTTCTTTATACAGACCTTCATGTGATTGAACTGGACACAGAAACATCCACGCAACTCACACACGATGCACGGGCATCGCAGCCCGCCTGGGACTCTACTGGAACTAGGATTGCTTATGTCGCCTCCAATGATGGAACGAGCAATGTATGGCTTCTTGATGTTGACACGGGCGAGACCATGCCGATTACACAATTTGCCAATGGTACGCAAGTAACTGGCCCGATGTGGGATGGCGACTGGATCTACTTTGCGAGACTTGATCCAGGAAAGCATGGCAATGACCTGTGGCGTATTAAGGTGGACGGTTCCGATCCTGTCCCCGTCGTACAAACCATTGCAGATGAACGCTCACCCACGATAGCCAATGGGATTCTGTACTATGCCTCAGACGCGAGTGGGATCTATAATATCTATCGGATGGATGGAGATACGTCTGAGCAGCTGACCCAAGTGATCGGTGGTGCATTTATGCCGGATATGGGGCCAGATGGCACACTTGCCTATGCCACATACGAGTGGGATGGATACAAAATCGCTCTGGTGGAAGATCCGACTGCTCCAGACACTACAATCTCCTACACATCCCCGGAATTTATCACAAAGATTGTCCTGCCTCATGATCCGGCAAACGACGCAGATGTAAGGGCACTGGCGAGGCATGAGCTTGTCGGCGTAATGACCGAGGACACCTATCTGGGAGCCGATTCATTGCACGTTTCATCGTACGGGGCTGCGTTCACAGATTTCACGATTTCGCCGGTCATCCGGTTGGACCAATATGTAGAGCGTCAGTTGGAGGGGCGCATTCGGGGCAGGGCGGAGACCTTCTGGCGGAATCTTAAGTTTGGCACCTATCTCTCTTCCAGGGAAATTCTGGAGGGTATGAGTCTATTTGGCGGGTTGTTGATTGGCCCGGGATCCCATGGAGGTGGTCAGTTTTTTGCACCCGCCAACTTATTAGCACTGGAACGGGATGCATTCCTTCAGTTTGATTATGCCAGAGGGTTCCGGCTCATCCCGAAACGATGGTCTCCTCAGGTATCTATTCAGCTTTATAATATTCAGCGCAGCGTGGAGAACGGGTTGTCCATTGAGGAGCATCCCTGCACTGCATGCCTGCAGGAAACCACCCATGCAGACTTGACCTATGGTCTGTGGGAAGGCAACATCTACCTGCGAAGCAAGGTCCATCGGAGCATCTTGCTGGAAGTGGGATACCGCTACAGTCCTTATCGTGTGACCACCAATCGGTTTTATTCGAAAGAATTGGCGGACTGGATCCCCAGTCATTCGTCGCGCTATTATATTGGGCGCAGCTACATGGCAAATGTGTATTTCGAGTTGCAGCGCGCACATCGTGAATCCGATATCATGCGAACCGGTATCCGCATGAGTGCATCCTATCACAGGGAAACCGGCCGTCTCCTGGATCAATTCGATATCCGGGATGGTCAGTTGGTTCCCGTGTACAATACCAGTATTCTTCATCGCCTGAGAGTGGACATGGAAGGTGGCATTCGCTTACCTGGACAAATTCATGGCACCTCACATGGACTAAGTATGAAAATGCGTGCGTCAACGTTGTTTGGCAGGCGGGCAGATTCTTTTTATTTTGAATATGTGGGAGGGTTGTCAGGGGCCCGGGGCTATCCCTTTTACGGATTAGGGGGCACGGAGACTCTGTGGTTGCAAGCATCGTGGCTCTTGCCGCTTCTATCAGATATCAAGCGCCAAATTGGGCCGATTTATTTGGATAAAGCATTCCTGCGGCTCTATGCGGATGGGGCACGGGTTCAACCAGAAAGCCCCGCACTTCGTAAGGATATTGGTGCCGAACTTCGCTTGATGATGGGAAGTTACTATCTCCTGCCTACGGCCCTGTTTGTGAGTGCAACGTACGGAGCGGATTCATTCGAGGTTCAGTTGGATGATGCATTCATCACCTCACAGCCAAGCGTGAGTTACGGAAAGCAGGTTCAATGGCACTTTGGGGTTCTATTTGGGTTTGATTTTTGAAGCTGGGTAAGATCATATGACGCTCATACTTGTTTTTCCTCTTCTGTTTATTGTGGTTGGTGTTGGGATAATTTATTTTGTCCTACGTAAAAACCCGTACCCGATCCCTCAAGGGGCGTTGCAGTGGATGGTCACGATCCTGTGCGTCTTGCTTGTGTGCATATCGGGCCTGATCATCGCGCTTGTCTGGACACATCAAGAACATCCCAGCACCGAACTTCCATCCACCTATGTCGAACCCTTCGAATTTCAGTTGGTCTCCAACCAGGAAAGAAAAAACATTGCTGACTACAGTGGGCATGTGATTCTATTGAATTTCTGGGCAACCTGGTGTCAGCCCTGCATCACCGAATTACCCGAACTTGATGCACTTCAGGTTGCTTATCGTGACAGGGGGCTGCTGATTTTAACCATATCAGATGAAGCCCTGGAAGAACTCCAATTGTACACAGATCTGTTACCAGAGGAGACCGTGTCAGGCTATGTGAAGCTGGAAGATTTAGCGGAATCGTTCCAAAATGAGCTTGCGTTTGGGCGTCCGGTTTCGTATGTGATTGATGGTACAGGGATGATTCGGGATCGCATTCGTGGTGCGGGCAATTTTGCATATTTCGAAAGTTTGGTTACTCCGTGGCTGGCCGATCTTGAGTCATAACGCCATGCGATATATTCTATTTGTGCTTGTATTTGGCGGTTTAGTCAATATTAATGTGCAGGCACAGCCGACATCCGATAGTCTGGAGACATTGTTTTCAAGTTCCCGAAAAAGTGTCCCTCTCGCATTTGGCATGTCTGCGATCGTTCCCGGTGCAGGTCAAGCCTATAACCGTAGCTGGATCAAGGCAGCCGTTGCCATTGCCGGAGAAGCTACAGTACTTCTGTTATACAGATCCTGGCATCAGAAAGGCACAGATGGTAGAAACGCCTATCAAATGGAAGCGCATGCTCACTGGAGCCCGATCCGATATGCATCCTGGTTGAATGATTATATGCAATATTTGAATCGCTTGCCAGGTGGGCAGCCAGTTACCGCTGCACCAATAGATATTTCCCCACTATTCTCAAGTATTAACCTTACAAATCCAGATACATGGTCTCAATCGGAACAGTTGGCGATCCGTTCCCTAATCCAGGAAATTCGACGAGTAGAGGGCGTCGTGTATAGTGGGAATACGGGAGCCGCGTTTTCGCATGTATTACCGTTTTTTGGCGAGCAACAGTATTATGAATTGATCGGTAAGTATTTCCAGTATGCTCCAGGATGGGATGATTATGTTGCCCTCATGCGGGATGGTCAGGTAACTTGGATTAATGAGAATGGAGAGTTCATTCCCTCCATTGAACCGGAAACGGGTGAATCGGGAGATACCAAGGCGCACGTATCCTCAAGGTTTTATGGGTACGCAGACAGTCATGCGGATGCAAATACATATCTGCGACGCGCCTCTCGAATTACCACATTACTGATTGTGAATCATGTACTTTCTGCGGTGGATGCAGCTATATTCGCCCGTTTGCACAACCGCCGTGTACAGGTGAGTCTTGGGTTGCTGGGCGATATGCAAGGTAGAACTTACGTTGCGCCCCGTTTGAGTTTTACTCTTGACCAGCCATAACATCATGTATAAAAATATTCGGGCCTTCCATTAATTGTGCGGGTAAGTCCTCAGATTCAGGATGAGGACGAATGAAACTGGATCGGTTTAGGATGGATTTTTTTTTATTTTGGATCAGTTTATGGGGTTCAAATAAATTTTTTATCCACAATGAGTGTACGATTTCAAGATATCAATTGATATTAGGGATCCAATCTCCGTGGGAGGTATCGGAGATCAAGCAAGATGACGCGGCGCAGTTGGCTGACATCCATGTGGTCTACGCACCGGTTTTCATGAAGACTAATACCGGAGCGATCCCCGCACATTCACTCCGAGGTTTCCCAGCGCAGTTGCACGGCCGTGTGCCAGACCAAAGATTGAGAACGTCAACCATTCCGTTGGATGAAGCTCTCCACCCAACCGGTACATCACGCCCTGTGACAGCTGAGTCACCCCCATGACGGACCGAGCGGTGCCATCTTTCCACGGAATGCCGTATCCCAACTCCAACTCGGTCCGCTGCGCGTCTGCCCCGATCGGTACCGCATCCAGGATCGTTTGCTGGCCGTACATCGACATCCCCTGACCCCGCCCCCACGATGGTCGCACACGCATCATCAATCCCTCTGATCGACTGCCCACCTGCACGGACCCCGAGATCCCCCACTCGGTGAACCCGTCCGCTGTGTGCATCACCAGCCCCTGTGTCCGCAGATCCGCCTGCAGGTGCCACGCCGGATAGGCAACCCGGATCCCCCCGCCAAACTCCAACCCCACGCCCGTCTCTGCACTCCCACCATCGCTCCGCACATTCGCCTCCACAAATGGACGAAGTCCATCGCTGATCTTTACATTCGCCTCCACACCTGCCCGGACCCGGTACACCTCTGCCGTCACCTCATGCTCCTTTATCTCTGCATCCGTCACCAGGACATCTCCATGGTAGTTCAGTCCGATCGTGCCACTTGACATCAATTTCCCTCGAACCCCCATCGCTCCAAACCTGGACACCAGATCCCCTTTCAACTCCAGCACCTCCGCCTGCCCGCGACCCGCGCCTGCACTCAACCATACATCCCAGCCTGCACGCGCATACGATACATACGGATAGACGCCCGTCAACCCTGCGGTGATCTCTCCCGACTGCTGCACCACCTCAAACGATCCCTCTCCCTGACTGTGGGCCAGAAGTAGTCCCGCCAGCCAACCTCCCCGCCAGCGGTAGTCCGCCCCCAGCATTCCCGTGGTCACTTCGCCACGGAGCGTCAACGCATCGTCATCCCGTCCATTGAACTGGCGGAATGCTCCCCGTCCCCAGACGCTGAACGACCCACTGTACGAGGTCGCAGACATGCGGCAACCTGCCAAGAGCTCGCCCAGAGATGGATCCCATGAGGAGGCCGAGTACCAGAGCCGGGCCATCTCCGCACGGTCCGCTGCCCCGCAGGCTGCACCATCCGCCCTGGAGCGGAACCGTTCTCCCAATGCCTCCACCACCTGCACCGACGATGTCCGTACAAATCGCGCCGCATATGCCTCGAAAACCTTTTCACTGACCGCAGAAGACTCCTGGATCGTCGCCACCCCCACAGCCTTCGCAATCTCTGCATGCTTCGATGACACCAGATGCACCGTGAACGTCTCTTCTCGCCAATCCAGCCCGTCCTTCAAGAGCGGCACCGCAATCATCGCTTCCACCGTTCCCGGTGCCAGCGTGACCACCCCCGAGGAGGCTTCATAATCTTCGCCTGCCTTGGCGGTCCCATCGCGCGTCCGGTACGCTGCCGAGATCATCCGACGCTGCGGATGCGACAGTAAGACCCGGAACCGGACCATGCCCTCTTCTTCCAGTACCAGCGCATCCTCCACCCGAAGGATCGCGCTCGCACCATCATCATCCAGGATCGTGCCTGTCCCCGTCTCACGTGCAATGATGGCATTGCGAGGCTTTGACAGGGTCACCATAAACGTCTCATGCTCTTCCGGGAGTTCATCATCGATCACCTCAATCTCAATCACGCCCCGGGTTGCACCCGGATCAAAGATTACAATCCCCCGCGAGGTCATATAGTCCAGGCCCGCCTCTGCCGTGCCTGCCGTGCTTGTATATTGCACCATTACCACCTGATCCACAGGACGACTGAGTTCGATGGGCAGTTGGATCGCCTCTACATGTTCCAATACCTGTTCATCGTAGAGGGTGATCGTAAGCGGCCCCGGCCGTTCATCGTTGTCCATGATCGTCACCGTGATGTCTGCCGTCACCCCGTCATAGCCCCCGCCCGATGCTGTAACCTTTAAGTCGACCGTTTCGTCTGCATAATCCTCGTCGTCCTCCGCTGCCGTCAAGGTCACGGCCTTGGATGTGTTCCAGTCCGCGGCCGTAAACGTGAGCGAGGGTTTATCCAATGTCAAATCTGTTCCCGCGTGCCCGGTGAAGGTCATGGTCACGGGGCGCAATGGCTGCGCGGATAGGTGAACCATGAGTTGGTATGTCCCTCCTTCCTCCAGCTGCACCTGGTCCTCAACCAGCAGTCCCGCCACATCGTTGTCCTCAATCGTCACCGGGATCGCTACCGTCACCCCGGTGTAGCCGCCTCCAGATGCCGTTAGCATCAGTGTTTCTGTATCGTCCACAAAATCATCATCCTCCCCTGCCGTCACCATCACCGTCTGCACCTCATTCCAGTTCGTGGTCGTAAATGTAAGAGAGCTTTGGTCCAATGCCAGATCGGTCCCCGAATGTCCACCGAAAGTCACCGTCACCAGGCCAGATGGCATCTGTGCAAGTGCAATCGCCAGCGCCCTCTGGCTTCCCTCCGCCATGGTTACCGATGCCGGGGCCACGATCCCCGGCGTATCGTCGTCCGTGATCGTCACCGATACGGTTTCTGAGATCCCGGTGTAGCCGCCCCCACTTGCCGTCAAGGTGACCTCTACCTGATCATACATCATATCCGCGTCGTCTGCAGCACGCAAGGTCACCTGCTGCCCTTCGTCCCAGCTTTCTGGCGTAAAGATTCGAGTGATCGGGCTTACGATTAGGTCGGTCCCCTCAGGCCAATTCATCGTCACCACGACATCGCCCAATGGCACCGAGGTCAGCGAGATATCGAACGATGTCTCTCCCCCTTCCAAGAGCGACACAGACGGGGGTACCTCAATCCCTGTCTTATCGTCGTCCGTGATCGTCAACTCAACCGATTGCTGATCCCCCTTTACCAGTCCAGACGGCAGGGTTCCGAGGGCCACCGTGAAGGTCTCATCCTCCTCAGCGACCGCATCCTGAATCGTAGAGATTCGGTAGGGCCCGTTCGTCTTTCCAGCTTCAATCTCTACCTGAACAGGAGGTGATGCATGGTAATCCTCATCATCCGCGGTGCCATCCGTCAGTGTCAATGGAATCTCCACATTCGTATCAAGTGCCTCTGACAACGTTGCCGTCACCGTAACATAGCCCCCCTCATCCACGGAATTTGGAGATGCCGACAGATCCACCGTCACCGCTGCCGACGACGTAATATCCTGAATTGTCAGGGTCTGGGAAGGCTCTCTGCCAGGCACCAGTAGCGCCGAGGGCAGATCCCCCAATGCGACGCTAAAGGTCTCATCGTCCATGTCTGCATCCATGAATGTCTGAATCTGTCCCGATCCCTGCGCCTTACCACGGAAAATCACTATCCCCGAAACCTGCGTGTAATCGCCAGACTCCGGTGGATGATTCGTCTCATTATTATACACCAATGGAACCACTACATCGGTTTCCAGCATGCCCGTCAGCGTTGCCGTGATCGTCACCGACTTGCCTTCGTTCACTGGATTTGGAGATGCGGACAGTGTCACTTCCACCGGAGGCGTCGGATCATTGTCTTGAATTGCAATCTCTACCGAGGAAGGGTTGCCTCGCTCTACCCCCGACGGCAATGCATCAATGGCGACCGTGAACCGCTCCTCTCCCTCGGAAACATCATCATCCCGGATGACAATGGTTCCCGATCCGGCCAGTGCTCCCCCGGGGATCGTGATGCGCTCAAGGGGATTATAATCACCCGGTTCCGTCGGCGGCTCGCCGGGCGTATCCGTCAACTCAATCGTCACCGCATCTGGCACTGTTTTCGACAACGTTGCCGTGATCGTGACCGAACTTCCCTCCTCTACTGGATTGGGGCTTGCAGATAAACTTACCATTACAGAAGTGCTCGGGGCATGATCGTCATCAGTGATCGTCACGGTAATCGTTGCTTTCACATCGTCGTAGCCTCCGCTCTTTGCCGTTAATGTCAGCGTCAGCGTATCGTTTGTAAAATCCTCATCATCCGCCGCCATTAAAGTTACTGTCTTAAAGATGTTCCAATTGTCGGCGGTAAACCGCAGCATTGATGGGACAGGAGTCAGGTCTCCCACAGGAGTAGGGATGGTGACCGTTACGTTGCCCGAGGGCTGCGTCCCAAGTTTGACTTTGAATCTCTCTGTTTTCCCCTCTGCAACGATCACAGACTGCGGGTCTACAACCATTCCCGCCTCATCGTCGTCAAGGATGTCCACATTGACGGTTTTCGTATCTGTGTTTGTTGCGGTGAGCGTAAGTATTGCCGCATCATCCACGAAATCCGCATCGTGTTTTGCCCGGAGCGTTACCGTTTGCGCCTGGTCCCAATCTGAGGTGGTGAAGGTTAACTTCCTTGGGGCAGATGCCGTGGTATCCAAATCTGTATCCGCATACCCGAAGATGTCCACCTCCACATCACTGGAAGGCGCTCCCTCAAGTTCAACCGTGAAGGTTGCGGACTCTCCTTCGTCTACTTCTATCAATGTCGGGGTGACCACAAGACCGGGCGAATCGTCGTCAATAATGATCACATTGACGGTTTTCGTATCGGAGAGATCACCTGTTGCGGTGAGCGTAAGTATTTCTTCATTATTCACAAAATCCGCATCGTGTTGTGCCGTCAATGTGACCGTTTGCTCCTCGTTCCAGTCTGAAGAATTGAACGTCAGCGTCGTTGATGCGATCGGATCCAGATCCAGTTTTCCATCTATGCCCTGATCCACGGAAATAGCCACCGTTACATCGTTAGCAGGCAGTACGTTAAGTTTAACCGTGAAGGTTGCGGACTCTCCTTCGTCTACTTCTACCAATGTCGGGGTGACCACAAGACCGGGCGAATCGTCATCTTTGATGGTCACATTGACGGTTTCCGAGTCCACAAAGCTCCCTATCAATGTTCGTGTACGTAATTTGAGCGTAAGCATTGCTGCATCATTCACAAAATCCGTATCGTGTTTAGCCCCAAGTGTCACGGTTTGTGTCTGATTCCAGTCTGAAGGCATGAAGGTCAGTTTCCTTGGGGCAGATACTGTGGTATCCAAATCTGTGTCCGCATATCCAGAGATGCTCACCTCTGCATTGTTGTGAGGCCGTCCATTAAGTCTAACCTTGAAGGTTTCTGAGGCCCCTTCATTCACTTCCACCGATGTCGAGGTGACCACAAGAGTGGGCACATCGTCGTCACGGATGGACCCAGTCACGATTTTCGTATCCGTGAAACCACCCGTTGCTGTGAGCGTGAGTATTTCCGTATCATTCACATGATCTGCATCATGTTTTGCCCCAAACGTCACTGTCTGCCTTTGATCCCAGTTTGAAGGAGTGAAGGTTAGCTTCCTTGGGGTTGATACCAGTGTATCCAGATCTGTACCCGCATATCCAGTAATCTCCACCTTTACATTACTGGGAGGCCGTGCCGTAAGATCAACCGAGATCTGATCAGTTCTCCCTTCGGGAACGTTCACAGTACCCCAGATCCGAAGACCGGGGGTATCATCATCAATGATCTCCCAGGCAACACTTCCCCGCTCATGATCATAGCCACCCCCGCTTGCTGTCATCCATAATATTCCCGTATGATCCTCAAAATCACTATCGTGCCCCGCTGTCAGCGTCACTATCTGCTCCGTGTTCCAGTTTGATGTGGTGAATGTTAGACGGGTTTTGTCGACCGTCAAATTTTCTGTACGGTAGGGTATTGTGACCGTGACATCATTTGATCCCAAATCTCCCAGAGGAGCCTCCGAGAGCTTAACTGTGAATTGCCCGCTTCCCCCCTCGCTAATCTGTAAACTTGACGGCTTCACAATCAAGCCTGGATCATCATTATCCTCAATCCTCACATAAATCAGACGGCTTGCACCCATATAAAGGCCCTCCAGCAATGGCGGCCCAGTGAGGGTCAAAAGCAAAAGAACTTGATCATCCACATCATCTGAATCTTCACTTGCCGTCAATGTTGCTGGTACACTGTCCGAACAAAAGGATGCTACTCCACTAACATTGCAAGGAAGCATTGTGTCTACCTTGAAGGTAAATTGTTTTGGATTCACCGTTAAGTCCGTGTTTTCATGGCCCGTGTAGATCGCGATCGGGTCAACGCTCGGAGGGGATTGCCCACCTAGAGAAGGACTATACCTTGCAGTACCTCCTTCTGGAATTAAGATCTCCCATGGGGGCCGATCTATGATCGTCACATCCACTGTATATTTCAAGCCAGTATAGCCTCCTCCTGAGGCGGTGAATGTCAGCATTACATGTTCATCCACCTGATCAGTATTCGGCGTTGAGCCTAAAATCAGGCTTTTAAATTGCGGCCCGGAAACCACAGGAAAGATCAGTGTTGTTTTGTTCAGAGTCAGATTTGTATTTTCATGGCCGGTAATCGTGAACGTCACCTCCCCTGAAGGCGGTGCTAATGCCATCAGAAGTGGAACGCGGAGCATTTTCAAACTCCCCTCTAGAACCGTCTGAGGCACAAGCTCCCATGGTCGTTCGTCGTCCAGGATCGAGATATATATCTCCTGGTTCGTTGAATTTGTGGAATTCCCCGAAAGCGTAAACGTCAACTTTACCGCTTCATTCGCATCATCGCTATCCTGTTTCACATCTACAGTAACCTCCTGCTTCACATTCCAGTTCGATGGAGTAAACGTCAGTTGTGTTGGGTTCACGTCTAGGTCCGTATTTTCATGCCCCGTAATGGTACCTGTCACCTCACCTGAAGGCTTCCGATCAAGGTTGATCCTAATTTTTTTTGAATTCCCTTCCAATACCGTCAAAGACTTATGGGCACCCTCGAGCGTCTGTTGTAAAGCTCTCAATCTGCCTCCGACAAATCCACCTGCATCTGCAGACAGGTCTGAGGCACCAGTACTTGAATCCTGGAGAAAAGCAAGGGGGGATCTTCTTCGGAGCAGTTCTCCTCCGTTCATACCAGTCGCTTCAAACAAAGGGTTGGCTTCGCTCTGCTCATCAGAAAGCATAACGTGGTAGCCTACAACTTCCTGCTCACTTTCCCCCAAAGCCTCTAAGCTCGAATTGAACAACGCCTGAGGGTCCACGCCGGTATGGATTTGGATTTTCGGCGTTTGCTCCTGCCCAAGGGCGACAGCAGGCAAAAACGATATCCCAAAAGCAGTGAGGATCACGGCATGCTTAGCGCAGGCCATAAGACCGCCACCCTTATCATAGAAGGAAAAACTTACCGCTACTTTGCCATTATCCGTACCATTTTAGATCAGAGAAGGTACGAACTCCAATAAAAGCATTTTTTCATACAATGTCAACCTTTAATTCAGATATAACATTTTCAGAGGGAAAATTTGTGCAGCAAAGATTCCACTCTTGCAGACAGCGAGGTTCGCGTGGACGCTCCAAAGTCAGATCTTATAGTAGGACTGCTCCGGCTGGTTGAACTGCTTAACGTGGAATCAGTAATCAACCAACCAAGAGCAACCCATGCAAACCTACATCAATTCTGAATCTATTCGATCCCATCGTTGTTCATTTCGGTTCTGGCTTGGACCCACTTAAAAAGGAAAAGCCCCAAATATTATGGACTGGGATAGGTTGATCCTGCATCGTTATATTAGGCTAAACGCAGCATTTTATCTGACATTATGAATTGGCAAAAACAATTGCACATCTGGATTATCCTTGGTCTTGTATTGGGATTGGGGTATGGGATTCTTTCCGCTGCGATGGGTTGGGGGGAATTCACGCAAAATTGGATCAGTCCATTCGGGGATATATTTTTGAATGCGCTGTTTATGATTGCGGTGCCGCTTGTTTTGGGATCCATCATCACCGGGATCTCCTCACTTTCTGATACGCGTAAGCTTGCGCGTATCGGTGGCAAGACGATTGCGATCTACATTGGCACGACCGTTTTTGCACTGATTATTGGCTTAATTCTCGTCAACATTATTCGCCCCGGTGATAGTGTTCCCGAAGATGTACGTACCGAATTGCAAGCTGAGTGGAGCGATATGGCGGAAGAACGTCAGGAGAGCGCTGCTTCAGCTGAGGATCGTGGCCCGCTTCAAGCGTTTGTGGACATGGTGCCCCGAAATATGGCAGCAGCGGCTTCGAATAACCGCAATATGCTGCAAATAGTTTTGATTTCCGTGTTGTTTGGGATTGCATTACTCCTGATTCCAAAGGAGACGGCGCAGCCGCTACTGGGTTTCTTTGAAAGTCTGACCGCAGCCGTCATTAAGCTTGTGGAAATCATCATGTGGATTGCACCGCTTGGTGTGTTTGCTCTTCTTGCAGATACTGTCAGCTTGATTTCAGGCGATAACCTAGGTGAGCTGTGGAGCCTCCTGGGGGCGCTCGGTTATTACATGCTAGTCGTGTTGGCCGGTCTTGTTCTGCATGTGGTGATCACCTATGGATCCCTGATCAAGTTCTTCACCCCATTGGGGCTCAAGAAGTTCATCATGGGGATTGCACCCGCGCAACTCGTTGCGTTCAGCACCTCCTCAAGTGGAGCAACCCTCCCGGTGACCATGGATCGCGTTGAGCATAATCTGGGGGTCAGTGAGGAGGTGTCTTCATTTGTACTCCCCCTTGGAGCTACAATCAATATGGATGGAACGGCTCTTTATCAGGCGGTTGCCGCTGTGTTTATCGCCCAAACACTGGGAATTGCATTAGGGTTTATGGATCAGATTGAAATTATTCTACTGGCCGTGCTTGCCTCAATTGGGACCGCAGCAGTGCCAAGTGCTGGGATTATTATGCTGATCATCATATTGCAATCGGTCGGGGTTCCTGCGGCGGGGATTGCTTTGATTTTGGGAGTTGACCGAATACTTGATATGTGTCGAACCGTATGTAACGTGACAGGAGATGCGACGGTGGCAACCTTGGTTGCGTCCTCGGAAGGACAAATTGAGGCATAAATTTAGACCGGGAGGGTACGCCCGAGAGGATTCGAACCTCTGACCTTCTGCTCCGGAGGCAGACGCTCTATCCAGCTGAGCTACGGGCGCATACCTCTCTAATGTACAATTAGCCCGAAACGTTTCAATGGCTAACGATTTTTTCGATGAATCGAATACCCCCCCTGTGGACAAACGTCCTGTGGATGCAGAATTAGGCCAGATAGATGCTCCAAGTGGCTTGACTCTCTTTGATGGTGTATCAGGTAAGTGGCCTACGTTTGCAGTCCTGGCACTATGGGTGTTCGTTGGACTGATTGCATATCTGTTCATCGGAAACCTCGCTTCCGTCCTTCTTCTTGCATTGGAGGGGGTTGAACTCCAGGACCTGGTTGCGAATCAACAGG
Organism: Rhodothermales bacterium; assembly: GCA_965207565.1. GTDB lineage: Bacteria > Bacteroidota > Rhodothermia > Rhodothermales > Bin80 > Bin80. The sequence goes on along the minus strand of CBDBMQ010000033.1, from coordinate 430,204 downwards.
CTATACTTGCTGAATATGGAGGTGCTCTACTGGGGGCGAATGCAATTGGATTGGCACTGGGACTTGGCGGGATTGCACTTCTTGCAAGTTGGCTGGATTCTTCTCAGCCGAGAAGTTATTTACGCCTTTCCCAGTGTACGGTGAAAGAGTTATTGTTGAGTGTCGTGGGTTTTTTCTGCCTGCTCCCGATTGTCTTGGGTCTTGGGATCTTCAACGAGCAGCTTCCATTACCTGAATTTCTGCAGACGTTGGAAGATCAGCAAATGGAAATCGTGGAATGGCTTTCTTCCGGAGGTGGAAACTTCTATCTGAATCTGCTCTTTGTTGCGGCAACTCCTGCAGTTTTTGAAGAAGTGTTTTTCCGAGGGTTTGTCCAAAGGCGTGCGGAGCGGGGGATGGGAATCGTCGGAGGAATACTATTCACCGGGCTCCTTTTTGGCTTGTTTCATTTGAGACTTACGCAGGCGCTGCCACTTGCCCTATTGGGCTGTTACCTCGCATATGTTACCTGGCGTACAGGGAGCTTGTTGATTCCGGTGGTTTTGCATTTTTTGAACAATGGGTTGTCATTGGTTGTATCCGAATGGGGATCAACATCCATTTCTGATCCAGAGAGCATTCCGTGGCCATTGATCGTGGGTGGTGGACTTGCTTTTTTGATCTGCATCAGATTTATTCATCGAAGTCATGGGCAAAGATATAGCTGACTGGATAGAAGTCTTTCGCAGTGGCACGGACTACGAAGCCGCTTTAGTGCATGCGCGTCTGGAAGATGCAGGCATCCCATCGGTCATATTGAACCAGCGGGATCATGCGTTTAATCTAACCCTTGGCTATTTGGCGAAGATAAAAGTGTTGGTGCCAAAGCCCATGGAAGAATTAGCGTTGGAAATCCTTTCCAAACAATCGCTTACTGATGAAGAATTGACCCAGGAAGCACTGAAGAATAAGTAGGCGGGGAGGGAACGAATGTCACAGATATTGACTCGTTTATTTACTGGTTCGATAGGGGCTTTCTTGTTGGTTGGCTCTGCATGGCTTGGGCCGTGGTATTTTGGTCTCGCCGTGTTGGTGATTGCGCTTGTGGGGCAGGTTGAATTATATCAACTTTATCAGCGGTGTGGGGTCCAGGCGTGGATCATTACAGGGTTATTATTAGGTGCGGGTTTGTCACTCCGAGCTTTAGTCCCGAATATTTTCCTGCTTAGTGCGGTCCCTGTTGTCGGCTTGGTTCTGTGGTGCACCTTCACTCAAACTCAGCAACCATTGATGCGCCTGGGAGCAACACTCTCCGGCGCAGTCTATCCGACGGCTTTGTTAGCTTTTTTAACCGATCTGCGTACAATTCCGGGATATACTGAACAGGAAGCGTTAGTGCTTACCGTTACGGTGTTGGTGCTTGTGTGGGCGAGTGATATTCTTGCATTCTTTGCAGGATCTTTTTTTGGTAAACGCCCATTAGCGCCGACGATTTCTCCTGGCAAAACTTGGGAAGGATTCCTTGGTGGAATTGGAGGGGCGATTCTGGCGGTGTTTATTCTGAATGTAACCGTTGAAATGCCATTGAGCATCGTTCATTTAATCATCCTCGGGATGGTTTGTACCCTCTCCGGTGCGGTGGGGGACTTGGCCGAAAGCCGGTTTAAGCGGGTAGCGGGAGTGAAAGATTCCGGCGTTATCTTACCGGGCCATGGAGGGATCCTGGATCGCTTTGATGGGATCATCGTAGCGGCACCCTTAGCTTATATGTACATTGTTTTTATCGCTAGTCAGTTTTAATATGGGTTTTTTATTTGGGCGGAAAGCGCAGCCAAGAAAGTTTGATTACACGCCCCGTTATTATGATCCTAGAAAGGACGATAGTTTGAAGCGGCGCATGAGAATTCAGAGCCGCGTTCGTCGTCGACGCAGTCCGCTTGCTCTTCTTTATCTCGCGGCACTATTGCTCACTGCCTTCTATATCTACAACGCACTTGGACGTTAAACCAGTATTCATGGAGCAAGTGGGGCAAATCAGGCGAATGCCTATTGAGCTGGCCAATAAGATTGCGGCTGGTGAGGTTGTTCAGCGTCCTGCATCGGCGGCTAAGGAATTGCTTGAGAATGCAGTTGATGCCAGTGCAACAGACATTTCTGTCTTGATCAAAGCATCCGGGAGTAATCTGATCCAAGTCAGAGACAATGGGACCGGGATGAGTTCACAGGATGCTGCTCGGTGCTTTGAGCGCCATGCAACCAGTAAGATTACACAGGCTGCGGATTTAGAAAATATTCGCACGCTGGGTTTTCGAGGTGAAGCTTTAGCATCAATCGCTGCGATTGCCCAGGTATCATTGAAGACAAAGAGGCAGGAAGATACACAGGGAACTCACATACGCATTGAAGGGGGAGAAATCGTGGAAACCTCTCCGTGTGCCACAGCCGTGGGGACGACGATTGATATTCGTAATCTCTTCTTCAATGTCCCGGCGCGGCGGAGTTTTCTGAAAGCACCAACTACAGAATTCCGGCATATATCGGAAGTCTTTGTCACCTGTGCACTGGCAAACCCATGGACTGCATTCAGATTGGAGCATGAAAAACAAGAGGTGTACCGGCTGACCGGCTCACGTGCCGAAAATTTCCTGGATGCACTCCGGGAACGCCTCCGTGCGATTCTCGGATCGAACGTAGCCCGACACGTTATACAGGTTGATGAAGGAACCAATTATATCTCGGCATCGGGATTTCTGGCACATCCTGAGCACGCGCGAAAATCCCGAAAAAATCAATATCTATTTGTGAATGGGAGGCCGATCAAAAGTCCCAGCTTAAATCACGCAATCAGATCAGCGTATGATGCGATTCTTCCAGAGGGGCAAAAACCTGCGTATGCGCTATTCTTAAGTGTTGATCCCCGGAATGTTGATGTGAATGTGCATCCTTCAAAGATTGAGGTTCGATTTGATGATGATCGGGGAGTCTATAATTTTGTACAGGCGATCTGCAGGAGAGCTTTAGGGGTCGCTGAATTGATTCCTCAGCATCCAGGTACGGTTTCCTCGTTGAGTTTTCAGCAGGAACGATCAGATTCACCCAGCTCTTGGAATCCGCCAGCCCGTGCGGATGAGTTGTCACCTCTGCATGGTCACCAGACTTCAATTGTCTATGAAGTGGAGCCGAGCCGGTTGCCCAGCGGAGCGGATCCAAAGCCGTCTGGATTTTTATGGCAGCTACAAGACTCTTACATTCTCACGCAACTCAGTAATGGGATTCTGGTGGTGGATCAATATGCTGCCCATCAGCGGATCCTCTTTGAGAATGCCCTGGAAGATCTACGCTCGGGGGCAGGTTTATCGCAACAACTCCTGTTTCATCACTTGATCTGTTTGACGGAACAGGACTGCCAACTCTTACGTGAGCTGGATCCACTTGCAAAAGCGCTTGGGTTTGATTATTCAATCTCTGAGAACCGTACAGTGACTGTCCGTGGAGTGCCCTCACACATACGAGTTGGAGCAGAAAAAGAGCTTCTTCAGTCGATCCTTGATGGATATAAAGAGAGTTCGGAGACGGAGTTAGCTCCCCTTCCGACAGAGGAAAAAATGGCTCGCAGCCTTGCCACACGCGGTGCGATTCAGCCAGGTGTAAAGCTGAGTGATGAAGAGATGAGAACGCTAATTGACCGCCTTTTTGAATGTAAGGAACCCTACCGTACTCCTGGAGGAAAGCCAACGCTCGTTCGAGTTACACTTGAAGAATTGAAGAGACGGTTTGATCAGCGAATGACAGATCATGGGCAGCTTGATGAAATCATTCCGTGACCGGGTCGCAGCTTATATGGAGCATACCGGTCAGGTGACGACCGGCCAGCGTATCCTGATAGGAGTCAGTGGGGGGGTTGATTCGGTTGTGCTTCTGGATGTATTGAATGGTTTGGGATTCGGGTGTGAAATCGTTCACATAAATTTTCAGTTACGTGGCTCTGACTCAGATGAGGATGAAAAATTTGTACGTGACTTATGCGCTCAGCAAGGCCTGAAACTCCATGTCCATCAAGCTCCTGCACATCCTCATGCTACCGGCACCAAGTGCTCAGTGCAAATGGCCGCCCGCGAGATTCGGTATTCTCTGTTTGTAAAAACAGCTTCTGAGCAGCAGATCACAAGTGTTGCGGTAGGGCATCATTGTGACGATCAGGCAGAGTCTTTACTCATCAATCTCAATCGTGGCACAGGCCTGGAGGGGATTGTGGGAATGCGTCCAGTACGATGTTTGGAGGCATCATGTAATCTGATTCGACCACTACTTACTGAAACGAGAGACTCCATTCGTTCCTATGCCGATGCCCGGCATCTTGAGTGGCGCGAAGATGTGAGTAACCAGGATGAAAAGTATCTGCGATCTAGATTGCGCATCAGAGTGATGCCGCATTTGAATGCCGATGCATTTGCTCGCAGTGCCAGCCTCGTCGGGCAGTGGGTTGACCAATTCATTGCTCCAGTAATTACGGAGAACTTTGATGCTGCTTCCAAGGGACAGTCGCTGGAGATTACCTATCTGGAGCAAATCCCCAATGTATTGGCACAGCGTTTGGTGATTGAGGGACTGCGCCACTGGATCCCACAGGCTCCGGCCGATGAAGCAACGGCGCAGAGGATCATGGCCCTGATTCACATGCAGTCCGGGAAGCGGGTTGAGGTAGGTGGGGGAGCGATCTGGCGGGATCAAAACTATCTCACATTTTCAGACTCCGTTGGCCACGAGCCGATGGAAAAATCAAAGCTGTTTGGGGATTCCAGTCCGGTAGCTATTCCTGGAGGGCAACTCAAGCTTGATCTATCCCTCACCAAGCCGGAAAATCTCCCTGGTCTGGATGAAGCCTGGCTTGACGCAGATCGCTTAACCATACCTTTGACGGTTCGTAACTGGAGGCCGGGGGATCGAATCCGCCCCTTGGGAATGGAGGGTACAAAGAAGGTTAGCGACCTGTTAACGGATATAGGTGTTCCAGCCTCTAGGCGAAAAGACGTAATCGTGGTGTGTAGTAAGGGCGAAATTGTATGGATTGTTGGATATCGCCTCTCGCACACATTTCGGGTCATGGATCAAACCCATAAATATGCCAGACTCTATTTCGAACGAAACTGAAATCATTCATGGCCGGCATCTGAAGCTGTTCAAGGATGCAGATGCGATTGCAGCGCGTGTTCGGGAAATCGGACAAACACTGACCCGTACGCACCAGGGGCATCGTCCGGTTGTGATCGGCTTAATGCAGGGGGCGTTCATCTTTACAGCAGACTTAGTGCGCGCCATAAAACTTCCCTGTGTCGTTGACTTCTGGCGCTTGAGTTCCTACGGTGACCGAACAACAAGCAGCCAGTCCATCCAAGAGATCATGCCACCAATGGTGCCACTTCGCGATCAACATGTGATTTTGGTCGAAGACGTTGTCGACTCAGGTCGAACGCTGACACATGTGCGCCAGCAGCTTTCGAAGCATAGGCCAAAGTCTGTCACCATCGTTTCCATGGTGAAAGTGAAAGGGAGTCCGATTGAGGTGGATCATGTAGGATTTATTTCCAGTGGAGAATTCATTGTGGGATATGGTCTGGATATTGCTCAGGAGCTTCGCGAATTGCCTGCATTGTACTATCTCAAGAGCGCTGAGCCGGCGGGTGACTGATCATGCAGAAATAGGAGGATCTGGCTTCATAGTCGGCACATCATCTAATTCGCCGAACTTAACAACTGCTTGAACCAAATACGATTCTTGGGTGGCGCACTGATTTTAAGCATGTTTTCAGGGCAGTCATGCAAAGGCGGGTTTGTGATTCTTGATGGTCTTTTGGTTACACTAATATTTTTCACACTAACATATCGCTGTTGATAATCGTTCTCTTCAAGAAAGCTAGGTTTTTCCCAAAACGTTCGACCAACCGTGCGGCAGTAATCAATAAAACATCTGGATCCCTGAAGCTGTTGCATTATCTCTTTCTCCAAACCATTGTTGCTGCGTTTCAATTCGACGTAAATTATCCAATTCTTCCTCCCGTCCTTGGCGATAATGACAAAATCTGCTCTCTTGCATTCGCCTTTGGTGTTTCTAAAAATCCTTTTCGGAGGGGGAAACATGTCAGATTTGATTGCGATTGTGTCTTCCGGCGTGTTAAGTATTTTTATTTTGTACCCGGACGATTCTCCTCCATGTTCCTTTAGTTCGAGAAAATTTTTGCCATTCCGATCCTTCTTGACAGTCACCACTGCTTCGTCTTTGATCAGTTTCTTCAAGGTATCAAGGTCTGGATTCATTGCCCATCTCCCCATACAATGGCTTCCTGAATCTCGTTCATCTTGTTTATTGTCTCGTCAAAGCTGCGGGCATCAATTCCCTGCTCATGGCTTACTTTGGCTTCCGTGAGTGTCTGATGTCGACTTCTCCTTTTATTGCTGCTCCTTGTTTTTATCAAAGCCTTTTCTGCCATATAAATTTTTACTCTCTCGGCGTCAACAAATTCTTCGCTCCGGTAGCCCTCCCTCTCGGCAATTCTCTTTAGATAGGGCTTATCCTGATTGAGCATGATCAATGTATTCAGTTCCTTGATGATATAGTCGCTGTGAGTGGTTACAAAAACACGAATCCCAAGATTTATCAGCCGGGCGAAAAGCCGGGCGACTCGGCGCTGATTTTCAGGATGCAGGCTTAATTCCGGTTCATCCACCATCAGCAAGTCGCCTGGTTTTGCCATATGACGCAAATAAGAACCAATATCCAACATGGAGCGCACGGCACCGGAACTTTCTCCCATAGTCAGCCTGAGACGTCTGCCCGAAGGTTTGAAATAAATTGAACTGTTGCTCCCTGAGATATATTCACCGCCAATGATATCAGTGAATTCATCCAGAATCTGAGGGTATTCTTTGACAATGAAACTGTCTTCCTTGGTAATATCTGCAAGTCTGCGGGTGAACTCCACGTTCGCCTTCACCGGCCAAGCGTAATCATTGTAGGATTTGAAAAGCAATTCCATTGGATCAATATCCTTGTCCGCTTGAGCCATTTCCTCCAGCAGCCGATTTCTGGCAAAATCAAGCTCCTTGCTAAAGATTGCAACACCGGTACGCTCCGCGCTAGCAATAAAGGGATTGGGGAAATGTTGACCGAAGATTATCTCGTTAATGCTATCCGAGATTATCTCCTTGATTATCGTTGTGGGCAATTCGATTTTTTCGGTGTCCGCCGACAGGGAAACTGCGAGGTTCTTGTTTCCCCCAAGCTTGCTCAATGAGAGAAGTTCGCTTTTTCTAGACCGTATTTTTTGTTCGAAAGCAGGAGACAGAATCGATTCCAAATCTAGGTCTAATTCCACCTGAAACTGAGTTTTCTCGAAGTATCTTGGCTTGGTCGCGAAGATTCTGGGAAGTTCCTGAGTGTATCTTCGGCAGCCTTTTGAAAGAATATTTTTCGCATTTTTGGCGTGTCTTGCAATACTAATCTGCGTTGCGCCGTCATTAACGAGCTCCCTTATTTTCTGATCGGAAATTTCGGCTTTCATGAATCTCCGCCTGCGTTGCAGAAAACCAAACAGGGCATACGTCGCATATGTTTTGCCCGTGTTGTTGTATCCGCAAATCAAGGTTAGGTCGCCGAGCTCAAACGCCGCCTTTTTCAGAACGCCCAAGTTTTCTATAATTATTTTCATAATGTTTATCTCTAAAACGCTGAGCGAACCCATTGTTGCCTTGAAAACCTCCTAGCAACACCAACAGGGAAGCACGGCGTAATACCATGGAGGAACTGGATAGTTTAACGGTTTTGTAGGGCGCTTTGGGTTTTCGAAAGAGCCGGACGTTGTCTGGAAAATTATGCGCTGTGGCAGACGTGAACGTGATGCTGGCAGCGAGCATGGGGTATTGGACACGGGTATCGAGTCATACTTTGACACGATAGACCTGAACTATTGGTGAAAGCGGTACGGCGTCACACGGATCAGAAATGGGTACTCTTGTACATAGAGCGCTGATCAATCTGTTTCTGCACTACGCGTTTGATAAATGGATGGAGCGGTATTTTTCACATCAGAGTTGGAAAGGGTTCTGAGAGAAGTATCAATCAGCACATCATTCGATGGATGATGCCGAAGTATAAGTGCTTCCGGGGACATTGGAGACGGTCGTGGCGCTGGTTAATGAAGATTGCTCGTCAAAATTCTGGTATATTCGTACATTGGGAGTTTCTTTACGGTTTACCTTTGTTCAATTCCAAACGGCTGCATGGTAAGAGTTGCGTGAGTTGAGAGGATCACGCAGCGTTCCGTGAGGGTCAGAGAGTGAAATTCCTCCGGCTACTTGACATTCCCAAAATTATGGAACATGCACCTTCATTGCGGCTTTACAGTTCGCCGTTCCGTCTCATTAAGGAGCGACTTTCCCTGATTGGAACTTTCGACTCCTCCAAGTTTACGACGCCTTTCGTCAACACTTACCAAATAACACACATTAGCCGTATGACCATGAAACACTGTGTATCAACAATAGCACTAACATTATTTGCCGCAATTGCGATCTTCTTGTTTGGCTCTCTTATGAATAATGCGATTTTCAGCGAAGCTGATGCTGCGAGGCACCCCTGCGAGAACAATATCTGTGAAATGGATTATGAGAGTCCGCTCTTTGGAGTCTGTGTTTATGAGGATAATTTTACTTGTCGAATGAGTAGAGGAAATGATGTCTGTAATGCTTCAACTTGTGGGGAAATAGAATAGTGACTGTCTTTGAGACGGCGCTATCCGTAGATCATTTCTTGGTTCGTTTGAAGATATTCCGGGTTATGCTTACTCCCCAACAGCAATGGTTTTTAGGAGAAAAATTTATCGCTCAGTGTCATTGTTGTTTGGTGCATTACTGATCCTTCTGAGTTCATGCAGAGTTTCCGAGGAATCTCGGGAAATCGTTCATCCAGTCCCAAGTCTGATTCCAGGTATTGACGACAGTCATGATCTTGATTCACACGACTATGGTTCCAAAGATCTCCAAGATGCTAGAGAATTAGCTCAGAATCTATTATCGTCAACAAAGATCCTGACACTTGGAGCGTTGAATGGGAAACCATACGAGATGTTTGGCCAGATTTCCGATATCAAGTTGGATTCTAGTGGCAATATGTATATACTGGATGCGCAATACAGTGAAGTAAGAGTATTTAATTCGGAAGGTTTGTTTCTCTATTCAGTGGGGAGTCCTGGCAGAGGTCCCGGCGAATTTTTCATGCCTAGGGGCATGGAGGTTGACTCTATTGGACGAGTTTATGTAGTTGATAAAAGTTATCGGAAGACAATTTTCAAGCGGGTGGGTAATACACATAAATTGGAAAAGGCCGTGACCCTATCTGTCAGTCCAGTTGGGCTATGCAAGCAGGATGGTATTCTCTATGTTCACGGTACTTCTTCTGGGAAATCTTCTAATGCAATCTTTTCTTACGCATTGGAAGGAGATAGCTTGGGCGCTTTTGGTACCATATACAAATCCCCATCCGCCATGGTACAACACGTCTTCGGTAGAGGGAACATTGCATGTTCGCGTCACCCTGGACGGATCATATATTCTCCCCGATTGCTTCCAACGATCTATGGCTATTCACTTGAGGGGGACATTCGATGGGTAGCAAAAATCTCGAATTTTGAGACACTGAGGGTAGTAGAAAATAAACTGGGAGACTCAGGACAATCTGAAGTATCTATGGGTTTGCTTTCCAGCAAGCACGATCAGGTGGTGGGAATTGTCCCGTTACCTGAAAAATATGTGATTGTTCAGATAGCCTCTTTTACACCTGAGAGTGTTGACCCTGAGGAAGGGGAAGGAGAGAGATATGCTATGCTTCGATCTTATATCATGCTATCCCGGAGTGGAGAGGCAGTTTATATAGGTGATTCGTTACCGATAATTAAGGCTGTCTCAGAAGATCATTTTTACACTATATATACCTCACCATACCCTCAAATTTCAGTTCGCAGCTACAGTACTGTTGATGAGTAATTTCAATAATATCTCAAAAATTTGTTTCACTCTTCGCTGATTTGATGAAGCTCACGGAAACAGTTTTTTCCTGATACTATACTTTAGCGCACACGCTCCAAACTGAACAAGTTGGTCATGCTAACAAGAGGAGGTCGTTATACGTTCATATACATTGGGGCATTCCTTTTTACCGTATTCATCGCAGGTTTCTGTGCGACGTATTTGGGTCTTTTTGAGATGCCAAGTGTGTCCATCAACTGGGACAATAAGTCGAATTTCAATTATCAACCCAACTATGCAGCTCCTGGAGGTGCAGAGTTAGTCTTTATATATATTGGATCGTCGGGGTGTGGTTATTCCAATCATAAGGAATTACCTCAGAGGATAGACCAACTAAAAAGTTTGGTTCAGAATACAGCTTCAGTTAATGATCGAGAATTTGTTTCGATAGGAATAGCTAAAGATTGGAAGACAGAAAATGGTCTAGAACATCTTTCGAAATTCGGAAAATTTGACGAGATTATAACAGGGCGGAGCTGGGCGAATGAGGCGATAATAAAATATGTCTGGGAAGGCTCATACGGAGAGCCAGCAACCCCGCAAATTATGATAATTGATCGGTTTCTCGCTGTGAAAGCTTCAAAGGGGGCAAACTACGAAATTCGCGACGAAAAGTTGTTAGTTCGACAGGTAGGTACTGATGCGATACGCCAGTGGTTGGACATTGGAGCTCCCCTTCCAGGATTCAACACGACAATGGACTGAACAGTAGTTAACCATTACTGATTGTTCAAGGTAAACTTTGTCGGATTAGCAATAATAATCAGTTCACGAGTTTGTCGTTGTTGCTAGTTCCTAATGGATTCAGTAACTTCTCTTTCATTCTAGGAATAGATCCTGCCATGCCATGCATACGATATTTAACCGCCGCAACTTCCTAAAAATTGCCGGGGCAGCTACCGGAATCGCAATTGCTCCGCGTCAGCTGTTGGCAACGCCCTCTGCTGTAAAGATTGGTGCAATATCCTACAGCTTTCGCCAGATCCCTGGTAGTGCAGAAGAAATTCTTGGATATATGCAAACGCTCGGACTCAATACGATAGAGTTAATGGGAACCCCCGCCGAGATATATGCAGGAGCCCCATCAGGAGGCGCCCCTCGTCGCCGTACCGACTCCATGACCCCAGAGGAAAGGACCGCCTATATGGATGCACGGAGGGAAGCCCAATTGGAACTCCAAAAATGGCGTCGCAGTGCTCCGACCGAAAAATTTACAGAGTTAGGGAAAATGTATCGGGATGCGGGCGTTGATGTTGATATCCTGAAGTTGGGCAACCCCAACTGGTCGGACGAAGATATTGATTATGCATACCGTGCCGCAAAAGCAATTGGGGCTCGTGGGATCTCATTCGAAATCTCCGCCAATTCATCCGAGCGAATGGCCCCCTTTGCATCCAAACATGATTTACTCAATAGCATGCATAATCATCTACAGGTGGCCAACGAAGACTTTAGTTTTGATGAGTATCTGGCGCACTCGCCAAACAATATGCTCAATTTAGATATCGGTCATTATGTTGCCGCATTGGGGACTTCTCCGATTCCAGTTATTCAGCAATACCATGATCGAATTGCCCATTTACATCTCAAAGATCGAAAGAGTCCTGAGAACGGGCAGGACAATGTCCCATGGGGTACAGGAGATACTCCGATTGCCGAAGTACTACAATTGATCAGAGATGAGGGATATTCAATTCCCGCCATGATTGAGTTGGAATACCCAATTCCAGAAGGATCCAGTGTGATGGAGGAGATGGGCAAATGTGTGCAGTACTGTCGTACTGCTCTGGAATCATAACCCTAGTTCCACGGCCTTCGGATAACAGACGTACGGCTTTTGAACAAATCTGGTGAGGGCATTAATTGCGGCTCCATCCGCGTACTGCCCCAGATTACTCAGATGACCCTGAGGACTCAGGACATGCACGACATTTTTATCCTGTTTATAGGCGGCGTGACTGGATTGGTCTACTTTTAAATAATACCTATGGGCATTCGGGTCTGTAATCCCCATTTTCCTGAGAGTGTGCGTTATACGGTCCTTCCAGTTTTGGTGCAGACGACCATTTGGCTCTTCCTCAAGAAAGGTGCAACGGAATAAATCCCTGGTAATGATGCGACGAGACAAGTCCGCCAGGATCCGGTCGCTACTGGTGCACCACTGTTTTAAGCTGTAAATGACTTCGAAGTCATCTAAATCTAGAAAGCGAGTCAGAACTTGATCCTCAAAAAATCGGCTCCTATCTGGATCCTCCTCAAGAAACCAACGGAGGGTCGGAGATATTCCCCGTACGGCATTATTGTTACCACCTTGAATCAGATCACGAGCCCGATCAATGGCACTCAGAAGTACATGATCTGCGGCAATGACCGTCTTGTGAACATACACCTGCCAGTACATTAACCTTCTTGCAATGAGTACATTTTCAACCGCATACACGCCTTTGGACTCAATGGCAAGACGGGATTCAGGTCCACCATCGGTTGGATGGACACATAATGTTCGTAGAATCCGACCAACTCCGATTCTGCCTTCGGCAACCCCGGTAAAATGAGAATCTCTGCACAGATAATCTAGACGGTCCATATCCAGTTGACTGGAAATCAAAGCATTGAAGAATGGTTTTTCATGGCTACCCTCAAGCATTTCTATTGCCATATCAAGCGGGCCTCCCATCTGTGATTTGAGGCGTTTAACCAATGCCATGCTTATCTCCTCATGCTTCGTATCGCGAACCAGTTTGGACTCAAGCGTATGAGAGAAGGGACTGTGACCAATGTCGTGTAAGAGGATCGCCGCCATCGCCGCCAGTCGCTCCTCCTCTTTAATAGGGGTTCCCTTCGCTTCAAAACTGTCCAATGCGCCAGACAATAGTCCCATTGCTCCCAGGGCATGTGGAAAGCGGCTGTGCTCCGCCGCGGGAAAAACGAGAGCTCCCATTCCCAACTGCTTAATCCGGCGAAGTCTTTGCACTTCGGGGGATTCTAACAGTGGTTGGATTATTTTCTGAGGAATTTTAATGAATCCATGAACAGGGTCAGCAAGTACGGTAAGGTCACGGGACATTATAATGCTGAAGCGTTCAAGCTAATCACCTATAGAATGGAGACACTGCTTAATTTGATGCGGGAACTGATGATATGAATAAAAATAACCGTCAATGAATTCAGCAATTCCCGTGTGCCTTGAAGTGGGTCATCATTATAGGCCTAAGGCTGAATATAGCATACGCATGTTACTTGGCCCGCTTGGTTTGGGTCCGATATTTCAGCCCCGCAGCAAACTGAGTGGGCGGGGAATCTACTATGGAGATGCGCCTTCTGGGCTTGATCCACAGATCATTGTTTTACCGTTGGCTCCCAACGCAGAAGATTTCTTTGATGATTTTGTCCCATTAAATGTGGCTACTATAACATGGCAAGACCATTCTGAATGCAAGTTCCCAGTCCTTTTCTCGTCAAGGGCGGGGGATGATCTAGTCGCATCGGCATTTTATTGGCTCTCCGGCTGGCAGGAGAGTACAACTGTCGCGAGGGATTCGCATGGCCGCTTCCCACACAAAGAATCACTTCAGGCAATACTGGATGTGACGCATATTCCTGTTGTGGATTGTTATCGTGAAGTACTTCGAGAAAAACTTGTCGCGGCAGGGATTCAGGTATCGTCAAAAACTTGGGCGAAAAAAAAATGGGCATTTTGCCCAACCATTGATGTAGATTATCTTCAGCATTGGCGGTTGGGGATGATCTTCAGGGAGAAGGTGCAGCATTTTTTTCTGAATCGCCGAAAGGTGAATGGCATGGAACGGTGGCGCAGGTTATTTCAATTTATCCAAAGCTATTACACGTCTGGAGATGCATTTCAAACTGCATTGCATCGAATGCATCGTTTGATTCGAAGATATGGGAACGCAACCATCTTCCTCAAAACTGCTGCTCACGGCCCCAATGATGTGCATTATCGACTGGATCAGAAATTTTTGCGAAAAATGCTGATGGATCTGCAGTCGGATGATTTTGAAATTGGGTTGCATCCGAGTTACCATGCACATACTCATCCCGGCTATTTGCGCAGCGAGCGTCGTACGCTTATCAATCAAATCGGAACGCCCCCTGTGAGTGTTCGGCAGCATTTCCTGCGCTATGACTCCAGGGTCACGCCGCGGCTGCAGACTGAAGCTGGCTTCCTGATTGATTCATCGCTCGGATTTTCGGAGTGTGCAGGATTCAGGAATGGTACCTGTATGCCATTCTTGAAATTTGATTGTACCAGGAATGAGGTGATGGACCTTTGGGAAATGCCCCTGCTCTTGATGGATGGGGCCCTTTTCAACCGGCAGAATTATGAAGTGGAAGAAGCAGTCCACCAAAGCATTGAACTTCTAAAAATGTGCCAGAAATTTGGTGGAGTAGGGGTTGCCTTGTGGCATAATGTGATTGGAGAGGAAATAGATTATCCAGGATGGGGCGAACATTTTGAGGCCATCGTACAATGGTGTAGTGAGCAGGGGGCATATATTGGCTCTTTAAGAGATGCACTTAGCTCATGGAGAGGATATCCGATATAATCTGGGTTTATCTGCTGTAGTTTATGCCACAGAAGAACAAAGGTAATACGCCGCTGATGCAACAGTATTACCGGATCAAAGAAGAGAATCCGGATACATTGTTGTTGTTTCGCATGGGCGATTTCTACGAGACATTTGAAGAGGATGCCCTGAAGGCGAGTGATGTACTTGGAATTGTGCTGACCAAGCGGGGACACGGTGCGGCCGAGAGTGTAGCACTGGCAGGGTTCCCTCATCATGCACTTGAGAATCATCTTCCCAAACTGGTTGATGCCGGGTTGAGAGTTGCCATTTGTGAGCAATTGGAAGATCCCAAGGCAACGAAAACTCTGGTAAAACGAGGGGTAACCGAAGTCGTCACCCCTGGGGTATCGCTTCGGGATCAAACGCTTTCACCGAAGCAGGCCAACTATCTGGTAGCAGTGCATTATGGGAAGGGGCGGGCAGGGGTATCCTATGCAGATGTTTCAACTGGCGAGTTTGTGCTTACGGAGGTCAGCCATTCTCGATTGAACAATCTCTTACAAAGTATTGAACCATCGGAGGTCCTGATTGATAAATCAACTCGGGACCCCATTCAGGATCTGCGCAACCAAGGCTATATCGTCACACCGCGTGAGGATTGGATCTTTGATTATGACTTTGCCAATCTCACACTACTCGAACATTTTGGTACACATTCCCTGAAGGGGTTTGGCGTTTCAGAACTCCGAGAGGGAATTGTTGCAGCGGGGGCGGTCCTTCACTATTTGATTGAAACTCAAAAAGGGAAGCCGGGGCACATCAAAAAGATTCGCCTGCAAACGGATCAGGGTGCAATGCTTCTTGATCCGCAAACACGCAGGAATCTTGAACTGCTTACACCTCTTCATGGGGATTCCAAAGCGATGACCTTGGTCAAGCTTCTAGATCGCACCTGTACGGCCATGGGAGCGCGGACATTACGGCGATGGCTTTTTCAGCCACTGCGTGATGTTCAGCGGATCAATCGGCGGCTTGATGCGGTGGAGACGCTTGTTGGAAATTCGGATATCCGAAGTAGCTTGCAGGATCACCTAAAGCATGTCTGTGATATTGAGCGGGTCGTTGCTAGAATCTGTACGCAGCGTGCCATTCCACGGGAGCTTCTAAGTCTAGGGCTTGCCCTGCGCCAAGTGCCAGATATAGTTTTGCAACTCAATGCGTCAGAATGCTTGGTTTTAGAGAAATTAGCCCAGGTTCTGAACCCATGCAGCGAGGTCAAGTCAATGATCCATCAGGCTCTGGATGAATCCTCGGAGCAGATCTTTCGATCGGGTTATAACCAAAACCTGGATGAGCTTCAAGAAATATCCAGTTCAGGGAAAAAGTTCATTGAGACATTACAAAAGCGCGAAATCAAGCGAACCGGCATCCCTTCCCTCAAAGTAGGTTATAACAAAGTATTCGGATACTACCTTGAGATTACAAATGCCCACCGAGATAAGGTCCCTGCGGACTATGTTCGTAAGCAAACGCTGGTCAATGCAGAGCGATATATCACCAGTGAGTTGAAAGAGTACGAAGAGCGCGTTCTCGGTGCGAAAGAAAAGATCGCGGTGCTCGAAAATGAGCTGTTGCATTCCCTGCGAGCCAGTTTATCCATAAAGTCCCAGGAACTTCAGGATCTGGGGACAGCGATTGCTGTGCTGGATTGTCTGGTGGCATTTGCGGAGGTGGCGGTTCGTGAAAGATATGTGCGGCCGGAGTTGAATAACTCCCGATGCCTTCGAATTTTTGACGGGAGGCATCCTATTGTGGAGCAATCCATCCCCGAAACATTTGTCCCCAACTCGGTGGATATAGATCCAGACAAGAACCAAATATTGATTATCACAGGCCCCAATATGGCGGGGAAGAGTGTTGTCTTGCGTCAAGTAGGTTTGATTGTTTTGATGGCACAGACGGGAAGTTTTGTGCCGGCGAAAGAAGCGCAAATCGGTGTGGTTGATCGCATCTTTACCCGGGTTGGCGCATCGGATAATCTGGCTGCAGGTGAGAGCACTTTTCTGGTAGAAATGAATGAGACTGCCAATATTCTCAATAACGCCACCCGAAACTCACTGATCTTGTTGGATGAAGTAGGTCGAGGCACCAGCACGTTCGATGGACTCTCCATTGCATGGGCTCTGGTGGAATATTTGCACCAGAATGATTTGATTGCAGCACGAACTCTCTTCGCGACACATTACCATGAACTGAATGCGCTGGAAGAGCAGCTTGAGCGAGTTGAGAATCATCGTATTCACGTACAGGAGCATAGAGGAAAGATTGTTTTTCTTCGCAAACTGGTTCGCGGTGGGGCAGATCATTCGTATGGAATTGAAGTAGCTCGCATGGCGGGCTTGCCCTCAACACTGTTACAGCGGGCAAAAATAATTCTACGGGAGTTGGAGTCGCAGGAAACGGTAAGCCGAGAGATCACTCCTGAGATTGGATCCATTCAGATGACCCTCTTTGATGGACAGGAACCAGATCCACTTCGAGATCGACTCAAGGAAATTGATCCAGATAAAATCACACCAATGCAGGCATTATTGCTTCTGGCCGAGTTAAAGGAGGACGCTGATTAAACCATAGCTTTACCATGCGAATTCTCATTGTTGGAAGTGGGGGGCGTGAACATGCGCTGGCGTGGGCTGTGCGCGGTGCAGGCACTTTATTTATTGCACCGGGAAATCCCGGGACAGAGCAGTTTGGGAAGAATATCCCTGTTCAGGCGACAGACCTTGTGGGATTGGTATCGTTTGCCAGAGAGGAAAACATCAATTTGGTGATTATCGGGCCCGAAGTGCCCCTTGCCGAGGGGCTTGCAGATGCCTTGGATAATGTGGGAATACCATGCTTTGGTCCATCGGCTGCCGCAGCTGAGATTGAAAGCAGCAAGGCATTTGCCAAAGCGTTCATGCAGCGCCACCTTGTTCCGACAGCGCAGTGGCGGCATTTTTATTCAGATCAGATTGATGATGCAAGGAGTTATGCACAAACACTGGGGAGGTGTGTGATCAAAGCTTCTGGGCTTGCTGCAGGTAAAGGTGCGATCATGTGCGAGGATATTGCGGATTCAGAGCGTGCGCTGGATGATTTAATGATTCAGGGGAGCCTCGGAGACGCCGGCAAGGAAATTGTGATTGAGGAATGGATGGAAGGCGAGGAAGCGAGTATGTTCGTTCTCACAGACGGAGATGATTATCTTCTTCTGGATTCTGCACAGGATCATAAGCGAGTATTTGACCATGACCAGGGACCAAATACTGGAGGAATGGGGGCATATGCTCCGGCTCCGGTTATGACGCAAAGTCTGATTGAAACCACTTGCTCACGTATCATTGAGCCGGTACTTGAAGGAATGGCACGAGAGGGGAGGTTGTACAAAGGATGTTTGTATGCCGGATTGATGATTACGGATCAAGGTCCCAAGGTCGTTGAATTTAACTGCAGATTTGGCGACCCTGAGGCGCAGGTGGTATTGCCCCTCATGGGGGGCGACCCGACTGAAATCCTATTGCGTGCTGCAACAGGAAGGATCGGTAACCTGAGACTGGAAAAACAATCATCGGCTGCGGCATGCGTGGTCTTGGCCAGCGGGGGATATCCGGGGTCTTATGAGAAAGGATGCGTGATTACCGGTCTCAAAGCTGCTGGTGAAGTCCCGGGGACACTCGTGTTTCATGCAGGCACAAAATCGGACGAGGGGAATATCTTGACGGCCGGTGGACGTGTACTTGGGGTAACGGCAGTCAACGCTACACTCCCGGAGGCAATTGACCATGCTTATCAGGCGGCGGACCTCATAGAGTTTGATGGCAAACATCTTCGCCGTGACATTGGGCACCGTGCATTACATCGCGAATGAAGGAAGTTTTGGCAAGTTTGTTGGTACTCTTGATGGTTTTTGCACGGGTTGCGGGGGCGCAGGATACGCTTCAAACCGGATTCAAGGTGATCGCGCAGATCCCGGAAGCACAACGCCTTGCCATTGATCCAGAGGGCTTGATTTATGTGGTCTCAGCTTCGGAGCTATTGCAACTGGACCATCGGGGAAACATCAAGGCACGCCTGGATGGTACGAATGCCGGAGTGTTTGGGGAACTTTCAGATGTTGATCCGGGGAATGGACTGATATGGGTCCTTGCAGATGCAGAGAGCGGCAACCTGTTCCGATTCTCCAAAGAACTTCTGCATCTGGAGACGATCCGGGTTCCAAGAAATACGGACCGTGAGTTAGGGCACTCTCCTCGGCTTGATCTACGGGATGGATTTTCAACTGCACTGGGACAGCCAATTGCCGTTGCTACGGGAGTCGCGGGAGAACTATTTGCCATTGACGCATCATCCCAGCGCGTTCTAAAATGGGATGCGAGTCGACGCTTGGAGCGTGTGATCGGGGAGTTTGGTTCTGGCGCGGGGCAACTGGTCGAGCCGGTCAGTCTTGCAACCGATGCATCATCGCTCTATGTCGCTGATCGTGCTCTTGGTCTGGTCAAGGTTTATGATTATTTCGGTGGGCATATACGCAACTTAAAAGCTGGATCAGACCTGAATAATATTACGATTACCCAGGAAGGGTTATGGATCATTTTTCCCCAGTCCATTTGGGTTTACAGCCATCAGGGCATCCCGTCCCGTCAGGTGGTCATTCCGCTTGATGATCCACTGATTGCAGCAGCACCGCTACTGGATTACATTCTTCTTCTGACTCCTACCCAGTTACTGCGGTTGGAAATATGAATCGGCAGAATGCATGGTTAGGATATCGTTGCAATTGTGGATTCCGATCAAAGTGGCTCGAATCTCTGGATTCCAATGTGCTGCTGTTGGGCTACTGGCATCACGGATTACGGCAGAATGTGACCGCCCGGGGGTGAGATTACCCCCCAAGCGAATCGACGACGGCAGCAAGAATTGCTATCCAGGGCGAAGGTGACAGGAATTCCCCAATCAGCCCGAACAAAAAGGGTGCGAATCATCACTTTAAGGCCGAAATTCTTCATAGTTTAGCGCCCTCATTACGGCTGCATAGTCCTCCGTGTCCACTCCCTTTATCATAGATGTGGCTGACGGAGCAATGGCAACGACACGTATTTTGTCCCCATTGAACACGGATGCCCTAGGTGGGGTGCCTGTGCCTCGCAGAATTAATACTACGAATCCTCCGACCAAAGAAGCATATGTTAGTGTAACGTCTCCTCCCCCAAAAGTAATAGGAAGGGCGTACCATTCATTTTCATTACTCCCTAAATCAGTATAGGCAAGGATGACTCCGCGCTCATGAATTTCACGCGTAATAAATGTTGCCATATACCCTGCTTGTTCCACGCTCCCCTCTGCCGTAAAATGGTCTGTCTGCAAGGTTACGGTAAAACTCTGAACGTTGGCGTTGCCCGGCGGCCCTGTCTCTCCTGCCTCTCCTGTCTCTCCTGCCTCTCCACGTGCACCTGTTGCCCCTTGCGGCCCAGCAGGCCCTTCTGGTCCAACGGGACCTTCGCAGGCAAATAGAAAGAGGGCTATCGGCAGTATCGCGAGTTGTCTTCTCATTTTGGTTTTGATATTTGGTTAGTGTTGACAAACGTGGAGTAGTATACGCCCAAATGACGAACAAAACTAAATGCTTAGGCCCTAACCTACCTTTAAAACCTCACATCTTCAAGAATAATTCATAAATTTATTTTTGAGATCCATGGCTTTGGGGCTTTTGCAGGCCTATTTGTCCCGATTTGACTTGCATCCAGAGCTGACATGGAGGTGATGGATCCCATTTGAGGTTTTATGCAGGCTCACCTGCCTTCGGGAATGGGCCCTCGAGTTTTCGGTTACACAAATAAAGCAGTACATTCGGCTGCTGTCCGATGGCTACCACAGATCTGTGGCTACAAAGCACATCTCAATTTCCTCTGCAGAAGGCTTGGCAGGTAGTTGCAGCAATGGCACGTACCATTGATGCGCAAGCTTTGTGTATTAATCTGGAAGCATATTACAAAGGGATCAATGGTGTCATTGCCTACAGGGAAGGAAGTAATTTTATCGGATCAAGCTGGGATCGGGAATATGCAGTGGACATTGGTTGACCGAATCTCATGCTTGATTTCTAAACCAGTCGGCGTAAACGTAGTACTAGTCAAGCTAAATTGAACTTGCTGTTGGGAACTGGTTTCAAATATCAAGCAAAGTGTTTCATTTTGCGCAATTGGTGATATTAGGATATCAATGAACAAAGGGACATCCTGCTCACTAATTGGTATCATTGCCGAATGTAGGTAACCATTCATTTGAATCATGACTTACGACGAACATACAAAGGTACAGCCTGTCACTACGGGGGACTCGCTTCCAGAGGATCGGCCAGAGATCACAAGCACAAGCCAGGTGATGTCGGGTGCTGAGATTCTTCTCCGCTCTCTTGAGGCCGAGGGGGTCAAAATTATTTTTGGGCATCCCGGTGGTGCCGTCATCAAAGTATATGATGAGATGCACCGGATCAATCCCGAGTTCCAACATATCCTCGTTCGACACGAGCAAGGGGGGACACACGCAGCGGAAGGGTATGCAAAGGCGACAGGGAAAGTCGGGACGGTTCTGGTTACTAGTGGACCTGGTGCCACGAACACAGTTACGGGAATCGCGGACGCATACATGGATTCTGTACCGATCGTTGTCTTTACCGGACAGGTTCCCACAGGTCTGATTGGGAATGATGCGTTCCAGGAGTGTGATGCAGTCGGAATTACGCGCTCCATTACCAAACACAGTTATCTGGTCCGCGATATCAAGGATTTGGCCCGAACCGTAAAGGAAGCCTATCACATTGCCCGAACCGGACGCCCAGGTCCAGTGCTGGTTGATTTACCGAAGGACGTCCTGTTGGCAGAGGGTCCCTTTCAATATCCGGAAACTGTGAATATGCGAGGATATGCGGTGCCGGAAGCAGTTCGCCCCGAAAAACTACAGCGGGCCGCACGCATGATTGCCGACTCAAAACGACCGCTGCTTTATGTAGGCGGCGGTGCAGTTAACAGTGATGCCTCGGACAGCTTGACCAAGCTGGCAAGGGATACGGGTATTCCAGTAACCACCACGTTGCATGGGCTCGGAGCCTTTCCAGAGGAGGATCCCCTTGCACTTCGAATGCTGGGAATGCATGGGACCTGGTGGGCAAATCAGGCTGTACAGCACTGCGATCTCATTATCGCAGTGGGAGCTCGTTTTGATGACCGGGTAACCGGGAAGCTTGATTCCTGGGCCCCCCATGCAAAAGTAATTCATATCGAAATTGATCAGTCGTGCATTTCCAAGAACGTGTTCGCAGACTGTGCGATTCTCGGTGATGTAAAAACCGTATTAGAGAGACTTATCCCTCTGGTAGATCCGAAGGATACCACAGAGTGGCTTGCGCAAATTGATGCTTGGCGTCAGGAATGTCCTCTGCAGTATCAGAAGGATGAGGAGTTACGTGCCCAAGGTGTGATTGAGCAGTTACGTAACAAAACTGGGGGCGATGCCGTTGTGATTACCGATGTAGGACAACATCAGATGTGGTCGGCTCAGTACTTCCGTTTCCTTCATCCCCGTACCCATATTACCAGCGGTGGACTGGGTACAATGGGCTTCGGCATGCCGGCGGCCATGGGGGCTGCCTTTGGGATGCGTGAAATCGGGTCTTCCCGACCCGTCGTCTGCATTAGTGGGGATGGTGGCTTTGTGATGAATGCACAGGAAATGAGTGTAGCAGCCGCACACAAGCTTCCGCTCAAGCTCGCCGTTATCAATAACCGCTTCCTCGGTATGGTGCGGCAATGGCAGGAACTCTTTCATATGGAACGATACAGCCATACGGATCTCTCAGACACCAACCCTGATTTCGTGAAACTTGCGGAAGCTCATCACTGTGTAGGCCTTCGTGCGAATACTCCCGAAGAAGCCAAAAAAATTATTGATGAAGCATGGAAAGTCACGGACCGACCGGTATTGATGGAATTTTGTGTAGCAAAAGAGGAAATGGTTTTCCCGATGGTTCCTGCCGGAGCAGCAACCGGAGATATGATCACAGATCGAATGACACCCAATTCCTTTGTCTGATTTGTGATTGAAAAATTTGAAGAAAAATCAATGGCAGACACACTGATACTCACGCCTCAGCAGATCATCCGAAAAAAGGCTGCAGGAGAGCCAATTGAGCCGGATGACAGCGAAATGATACAATCGCACACGATTGTAGTCCAAGTAGAGAACTCAATTGGTGCATTCATTCGCGTTATAAATATGTTTTCAGCCCGAGACTTCAACATTGACAGCGTCACTGTTGGTGCCACAGAAGATCCCAGTATAAGCCGGATGAATATCGTCACCACGGGCAACGGTCGTATCATTGCACAGGTCCTAAGGCAGCTTAGCCGTCTAGTGGATACGATTGAAGTCATTGATCTGACGGACACCGATTATGTAGAGCGGGAGCTGTGCCTGCTCAAGGTTTGCTATAATCGGGATTCCCGTTCCGAAATTCTTTCTGTCAACGAGATCTTTCGTGGGAAAGTGGTAGATATCACTTCCAGAACCATGACATTTGAACTTCGTGGTCCGTCGAAAAAGATTGATGCCTTCATTGATATGATGGACACACACAAGATTGTTGAGGTGGCCCGGAGTGGTCGGGTTGCTATGCAACGGGATTCTTAACTTGAACAAATAATTAAACAATACATGAGGGTACACTATAACGCAGATCCTGCCATCGTCATGGGGCGGAAGGTCGCGATAATTGGATATGGAAGCCAGGGACACGCCCATGCGCTGAATTTGCAGGACAGTGGTGCGACAGTTGCCGTTGGCTTGCGGGACGGATCACAATCTACTGACAAGGCACGCGCGAAAGGACTCACAGTCATGAGTATAGCAGATGCCTCTGCCTGGGGAGATGTGGTGATGATTCTGATACCAGATCAGGATCAGAAACGCGTATACGAGGCCGAAATTTCTGAGCACATCACACCAGGAAAAGCTTTGGCATTTGGGCATGGATTTAATGTGCACTACGGCCAGATTCAGGCTCCAGAAGGAGTAGATGTCTTTATGGTGGCACCGAAGGGGCCTGGACATCTGGTTCGCCGTACGTTTGAAGAAGGGAAGGGAACGCCGTGCCTTGTTGCCGTCGCACAGGACGCTTCCGGGAACACCCTGGATCTAGCGCTCAGCTATGCCGATGCAATTGGCGGAACACGCGCGGGCGTGATCGAAACCAATTTCAAAGATGAAACCGAGACAGACCTGTTTGGAGAGCAGGCCGTGCTGTGTGGAGGATCACAAACCCTTATCCAGGCAGGATTTGAAACACTGGTTGAAGCAGGATATCCCGAAGAGCTCGCTTACTTTGAAGTCCTTCATGAACTCAAACTCATTGTAGACCTTTACTATGAAGGGGGACTTTCCTACATGAATTACTCCATCAGCGATACGGCTGAGTACGGAAATTATTCAAGAGGTCCTCGGGTGATTGGTCCGCAGGTGAAAGACGAAATGAAACGGATTCTCGCAGAGATCCAGTCCGGCCAGTTTGCCAACGAATGGATTGCTGAATGTGAGGATGGGCAACCAACATTTCAGTCCTACCGAGAAAAGACAGCTGCCCATCCCGTAGAAGAGGTGGGACAGCGGTTACGGAAGATGATGGCTTGGCTCAGAAAAGAGTGAGGATAGCACAAAAACGGACAAGACTGTATAGATGTCTGCATATCAAATCGCGGTATTACCTGGAGATGGGATTGGGCCGGAAGTGACTCGGGAAGCCGAAAAGGTCATATTGGCCGCGGCCGATGAGTTTGGTTTCGAGGTGAAATTGGAGCATTGGCCAATTGGTGGCATCGCTTTGGATCAGTTCGATACACCATTTCCAGACGCTACACGCGATGCCTGTTTGGTGGCCGATGCAGTATTTCTGGGGGCGATTGGTGGCCCCAAATGGGATCATGAGACTGGATCACGAAGATGTGAGGCGGCTCTATTGTCCCTGCGAAAAGTCTTGGGCGGCTACGCCAACCTGCGACCGGTGATTGTGCCTGAGAGTCTGGTAGGGAGTTCTCCATTGCGGGCAGAACGTGTGGCTGGGACCGATCTTTTGATTGTACGTGAGCTTACGGGAGGGATTTACTTTGGTACTCCACGCAGCAGTACAGAAGAGGCGGCATCGAACACCATGGTCTATTCCCGGGATGAAATTGAGCGAATTGTTCGGACCGCATTCAACCTCGCAAGAAAGCGCAGTGGGCGCCTCACTTCTGTGGATAAAGCAAATGTCCTTGAAGTTTCGCAACTTTGGCGGAGTGTCGTTACCGAAATTCATGACTCGGAATTTTCCGATGTAGCGCTTGAGCACCTTTATATAGACAATGCAGCAATCCAATTGATCCTCAGACCTTCCCAGTTTGATGTGATCGTGACCGGTAACTTATTCGGGGATATCCTGAGTGATCTGGCTGGCACACTTCCTGGATCGCTCGGCGTTCTGCCGTCGGCAAGTATAGGCGGCAAGGTTGGCTTATTTGAACCGATCCATGGGAGTGCACCCGATATAGCGGGGAAAGGGTATGCAAACCCTGCTGGAGCGCTTCTCAGCGCTGTAATGCTGTTGCAGACGTTGGGAGAGACGGAGGCCGGTGCACGTATACAGCATGGAGTTGTAAAAGCTCTGGAAGATGGGATCCTTACCTATGATCTAGGCGGAACGGCTTCAACCATAGAGTTTGGCGATGCTGTGCTTGAACATGCACTCACAACTTCTGCAACTACTGTATAATTGAGACCACAAAGTGATCTTCGGATGTCTGGCGATAAAGTATTAATATTCGAGACAACGCTGCGTGACGGTGAGCAAGCGCCCGGTGCGTCCATGAACATTGCGGAAAAGATCCGTATTGCACACCAGCTTGCCAAATTGAATGTAGATATCATTGAAGCCGGGTTTCCTGTTTCGTCACCTGCTCAGTTTGAAGCGGTCCAGCGGATTGCCCAGGAAATTGACGGACCCGTCGTCGCAGCCCTTGCACGGACGATTGAAGGGGATATTGACGCTGCAGGTGAAGCGCTGCTTACCGGGAATAATACGCGGATCCATACATTCATCGGTACCAGTGATATTCATTTGGCGGCCAAATTCGGGGCGGATCGCTATGGACGAACCCTTGAAGCAAAACGGGACTCCATACTGGAAATGGTAGATCGGGCGGTGCGTCAAGCTCGCTCCATCACCGATGACGTAGAATTCAGTGCAGAGGATGCAGGCCGAACCAGTGTTGACTATTTAGTTGAGGTCATCAATGTTGCGGTCAAGGCAGGAGCAACTACGATCAATATCCCAGATACGACAGGTTACTGTGTTCCCAAGGAATATGCAGCTCTTTTCAAGACCGTACAAGAGCAGTGCACTGACATGGATAAGGTGATTCTGTCTGTCCACTGCCATGATGATTTGGGACTAGCCGTTGCGAATTCTTTAGCGGGAGTATTGGCCGGTGCTCGTCAGATCGAGTGTACAGTCAATGGCATTGGTGAGCGGGCAGGAAACGCGTCCCTGGAAGAAGTTGTGATGGCTCTGCATGTACGTAGCCAGCATTTTGGTACACAGACAGGTATTAATACGCGTCTTCTGGCATCAACGAGTAAAATGGTATCCATTGCCACCGGCTTTGCTGTGCCCCCGAATAAGGCAGTCGTCGGTGCGAATGCATTCAGCCATGAAGCCGGGATTCATCAACATGGGGTGCTCAAAAGTCGGGACACCTACGAAATCATGCGGGCAGAGGATGTAGGGCAGGAAACAGAGGCGATTCGCCTCGGACGACATTCGGGCCGACATGGATTATTTAGCCGACTTGAAAAACTGGGCATCTTTGTAGGCTCCGATAGAAAAGAAGATGTCTATCAGGAGTTCGTCACGCTTGCGGATCGAAAAAAAGAAATCTTTGATGAGGACCTGGTATTGCTGGCACAGGGACAGAAAGGAGACGGAGCCATGGTCCATTATCGCCTGGATCATCTATCTGTAAACTGTGGGACCGGCAGGATGCCACGTGCTGAAGTGCTTCTCTATCATAGTTCCTCAGATACATCCTGTCGCAAGGCGGCCGAAGGAGATGGCCCGGTAGCGGCGATCTACAAAGCGATTGATATGGCAGCCGGAAGCCATCACGGTTTGGTATCTTATGGGATTCGGTCGGTTGGGGAAGGGAAAGATGCAATGGGAGAAGTCACGGTTCTGATTAGTGAAAATGGAACACTCTTCCGAGGTATTGCCCGCCATACAGATGTCCTCCAAGCCTCTGCAAATGCATATGTTCAGGCATTAAATCAGTTAGAGGCATTCAGGGCCAGTAGTGGAGAAGAATTCGTTTCTGATGGAATTATGCAATCATTTGGTAGTGACGGAGGACAAGATTTATGACAATTACAGAAAAGGTTATTGCCCGCCATTGCGGTCGCGAAAGAATCTCGCCTGGCGAAAGTGTTTGGGTCGATGTAGACATTCTGATGACCCATGATGTGTGTGGTCCCCCAACCATCGATATTTTCAAACGCGAATTTGGCGAGGATGCCAAGGTGTGGGATCCAGAAAAACTGGTAATCCTCCCAGACCATTACATATTCACGCAGAATCATCATGCCAATCGGAATGTGCGTCTGCTCAGAGCGTTTGCCCAAGAACACGACTTGCCACATTATTATGATGTAGGCTCTCCCCGGTATAAGGGAGTGTGCCACATGGCTCTTGCTGAAGAAGGATTTAACCGACCGGGGTCATTACTAATTGGCACAGACAGCCACACCTGTACATCTGGAGCGTTTGGTATGTTCTCAACCGGAGTCGGGAATACGGATGCAGCTCTCATTATGGGAACTGGAAAGATCTGGCTTCGCGCCCCTGAAACCATGCGCTTCATATTCGAGGGAGCCTTGCCTCCCTATCTGATGGCAAAGGATTTGATCTTGGCCGTGATTGGGGATATCGGTTGCGATGGAGCTACGTATCGTGCAATGGAATTTGATGGAGAATCTGTCTATTCTCTTTCCATGCAGGAACGCATGACACTGACAAACATGGCCATTGAGGCAGGGGGCAAGAACGGGATTATTGCACCGGACGAAACCACGATTGAATATGTACGCGCACGGACGGATCACGAGTTTGAATGCATCTACAGTGATGAGAATGCACGGTTTCATTCGGAATATCGCTATGATGTATCAACTCTAGAACCCGTAGTAGCAAAACCTCACCGACCAGATAATCGTGCGAGTGTTATGGAGGTTGCCGGGACCCGTCTGGATAGGGCGTACGTTGGAAGTTGTACGGGTGGAAAATTGGAAGATTTTCAGGCGGCCGCTCAGATCATCAAGGGGCAGGAGGTCGTCATTGATACCTATATCGTGCCTGCAACCACGGAGATTAGTGAGTCACTACGAACAATTACGCTTGATGGAACCACGCTTTGGGATGTATTTGCCAATGCAGGATGCAAGATGGGGCAGGCGAGTTGTGCCGCATGTTTGGGAGGACCGCCAGATACATTTGGTCGTATGCAGGGAGATGAGGTTGTGATTTCTACAACAAATCGAAATTTCCCCGGTCGGATGGGTTCAAAGCTGGCTTCGGTTTATTTGGCGTCGCCGCTGACGGTAGCCGCGAGTGCACTCAGTGGTATCATTACAGATCCCAGAGAGGTCTTGGTATAGTTATGGAATCAATTATTCGTGGTCTGGCTTACGTCGTTGGTGATGCGATTGATACGGATCAAATCATACCTGCGGAGCATTTGGTTTACAGCCTCAAGAAGTCGGACGAACGGCGCATGTACGGTCGTTTTGCTATGAGCGGCGTCCCTGTAGCAGAACAAGGACTCCCGGAAGGCCATATTCCGTTCACAGACCCAGACAAATACACTAGCGAGTTCACCTTTGTCATTGGCGGTGTCAATTTCGGATGTGGATCATCACGCGAGCATGCACCATTTGCATTGACGGAGGCAGGTGCCAAGGTGGTTGTAGCTCAGAGCTATGCGCGAATTTTTTATCGAAATACGGTTGACGGAGGCTTTGTGATTCCTTTTGAGTCTCACGAGAAGATCAATCACGAGATCCGTACGGGAGACCGGTTAGAACTTGATACGACTATTGGGCAGTTAACCAATCATACGACTGGGAAAGAATATCTGCTAAAACCGTTGGGAGATGTAGCTGATATTCTTAACGCGGGAAATGTCTTCGAATATGCAAGGGAGAATGGACTAATTACTACTGCTTGATGAAACGAATTGAATTATTTGATACTACACTTCGCGACGGTACCCAGGGCGAGCATGTGACGCTTTCAGTAAATGACAAGATTCGCATTGCACACAGGCTCGACACATTTGGAATTAATGTGATTGAGGGGGGATGGCCCGGATCGAATCCGAAAGATCAGGAGTTTTTTGAACGTGCGATTGAGGAAAGCTGGCAACAGGCAGATATTTGCGCTTTCGGGTCAACTCGCCGTACACAGAACCTCCCAGGCGAAGATCCCAATTTACTCGCACTCGTCAAAGCCGAAACGAATACCGTTTCGATATTTGGTAAAAGCTGGCTCCTGCATGTAGAGCGGGCCCTCAAGGTGACGAAGGAAGAAAATCTGGATATGATCGCGGAGTCAATCAAATGGTTGGCACGGAATGATCGCCGTGTCATATATGACGCAGAGCATTTTTTTGATGGGTACAAGGATGATGCCGAATACGCATTAGCCACTCTGCAAGCTGCAGCCGAATCAGGCGCGGATGTGCTGGTATTATGTGATACGAACGGTGGCAGCATGCCAGCGGAGGTCGGACGGATCACAGAGCATGTATGTTCTGTGCTCAGTCAGCATGTTATTGGTATTCACGCGCATAATGACAGTGGCGTTGCAACTGCGAACAGCATTACTGCGGTCGAAGCGGGAGCACGTCATGTGCAAGGCACAATCAACGGGATCGGTGAGCGCACAGGAAATGCTGATTTATGCACGGTGATTGCCTGTCTTCAGCATAAGATGGGGTATCATTGTGTCTCTGAAGAACAGTTGGCTACACTGGCAGATCTGAGTCAGTTCGTTTATGAGGTCTGTAATATGTTGCCACTCGACCGCGCTCCATATGTTGGCCGAAGTGCTTTTGCACATAAAGGCGGAATTCATGTATCGGCGGTCATGAAAGAGCCGTCTGCATATGAGCATATGATTCCTGAGGTGGTGGGAAATAAAAGGCGGGTATTAGTTTCGGACTTGTCGGGCCAATCCAACGTACGCTATAAGGCGCAGGAGTTAGGGATTACACTCAACGATAATGATCAGGCGCGGCGAGCGGTTCAGCGCATTAAAGAGTTGGAGCATCTTGGCTATGAGTTCCAGGGGGCTGAGGCGTCTTTTGAACTACTGCTTCGAACGATACAGGGGGAAGACACAGAGATGTTCAGACTGGATCGGCTGCGGGTATACAGTGAGCAGGATGAACAGGGATTGGAGTGGTCCGAAGCCACTGTTGCTCTGTTTGTAGGAGATCATCGTGAGCTTGCGGTCAGTGAGGGAGTTGGGCCTGTAGATGCTCTGTCCGGGGCATTGCATCGAGCGCTCTGCCGCTTCTATCCTCGTTTAGAGGCGTTACGCCTTGCTGATTATAAAGTACGTGTTCTTACTCCAGAGGAGGCTACGGCAGCTTCTGTGCGTGTTCTCATCGAACATCATGATATCAATGGCGAAGATATCTGGCATACCGTGGGGGTCTCGCCCAATATTCTGGATGCCAGTTGGCAGGCACTAACCGACGGTGTGCGCTATTATCTTTTACGTACAAATCCTGTTGCAAACACGAAGGAGGCTGAAACTGTCTGTGCATTCTGATTGCGGTGCCTTCCATGGATTGGAAGAATATCTCAGGTTCTGCCATGGATTTTTGAGGATAGAAGTAACTACCGTCGGATAAAGTACTCGTTTACCACTCCTACATTGCAGGAGCGTTTTGGTTACTATTCTCCGGATCAAGAGTATGGCAAGGAAGGTCCTATGGTGGTTGACTCGGACAAACAATGAGCTTGTCTTCCAGCAGGCAGATTTTTGCCATACTCAATTGATGTAGCAATCCCTGAAAGTTATTCCTATGACTCTTTCCGGGCGATGCGCATTCACGGTAAAACCGGCCAAACGAGTCATTCTTCTATTCGTCCTGCTCTTCCAAGTCGCTACGCTGCAAGGCCAGGATGTGCCAAGTAAAGACTTGCTTGACTGGTACCGGTTGCCCGATTTACCGGATTCAATCGGAGTAGGTGGGCCATGTGCTGGAATCTCAAATGGGGCGCTGATCGTGGCCGGAGGTGCGCATTTTCGTGCCCCGTTCCTGCAGGGTGGGGAGAAAATTTGGACTGACAGCATCTACGTTCTGGCCTCTTCATTCAGGGAGTGGGAAAGTGGATTTACACTTGCCCGGCCGATGGGATATGCAGTAGCTGCCCAATGGGGAGATGAAGTAATCTGTGCAGGTGGGGGCAATGCCCTAGAACATTTTGTAGAGGTGATCGCACTGCGTTGGGAGGGCCAGAAAATCTCCCAGCGATTATTACCAGCACTTCCAAAACCCAGAGCCTTTGCCAGCGGAACAGTAGTTGGAGATACCCTATATATGGCCGGAGGGTTGGAGAACCCTAACGATACCGTCGCAAGCAAGGATTTCTGGGCATTGAATCTTGCTGACCCTGATGCTCGATGGCAAATACTTGAACCCTTGCCGGGACTCCCCCGATATAGCGCTGTGGCGGGTGCATTAGACGGGGCATTTTATCTCTTCAGTGGCACCGCATTGGAGCCAAATACGGTCAGCTCAGTAGCTCATGAGTTTCTCATCGATGCCTATCGATATCGTCCTCAACACGGATGGGAGCAACTGTATGATCTACCATATCCCACAGCTGCGGCCCCTTCTCCTGCGATTGCTCTAGGGCCCTCACATCTTCTAGTGTTGGGAGGCAATACTGGAGTGGATGTAGATCGCGTTCAAGAGCTCGGCAACCAGCATCCAGGATTCAGCCGGAATGTGCTGGCCTATCACGTTATCACGGATACTTGGGCGCACTTGGGGACTTTGCCTATGGGACAGGTTACTGTTCCAACGGTGCAACAAGGCGATAAGATTTTCATCCCGAGTGGTGAAATACGCCCAGGAGTACGGACCGCTGCGGTTTGGCAAATCACGCCGAGAAATACAGTTCCCCCTTTTGGCACGATAAACTTCATTGTTGTGGCGGTCTATTTTCTGGTCCTTGCAGGAATGGGTCTGTATTTCTGGAATCGTGGGAAAAGTGACACGGATTATTTTCTAGCCCGCAAGAGTATCCCGTGGTGGGCAGCAGGGATCAGTATCTTTGGAACGCAGCTGAGTGCCATCACCTTCATGGCAATCCCCGCCAAGGCCTATGCTACGGATTGGGTGTATTTTCTTGGGCAGATTGCTATTCTGCTGGTTGCCCCGATAGTAGTATATCTTTATCTACCCTTCTTCCGTCGGCTCCAAATAACGACAGCCTACGAATTTTTAGAGCTACGGTTTAATATAGCGGTGCGTCTTTTCGGCAGCCTTGCATTTATTTTCCTCCAGCTAGGACGTATGGGAGTAGTGATCTTTCTCCCTGCAATAGCCTTATCCGCAGTCACAGGCTTCAATCTGTACCTAGCTATATTACTGATGGGGTTACTGAGCACCTTCTATACAGCATTGGGAGGCATGGAAGCCGTTATTTGGTCAGATGTAATGCAAGTAATCGTGCTCCTAGGAGGTGCTTTTTTCAGCCTGATTATTTTGGTCTCGAACATTGAGGGCGGGGCTTCTGGTTTGATTGAAATTGCCACATCTGAGAACAAATTTCATATGCTAACCTGGTCGTGGGATACTACGACTACGGCAGTCTGGGTGGTGCTGGGAGGTTCAATTTTCAGCAACTTGATCCCCTATACGGCGGACCAAACTGTGGTGCAACGCTATCTGACCACGGCAAATGAAAACCTTGCTGCGCGATCTGTCTGGACCAATGCAGTACTCACTATCCCTGGCAGCCTCCTTTTCTTCTGTTTGGGTACGGCCTTGTTTGTATTCTATCAACAGCACGCAAGTGCTCTGGAACCTTCACTATCAACCGACGCAATCTTCCCGTTGTTTATTATACAACAATTGCCTCAGGGGATATCAGGACTCCTGATTGCCGGAATTTTCGCCGCAGCTATGTCCAGCCTTGACAGCAGTCTCAATAGCGCCGTTGCTGCACTGGTGTGCGATTTTCACAAGAGATTCAAGCCGCGTTCCACTGCGTCGACCCGCCTACGATTGGCCAAATGGCTGACTGTTGGGCTGGGCTTTCTAGCCACGGCCATTAGCTTATTAATGGCTACAATCGAGATTGCTTCATTGTTCGACTTTTTCCTTGAACTACTGGGGTTATTGGGGAGTAGCCTGGCAGGTCTCTTTGCTCTGGGTATCTTCACGCGCAGCGCACATGGTACCGGAGCACTGATTGGTGCCTGCACCAGTGTAATCGTACTCTATCTGGTAAGTGCTTTCACCGCCATTCACTTCTTTCTTTATGCAAGTATTGGTATACTGACCTGCTTTGTCGTAGGATATATCATGAGTAACATCCTTCCCAAGCATCAGACACAACTTAGCGGGTTAACAATTTATACCTTGGGAAATCGATTACCGAATGGTAACCAGAATAATGCGGACGCCGATCAATAAATCAATGCGGCTTACAGGTCTTGTCGCAGCAGCGTTCACACCTATGAAAAGTGATGCTGTAGTGGCTCTTGACCGCATCCCCGGCTTGGTCGAACACTTACTGAAAGACGGTGTCTCTGCATTATATATACTGGGTAGTACGGGGGAGGGAGTCTCACTGACACTCCACGAACGACAGCGTACCGCGGCAGCATTTGTACAGGCTGCCGCTGGTCGTGTACCTGTCGTGGTTCATGTCGGGCATAACAGCCTACAGGAAGCACAAATTCTCGCTCGGCACGCCCAGCAGATCGGAGCCAGTGCTATTTCAGCCGTGCCCCCTTACTATTTTAAGCCTGACTCTACAAGATCACTGGTGAGCTGCCTGGCTATGATTACCGCAGGCGCACCCGACCTCCCATTCTATTACTATCATATCCCCGAAAAAACGGGAGTAGAGTTGGATCTGAATGAGTTCTTGCATTTGGCGGCCCAGGAATTGCATTCGCTCGTTGGCGTAAAATTTTCGGATACACGCCTGTATGAAGTCTCAGCATGTCCTTACGCCGAAAGATATGACTTTGTATTCGGCGTTGATGAGATGCTTCTCGGTGCATGGATGATAGGTATGCGCGGAGCAGTGGGTACGACATACAATTTTGCCGCACCACTCTATAAACGTCTTATCGCCTGCTGTGAACAAGGGCGGATAGAAGAGGCTCGACGCGATCAGGTGAGAGCCTCTACGATGATAAAAGTAATTCTAAAAACCTGTGGACGCCCAGGCTTCAAAGCCGTTATGGACCTGATCGGTCAGGATTGTGGCCCCCACAGATTGCCCCATACCACTGCTACACCAGTGCAAATTTCAGAAATGCACAAAGCACTGGAAGCAATCGGGTTTTTTGAATGGGGTCGAAAACATATCGACTGAAAATGGCCCCTTCTTTGCAACCGATTCTCCCATTACCTATGCGAGGCTTCAGATTAATCAAGCAACTAGTATGTATGCTCATGGGCACAGTGCTACTGACATTTGCGCCTCTGGCACAGGAAACCATTACTGTCACTCAGAATGGTGTCGTGGAAATGGGCAGTCTGGGTACGTGGGTTGAGCAAAATGGGCACATCGCAATTATATCAGGCACGTCAGCTGAAGCAGGGCTGTTCGCCGGTCGTGACCTTGCGACGGGGGATTTCCAGGTAACCGCGCAGTTCAGTCTTTCCGAGCTAAACGCTACGGGTGCAGCATTCCAGTTGGGAGACAGCTATCTCGGTTTCGATGGACCCAATCAACAGTTATACCTGTCTGGTGCTTTAGCGGGCCAGCATCATGTAGTTCTTAGCGCCGCCCGTCCTCACCTTGAATCTGGAGAATGGTTTACTTTTGAAGCTACCCGAACAGATGGTACGATCCAGTTTCTGATTGATGACCAGTTGGTTCATTCGGTGGGCAGCTTTGCAGGTATCGGGCGTTTTGGTTTTACATTCTCACCGCTTGGCCGTGTAGCACCTGTGACAAATGGTACACTCCGCATTCGGAAATTTACCAGCACAGGCAGCTTCAGCCCAAGTGATACGATCAACCCCGGCGGGTTCAATATCCCGCTTGTTGATCTTGCCGAAGAGACCCATCGACAAGTATTGGTGGATCGAGAACCAAACCAGTACCTTGGACATCCAACCACTGTGCTGTTGGATGACCAGCATACAATTATTACCGTATATCCAAAGGGACACGGTCGCGGTGCAATTGTAATGAAAAACAGTCAGGATGGTGGGCTCACTTGGAGTGATCGCCTCCCCGTGCCGGATAACTGGTCAACCTCACAAGAGGTCCCAACCCTCTATCCTGTTGTCGACCGTGAGGGGACAAGGCGCTTAATCATGTTTTCCGGGTTGTATCCCATCCGCATGGCTATTTCTGAGGACAATGGAGACACTTGGAGCCCACTGGAGCCGATTGGAGATTTTGGTGGAATCGTGGCTATGGGGGACCTAATCCAATTGCATGATGGCCGCTACATGGCATTCTTTCATGACGACGGCAGGTTTATCAATGGAAACGAGGAAGAGCGTGGACAATTTTATGTGTACAAGACAGTATCGTCCGATGGCGGACTAACTTGGAGTCCGCCGGAAGTTGTCGTAACCCATCCTGCGGCTGATCTATGCGAACCAGGTGTTATCCGGTCTCCTGATGGCCAACAGCTCGCTATGCTACTGAGAGAGAATAGTCGTCGGTTTAATAGCTTCGTAACGTTCTCAGATGATGAAGGTGCAACATGGAGCACACCAAAGGAAGTCCCGGGTGCTCTCACTGGCGACAGACATCAGGCCATCTATGGCCCGGATGGTCGGCTGTTTATTTCATTTCGCGACCGTACGCATGTTTCACCCACATGGGGCGATTGGGTCGGATGGGTTGGCACTTATGAGGATATCGTGCATGGTCGGGAAGGGCAATACCGTGTGCGACTCATGGACAACCAGGAGGGGGCCGACACCGCCTATCCGGGAGTTGAGATACTCTCCGACGGGACTGTGGTTACAACTACGTATGGTCACTGGACGAAAGGCGAGTCCCCTTATATTGTGAGCGTCCGCTTTACGTTTGAAGAACTTGACAAGAAGGTCGCCGAGAATTAAACTGACGGTCCTTGCTCAACGAGAATTACGGTAGAAACCTGACGATGACAAGTGATGGGGGAGTATTCTATCCGCTCAGGCTGAAATATTCCTTCACAGCAGTCTTATAGAAGTCGACGGCTTGAACGACTTCAGATTGGTCCACATGCTCATTTGCCGTATGGGATAGCTCACTAGAACCGGGCCCAATTTTCACCGCAGGAATCCCTCTCAGGTATATCCAGTCGCTTGCAGTTGGAGAGCCTTCTGGCTGAGTTCCAGGGGCTGCAGTCAGGCAAGCTTCAACGATGGGCTCATCTGTCGCAGTACATACGGGGATAATCCGATCGCTATGAACAGTAACCTCGGATGCCACAGCGGCGCGAATCGTTTCGACGATTTCATCGTGTGTATAGGCGGGAGTACTTCGAATATCCAGATACATGGTGCAATGATCGGGGATCACGTTCCGGGCAACTCCCCCTTGAATGGTCGTCACATTCATGCTGATGTCCCCTAGAATGGGGTGAGTCCGATCGAATTCGAGTTCCCATAGGCGCTGGATATCATCTGCGGCCTTGAGGATTGCATTCTCTCCAAGTGCATGCCGGGCTGCATGAGCGCTATGGCCTTTGGCATCAAGCCGCACCACAAGCAATCCTTTTTGGGCAACCACTGGGAGTAAATTTGTTGGCTCACCGATTAATGCAGACTGTGGTCGAGGTAGCTTGGTCTGCAAGAGTTTTTGCAATCCATTATTTTCATAATCAGTCTCCTCACATTCGGTTAAGGCAACAATGAGCCGACCATTTTCCGGTTTCCAATTTTCAGATGCCAACTCCATGAGTGCCGATGTCATGGCAGCTCCAGATGCTTTTGCATCTGAGGCACCTCTGCCGTAGATCTTCCCGTTTATGCGCGTAGCATCAAAGGGTGGATAGGGGTGATTGGAAGAGGGAGGGACTACATCTAGGTGAGATGCCAGGAGCAATTTGTTTGGCCCATCTCCCAACCAGAAGAACAAGCTATTTTCAATACGCTCGCTTTGAATTCCCGCTTGATCCACATAGGACTGCATGTAAGAACAAATTTCATCCTCCTGACCACTCAATGAAGAAAATCGAATCATTGAATCTAGCAGGCTGAGCACCTTTTCTTCCTTCATTCTTTCTCCATGATAATTGAAGTGGCATTCTGTTTCTGAAGCAGATCATCTACCCCTAAAATCCATACACTGGAAACCCCTTTTTCAAGTGCGCTGCGTGCTGCCTGAATCTTTACAGACATCCCTCCACTGATCCATCCTTGTGTGATCCCGGCTGTTTCGTCAGAGGGAGAACATGTTTGAAGTAGCGAAGAAGTGTCGTTCAAATTTCGCAGAACACCGCCCGAATCTGTTACCAGAAGTAGTTCTTTTGCATGAATGCGCGCTGCAAGTGTACAAGCAACCGTATCTGCGTTGACATTGTAGCGCTGTCCTGAATTGTCAGTGCCGAGTGGAGCAATAATGGAGATGAATCCAGTATCGGAAATCGTTTCAATCAGGGTTGTATCAATCGAGACGATTTCACCGACCCAGCCAAAATCAACTTTTTTGCCATTAATAAGCCATGGTTCGCGTCGACGGACGTTTATCATGGCTCCATCAACTCCGCTAAGTCCAACTGCTTTCAACCCACAGGCATTTGCTTCGGCTACTAGCCTTACATTCACGGCACCTCTCATCGCCCATTCAGCAATTTTGAGGTCTAGGGATCCCGTGACCCGGCGCCCTTCAATGATTTTGGGGGTATGACCAAGTTGGTTGGCCAAACTGGTTGACTGGATTCCACCACCATGTACAATCACCACGGGAGAATCCATGGCCTTGATCTGATCCCAGAATCGCGTTAAATTATCAAGGACCGCCCCGCCAATCTTAATCACGATTGGTGCTCTCATATGAGGTTCCAGGCTCGTTCTAGGATTGCTATTTGTGCATGCAGTCTGAATTCTGCCTGCAATAGATGGATGGCTTGTGAGCTGTTGAGAACAGCGTCCTCTACCACGACTCCCCGACGAACAGGGAGGCAATGCATAAAGGCGGCATGACCGAGATGGCGTTTTCGAACCTGCCAACTCTGGTATTGATCGCGTAATATTTTTTCCTGGTCTGGATCATCGTAACGCAATTGACTTCCCCAGGCCTTGGCGTAGATGATGTCTGTTCCCTCGCAGGCAGCATCTTGATCATCTGTTTCTGTCAATGAGAAGCCATGCTCCGACGTATATGATTCCGCGAGTCGCATAATTTCAGGGTCAAGTTCAAACCCTTTTGGTCGTGCAATGGTGACCTGCATGCCAAGCCGGGTTGCCATTAAAAGTGCGGAATTCGGTACCGCCTGTGCTAATGCACGGGGATGCCATGCCCACGAAAGAACAAAGCGCCGTCCTTTGACCTCATCATTGAATTGTTCTCTGATTGTTGCAGCATCTGCCAAGGCTTGGCAAGGATGATATAAAGCGGATTCGAGGTTAATGACCGGTACAGTCGCGGTCTCAAGAATCTTTTTGAATCGTGCTTCGCTTTGATCAATTGCATAATCAGTACCCGTTGCAAACAGGCGCACGCCCAGCGCATCATAGTATCGTGAGAGTACGCCAATCGCCTCTCGAATATGCTCTACCGGTTTGCCATCCATACGAAAGCCATCTCTCCATTCCATTCCCCACACGCCAGACCCGGGAATAATGACTGAGGTATGAGCACCGAGTCGAGCTGCTGCCACTTCCATGGATGTGCGCGTACGCAACGAGGAATTGAAGAAGAGCAACCCAAGACTACGAAAAGTATCCGGTCCAGGTAATGATTGGGGGTGACAATAATGGTGGCGGGTACGAGCTAATTGCTCTTCCCATGTCAAGTCATCTTCGAGATGCCAATCAAATAAGTGTTGCAGTCCTGAATCAGGCATGAGTGTGCACCATCACGTCCTTAAACGCTTCAGCGAATTCTGAAATATGCTCTGCATTGGTGATCAGAGGTGGCATGAGGCGCATGACATTCGGGTCTGCACTCCCACCGGCTAGTACGCCATTTTTACGTAGAGCTGGAAGAATATCGCTTGCACTTTGCTCAGTCTTTACGCCAATCAGGCAGCCGTGTCCGCGTATTTCAATCACGTACGGTTTGATTGCAGTTGCAATGGCATCAAATATTTCCGATGCCCGCTCCATTAGGCGATCGTTTTGGATCGACTCCAAGGTTGCGATGACCGCACTCATTGCAATCATGCCCCCGCCGAAGGTAGATCCTTGATCTCCATACTGAACTTCATCAGAGAGTCGGTCACTTAATAATAATGCACCGACGGGAATCCCGGATCCGAGGCTTTTGGCGAGCGTGATCATGTCTGGCATTATTCCAAATTGTTGACTGATGCTGAATGTGCCAGTGCGTCCCACACCGGTCTGGATTTCGTCAAAAATCAATAGCACACCATATCGATTGCATAGCTCGCGGAGCCCCTGAAAATAATCACTGGAAGCCTCCACGATTCCGGCAATACTCTGAATCGGCTCAAGGAGTATGGCAGCAATGTCTCCATTCCGGGAAAGGATTGATTCCATAGATCCCAAATCTCCAAACTCGGCGAAATAATGCGCGGATGCCAATACATCCTTAAAAGGATTTCTATAGGATGGATTCCAGGTAGCTGCCAAGCTTCCAAGAGTACGT
Organism: Rhodothermales bacterium; assembly: GCA_965207565.1. Taxonomy (GTDB): domain Bacteria; phylum Bacteroidota; class Rhodothermia; order Rhodothermales; family Bin80; genus Bin80. Next base: position 390,455 of record CBDBMQ010000033.1, on the reverse strand, counting down.
CCGTGGAATCCGTTTTTTGTAGAAATGATACCGTTTCGACCAGTGGATTTTCTAGCAATTTTGAGCGCCGTTTCAATTGCTTCCGTGCCGGAGTTGCAGAAGAAAATCCGATGAAGCGGAGCCATTTCTGCGAGTAGTCTGGCTGCATGCGCCCGGGTATCGTTGTAAACAACATTTGAATAGAAGAGAAGCTTCTCACTCTGCTTTTGAATTGCATCCACTACCCGGGCAGGGCAATGTCCAAGGGCAGTCACACAGTGGCCTCCGTAAAAATCCAGATAACGATTCCCGTCCGCATCCCATACATAGCATCCTCTACCACGCACGAGTGCAAGGGGCATTTTTTTATAGGTCGGGATGAGAAATGTATCCTCATCCTTCAAGATCGTTTGCGTCTTCATGAATGATTTTCTGCTACAAGTCCAGTTATGATCGGCAAGTCCATCAACAGATTCATGTTTTGGATTGCTTGTGAAGCAGCACCTCGAAGCATATTGTCTAAAGCAAAGCCAATCACGAGATCGTCGTCTCGCATGACCCATCCTAAATCACAATACGGAGAACCGACTGCATATTGCAATTCTGGAAGTTTACCTGGCCAAAGTCGAATGAGCGGATGGCGATCATAGAGATCCTTGAACCATTTTGCGATTTCGGGTTCAGGCAGGGGAGATTTAAGTTGGATTGCTCCCCATATGCCACGCGTCCAGGGTCCAGATACCGGTACCAGAGCCAGATGAATACCAGACCTGACAAACTGTGAAATCTCAGCTAAATGTTGATGTTCAAGTACCTTATAGGCTCGTACATTTCCATCTCTCTCAGGGAAATGAGTCGTTGGTTTTGGGCGAATTCCTGAACCGGATGCTCCAGTGATTGCAGTGATGGAAGCGTCGGCTTCCGTACAGCATTGACTAATTGGCCAAATAGCGAGAAGCATTCCCGTCGCAAAACAACCAGGATTCGCAATGTAACGGGTAGAGTAGGGGGCAAAGAGTTCGGGTTGTCCGTATTTAAATTCAGGGATTAGTTCTGGAGCAGGATGCGTCACATTAAAGAGTGATTCGAACTTCGACACATCTTTGAACCTGAAATCAGAACTCATGTCAATAATACATCCCGTATATCCATGATCAATCAATGCTCTGACGCTCGCTGCCCCCTTACCATGTTCGGCAGCCACGAATACAACATCAATACCTGACGCATCAAATTCCGTGGTAGCTGTAAATTGAATCTGTTGTTGTCCTCGTAGTGCTGGGTGTGCGACATGCAGTGGCTTCCCCGCATAAGTCCGGCTGGTGACGCATGCAAGCGATGCATGAGGATGCTGAAGGATCAGTCGTATGAGTTCACGACCAACGTAGCCACTGCCATGTAGAACCGCCGTACGGATCATTTTTTCGAGCGTGCCTTGTGCGCGAGATATGCTTGCAGGCCGCTGAGTTTCGAAAAACTGCGAGCATCGGGTCCATCCCAGAGAGCAGTCTCTTCTCCATAGGTGGCCACGCCAGTATCAAACATTGAATAGGGGCTTTCGCAGCCCTGGACAGAAATATTACCCTTATAAATCTTCACGAATACGGAACCGGTAACCCCATTCTGGGAAGAGGTCAGGAATGCTTCAATATCTCTCATTACAGGATCGAAATATTGTCCTTCGTGGAGCAGCATACCATAGAAGTCGCTCAACTGATCCTTTTGATAGCGTTGCCATTTGGTGAGGACAAGCTTCTCTAACTCTCTGTGTGCTGTGATCAGAATCAGTGGGGCGGGGGCTTCAAATCCAATTCGCCCCTTGAGTCCAAGAATCGTATCCCCGACATGAATATTTCGTCCGACTCCGTGCTCAGCACCGATAGAGGCAAGTTTGGTGATTAACGCAACGGGAGGCAGTTCTTCACCATCCAAGGCAATGGGTAAGCCATTCTGGAACTGAATACATAGCTCAAGTTCTGCTTCAGGTGCTTCAGCGGCAGATACAGTATGCGGGTAGGCTTCATCTGGTAATGGCTCAGTGGTTCCGAGCGTTTCTTCACCACCAATGGTTGTTCCCCAGAGCCCCTCATTGATGGAATACCGTGTCGTCTTTTCAGGGACGGAGAATCCTCGCTCAAGAAGAAATCCTGTTGTATCCTGCCTAGTGAGTCCTTCATCACGGATTGGTGTGATGAGTTCCATCTCATCAGCGAACAGGTGGACCACAGAATCGAAGCGTACCTGATCGTTGCCCGCTCCTGTTGAGCCATGCGCGATTGCCCGAGCTCCAACCTGTCGGGCAATCTTCACAACTTCAAGAGCTTGTACGACACGTTCTGCACCGACACAGAGGGGGTATACGCCTCCACGTAAGACATTTCCCATAATGAGAAACTTCAAATAGTCCTCGTACAGGGTCTGACGGGCATCAATATGGAAATGTTTTCCTGCTCCAAGTTTTATGGAACGAGTTCTCAAGGCAGTCTCATCCAGGGATGCGCCAGTATCCACCGTTACGGTAAATACCGATTCATCGTACTTCTCGCGCAAGTACGGAACGCAAAAAGAGGTGTCTAAGCCACCACTAAAAGCCAGTACGATTCCCATTCTTCTCAATTCCAAAACAACCGCACTTTAACGCATGGAGATAATCTTAGATCAATAACTATCCCAAACCACATGCGGGGTTGATCAACATATGAACGAACCAGATCACTTTGTTAGAGTTGTTCAATCTGGCAGATTGAAGATCAGATCTTACATTTTCGACTGTCGTTGAACTTGCTTGTAGCCTCGTAGTGCAAGGATAGATGCTTAAACTTAAGGTTTTATCGGAGCCAGACATCGTCCCTACCTCGCAGGTCCCTGATGGCTTCTCATTGTCCTATTCAGCCGATAAGAGCCAGACCAGTGTTCTTTCGGATGGGTTTGGCAGAGTGCACAACTATCTCAGAATTTCACTTGTTGAGCACTGTAATCTGAGATGCGGCTACTGTATGCCGGAAGACGGGCTTGATTGGACACCTCCCGAAAAGTTATTAACGGACCAGGAAATCATCCGTTTAGCACAGCTTTTTGTTGGGCAGGGGGTAACGAAAATCCGTTTGACTGGAGGTGAGCCGCTGCTCAGGTCAGGGATTGAAAAAATTGCTGAAGAACTGGGCTCCCTGCCTGGACTTCAGACTCTTGCGATGACGACGAATGCTCTGCTCTTAAAACGGAAACTACGTGCACTACGGGCAGCTGGAGTGAACTTGATCAATGTAAGTCTGGATACACTGCAGCCCGGTCGCTTTAAGGAGATTACGCGTCGGGATGGCCTTGAGCTTGTATTGGATGCAATTGATAGTGCCCTAAAGATGGGATATTCTCCGCTCAAGGTCAACTGTGTTGTGATGAGAGGGGTGAATGAAGATGAGATTGTCAACTTTGTTGAATTCACCAATGATCGTCCGATTGAGGTCCGTTTCATTGAATTCATGCCTTTTGATGGCAATCGTTGGAATGAGGGCAAACTTGTCCCCTACGACGAAATGCTTCGCATTATTCGCCGAGTGTATCCAATCGAAGCATTACACAACAGCCGCAATGAAACAGCTAAGTTGTACAAAGTCCCGGGATTTCTCGGTCAGGTCGGGTTTATCACATCTATGACAGATCATTTCTGTGAAGGCTGTAATCGTCTCCGAATCACGGCAGATGGCCACTTAAAAGTATGTCTGTTTGGGCGCTCCGAAGTAAATTTGCGCCGAGTCATGCGAAGTGGAGCTAATGATCAGGATCTACTGGAACTCATCCATACAGCGGTAAGCAGAAAACACGCCCGACATGCCGGGATGCATCTCATTGCGGCCTCTAAAAATCGGCCAATGATTACGATAGGAGGATAGCATGTTCCATTTTCTGATCATGATCGTGTTCGCTCAATCCGTGCCTGCGGATTTTACAGCGATGTCATTCAATATTCGCTATGACAATCCCGATGATGGCGCAAGTGCATGGCCTCATCGGGTAGAATGGGTTGCCAGTGAGATGCGGCAAGCCGATCTGATCGGGGTTCAGGAAGCACTCATCCATCAAGTAACACAATTGGCCGCACAGCTTCCCGACTATGATTGGGTGGGGGTCGGAAGGGATGACGGGAAAGAAGGTGGGGAATTTGCCCCGGTTTTCTTCAGGACAACCATCTTTGAACTGCTTGGAACCACGACCTTCTGGTTATCTGAGACTCCCGAGCAACCAGGCAGTCGGGGCTGGGACGCTGCGCTTCCCAGAATTGCCACTTCGGTGCACCTAAGAGTACGGGGGACAGATCTTGATTTCCATGTTGTGAACACACATTTTGATCATCGTGGAATTGAAGCCCGGCTGCAGAGTGCAAAACTTTTGGCAGAGCGCATTCAGGAATTCAGCGAACCGGTGTTGTTGCTTGGAGATTTGAATACAACTCCAGATACGGATATTTTTGCCGCCTTAACCGGGGAAGACTTATTAAGGGACTCACGAACGGTGAGTAAGATGCCGGCAATGGGGCCTGTAGGTACATTCAGCGGATTTCTTGAAAATGATCAGCTCAATGAAGCCCCACGAATCGACTATATACTCGTATCGCCCGACTGGAGTGTCGCCAGCTACGAAGCGGTAGTTTCAATTCAAAGCGGCAGATATGTCTCTGATCACCTTCCTGTAAAAGCACAGATCCAGCTTACGCAGTAATTGTCGTTAGACACACAGGGTAAAAAACGAGGTCAGGTGAAAGCAGTAGTCAGTCTCTCCAGCCATTCCCGAAAATGCTGACATTTCGATTCAAGTATGCAGAGTCCAATCTGCGAAGTGGCAATCGGACCTGCAGATGCCTTTGCAACCCCATATTCCGGGATCGCCTCAATGATCCGCTTTGAGGGGGCTGTTGTTGATCCGTCGTTGATTAGTTCCGGGGAGTTGAATTTCGAAGCTACCGCTGATAGCTCGCGAATCCTTTCTGAATACTGGGGGAATTGTATACTGAGCTTCTGTATATCGGAGAACAACAGGGCTTCAAACTCATGAAGCTGGATGTATGGAATAAATCGTCTGTCGTTAATAGATTCGCCCAATGCTTTTTCCAGAATACTTGTACGCAGGTAGGGGTCGGATTCTTTGTCAGCATCTTCGTAGCCGGGGAAGTCATTAGGTAGACCATACAGATCAAACATGGTCGTGAATCTGACATTTTCATACTTTTCCTCTTTGGTCCATCGCCGAATGTCGTCACATGCGTGGCGGTAAGTTATCAGGCCGCCCCGGTATTTGATGTGCGGCGTACGCCGGTTACGTCGGGTTGTAATGCAGTGCGCTGCGGTGTAAATTGATCGGGTGGCAAAGTAGTCCTTCAATACTTGGTTGACGAATCTTTCTTCAGTCTGTCCTTCTACAATGAAGTTAAGCCGGAAATTTTTCAAGGCCGCCCTCCTATGACATTTTTCTCCCATAACTCTGACAGAGAGTAGTCCGAAAGCCACTCATTAAGTTTTTGGGGATCAAGTCGTTGAAAGATAGATGCACGGCCGGGTCGCTCAACAACCACGATATCCTCGGGGTCAAAGCAGTCAACCATCAGGACGGACTGCGTGGCCACAATGATCTGGATCTTCACTGCGGCTGCGGCTATCAGATTACCGATAATGTCAGTTGCTGAGGGATGTAATCCGAGTTCGGGTTCATCAAGGATTAGAGTGTCTGGCAGATCACTTGATGGTTGTAGAAGCAGCGTGATAAGGGCAACGATACGGAGGAAGCCGTCTGATGCCTGAGAGGCGTCGAATACCTCGTCTGTGCCTATTTCTCGCCATTGTAACATCAAGTTGCCATAGTCCGGCTCCAACTCGAAGTCGGAGAACATCGGCAGAACGAGTTTTATGTGATCAACGATACGTTGGTAGTAGAGGGGTTCGTGGGTTTTCAGGCGGTGGAGTACCGGCGCGATGTTTGCCGCATCTTCCTTAAGCCAGCGGTTATCATTGATTGACCATTTTCCGCGAATGCGTGAGTTATCAGATGTATTATGGAACTGATAGACAACAATCTTCCTTAGCAGAGTATGGATGACGCGTGCAGTCTGATGCTCATGTGCAGCCTTGAGAAGTTCTGGTTCTTTGTGCCCCGCACCGAGCGAGTTCCAATTTGCCTGTGTTTCCCATTCTGGGCGAGTAAAGCGATACCGTTCATCAGAGAATATCAGTGTGTCACCGGCAGCGTGAAACAAGCGGAAGTCGTAATCGCTCATTCCAGAGGGGGTTTGGATCGTTAATGTGGCCCTGATTTCGCGCGTACGATCCGGTCCGTCATGTAAAATTCGGCGAGAACCACCCTGTTGACCAACATAACGAGCCAATTGGTCAGATCCAGACAACGCGTAGCTCATCATACGAAAGAATGAGATGAAATTGGACTTACCTGCACCGTTGGGACCGATCAGCACTGTTTTTGACCTTGGCTCAAAGCTATCAAGTGGATTAAGCGTCTTGAATCCTGACAGAGAGATCCGCTCTAGTCGATTTCGAACGTCGTTCATGGGTGGCAGATCAACTTGTAGTGATCAAACGCAGGGTAAGATATTCTTTCTGTGGTGAGGTAAAGTGGTCCGAAGAAGAAATGATTCCTGTAGGCACAAATCCAGATGCTCATACTATCTCTTGCATTTCAAGGTCAATGTTGAACAGTCTGTTCGACCGTTGATAGGAATCCTGGTTCCACACAATAATTACCCGGTGCTCTGCATCGCGGCTGCAATTCCGTTCACACTCAAGAGTAGTGCGTGTACTAGTCGTTCTTTGTCTGATTCCAAATCGTTGCGACTTCGTCGGATTAACTCAACCTGAAGCAGATTCAGCACATCAGAATAAGGGTTGCGAAGTTTGACAGATTTTCTGAATACAGGCACATGCCCATACAGGCTTTCATACCCGGTAATCTCAAGTATAGCTGCCTCCGCCTTTTTATAATCTTCGACAATTCGGTGATTCATCCGCTCTCCTGCTTCTGGATCAGAAGCGAGGGTTAGATATTCCGATGCAACATCCAGTCGCGTTCTTGCCATCTCACGTTGGGCACTGTTGAGGACTGCCTGGAAGAATGGCCATTGCTTGTACATCCGCTTGAGATCCGAACCGTGATCTTTCAGCAGCTTCTGAAGTCCTTCACCAGCTCCATACCATCCTGGAACGATATAGCGGGTCTGAGTCCAGGCGAAGACCCAGGGAATCGCACGCAAGTCGTCAAAATCTACATGATGCACCGAGCCGCGAGAAACCGGACGGGATGCAATCGGAAGACGGCTGATCTGCTCAATTGGCGTTGAGGAGGCATACCATGGCCAGAATTCTGGATCGTCAATCAGTTTTCGGTAAGTCTTCATGGACACGTCTGCAATACGCTCCATAATTACCGCATCTTCCTCTACATCTGCTACGCGCAGTGGAGCAATCATCATCGCCCGTACAATCTGCTCTAAATGTCGGTGTGCGATTGCGGGAAGGGCATACCTGAATGAAATCACCTCTCCCTGTTCGGTAAATCGGATCCGTCCGTTATGGATGATGCGGGGCATCGCAATGATTGCCTGACCAGCACGTCCTCCGCCGCGGCCAACTGTTCCACCACGGCCATGAAAGAGTCGAAGGTCAATCCCAGCATCCTCACAGATCTTGCCAATGCGCCTCTTCGCCTTGTGCAAGGCCCAGTTAGCCATCCAATACCCCCCATCCTTGTTGCTGTCTGAATAGCCAAGCATGACCTCCTGCATATTATCACGATGCTCAAGGTGCTTCTTGTATGCCGGGTGCTCAAACATATTGGTCAACAGGACCCCGGCAAGATCCAAATCCTCAATGGTTTCAAAAAGAGGAACCACATCAATGGGGGAGTGCACGCGATCCCCCTCAATACGCCAAAGCCCAGTCTCTTTTGCCAGCAATAGAACTTCTAATACATGGCTTACGGCATGGGTCATGCTGATCACATAGCTGCCTAAAGCGTTCGGAGACCATTCAACCGTCTCCTTGATTACGGCAAAGGTGTTGAGTACCTCTTGGACATCTTCTTCTAATTTGACGCCATGCGGCAGAAGAGGTCGAGGATTCTGTAATTCTTTTGTCAAGAAGTCTAGCTTGTCCTCTTCCGTCAAACCCAAATAGTCATCACAGACATCCGAAACCCTGAATAATGCATGTACGGCATTGCCATGATGGCGACTGTGTTGCCGTATATCCAGGGAAACCATGTGAAATCCAAACGCCTGAGCCTGCAGGATGAGATTCCCCAATCGTCCATGAGAGACTAGGCGTTCATATCCCATGTCTTCCAGGGCATATGCGAGTAGTTGCAGATCTGCAACAAAATCCGTGCTGTTATAGATCTCATAATTCCCATCCCGTGCCAACTCAATGCGTTGCATCATGAAGCTGATTTTCTGCCGGAAGGGCTCCTGCACAAATTGGCGCGCCTCGTGAGCACTCAGACTGAGCACTCTTTCATCATGTGCAATAGACTCATAGAGGGCTTCAGGGATTTCCAACTGCCGTTCGGAAATACTTAGATCCCTGCGCAACAAACGTAGATCTGCTAAATAGCGGGCCAATGCCGTTCTACGATGCATGGAGAAGGTTTTCCGGGTGATTTCTGCAGTCACGTTGGGATTACCGTCTCGGTCTCCTCCAATCCAGGATCTGAATTTCAGGAACACGGGTACATCTACGGTCTGATTGTAATGGCGATCAATTGCGTCGACGACATCCTTATGGATGCGTGGGATCGTTTCCCAGATGGCGTTCCGCAGGTAATGGAGTCCATTCTCAACTTCGTCAATCACGGTAGGCTTACTTGCACGGACTTTATCGGATGCAACCAGAAGTCCAATTTGATTACGGACTTGGTGAAGAAGTTCGTCGCGCTCTCCCGGGGTCGGCTTACTGTAGCGCAGCTGATCAATGAGGGAAGCCAGAAATTCTTGTTTATATAGAATGGTTCGACGGCGTGCTTCCGTGGGATGTGCTGTCAGTGTCGGCTGTATATCAAGGCGTGAGACAATCTTTAAGACATCCTTCAACTCATAATCTGCACGGCGAAGAATTCCGACTGCTTCATCAATTGAATCTACACGGCCCGCTTCAGGAAGTAGGCTTGCACGCTCTCGATTGATCCGAATAATCTCCTGCTGCTCACTCTGATTGACCAGATAGAAGAACGTTGTAAAGGCACGTAACAGCCATTCAATTTCAGGGAGTCCCAATCCTTTGATTCGCTCAATCACCTGATCTCGCAGATGCGGCTCCTGCTGCGTGATTGCCTGTTTAGTCAATTGTCGTAATTCCTCAACCAAGTCCAGTACTTCAGGGCTGGCCTGAGCTTCAATCACACGGCCTAGCAGTCCACCCAAAAGATTAATCTGTTCGCTCAGAGGTACAGAGATTCCCGTACCTTGTGCTTCAAAATGTAATCCCTGCCAAGAATTCATGTCAAATATTTTCTTGTGGTGGCGTATGTGTTGGTGAATTTTCGTCCCAGCCTGGCGGTGTGGTTTCCGCTTCAGTCGGTCTCTTGTACGTCTATGATGGACTCTTGCTCATGGAAATGCCGAAGGGGGCTGGGTTTCGGTCCTCTCCTTTTGCAGCAGCTTTCTCTGTCTGGAAGGGGAACCAACCATATCCTCCAAAATGCATCCAGCTTTCGGTAACAACGGGGGATCCGGCGGCGTTCTGGAAGGACTTCATGGGACAATGCACGCTTATGATCAACTGCTGGTAAAGTGCGTCCATTGAACACTGCTTCAAAGTAAATACAACCGGATCTATTCGCACGAGGCCCTTGCCTTTGAGGAAATGGCACAATTACAGTAATTTTTAGTGTAACTTGACTGGACAGTGCAGGGAACGATAAACGTCCTCTATACGATCATTAAAGCGCGTTTTACTGTGACCAAAGCGAAACTGATTGAGATAATTTCTGAAAGGACCGGCTTAACCAAGCTGGAAACCAAAGCTGTGTTTGTTGGATTCTGGGAAACCATTGAGGAGACTCTGACCCGAGGAGAATCTATAGAACTTCGAGGGTTTGGGTCATTTCGTGTCCAGGATCGCCCGGCCCGGAATGTGCGTAATCCTGCAACGGGTGAATCACTTCGTATTGAGGCCAGGAAGGTTCCTGTCTTCAAGCCCTCAAAAGATTTTAAGGCTCGTATCAACAAGGGGGATTCAGAATAAATGGAGATCTGTGCAGAATGCGGGGCACGACTTCTTATAGAGAGTGACCGCTGTGATCTGTGCGGCTGGCCAGTGGATATGAACGCTGTGCACCAACCTAAAGAAAACCCACCGGGAAGCATTTACTGTAATTCGTGTGGCTGGCAGAATCCAAGTGCGTCGAATTTCTGTTCTCAATGTGGCGCAAAACTGCAGAGTATGAACACAAAGCCGCCGGCCCCACCGCAATCACCGAAGCCTCGTAAGCGTCCGGCCAATGTCGAATCGGGGGTTGGTATGCAGGTTTTTGCCATTGTTGGGCTTGGCGTATTTCTGGTGGTTGCACTGTTTGTCGTAACCGTTGTCAGTAACCGAGTGTCGCCGCCTCAGCAGGCCACACTTTCTGCCCCACCATCAATGACTGAGGCTTCTTCGCAGTCACCACTTTCGGGCCAATTAGCTAGTCGAATCAGTGAACTGGATATGGCAATTGAAAGTGATACAAGTGCGCTGTCTCTTGTGCTTAAGCGTGAGAAAACCTATGCTCTGGTCGAGGGGAGACGACTGGATATGGCGGCAGAGGTGCAGTCACAGATCGCGGAAGAGACTGGACTGGTTGAAGATTGGAAAACGGCCGGAGACTTGTACTACGAGTGGATGGCGGATGAACAGCAACCACAAATACGCAGCCATGCTGCAAAGCAGGCCGTGCGTGCGTACCAGAGAGTTTTAGAGTTGGACGCCGATGATCTTGACGTTCGCACAGATATGGCAACCGCCTATTTGAATACGGGGAGTCCGATGCTCGGGGTTACGGAGATCAAAAAGGTACTTGAAGAGGATCCGAATCACTTGAATGCCAATTTCAACTATGGACTCATGCTTGCGCGAATCAATCGCACCGAAGAAGCAATTACCCAGCTGGAGCGGGTGCTGACGTTGGTTCCTGACTCGACTTCAATGCACTATCAACGTGCGGTGATGTTAATTTCAACGATTCGAGAACAAACAAACTTGTGATGCGACTATTTTTGGTCGCAGTCTTTCTGGTGTTTGGATGCAATCCAGATTCTGATTCTCCGAACGCCTCTATCACAGTATTTGCTGCTGCTTCCCTGACAGATGCACTCCATGAACTAGTCAGACGCTTTGAATTTCAGCAACCGGCAATCACGGTCCACGCGCACATCGGTCCGACCTCTTTACTCGCAAGGCAAATTCAACAGGGTGCTCCTGCTGATATATTTATGGCAGCCAGCCCTGACTGGATCAATTACTTGCAGCAACATAACCTGACGATCGGCTCAGAAATTACATTTGCACGCAATAAATTGGTGGTCATTGGTTCATTGACGACCTCCCCGATTACCAGTCTTTCAGAGCTTTCAACCACTGAGCGACTCGCAATGGCAGATCCTTCGCATGTTCCCGCGGGTATTTATGGTAAACAGGCACTTCAGTGTGCTGGAGTATGGGATACCGTTGAATCCATGGTTATTCCGACTTTAGATGTTCGGGCAGCGCTTACCGCAGTGGCTAGCGGGGCGGCGAATGTTGCGATGGTTTATGGGTCGGATGCGGCACTCGCACCCAGGTTAAACGTACTGTTCCAGGTACCGGATTCGTGTACACCGGAGATTAACTACGTTATCTCTGCAATTCGCGGAACGGATTATCCCGAAGCTGCAGCGTCCTTTGTCACTTTCGTGACAGATTCGCTTCAGTTGGATGTATGGGAACGATTCGGATTTGACTCTTAGAGAGATGGATACGTTCGGACAAGAGTGGTCCATTATCCTACTATCGGCCCGAATTGCCACGGTCGCCATAGTAATCATGATCGTCCCTGGCATCGTGACTGCCTGGTACCTGGCTCGCAGAAGATCTCCACTGACGTTTGTGATTGAAAATCTTGTCCAACTCCCATTAGTACTTCCACCAGTTGTCACAGGACTCTTACTCTTGTCCTTGTTAGGACCACGGGGAAAAGTGGGAAGCTTGCTGAACGAACTGTTTGGATTGGAACTGGCGTTCACCAGTATGGGAGCAGCGATAGCTGCCGGAGTTATGGCATTCCCCTTAATTGTTCAGACCTTTCGCTTAGCCATAGAACAGATTGATCCTGAATGGGAAGAGGCAGTATCGGTATATGGTGGTGGGCGTTGGGCTATATTTCGGTGGGTGACCTTCCCGCTTGCGACAAGGGGGATCATTGCGGGTATTATCCTTGGGTTTGCACGAGCAGTTGGGGAGTTTGGGGCAACGATTGTTTTTGCGGGTAACATCCCCGGACGGACCCAAACCGTCCCACTTGCCGTATTCACTAAACTTGGACAGGTTGCTACGGAAGCATCCCTGATTAGACTGGTCCTTGTGGCCGTAGCTTTGAGTGTCCTTAGCCTGTCTGTATATGCTTATTTGTCAACACGTCTAACACGTACATAGTAATTTGAATTCCATGAAGGAAAAAATGACCGAGGCTGACCTCAATCGGATTAAAGAAGCGGTAGCTACCGCAGAAAAGCAAACCTCAGGAGAGATCGTTCCCTATATCGTTTCGCGGAGTGCTTCGCACGAGGTCGCGGTTTGGCGGGGGGCCGGTTTGTTTGCATTTTTGGCGTACGCGGTCGTCCTGGGAACCCGCTGGTTCTCGGGGTGGGGCGGCAGCCAACTGACAGAAGGGATGGTGCCGGTACTTTTGATCATCGCAGCGGCAGCGATCGGTGCTGCTCTGGTGCACTGGATCCCTGCAGTAAAGCGCCGCTTTGCAGGACAGGACAGGTTGGCCCTTGCAACCCATCGGCGGGCAATGCAGGCCTTTGTAGAAAAAGAAGTATTCTCAACCCGTGAACGTACGGGCATCCTGCTCTTTGTATCACTTCTAGAACATCGGATTGAGGTTGTAGGGGATGCCGGTATCAATGCAAAGGTTGACACGGATGATTGGATAGGGGTCGTGACTACGATTCAGCAACATATGAAGGCGGGACAGCTTGCGGAAGGGCTCGTGCAAGGTATTCGTCAGTGCGGACATCTTCTTGAGAAAGCTGGCGTTGCCATTCGATCAGATGACACCAATGAGCTAGCGGACGACGTTAGTTTTGGGCTTTAGGCAAGTACAAAAATTTGTTTGGATTTCAAAATCGGGTAGCCTATTATGTTTATGTTACCTTTGCGCAGTGCTGTGCTCTTCTTCCGCGCTTGGCCAAGCTCCGCAAGCCAAGATGGATACCCTGACGGGAGAACAACCATTTATCCTGCATCCTTTTATCATCCCAGGTACATTGGTTGTCTCAGCAAAAGGTATAAGACTCAACCCGAGTGATTATCAATTGGATACCCGGTTTCATCGCCTCTGGATCCCGTCCATTGCTGTAAATGATACGGCGACAGTCAGTTACAGAGTCTGGGATTTAAATCTTCCCAATCAATTTACAAAGGTTTTAGAGTCTTTGCCTCCAACGGATTCATTGGTTCCAACTCAACTGGAGGAGCCGGTGCCTTTGTCGCAATCGACTCAACTAAGACGAAGTGGATCCATTACGCGCGGCGTTTTGGCGGGCAATAACCGCGATGCAACGATTGAGTCAGGGTTGCGTCTGCAAATGTCAGGGCAGCTTTCACCGAACATCCACGTGAGAGCAGCACTGACGGATGAGAACACTCCCATTCTTCCTGAAGGAACGACGCAGCGACTGAGCGAGCTTGACCGGGTATTCATAGAAATTGATACACCATTCAGTTCTGCTCAGTTGGGTGACTTTCAACTTGAGCTTGATCAGAGTACATTTGCCAAGCTCAATCGAAAGATTCAAGGAGTTGGAATTACAACTCCATTACCATTCAAGACACCAAGTGGCACATTGCGCGCGGCGGCAGCGACATCACGCGGGCTATTCAAGACACAGGACATCCAGGTCAGACATGGGGTGCAAGGGCCCTACAGACTTGAAGGCAATGCAAATGAGCCATTTATTCTTGTCATACCCGGCTCGGAAATCGTCTATTTGGATGGCATTCGTCTGGAACGAGGGGAGTCTCAGGATTATGTGATTGACTATGCCACAGGTGAGATCACCTTCACAACCAACCGCCTGATCAAGTATCATCATCGAATCGCGATTGAGTTTCAATACCGAACGACAGAATTCACACGCACACTTGCTGCGACGGAGGCCGTGATTGCTACGCCAGAGCGAGATTCCGGTCCACCATTGGCTTCTCTGGGGGTCACCTTCATCCGGGAAGCAGATGGGAAGTCATTTGATCAGGAGTTCGGGCTCACCGCTGACGATAAGCAACTCCTTGCACAACTGGGAGATCGAGATGCTTCGCGTAGTGGTGCAACTCCGGTAACCTATGACCCCGATGCGCCATGGGTACATTATATGCAGGCAGATACGATGATCGCCGGACAGAGTTATCAAATCTACCTGCCCATCATAGATGCTTCTGAAAGTGAAGTCTTTCGAGTTGAATTTACTCGGGTCGGACCCGGGCAGGGAGATTATGTACGGCAAGGTCAAACGACCAACGGGATTGTCTACAGTTATCGTGGCCCTGGAAGGGGAGAGTATTCGCCGATACGTGTGTTGCCGAAGCCAGAGCAGCAGCGCATGCTTGATTTACGGGGAAGTTTTGCACCAATCCGCCATGTCGAAATCACAGGAGAGTGGGCCCACTCCTATCGTGATGAAAACCGCTTTTCTTCTCTGGATGCAGAGAATGACAGGGCGCACAGCTATCATGTCCAGTTGAATGTGAGCGACCTGCCTGTTGGATTAGGGAAAACAGGATTCAGTGTCAATCGCCGCCGAACCGGAGAAAATTTTGCTACATTTCATCGGACACAGCCAGTTGAATTTGTGCGCTCCTGGAATCTGCCAATCAATCGTGGGCTCGTCCAAGCCTATCGGGAAACGATTGGCGAAGCAAGTGCGGTCTGGCAATTATCTGAAAAATCCTCAATTACCGGTACGATCGGTCAACTGGAGCAGTTTGAGGTATTCAAGGGGAATCGAAGAGAGACGACACTCGTCATTGACGAACCCAATGTACCCAAGCTCAACTATTTCTTTATTCATATTACGAGTGATACGGATTCGGTGAGGGGAACATGGATCCGACATAAAGCACAAGTCAGTAAAGTATTATTGCAAAATCGTTTAAGTGTCAGTACACGCTTAAATATGGATCAGCGTCATCAACACGTCAGCCGAGGACTCCGAGAGGATTCGCGTCAATATTGGGAAACATCTTCTGCAGTAGAGCTGAAAGGCGGCTGGGGCACCTGGTCTGCAGGGTTTGACTGGCGGGATGAACATCTTTGGTCCAGAAACTACAGCTTACTACCCGGAAGGCGCACCGCAACGACTAGCATGAACTATCAAACAGGTCAGCGACGATCTTTTCAGAGTCAAGGGCGTCTGGGTATACAGTACACAAACCATACAGACTTCTTCCAAACCAATCAGGGATTATCAGATGAGCGATCTCTGGTTGTCCGCTGGGATGGTCGTGCACAACCATGGGGGCGGCTATTGCGCTTAAACTGGTTTTATGAGGCACTCTCCGAGCAAACGCCTGTACTTCAGGAGATCTATATTCGTACCGGGCCGGAGCTCGGAGAGTATGTGTGGAATGATTCCAACGGAAACGGGATTATTGAGATTGATGAATTCACGCCGGAAGTCACCCAAAACGAGGGGGCATATGCACGTACGCTGATCCCATCCGATTCGCTGCAATCTGTGACGGGGTTAAAAGCTCGGCTGAATATCCAATTTGAAGGGATGCAACGCTGGCGTACCCCAAAGGCAGCTTGGCAAAAATGGCTCCGCCAAGTCTCCCTCAGAACCGCGATTGAAGTACAGGAAAAGAGCAAAGATTCTGATCCGGTAAATATCTATCTTCTGCGGCAATCTAGGTTTCGTCATCCGGATAATACCGTTCGGGGTACGCTCAATCTGATGCAGGATCTCTGGCTCTTTCGGAATCAGCCCCAGTATGGATTCCATGCCTCCTGGCGAAAAATTCGCTCGACCAATGTCTTTGCTGCCGACACAGAGATGCGGAGTATTGATGAATTTCGGGCGCAAATCCGATGGAGTCCTGGAAATACATGGGCTTTTGAGATAGATGGAGTATTCTCGGACAAGGTAAATCAGAGCACCGCTTTTGACTCCAGAGAGTTCGATATTCAAACTCGGTCATTCGTGCAGAAGATTCAGTGGTCAGCCATGTCAAATATCCGATTATCCAGTGGATTGGATTACGCCCGGAAGGGCACCAGAACAAGAGGGAGGGCAACGATTCTAAAACTGCCGCTACAGGGTTCATGGGATCGGGCAGGTCGGTCCAATATCAGTGCACGTTTTGAATTTGCCAGGGTCGTGTTGACGGCAGAGTCAAACTCAACGGGACTTGCATTCTTTGAACTCACCGATGGTAGAGGGGCTGGACGCTCCCTCCTCTGGCACGTAAATGGATGGCTGCAATTGAACCGTGTCTTGCGGGCCACCCTTGCCTATTCGGGGCGCAGCCCCCAAGATGCACCTCAAGTCCACACGGTCCGCATGCAGTTATCTGCGGTGTTTTAACCATTTTATGATAGATTCCTTGTAACATTTTCAGAATTTCCCAGTTGAATATTTGGCTATGCAAGAAAAACATTTTTTGCTCCGATTCGGCTTTCCCCTTTTCCTCTGTCTGTGTGTAGCAGCACCATCCATTGCTCAGGATTCGGAGGAATTAGAAACACTTTTCTGGGCCCGCAAAAACAGTGCACTTACGCGCTTCTCACAGGCGGACGTAGATTTTATGACGGGCATGATTGCACATCATGCACAGGCCCTTGTCATGTCATCCTTTGCAGAGCCCAATGGAGCCAGTCCAACCGTTCAAGTTCTGGCCGCCCGGATCATTAACGCTCAGAATGATGAGATCCGGATCATGCAACAGTGGCTTCGTAAGCGGGATCAGGTGGTTCCCCATATTATGATTGAAGGAAGCTCTTTGATGATTCACGGTGTGGATCATCACGCAACACATATGCCGGGGATGCTTACCGACGCGCAACTGAAAGAGCTTGAAGCAGCCCAAGGTGCAGATTTTGATCGGTTGTTTTTAGAATATATGATCATGCACCACGAGGGAGCTGTCCACATGGTTAGAGAATTATTCAAAATAGATGGGGCCATCACTGGTGATGACACCTATAAATTGGCTTCGGACATCCACGTCGATCAGATTACGGAAATTAACCGTATGAAACTGATGCTGGATGATCTTGAAGTTGTACACTGAAACACAAACTCGAAAGACAAATGAATACCCGTATCCTTCTTATTCTCACTGTCCTGACTGCCGGCCTGTTACGGCCGGACATTGGCCTTGCTCAGCAGTCCATGGTCTTTGATGACCCACGCGTTGGCCTTGAGGCCGGGTTGTTTGACGCAGAAGAAGCAATCTGGAATTTACGCATGGTGGCCGCTGTTCCTCCCTCTGAAAATTTCATTGGGGTAACAAACAGTGATCTTGCCTTCAAGGGGAATTATGTATTCCAGGGCAATTATAATGGCGTTCAGATATGGGATGTCTCCAACCCTGAAACCCCTGTCCTGGCAAAAGAATATGTGTGCCCTGCATCTCAGAGTGATGTATCGGTCTATGAAAACCTGCTGTTTGTTTCGGGCGAAGGGACAGGTGGGCGGCTTGATTGTGGGACACAGGGCGTACAGGAAAGCGTTAGCCCGGATCGTCTACGGGGAATCCGAATCTTTGACATTACGGATGTCCTGGATCCACAGTATGTCCATAATGTCCAGACCTGTCGAGGCTCGCATACCCACTCGTTGCTCAAGGACCCGGAAGACGATGAGAATATTTACGTGTATGTATCCGGATCCGCTCCGGTACGCCCTGCAGAGGAATTGCCTGGATGTTCAGGGATGTCCCCGAGTGAAGATCCCGAGTCTGCACTCTTTCGGATTGAAGTAATCAAGGTACCACTGTCTGATCCGGCACAGGCAGCGATTGTCAGTTCTCCGCGAATTTTTGAAGACCTGACTGCTGCGCCCTCGCATGGACCGACGGAGGCCGAGAAAATCCAATTCGAAGAAGCCAGGGCACGTGGGGAGTTTGTTGTGTCCGTGGGTTCGCGCACGATGATTCTCCCGAATCGATATGTCGCTGCAATGAGTGAATCGTATTTTGAACAGGAGGGAATTACGGAACCAACTGCGGCAGACACCAATGCATTTCGTGAAGCTCTTCCAGATATTTTCTCTGCAATGATCGGAGGCGGGACCGATGAGGATCGTGGCCCGGATCAGTGCCACGATATCACGCTGTACCCCGAAATTGGTTTAGCTGGCGGCGCCTGTGAAGGCTATGGCATTCTTCTTGATATTTCGGATCCGATTAATCCATTTCGTCTGGATGCCGTCGCAGACAGCAACTTTTCGTATTGGCATTCAGCAACCTTCAGCAATGACGGCTCAAAAATTCTCTTCACAGATGAGTGGGGTGGCGGGGGAGGTCCCAAGTGTCGTGAAACAGATCCGATGGAGTGGGGCGCAAATGCCTATTTCACGATTGATGAAGAGAATAAGATGCATTTTCAGAGCTACTATAAGCTTCCCGTACCTCAGACGGAGCAGGAGAACTGCGTCGCACACAATGGATCTTTGATTCCAGTGCCGGGGCGGGATATTTTTGTGCAGTCCTGGTATCAGGGTGGGATTTCAATTACGGACTGGACCGACCCTGCCAATGTGATTGAGATTGCCTACCATGATCGTGGGCCCGTATCTGCGGATCGAATGGAGATGGGGGGAAGCTGGTCTGTCTACTGGTATAATGGATACATCTACAACAGCGAGATTGCTCGCGGTCTTGATGTCTTCGAGCTTATTCCGAGCGAGTTTCTGACGGAAAACGAGATTGCGGCGGCAAATACGGTGCAACTCGAATATTTGAATGCACAAAAACAGCCAACCTACAAATGGCCTGCTTCGTTCGCTCTCGCGCGTGCACATATGGACCAGTTGGAAAGGAACCAGGGAGCGAGCGCAGAAGAGATTGCCGCCCTGTGTGCAGATATTGATCAGGCAGAGGAGGATGGAAATGAGCCTGAAGCTATTGTCAGCCGGGTCCAGGAATTTATAGCGACACAGAATTAATCTAAAACTTGATTATATTTGCATAGATCGAATCAGTATCCTTTAGTTGGGATGGTTGTTTCTGTGTATTTCAGACGCCGTATGATCACAGATCCTACGGCGTTTCTTTTATTCTTCAATCAACAGGAGATTTGAGATGAATGTAGGACTTGTTGCACGCCTCAGCGTAATGATGTTTGTCCAGTACTTTATCTGGGGGGCTTGGGCGCCTACCCTGGGCAATTATATGAATGAGATTGGTACTGGAGATTGGATCCAGTTAGCCTATGCTCTTGGACCGATTGCATGTATTATTGGGCCGTTTTTCTTGGGAATGGTGGCGGATCGCTTCTTTGATTCGGAAAAGTTGTTAGGTGCACTCATGCTGATTGCTGGTGCTGCCATGTGCGCCATGCCACTGGCTGCCGGGACGAGTCTCTTCCTTCCACTTTTGGGGCTGCACGCGTTGTGCTACTTCCCAACCCTTGGGCTGACTGCCTCATTGGCCTTTCATCATCTAAAGAATCAGGAGAAAGAATTCCCTGTGGTTCGTGTTTTTGGGACGATCGGCTGGGCTGCCATTGGACTATTTATGGGCTATGTCCTAAAAGCAGATGCTTCAGCGACCCCGCTTTACATCGGTGGAGGCGCGGCTCTCTTTCTTGGCCTATATAGTTTTACGCTTCCTTACACACCGCCGCCATCAAAGGGGCAATCTACTTCCTGGAAGCAAATTGCGGGTATTGACGCGTTTAATGCACTAAAGAGCAAATCTTTTGTGGTCTTTCTTGCGGCAGCGATGCTCATTTTCATCGCTTTCGGAACGTATTTCCCCTATGCGCCGCTGTACTTTTCCGCGATCCATGAGGGTTTCTTTGAGGGGACGAATCTATTTGCCAATCCCAGTGGAGAGATGGCATTTGGGCAGGTGAGTGAGATTCTGTTTATGCTTCTGATTCCGTTTTTCTTCCGCCGTTTGGGAGTAAAGTGGATGCTTCTTCTCGGCATGCTTGCATGGGTTGCTCGTTTTGCAATCTTCGCCTTGGGAGCAAGTGTAGGAATGTACTATTTCATTCTAATCGGAATTCTTATTCACGGTATCTGCTATGATTTCTTTTTCGTTACAGGACAGATTTACATTGATAAGAAAACTGCCCCCGAAGTCCGTGGCCAGGTGCAGGGTTTGCTGGTCCTTCTTACTCAGGGAATCGGATTCTTTTTGGGAACCCAGTTGAGCGGCCTCTATGTCAATACGTTTGGAGAAAACGGGCAATTAGACCTCGGCGGCTGGGGGATATTCTGGTCAATCTTTGCGATTGCAACGCTCGTGTTCTCTGTGGCTTTCGTGATGCTTTTCAATGACAGAGTTGCAGATTACGGCAAATCTGCAGAAGTACAAACGGATTAATCCATTCTAAAACAAAACCTTTCGTACGATGATGACGCGATTAATTATGGCTGGTACAATGGTTGGTGCACTTGTTGTAGTGACGCATTCCACTTCGGCGCAAACTTCGGAAGAAATAGTTGAGGAAACTGTTATGGCAGATACTTCTTGGCAGGAACTTGGAGCTGACCACTGGCGGCGCTATGGAGGTGAAGGGATCCCCGAGGCATGGCAGGTCAGTGAAGATGGGACAATGTACTTTTCAGCAGAAGGAGAAGGTGGTGACATCATCACGAAAGAGCAGTACGAAAATTTCGAGCTTGAGTTGGAGTGGAAGATTTCACCTGCGGGCAATAGTGGCATCATGTTCAGAGTATCTGAAGCATATGATTATCCTTGGCGTACTGGCCCGGAATATCAGATTCTCGATAATGACGCGCATCCCGATGCCCGGGAGGGAGCGGATCGTCATGCAGGAGCAAACTATGATATGCATGCCCCGTCCTCCGATGTGGTAAACCCGGTCGGAGAGTGGAACCAGACACGTATTGTCGCTGATGGAGCCAAGGTTGAGCATTGGCTCAACGGTGAAATGATCGTCTCCTATGAGTTATGGAGTGATGTTTGGAAGGCCTCTATTGCAGAGAGTAAATGGATTGATATGCCCGACTATGGAATGACCAAAATGGGGCATATCTGTCTGCAGGATCACAGTGATCCGGTGTGGTTTCGGAATATTCGAATCCGCTCCTTGCCTGCATCTTAGGCCAAAACGTGTGGAATCTTACAGGTGAATTGAAGCGGCATTGAATGCTCAATGGTGAAGATTTGTCGTTGGCGTGCGTTTTCGTGTACTCAAAATATGTCCCGGTGTACTATCTTTAACCGTTAGGTTTAGTGGTGAGAGCCTTGGGGGTTTGGGTCCCCAAGGCTCATTTTTTTCTGATTTTCCATCTCAGCAGCCAACCGCCTGCACTGTGCAGCACGAGTTGTGTTACTCAGGCAAAGCAAATGCCAGATAGGCGTCCCCTGACTTTGTCCCCATCTTTCCACCACCTGCGGCGACGACCACATACTGCTTCCCACTAACCGCATACGTTGCAGGGGTTGCATATCCTCCGGCAGGAAGTTGGATTTCCCATAACAGATCTCCCGTGTCTTTGTCAAACGCCCGAAAGCGTTCGTCCTTGGTTGCGGCAATAAAAATCAAGCCACCTGAAGTAATCACCGGGCCACCATAATTTTCCGTCCCGGTTTGCGGGATGCCTTTGGCCGTCAACTCGGGAAATTCACCAAGTGGAACCGACCAGTCAATCGTGCCCGTGTTCAGGTTGATTGCGTTCAATGTTCCCCATGGGGGTTTGACTGCCGGATAACCATTCTGATCAAAAAACCGATTGTAGCCAGTATGGCCGTACGGAGAGCCGGCGAAGAAGTTGCTCAATTCGGGATCAGTGACTTGGATCGTATCACTTAGGGTATGATCTGCTTCATCGAATAAGAAATCCGTAATCGCAGATATTTCGTTCGGCTTCAGAAAGCCAAACGAAGGCATAAATCCCACCCCTTGCGCGACCTGGTTCCTTACATCATCTTTTGTTATTCGGGATTCCAGGCCCGTCAAAGCTGGCATCTCGCCACCACTGGATCCCTCCAATTCAGATCCATGACAACCAGCACAGTAGCGTGCATATAAACCTGCACCTGTAGCGGCATTGTCCGGGTTGAGTGGAACCATTGTCAGGATCCATGGCATTTCGTTGCTGTTGACATAGAGCATACCGGTGGTCGGATCATACCCAGCACCACCCCATTCTGCGCCACCATCAAATCCTGGGTAGATGATCGTCCCCTCTACGCTCGGAGGTACAAACTGCCCATCCGAGCGAACCTGACGAAAACGCTCCAGCACATAGTCGTGAGATTCCTGTGAGATGTCGGTGATATCCTCTTCATCAAATCGTTGGCGTGCAAAGGGAGGCGGTTTTAATGGAACTGGTTGGGTTGGCCACGCCTCTTCGCCATCAAGATCTGAAGGCGGGAATTCTTGTTCTTCTACAGGAAAAAGAGGGATCCCGGTTTCCCGATCCAGAAGGAAGACATGCCCGCTTTTCGTGACCTGTGCGACGGCATCAATGCTGCGCCCCTCATGCCTAACGGTAACCAAATTGGGAGCAGCGGGCAGGTCGCGATCCCAAATATCGTGGTGTACTGTCTGAAAATGCCACTTGCGCTCGCCCGTCATTGCATCCAATGCTAGGACGGAATTTGCAAAAAGATTTTCCCCAATACGATTGCCACCCCAAAAATCAAAAGCTGCGGACCCCGTAGGTAGAAAGACCGTTCCCCGCTCTTTGTCCAGGCTCAATCCACTCCATGCATTTGCACCTCCGCTGTATAAATATGCCTCTGCCGGCCATGTATCATATCCAAATTCCTCAGGGTGGGGGATCGTACGGAAGATCCAGGCCATCTCTCCTGTTCGTACATCATACGCTCGAATATGGCCGGGTGCAGAGCGGATTCCCTCCGATAGGGAGGTTCCCTGAATCAATAGATGTTGATAAATAATCCCAGGAGTGCGTGCGGATACGGCCAGTCCGGTCACATCACGCTCAAGATCTTTACGCAAATCAACCGATCCTGCTTCGCCAAATGTTAGGATTGGCTCTCCAGTGAGTACATTCAATGCGAATAACCTGGATCCGGCAGAATAGAGGATGCGGGACTCGTGTTGGTCACTTCCTTCCCAATAGGTCACACCTCGATTAATCCCGGGGCCCTCCGCTACTGCACCCGCCTCAAACGGATCAAAGCGCCAGACTTCCTCTCCGGTTACTGCATTCAAAGCGAGCGCCTTTAATCCTGGTGAAGTGGCATATAGGATTGAGTCCACGATGATAGGATTACACTGTACTTGGGTGCGGCCTGTGCTGTCGGCATCACCAGAGTTGTATACCCAAGCCAATGTGAGTTCAGCTACATTATCCTGATTGATTTGGTCAAGGGTAGAGTAGTGACTACTGGTGGCATCACCTAGGTACACCGACCAGTCCGTATAGGAATCTTCGCTACCTGTTGGATTTTGATTGGATGTACAACCGCATAAAGCGATGACAATAAAGCAGATGTTGATACGCCACATTAACTCATTCGATTTGATTTTATGGGCTGTTGTACTCCAGCCATGATACGGTAATAGTTCATGCAATGATCTCAAGAAGACTGGGCTTCATGGATTTTTGGAAAGAAAAGGGTTCTGAGGTATACCTCAATCTCTCCAATGGATTGAAAAACAGCATGCGCACCAATATCCTGCAGGGTTTGATGGGGGAATGTGGTCGTTAGTCCCAGCACATGGCATCCCGCTCGTAATGCGCTAAGGATTCCGTACTTCGAATCCTCAATCACAATACATTTCTCGGCGGGCATCCCCAAACGAGCAGCAGCGATCAGATACGGCTGAGGATCCGGCTTTGGCAGACGAACATCTTCAATCGTTGTAACTGACGAAAAATAGGGGGTTAATCCAAACTTGGTGAATGCCCTCTCCTGATCAGCTTTTGTAGCAGAAGTTACTAGGCCCAAGGGCCTATCCAGCTCATGCAGGAGTTGAACAAGGTTTAGGGCTCCCGGAATCAGTTGGAGTTCATCTGACAGGCTTGCGAAAGCTGCATGTTTTGCTTTAACAAGGTTTTCGACTGTGGTAGAACCAGTACCAAAATGTTCGGCAATGTATTCATAGACCCGGTCTTCTGTCCATCCCTTGAACGTAGGAGTCACGGTCTCAGGTACATCTAAACCAAACTGCCTACAGACGATATCCTGTGCTTTTTCATGCAGTGGTTCAGAATCAACAAGAACTCCGTCCATGTCAAATAATATGGCCGAGTGGTTTTCGATAGCTTATTTATATCTCGCCTTGAAGATGTAGGCTTTTTTGATGGGAATGTCAAGTAGCCCGGGGGAATTCCACCCCCGGGCTACTTGACATTCCCTAATAATTCATCCATTAAAGTGGACATGTAATTCCTTCGTCTATAAGTAGATGTTTTTACAAAACATTTCTACAATCCGCAAAATATGCCCTTAGATACTCCCAGAGTAATGTTCGTCTCCAAACGAGAGAGTTTTGCAAGAGGTTCAGTAGCAAGTATATTTTAAGTTGATGTTTGCATGTTTTTGAAATTCAAGCAATCTTAATTGCACTTAAGCATGCTGCAGAATTCCAGGATGCAAGCCATGGCGATCCACAGTAGAGCAATATTTAGAGAATTGCGCCTTCGGTCAGTAATGGGATACGTAATAAATATCCATGTGCGGTGATATACAGCATCCTACCGTCATCTCCAAAGGCGCAATTAGCCGTACGTTGGGTCGTGTTGATCGTACCAAGGTGGGTTCCTTCAGGGCTGAACACCAGAACCCCACCGGGCCCGGTTGCAAATAGATTTCCAGCCAGATCCACTTTTAAGCCATCCGGTAGTCCAGGGAGCCCGTCCTTAACCAGACTGGTCGCATCAAAAAAGATCCGCCCGTTCTCTATTCCACCGTCCGGCAAGACATCATAAGCCATCCAGATTGCTTTTTCTGGATCTGAGTTTGCAACATACAGCGTCTTCTCATCCGGCGAAAAGGCTAATCCATTCGGCCGGCTGAGTCCTGCTTCAAGAAGCGTGACGGTTCCGTCTGGCGTAGCACTATATACACCGTGAATTTCCAACTCCTTGGTTGAATCCGCCATTTGAGGATCAAGTCCATAGGGCGGGTCCGTGAAATAAAGCAGTCCACTTGAGTGGTAGACCAAATCGTTTGGGCTGTTGTACCGAGCCCCCTCATACCGGTCAACAATTGTATCATATACGGGCTCAGGGTCTGAAAGAGGTGCACCCAGTCGGGCAATGCGGCGGTCACCGTGTTGGGTGATCACCAAGTTTCCCTCAGAATCCAATGTGAGTCCATTTGATCCAAGAGAACCTCCTCTTTCTTCGGAGCCGGTATAGCCCGATGGTTCGAGGAATACACGGGAATCATTGCCCTCATCCCAATAATAGATTTGATTCGTAGGCACATCAGAAAAGAGCAAAAACTCTCCATCACGGACCCAGACCGGCCCTTCTGACCAAACAAATCCCTCGGATAGAACTTCTAACTGTGCATCCGAAGAGACCAAATCGATCATTGCCTCATCCAGCACTTCAACTGATCCGATCAGTTGATTAGGAGCCATTTCCTGAACCGAATCATCTCCATAGGCAATATTCTGAGAAAATGGCTGATATGCCGTGAATAATAGTAAAATGAAGGGCAAGTAACGCATTCGGAGTACCTCAAGCCTGTTTTATTTGGAAATCATTGAACACTCGTGTCGATATGCACATATTTCTTGTGAGCTATCGCTGTCTAAAATACGTCATCGTCCTCAAACCTATTATTGCTCCCCGGGGGACTCAAAGATTTCCGGCCCCTGCCGGTAAATGTCCTGTGATAGGCTGTTGCTCACGATCTCCCGCACGGTTTCGGAGTCCACCGGTCCGTCCTGGAGCTGGTCCGCGACCACGGCGGTGCTCTCCCACAGGAGGTCGCCCCAGTCTGCCCGGGTCGCCCTGTAGCCGCGGCAAATGGTGACGATCCGTTGGGCCGGGCCCTGGTTTCTGCGTGATCTTTCGTGCTCATCTCTTACTTGCCCCTTGGGCGTTTGGTGTTGGTCGGGAAATCCGATGGGCTGAAATCTATGTGGGGTTTTTGTTGCCCAGCATGTTCTGCATCTTGGCGAGTTCCTGCTCCGTCGCTTTCGTCCACCACTCGACGGCCTTTTCGCGATCTTGCTCCACGCCCTCGCCGGTGTCGTAGGCTATGGCGAGGTTGAATTGCGCGTCGGCCAGTCCCTGCTCCGCCGCTTTCGTCCACCACTCGACGGCCTTCCCGTAGTCTTGCTCCACGCCCCTGCCGTTATCGTAGGCGTTGCCGAGGTTGAATTGCGCCTCGGCGAGTCCCTGCTCCGTCGCTTTCATCCACCACTCGACGGCCTTTCCGCGGTCTTGCTCCACACCCTCACCGGCGTCGTAGGCATTGGCGAGATTGAATTGCGCCTTGGCGTGCCCCTGCTCCGCCGCGTCCCTCCACCAATGGACGGCCTGCCTGCAATTCTGCGGTACGCCCTCGCCGTTATCGTAGGCGTTGCCGAGGTTGTATTGCGCGGCGGCGTATCCCTGTTCGGCCGCTTTCCTCCACCACTTCACTGCCTGCCCGTGGTCTTGCTCCACGCCCTCGCCGGCGTCGTAGGCTATGCCGAGTGCGTATTGCGCCCTGGCGTATCCTTGCACGGCCGCTTTCCGATACCACTTCACTGCCTGCCTGTAATTCTGTGGTACGCCCTCGCCGGTGTCGTAGGCTAGGCCGAGTGCGTATTGCGCCCTGACATTTCCTTGCTCGGCTGCTTTCCGATACCACTCGACGGCCTTTCCGTGGTCTTGCTCCACGCCCTGGCCGATGTTGTAGGCTATGCCGAGGTTGTATTGCGCCTTGGCGTGCCCCTGTTCGGCTGCTTTCCGATACCACTCGACGGCCTTTCCGTGGTCTTGCTCCACGCTTCCCCAACCGGTGTCGTAGGCTATGGCGAGGCTGAATTGCGCGTCGGCATATCCCTGTTCGGCCGCTTTCCGGTACCACTTCACGGCCTGCCTGTCACTCTGCGGTACGCCCTCGCCGATGTAGTAGGATAGGCCCAGTGCGTATTGCGCCTCAGCATTTCCGTGCTCGGCGAGCATAATGATCCTTCTTGGCTTCATTTTCTGTATGGGTTTATGGGGTTGGTTTGCGCCCGCCCGGAAACCGAATGGGCTAGAATCTATGAGGGGTTTTTGTTGCCCAGCATGTTCTGCGCGCCGCCGTTTCCCTGTTCGGCCGCATCCTCTTGGTCTTGCTCCACGCCCTTGCCAGTACGATAAGGCTGCGTGCAGTCATGAAAAATGGTGTGGGACTGGTAGGGTTTATTCAATGAGAGAGATATTTCCGAGGCATAGACAATGACATTTTCTTAAGTGGGCAGGGCAAAACCTTATTCCACACCATAAACTGGGGTGTCCGTATCTCCAAGTATCAGATCCTGTCGGACGGATTATAGAATATTTCCTTTCGTTCGCAATGGAATTCGCAAAAGAGAACTTCCTGCGGTAATGTACAGAATGCTCCCATCGTTCCCAAAAGCACAATTAGCCGTTCGCTGCATTGTGTTGATTGTACCTAGATGGACCCCTTCAGGGCTAATCACCAATACCCCTCCAGGGCCGGTTGTAAATATATTGCCGCTCAAGTCCACCTTTAAGCCATCATGTAATCCTTGCAACCCTTCTTCGATGAGATGGGTACTGTCGAAAAATACACGCCCGCTGTCTAATCCACCATCGGGTAAAACATCGTAAGCCATCAGGACAGGGTGCTCCGGGTCCGAATTTGCGACATAAAGGATGCTCTCATCTGGCGAGAAAGCTAGTCCATTTGGCCGACTCATCCCTGATTCCAGCAATGTAAGAGTGCCGTCTGGAGTGACACTGTACACGCCTTGAAAATCAAGTTCCTGGTCTTGTCCATAAGGCGGATCCGTGAAATACAATGTTCCACTGGAGTGATAGACTAAATCATTCGGGCTGTTATATTTCTTGCCTTCGTACTGGTCAGTAATCGTATCATATGCAGGCTGAGGATCTATCAAAGATCCACTCAGTCTTGCAATACGGCGGTCACTGTGATGAACCATCACTAGGCGGCCTTCAGAGTCTAGTGTGAGACCGTTTGATCCGCCGACACGCCCCTCCATGGGTGGTCCAGTATAGCCTGAAGGCTCTAAAAAAATTCGTGCCTCATCGTTTTCTTTCCACTGATAAATTTGATTCGTCCAAACATCAGAAAACAGCAAGAATTCCCCATCGCTGACCCAAACCGGCCCCTCCGACCAAGCAAACCCCTCGGCCAGAACCTCTAACTGCGCATCCGGGGATATTAAATCGGTCAATGCTTCATCCAGCATTTCAACAGATCCGATCAGTTCCTGGCTTGAGGCATTTGAGACGAGGCATATCGTCAGAAGTAGTAGTGTCCAAGATAGGTAGCGCATTGGAATAGGGGTTTGATTAGTTTGATCCAGTTGTGTCACTTGGAGAGAGGAAAAAGCCGAAGGAGCCAGGGATGCCTTGGTTGGCTGCATCGGCCAATTCTTCGGCAGTCCATGCCTGGGTTCTCTCGCTCGTAGCCTTTCGTATGAGCATGACCTCATTGTCCGTGACTGCAGAGGCCTCATTGTCCCAGGCAGTCCGAATGTAGGTGAGTAGCGCAGCCATTTCCTGGTCGCTCAAAAATGTTTTCCATGGCGGCATTGCTCCACTGTAGACCGTATTCCCAATCTCCATTTCCCCCATGACACCATTCAGGACAATTCGTATGAGTCGACCCTTATCGCCGGTCACCCAATCCACTTCATTCAGTGGGGGAAATACTCCGGTGATCCCTCCACCATCCGCCTGATGACAGGAGCTACACCGCGTTAGATAAAGCGCCTCTCCGTCTGCTGAAGCAGACTGGGCTATCGTGCTACGAGGCACCATCAGTGAAAGCGTAACTGTAAGTACACTAAACATGCAATAGACAGAGACAAGTCGGAGAGCCATTGCGTACAGTCTTTGGTTTCAGGGTTCCAAATAAGTTATTTGTTAACTACGACCATGATGTATAGTTGACATCCTAGTACTCTCGCCTACCGGTAATTTGAGCTTCAGAGCGATCATATGGACAGATATTGGTCCGCAGCCAGATAAAATATGAAAATTATATATTTGCATACCCAAAACATTGAAAAAGTTCGCTGAACTTATCGTAATTTACTGCAACACTTTGGGATAATTGCCGCGTATTGGGTACACACATACGATTAAGTACAATGGCAAAGCGCAGAAGCGGACCTGGTATGTATTCAGGTCAAGTTGCCCGGGTATTCAGATTGAAGTTGCCCGGGTATTCAGATTGAAGTTGCCCGGGTATTCAGATTGAAGTTGCCCGTCTAGAGCATTTTCATTGTTTCTCCGCTATTTACGTTTTGTTCAGGCTTTGCAATGAGTAAGTTTCGTACTTGTTTCATGGGCTTGAATTTTCAGGTTTTGGGGATTGTTTTCTCATGGATTCACCTTCGAGTTCAATGCGGTATGCAGGCTGGACGAGACGATCCAGAATGGCATCGGCAATGGTCGGGTTTGCCATCATTTCATGCCAATGTTGAACAGGAAGTTGGCTTGTTGCGATGGTTGAGCGTTTCTGGATACGGTCATCCAGTATTTGGAATAGATCTTCTTGTTGGGCATGCGAGATCTTGCAGAGCCCCCAGTCATCCAGGACAAGTACATCCAGTCGACTCAGTGCGCGCAAAAACTTTAAGTAGCGTCCATCCGCGCGAACAATCGTCAACTCTTCAAGCAAACGCGGTAACCGATGGTACCGAGCCGTGAAGCCTTCCAGACAGGCCTTGTGCGCCAGTGCACAGGCAAGATAGCTTTTGCCGGTTCCAGTAGGACCGGTCACAATTACATTTAGATGTCGGCGAATCCAGTCCCCGTTGGCCAGTTGTAACATCAGGCGTTGATCCAGTCCGCGAGTGGTACGGTAATCAATGTTTTCCATACAGGCAACTTGATGGAGTTTGGCACGGCGTAATCGCGAACTCAACGCCTTGTTTTCTCGATCACTGGCTTCGCAATCCAGTAGCAGGGCAAGCCGTTCCAGAAAGGCCAGACGCTCCGTGTCGGGTTGAGCGAATTGATCGCGCAATGCACGGGCCATCCCATGGAAGCGGAGGTGGTCAAGTTGGGTAAAGATTGGATGGTGATTCATCGGAATCGGGTTGGTTTATTTGCGTAATAGTCCCCACCACGAATATTTTCGTGAACGACTTGGGGGATGGATTGCGGTTTATCCCAGTCCACATCTCGTTTATACTGCAAGATGGAAGCAATACAGGAATATCGAAGTGCTTCTTCCCCCAAGGATAAAGCAAGACCACAGGCTGCATCCACACGAGGAAGGGGATAGCACTTGCCCAGTCCTATAATTCCCATAAGGGTTCGGTAATTCTGCTCGGGAAGTTCTTGATTGAGCAGAAGAATCTCTGCCAGTTTTCCCACCTTTGGGCCCATTGCCCTGGCCTTTTCAAGTAACACCTTCTGGTCCCGATAACGACGATGGCCTTCTGGCATGTGCTCTTCCCTGGTTGAGCGGGTTTCGTGTTTTCCCAATCGCAGGTGTGTGGCAATGAGTTTGTTCTGGTAGAAGAATTGGATGCTTTTCTCAAAGATGCAGGCCTCCAAGCGCTTGTGGGCGTACCGGCAGGGAACACTGTATAGCTTCCCGTTCACCGGAGCATGGTAATCCGCCCTAACCTTCAGCTGTTTCCACTCACGATACGCAAACCGCTCGGGGGGCAAAGCAGACATAGCGGGCAACTCCAACTCTTCAAACTGACTGCGGCGAGTACCCGGCCTCTTCTGAAATGGCAGACGATTCAACTCCTCCAGCATGGGTTCAATCGCTTGGTTCACATCCTCAAGACCGAATAAATCACGGGAACCCAGACTGGACAAAATTCGGTTGGTTACGAACTTTACGGCTAGTTCAACGATACTTTTATCGCAGGTTTCCAAATGCGAAACCGGCAAACACATCCCTGCCTCAAAGGGATGCCCACCCCCCACAGGAGGCTTCTTCAAGTAGCTCTGAGGACTGGGTAGAAGTGACCCATCCCCTCCACCCGTGGTACGGTCGAAAATTGCGTCGTCAACGCTGTCTGACCACGGGGAATGTCGCATTGGTGCGCTGTATTGTAGATCAGGACACGCTTCGCTGTCTTCCCAGGGCCTGGACAGATCTACGTATCGTGGACGACTTTGAGCGCGTATCGTCGGGTCGAGCATTCTTCCGTCCCGACGACTTGGTGGCGATGAGGTCACTGGTGGATGGGCTTTTAGATGATCAACAATAACGCAACATCATGATCATTTATTATGCAACAAACGAGCAGGAAAGATGGTTATATGGGAATACAGGGGCGATCTTTTGCAGTGTGTTGCAATATTACTTATCCGTATGTATCTTTAATTATAATCATTCTATGCGGTCCAATGTCCAAGACCAAGATCCAACGCCTGTCCGAGACCAGAACGCTCAATCCCGATCCAGAGTCGGTCACCGATCCCTTGTTTGCCACAGTTCCTTCTTCGATCCGAAGGATCTGCTACAGGTCCGTTACGAGATGGTGCGTTCGCACATCAAAGAGACGACACTCAAAGAGACGGCGGCCCGATACGGAATGTCCGTTGCGACCTGCGTACGGCTCAAACGCACGTATCGGGAAGGCGGGTTGCATGCATTGATTCCAGGGCGTCGCGGGCCGCGTGGTCCGCGAAAGATCACGCCCGAAATGTTGGACTTTGCAAAAGAGTATCTGGCGCACCATGGCAATACGAGCATCCGCACACTTGCCAAGCTGGTCAGCGAGCAGTTCGAGGTGAGTATCCACTTCAGTGCCCTGCATCGGGCGCTGGCAAAAAAAAACTCTTGAGGTTCGTTTCGGCATGCAGGACCATCATCTGTACGATCAATGGCGGCACGAATGGTTCGGTGGGGTGCACACCCAGGCAATCTCTCTACTGGGGCACCACGGGTTGGCCCATGCACTGCAACTCGTGGCCCCATTGCCCACCCCAACGTCTGCCCAAGCTCCTGTCTCGGTGGACGTGGCCAGTTCCGTACTCACGCACGCGATTTTTATGAGTTGCACCCTCATTCACTCCATCCAGACGAATCATGTCTTCAAATCCTAAAATTACGGCAACCCATCTGAGTCGTCGGGCCTGTTTGTATATCCGACAGTCTTCACTGCACCAAGTGGAAACGAATAAAGAGAGTCAATTCCGACAATATGATCTGCGCCGCCGCGCACTTGCACTGGGGTGGCCCGATGAGCGGATTGATGTCATTGATGAAGATCAGGGCAAGTCGGGAGCCAGTACGGCACTGCGAACCGGCTTCCAGGATTTGCGTGCGCGGGTGGGTGCTGGGGAGGTGGGCATTATTCTGAGTCTGGAAGTTTCTCGCCTGTGTCGGGATAATGCCGAATGGCATCAGTTGCTCCGAATTGCGGCCATATCCAACACACTGATTCTGGACGAGTACGGCATCTACGATGCCAGCGACCTCAATGACTGGATGCTGCTGGGAATCAAGGGGCAGCTATCCGAATTTGAACTTCGTGGCATTCGCGAGCGCATGGTGGGAGGCCAGCGTAGCAAAGCGATGCGTGGAGAATTAAAACTGCACTTACCGATCGGGCTGGTCTACACTTCTACCGATGAGGTGGTTCTGGACTCCGATCAATCAATTGTCGAAGCGGTGGACCTCGTATTTTCTACCTTCCGGCGCCTAAAATCCATCATGCAGGTCACCAAATGGTTCCGTAAGCAGGGAATCCATCTGCCCTCACGCCCCAGGCTGGGGGATCCAGAAATCTGTTGGAGCGTCCCAACGAACAGCCAGATCCAGCGGATGCTTCACAATCCCCGTTATGGCGGATGCTATGCCTACGGTCGTAATAAGATCGAGCAACATGCCAACGGATCCATGAAATATTCAAGGGTTCCCATGGATCAATGGATGGTCTGCATTCCAGATGCCCATCCGGGATATATTTCCTGGGAAGAATATCTGCAAAACCAAGACATCATCCGAGCAAACGCGGCGAGTTTCTTACGGGGTGCGGAACGGGTGCCATCGCCGCGGAAAGGGGTGGCATTGTTGCAATCTCGGATCATTTGCGGCATCTGCGGACACCGAATGAGCGTCTCGTATAATCGGGATAAAAGGTATCCTCATGGGCCGAATTGGTATTATCGGTGCAAAGAAAATGCCGTTCGTCGCGGCACCCATACCTGTCAGAGTATGCGTGGAGACGAATTGGATACGGCCGTTGGCAACTTTATCGTTGCCGCGGTCAATCAAGAGAACCTGGCCCTTTCCCTCATGGTACGCGAGCAGTTGCGCACGGACTTTGAGACGGCCGACCGGCAGCGGATGAATCATATCCAGGCGCTGCGCCACAACGTGGATCTGGCCCGTCGCAGATTCATGGAAGTGGATCCATCGAATCGCCTCGTGGCGGCAACGCTGGAGGCCGAATGGGAGGCCCAACTGACGTGCCATGAGAAAGCGGTTCGAGAGCGAGAAGCGGTTGCGAATGCACAGGAGAGTATGCCGGATGCAGAGCTGGACAAGCGTATTTTGAACCTGTCCCGTGACTTTGGAAAAGTGTGGAATGCAACCGAGACCACCAACGAAGATCGAAAACGCCTCCTCGGGTTGTTGGTGGAGGATATCACCCTCACACGAAACGGTTATGAGGTTGAGGTGGGACTGCGTCTGCGCGCGGGACGGATTCACCGACTGGATCCCGTTGCATTACCCCGTCCCCGGGCAGTGATGATCCGACGGGATGCCTCCACCAAAATCTTGGCGGAATTGGAGATCTTGCTGGAAGCAGGCTATTCAGATCACATGGCCGCGAAAGAATTGAACCGGCGCGGACATTATGATTCCCGCGGAGATCGGTTCACCCGCTGCAGCATCTGCATGATTCGTAACCGATACGACATGGATGGTGGGCTTCGACGGAAACGAAATCAATTGCGTGAACAAGGCTGCATCAGTGGAGTCGAACTTGCAGCAGAGCTTGGGGTACCCCACTCGAATCTCTATAGGCATGTATCCAATAGCCAACGCGTGGAAGTCTATGAGATTCCCAGCACAAAACGTACCTTCAAGATGTACAAACTCATCCCGGAACCGCAAGACAAACAAGTATCATAGGCATGTCTTCAACAGATCGCATTCAGACATCAAAGACTTATCTTGGGGGCGATAAGGTCTTGCCGGGAAAATCTTACACCCGTAGTGGAGACTGAAATCCCGGTAGGTTTGATTAAGTTCAGGATTCGTGCGGTGGGAACGCGTAACCGCAGACTTCAAGTTATCGCAGACGATCACCTGAGGCACTGCACCAAAAAATTCCAGAGTACGCTCATGGACTCCGATCCAGCTCGTAAGCTTTTGATCCTTCACCGCCTCCACATAGGTGTAGTGAGAATAGCCCAAGGTTGCAACAAAAATCTGTGCGTTTGCCACATCACCAGTGACGGCATCCAGAAACCCTACGCTCGTGCCTGCAAAGTCTACAAATAGTTTTTCCCCTGCTTTATGGTCAAGACGCATCGTGACGTTCTGCATCCCACTCCACTGCTTGTAGAGCTCACAAAAATGACCATAACTATACCCATCTGGATGCGCATGGACATACTCTGTCCAGACCCGCTCCAGCGTCACCCCCTTCCGGGATAGTTTCTTGTGGATCTTCGGCCAATCCGGCTGGGCACGCCTGGAAGACTTCGGAAATGGGAACAACATTTCTTCCAGAACTTCATCCGTCAGCCCCTCGGGCAATGGCCAGCCAAGACCTGCCCTCTCCGCGCGACAAAGATAGTTGCGGACCGTTCCAGGCGAAACCAATAAATATTGCGCGATCTTCCGCTTGCTTAAATTGTCTCCATAATAATATCGGAGAATATCTCGAATCTTTTGCATTGAAATTGTTGGATAAGGCATCCGTAGTTCGTTTGGTTAAAGTGAGCTACAAGATACACGGATTATAACCTGCTCCAAATTAAATCCCACAGAAAAAATCAGACTAAAATCTGCATGCAAATTACACAGATTTTACCCCGCTCTTAAGGTGGGCAACTTGGTCTGAATTGGTGGGCAACTTCAATCTGAATACCTGGGCAACTTCAGTCTGAATATATACCAGCACCAGCACAAGAAAAAGAAATGTGGTCCGCCACCCCCAAGAACCCAGAAAGCCCAACGGGAGTCGGCGGGAACTACGATGGACTCATCTATTCTTCGTCATCATCATAGTCCTCCGGCATCAACACAAATTCGGGATATGCATCCACGCCCAACTCAGCGGCATCCTGTCCAAGACGCTCAACAGATCTCGAAACACGGGTTCCAATAAGAACATCTATCAGCTTCCACACTGCAAATGAAGCAGAGAAAACAGAAGCTCCGATTACTGCAATCCCCAAAAGCTGGACTCCAAAGCTTGTCCCATCTACGGTAAATGCAACCGCAATCGTTCCCCAAATTCCTGCAAAGAGATGAACGGGAACTGCACCAACAACATCATCAATCTTCAGTTTGTCCAACAACTTGATTGCCAGGACGCAAACTACACCACCAACAAAACCAATGAGAATGGCAATCCCATGGTGGTGCATCGTGGGGGCAGCTGTAATGGATACCAATCCCGCCAGTGCACCGTTCAAGATTGCAAACATGTCAAATCGGCCCAACACTGGGCGCGAAACGACGATCGCGGCAAAGAGTCCGGCAGCACCTGCGAGGTTTGTGTTGACAAGAATTCCTGCAATGCTGATTGCATCAACGGTTCCTGCTAAAGCCAATTGAGACCCACCGTTGAATCCGAACCAGCCAAACCATAAAATGAATACACCCAAAGTAACGATCGGGACACTGGAGGGTGGAGTGGGATTTACACTACCATCCTTCTTGAATTTACCCAAGCGAGGCCCCAATATGATTGCCCCTGCAAGTGCAGCCCATCCTCCCGTACCATGGACAATCGTTGAGCCGGCAAAATCCGAAAAGCCTAACTCATATAACCAACCCTCTCCCCAAGTCCATGCACCAATGATCGGGTATATAATGGCGGTCAAAATAAGTACGAACGAGAAAAAGGCCCATAACCGGATCCGTTCCGCCAGCGCACCAGACACGATAGATGCGGTGGTAGCCACAAACACCATTTGAAAAAACCAACCCGACATTTGGGAATATCCAT
This sequence comes from Rhodothermales bacterium, assembly GCA_965207565.1. Taxonomy (GTDB): domain Bacteria; phylum Bacteroidota; class Rhodothermia; order Rhodothermales; family Bin80; genus Bin80. Next base: position 353,759 of record CBDBMQ010000033.1, on the reverse strand, counting down.
TGTCTACTACGGCATCTTGTACACTTGCATCTCCACCAACCAGAGCGACTTCTTCTGGGGTAGCATTGAAAAACAGCTTAAAGCTCCCAATGAAGCCGGACACATCCGTATACATCAAATTGTAACCAATAATGTAGTAGGCTAAGCCTGCAATTGCATATAAGCCCAGATTTTTCAGGCAAATCACGGATGCGTTTTTGGTACGGACCGACCCAGACTCCAGCATCGTGAAGCCAGCGGCCATCCACATTACAAGAGCTCCCCAAATAAGGAAAGCAAACGTGTTAAGAACGAATTGTATCTCAGGTACCATTTTGGGAAATTGAAGTGATTCTGGAATTATACAAAATAAAAATGGGATTTGACACAAAAAAGGCGTAAAAAATCTACAAAAGCTACATCAGTGAATGCGTACGACCGTTACTTATGATTATCGTGGATCATGGGCACAGTCCCCAAAAATGCCATCGCCCCGACATGCGACCCAATCCAACTGCAAATCGTCTGATCGGACGTTGCCTTTACATATGTATAGTTGGGACAGCCCAGCGTTGCAACCGGCATCGCTTACCTGGATGGACTTGACGATGTTGGTAAGATATGGAATGGAGCCTCTCCTCCACCCGCAAGGATGTTCACTGCATGCGCCAGATAACTAGAAACTCGGGGCGAAATTCATTCTGCCCATCAACTCCCAGTTTGTTTGACCAATACTGAAGCTCGACCCCTATGTGGAGCCCGTTTGGTGACTTGAACAGATTACCCACATCCCATACCAGCTGTGGCTGCGCCAGGATCCATGCTTCACTCGTTCCTCCGCCATTCTCAAATTCTACTGAACTGATGTACTCGGCATGCCCCATGAATGAAAAAGATTGGCTTCCAATATTGATTACCTTGAGCCAACTGATATCAAACATGAATCCAGTATCATGTCGTGCCTCATCACTATGATCCGTGATTGCGGCAAAATCAGTATTCACGAAGATAAATCCGGGAATTTTCCACGAAAGCTGCACACCAGGTAAGAACTTGAGAATGTTGGCATCTCCATCAAAATTCAAACCACCAACAGCAGAAACATCCACGATGGGGCCTATCTTGATGTCTTGGCCAAAGAGCTTGCTGAAGCTCAATGATGGATACCACTCTCCATAAAATTCTTTATCGTTAAAACCATCATTCATGTCGTCATCCAGAAAATCAATGAAGAAAAACGTCCTCCCCAGCTTCCAGCTACCTGCATGCTGGAATGTGAGAATGTTTGTTGCATGATGACGTCCGGTAAATGGATTTAACAGACTGCCCCTCTGATATTGAAATTCCATCTGTGCGGAAGCAGACAGAGGCTGCAGTCCGGTAAAAACGATCAAGGCTATAATGCCTGCTAAAAGTCCTTTTTGATTCATCTTATCCTGAGTTTATGTTTTCTAGTGTCCTACTATGTTAGCGCCTACACTGCATCCACTCGTGAAATTTGTGGTACAGCATGCCGCAGTGCCTGCTCAATCCCTGCGCGTAATGTCATGGTACTCATTGGACATGTACCACAGGCGCCTAGTAACTTAAGCTCTACAACCATGTCATCTGTGATTCTGTGTAGCCGAACCTCTCCACCATCAGCAACAAGATAAGGACGAATAGAATCAAGTCCATCTTCTATTTTCTGGCGAAGGGCGGCATCCATATTTGGATCATATCTGGACATCACAGCATAAATTTGAGTCTATTGATACTCAATAAGTGGAGATACAGGAGAAGTTCCCCTATCTGCCAATGACGCGACGATCCTGCCTGCAATAGATCGGAACGCCTGTGCGGATCCACTGGAAGGCGCTGATAACACAATCGGGCACCCCTCGTCACCTGAAACCCGCAAAGGTTCCTCCAAAGGAATCTTACCGAGCAGTGGAATACCGGTTTCGGTTGCAAGACGGTCGGCTCCACCATCTCCAAAAAGAAAATATTTGCGCTCGGGGAGATCTGCAGGGGTGAACCAAGCCATGTTCTCAATAATCCCCAAAACGGGCACATTCACTTTTGAAAACATCACCAGGCCTTTCCTTGCATCCGTCAGAGCCACTTTCTGAGGCGTTGAGACAATGACAGCACCCGCTAACTTAACAGTCTGAACAATGGTAAGCTGGATATCCCCTGTACCCGGCGGCAAATCCAGCAGAAGAAAATCAAGATCTCCCCATTCCGCATCATTCAGAAACTGTCGAACAGCTCCGGAGACCATTGGACCACGCCAAATCACGGCTTCAGAATCATCCACCAACAATCCCATTGAAAGTACATGCACGCCGTGTTTGATGATCGGAACGATTTTTCGTTGGTCATTGACACGCGGTTTCTCTCCCTCCAGCCCAAACATCACCGGAACACTTGGACCATAGATATCCGTGTCTACCAGTCCTGTCCGATAGCCTTCCGCTGCAAGAGCTACGGCGATATTTGTTGCTACAGTGCTTTTGCCAACTCCTCCCTTGCCTGAAGCAATGGCAATCATATGCCGGGCTCCGAGCTTTAGCTGCTGTGCACGCCCCTTGGAGTAGGTCAACTCAATTTGAACCTCCACATCCTCCCCAAACTCAGACCGAATCGCTTCTCTGCACTGCTGGACAACAGTTTTGGAAAATGCAGTCCCTGGTTGGGAAATAGAAAGCTTAAACGCGATGACTCGGCCATCAATCACGACATCCTTCACAGAGCCAAGCCGAGTAATATCGCTGTCCCGCTCCGGGTCCCGTATCTTGCTCAAGGCCTGATAAACAGCTTTACGCCTGATCATTTTTTGATTCATCCCCTCTCCATACCTCAATGATTCGATGGGTTGATTTGCATTTCAATGTCTCTTCTCTACAAAAATAGGAAAATCTGATTCCTGTTGATACCGGGCATACTGCCCCGATTCGCTGTATGCATTTTCCTGTGTGGTCAACACAGCTTCAAGTTTGAGCGCTCTCTCGCGTCTGCTGCTACTTTATTACACCTGTCTTGAAAATTCTCAATGCCATGCCATGACATAGCCCCCACGGGCTCACTGTGATTGATTCTTGTCTCAGCATATTCATCACTTCCAGGAAAATCAGGATTGCAGCAGGAAATACATCAGCCCTGCCTTGGAGCTTTCCTGGGTCCAGGGCTAGAACATCAGACATTGTCATACGAGTCAAGAACTCCAGCCAACACTTCACCTGGACGCATGAAAGTTTATCTGGATGCTCTTCTTTCCCTTGGAGCCGTTTCCAATTCGGGTTCAATCTGTCAAATTTTATCGGAAGCTCTCCCGAACTCAATTCATGTTGTAACTCCAGCAAAAGACGATGTACATCTGATGCACCTACGAGGAGTCCCGTCTGACTTCCCGAAAAAGATAGCCCGGTCAGCGATTTTTTGATGAATTCCGTGGCCCCTTTCAGTTCATTGGGGTCTGGAGGCTGAGAAGAAAAGTATCGTTCTGTAATACGCACGGAGCCGATATCTAGACTGAATCGCTGAAGGATGCGTCCATCTGGCATTCCTTCAACAATTTCTGTCGAGCCCCCACCTATATCACATGTAACAATCCTGTCTGCAACATTGGATAGCCCAGCAACTGCTCCTTCATAGCTTAAATCTGCTTCTTGCTCTCCAGAGAGTATCTCATAGGGCAATCCCGTTCGTTCTCTTATGGTCGCGACAATTTTATTCCCTGTATCCCGAGAAGCACTGGTTCCTGCCACAGCACATCTCTCCACTTGCCACTGATCCGCTGTGGAACGAAATCCCTGTAGCGCTTGAACAAGACGTTCAATGGCCGATTCCCTGAGAATGCCGTGCGCATCCACCCCTTCTCCAAGCCGAATCATTCGCCGCTCTTCCACAAGTGATTCCAATTTGCCACTGGGAGTCAACTCAGATATCAGAAGCTTTGCAGAGTTTGTCCCGACGTCAATAGTTGCAAGCTTCAAGCCCTACCTCAATGGTGATCTTCCGAATAGATGAATGCTCACGATTCTGAGCCACCACAAAGGTACAAAACCTCTGAAGATCGGTTGTTATTGGGGGACCACTATAGTAGAAGCCCCAGGGGACGCCTCGGTTGTGATTGCAGCACCTCGGCTCTGGACTGGAAACATCGCAACCCCCCATCGCTCAGGATAGTCAGGCTCACCCGTATTCCAGCTATTGTACGCGTGAGAGCCGTCTGATTCATAATGCAGCCTGTAAACTCCGGGCTCCAGCCTAAGAAATTCAATCTCCTTCCGATTCTTTCGAGCCCCACCTGCATGTACAGAACTTTCATAGGACATCTGCCACCGTATTCTTGATTCTCCTGTACTTTCCTGCTTTTCCAGCCATGCGAGATCATATCCATTATCAGGACCTGTAATCTCTCCTAAAGCGTAGAGTACCACCGCCACCGTATCCTCCACGATGAAAGGTTGTACATGCTGCTCGTCATCCCCAACCTGGGTGATACGAATGATCGGATCACGCTGCATCCAGGGATCAAACGTAGAAACCTCTTCTGCATCAGAGGTGCTTATGTGTACCCCCCATCCCTGAGGGTAAAATGGGGGATTCCCCACCCAACTACCGTAGTGATGCGCGCTATTGGTCACTGCAATAGCGCGATAGACACCCGGAGGGAGAACACGCTGGCCTTTGAAAATTCGATTTTCCTGTACCCCTCCTGCCCAATCTGTATTATCCCGGGAAAGCTGCCATACTACGTGCCCGCTCACTGCATCCTCAATACGTGAGTAATCCACCGGTTGCACCTCGTCTTGGCTGCCCAATTGGCCGATCGCATGAATCTCGAATTCTGCCGGGCGATGAACTTCAAAAAGGCTCTCTCTCTTTTCTTCATCGCGCAGAGATACAGCATCCCAAATCTTATTGTCAGAGTTGCCCCCTAAGGGACGTGTGATCGTTCGTAACGCATCTCTGTTATCCGGTGAGTGAATCGTCACGCGCCATTTTCGGCGATCCTTTCGAAATGTTGAATTTGAACGACGCTGAAGCTGACCATACGAGGCAAAATTCAAAATGTACGAACCTGAATCCAGCGTCAATTCCTCTTCCTCCACATAAGCAATAGACCCGTCCTGTCTCGCATTCGCAGCATTCATGGACCATATGACTTCTCCCGTATGGGCACGGGTGATCCAGGAATAGGCTGCCAGCCCAGTTGCTCCCTGGCGCTCATCAATGGAGCCAACTGCATCAATAACAACCCGCAACGGTCCTGAGACCTGAAAAGCCTGTTGTGTCAGTTCACGAACATCAAGATCAGAGAGCATAATTGCTCCACGCGGTGGTGGAGACTCGGAAAACAGCCTCACGATTACCAGGAAACCCAGGAATACCAATATGATGACCTGAAACCGATTCCAATTACTCATGATCGCGAAATATGACTACTACAAGTCCTTACGGTAACTCCCATAGCAAAGTTGCCCCCTCTGCCTATCTGTAACAAATTTTTCCAAGTTAGGTAATAACTTGTTCCAGGCACTTTATTAACGGGGTACCCCAAATCAGTTTTTCCAGAGTTCTTCCAAGAAAGGCACTCGTTGCACTGTTCAAGCGTTTGTGGCGCTGGATCCCCCCTATTACGTTTGCCCTGTTTCTCTCCGGCACAACCATCTTTGCCTTTATCGGAGGTGTCGGCGAGGCGGCTCCAGTGAGCACGAAAATTCTTTATCAGACAGTATTGGCAGTCTGTTTTCTTTGCCTGTGGATTACCATTGCACATGCGACTCGGAACTCACGCCCGTCACCTGCTCAAATATTCTGGCAGATAATTCTAACGATCCTGCCTATCTGTATTTTGGTCGTTCTGATCCTGCAGATTCCGGGAGATTTTTTAGAAGACAACATTCCAGCCGCCCCGATCGTCCATGTTAAGGGTACTCTCTTGAGCATGGCCCTCGCCGGACTGAGCTTCATTCTGGTTCAGCGATTCGGACACTTGGTCCGGTTTCGTCGTACCCGGCGGAGTGAGCGAAACTGGTATCTGCTGATACTTTCTGTCGGCCTCACTTCCGTGGTTATCGCTCCATTCCATCATCATTTTGATGTCTCTTCCTCCCCTGTCGCTGGTCCTCTGGTTATTCTTCTCGGCCTGACGACCATTGCTTCAATCCTATTCATTTTTTTGAATACAGTCCGCCTTGCATGGATCATCCGTCTGCCTGTGAAGCAAAAGATGGGGGCACTCGGCTTGGGCATTGCCCTAGTCTGTTTAACCGCTGCCACTTTACTGCTTCTATTCAGACCTGATTTAGCCTTGAGCTCAATCACTGAGCAGTCTCCCCCCATTGAGTATCTGGTTTTTTACAGCCTCCCGCTTGCAACCATCATTTTCCTGTGTATCACCTTTGGGTTTGTCTACGCACTGACCTCCGTGCTATCCTTGATCTTCCATTTGCCAACCATTGGAGACTATCAGCGAAGTGTGGATGAAATGGCCGCTATGCAGGCGCTCACGGTCCTGGTGCGTGAAGTTGCAGATTCTGAAAAACTGTACCACTGGGTTGTCTCAACACCCATCGACTCGGGGCGTGGAAAAGCAGCATGGCTAACCATACAGGAATTAGAGTCCGGGTCTCTGAAATCCCAGATTGTAGCCGCACATAACATCGAAGCATCACTTGCGGATGACGTATGTGACGTGGATGCCATCCATGGTGAAGCCGTAAGAACACGCGCCCTGGTTTCCATCCAAAACGCCTCCTCTGACCACAGAACTCAGAAAGGCAAATCAAGCGGGATCATGAGCCTGTTGGCGATTCCGCTCGTAACCCGTACCGAGGTGCTCGGAACCCTGTTTGTTTCTCGCGATGTTGCCCATGCATTTGAGAATGAAGACATTGAATCCATCGGGGTCTTTGCATCACAGGCAACGCTTGTACTCGAAAATGCCCGCCTGTTGGAAGCAAAATTTGAGCGTGAACGCCTGGCAAGCGAACTTGCCATTGCACGTGATGTGCAACGACGCCTGCTGCCCCAGGCAATGCCCAGATTTTCTACTCTGAGTCTGGCCGCCTCCAGTACCCCAGCCCAAGAGGTTGGCGGAGACTATTATGATCTCTTTGAATTAGGCGGGGGAAAGTTAGCTTTTATCATCGCAGATGTCTCAGGTAAGGGCACCTCGGCGGCATTCTATATGGCTGAAATGCAGGGGATTTTTCAAGCAGTGGCCCAGATTGCCCCAGATCCTCATGATTTTCTCTGTCATGTGAACAAGGCACTGGGACGATCCCTGGAAAAGAATGTTTTCGTAACCGCGATTTATGGGGTCCTTGACTGCAACTCTGGTGCGATTTCCATCGCACGCGCGGGACACCCTCCCGCGGCGTTTGTAGATGTGACCGGTCGTACAATGCTTTTACGCTCCGGCGGATTGGGGATCGGGCTGGATCGTAGTGAATTGTTCGCACAAACGCTGGAGGTTAAACAGCACGTATTCAATCCTGGAGACTTGATTGTCCTGTATACCGATGGCGTGACCGAAAGCCGGAACCCTGAAGGGGAAGAATTTGGATATGACCGCCTCCTGCAAAGTATTCAGCCTGCCCGGTATGAGCGTGCACAGGGGGTACACGATGCTGTACGTCAAACTGTGGACCAGTTCCTGGGAGCAGAAAAGAAGTATGTTGATGATCTCACCTTGCTGATCATCAAATGGCACGGCCCTGAGCCCGTAGTGCATGATGCCGAAGACAACCCCTTGCTTTAACTTAAGACCATTACCTATCATTGACCGCAATTGCCTATGAGTAATTTTTCTGTTGCATTCCAGGATACTGATACTGCCACCATATTGGCCGTATGTGGAGAACTGGATGCCCATACAGCCCCCGAACTGGAGTCTGCCATTAAAAAATGTCGGGATGAAGGAAAGTCGAACCTCATCGTGAATGGGAGTGACCTTGACTACATCTCCAGTGCAGGGCTCGGCGTATTTATGGCATTTATTGAAGAAATCCGCACCATGGGCGGAGACATCAAAATATGCGCCCTGAAATCGAAAATTTTCGATGTATTCGATCTTCTGGGATTCCCCAAGATCTATCATATTGTCGAAACAGAAGAAGAGGCCCTGTCCCTCTTTAAGCAGGGGATTCAACCGGTACAGGGGGACTAGCCATGGGTCGTGCGTCCGTTACTCATACACTCGTTGTACCCAGTGAAACACGGCAACTGGCGCAGGTGCGGAATTTTGTCGTGAAGCATGCACGTCAGGCAAACGTAGGTGAGACACACATTGAGGCGTTGCGTCTGGCTATTGACGAAGCCTGTGCCAACGTGATTGAGCATGCCTATCAAGGCAATCCAGACGAGGAAGTGCACCTTGTCATGACCATTGAATCAACACGGGTGGTCGTACAGATCCGTGACCGTGGGCGTCCTTTTGATCGAGCAGCCTACCGGCGACCCAATGTAATGGAATTATCCCGCAAACGTAAATCTGGGGGGCTCGGCGTAGATATCATCCGCCGCCTGATGGACGAGGTGGAATATCTTAATCGTGGAGGCACCAATGAAATCAGGTTCGTTCGATTCCGCCGGTCTCATCATGATGGTCTTCGGTAGCATAGCCTGTGTAGAGAGACACGATCCCAAACGTGAGCGGCTCCGCCCGTGTTCGCTCAAACCCGCACTGCTGTAGCCGCGCCAAAAAGCTTTGTCCACTCGGAAAAACCTCAATTGAATCCGGCAAATACGTGTAGGGCCCGGTAACCCCGGAAAGTACCCGCCCGATCCTTGGAAGTATCCACCTGGAATACATTCTGTAGAACATCTGGATGAGTCGACTCTTCGGCTGACTAAACTCAAGCACGACCAGCGGTGCCTGGGGTTTCAGGACGCGCTTTATGGACCGCAAGCCTGCATCCAGGTTGGCAAAATTGCGCACCCCGAACGCCACGATGGCCCCATTAAAGCTATTGCTCTCAAATGGGAGCTGTTCCGCCGAGGCTTTGACAAAGTAAATGCTTTCTCCATCGTACCGGGATGATTTTTGTCGTGCTATCTGCAACATTTCATCCGAAATATCCACTCCCATAATTTCTTCCGGTTTCAGTTCAAGCATTGCGAACGCCACATCGCCTGTCCCGGTAGCGACATCAATAACTCGCTTCCCGAACTGATTGCCCAGTCGCCGGATCGCCGCAGTGCGCCATACGCGATCCAAACCAAAGCTGAGCACACGATTCAGTTTGTCGTATCGCTGCGCAATTGCATCGAACATGGTCGCCACTTCTGCTTCCTTTAATTCATTTTCTCCCACGGGTGGGTAATAGCGCATCAGTCGTAAAATCTTGGCCAGTTCTCAACGTTCCCGTCTCAATTCACACCGGAATTTGATGGGACATGCAATATCGTCTACAAAGTGTTCAACGAACAACCAGTCATCTTGACCTTCCACAACCAGGAACCCGCTTTATGAACCTAGCACTTCCGTCGAATTGCATGGGCCGAGATTCAGGGGAGTGATGCATCAGAGATCACCTGTCTCCGACTATTTCGGAGAATGGGTTACGACCATCGCACGGAAGACGGATGAGAACGTAAGATAGCGGTGGGTTTTACTGAATCAGTTGGATCCTGTTGCTGGAGATCAGGCCCCATGATTTCCTGCGCTGCATCATCTTGCTTGATCTCTTAGACCTCCGACGGAGACCGAATCCCTAACAATCAATTGATATCTTGAATACGTACATTCATTGTGGATGGAAAAATTGATCTGTGCCAAAAACAGATCCAAAATAAACAAAGACATCCACACTGAATCTATTCGCTAGAGCCTCCATGGTGCTATATTTTTTGGAGAGCCTCTATGCAGTAGTACCTGTTGATTGCGGTATTCCGCGGTTGTACTTCTTTCGAGTCACCTAATACCGGAGCGATCCCCGCACATTGACTCCGAGGTCTCCCAGTACAGTTGCACGTCCATGTGCCAGACCAAAGACCGAGAACGTCAACCATTCCGATGGATGGAGTTCTCCACCCAACCGGTACATCACTCCCTGATGCAACTGAGTTACCCCCATGACGGACCGAGCAGTGCCATCTTTCCACGGAACGCCGTATCCCAACTCCAACTCGGTCCGCTGCGCGTCTGCCCCGAGCGGCACCGCATCCAGGATCGTCTGCTGACCGTACATCGACATCCCCTGACCCCGTCCCCACGATGGACGCACACGCATCATCAACCCCTCTGATCGACTGCCCACCTGCACGGATCCCGAGATCCCCCACTCGGTGAACCCGTCCGCCGTGTGCATCACCAGCCCCTGCGTCCGCAGATCCGCCTGCAGGCGCCATGCCGGATAGGCAACCCGGATTCCCCCGCCAAACTCCAACCCCACCCCGGTCTCCGCACTCCCACCATCGCTCCGCACATTCGCCTCCACAAATGGACGAAGTCCATCGCTGATCTTTACATTCGCTTCCACACCTGCCCGAACCCGGTACACCTCTGCCGTCACCTCATGATCCTTTATCTCTGCATCCGTCACCAGAACATCTCCATGGTAGTTCAGTCCAATCGTGCCACTTGACACCAATTTCCCTCGAACCCCCATCGCCCCAAACCTGGACACCAGATCTCCTTTCAGCTCCAGTACCTCTGCCTGCCCGCGACCCGCGCCTGCACTCAACCATACATCCCAGCCTGCACGCGCATACGACACATACGGATAGACGCCTGTCAACCCTGCGGTGATCTCTCCAGACTGCTGCACGACCTCAAACGATCCCTCTCCCTGACTGTGGGCCAGAAGTAGTCCGGCCAGCCAACCTCCCCGCCAGCGATAGTCCGCCCCCAGCATCCCCGTGGTCACCTCTCCACGGAGTGTCAACGCATCGTCATCCCGACCATTGAACTGGCGGAATGCTCCCCGTCCCCAGACGCTGAACGACCCACTGTACGAGGTCGCAGACATGCGGCAACCCGCCAAGAGCTCGCCCAGGGATGGATCCCACGAGGAGGCCGAGTACCAGAGCCGGGCCATCTCTGCGCGGTCGGCCGCCCCGCACGCTGCACCATCCGCCCCGGAGCGGAACCGCTCTCCCAATGCCTCCACCACCTGCACCCCCGACGTCCGTACAAACCGCGCCGCATACGCCTCCAGTACCTCTTCGCTCACCGTGGTCGACTCCTGGATCGTCGCCACCCCCACCGCCTTCGCAATCTCTGCATGCTTCGACGACTCCAGATGCACCGTGAACGTCTCCTCGCGCCAATCCAGCCCGTCCTTCAAGAGTGGCACCGCTATCATTGCTTCCACCGTTCCCGGTGCCAGCGTGACCACCCCCGAGGAGGCTTCATAGTCTTCGCCTGCCTTGGCGGTCCCATCGCGCGTCCGGTATGCTGCCGAGATCATCTGACGCTGCGGATGCGACAGCATGACCCGGAACCGGACCATGCCCTCTTCTTCCAGCACCAGCGCATCCTCCACCCGAAGAATCGCACTCGCACCATCATCATCCAGGATTGTACCTGTCCCCGTTTCACGTGCAATGATGGCATTGCGAGGCTTTGACAGGGTCACCATAAACGTCTCATTCTCTTCCGGGAGTTCATCATCGGTCACCTCAAGCTCAATCACGCCCCGGGTTGCACCTGGATCAAAGATTACAATCCCCCGCGAGGTCATATAGTCCAGGCCCGCCTCTGCCGTGCCGTCCGTGCTTGCATATTGCACGGTCACCACCTGATCCACAGGACGACTGAGTTCGATGGGCAGTTGGATTGCCTCTGCATGTTCCAATGCCTGTTCATCGTAGAGGGTGATCGTAAGCGGCCCCGGCCGCTCATCGTTGTCCATGATCGTCACCGTGATATCTGCCGTCACCCCGTCATAGCCCCCGCCCGATGCTGTAACCTTTAAGCCGACCGTTTCGTCTGCATAATCCTCGTCGTCCTCTGCTGCCGTTAAGGTCACGGCCTTGGATGTGTTCCAGTCTGCGGCCGTAAACGTGAGCGAGGGTTGGTCCAATATTAAGTCTGTTCCCGCGTGCCCGGTGAAAGTCAGCGTCACGGGGCCCGCTGGTGATGCGGATAGACGAACCATCAGCGGGCGCGTCCCTCCTTCTTCCATCTGCACTGTCTCCGGGGCCACGAGCCCCGCCGCATCGTTGTCCGTGATCGTCACTGTGATATCGGTCGTCACCCCGGCGTAGCCGCCTCCAGATGCTGTGAGCGTCAATGTTTCCGTATCGTTTGCAAAATCATCATCCTGCCCTGCCGTCACCATCACCGTCTGCGCCGTGCTCCAGCTTGAAGTGGTAAAGGTAAGAGATGCTTTGTCCAATACCAGATCGGTCCCCGAATGTCCGGTGATGGTCATCGTCACCAGGCCAGATGGCATCTGTGCAAGTGCAACTGCCAACGTCCTCTGGCTTCCCTCCGCCATGGTCACCGATACCGGGGCCACGATCCCCGGCGTATCGTTATCCGTGATGGTTACCGATATTGTTTTGGAGATCCCGGTGTAGTCGACACTACCACTTGCTGTCAAGGTGACCTCTACCTGATCATCCATCAAATCCATGTCGTTCGCAGCGCGCAAGCTCACCTGCTGCGTCTCATTCCAGTTTTCTCGAGTAAAGATTCGAGTGATCGGAATCAGGGCCAAGTCGGTTCCCGAAGGCCAGGTCATTGTCACCACGACCTCATCCAATGGCTCCGAAGTCAACGAGATCCCGAACGAGGTCTCTCCCCCCTCCCAGACCGATACAGATTGGGGAGCGTTCATCCCTGCCTCATCGTCGTCGGTGATCGTTATCTCAATCTCTCGCGAATCCCCCGCGACTAGTCCGGAGGGTAGGGTTCCAAGCGCCACCGTGAAGGTCTCGTCTGTCTCTGCGACATCATCCTGAACCGCCGAGACCACATAGGTCCCGCTCGTCTTTCCAGCTGCAATCTCTGCCTGAACAGGAATCGATGCCTGGTAATCCTGGGCATTCGCGGTGCCACCCGTCAATGTCAATGGAATCACTACATCAGTGTCCGGCGCCTCGGACATCGTTGCCGTCACCGTGACACCATTCCCCTCATCCACGGGATTGGGAGATGCCGACAGAACCACCACTGCCGGCGACGTAATATCCCGGATGGTCACGAACTGGGAAGACTCTCTGCCCGGTACCAGAAGCGCCGGAGGGAGATCCCCCAATGCGACGATAAAGGTCTCATCGTCCATGTCTGCATCCTCGGATGTATGGATCTGCCTTGATCCCTGCGTCTCACCACTGGAAATCGGTATACCCGGAAGCGGACTGTAATCGCCAGGCTCCGGTGGATGACCCGTCTCATCGTTATACACCAATGGAACCTCTACATCGATTTCCAGCATGCCCGTCAGCGTTGCCGTGATCGTCACCGACTTGCCTTCGTCCACCGGATTCGGAGATGCGGACAGCGTCACTTCCACCGGAGGTGGTGGGTCATTGTCTGCAATCATGATCTCCACCGAGGAAGGACTGCCACGCTCCACCCCCGAAGGCAATGCATCAATAGCGACCGTGAACCGCTCATCCCCCTCCGAAACATGGTCATCTTTGATGTCAAGCGTCCCCGACCCGGTCCGGGCTCCCCCGGCGATCGTGATACTTGGAAGAGGGCCATAATCACCCGGCTCCGTCGGCGGCTCGCCGGGCGTATCCCGCAACTCAATCGTCACCGCATCCGGCAATGGTTTCGACAGCGTTGCCGTGATGGTGACCGACGCGCCCTCCTCCACCGGGTTGGGAGATGCCGACAAACTCACCGTCACCGGAATGTCCGGAGCATCATCGTCATCTACAATCGTCAGCGTATGTGTTTTCGGGCTTCCCACCGTGTATCCCGTGCCGCTGGCCAGCGTCAGCCTGATGGTCTCGTTCGACTCGTTCTCGGTGTCATCGGTAATCCCGATCGGAATATTCACCGAGGTCCGACCAGTGGCCACGGAGATCGTCCCGGAACTGGTGTAGTCCGTGTTCCGGGTTGCCGTACCGCCCGTGCCGTAACTCAACGTGAACGGTACCGCGGGCGCAGGATTGATCCTGACGGCCACATGGTGCGTCCCCTTGTTTTCAGGCGCCCTGGACGAAGATGAAGCAAAATGGACCGTCGGCGCATCATTGTCCGTGATCGTCAGCGTATGCACGTTCACACTTCCCACCGTGTACTCCGTGCCGCCGGTCAGCGTCAGGATAACCGTATCGTCAGGCTCCTCCTCGGTGTCATCGGTAATCACAATCGGAATATTCACCGAGGTTGCACCAGCGGACACGGAGATCGTCCCGGAGCCAGTAATGCTGTAGTCTGCGGTTTCGGTCGCCGTACCGCCCAACGTATAGCTCAATGTGAGGGCTGCCCCAGGTGCAGGACTGAGGCTGACTTCCACATCGCGCGTACCACCATCTTCACCCACGCTGCCTGCCGCCGAGGCAAAATTCACCTGCGGCGTATCATTGTCCGTGATTGTCAGCGTATGCACATTCGCACTTCCCACCCTGTACCCCGTACCGCTGGTCAGCGTCAGGATGATCGTCTCGGCATCATCATCCACATTGTCATCGGTAATCACGACCGGGATCTTCGCCGAGGACGCATTCGCGGCCACGGAGATCATCCCGGAGCCGGTAATGCTGTAGTCTGCGGTTTCGGTCGCCGTACCGCCCAGAGTATAGCTCAATGTGATGGCTGCCCCAGGTGCAGGACTGAGGCTGACTTCCACATCGCGCGTACCACCATCTTCGCCCACGCTGCCTGCCGCCGAAGCAAAGTTCACCTGCGGCATACCATCATTGTCCATAATCGTCAGCGTGTGTACGTTCACACTTCCCACCGTGTATCCCGTGCCGCTTGCCAGCGTCAGGATGATCGTCTCGGCATCATCGTCCACATCGTCATCGATAATCTCGACCGGGATATTCACCGAGGTCAAACCAGCGGTTACAGGAACCGTCCCTGAACTGGTGTAGTCTGCGTCTTCAGTTGCCGTACCGCCCAGCGTGTAGTTCAACGTGAAAGGTACCGAAGGCGCAGAACTGATCGCAACGGCCACATGATGCAGACCACCATCTTCGCCCACGCTGCCCGTCGCCGAAGTAAAATCAACCGTCCGCGTATCATTGTCCGTGATCGTCAGCGTGTATTCGCTCGGACTTCCCATCGTGTATCCCGTACCGCTGGTCAGCGTCAGTGTGACCGTCTCGTCATTCTCATCCACATCGTCGTCAGTAATCACGACCGGAATATTCACCGAGGCCGAACCAGCAGCCACGGAAACCGTCCCGGAACCGGTAATGCTATAGTCCGCGTCTTCGGTCGCCGTACCGCCCAGCGTGTAGTTCAATGTGATGTCTGACCCAGGCACAGGACTGAGGCTCAGTGCCACATCGTGCGGACCACCATCTTCATCCACGCTGCCGGTAGATGAATCGAAACGAACCGCCGGCGTATCATCGTCCTGGATCGTCAGCGTAAATGTGCCAGGACTGCCCACCGTATACCCCGTACCGCTGCCCAGCGTCAGGAGGACCGTCTCGTCATTCTCATCCACACCATCATCAATAATGTCCACCGGGATAAACCCCCCATCCGAGTAGGCGGGCACGGAAAGAGTCCCGGAACCGGCAATACGGTAGTCCGTGTTTTCGGTCGCCGTGCCACCGGTATTGTACGTCAAAGTGAGAGGTACCGTAGAGATGGGGCTGATGGATACTCGCACATAATGAAAATCCCTGCTTTCGGACGCACTGAACCTGGACCAATAAAAACTGGCCGCCGGCATATCATCATTGTCCGTGATCGTCAGTGTATGTTCGCTCGGACTTCCCACCGTGTATCCCGTGCCACTGGTCAGCGTCAGGATGACCGTCTCGTCATTCTCGTCCACATTGTCATCGGTAATCACGACCGGGATATTCACCGAGGTCGCATTCGCGGCCACGGAAACCGTCCCCGAACTGATGTAGTCCGTGCCCCGGGTTGCCGTCCCTCCCAGCGTGTAATTCAACGTGAGGGCTGCCCCGGGCGCAGGGCTCATGGCTACTTCCACATGGTGCGTACCAGCATCTTCGCCTACGCTGCTCGTCACCGAAGCAAAACTTATCTCCGGCGTATCGTTGTCCGTGACCGTCAGCGTATGTTCGCTCGGACTTCCCAGATCGTATCCCCAGCCGCTTACCAGCGTCAGGATGATGGTCTCGTCATTCTCGTCCACATTGTCATCGGTAATCACGACCGGGATATTCACCGAGGTTGCATTCGCGTTCAGGAAAATCGTTCCTGAATTTTTGATGTTGTAGTCTGTATTTACGGTCGCTGTACCACCCATCGTGTACGTCAATATGAGGTCTGACCAAGGTGCAGATCTGATGCTGACTGCCACATTGTGCGTCCCACCACCTTCGCTCACACTGCCCGTGGATGAATCGAAATTAGCTACCGGCGTATCATTGTCCTCAATCGTCAGCATATATTCCGTTGGTGTTAACAAATTGTATCCCGTACCGTTTTCCAGTGTTAGGATGACGGTCTCGGCATCCTCGTCCAGATTGTCATCAATAATCACGACCGGGATATTCGCCGAGGTTGCATTCGCGGGCACGAAAACGGTCCCCGAACTGGTGTAGTCCGTTCCCGCGGTCGCCGAACCGCCCAGCGTGTTGTAGTTCAACGTGATGTCCGACCCAGGTGCAGGGCTGAGGCTGACTGCCACATGATGCGTACCATCATCTTCGTCCACGCTGCCCGTAGATGAATCGAAACGAACCGCCGCTCTATCATTGTCATTGATGGTCACTTTCACCGAGGATAAGCTGCCAATCCTTAACCCCGACGGCAACTGAGTTCCATCAATCGCCACCATGAACGTCTCATGGTCCTCTTCTGTGACATCCTCATGGGTCTGAATTTCCCCGGTACCCTCCGAAGCCCCCGCTTTGATTGTGATTGAAGATAATGAAGTATAGTCGTCAGGATCAACGGCCGTGTCCGTGGTCTGAGCATTGGGGTAGTACAATGGTAGCGTGATATCACTGGCCTGTATCCTAAAATTCGATGCCGTGATCATAACCTTGTCGCCTTCCTCCACCGGGTTCGGAGATGCCGACAGCGTGATTTCGGGGGGCGGATGAATCCAGAACCAAGGGCATAGACAGTAGGGATGTGAGGAATTCACTGTTGTTCTTCCGTATAGATATCCGTGAATACTTGTCCTATTATGGCCACTCCAGCGAATTTCGAGCTTAAACGAGGCGGACTCTGGACTCCCTGCCGGGATCGTGATTGACTTCGTGTTCGTGGCGGGATCATCAAATACATTGGGATCAAAAAATCGGGCCATAAATGAGAAATCAATTGCAACTTCAATATCGTCTTGTTGCACCGGCTGAACCGTTGCCTTCACGGTGATTGAGTCTCCTGCATTCACATGTCCCGGCGAAACCTCCAAACATACCCTCGGCCTCTTATCGTTGTTATCAATCGCCACCGCAAACCGCTTATCGTCGACATCTGTATCATCGGCATCCTGTTTCACATCCACAGCGACCGTCTGCTCCAGATTCCAGTCAAGAGTCTGCAAATTCGAATTGAACAACGCCCAAGGGGGCACGGCGGCGTGGATTTTCGGCGTTTGCGCCTGCACAAGGTCCACAGCAGACAAAGACAATGCCCCAAGACCAATGAGGATCAAGGCATGCTTGGCGTAAGCCTTAAGGCAACCGCCCCTGTCATAAAGAAAACCCTTTCTCCTTACTTTCCTATTATTCGTGCCATTTTGGATCAGAAAATGTACAGATTATCCTTCAAATGCGAACCCAACACGCAATCCAGAGCCCGTTGCACTTACCGACCGCCGTGAAGCCCCAAAAGAAAAACAGAAGTCGTAGCGTCAAGAGACGCTACGATCCCGGACACGAGTGGATACGAATTCCCCTTGCTAGATGGCAAGCTACGCACCGAGTCGCAGAAATGACGAACGATTTCGGGACTGCCATAAGAATACGTTTTCTTTGACATGCACGCAAGATCCGACACCATCTTTCATACCACTCCACCTTAACTGGGGAACTAGACTAGCCCCACTACACTATACAAATAAAAAAGGAAAAAGTCAAGCAGGAAATTGCATTTTTATACTGAAAGGTTCTACCGCGAATGTTGTGGGGAATGTAAAGATTTCACAGTAGATATAATAGGATAGCAGGTTTCCCCGCCAAGGCATATCATGCCGGCACAATCAACCTCTACCCCCGCTTCTGTTCGGACCCATTACGTTGTTGGACTGGATGTTTACCGTGACACGATTGCAGCGTGTGTCTATGATGCTGACACTGCCGTTGTTGCTACGAAGCATCCTTTTGCGGAACGGTGCTTTACGATGATTTGACGGAATTGGGAATTGATTGTGCCATCCTCGCCCCAGTTCCATCCCACGGCGCAGTGGAGATCAAATTAAAACCGACCGCCGTGATGCAAGAAGTCTGGCGAAGTACTTTGCGGCGGGTTTGTTGACGGAATGTCTTGTTCTGGACCAAGAGTTGGAGTCTGCGCTGAGTCGTAGTGCTCCGATCAAGAACCTGCACCGATCCAAAATGCAGGTCACTCATTTATTGCATGCCCGCGGAAAGACCGACTGTCCAGCGACAATTCGTTTGAAAAAGGGGAAGACCCAGATTAATAAGATGCTGGTAAATGAGCAGCAGCGGATTAATGCCTACATTTCGCATTCTGGGGACACGTTGGTTTATTCCGAGACAGGCGAGCCGGCGATGCTATATGATCATCGGAGAGAGCGGGCCTGGTGCCACTTGGATTGGTTTGGGTTCTACCGTGATTTTGCCTCTATCCACAACATTTGCGGTAGAACCACAAAGACATCCACATTGAATCTATTCGGTAGAGCCTCCATGGTGCTATATTTTTTGGAGAGACTCTATGCAGTAGTACCTGTTGATTGCGATATTCCGCGGTTGTACTTCTTTCAAGCCACCTAATACCGAAGCGATCCCCGCACATTGACTCCAAGGTCTCCCAATGCAGTTGCACGGCCGTGCGCCAGACCAAAGACCGAGAACGTCAACCGCTCCGATGGATAAAGCTCTCCACCCAACCGGTACATCACGCCCTGATGCAGCTGAGTCACCCCCATGATGGACCGAGCGGTACCATCTTTCCACGGAACGCCGTATCCCAACTCCAACTCGGTCCGCTGCGCGTCTGCCCCGAGCGGCACCGCATCCAGGATCGTCTGCTGACCGTACATCGACATCCCCTGGCCCCGTCCCCACGATGGACGCACACGCATCATCAACCCCTCTGATCGACTGCCCACCTGCACGGATCCCGAGATCCCCCACTCGGTGAACCCGTCCGCCGTGTGCATCACCAGCCCCTGCGTCCGCAGATCCGCCTGCAGGCGCCATGCCGGATAGGCAACCCGGATCCCCCCGCCAAACTCCAACCCCACCCCCGTCTCCGCACTCCCCCCATCGCTCCGCACATTCGCCTCCACAAATGGACGAAGTCCATCACTGATCTTTACATTCGCCTCCACACCTGCCCGGACCCGGTACACCTCTGCCGTCACCTCATGATCCTTTATCTCTGCATTCGTCACCAGGACATCTCCATGGTAGTTCAGTCCGATCGTGCCACTTGACACCAATTTCCCTCGAACCCCCATCGCTCCAAATCTGGACACCAGATCCCCTTTCAACTCCAGCACCTCCGCCTGCCCGCGACCCGCGCCTGCGCTCAACCATACATCCCAGCCCGCACGCGCATACGACACATACGGATAGACGCCCGTCAACCCTGCGGTGATCTCTCCCGATTGCTGCACCACCTCAAACGATCCCTCTCCCTGACTGTGGGCCAGAAGTACCCCTGCCAGCCAACCTCCCCGCCAGCGGTAGTCCGCCCCCAGCATCCCCGTGGTCACCTCTCCACGGAGTGTCAACGCATCGTCATCCCGTCCATTGAACTGACGGAATGCTCCCCGTCCCCAGACACTGAACGACCCACTGTACGAAGTCGCAGACATGCGGCAACCCGCCAAGAGCTCGCCCAGAGATGGATCCCATGAGGAGGCCGAGTACCAGAGCCGGGCCATCTCTGCGCGGTCCGCCGCCCCGCACGCGGCACCATCCGCCCCAGAGCGGAACCGCTCCCCCAATGCCTCCACCACCTGCACCCCCGACGTCCGTACAAACCGCGCCGCATACGCCTCCAGTACCTCTTCGCTCACCGTGGTGGACTCCTGGATCGTCGCCACCCCCACCGCCTTCGCAATCTCTGCATGCTTCGACGACTCCAGATGCACCGTGAACGTTTCCTCGCGCCAATCCAGCCCGTCCTTCAAGAGTGGCACCGCTATCATCGCTTCCACCGTTCCCGGTGCCAGCGTGACCACCCCCGAGGAGGCTTCATAGTCTTCGCCTGCCTTGGCGGTCCCATCGCGCGTCCGATACGCTGCCGAGATCATCTGACGCTGCGGATGCGACAGCAGGACCCGGAACCGGACCATGCCCTCTTCTTCCAGCACCAGCGCATCCTCCACCCGAAGGATCGCACTCGCACCATCATCATCCAGGATCGTGCCCGTCCCCGTCTCACGTGCAATGATGGCATTGCGAGGCTTTGACAGGGTGACCATAAACGACTCATTCTCTTCCGGGAGTTCATCATCGATCACCTCAATCTCAATCACGCCCCGGGTTGCACCCGGATCAAAGATCACAATCCCCCGCGAGGTCACATAGTCCAGGCCCGCCTCTGCTGTGCCGGCCGTGCTCGCATACTGCACGGTCACCACCTGATCCACAGGACGACTGAGTTCAATGGGCAGTTGGATCGCCTCTGCATGTTCCAATGCCTGTTCATCGTAGAGGGTGATCGTGAGCGGTCCCCGGCCGCTCATCGTTGTCCATGATCGTCACCGTGATATCTGCGGTCGTTCCGTCATAGCCCCCGCCCGATGCGGTAACCTTTAAGCCTATCGTTTCGTCTGCATAATCCTCGTCCTCCGCTGCCGTTAAGGTCACAGTCTTGGATGTGTTCCAGTCTGCGGCCGTAAACGAGAGCGAGGGTTGGTCTAATGTCAGATCTGTTCCCGCGTGCCCGGTGAAGGTCAGCGTCACGGGGCTTGATGGCGATGCGGATAGACGAACCAGGAGCGGGTGCGTATCCCCTTCTTCCATCTGCACTACCTCTGGGGCCACGAGTCCCGCCACATCGTCGTCCGTGATCGTCACTGTGATATCGATCGTCACCCCGGCGTAGCCCCCTCCAGATGCTGTGAGTGTCAATGTTTCTGTATCGTCCGCAAAATCATCATCCTCTGCCGCCGTTAAGGTCACCGTCTTGGGGGTGTCCCAATCCGAGGCCGTAAACATGAGAAAGGATTTGTTCAATGCCAGATCGGTCCCCACATATCCGGTGAAGGTCACCGTCACTGGACCCGATGGCATTTGTGCAAGCGCGATCTCCAATGTCCTCTGGCTTCCTTCCGCCATGGTCACCGATGCCGGGGCCACGAGCCCCGGTGCATCGTTGTCTGTGATCGTCACCAATACCGTTTCTGAGATCCCGGTGTAGTCGACACTACCACTTGCTGTCAAGGTGACCTCCACCCGATCATTTACAATATCCACATCGTCCGCGGCGCGCAAGCTCACCTGCTGCTCCGTACGCCAGTTGTCGGGCCCAAAGGTCCGAGTGATCGGGCTCACGGTCAAGTCCGTCCCCGAAGGCCAGGTCATCATCACTTCAACCTCGCCCAATGGCTCCGAGGTCAGCGAGATTCCCGAACGAGGTCTCTCCCCCCTCCGCGACCGATACAGATTGGGGAGCATCAATCCCTGCCTCATCGTCGTCGGTGATCGTTATCTCCACCGGCTCCCCCTTGCTCAGACCGGACGGCAGGACACCAAGTGCCACCGTGAAGGTCTCATCTGTCTCTGCGACATCATCCGGGGCCGTGGAGATCGGATAGATCCCGCTCGTCTTTCCAGCTTCAATCTCTACCTGAACAGGAATGGGTGCCTGATAATCCTGGGCATTCGCGGTGCCATCCGTCAGTGTCAATGGAATCACCACATCGGTGTCCAGCGCCTCGGACAACGTTGCCGTCACCGTGACACCATTCCCCTCATCCACGGGATTGGGAGATGCCGACAGATCTACCACTGCCGGCGACGTAATATCCCGGATGGTCACGGACTGGGAAGACTCTCTGCCCGGCACCAGAAGCGCCGGGGGGAGATCCCCCAATGCGACGATAAAGGTCTCATCGTCCATGTCTGCATCCGGGAGTGTCTGGATCTGCCCCGATCCCTGCGTCTCACCACGAAGAATCGTTACCCCCCGAAGTGGAGAGTAATCGCCAGGCTCTGGTGGATGAGTGGTTCCATCATTGTACACCAATGGAACCACGACATCGGTTTCCAGCATTCCCGTCAGCGTTGCCGTGATCGTCACCGACTTGCCTTCGTCCACCGGATTCGGAGATGCGGACAGTGTCACTTCCACCGGAGGTGGCGGATCATCGTCTCGAATCGTAATCTCCACCGAGGAAAGGACTGCCAAGCACGACTCCCGACGGCAAGTCATCAATGATGGCAACCGTGAAACGCTCCTCTCCCTCGGAATATCATCATCCCGGATGTCAATCGTCCCCGATCCGGTTTGTGTTCCCCCAAAGATCGTAATGCTTGGAAGAGGGCCATAGTCGCCCGGCTCCGTCGGCGGCTCGCCGGAGTATCCTTCAAGTTAATCGTCACCGCATCCGGCAATGGTTTCGACAGCGTTGCCGTGATGGTGACCGACGCGCCTTCGTCCACCGGGTTCGGAGATGCCGACAAACTCACCGTCACCGGAGTGTCCGGGGCATCATCGTTATCTACAATCGTCAGCGTATGCACGTTCGTGCTTCCCACCGTGTATCCCGTGCCGCTGGCCAGCGTCAGCCTGATGGTCTCGTTCGACTCGTCCTCGGTGTCATCGGTAATTCCGATCGGAATATTCACCGAAGTCCGACCAGTTGCCACGGAGATCGCCCCGGAACCAGTAATGCTGTAGTCTGCGTTTTCGGTCGCCGTACCGCCCAGAATATAGCTCAACGTGAGAGGTGCCGTGGGCGCAGGACTGATCGCGACTGCCACATGGTGGGTCCCCTTGTTCTCGGGGGCTCTGGACGAAGACGAAGCAAAGCTCATCTGCGGCTTCTCATCATTGTCCGTGATCGTCAGCGTATGTACGTTCGTGCTTCCCACCGTGTACTCCGTGCCGTCGGTCAGCGTCAGGATAACCGTCTCGGCAGGTCTCGGTCCTCGGTGTCATCGGTAATCACAATCGGAATATTCACCGAGGTCGCACCAGCGGACACGGAGATCGTCCCGGAGCCAGTAATGCTGTAGTCTGCGTCTTCGGTTGCCGTACCGCCCAACGTGTAGTTCAATGTAAAAGGTGCCGCGAGCGCAGAGATGATCGCGACTGCCACATAGTGCGTACCAGCATCTTCGCCCACGCTGCTCGCCCCCAAAGCAAAGCTCACCTGCGGCATACCATCATTGTCCGTGATCGTCAGCGTATGCACGTTCGCACTTCCCACCGTGTACTCCGTGCCGTCGGTCAGCGTCAGGATAACCGTCTCGGCAGGCTCGTCCTCGATGTCATCGGTAATCACAATCGGAATATTCACCGAGTCGCACCAGCGGACACGGAGATCGTCCCGGAGCCAGTAATGCTGTAGTCTGCGTCTTCGGTCGCCGTACCGCCCAGCGTGTAGCTCAACGTGAGAGGTGCCGTGGGTGCAGGACTGATCGCGACTGCCACATGGTGCGTACCAGCATCTTCGCCCACGCTGCTCGCCCCCAAAGCAAAGCTCACCTGCGGCATACCATCATTGTCCGTGATCGTCAGCGTGTGCACGTTCGTGCTTCCCACCATGTATCCCGCACCGCTGGTCAGCGTCAGAATGAGAGTTTCGTTGCTCTCGTGCTCGGTGTCCTCAATAATCCCGACCGGGATCTTCACCGAGGACGCATTCGCGGCCACGGAGATCATCCCGGAGCCGGTAATGCTGTAGTCTGCGTTTTCGGTCGCCGTACCGCCCAGCGTATAGCTCAATGTGAAGGCTGCCCCAGGTGCAGGGCTGAGGCTGACAGCCACATCGCGCGTACCACCATCTTCGCCCACGCTGCCTGCCGCCGAAGCAAAGTTCACCTGCGGCATACCATCATTGTCGGTAATCGTCAGCGTGTGCACGTTCGTGCTTCCCACCGTGTATCCCGTGCCGCTGGTCAACGTTAGGATGATGGTCTCGGCATCATCGTCCACATCGTCATCGATAATCTCGACCGGGATATTCACCGAGGTCAAACCAGCGGTTACAGGAACCGTCCCTGAACTGGTGTAGTCTGCGTCTTCAGTTGCCGTACCGCCCAGCGTGTAGTTCAACGTGAAAGGTACCGAGGGCGCAGAACTGATCGCAACGGCCACATGATGCGTACCACCATCTTCGCCCGCGCTGCCCGTCGCCGAAGTAAAATCAACCGTCCGCGTATCATTATCCGTGATCGTCAGCGTGTATTCGCTCGGACTTCCCATCGTGTATCCCGTACCACTGGTCAGCATCAGTGTAACCGTCTCGTCACTCTCGTCCACATCGTCATCGGTAATCTCGACCGGGATCTTCACCGAGGTCAAACCAGCGGCCACGGAAACCGTCCCGGAACCGGTAATGCTATAGTCCGCGTCTTCGGTCGCCGACCCGCCCAGCGTGTAGTTCAACGTAATATCTGACCCCGATGCAGGATGGATGCTCAGTGCCACATCGTGCGGACCACCATCTTCATCCACGCTGCCGGTAGATGAATCGAAACGAACCGCCGGCGTATCATCGTCCTGGATCGTCAGCGTAAATGTGCCAGGACTGCCCACACTATACCCCGTACCGCTGCCCAGCGTCAGGAGGACCGTCTCGTCATTCTCGTCCACACCATCATCAATAATGTCCACCGGGATAAACCCCCCATCCGAGTAGGCGGGCACGGAAAGAGTCCCGGAACCGGCAATACGGTAGTCCGTGTTTTCGGTCGCCGTGCCACCGGTAGTGTACGTCAAAGTGAGAGGTACCGTAGAGATGGGGCTGATGGATACTCGCACATAATGAAAATCCCTGCTTTCGGGCACACTGAACCTGGATCGATAAAAACTGGCCGCAGGCATATCATCATTATCCGTGATCGTCAGTGTATGTTCGCTCGGACTTCCCACCGTGTATCCCGTGCCACTGGTCAGCGTCAGGATGACCGTCTCGTCATTCTCGTCCACATTGTCATCGGTAATCACGACCGGGATATCTACCGACGTCGCATTCGCGGCCACGGAAACCGTCCCCGAACTAGTGTAGTCCGTGCCCCGGGTTGCCGTCCCTCCCAGCGTGTAGTTCAACGTGAGGGCTGCCCTGGGCGCAGGGCTGATGGCTACTTCCACATGGTGCGTGCCAGCATCTTCGCCTACGCTGCCCGCCACCGAAGCAAAACTTATCTCCGGCGTATCGTTGTCCGTGATCGTCAGCGTATGTTCGTTCGGACTTCCCAGATCGTACTTCAAGCCGCTTACCAGCGTCAGGATGATGGTCTCGTCATTCTCGTCCACAGTGTCATCGGTAATCACGACCGGGATATTCACCGAGGTTGCATTCGCGTTCAGGAAAATCGTTCCTGAATTTTTGATGTTGTAGTCTGTGTTTTTGGTTGCTGTGCCACCCACCGTATACGTCAATATGAGGTCCGACCAAGGTGCAGGGCTGATGCTGACTGCCACATTGTGCGTACCACCATCTTCGCTCACACTGCCCGTGGATGAATCGAAATTAGCTACCGGCATATCATTGTCGTCAATGGTCAGCGTATGTTTCTTTGGCGTTCCCAGATTGTATCTCGTACCGTTTTCCAGTGTTAGGATGACGGTCTCGGCATCCTCGTCCAGATTGTCATCAATAATCACGACCGGGATATTCACCGAGGTTGCACTCGCGGCCACGGAAACCGCCCCGGAACCAGTAATACTGTAGTCCGTGTTTTCGGTCGCCGACCCGCCCAGCGTGTTGTAGTTCAGCGTGATGTAGTTCAGCGTGATGTCCGACTCAGGTGCAGGGCTGATGCTGACTGCCACATGATGCGTACCACCATCTTCATCCACGCTGCCCGTAGATGAATCGAAACGAACCGTCGGCCCATCATTGTCAATGATCGTCACTTTCACCGAGGATAAGTCGCCAATCGTTAACCCCGACGGCAACTGAGTTCCATCAATCGCCACGGTGAACGTCTCATGGTTTTCTACTCGATCATCGCCATGGGTCTGAATCTTCCCGGTACCCTCTTTCTTATTCGCTTTGATTGTGATTGAAGTTAATGGAGTATAGTCGTTAGGGTCACTGGCCGTATCAGTGGTCAGAGCATTGGGGTAGTCCAACCAGACCGTCACAGCCTTGGACCGCGCCTTCTTAATCGTCGCCGTGATCGTTACCGGTTGCCCTTCCTCCACCGGGTTCGGAGATGCCGACAGCGTGAGCGTCGGGGGTGCTAGGACCCAAAACCAAGGACATAGGCAGTCGACATGTCGGGTTTCCTGCGGTACTCTTCCCTCTATATATCCATGAAATGCCCGTTCACTGTTATTCCAGCGAGTTTTGAACTTAAACGAGGCGGACTCTGGACTCCCTGCCGGGATCGTGATTGACTTCGTGTTCGTGGCGGGATCATCAAATATGTCGGGATAAAAAAACTGGGGCATAAATGAGAAATCAAGTGCAACTTGAATATCGTTTTGTTGCACCGGCTGAACCGTTGCCTTTACGGTGATTGAGTCTCCTGCCCTCACCTCCCCCGGCGAAACCTCCAAACATATCTGCGGACTCCTATCGTTGTTATCAATCGCCACCGCAAACCGCTTATCGTCGGCATCCGTATCATCGGCATCCTGTTTCACATCCACAGCGACCGTCTGCTCCAGATTCCAGTCAAGAGTCTGCAAATTCGAATTGAACAACGCCCAAGGGGGCACGCCGGCGTGGATTTTCGGCGTTTGCGCCTGCACAAGGGCCACAGCAGACAAAAACAATGCCCCAAGACTAATGAGGATCAAGGCATGCTTGGCGTAAGCCATAAGGCAACCGCCCTTGTCATAAAGAAAACCCTTTCGCCTTACTTTCCTATTACTTCGTGCCATTTTGGATCAGAAAATGTACAGATTATCCTTCAAATGCGAACCCAACACGCAATCCAGAGCCCATTGCACTTACCGACCGCCGTGAAGCCCCAAAAGAAAGACAGAAGTCGTAGCGTCAAGAGACGCTACGATCCCGGACACGAGTGGATACGAATTCCCCTTGCTAGATGGCAAGCTACGCACCGAGTCGCAGAAATGACGAACGATTTCGGGACTGCCATAAGAATACGTTTTCTTTGACATGCACGCAAGACCCGATACCATCTTTCATACCACTCCACCTTAACTGGGGAACTAGACTAGTGTAGTGTATTATTAATTCTTGTACAGTAGGTTTTAATGGATTCCAGAATTTGGTCGGCAGATTTGGTCCAAATAAAGGGCTTGGGATCCTCGTTGTAGATTTTCAAATAGTCTTCAATTGCAGTTTCCAGTTCTCGGGTACTGCGATGCGTTCCCCGCCGTATTTGGTTATTGGTGATCATGGCAAACCAGAGTTCGACGAGATTCAGCCAGGAGGAACTGGTTGGCGTAAAATGAAGATGAAATCGTGGGCGACGAAGCAGCCAGTTATGGATCAGCGCCGTTTTATGGGTGCTGTAGTTGTCCAACACGATATGGATCTCGGTGTCTTTTGGAACCGACCGGTCAATGACGCGCAAGAATTTGAGGAATTCGGTGGAGCGATGTCTCCGGTAACAACGTCCAATCACTTCACCGGTGGACACATTGAGCGCCGCAAACAGGGACGTTGTCCCACAGCGTTTATAGTCATGAGTACGACGTTCTGGCAATCCTGGCCGAAGGGGCAGGATGGGTTCGGTGCGATCCAAGGCCTGGATTTGGGATTTTTCATCGACACACAGCACCACGGCCCGCTCGGGCGGTGACAGGTATAACCCTACAATATCGCGCACCTTTTCAATGAACAGCGGGTCCTTGGATAGCTTAAAGGTCTCAACCCGGTGCGGCTTGAGTCCAAAAGCACGCCAGATTCGGCTAACGGTGCTCGTGCTTACGCCGCTGGCCTCTGACATCTTGCGTGTGCTCCAGTGCGTCGCATCGCGCGGCGTAGATTCCAGTGTCTTCGTGATTACCTGCTCCACTACTTCATCCGACACCGTCCGTGGTTTACCCGGACGCTGCAAATCAATCAGCCCATCACAACGCTGTTCCAAAAAGCGCCTTCGCCATTTGCCCACGGTTATCCGGGACGTCCCCAGTGTCTCCGCGACTGTCTGATCACTGTGCCCCTCGGACGACTCAAGGATGATCCGGGCGCGCAAAGCGAGAGCCTGTGCGGTGTTTGGTCGGCGGATCCAACGTTCCAGTTCTGCTCGTTCTGAATCACTCAGCACGGGAATTTTACGAGTATAATGGTTTGGCATCGGGGGTTCGTTTTTGACTTGAACCCAAGATACAACAAAATAGGTTACTGATAAAGCATTAACGATGCACTGGTCCCACTACATTATACAAATAAAAAAGGAAAAAGTCAAGCAGAAAATTGCATTTTTATACTGAAAGGTTCTACCGCGAATGTTGTGGGGAATGTAAAGATTTCACAGTAGATATAATAGGATAGCAGGTTTCCCCGCCAGGGCATATCATGCCGACACAACCAACCTCTACCCCCGCTTCTGTTCGGACCCATTACGTTGTTGGACTGGATGTTTACCGTGACACGATTGCAGCGTGTGTCTATGATGCTGACACTGCCGTTGTTGCTACGAAGCATCCTTTTGCGGAACGGTGCTTTACGATGATTTGACAGAGTTGGGAATTGATTGTGCCATCCTCGCCCCAGTTCCATCCCACGGTGCAATGGAGATCAAATTAAAACCGACCGCCGTGATGCAAGAAGTCTGGCGAAGTATTTTACGGCGGGTTTGTTGACGGAATGTCTTGTTCTGGACCAAGAGTTGGAGTGCTCCGATCAAGAACCTGCACCGATCCAAAATGCAGGTCACTCATTTATTGCATGCCCGCGGAAAGACCGACAACGAGGGAAAGTCCTGGGCGAAAAAGGTTATGGTTTGTGTCCATCTGGATCAACCTAATGATGAGCATATGTTGCGAGGGGATCTGGCTGACATGGATCACCTTCAGTCCCGGATTCGAGAGATCGAACAGCAGATTCAGGACACGGCCGCATTGCCCAGGTTTCAAGAAGTAGTCTGGATTTTGCAGGGCTTTCGGGGCATTGGTCTGATAACGGCCATGCAACCCGCCCCGACTACATGGAACGACAAACGAAACATCAAAAAATGTAACCAAGAAATTTACATGTCTCCCGTAAATGGAACCTGCTATCCTATACCAGTGTGAAAGATGCGGCCATAGAAGGAGATCATCAAGATGTCTGAGATGTTTGAACGAGACGCCAAGGCACCTACAATGCACTTTGCCATGAACAATCCAACGCCAGAGCGGAGCGACACAACAAAACGATTCAGGATGTCAAGCGGTTGGAGGAGAATACAGAAGATTTGAACACTTCAAATCTTCCATTCTTTTTTTATGGTGATTTAAATCTCTCTCCACAACCTTCACGGTAGAACTTTCTAGTCCAGTGATGACAAAAGAATTCCTTGTTAACATCGACGGCCAGCGGATACCGGTGACGCAGTCAGGGGATCAGTTCTGTGTGCTTGACAAGAATACCTGTGCATCGCTTGTAGAATTGCGTCCGGGTGTCTACAGCCTTGTACTTGACAACAAAAGTCACCTGATTCATGTAGATGAAGGACCGGGTTCCTTAATGACTATCAATGGGCAAACTGTCAATTCTGAAATTGTTAGTAATCGTTCTGACCTCATCCTGCGCTATGGACAGCAAAAAGGAATTCAAGAAGTGGTCAGCGAACTCCTGGCCCCCATGCCGGGATTAATCATGAACATCATGGTTCAAGTGGGCGAAGATGTTGTTGAAGGGCAGGGGCTGATTGTGCTTGAAGCCATGAAAATGGAAAATGAGCTTCGGGCTCCCTGTTCCGGGCGAGTCAAACACATACACGCACAGGAAAAAGATGCTGTAGCTCTTGATGCAATTCTTATAGAATTTGAGTCATGAACGTACTGGTAACGGGTGCGACCGGTTTTTTGGGAAGTGAACTGGTGTATCAACTCCTGGAAGCAGGATATCCTGTCCAGATTTTCAGGCGGAAAACCTCCAAGTTAGACCTGCTGAGCCCTGTCGTAAATGACATCGAACATGTGACTGGGGATGATATCACAGATCTGGATGCACTGCGCAGGGCAATGAAAAATGTTCATGTTGTTTTTCATGTGGCAGGCAATGTAAAATTCGGATCCAGATCCCTCAACCATGTCAATGTCCAAGGGACAGCAGCGGTCGTAAATGCTGCCAGAGAAGTCGGAGTGGAGCGATTGGTGCATACATCCAGTGTTGCCGCGATTGGAACCTCCGTGGGGATTGTTTCGGACGAGAATACCGACTGGCAGAGCAAGCCCTGGCCTTATGCGCAAAGTAAATACTTGGCCGAACTGGAGGTGCAGCGCGGTATCGCCGAGGGACTTGATGCAGTGATCGTCAATCCATCCTTGATCCTGGGGCCGGATCGTAGTGGAGGGAAAGCCCTGAACCTTACCCATGACTCCGCTCTCACAATTCGTGCAGGGAAGATGTGGCTCTATCCCACTGGCGGAACGAATGTTGTGGATGTGACAGATGTCGCAACCGGCCACCTCGCAGCACTGGAGTATGGGCGCACAGGCGCCCGCTATATTCTGGGAAGCGAAAACCTCAGTTGGAAATCCATCCTCTCTATTCTGGCAGAAGCTCTGGAAGCCAAGCCGCCAAGGATTTCATTACCTTACAGCGTGGCCCTCGCGGGAGGGGGATTTGCAGATTTGTTGAGTTCCGTGACGGGGAGACGATTTCCCTTGGGACGAGCCTCGGTGACCTATGCCCTGAAAACGCGCGCGTACTCGAATCAGCGAGCCATTCGGGAACTTGGATGTTCATTCCGTCCCTTTTCCGAAACAGCTCAACGGGTCGCGGATTCGCTGAAAAGCTGAGGAGAGCTCTCTATTTGCGCTGATACTGCAGTGCAATTTGTAATGACCGCCCCGGTTCAGCATACACGCTGTAGGGGTATGTGTATGTCCCGTCCAACAGGTTCCTGATTCCAATCTGCAGCGATACACTATTCATCTCCATGGTCCGTATCCATACATCAGCACTCATCCATGCGGGGGAATCAAAGAACGTGCCATAGAATTCTGTACCCAATGAAAAGAGATCTAGTGGGCCCTTCATCGTGGCATGGACCCGTGCCCATGTGGACAACGAAGTCTCAGAGACTGGCGCCGAGGCATCCGATAGAGAGGTGTACACAGCCGTCCACCACCATGAGCCACGGACGAGTGCGGTCATGCCATGGATGCGGCCACCCTCCGCTTTGCGTGTAAACGTCATAAGCTCAGCGGAATTTCCAAACCCGTTCCACCTGACTCCCACATCCGCCTGCCTCAGAACGCTCCTTTCCGACTGCGCACGACCGGTTCCCGCAATCAGTTGCCAGTTACTGCTGAGTTGCAAAGCCAAAAACGTCATTCCTCCCCAATGACCGTGATCAGTGTCCAACCTGAACTGCCCCTCAATTAATAAACGAGAAATCCGATGCAATGCCGTAACAAATACGCTACTCTCTACAGATGAGCTCGCGTCATCCTCCTCTTTGGCGAGGTGATTCAAAGTCACGCTTTCCGTATAACGATAAATATCTGTGCCAATGTTCAAACGTAGATTTTGCAGCGGAAAAAGCGTGACTGAGATGGATCCACTCCGCTGTTCTCTATCCAGATCATCGTTTAGCTGCTGAAGCGCCGCCGTTGCGACCACCTCCTGCAGGAAGCCAGTCTTTTGAGAATACTTGTACTGTACGATCCCCGCCTGCTGACGGATATCCCCCCCAGTGAGTTCAATGTCCTGTAACCAGCCGCCACTTCCTGAAAGATGGTGATTCGGGGCCACCCGTATCTCGACGCGTCCGGCAAGATTCCCGGAACGGATTCCGGCCTGTTGAACAGCCCCGCTCCCATCTGAATAATTGTCCGCCGTCTCATAGATTCCGCTGAGCGTTCCATCAACCCGAGACCCGTTGCGATGAACTGTCATTCCTGAACGTACTCTCCGTGTTCTTGAATCATAAAGCAACTCTGCACCCGTTGAAGATTGTTCAGGTGTCTTGAAATGGATTGACGCATCCATTCCAAGACCTAGGTTATACGGGCTGGGGATGACCTCAGAACCTTCTAAATCTGCGATCAATACAGTCGGCATTGAAGGATCAATCAATCGTACTCCATCCAGATAAAAAGATTGTGGAATGAGCTCTGACCCGTACAAAGTATATTGAAACTCAATCGCACTCACTCGGCGAGGTAATAGACCTCTGAACATTCGTGTGGACCATCCGCCCTGTGGATTTACGAATACATGTTGATCCGGTAAATCATAAGCCTTGGGCATCAGAAGAATATTCAGTTCCAGATTATGTTCAATCTCAACTGACTCCTGGAACGCAGTATATCCCTCCGCGGATACAGTGAGCATATATTTTCCGGGATTGACGCCGGCAAATTCGAAGTAACCATCTGACCCGGTAAGCGACCCATGCAGTGTTCCTGCCAGCAAGACGACTGCCCCGGAAACTGGATTCATCGTTTTTGAATCCAGAACTGAACCAGTAATCCCAAGTGGTGACTGGGCGACAACGCAGTTCAGACCAATACAAAAAACAAGACACTGGAATATCAAACACAAGGGAATCCTCCAGAGCCATGCAGTATTCAATAGGGACGGGCTCGCTTCTATTGGCTCAACCACACTTGACCAAGTGCTCTGACCAATTTTGACCATACCTGTCGGCATAACAGATCGTTGATGGTGCAATGAAAACTCCTGCCAGTATATGGAACACTCTTACCCATCTGAGTAACCCGGATGCAGTGACTGCTGCATATCTGGATTGGCAAAATACAGTTTTTCTGTACTTAACGGGTCACGCTCCCAGTTGATACTACCACCCGGAATTGCCTAGATCCTCAATGGAGCGCGATATCAGATCAATGCGGCGCCTACCACTCTCGGAAAGAGAGAAGTTATTCCCCCGACCTCTTACGAGACCGTTTGTCAGATATTGATAGGCGATTGATGATCGTTGGAGAACATTCAGTTTTGGTGAATCTACCACTTCGTCCGACGGTTCGAATTTGATGGGCAACCCGGAAGCAGCGAACGTAATTTTCCAGGAACTCCCCATTTCGATCGGATGCCCATATTCGGGGACCCAGTCTCTCAGCTCATCACACAGCCATGGATAGCGCCATAAGATATCTGGGAGTGTTGGCCCCAATGGAACTGTGATCTCAAAAAAAGGAGGTTCCCGCTTCAGGAACTCTGGAATGGTTAGGTCGGGATTTTCTCTCAATTCCAGATACAAAGACGCGATATCCATCCCGACTAGGTTGAGTCCATTATAAATTTCATGATAATTGGGGGCCGCTCTTTTTAGATGATCATCATACCAGGCATTGAAGGCCTCGCTCAGCATAAGATTGATTTCCAGATGCAGGTGCGCCCGGTCACGATTGACTCCTCTTCCGGTATAGCCCATGACACCAATGACCGCCCCCTGATCAACTTGATCCCCAATGGATACAGCAATACTTTTCAGATGAGCATAAAGGCTGTAGTACGGTGATTGTCCCCACCAGTGCTCAATCACAATATATCGCCCGTAATTTGAGCGACCCGCTCCTTCGTTCACATAAACAACTTCGCCATCCGCAATCGTCCTGATTTCATCCAGCGGCTCTCCTCTTGATGTGCGTCTTAATGAGCGGATATCAATGCCTTCGTGAAAGCGGCTGTAGATCACCCCTTGACTCGTATGGCGGACATTCCGAACAAAGCCATACTGTCCTGCCGTCCAGTCAGGCTTTTCATTGGGCTTTGGCTGACGATACGTTCGCATATAGAATTCCGGCCCACCGCCCTGGAAAAGTGCATCATTATCCGTGGGCAACACAATCGAAAATCGGGAGTCGTCCTGAGCTATAACCCTTGGAGATACGACCCCCGAAACAAGAAGAACAATACACGTCCCCCCAACCAGCATTCGCTTTTTTGAAAACACTGCCAACCAAATAATTGACACCCAAGTCTTCATGCCCATGATCTACTGTAATCGGTGAATATAGG
The DNA here is from genome assembly GCA_965207565.1 of Rhodothermales bacterium. GTDB lineage: Bacteria > Bacteroidota > Rhodothermia > Rhodothermales > Bin80 > Bin80. The sequence continues at coordinate 319,287 of CBDBMQ010000033.1, read as the reverse complement.
GAATGGCCTACACTGTTTGTACCGGGTAATCAGCACAAATATTGCCACGTGCAATTTCTGTCAACTTCCGCTTAAGGATCGTGCGCCGGAATGCACTGATGTGATCCGTGAACAGGACTCCCTCTAAATGATCGTACTCATGCTGGATTACGCGAGAAAGAATCCCACCAACCGTCTGGAAGTGCTCCTGCATATTTCTATCCTGGTAGGTAATCTGTACAGATTCTGGTCGAAATATAGGCTCTCTGATATCCGGGATCGAGAGGCATCCTTCTTCAAATTCTTCCTCATCCTCTGATTCCCAGGTGATCTCAGGGTTAATGAACACCATAGGTTGCTCGGGCAAATTATCTCTCACATCCTCCGGCATATCCTCCTTCAACTCCGAGATATCTACAACAAAGAGACGCTCTAATCGCCCAACCTGCGGGGCGGCAAGGCCGATCCCTTCAGCATTATGCATCGTCTCAATCATGTCGGCAATCAATTTTTGAACCTCTGTACCAACAGACTCGACAGACTTGGTTTGTTGGCGGAGAATGGAGTCGCCGAACAAACGAATGGAGAGTATCGCCATGAATACTACGGATCCACCCGAGCGTAGACACCCGTAACCGTTCCCTCTTTGAATGTTACAACCTCATAGGGCTGTGCATTCGGGCCCTCCATTCCTGGCGATCCAATGGGCATCCCCGGTACCGCAATGCCTGGTATATCCGGCCTCTCTTCAAGCAATTTATGTACATAATCAGCCGGCACATGGCCTTCCACTATATACCCATCTACGACCGCGGTGTGGCATGAATGTGCAGCCTGTGGCACCCCCAGTTCCGCTTTGATTGAACCCATATTCCGCATATCACGGGACTCCACTTCGAAACCAGCGGCCTCCATATGCTCCGCCCACTTGACACAGCACCCACATGTTGGAGATTTATACACAACCATCGTTGGCTTCACCTCCTGGCTATCTGGCCGCAAGGCAAATCCAACTATGGCGACAGTACAAAGCCCCACGCCCGTCAGTACTATTAAGATGACCCGCTTCATGATCTTATTCGATTAATACATTATAGTTGGACAGTCGGGAAGGGTCCACATCAGAAAGAAGATCATACACTTGTCCACGTTCTTCTGAGTCCTGGAACATTCCTACCAGTTCTTTGGATTTTGTGCTGAAAAAAATGTCGAAGACATATTGCCTGGATTGATCATCGTATAGATCAGACATAGTTTGTAAGACCTCCAACACTTTGGTGCGTGCAGACTCCATGTCCAAGGTAAATAAGTCCAGTGCCCCCATGTGATACTGATAATACACTTGGCGAAGAGGACGCATACGTGGACTCGTCATTTGATCTACAATCCGTGCACGCCCATCAACATCTATGGTACTCCACCCTGCGGCGCTCGTGGCTACGGCTAACTGTTGAATACGCTTGGCTTTCTGAAAATGTTGTTCTCCACCATATTCACTGAATGAATCATAGTCGTAACCCAACATGAGATAGGCATAATAGTCCAGTACAGATGTAAGTCCATTGAATCGCTCAACTTCGAATACCAAAGGAGTTCCTTGTGAATAGTTAAAATCCCACGCCTCATCACTGATCTGCAACATGGGGGTCTTCGCCATGGTCCCGTAAATTGGACGAGTACTGTTCACAATCAGTTGTGCACGAAAGGAAGTCAGCGTAAAATTCTCCTGGATCACAACTTGGATAGAGCATTCAATGAGTTCATGCAATTCGAACTGATCCTCCGTCCAGTTATTGTTGTTCATGTAATCCTCAATCTCCCCTTCCAACTCCTCAAGAAATGAAAAGCCTGAGCCTTCAAGCTGCCGATAATTTATCTGCACAGTACACTGGAATTCCCGCGCGATCGGGGCAGATACAAATCCTGCTAAAACACAAATGAGGACGATCCGACGCATCATCTTTTGATTTTGACACTAGGGCTTAAGCCGGATGTACTGTTTTGATGTATACAGGGCTGCATGATTCCAAAGGCTCAGCAAATCCCTTGGTCTCATCAAGTATGAACTCAAAGAGCTCCTCCCCATTACACCATGTACGAAAAACAGATTGATCACACTTGCAGTTCCTGCCAGTTCAAATCGTTGGTGCATAAAAACCTCTTCCTGCGATCCGTACAAAATCCCGTTCAATTTGTTCGTTCATCGGATATCCAGTCAGTATGGGAGATTACATAAGCGTGAAGTACCCCTTATTAAAATCCAATGGATTGAAAGAGGCGCGTACTTCCATATCCAGATAATGCAGAAGCCGGAATTGAAGCCCCATCCCGAGCCCCGCCGACCAATTGCCACGATAATCTGGACTGGCAACTACCCTCTGTACAAATCCATACACATAGAGAACCTTGAAGTATGAAGATACGGTCAGGAATCCATCTTGCATGTACCAAACGGGTTGCAGAATCTCTGCATCAACCCGAACATGCGCTCCCTTGCCCAAAAATGCTTCATGTCCCTTGGGAAGAATCAGTGACCGGCTATATGCCCCGGCACTGCTTTGAGACAATAGAGACACACCCAACATCATACTTGTATTCCATTTTCGGGAAATAGACCAGTACTGATTGACTCTCATGTAAAGACCCGTCCGTCTGGGATCACGTTCCTGGACTACGTCTGCGCGTCCATATACTCCAAGAACTGTCCCTCTGTTTGGCCGTACATCCCGTGTATTCTGCTGCAGGCCTACCACGAGTAAAATGCCTGTATCCACGCGTGTACTACGCTCCCATTTGGCAAGGGATTGACGTGTATCTCTACGATGCGGAACCGGGTTCTCATCCAAACTGAACCACCGCGTCTGCTCACTGCGTACCCCTGCAAGGATGCTGGCGTAACTATGACGTACGTTCGCTTCAAACCGAAGTGGGAGAACAAGCGTCATCCCAATCCCCATGGATTGCTCTCCGTAGGTGATATCCCGGATGGACTCTTTCCCATCTTCCTGCGTGAGCACCCTGGCAATGGGAGCATCAGGCTGGTTATAGACATCAATAGTTGCGATCAATGGACTGAAAGCTGCACTCACCTCTGCCCGCGCCCATAGTTTTTGTGCCTGCAGTGTTGTTTCCACCGCATAGGTCAGGCGGCGAAGAGGATCACTCCCGTGGATTCCCAATCCACCACCCAGCCCCAATCTTCTTTCCGGGGCCTCGTCTGACCACACACCTGCCGGGAGAACCATTCGAGGCAGAAGCCTTTTTTTTAATCTGTACGGCTCGTGCGAGAAATCCTCCGGTAGTTCCAACCTGGAGGGAATCTCAGGCAACTCGCTTACGGGCGTAAGTGGCACTTCAACCCCTTCTTCCAGAGAAAATTCTACCGCCACAACATTATAGCGCTCATGCTGGTAGTCAACATAAACGAGGGTGCGATTGTCCTTAGAAAGGATTGGATCCAATGCTCCATACAAGACATCTGTAAGCTGCAGGGTCCGCTTCGATTCCAGGTCATGACAAAAAACATTGGTTACCTCGCCCCGCTCTGCGGTAAAGAGGAGATATCGTCCATCCGAACTCCATGAGAGTTCACGAATCGCTGCGTCATCCATGAAAATCCATGGCTCTAACACCCCGCTTGAATCCGCAAGATAAATGGCCTGCTCCCGGCTATGTCGAATCAGGACGGCAGTCGCTTCCGCGGTAGGCGCGATCTGGATCAGATCTGCCTGACTTCGGCCGCGAATCGTCCGAATACTGCCAACCGCATCAACTTCAATCCAAGTGTTGCGCTGCCCATCATTTTGGAGTGCCCAAATACCGGAGGGGCCTTGTACAGGGGCATGGGCACGTGCTCCATGAGTCAGACGTCTCTCCCGATTCTCAGATAAATCATACTTGAATATATCTGCAGATAAGGCCAGCGTTGAAAACCGATCTGGAACATAGCGTGAATAGAGTATGACACTATCTTCCACGCTAAACCATGCATCTTCAGGCAACCGGACGGAATGGATTCGTTTCGCGGCTCCGGTTTCAATATCCAGACTGTACAGTCCAGGAGTTTCATTGAGTCCTTTTCGGTATACGACAAGCGTCGACTCGTCTAGCCATTGCGGTCGGCGCTGCAGAATACCGGGACTCTCCGCAATGGGATCCGGCTGCCTTGGACGTCGATGGAGTCCCAGAGCAGTAGTCGTCTCCTGTCGAAACTCAGCAACCAATTCATCCAAAGGCTGTCCGGTGATGTGGCGTAAATCCAGCCCTGTTGACCGGACTGGGTTACGATAGCGCCGGATCCGCATCTTTTCAAAAAAGAGACCCTGGTCCTTTGAAGTCTGCCAGGCAAAAAAGTTGGCACCTCCGATATAGTGACGATTGGCGTGAAAACCATAACGGGACGATTCAAAGAGCTGTGACAGGCTCCATGGGTGCTCAGACTCCGCTGCGGCTCGGTACTGCATCTGAAAGCGAGCATCATTCAGCCGCCCCGCACCGTGGGTTCCTCGGTTCTCAAAATAAACTGCAGCTCCTTCATTCAGGCCTGGCGGCAAGGATAGATTTAATGCGCGTGCCGCATCGGGGGCAAACCAATGAAGGACCTTCCCCAGCCCCCACGGCCCACTTGCCTGCGCTTGCGTGGCATGCACCAACTCATGCGTTGCAACTGCTTCAATCCAGGAATCGGACCTTGTCCCTATCCGGTTTCCCTTGATATGAGGAACTTCGATCTCCTGTCGGAATGGATGGGTATGAACATATCCATTGGCCCGATCATTGGAGTTGTTCAGGATCACCGGCATCCGCATCTTCCCGGCCAACCCGGAAAGAGACTGTGCCCCGGGGAGTGTTCGCTCTAAGATGAGCGCAGTCTGCCAGGCCTCTATCTCACTTCCTTCTTCAAAAATGATCTCGAAGTGCCGCGTCTTATGGACACGGTATTTACTCCCCAGCGGCCGCACGACAGGCTCGTAGTATTGCCCCAAAACAGACGAGGGGATCAAAAATGCAATCGTAAAAGCGATCAGAGATTTTGACAGCCTGTGCACCATGCGGACAAAGATTGAAGTAATTGAGCGCGAACGTTCAATTACTTCTCATTGGATCACCATAGATCGTGAGGTTAAGATTTGGGGTAGACGACCTCTTTCAGAAGATATGTCTTCTAAAATTACCTTGTACTTGATCGGACACCCACATCTCAGAAGAAAGCGGTACTATAACGCTCGGATTTTTTTGCTGGGTTTGTTTTTACAAATCTAGTTTATCCTCCAGAGTACTACGGAATTTACCTTCAAACAATCTACCATCTAGCAAATAATCCGTAAACTCGGCGTAATTTTGGGGACTCAAAAAATGAAAGAAATATCGCTGTTTGATTTTACTTTTTTCCAACTCGTCATTTAATACTTCAAAATGGTTCTTTGCCCAGCGATATTTTGCCTTGTTTTCGTCCGAATCATCGTCGTCCGATTTAATCTCAATGACGACGATATTGTCGCCGAATTTTAGGAAAAAGTCAGGATTGAAATTGCCTTGTGTGGAATGTTCGCCTTTGCGCCAAGAATATTCAATGCTGTAAAAATTCTGATTGCGAGATTTGATCCAAGCATCAATTTTTTGACAAACGCGTGGATTTACAATTGTCTCAACAAACTTTCGTTCTGGCTCTTGCTGGGTTAAAACAACACTGACAGGTGTTTTCAAGCAATGGTGATTGATCTCCTTACTTGCGCTTCGGGGCAAGGCCTCATCATTAATAATTTCTTTCAGAATGTCTTTCTGTTCCGCCCCAATTTCTTCTTCAAAAGTATCCGCATAGAAAACTGTTGCCCCTCGGCGCACATTTCCTACAGCCAGACTTTCTCGCTCCAAATCTTTTGTACTCATCTTGCGCGGTGTCTTAGTTTTTCTATCAAAGACAGTCGTTGAACCGCGTCTACGAAATAGTGTTTGGAATGTCTGAAAAACCCGCAACATGTTATCCTCGGTCAATACGCCACTTTTTATTCCAACTTTTCTCATTGATTTAACAACGATTCCCTTAATCTCATTTACTGGTGGCAGATTTTCTTTATCGTATGTACCTTTGGGAAACCTAATCTTTGCCTCAAAGTCACGATCTTTGAAAGTGCCAACAATTTTCTGCACGACTTCATCAACCGAATAAACCTTTTTCTGAATGATCGTGTGCTTCGGTTTAATTATGCCTTTCAAATCTTCATATTCTGTCTCGCGATCAATTTCCTCGGCTTGCGATACAAGGTTGATGAGGTTTTTGGTGTAGTCAAAAACCTGCGTATCTCGCTCGGCTGTTACTGATTTTTCTTCTTTCTCACAATCAATGTTGTAAACATCAAAACAATATCTTGCACGCTCCCCAAAGGTGAGAGGAACGCTTACAATCCGCATTTCAATTTCCAAAATCTCATCAACCAATCCGCGGATATTCCTACTCCAAGCGTCATGATTGAATACTCGCACTTTCGGCTGCGGCGATTTATATTTCTCTGGTATTCGCAAGCCACGCCCAAGCACCTGCGCGATCAAAAGTTTTGAATTGAATGCTCGATCTTTCCACGGAACAATTTGAAATACATTTTTTACATCCCAGCCTTCCGTCAGTATAGAAACGGATACAATCCACTCAATAGGATTATCTCTATCATCAACAGTTTTAAGCTGTACTAAATTTTTCTTATGATCCCTGTGGGAAGTAACGATCAAAACTTTCCCCTCAACCACCGAACGCTCTATTTTTTCTTTTTCTACTAAAAATCTATCAGATCCTCACTAAGCCGCTTTGCGGCTAAAATATCTTTTGTAACGAGAATTGTAAGCGGTTTTATAAGGCGATATCTTCTTACAGATTCGTCATGATTGTCATAGATTTTCTGGAATTTCTCGTCTTTACCTATGCTGTCGTCTTTCGCAACGTAATCGACAGACTTAACGACTTTGTCATCTACCGCTTGACGAATCGAGTAGCGATAAATCACATCATTAAAATACTCATCGCCCATGTAAGCCGTGCCTGTAAATCCGAGAATGTATCTGAAATTGTATTCAGAATTGAGCAAAAACGTCTTCCATTTCTTAATATATCTATCTTTAGAGGCATTGTAGGCGTGGTGAACTTCATCACTTGATACGAGCACTCTTTCGCCACTGCCTTTCAAGCTATCTTCAATAGATGACCCTGTGCGCTCATAAACTGCGTGGATATTTTCAACAGCAATATCACCGTTTTTGATTGTCTGATTTGCGTCAATAATTCTCGGATTCTTCAAAACTGCATCCTCTGGCAAGGTTGCTTTTATTCCGTCATCTCCCGATAGATTTTCAAACTTTTCTTTTAACCCTGATTCAATCGTGAGCGACGGACAAAGCACGAGTACTTTATCAACCAACCCAAGACCTAGCGCAATCTGCGCTATGCCATAAATCACATAACTTTTTCCTGTCCCCGTCGCTAAATCAATCACACCAGATAATTTGCGGGGAAATTGCAGTTTTTGCTGATATTCGCGCACATCGCGATAGCGTTCACGCAATTCGGAATTACTGCGCCAATTTTCTTCCACCAAATCTTCGATAGAATTGTATTCGTCAGACGCAAGATAAATAATCGACGATCGAATCGCTTCTTTTTGATATTCGCGATCGCCGCAAAGCACATCAATAAAATTAACCCACGGCTTCAAATTTAACTTGGCAGGATCGTAGTTATCCTTAATTTTCAATACCAAATCTTGGGTTTTGTAGATTTTTATATCGGCCATAGTTATTCCTCAATTTTTATAACTTCCCGAAACTCATTGCCGTAAATATCAACATAAATCACCATCATCTGTTTTCCGCATTGCTCTACAAGAAGTTCAACATCAATACTTTTCTTCTTTGAAAATTCAGCGCGCACTTCTTCTTCGGTGTCCTCGTTTTTTTTTGTGATGTCATCAGCAAACATATAATCGTCCATCACAAACTCATTCCCGTCGTATTTGTAGTCAAACAAAAGCATTGCCAGACTTTCACAGTTCTTTAATTTGTCGCCCGTTTCATCTTGTGCGTAAGCTGATTCAAACTTTTTTATTTTGAGCTTCACACTGTCTTTTGTTTTCTTGACTTCAGATTTTACTTCTGGCTGACGGATAAAGTGGAAGCCAATAGCTTCGTCGAGATCATTGATGTTTTTCTTACTTTGCGGTTGGCGTAATTTCTTGAATTGCACTCTATGTAATTCTCTAATGATTTGATATGGCACTTTGAGGAAATAGTAGCGAACACCGTCAATTTCGTGATAGTCGCTAATGAAATCAACATTGTTAGCTGGAGCGGCGATATAGAATCTTCCATCAATTTTTGAGCCAATATTTCCGTGAAGCTCTTGCAGATATTCCTCATCAACACTTACGCCCTCCAAATTCCAGTACGGAAAAATCTTTGTGTAAAATTCGCGCTTCTTGCCATCTATTTGAACACCTCCGATTGATTTCGTTTTTGTCTCGTCAATCTCAAACAAATCTTTTACAAAACGAATATATTCATCCTTTTGAAGCGCAAAGATTTTTCCGAGGTCATAAAGCCCAGAAGTCACTACAGCAAAAGATTTTGAAGATTTACCCCCCCCCATTTTTTGCTTGGATCTTCTATGTCTCTACTTTGATCAATTTTTAGAAGTCGTTTTTGTGTCGTATAAATAGCTAACTTACCAATATCACAACCTACCCAGCGTCTCCCTAATTTTTCTGACATAAATAGGAACGCTCCAGAGCCAGCAAAGAAATCCATTACTAAATCGTCTTTGTTTGAGGCCGCCTTAATTATTCGCTCTAGCAATTTATTTGGTTTTTCCGTGGGATATCCAGTTCTTTCAATACCATCAATGCGTAGGCGTGCCGCCACGGCAAACTCCCACCAGTCTTCGGGAACCTTACCCCGTTCTCTAAGCCCAGCCAAATCTTCCTCATTCCAACCCTCTCCGCTGTCATATGCCTTCCTGAGAGACTGATTTGGATCAGCATAAGGGATACGAATATCATCTTTGTTAAAAATCCAGTTGTTAGTTTTTGAATACCAAAAAATTGTGTCGTGCTTTCTATTGAACTGCTTCATTTTTGGAGACCCTGGGCCAGTATAAGCCCAGATAATTTCGTTGATTAAATTTTTCTCGCCAAAAATTTCATCCAATAATATTTTTATATAATGTGCTTTTTTGTAATCTAAATGCACAAAAATACTCCCGTCTTCGGCTAACAACTCGCGTGCGACTAACAATCTTCTTCTTAAAAATTCTACGAAATCTGCTCCTTTTTTCTTATCTCTATATGCTTTTTGTCCTTTTTCAGTAGAAAAATCTTCCTCGCTTGCAAACGGAGGATCAATGTAAATCAATTTTACTTTCCCCTTGATCTTGTCTTTAATCAAAGGGTCTTCGTTGCGATAAAAAGTTTTCAGAATTTGCAGATTGTCACCAAACACTAAAAGATTGTGCCAATCTTTTGCGGCAAGAGGATATCTCTCGCCGTTAAAAATTTTTTCGCTCTGGAGCGGGACTGCTTTTGCCTCCTCGTTGTCGGCAAGCACATCCTCTTTCCGCATTTTCCCTGCATAGACAAGCTCATACTCCTTTTGCGTGGTAGGAAAAAGCGCGTACTTGAATTCAAGCGGAATTTCTCTGCCGCTCTTGAGAGCGTCAATCAAAAATTCTATGTCATGTTTGTTGAGCTGTCCCATAATTGTTATTTCATCAAATCATCAACACCTACGTTTAAGGCGTCGACTATTTGTTTAAGTGTTTCCTCTCTCGGGTTTGGGGCAGCGTCAGATTCGATGGGGATGCCCGTGAGCTTGGAGAGCTTGTCTTGTGAAATATCCATTTTGTTGCGGTACTTCTTGATATTTTTTGAAATGACTGATTCTTTGGACACTGCGTATAGTATTTATTTGCTACCCTTCTTATAGAAAGAATAGTGAACCTACGGCAAACTTTATCCTATGTATAGGATACCATTTCGAAAAATTTTAATAAATAAAAACAGAGAATATACTACTCGCTCGCGCATGGGAGTGGTGGGGAGGGGTGAGATAAAAACAAATCCCGCCAAAAAAATCCCGTCCGAACGTCAAAGTTCCGCTGTCTGACTCTTTAGAGGCATAGCCGAGCGAATGCGAGCGGCGGCGATACGGGAGTCACGATGCGCTCCGCGCGTGGTCAGTCTGGGTTTTGTTCAAAAAGGTTAGAATTTCATCCAAATGGTACCGTCAATTTTCAATCTCAACATTTTGGGCAGAGATTGAAAATTGGCGGAGGGGGAGGGATTCGAACCCCCGGTAGGCAGTGCCTACAATGGTTTTCGAGACCACCCCGTTCGACCACTCCGGCACCCCTCCGAAAATCCCTGTGAACGAATACGAAAAGTGGTTTGTTCGTGATTACACCGATGCCGACAATACGCTGCGGATCAACTCCGGTGCATTCTTGAGCACAGTACCGAGCTTCTCAGGCTCGCGTCCACCCGCTGTGGCAAGCTCCGGCCGCCCACCACCACCACCACCGATCTGGCGTGCAAAGTGACCGGCAATCTTCCCCGCATTCACGCCCTTGGACAATAAGTCATCCGTCACGACAGCCACTAAATAAGCTTTCTGCCCCTCGGGATCCCTTGCACCCAGGATCCCCACACTGGATGCTTCCAAGCGCTGACGAAGCTCCTGCCCCTGCGCCCGTAACATATCCATATCTGTGTCGTCAATCTGTCCGGCAGCCAAATGAATACCCTCCACAGTAACCATGCTGCTTAGCACTCCATCCAGCTGTGCAGAAAGTCGCTCATGACGAAATTTTTCCACCTCCTTCTGAAGGGAACGATTCGCCTCAAGGAGTTCTGCTACAGATTCCTCAACAGGGCGCTTTGATCCCCTAAACTGCCTTCTAGTTTGCTCCAGTGAGGTCCGCTCCTGGGTTACCATATTGACTGCATCCACTCCCGCAATAGCTTCGACGCGACGGACCCCCGTGGCAATCGACCCTTCGGATTTCAGGATGAAAAGCCCTATTTCGCCTGTGGCTTGTACATGAGTCCCCCCGCATAATTCTACCGAGAACGCCGGATCGAACGTGACCACACGAACCACATCCCCATACTTCTCCCCAAAGAGTGCTGTTGCCCCTCGTGCCAATGCTTCTTTGTAGGGGACCTCTGGATCAATTTCCGCAGTGATATTTCGCTGTATCTGCTCATTGACCCGATCCTGGACACGCCGGAGATCTTCCACGCCTACCCGCTCATAGTGATTGAAATCAAACCGTAGATGTCCTTCTGCAACCAGCGATCCCTTCTGCTCCGCTCCAGGCCCTAAAACCTCCCGCAGTGCAGCATGCATCAAATGTGTTGCCGTATGATGCTTTGCAATGCGATGACGGCGCTCCGCATCCACGATAGCCGTCACGGGGCACTTCAGCGTAGATGGGAAGCGTTCAACCCTGTGAACAATCTGACTTCCTACAACCTGCGTATCTGTCACCTGGATCACTTCACCATCAAAATCAAGCGTTCCGGTATCTCCAATCTGGCCCCCTTTTTCCGCATAGAAAGGGGTACGATCCAGCACGATAATTCCCGCATCTTTGTCAGATGCAATAACTTGTGGCCCTCCAAGAGTGGTCTGCTCATAGCCAATAAACTCCGACTTGTGGCTTCTATCCACCTTTCCGATTGACTGTTCTATGGCTTCTGTAGACTGTGCACTGCGTGCACGGTGCCTTTGCTCTGCCATCAACTCTTCAAAGCGTGACATATCAACCCGGCGCCCCCGCTCGCGGGCCATGAGCTGCGTTAGATCAATAGGGAACCCATAGGTGTCATGCAAGAGAAATGCAACCTCCCCCGGGATGCGGCTCAGCTTGACGACCGAGATAAATCGGCGAAGAATTTCGCCTGACTCAGCCCTGTCCATCGTACTGGCGTAGGCTTTCCGTAGGAGATCCTGGGCCGAGGCATCTTCCCGTAATCGCTCCACAAACGCGTCTTCCTCCTCAGAAATAATCACATCTATGTAATCGCATACCCGATCAAATAGTGCTAATCCACGCCCCAGTGTGCGTAAAAATGCACGCTCTTCCCCGCGAATATTTTCTGTGACAAGCTTCTCTCTAGTCTGCAATTCCGGGAAAATCTCCCCAAGAGATTCAATGACAACCGGCACCAGACGGCAAAGGAATGGCTCCTTGATCTTCAGCGTGGTATATCCATAGCGTACCGCTCGGCGCAGAATCCTGCGAATCACATACCCCTGCCCCACATTCCCAGGGACTACCCCATCCGCAATCGCTACTACGATCCCGCGGATATGATCTACGACCACTCGCATTGCCACGCGAATTGCATCTTTGTCCAGTACAGAATCAATATCATCATAGCCTCGGATCCCAGGAATCGGGGTCAATTCTGCCACTTGATCCAAAAGTTCACTGAACGCATCTGTGTCATAGGTGCTGATCTTGTCCTGCATCACCGCCGCGAGACGCTCCAATCCCATCCCCGTATCTACATGACGGGCAGATAATGGGACTAGCTCCACGGGTGATTGGGTAGTGTCAGTCGAAGCATTTTTGCTGGGCAATGGCTTGTTTACCTGAGCGTTATACTGGATGAACACCAAATTCCACAGCTCAATCACCGTTTCGAGATCACGATTCACGCATTCATGTCCGGGAACTTGCTCTCGCAATTCATCAGGACGCAGATCAATATGGATTTCGGAGCAGGGACCGCAGGGACCCGTCTCCCCCATCATCCAGAAGTTGTCTTTCGTGCTGCCATATAAAACCTGATTCTCGGGCAGGTAGCGTTTCCACAAGATGGCAGCCTCTTCATCCGCAGCAAGGTTCAAGGCAACATCACCCCTGTGCACGGTTGCATACAATCGGTCTTCGGGAAGCTTCCATCGGTTCACCAATAGCTCCCAGGCCATGTCAATCGCTTCCTCCTTGAAGTAATCCCCGAAGCTCCAGTTGCCGAGCATTTCGAAAAAGGTATGGTGGTACGTATCATGTCCTACCTCTTCAAGATCATTATGCTTTCCCGATACCCGCAGGCACTTTTGGGTATCTGCTGCACGAACATACGATCGCGTTTCCTGCCCTAGGAAGATCTCTTTGAACTGCGCCATTCCTGAGTTGATAAACAGCAGTGTAGGGTCATCCGCAGGGATCAGAGAGGCACTTGGAACAATCGTATGTCCTCTCTCACTGAAAAACTCCAGAAATTCCGCTCGAATCTGTGCAGTGCTTTTGTATGTCACCATAGGGAGAATAATTCAGAATCCTGTGGAACGCTTAACGGAGGAATCTTGTGCCTTTTGGTAAAAATAGAAGGTCTCCCACGAGCTATCTGTAACCTGACTACAAATTATTGCGTAGGGCAAGATCAGTTTTTCAAAAAACCCGATCCCAATGTACATACATCCCAAGTTCATTCCGGCCGCCTTGACTTTTATCATGGTTGCGACCTCGGTTCAGGCGCAGATCACACTTACCCCGATTGACGAGAAGTATGCTGATGATGAAGTTCGTGACCTCGTGGTCAGCGTCGTAGATGCCGATGTTACCGTCAATACATCTGATGTGTCCACTGTTGAGGTGCAGGTTACTGTGGAAGGTAGTGACCGTGACAGAGCGATGGACTACTACGAGAGGCAAAATTTCAGTATCAAACTTGACGATGGGACACTGCATGTACATTCAAAAAGGGAAAAGTCCTATGGATTATCGTATGGCTGGCGTAACTCGGCAAATATTCATGTGGCAATCAATATGCCATCCAATATTTCCTCAAATATCCGCACCTCTGATGGAGACTTAGTCATTGATGAGTTAACCGCCGGAGCGACTATTGTGACCAGTGATGGAGATATTGAAGCTACATGGCTGGAAGGAGCTTCTGTCTCGGTTAAGTCCAGCGATGGCGATATCAGTATTTTAGCTGCCTCCGGCGAAAAAATCACAATACAGACCTCAGATGGAGACATTGAAGCCGGCTGGTTGGAAGGATCTTCTGTTTCGGTTAGAACCAGTGATGGCGATCTCGAACTGGGTGATGTTGCAGGTAATCTGCAAATTCAAACCTCTGATGGAGACATCCTAATTGACTCCATGGATGGGAAGTTGGATGCGAAAACATCCGACGGGAATCTTGTGATCGGTGAAATCGTCTCATCCGGCGCAGAAGTACGCACCTCCGATGGCGAGATAAAAATTGGGAAGGCCACTGGAAGCTTGACGCTCAGAACCAGCGATGGCGATGTGGAACTGGGACTGATTGATCCCGAGAATGTCAACGTGACGATCTCCTCCGGCGATGCACTCTTTGTAATGGCACAGGATCTCCCTGCCACACTGGATATCAGAGCACAAGATGTAGAGATAGACTCTTTTTTAAACTTCTCGGGAGATCTTGATGACTCACGAGTGGATGGGGATCTCAACGGCGGCGGAGCACTCGTCCGAGTGCATATATCTGATGGTGACGTCGTCATACGTCCGATGGAACATTGAGCTCTCCTGCCCGTCATCTGAAATTCCACATTCCGATTCTGTCCAATTCTGCTCTAGGCTTGGTAGGTGCCCAGCCAGATAATCCGGTATATCTGGATGCTATTGAGAGCAATGAGGCATACATCCCAGGGAGGCACCAGGAGTGAAGGGGATGAACTACCCTGGTTGGGGATAACCTGTATATCGACTGTCTCGTTAAACTCACGCTGCGTACCCACAGTTACTATCTCCATAGTGTGCAGGTGATATAGAGACGCGGTTTCAGATCTGCACCCACATTTATTTGGAATAACTACAAAATTTTCGTGTACGTCAAGGGTGGATGTGGGAACTCCGTTTCAGCCACAGAAGACGTCGATCTGTTTCAAGGTTAGGATTGCCCCCGACTAGCCGTCCAATCATATCCGTAAGGAAGGCGAAGTTGTTAACGGTGTCACGGTCACAGACTGTCCACAACAAGTCAAGCGTCTCATCAGGGAACGTCTCGGTCACACTGGACCGGTAAATGATATACCAAAAGACAGGGAATGGCAAAGTTTCAGGACTGATATATGGTCTCAAGAGACTCCATGCCTCAGGAAACTTATTGTCAGCACGAACAGCCAGTTTCACAAGACCACGTGTAAGCCTTTTATTACGGAATTTAGCTTCCCTAGGCCAGATCTTCCTGAAGAAGGGCGAGACTGTGTTTGACCAAGCTGCTTCCGTATTGCCGTTCTCATTTTTAAGTTGGTCGTTCAATACCCTGAGTGTGCCTTCAAGGAGGGCAAGTGTGGGCTTTTTGAAGATGTTAGACACGTCTGCAGCGGTGATGCCCCACTGAACTGTAGTATCCTGTTTGATGCTGGCCAACGCTGGAAGGACAACCCATGATGCGACATTGTGGACCCAGCGTGTACTCCATCCACCTTCCAGTAGACCTTTAAGAATCACATCCTTGATGTGATACAAAACCTCAGCACTGGCGGGGTGATGTTGTAGCATGACAACACGCAGCGCTTTCCCATTTTCATCATCATCATGTAGAGCAGATTTGAGCTTTTCAACAACAGACGAGGATGTCCAGTGGATCAGGAATGCGATGTTACCTACAAGCACAGCGCGTCCCATAAAACCGGCTGCCCCCGGACACTCAGTAATCCGATTAAGGAGTTGGAGTTGTTGGGGTCTTGGACCAGAGCCCGCTTTCAGTAGGACATCAATTTGCGCGATCAGCGCCTCTGTTAGTTGGCCTGCTGAGGAGCAAATCACTTGTTTGTAAATGTCGTCCTGAAAATCTATTTCCTGCTCAGGATGTTGCACGACCGCCCCCCACAGCCCAACCATCCACTCATCAAGTTTAGAAGTCTGGATATCTCTGGTCTGGCGAATCAAGGTCAAAAGAGCGGGGATAACAGAGCGTAAGTCTACCGTTTCCGCCGCGAGTAAATGTTCGAGTGCACGTGCTGACAGGTTTCCGGCCTGTTGCGGGCGGAGTGAGTCATTACAAGCCAAGACAAACAATAGCGATATCCATGGTTCGCTGTCCTCAGGATTAAAAGGTCTCTTTAACAGCGTGTCCACCGCACCTATCGGATCGGAGTGGCAATAAGCAGCCCACCCCTCTTGATCTTCGGGGTCACAGCTCGCTATCTTTTCTCGCACAACCCGCAGGCGGTCTTTGGACTCCCCCTTTCCAATAGCTGACATGCCCCCGATTGTCGGCCCTTCATAGCATGTATAATTCCAGAAAAAATCCCTATCTTCTACCGCGCGGTCTAGATCGCTCTGGTTCTCAATAATCGACGCAAGTTCCTTGGCGCCGGTATCCGAAAGGGTGTCAGCGTCTTTCAGCATCTTGAGACGAAGCCACACCGCGTAGTCCCGTGTATTTTTTATTAGCAAATCAGTTGCGCTTGGTTGCACCATATAGGGTCCGTAATGGCTGTAACTGCTATCAAGGATCAACCGTTCAAGTTCACTGACTAATTCTGGAGCGACGTCTCTAGCTCGGGATCTGATCAGGAGTGCTGATTCCCGGCGCATCAACCAAAAATCCTGCTCGGAGACAGACAGTAAGGTTGATATTGCATCCTCTGCACTGAACAGCCCAGAGTCTCGCATAGCGTGAAGGTGAAGACGAAGTCCAATTCGTCCAGGAAAATGCTTCCAACATTGCACGATGCTTTTCGTGCCTTCGCGATCTAAAGTATGTGCATGGGGAAGACATTCGGACATAAGCTGGACAAGTAACACCTTTCCCTCCTGAAACTCATTCTGGGGATGGCTTTCTATGGAAGGCACCGCGCGATCATTGTGATCATACTCGTCCCGAATTTCCCCGAGTTCCTTTTCGAGTTCAAGTATTGACCGCAACTCCCAAGTGGCAAGTTCGAGAATACGCAGAGCGCGGTCGTGCATCCCCCCCAGTGTGTCAGCTAACTCCTCGGCATCCCCGTAGGAGGAGACCTTCATTTCTGTGTCTAGTCGGGATGATAGCGTGTCCCTGTGTGGTATCTGTTCCAGTGGGCGGGGACTCCGTCCCATCTCCAGCTTCGATGTCAGCAGGTCCACTGCCATACGTAAATCGCAGTCCAGCACAATCTCGTCATTAAGAGGCTCCTGCACTCGATAGAAGTCTGTATTATTGCGCTGTGCATGGGCGGCAAGGCGAAAGAGTCTCCATATTACTTTCCAGTCCTGATTCAGGTTCTTCGCATCAAGTAATAATGGAACCATGAACTCCGTAAAAGACTGCCCCATCCGCCTCTGCCATTGCATCGCACATTTGAATCTGTCAGTACTTTGTAGGTCCTTGCCAATCCAGGAAGCAACCAGTCCGGCAATGTTAGTATCCGGCCATTCCCCTTCTTGCTGAAAGAAATCATACCATTGTGTGTCCACAATGGTATCCAACGCCTCCGGCCAGAGTTTTATTTGTCTTTTGAGAATCCATGCTATTTCGCGGCGGTGGTGCTCACATGATTCCACAAAATCTTGTTTAAGAATCTTCCTCACTCGCCCACCCAAGGATTCCAGTGGCTTCTCAACGATGTCTACCAATTTCCTCAAGTCGCGCCATAGCGGAGCGTGATCCTCTTCTCTGGTTTTGGGGTTGCGTTTGCAGTACGGAAGGGCCGTGACATCAAGCGCTTCCCAGACTGCCTTGGCCTCCTTCTCGTTGGCTACGTATTCGGCGAAAGCATATACCCGCCGGAGGTCAGAGAAGCGGACACGATCTGCCTCAAGTACGTTGAGTAGATAGCGTATCGGCACATCGTTAGCACTATATCCAACGAGTACAATAGCCTTACATCGTACCAGATCAAAGAAAAAGCGCGAAGCCCAGCCGGATCGCATATAAGCCTCTCCAAAATCGGTACTGGTTAGTACCATCGGACTCTGCACCAAATCAAGTTCCGAGTCTGCCAATCGCCCGTGGATATGCACGATGCCCACAAAATCGGAACTACCGGGAGCTGGCAATGCCTGTCCAGCGAAACTGATTTTCTTCGGGAGGTTCTTGTCACCAAGTGTTGCTGCAGCCCTCTCAAGGAGAGTATCGAAGTTGGTCGTCACCACCACAATTCGGTTACTTAGATCCCGAGCAAGGCGGAGGATGGTGCAGTGATGATCAAGACATGGAGAAATGGGGACTGCGAGTAGATCCGAAACCGATCGCGTAACATCTTCTGGATCTATCAGGCGTCGTTTGAGTGATGCCAGAACTTCTTCATACCGCTCAGATCCGAACGCTGCTTTTTCTGGTGGCGACATCTCCAGCGAGAGTCTTTCGTACGTGCTCTCCACCAGCCCCTTAAAACTTGGCATCTGCGGCCTGCTAATCCCCGAACCACAAAGAAAAACTACCTCTCCCTTCAGAAGTGAGTCAAGCAGTCCGCCAGGGAACTCCGGGCCGTCATTTGAAAAACGGAGAGACATTGCTGTATTTTATTGTGGATGGGCAACATACGATACGATATTTGTTTGGAATAACTACAGGATTACTGCCTGCCCGGGGGACTAGCAGCTTATGGTTACGTGCATGCGGGCGCGATACCGTCTCGCTGGGGTCGTTCCCATGATTCCCTGCCCCCGCCCTATACAGTGTGCAGGTGCTATAGAGACGCGGTTGAGAACTGTACCCATTAAATCCGTACGACTTCACTAACCGTGAGGATACGTAATTTATACGGCACTCACCGCCTCATCACTTTCTGCACGCCCACCTGTCGTCCATCGGCTTCCATCCGCACGAAATATACGCCGCTCGGCAGATCACTCCCATCCCAGCGCACCTGATGGGAGCCGGTCCCATAGCGTTGATCCGTGGCAACCCCGACCCGGTGCCCCAGCACATCGAAGACATCCAGTCGCACATGCCCCGGCGTTTCGGTCGTGAACTGCAGCGTGGTCTGGTCTGCGAACGGGTTGGGGTAGTTGGTCAGCAGTGCTCCGGGTTCGGGGAGCTCTGCTCCGGGCATGCTGGACACCAGCATCACATCCACTGCGGTAGCAGGGACGGTGAACAGTCCGCGGCCAAACGTGACCACGAGAATCTCTTCCCAGTCATGTGCGAGGGTGATTCGGGTGACAGACACGTTGGGCAGATCCCGATTTTGGCGGGTCCAGGTCTCGCCCGCATCCAGCGTTTCCCAGAGACCGGTATCGGTTCCCATTCACATCCGGGTCGGATCATGGGGGAATATAAACAGGTCCTTGCAGAGACCGTGCTCGGATACCTCTGTCAGGAGCGTACTGTGCTGCAGGTAATCGTCCCATCGGCGGAGTCCAGAGGGCCGGCAGACGAAAATGATCGCGGGATCGTCCGGGTGGGAAACCACCCGCTCCCAGCGCTCAAGATGGAAGAAGTCCAGGAGATCTCTGGTTTCCCAGGTCTCCCCGCCGTCCATGGAAACGGCGCTGTTGGTATACACCACATCCGCGGAGGCGTCATGGGCGTGTACCATGTGGTTGCGGCCAAACGGCCCTCCGGATCCAATAGGCGGAGGAGGGAAGCTGGTGACTCGCTGGATGGTTTCAGTGTAGTCATCGCTCCGATAAAGGATAAAGTTCCCTGAAATTCAGACCCGCTCGGGGCGTTGGCGTGATACGGAGATGTGTCCAGCGAGGGGGATGTCCTCTCCGAAGCGCGTGCCATTGGAATCAGGGTGCTGATACCTTTGCCCATCAAGGTCGGTGTGCGGTTTTGACAGCAGCACGTCGTACCGGTGGGGATGGCAGTGGACGTTCCGCGAGTTGAACCATGCCTCTCGAAGAGGGGCCGTGGTTCCGGGAACCGGCGGGCCGGCGGCGCGGGGACTCGACGAGGTCCGGTGGATCGCGGTGTTTCCGGTCCACGGTTGCCAACCCCTGATGTCCCACCACCGGGAGGCAAAGTACCTGTGGATCGGATCCGCCCCCGACGGGAGCGGGGTCGTGCAGGCATCGGAAACGTACGGGTGAAGAGGAAGGATGCCGCGATAGGTAGCCCGGGCGATATATTCGCGCTCCTCCCAGGCGATGCTCCACGCGGTTTCCCCCCTGCGGCTGGGTTCGAGCCACCGGAAGCCCAGCCAGGTATCGGGGGCCTTGATCAAAAACAGGATGGGTTCGACCCCCTGCAGGCCGTCGGTAACGAGTCGACCGTCCTGGTAGTGTCCGATGGAGGTTCCGATACTGAGCGTGTCTCCCCCCCGCGGATGCACATGGAGAGAGGGGGCGGGGGAGGTGCCAGCCCAGTAGATTGTCCCCTCTTTTTTGACCATGGTGACCTCCGTCCAGTCCTGCCCGCCATCCGCCGACCGGAAAAATTTCCGCTGGTTGTTTCGGTCAACCTGCGCCCAGAAGATGTCCGGGGCTGTGGGATCCGCCGCGAATAACCAGTGGAATCCCCGATCCGAAGTCAGTTCCGTCTGGGGGATGGTGGTGGGATGGCCGGGGAGCTGCAGGAAGTCCCAGCTCTCGCCGCCATCGTGACTCGCCAGGACATAATAATGATTGGCATAGCCGTACAGTTCCCCCCCACACACACTTGGTAAATGTCTTTGCCCCTCATGTGAAATTTCCCATACTCTTGACCAACTAAATTCCAAGGATTATCAGCCTGAAATCCCATTACATAACTGAGTATGCCCCAAGAATATAGTGCTGAGGGGTGTGATGTACGGGGAACTGCCGTGGACTGTGTCGAGACGGGTCCGATTACGCGTTCAGGAATTGTTGATACCTGATGGGTTCTCTGGATTCTAATTTAGCGCATGCCCACTCTTGGGGATGCATGACGGCTACATCCCTAGATAGACTAATTATTCAATTAGTACTAAGCATTACTATTGGAGTACCTTCCATAACGAAAAGGTAGTAAACGTGCTTGCCGCCAAAGTAAAGAGTACAAAACCATTGCGCAGTGCCTGGTTCGCAGCTTCATTTCTAAGATGGCGAATAATGTTAACCGTTTCATTCTGGGCTAGACATGTAGCCAGGCATTGTTGCAGCTTATCCCGATCAATTAGAAGGATTCTAGTTCCATAGCCATATAATGGTAACGTCTTGAGAGCTCCTAAGGCAACGAAACCAGAGGCTAGGAAGTAAAGAGTACTTGCCATAACCAGTGCTACAAAACATATTCTGGCGTGAGCATGCGTAATTTGCTCCGTTAGTGTGGTTGATATAGATCCAAGTACGATCAATGCAATGGACAGGGAAAGGGTTAGCTTGGATGTCTTTGCGTCCATCGCAGAGCCCCTTTCCCTTTCTTCGTTCAATCGCTTGTCCAAAGCCACCGTATCGATTTCAGAATACTGTTGATATTCTTCTACCTGAAGTATTTCCTCATTTTTATTTACCAAATGCCACTTTTGTTTTGCACGAAATCGGAATGTGACAAATGGGAGAATCTCCTCAAAGGCGCGTTTAGCGTGAGGTAATAATGTGCGAAACATCAATTTATTCCAACGTGTTAGCAACTGGATCTGCCAGCCACGAAGCAATCGTTGCTGCAATTGGGCGGGAATCTTGATTAAGCCATCCCCATTCACCGGTGGGATTAACCTCAATAAAGTATGTATTGTCCGGCGCCTCTATAAGATCTATAGCAGCATACGAGAGACCTAGCTCCTGTGTTAGTGCATGACACATTCCGTGCAGTTCTCTTGATAATTCTACATCCTCATACTGCACTTCCCCGCGGGGGACATGTCTCCAGTCTCCCTCAATACCTCTTCCTGAAGCCAGAATTCTGACTGCAAAGAGATCATCGCCTATGATTGTTACTCTCAGATCCTTCTTCTCGCTCAACAACGTTTGCGCAGTTAAAGGTGCGTATCGTGTTGTTTCTTCGCAAATGTCAGATGTATTTTTCGCTGTCGTGTAGGTAAAGAGACATTCATCCCCATCATGCACGAGGACTGTATCAAGCGACTTGATTGCCGCGAAACCAGGAAAGCGATTTCTTATTTCATGTGAGTCATTCGAAATGCAAGTTTTAGGAACAGCGAATCCGCATTTCGAGGCGGTGTACAATTGATAGGGCTTTGATTCTGCCAAATATGTTCGGGCAGGAAAATTCATCCAGGCCACTTGATCAAAAACCGATAACCCCCGGAGGAAGGCCGCCCATTGTGACCGTTCGAGCTGCTGACTGGGGGACAACGGTTCAGCGGGCGTATTCCTTAGAAAAACTGGTTGGCGAAACCAGATGGATTTGAGCCTTGAACCGATCTCGTAAGTACATTCCTCAATACGTATAGCAATATCTGGAGCCTGGGGGTCAAGCGAAATTCCGTAATCCTGGAAATGTTCGCGATTGAGCCTTAAGTAATCAATGCCCCTATTTCTCAATTCCAAGCAAACGAGATCCGTTGAGAAATCGTAGAGACTGGAACAGATAAGGATCTCTGGACTCATTGTCCTTTAATATCCTCACCGGTTTCTTGGTCGGCCTTTTTGGACATAGAGGGGCTCTTCTGAAAAGCGGAGGAATTTACTAGCACCTCACCATCAATCATCCAGTACCCGCCATTAACGTTGTAAGTGGCCGTGCTTGGAAGTTGGGGATTTGTCTGGTACGGCTTCCGAGTGGCAAGCCTCAAAAGTATATGTTCAGCCATATTTTATTTACATTCAGGTACAACCTCTATAACTTAAGTACACCCTATTCTGTTTCTCCCGAAAGGAGAATGAGAGATAGGAGCAAAAACAACCTGAGTGTGCAACTTAAGGAGATAAGACATTTTGTGAGGCGACATTTTCGATAGCCTTAGAGTAGGTACATAGGCTTCAACGACGGTTCCACCAGTGTCCGGTGGAGTAACGAGAAACAACACCGTCTAACTTGAAATTTACCGAGATTTTACCGATGGGTATTCGGGTTAGAGACCATGGCCTCCTGCACTTTTTCGTGCGCACGGTCCGTATCAACGTTATAGTCATCAATCCAGTCAAATACTTCTTCATCCTGACGTTGAAAATTCATACTTTCGAAGGCCTCCCCACTCGTTTACCATAGTATAATTCCCATAATTTTATTAGGCCATTTGGAATGTGGATATTTCTAAGTACCAAATAGGGCCCTATTGCTCCAAAATACCTGGATGGTTACTATGATGGCACCGATACCAATGTGTCCCCCTCATGGGCAAATTAATCGTTCCATACGAATCGCGGTAAAACCACTTTTTATTAACCTATTTGCCAATGCTCAAGTCGAATTCAATCCGGTCGAACAGCAATTCGATGCCAATGCAGTTCCTGATATGATATGATATTTAGGATGTGAGTAGTTTTCAGCAACGCTCGACTTGGCTGGAAAAAACCGGATTTGAGTGGATGGGGAACACCCAATCCTGGCCCGGAATTCAAACAAAAAATGACAACCTAGGAAGGCGCCCCACAGGTTCCCAAAACTACAAAACCTCAAGTACCAAAGCAGTCCCTCCCCCCGTTCCATGACAGAGCGCTGCAAGACCCAGTGATTTTTCATGTACTCTCAGTGCATGAATGAGTGTCACGATAATTCTGGCCCCTGAACATCCGATTGGGTGCCCGAGCGCAATTGCACCCCCGTTTACATTCAAGTTCTCGGGATCAATCCCCGGTTCCTTGGCAAACAGCGGCGTACTCAAGGCAAATGCCTCATTGTTCTCGTAAAGATCAATATCTGATAACTGTATTCCCAAGGTATTCAAGGCACGCCGGGAAGCCTCAATTGGTGCCTCCACAAAACGCTCCCAGATCCCTGCAGTCCATGCATGCCCCAGGATACGGGCAATGGGTTCTAGCCCGTGGCTACGCACAAACTCCCCGCTTGCAAGCAGGATTGCAGCGGATCCATCACTAATCTGGCTACTGTTTCCAGCCGTCAGCAAACCATCTTGTGCAAAAACCGGTCTCAGTTTGGAAAGTGTCTCTACAGTGGTCTCTGGCCGAATCCCTTCGTCCTGTTCAAGAATTCCCTTTTTTGTGGGGATGGGGGTGATCTCTGCTTTGAATCTACCCTGTAGTGTCGCCGAATGTGCACGGGCATGAGATTCGGCAGCCACTTCATCAAGCTCCTGACGACTGACCTGAACTTTTTGTGCCAAACGCTCTGCCTGCACGCCCATAGACTCTCCATTGATTGGGTCTGAAAGTCCATCCTTATGTAGCAGATCAATGACCCCCTCTTTCGGCTCGGACAAGTACTTGTACCCCCATCGGGCCTTACTCGAGAGTGCGAATCCCGTCTGAGACATGGATTCAACACCACCTGCCAAGATTAAATTCGAAGTGCCAGACTGGATGAAGGCAGCACCCATCATCAAACTCATCATCCCCGAAGAACACACCATATCAACACCAACTGCATCTACGGAATCAGGAATTGACGCATGCTTCGCCGCTTGACGTGCAACCAGTTGCCCATGACCGCCGCCTAAAACATGCCCCATCAGAATCAAATCCACCAACCGATCCGGCACCGCTGCCTGGTCCAGTACTGATCGAAGAACCGGAGCTGCAAGAATGGCAGGACTTTGTGATGAAAGCGCTCCTCCAAAACGCCCAATCGGAGAGCGTGTGGCACTCAAAACGAAGACATCTCTCATCATTGAGATGTTGGTTTATGCAGGTTTTGTAATGCGAGCGATGACCGCTTGGGTATCCTGAGTCGGAGGCTCACAGGTGGCTCCATGGCACATATGGATCGCAAACTTACTTACACCCCCAAAATTTGGACGCGAAAGGATGACTGCATTGGGCGCGTAGACTTCTCTAAGAGCTGCCAATGCTGCCTGGGTTTCAGATTGGTCACGAGAACCTGAAACAATAATTTCAGTGCTCGGCCCCATTCCATAATCAAGCGCTGCCAGCGTTGCACTAAACCCATCAGGATACTTCGAAAGACCTCCTGAATACGCCTCGATGGATTGATGTCCAGCAGCTTCAAGATCAGGATCACTCGTGATGCGGGCCAGACGCAGTAGATTCATCATCATCACTGCATTGCCGGAGGGAATTGCACTATCAAACGGCTGCCTGGGCCGCAGTAGAAGTGGTTCACCATCGCGCCTGACCATGAAAAAATCCCCCTTCCCAGACCTAAAACCATCCAGAACCGTTTGGGTAAGTGTCCGTGCGAGCGCGCAATAATCTTCCTGATCTGTCGCTTCATAAAGTGACACCAATCCCATGATCATATACGCGTAATCATCCAGAAGTCCTTCGATTGCTGCCTGACCCTGCCGCCATCGGTGGAGCAGCCTGCCAGGCTCCGGCATCATATTTTTTTCAATGAAGCGTGCACATTTTTCTGCCTGATGGATGAATTCGGATCCCCCCAACACCATACCAGACCGGGCAAGTGCTGTAATCATGAGCCCATTCCAATCTGTCAACACCTTATCATCCAAAAGAGGACGCACCCGCTTCGACCGATGCCGAAGTAACCGCTCACACGCATCATCCAAGGTTGCACTGTCCTCAAGGGGGCCTTCCGAAGTGCGGTAGAAGATGTTGTTTCCCGTCCGTTGACGAGTCGCTTCATCCAAGTAGTTACCCCCTTCGCTCAGATTGAATGTGTCCGCGACCTGCTCTGCTTCATCGGATTTCAGCATCCTCTGAACCTCTTCCATCTCCCAGATATAATACTTCCCCTCAATTCCTTCGGAATCTGCATCCTCCCCCGTATAATATGCACCGTCAGGATGTCGTAATTCACGATTCACATACTGCAGTGTGTCAAAAACCGTCTGCACGTATTCAAACTTGCCAGTCACCTGGTAGACTTCCAAGTAGATGAGCATCAACAGCGCCTGATCATAGAGCATCTTCTCAAAGTGGGGCACTCGCCAATTCTCATCCGTACTATAGCGATGAAATCCCCCTCCCAACTGATCATAGAGTCCTCCACGCCGCATTTCCCAGAGGGTATGCTGAACCATTTTCAGCGCTTTCGGATTTTGAGTGCGGTGCCAGTAGCGAAGTAGAAAGCGCAGTCGCTCTGGAGATGGGAACTTGGGTGCACGCCCAAACCCACCATTTACCGGATCGTACTGCTGCTCAAAGTGCTGGAATGCCCCATGGAGGGTATCCACCGATAGCTCCTCTCCTGAGAGATCCAGGTCTGCGGACTGTTCCAGTGCCTGGACAAACTCATCTGCTGTTCTGTCTATCTGATTGCGGTTTTTTTGCCACGCCTCCGCAACCTTTGGAACGATCTGTAACATCCCCTCATGGCCATAGCGTGCGGTCTTGGGAAAGTATGTTCCCACCAGAAACGGACGCATTGCCGGGGTCATCATGACAGTCAGCGGCCAACCGCCGCGCCCCGTAGAAATCTGACAAGCGCTCATATAGATGGCATCAATATCGGGGCGTTCCTCACGATCAACCTTGATATTGATAAATGTCTCGTTGAGCAGGCGGGCCACCTCCGCATCCTCAAACGACTCTCTCTCCATCACATGGCACCAGTGACAGGTTGCATACCCGATGGAGAGGAATATCGGACGATTGACCTCGCGAGCAGCCGCAAAAGCTTCCTCCCCCCAAGGCCACCAATCCACCGGGTTATCCTTATGCTGCAGTAAGTACGGGCTTTTCTCACGGGCGAGACGATTACTCATGGGCTCGAAGTCCAATTCCTATATCCATTACATTCGTATGAGTTGGGCCGGTAATCAGAAGTTGATCCACCGCCTTCAAGCAATGATAGGCATCATTTTCTTCTAATGCAGCATAGGGATCAATCCCCATGGATCGTGCTTTGGCAACCGTGTTGGGGGTAACCCATCCACCCGCAGCATCCGTTGGCCCATCAATCCCATCGGTGCCACCAGAGAGTAATACTACATCTGTAGATTTACTCTTGAATTCACACGCTGCAGCAAGTGCCAATTCCTGATTGCGTCCACCCTTGCCGACGCCCTGCACCGTGACAGTGGTTTCGCCTCCCCAGAGGATACACTCCCCAGGACCTAAATTCAAGATTTCCCGAGCCATGACCACACCAATATCCCGCGCTTCACCACGGACACGGGAATTTGTACCCACAACATGATAGCCCATTTGTTCTGCTGTAGATTCTGCTACCCTCAGAGCATGATCATTTGAAGTCAGCAGTCGAAAATCAGACCTCTCCAACAGCTCCGAGCCTGGCTTGGGGGTATCTGATTGAACTCCTTCAAGTCCAAACTTCAGATGCTTCTGCACTTCAGGGGGGATCTGTAGATCAAAAGCCAGGATTATATCTACCACATCCTCCCAGGTCGTCGGATCCGCAACGGTCGGACCACTTCCGATGACAGACTTATCATCCCCAACGACATCAGATATAGCTAATGTGATGGTGTGTGCCGGCCATGCTGCCTTTGCAAGTTGGCCTCCCTTGATCGCCGATAGATGCTTGCGGACCGCATTGATCTGATGAATATTCGCGCCGCTACGCAATAGCAGCTGGTTGACGGTGCGTAAATCCTGCAGTGTGAGGCCCAAAGATGGGAGACTCCACAATGCCGAAGCCCCTCCACTGAGAAGAACAATGAGCGTATCTCCCGCGGCACAGGCATGTGCCGTTCGGAGTGCATCTGCTGCAGCCTGTTGACTCCCCTCATCCGGGACTGGATGTCCTCCTTCCGTCACTCTTATGATCCTGGGAGGAGATTGGTCTTTAGGAAACGAGTTGATATAGCCATGAGGCACAACCACCTGACCTTCGAATGAGTATTCGGGGAATTGCTGCTCCAGGGCTGCCGCCATTGCCATGGCAGCTTTGCCTGCTCCCACAACACGGCATGGCCCGGAAATCAATAAATCTCCTGCCGACTCCATGAATTGGGGCGCACTCACACTCTTCACCGCCGAATCAAAGATTCTCTTCGCTGTTCCGATTAGTTCGGAATCGCTATTTTTAGGCCCACTCAATCCTCTAGTATCATGCATCGCCGTTCATTTATGTCTTCTATCCCTTTCGCCGCTGCCACTCCCTTTATGACTCCCCGCACAGATATCCGTCAGCGTCAATACTTTGAGATGATCACGTATCATACGAATATAGGCCCTCGAAAGTCGCGCGTCGCTGATTTTTATCGGGATGTAGCATTGCCCGCTTACAGCCGGTTAGGGATTGGCCCTGTTGGAGTCTTCTCTCCTTTATATGGCCCCAATGATCCCTCACTCTATATTCTGGTGCCTCACCAAAATGTAGAGACTGCACTGCGAGGAAGTACATTGCTCCTGGATGACGAGGAATTTCGACGTTCTGGAGCCTCTTTCCTGAATGCCTCATTGGATGATCCATCTTATGTACGCCAGGAACGTCAATTCATGCACGCATTTGTAGACATGCCGCAAGTCGCGGTGCCCGTAAAAGGATCAAACCGGATCTTTGAGTTACGCATCTATGAGAGTCATAGCGTGATTGCAGGGCAGAAGAAAATTGACATGTTCAATGAAGGCGGGGAGATTGCTATCTTCCATAAGACGGGGTTGACTCCGGTATTTTTTGGCGAAACGATTTTTGGACCACGAATGCCCAATCTCACCTACATGTTGGGATTTGAAAGCATGTCCGAGCGGGATGCGGCATGGGACAGGTTTATTGTCGATCCAGAATGGATTGCACTGCGGGATGACCCGACTTATGCAGACACGGTTTCCAACATTGCCGACTTTATTCTCCGTCCCCTTCCATTTTCGCAGATCTAAGTCCATGCGTTATTCACCAATTCTCTATGCATTCCTATTCGTATTCATCCATACTCCCCTGCTCGTTTCTGCGCAGGTAGCGCCCGCGCCTGATCGCACCGAAGGGGAGGGTCCCTTTGAACGATTGATTATCCGAGGGGCCACTGTGATTGATGGGACGGGTTCACCGCCCCGCAGCCCCATGGATATTGTGATTGAAGGAAATCGAATTGTGAACGTCCGCAGTGTAGGTGCTCCGGGTGTCCCCATTAATCAGGAGAGACGCCCGGATGAACCTACCCGCGAAATTGATGCGCATGGCAAATACGTGATGCCCGGAATTGTAGACCTTCACGTTCACACAGGCGGGATCCCCAAGACCCCTGAAGCAGAATATATCTACAAACTCTGGCTCGCTCATGGAATCACGACTGTGCGAGGAGTATCCTTCGGCGGATTTGACTGGTCGTTGAAGGAAAAAGAGCGAAGTGCCGGCAATGAGATTGCAGCTCCCCACATGGTCAGCTATCACCGGCCAGGCAGCGGCTGGGATCAGGGACCCGTCACAACGCCGGAAGATGCACGCGCATGGGTACGATTTGCTGCAGAGTCTGGCGTGGATGGACTGAAGCTTGGCTCCTATCCACCAGACATTATGGCTGCCTTGCTGGATGAAGCGGCCAAACATAACCTTGGATCCACCGCACATCTCGCACAAATGGGAGTCGCTCAAATGAATGCGCTGGATGCAGCCCGGCTTGGGCTTGGCAGCATGACCCATTTCTATGGGCTCTTTGAAGGATTGTATGACCATCATGACGTCCAGCCCTGGCCGGTTGATATGGACTATAATGACGAGCAGATGCGTTTTGCCCAGGTTGCACGGCAGTGGCCACTCGTGACCCCTCAAGGTAACCTCTGGAATTCCGTGATGGACGAATTCCTTAAACTCGACTTCTATATCAACCCTACGATGACCATTTATTCTGCCGGACGCGACGTGATGCGGGCCCGTAATGCAGACTGGAATGATAAATACGTGCTTGGAAGCCTTCAGGAGTTTTTCGACCCCAGCCGCACTGATCATGGATCTTATTTTTTCGATTGGACAACGCACGACGAGGTCGCATGGAAGAAGTTCTATCAGGTCTGGATGCAGTTCCTGAACGAATACAAGAATCGCGGTGGGAAGGTAACCGTTGGCAGTGATAGCGGCTATATCTATCAACTTTACGGATTCGGAACGATCCTCGAGTTGGAAATGCTGCAGGAGGCGGGCTTTCATCCGCTGGAAGTCGTCCGTGCAGCGACCATGCACGGAGCGATGGAAATCTATAAACCTCTCCAGAAACCCATCGAATATGGAGTGGTCCGTGCCGGGATGCGGGCAGACCTTCTGATCGTGAGTGAGAACCCATTAGCGAATTTCAAGGTCCTTTATGGAACAGGTGCCATGAAACTCGACGATGAGACCGGCGAAGTCGGATTCGTGGGAGGTGTGGATTATACGATCAAGGACGGAATCGTCTACGATGCGAAAGCACTCTTGGAGGATGTGGCCGCCATGGTAGAGGAGCAGCGCCTCAATAAGGCACAATAAATATCTGAAACCGTTATATTGGTCTGTTCACACAATCTCACATCAATCTCATGTTACGAAACGTCACATTTTTCTTGCTTGCAGCCGCTCTGGTTCTGCCGGCGACTGCTCAAGAGCACGACAACAGCGCTTACTTGGGTGCTGTTTCCATGGATTTTTCCCAGGCCTCCGAGAAACTCAATAGCTTGGCTGATGCCATTCCTGCAGACCAGTTTGACTGGAGTCCTGCCGAGGGTATCCGCTCTGTTGTTGAGGTACTCAATCACGTGTCCGATGCCAATTTTGGGATCGCAGCAATGCTGGGACACGAGTCGGACTACGAAGCATCTGCAACCGATACCAAAGAGGGGGCTATGGCGCGATTGGCCGCTTCGCAAGCACATGTACATGAATTCCTATCTTCCATGGCCGAAGCCGACCTGGGCGGCACCATTGAGCTCTTCGGTATGACCATGAATCACTACGGAGCACTGGCGATTATTTCGGGGCATACCCATGAGCATCTCGGACAGATGATTGCTTACGCCCGCTTCAAACGGAATTGCACCACCCTGGAGTGGTGGATGATCACCGCATAGGGAGCATCTGTCTCCTACTACTTATTACATTATGTGCTTGCCAGACCCCTGGGGTTGAGCAGGCATATCCAAGTCGCCCCCTGAGCTTCATTGTACCTTGGGAAGTGGGTACGGGCGGTGATGTTGCCTCGCGTATTTTGGCCAGTGCTCTTGAGAAGGAGTTGGACAGGCCTGTCAATGTCGTGAATCAAGCCGGAGTCAATGGAGTCATTGGCCACGCAGCTTTGATACAATCTGAGGCCGACGGCTATACGCTGGGAGTACTCACTGAGGATATCACGATAATGCACTGGACGGGACTCACGTATATCAACTCCAGCAGCTACTCCCCGATTGCACTGATTGCCGTGAATCCCCCCGTGATCACAGTTCGGCATGATGCCGCCTGGGAGACCATCCATGACCTCATTACTGAACTAAAAGCGAACCCGGAAACACTGACGGCTAGCGGCTCCCGTTTTGGCGGTCTGTGGGACCTGAGCCGGATTGGATTTCTTGAGGCGGCAGGTCTTGAGGAATCTGTGATGTCGTGGCAACCCAGCCAAGGCCCGGCCCCTGCTCTACAGTACTTATTGGCCGACAGCGTTGACGTTGTCATCTCACCGCTGTCTGCCGTTGACTCGCTTCGCAGAGCAGGCCAGATACGAATCCTGGCGACTATGTCAGGCGAGCGGCTCCCTTCGGCACCAGATACCCCTACTCTTAAAGAATCAGGAATTGACTACGAATCCGTGGGAAGCTGGTTTGCTCTTGCGGCTCCGAAGAACCTGCCAGATGCACGACTGGAGCTTCTACGCGTTGCTGTCTGGAATATATCAAAGCGACCTGAATTCAGGGAATCCATCCGGCGCACCGGATTCCAATTACGACACATTACGGGAAGCTCTCTGGAGTCATTTCTGTACGAACAGGACCTCCACAATGGTTTGCTCTTGGGTAAAGCCGGGCTTTCCCTGGAATAATTTGAGAGTCATTCATTGTGAGACCTGGTTCTACCGCGAATGTTGTGGATAGAGGCAAAATCACGGTAGAACCCAAACCAATCCAAGTGACACCAGACCCGCTCTCTCCGATGATCATATAGTGTCGCCGGCTCGCCTGTCTCGGAATAAACCAACGTGCCCCCAGAATGCGAAATGTAGGCATTAGCCCACTGCTACTCATTCACCAGCATCTTAGTTAACCTTTAGTCGTGCTCTGATCCGAAGCCGTATCCCTCACTGCAGGAGAATCTTTTCCCATTAGATTGGTATGTTTAGTTGAACTCCAAATCGATCATTCCATACGAATCGTGGTAGAACTCGAGACCTTATAAACCCACATGTCACAAGGGGATCCCCACGCAATTCCTGTTTTTCATCTCCACTGATGAAATGTTGTTGGAAGCTTTTGCTTCTAATCCTGCTGTTAGTGAAACCGGAGGCCGCAGCCGCACAGAGCCTCTCGGTCCGTGGCTATGTGGAGGATGTGGTGACTGGGGAACGGGTCCCGCGCGTGAACCTGTACCTGATTGATGAAAAAGCAGGGACGAGTACGAATGAGTTTGGCTATTTTAATCTAAACGTACGCAGCGGGACCACGAAAGTGTCCGTCAGCCATATTGTGTATGCACCCCAGGTATTAGAGTGGTCCGTACAATCTGATACTACATTGGCCATCCTACTGGAGCCACGCGTTTCGTCGCTTGACTCATTGATCGTTACTGCAGGGGGAGCGAGCTTGGAGGAGGGTATACAAATGAGTCGGCATAATTTGACCGCGGCCCAGATTGAATCTATGCCAGCGATCCTTGGAGAGGCAGATGTAATCAAAACTCTTCAACTACTGCCGGGAGTGAAGCCGGGGCGAGAAGGGTTTAGTACGTTCCATGTACGTGGGGGGAAGAGCGGATCAAAACCTGGTACTGCTTGACGGACTGGCACTCTATAATCCCAGCCATGTGTTGGGACTGTTCAGCGTGTTCAACCCCTCCGCACTAAAACAGATAGAGTTGCTCAAAGGTGGATTTCCCGCCCGGTATGGGGGCCGCCTCTCCTCGGTAGTTCGGCTCACCATGAAAGAAGGCAATATGAAACGACTTGGTGGTGAGGGGAAATTGGGACTCCTGACTTCACGACTAATGCTTGAAGGTCCCATTGTTAAAGATCGGGCCTCCTGGATTATTTCCGCACGTCGGACTTTCCTTGATCAAATTACCCGATGGTTTCAGCCCAAAGAGGAACGAACCGGCATATACTTTTATGATCTGAATTTCAAGGTCAATTACGCAATTTCAAAAAAGGGATCAAATCTATCTGAGTGGTTATCTGGGGGAAGATGCCTACTCATTCCGTACTCGCCCCACTTTGGAGAAGCCAAACACAAGTAATACCGATTTCACCCTTAAGTGGCATAATCAACTTGTGTCTTTGCGGTGGAACCGCCTTGTCAGTGACCGTATGTTTATGAGTCTCATGACGGGGGTCGTTGGATATAATGTTGAAAATCGATTTGTTTCACGGGAGACCGATCCTCCTGAAACGTATCGTACCACATGGGAATCCACAGTAATGGACTATACAGTCCGTTTGGATGCCGAGTACAACCTCAATCAACGTCACTATTTTCGCTTCGGGGCTGAAGCCACATCCCACCTGTTCATTCCGTCTTCTACACGGGGAGTATTTACCAGTGGGGAGAAGTCAGAACCTGCTGTAAAATCTCACCCATCATCACGTTTCACCACTGGAGAATTTGCTGTGTATATGGAAGACGAAGTTAATCTTCCTGGGGAGATCGACATGAATCTTGGGTTACGCTTTTCAGGTGGTCAAAGTGATGGGTATCGAGTCAAAGCACTGGAGCCGAGAGCAAGCTTGAACCTGCCGCTAACGAATCGTATAGACATAAAGGCGTCATATTCATTCATGCAGCAGTATACGCACTTATTGACGGGAACCGGGAGTTCGCTTTCTCGAGAGGCATGGATTCCGTTCATGCCAGGACTGGCCCCACAAAAGGGTTCTCAAACCGCCATCGGGGTAGCATATCAGTTTCCAAGCAAGCCCATCAGAATTACTCTGGAAGGGTATTACAAACATTTGGACAATCAAATTGAATACCGCCCCGACGTATTTCCATACCAAGCCACAATAATGGGTTGGCCCAATGTGGTAGAGCGTGGTCAAGGTACTGCGTACGGCATGGAACTACTGGTGCGGCGACAGCAGCGGCGGTTGCGCGGTTGGGTCAGCTATACCCTGAGCCGGTCCAGACGATTATATCCTGGTTTGAATGGAGGGCGATCCTATCCGGACGGATATGATCGCACACACGATTTCTCGCTCGTAAGCCAATACCAACTGACCGAATATACCTTACTTTCAGCTTCCTGGGTGTATAGCAGCGGGTATCCAATCTGGCTGCCGGCTGCGCGATATTATGATCCTATACATGATGCGGAATGGTTTGAGTATGCTTCAATGAATCGTGCTCGTGTGCCACCAACCCATCGACTTGACTTGACTGCACAGTTCACAAGGCAGATTAAGTGGGGAAAACGCACGTTTAGCTTTGGACTTTTTAACGTCTACAATCGGCGTAACCCCATGTATGTTTACCCAGATATCAATCTGAATGGAACCATTCGCTGGAAACGACGGACGCTGTTACAGTTCATTCCAGATTTTTCCTACGCGATTCAATTCTAATGAAACGCTAATGAAACGTTGGTGTGGTATCATGGTGGCGGCTGTCTTGTCCTGGCATTGCACCGCTCCTGTCGAATTGGAGTTTGAAACAGACTTTGAACCGAAAGTGGTTGTCCATGCAGAGTTTACCCCGGATAGTGTATGGACTGTACTGCTTGGCCGTAGCGTTGCCTATACCGACAGCGTAGACTGGGACCAACAGGTAATAACCGATGCCTCGGTCAGAATTCTTGATCCTCAAGGATTTGTGGAATCCTTGACTCATGTAAGCCGAGGTCTCTACCAATCGCCCTCTGGACATACCCCCAAAGCGGATATCCCGTACACAATTACTATAAATGTCTCTGGCTTGCCAGAAGCACATGCATTTTCTACGGCTCGTTCCGTGGAGGCGTCACTCATAGATATCCGCGAACTCTCCTCCGTTGATGAAACGATGCGCTCATTCAAGGTACGCTTACGGATTGAAGATCAACTAGGGAATGACTACTACAGTCTGAATATTGATCATCTTCAGCCCCTTTGCAGGGACGAGGAAAGTGAAAGACTGCAGGTTGATCAGGTTAAAGGGGGAGGTACTCTGCTCCGTTATGTGGGATTCGATTCGGATTTTTCTGCAATGCGTGAATCCGTGCCAGAGGTGAATGATCCGAGTGGCTTTCCGTCATCGGAAACAGATTTCGGTTTCAGCGGAGCGTATTTCTCCGATCAATCATTTGAAGGTGAATCCAAGTTGATTGAATTAACCATGACTGTGCCTCGCTATACTGCGCTTGCACCTCATATCGAGATTTCAGTGAAAAACTGGAGCCAGGAATTATGGTCCTATATAGAATATCAAGAATTAGTCTATCCCTTTGGACCAAATTACTTTGAAGAGACGCCCAAGGTAGTTTACTCTAATGTTCGTGGTGGCTTGGGGGTCTTCGGAGGCATAGACTATGAATACTTGCGGTTTGATGCTCAAGGAAAATCATGGGATAGGGATCGGCTTAATGTAGGACATCAGTTTATAAAGCCTTGCGCGCAATAGAATGTCTCATCCACTGGACTGACACATTTTGTTGCTCCAATTGGAACATCTTTCGAAACATGGTCATTCTGCTCACAGTCCTTTTCGGGTTTCATCAATTTACGCCATCCTGCCAGCCCAACTGCACTGTACAGGCAGCTTCTGCCACCAGCCTCATTCTGGTTGACGGAGTATTGGATGAAGAGGATTGGCAGCAGGCCGTGCCTGCAATGCGCTTCCATCAGATGACTCCAGATGAAGGTCAATTGACCGAGTTCAAAACTGAGGTCCAGATCCTACATGACGCAAAGATTCTATATGTGGGCGTAACCCTGTATGATACAGAGCCGCATCGGATCCGACGGACACTTGGACAACGTGATCAATTCAATCATGCAGACTGGTTCTCCATCGCCCTGGATGTCAACAACGATCAACAGACGGCTTTTAATTTTGCAGTGAATGCGGCAGGGGTGCGTGTGGAAGGATTTCAGGTCGATGGCACCGCACCCAGCGAAGCGGCAACCGCTGATATTTTTGGAGAAGAACTCTTCCAGTTTAATCCAGATTGGGATGCTGAATGGGCTGCAGAGGCACGGGTGGATAGCATCGGATGGACGGTGGAGATGGCTATTCCAATCTCCCTGCTCCGAATTACAAGTGTTCATGAACGAAGCTGGGGCATTAATTTTCGTCGTTGGGTTGCTCGCGCAGCTGAACTCAGCGAGTGGGCACTGGTACCTGTCCGGGAGCGTAATGGAGGTACAGTATCCCGATTTGGGACTCTGTATCTGGCGCAAACCGTTCGCCCAACCGTTCACCGTTATGGCCATATGCATACATTCGTACCAAATTACAGGACAGAAGGAGATGACCAGTCAATGACAGTTCCCATTCCAGGTGTGGGTGGTGGACTGGCATTGGGTCGTAGTATCCTATTACAAGCGACTGTAGTCCCTGAGTTTTATCCAGAGACCATTCATGAACACATCAATAAATTTTCTGTGCCTTCAGTGAATGCGATCCGGTACGATAGATTTTTTCCCTCAAGCCGACAGTTGATCGCCTCCATTCCTTCGGGATCAAATCTGCTGTTTGACCATTTGGGCGGAATCTCGTGTGCGGAGCTTTTGTTGGGTGGTGCCTCTTTGCACGGGCGACTTCCTGGCAGAGTAACGGTAGCCGGTATAGGAAGAGCATATCTCCCACAAAGCATTTCAGATTTTCCAATCGGATTTACAGGTCGTATCCAAAAAGATATTGGAGCAGAATCACGGATCGGTATTTCAGGGACCATGGAGCCGGTAAACCCAGAGAGCAATCAAAATATAAACTCTTTCGAAGGCATACTGTCTGCAGCTTCCATGGACTGGGACCTTCGAAATTCATCCAACTCGGCACGTTGGGCAGGTCAAATGGGTCTTTCTCAAATCAAGGACAGGGATTACTGTAAAGATGAAATTTTAGACACTCTGCCGGACCAAAACCAGCTTCCTGCCAAAGTACGTGACGGGCTTGTTGCCCGAATTGAGTATGGACAATTAGGAAAGTCGTTCAACTGGTTCACTCGTGTGAACGTGACGCAACCAGACCTTGCCATCCCTTCGATTGGGGATCAACTTCTTCCAGACCGGATTGAGGTGACAACAGGTTTTCGACATGCTCGGGTCAAAGGGACTGGAATCGTAAAAAAGGGGCAATTCAGTCTGGCAGTTTCCCAGCGGCTCCAGTATTCAAATTTGACTCCCAAAGAAACTATTCTTACAGGTGAGTCGGCTGTATTAACGCCGAAACATAATAGGATATTATTCGCCATCCGTGCAGGCATTCGGTCATCGGGGCATTTACGTCTGGGAGCGAATGCATCTGTATCCACAGATCTTCGCCGAAGGTTCGTCCTTACCCCAAGCGCGGGGCACACCTGGATGCAAAATGAGCTTCAAATTTCACACATGTCTATGAGTGTGAAAGGAATCCTGCGTGATCGGTTCACGTTCGATATACAGATCACGGCGACTCATGCTTCTGGAAATATGGATTCACCAACATGGTTGGTTGAGTTCCTGGCAAGTAATCCATCTTTGTCTATACAGCGTGACAATAGACATCCATTAGTACAATGTCATTCCGTCTTTGGAGTAGATGCGATCAGAGCTACCTCGTCAAATTGCATTCGTGCTCATACTTATGTCAGTATCGGGCTATTTCGTACGCTGGATTTTGAAATTGGGGCCCATGCGCTGGGAATTGGTACGACAGATCATTTGAACCGGCAGGTTGTCACAGATGGGCATACAGGTCTGGTAGGACAACTTAGGTGGGAATTCAAGCCGGGAGCAGTTCTCCGATTAGGTGCAAATGTGGGAAGAAATATATCCGTCGGTTCCTCCCCAGACTGGGAGCATATACTCGACCTATTGACGACGCCCGTAGATGGAAGCAACTATCATCTATTCAGTCTCTCAATTGCTCGCCGATGGCAACGCTAAGGATGCAATTTTCATTAAAAAGCATCTCGTTGCATGAATTCCCTTTCTCGTTAGGATCAACAACCAAGTCACATCCCTGACAAAGCCGTACGTAATGCCTCAAGCCCGAAACCACTCGCTCCTGTGCGAATTCGGAGGCTGCACCAGAAATCTAACGCCAACATCTGAATAAAGTGAATCGGCACTGCGATCCAGAAGGAACGACAACGCCAAACTACTGCTCCGAGAACAATGCCTCCCAGTAATGAGAGGCCCAATTCGATGGTGGGCTTATCTACATGCAACAAGGCGAAGGGGAGTGCCTGAACGAAAATTGCATGCACCCCAAATGTGTGCGCGGTCCCAAACAGCATAAACCCCCTCCAGAGGTACTCCCAGCCAATCCAGTACAACAGAAAAAGTGAATGATAGATCGCAAAAATGGACCAGGAGTCCGCAGCTCCGCGATAATGTGGGTATTCCACCTGAAAAGCTCTTCCATCCGAGAGTATCCAAGTTCCAATGAGTACGATCGGCACATAGACAGCAAACAGGATCAGTGCCAATTTCCAGTCGCCAAGCCCTAACCCAATCTCTGCCGGCCTTTTCCGAAACCCAACGACCAGAACCAGTACCGGAATTAAAAACCCGCTTATACCCTGGATCAAAAACCACCATCCCCATGCCTGCAACCTGCTCCCATCGGGGGCAATGTGATCCAGAAAAAAGTCCCGGCTTCCGAACTTGAAGGTTACGATTAAGAGCAGCGCACAAAGCGTGAGCACAACCGTCGTCTGCAGGTCCAATGACCGCAGTCCCTTGATAAACTGTTGTTTCTCGGAACCCAACACCCTGCTATGACCCACTGCCTACATGGCGTTCCATAAACTCCCAAATTCGCAGGAGGCGATCAATGCGTTGTTTCGGATTACCGGCACGCGAGAGATTATGTCCTGCATTCGGGTACCGCACATATTCCACTGGACGCTCCAGTGTTTTTAAGCTTTTGTACAACACCTCGCTCTGAATAACACCGGTCCGAAGATCATTATCTGCATGCATGATCAAAAGTGGTGTCTGGATCTGATCAACAAACGTGATCGGCGAGTTCGCTCGTAGAAGTACACCCGCTTCCCAGGGATACCCTCCAAAATGATTCGGCACCAGGCGCCAGGCATTTCCCTCGCCAAAAAATGTACTCAAGTCATAGACTCCGCGCTGAGCAACCGCAGCCTTGAATCGCTGATCCTGAGATACAATCCAGGCTGTGAGATATCCGGCATAGGAGCCACCTGTCACTACCTGACGATCCGAATTTACCCACCGAGTCCTCCCTGTCACCTCAGATGCTACAGCCAGCACATCTCCACCAGGACCTACCCCCCAATCCTGATAATTTGCCCGTCGGAATGCATGCCCGTACCCGCCAGACCCACGAGGATTGGAATAAACCAGGCCGTAGCCTTGTGCCGTCAAAAACTGAAACTCATGCCACATTGTTGCTTCACCTGGCCCCCACATTGATGCGGGACCTCCATGAATGGCAACCAGGAGCGGGTATGTCTGCCCTGGAGACTGAAATGTGGGAGGCATCACCCAATACTGCACATTCAAAGTATCCCTTTGTAAGCGGTACTCTGCCGGAAAACTCAGTGCTTTATTCTGAAGCCATTCTGCATTATGCCCTGTGATTGCCGTCGATGATTCAAAATCCATTGACGAGGCATACAACTCTGACGGATTGAGAACCTGGGTCGTTACCATGTAAGCCATGGCCGTTGTGATATCATAGCTGCCAATCCCCCGATTATTTTCTGTCAGCTGCGTAACGGGAAGCCCCCGATGGAGCAATTCTCCGCGATAAAAGAATGACCTAGCGCTCTGAGCTAAACTGTCAACAAGAAGTGAATCAGTGACGGGTTCCGGTGTTGGAAGTGCTGGCCGACCCTCATTAATAGACGCTCGGTATAGCGGTACACCCCCCTCGGATGGGGCCGTGAAATACACAAACCACTCATCATGGGACCACTTGACACTTCTGATACTTCGATCAAAGTCAAGTGTCAGCATTTCCGGGGGACTCAGCCCATCAATGGCAAAATATCCGAGTTCGGATTGCGCGTACCCGGGATCGGTAAGACTGCTGGCCTGGAACGTAATAAACCGCCCACTGGGAGAGACGATCGGAGAACTCAGGCGATAGCCTCCAATGTCAAGCAATAGTCGCTTGCGCGAGGATTCTATATCAACGAGAAACAGATCCCGATCCTGCTCCCGGTCAGGATGGCCTGCAGTCTCGGGATAACCACTTACAACGATCTGGCGATTGTCCAAAAGCCATGTCGCACCACCAAAGCTGTAATGCCCCGTTGTAACCATCTTGATCTCCAGATCATCACCAGCCAGATTTGCAACGAAGTAGTGTCTTGAACGATACTCCGGGGATAAGTCCAACTCACCCTGAAAATTCAGCCGATTCAAAAGACGCGGGTTGGCATCTCTACGATTCTTATCCAGCCATGCTCTCACGTTTGCCAGTTCTCCATCTGGGTTTGCCTCCGCCGTATGATTCTCCCAGGAAGATCTCCCTGGACGCTCCTGTGACCATTCTGGTGCAGATCCGGTGAGTTCAAGGACTTCGTCTCTGCT
The DNA here is from genome assembly GCA_965207565.1 of Rhodothermales bacterium. Lineage (GTDB taxonomy): Bacteria > Bacteroidota > Rhodothermia > Rhodothermales > Bin80 > Bin80. The sequence goes on along the minus strand of CBDBMQ010000033.1, from coordinate 278,613 downwards.
AAGCATTGTAGAAAAAAGCATATTTTGCCCGTCGGGCGACCATTGCGGTTCACTGACTCCGTGCTCAAAACTGAATAACTGCCTTGCTTCTCCGCCATAAATGGAGATCTCAAAAACCTGAGATTTTCCCTCCACACTGCGCAGAAACGTGATCCGTTCACTATCTGGATGCCATACAGGAGAGCTCGCTCCCCCATAGGTCATCTGTTTGGGCGGCTCTGATCGATCCGCGGCGGCCATCCAGATTTCGGATCGGTACTGGTAATCATCATCTCCATCTGGAATGATGGAACGAACTATATAGGCAACGTAGCGCCCATTGGGGGCTGCAGTAACACTGCCAAGTTGCTGAATCTTAAGCAAGTCAGTAGCCAAAATGGGCTCCCGCTCAACCTGGGCAGTAACACTAGTAGCGAAAAAACAAAGTCCAATCAATAGGATGCGCATAGGCTTAAAGTAGATAATTACAACCTGCAAAATATACGTCAGGCAAAAAGATGGAAAATTATATACAGTGTGCATTAGCACTCATGTATGTAGTATCAGCCAGAAAATAGCTACTCTCGCCGAATTGAGGGTGTCTCAGCCATGGTTTGCATACGTCTGAAATATCAATCCAAGATATGATGGTCTAGTCTCGGCGTATTTGGGTTGACATCCCTGCCAAAAGCCGAATTTACGCCAGCTTCTGCGAGTTTTTTCAGGGTCTGATCTGCCCAGAGGGCATACCTCGGGCCAGTTCTGTTGTCCTGAATCCCTCGTTTGACCGTATCCATACGGTCGGGAGCGTCACGCCGCCTTTCGGCGGACCTTATGCACCTGTCGTATCGCTTCTTCTTTTTCTTAACAATCTTTTCCAACCGGTGCACATTCGCCGCCATGACCCCCAGCACAACCGCCCGAAAGAACCCCTCCTGGCCATGCGTCCGTATCCGTCCAGTTCATGGTAATTTAAGATTGTTGATCACCGACTCAAGGTACAGTGCAACATTCACCAAAACAAGCTCCGAGATGAAGAGGGACTCCAGAGGCCAAAAACACGCCAAACCGGCTAATACCTAATTTCCGTGCGAAGCATCAATTTTCTAATTGGTGCTTCGCGTTCTGGCCTGCATGCTCACTGGATCATCTAAGCAATTCTTTTAACGAAAATGCTTCAATCCATGTTGTTACCTCCATAAATTGCCTCGGTCGCCACTAACTGGAACGACAGTTAGTGGATGGGTCGTTCCGTCCATCTCAAGGGAACACTTGGAGACAGAAACAGTTAAGGACTAGAGGTGTTTGGAACCCGACTTGATTATGTTATAGTGACAAAAAAGCAGTTATATTACCAACGGATCAAAGATTAGGCGGGAGACAAATGGAATCTACTTGGGAAAATGTTTCAGCAGTTCATAAGACATGATTGATGAGTGCGACCACCGAAGAGAGATCTAAATTTTTCAATATTGAATTAACGCTAGATCGACAGTATGTACCCCTTTAGACGAACGACATTCCCGATTTTCGTTGAGCGTCGGATGCAGTTGATGGACTGAGGATGGCTCGCGCGGATCTTATTCTTAATCTAGTTCGAGCTAGTTGCCTAGGTGATCAGGCGAAAGTCCGGGAAACTGTTGAAGCACTGGCCGCTAACGAGCGGGCTAAGAAGCATACGATCCTTGCAGATCGTTTGCTCGCGCAACTCCAAGGCAGGAATGAATACAAGACGAATACCGTTTCTCTCCCGAAATCGTCTAACAGGCCGATGGTGATTGAAAAGGTCCCTTGTCGTGGGTTGAACGACCTAGTACTACTGCCACTGGTAGCCGAAACCGTACGAGAACTGGTGGCAGAACACCACAGGGAGGATTTGCTTAGGTCCTACAACCTAGAGCCCCGGAATCGCATACTGCTGACGGGACCACCAGGGAACGGTAAAACGACCCTTGCCGAGGCATTGGCCGAGGCATTGGGGGTTTCGCTTTTTGTTGTTCGCTACGAAGTGGTGATCGGCAGCTATTTGGGGGAAACGGCTCAACGCATCGCACGGGTATTTGAACACGCTCGCTCACGGCACTGCGTCCTGCTGTTCGACGAGTTTGATGCCGTAGGCAAGGAGCGGGGTGATGTCCACGAGACAGGTGAAATTAAACGGGTAGTGAGTTCTCTTTTATTGCAAATTGATGCGTTACCAAGCTATGTGATCGTGGTGGCGGCCAGCAATCACCCTGAGTTGCTTGATCGAGCAGTGTGGCGCAGGTTTCAGATCCGCCTTGAACTTAACCCGCCTACTCAGCGGCAAATTGGAGAGTGGTACTGCGAATTTGAGAAGCGCACAGGTTATTCATTCGAGATTCAGCCAAAAGACTTGGCTCAGAAGTTATATGGATTGAGTTTTGCGGAAGTGGAGGACTTCTGTATTGATCTCTTACGGAAGCTAGTTCTGGACGGATCGGATGCTCACCCCAAGGAAATTCTAAATCATCGTTTGCAGCAGTGGAAGAACCGATTCAAAGCAACACATAGTTGAGAGAATCGAATTGCATGTTAATAAGCCATGGTGGATGGTGATTACCCTATCTTGGTGTTTCCTAAGCCTGCACGTGCAGACCGGGAGAAGCGGTTTGGCGGTGGTGAAGAGCCAAGACATCCAGTAGCCAAAAGACAAGGCAAACGGCTAACCCCTCAGTTTCAGCGTTTGCAGGGCGCGTTAGAGAACCGTAGAATTGCACTCCAAGACAGTTCGCTTGGCATTGAGCCTGAAATGGTATTGGTCCTTGAGACAGTCGGACCGGTGAATGGTTTCTTCCGGGCGGTTAAAAAAGTCGAAGGGCTTGAGTGGCTCGCAGAGTACGAGAACGAAATTGTACCGGACGACGGATTTGAGAATGTCAATAATCCCGAGAAAAGTCTGGATGGCAGGCTTTTCCTGATGATGTCTGATAAGCGGGCTTTAACGGAACTCCAGAATCTGTTCCACTCATGGCGCCGTGATCCTAAAGCATCATTCAGTACTGGTTTGACTCCTTTTAGGGATGTGTTTAAGTATTTGCACAAAATTCGGCCATGGGACGTAAATGATCGCCTGACCGACACTGGTGTGCTGGATGACTGGAAAACTCGAGAGACGTTCGGGCAAACCACCGTCTCCTTTGAGGCCGAACTTTGGTACCGTGACAGTTCGTCGCGGCGTCAAGTCGCCGCCGATCAGGTTCGACGTCTTGTGAAGGAGCTTGAGGGACAGATTATCACCGAGTGCATCATTGAAGACATTGCCTATCACGCGATGCTGGGCCAAATCAAGATCACCCATGTCCGAGAATTGTTCAATCGGCCAGAAGCTCGTCAGGAACTGGCACTGTTGCAATGTGACGACATCATGTTTTTTCGTCCCGTCGGACAGTGCGCCGTTCCTATTGAGGATGAAACGGACGAAGTGACCTCTACGCACTTGTTAGATCTAGAGCACCGAACCGTGGGGGATCCTGTGGTCGCATTGCTTGATGGGATGCCCTTAACTAGACACAAACTGTTGGACGGTCGCTTGGTAGTAGACGATCCCGATGGATATGAAGATGTATACCAGGCGAGGGAGCGAAGTCACGGGACGGCGATGGCTTCCTTGATCTGTCACGGTGATCTCAATTCTCAGTTGGGTAAGCCTTTGCAAAGACCGATCTACGTACGACCAATCATGCAGCCACATCGGGGTTTTAATGATCATTTCAATGAAGTAGTGCCGAACGATGTTTTGCCGATTGACCTTGTACATCGCGCAATAGTTCGGATATTCGACGGGGAAAACAGCGAGCCACCTGCATCGCCAGAGGTTCGTGTGATAAATCTATCAATCGGCGATCCAGCCCGGCCGTTCGTGAGAGAAATGAGTGGGTGGGCGCGATTGCTGGATTGGTTGTCGTATAAATATAATCTCCTATTCGTGGTTAGTGCTGGGAACCACATTCACACTATCTCCCTGAGAACACAAGCTCAAGGATTGCAGAATTTGAGCGGAGAAGAGCGTCAGCGATTAGTGATTTCTTCCTTGGCGGAGGATACGAGAAATCGGCGGCTACTGTCGCCAGCGGAGACGCTAAACGGTGTGACAGTAGGTGCGATTCATATGGACGATTCCGGCCCAGTGCCAAATCATTTGATTGATCCTCTAACAACCGAAATGCCCAGCGTCACCTCTGCGCATGGGCCGGGCTATCGGAGGGCGATCAAGCCGGATATTCATCTGCCAGGGGGAAGACAGCTACTTTCCAAAGACCCTACCTCTCCAGAGGGAACCGTTCTGGTCCATCCAGGTGGTTTGGGGCAAACTGGACAGCGCGTGGCGACGCCGGGGTCAGCAGGCACATTGAATGCTACAAAGCACATGCGAGGAACAAGTAACGCTGCAGCACTGGGAACCCGAGAGGCATATTTTTTCTACGAGTTGCTGGAATCGCTACGAACTCAGTCGGAAGCCAAAATCCCTGAAGAATTCGATACGGTATTGATGAAAACGCTGCTTGTACACGGGGCAGAATGGGGGGAGATGTATGGGCCTTTTGCAGATGCCCTTGCCACAGATCATAATGGGAAGACTTTCAAGAATTATGTGACGCGGTTTCTCGGTTATGGCCAACCCGACTTCCGGCGAGTAGTGATGGGTGCTGATCAGCGGGTGACTGTGATAGGTTTTGGGGCATTGCTTAATGGGAAGGCGGCTGAGTTTGCGTTGCCACTACCGCCAATCCTAACAGATATTAATCCGAAAATACGCGTGACAGTCACATTGGCTTGGTTCTCTCCAATCAACAGCCGAAACCAGAAATACCGCGTTGCTCATCTTTGGTTTGGTCCGCCGTGGGGAGACAGCAAAATCCAACGTTCCAACGCAAGCTACCACGCTGTACAAAGAGGAACGCTTCAGCACGAGATTTTTGAAGGACATAGTACGGCCGATCAAGGTGGTAGCGACGTGATTGTTAAGGTAAACTGTCGTAAGGATGCAGGTGATATAATCAACCCCATTCGGTTTGGCTTGGCAGTAACTCTGGAAATTACGGAGAGGATGGTGTTCCCAATTCCAATCTATGAGCAAGTCCGTGAACGACTTTCTGTGCCTGCTCGGACTCCCGTGGATGTAAGGTGATTGTACTGGTGGGGAAAGTAATCGACCCGCATACGTGCGGCTATAAAGGCTATCGTACCACGAACAGTGACTTCATGGATGGCGATTTGTTCATGACTTTATATAGTACCTGTCAGAAAACTAAGCATTTTTTGGGAGGTCCGATCTCGTTTTCACCTTTAATTTTTTCAAAATCCAGAATTTTACTCTGCGGGTTTGATATCCTTTCTCCCAGTTCACAATTACTGCTCTTGGGCCTGAACATTTGCGCACGGATTCACGTCAATGGAGGCAAGCTGACGTGAATTTCGTGGGGACTGAATGCAACTCTTCCGACTCCGACCGTGGAGTGGGATCGCACCACCTTCATTTGGTTGGGTCAACTACGCCGCTTGGCGCCACTCCAGGTACTGGCGTTCCTGCAACATCGCTCCCATGCGACATAGGTTGGTGGCAACCACCGATGCACCGACCGTTCGGGCAAAGCCTGCCTTGCCTCCTTTGGTGCGAATCCGGTCTCCGCCATGCTGCTCTAAACAATTAATCCGGGATTCCACTTGCGCATGTTTGCGGCGCCGGTTCTTAAACTCGGGGGCGGATTCTCGCGCACGATCCTCTTTCGAGAGTTTTCCCTTCTTGGGAAGAATCACATGCTTCAACCTTGACGTCAGTGCCTTCATGTATAGTCTCCCTGAAAAGCAAGCGGATCGCATCACGTAACATGCTCGGTCGGGAACTGAACATTCGTTTCCACCACATACGAATCACAGCGAGCCTCCATCGGGGCGTTGGGATCCTCCCCCCAGTGCCTGCATCCCCACCTCCACAATGATCGGATTCAACTCCGCCCAAATCTCCTCGGTGATCAAGGAAACATTATCAATGACTGCCTGCAATTCATACACATACCCGTCTCCAAATTCCGAATCGTCATGTTGTAACATCTGACGTAGTCGCCGATGTTCATTGGCCTCATCCACTAAGTGATCATAGTCCGTGTTCAGCGCCTGCTTCACAAGTGCCAATACAAAGATGCGCCAGTAGTGCATGCCCGGGCGCCCCTCGCGTTGACGGGTCGTTTTTCCGATCTTCTGTCGAAGAATTGTGAGAATTTGTTCCAAGTGGGGTTTACTCTTCCAAATCTGTTGCAATGATCGGAGCACCCTGGCCATATCATGGCGGGATTTGGGGTTGATTTCTATCTGCTCAATCGGGATGACGCCAAAGGAAGGAGCAAGATCAAATTGGTGTCTCATAACAGGAAAAATGGCGATTTTGAAGGTTGAAGATTTTGCCCAAATTCGGGGACCAGTGCGCAAAAATGGATGCAATCGCCCCGGAATGAGCCTCTGGAATGGTTCTACGCTGCAAAATCTGAAAAATCGACGTTTTCAAAAAAACTTCGCACAGAATCCACTCCGTGTATCCAGACGGAAATACCACCCACAACGCTTTCTCGGTAGAATATCAGTGCTGAACTACTATTTTCGGGCAAGCGCTATATAATTCCCCAAAGATAGGCTTGGAGGCACGATTGCAACAACCACACAGGCGGCAGCTACAATGTCTGCAATGTGAGGTCTGCTGACAAAGAAGCAAATACCTACATTCAATCCAGCCTACATTGCACGATCATCTTCTATGTCTGCATCAGGGCTGTTCGGGAAAGAGCGTTACCTGTACATAGCGATCCGTCAGCCACTTTGTGGCAGCTTGCTGTAGATCTTCTGCAGTCAGGCTATCCACAAGCTCGTCATAGCGCAGAATATCCAGTGGTTCCGAAACACTGTCCGAGTAATAGGCACTGCGCAGTACATTCAGCCAAAACCTATTCTCCTCAAGATCAGTGATGCGAGCTTGGCGTTGTTGTTCCTGTACCCGTGCGACGTAATCCTCGGATACGCCATTTTGCTTGATCTCTTCAATGGTCTCGAATACGGCATTCGTCAATTCTTCCGCACGCTCTGGATCGCAGCCGAAGCTGATCGAAAACCGATAACCTTCCCGGGGGCGACGTAGCTGCGTGGCGCTCACACCCGCACCGTAGACACCGCCGCGCTCCTCACGTAATTCTTCAAACAAAAGAATATCAAGGAGCATCTCCATGGACTCCATATGGTGGCGTGCCTGTCGCGAATCCTTATAATCCGAACCATTGAAGGTGATATTAACGCGACTCTGGGGCTCCTCCCCCTTGTATACCGTCTTGACGACCGTACCCTCAGGATGTTGTACATTGACATCCCTCCACGTTTCTTCTCGATCCGTAGCAGGCAGGGTGCCAAGATACGTCTGGGCAAGTGCAGTTAACGTGTCAACCTCGAAAGCACCCACAAAGACAAATACGAAATCATCCATGTCGGCATATCGCTCCTGATAGATTTCCAGTGCACGTTCCATATCTATTGCATCAAGGTCCTCCATTTTGGCAGATCTGTAGCGCGGATGATTCATATACAGTGTCGTGCGAAGCGTATCGCTGAATGCCGCATCAGGGGAATTCTCCCGGTTCGCCAGAAAAGTGCGGTTCAGATTGATCTGAGACAAAAATGCAGACGAGTCCAGGCGCGCTTGCGTAGCACGCAGGTGAATCAACTGGAACAATAATTCCAGGTCTTCCGGTGAAGCCTGACCGCTGAATCCCTCAAACAAGGAACTGATGGATGCGGATACGAAAGCTCGCTTTCCTGACAGCTTTTTCTGCAATTCCGTCTCACTGAACGCACCAACTCCACTACTATGCACAGTCGGTGCTGCATACCCCGCAGTATGGTACTCGTCGTCACTGTACAGAGATGTCCCACCTTCGCTGAAGGATGTGAACCGAACCTCGTCGGCACGAAAATCTGTCGGCTTCATCACAACGCGAATACCGTTCGACAATGTGATCTCAGTAACTCCGAGTTCGGGAATGGAGTTCTCACTTACAACAGTAGCTGGGGTCAACGTCTCGTCAAATAGAGGGGCATCCGATGTGGCATCAATGTAGGGCTCTACCACAGTGCCGTCATACTCTTCAAAAGTACTGGCCAGTACCTCTTCGGTGACCCATTCAAGCGATGGTTTCTCCGGGAGATTCACGGTTACTACCCGATCCTCGCTACCCAATGCTTTCGGCAGATACGCACTTACTTCTTCCAGCGTAATGGTCGGCAAAAGCTGCTGCGCAAGCCGGTATGTATTCACTACGCCTGGAATTGGAGAATCTTCCAGAAAGTGATAAACATAGGAAGACACAAGCTGGGCCGAGGGTGTGTTTTCGCGCTCGTTGTACGCTTCTTCACGTGAGCGCAGGTAGGATTCTTTGTATCGTGAGAACTCACCGGGCGTAAAGGGATGCTGTCTGACTCGCTCTGCTTCGAGAATGAGTGTGCGAAGTGCGGCAACCAGACTGTCTTCGTTCGCATACGCGGTTAGACTGAATTGAGGGAACCCTCGAACAATCTCCCCAGCACCTGCTCCTGCAGCAAGAAAAGGCGCACGGGTACCGTCCTGAGCAATCTCGCCAAATCGTCGTGAAAGCATTCCCCTTGCCACGGATCCCACCATGGACCGGCGATGGTCGGCAAGGGTTTTCATCGGGACCACTGTCTGCCTGTATCCCATCGAAAGTACCGGGAAGAAATCATATTCCGGGTCACTCACAACCTTGTAGCGCGTTTCCATATATGGCACATCGAAAGTGGGGCGTGGCACCGGATTCTCGGCTGGCGCAATCGTGGCAAAATGTTCTTCTACCAGGGACTTCATCGTTGTTACGTCCAGAGCCCCTACAACAACAACCGCCATCAGATCGGGGCGATACCAGGTTTTGTAATAGCGACGCACAGTTTCGTATGCACTCTGCTTGATGACCAGTGTATCTCCGATCGGCAGCCGCTTCGCATAGCGGGATTCACCAAGAATAACCGGGAGTTCCTCATCCAACATGCGTCCCTGTGCACCCCGTCTGCTGCGCCACTCCTCCACCACAACACCGCGCTCATTGTCAATTTCTTCGTCACTCAGTGTAGCGTAAGCCGCCCAATCTTCCAACACCTGAAATGCCTTGCGTACCACCTCCATGCTATCCGTAGGTACCTGGAGTTGATAGACCGTTTCATCGAAACTTGTATAAGCATTGATGTCCGGGCCGATTTGCATGCCGATGCGTTGCAGGAAGGCCATAAGCGTTTGTTTCGGGAAGCGCCGCGTACCGTTAAAAAGCATATGCTCCACGAAATGGGCCAACCCAAGTTGATCCTCGTCCTCCAGTACGCTACCCGCATTGACGACCAGTCGAAGCTCAAGACGAGACTCCGGCTCGTGGTTCTCTCGTAGATAGTACGTTATACCGTTCTCTAGTTGGCCAATGGTGACAGCGCTATCAACGGGAATGGGCTGATTCAAATCCGGTTGGGCCTGCGTGCTCGCAGCGGGTAAAAAACCCGTCATGCAAAGTAAAAAGGTGACCAGCACGGTTTTGAATGAAGTAGGATGTACGATCATTGATCTCGTAATTTGTTGCAGATGATTGTAAAAAATACATAAGCCATGGTGAACACATAACTAAGGCTTCGGGTCCGACTGTGGATACGTTCAAGGGATTTGTGTGCTTGAATCCTGCTGACTCCTGTGGGATTGCCTCCCATGCACCAGACCAATGTGGCAAGGTTTTCAGTGCGTACCGCCCTGGAAAGGATCTGGCTCTTCAGTTCAGTCAGGTCGCACCCACATACCACATATTCTCCAGCTGGCAGAATTGCATTGAACCCAAATGCAGTCTGCGGGGTTTGCTGATGTCTTCACAAAAAACTTCAACTTGAATGACTGCAGACCCCCTTTATCTGGCATTTGGTGATATGGATCACGAATTAGGCGTGACGCGGAAAATGCTTTCGCGCATCCCCGACGACCGCTTTGACTGGCGTCCACATAAAAAATCGTGGACCATGGGCGAATTAGCCTCCCACATCGTTAACCTGCTCTGGTGGCAGGTGATGACGTTGGAGGAGGATGGCATCGATATGTCCCAACCCTGGCCAAAAACGGAAGCGTCGACACAGGAAGAGTTAATCGCCGCGTTTAATGCCAACGAGAAAAATTTGCTTGAGGTTCTTGGCCGCACGACCGTGGATACGCTGTCTGAACCCTGGACGCTGAGTCATGAAGATCAGGTGTATTTCACAGAGCCCAAGGCAACGGTACTCCGCCGGTATGGGATCAGCCATCTGGTTCATCACAGAGCGCAACTTTCTATATACCTGCGGATGAATGATGTACCCCTGCCTCCAAGCTATGGACCAACTGCAGACGAAAACTAATCCGGCTATCCTGTAGCCGGATAGGGATTCGCCAGATATCGCCGGGCATTTGTGTGGCTTGATCCCCAACGTTTCATTCTGAGCACATCTTTGTATCGGGTGATGGCCCGCTCGCGGTCCCCCATCAGATCATACGCTATCCCCTGATAGAGACGCCCGACAACCTTGAAATAGCTGTCGATATCCAGCCGTGCAGTCAATGCTTCCAGGGATAAGAGATGAGGTAGGGCAGCGGATGCTTCCCCTCTGGCAATGTGTGACCGCGCCAGAAAATACAGTGCCTGCTCTGCCATCGCTGGTGTATATCCGGTTTCCTGTGCTTTATAGCGATCCAGGATGTCTGTAAAAACGGTGTCAGAAGCCTGCCACTGATGCCAACTCGCATAGATTCGACCTTCCAGCGTATGGAAAAAGGAATTTCTGGGGTACTTGTTGCGCAGCCACGAAACCTGCCGGACACATGCCTGGAAATTTTTTTCGTAGAGATAGTTGATCTGCGCCAGAAAATACATCGCTTCCGTCTGCATATAGTATCCATCTCTGGCCGTACGCTCGAGTTCAAACAACCCGCCTGACCGGTCTCCAGGCGGAAGAAACGCCGTAATCGGTCGTACAAACGGGTACCGTTCGGGAATCAATGCAGCATAGTATTGATAGAGGCCTCTTCCCAGTGCAAAATCGTGATTGGTTGTATCTGCGTCGGCAACAGCTAATACGTAATCCATAGCCCGTTTGCCATCTGCTGCAGCCCGAATCCAATCACGGCGATTGGAGCGCAAACGCCCTCTGAACCCTAATGCAATCCCCTTAAAAAACATCGCATCGAAATTATTCTCGTCTGCATCCAGCCGTTCATCACTGCGCGCAATCACCTCCCCCATGGCAGCATAAAATGCTTCATCGTGAGATGTGTCTGTTAAATCCAGAAGAATGGTCCACCAAAGAGTTAATGCCTCCAGAAACGGACCGATGGGATGATCCGAATGACGCTCCGTGATGGTTTGAAAATGGGCTTCTGCTTCCTCAAACCGAAGATCGTACAATGCCTCCAGCCCAGCTTTAGCTGACGCCCGAACCTCCGGCTCATACAGAATACTGGACTGTGCTGCAGTAGACGAATAGGATAGAATCCCTCCCAGAAATACGACGAGCCACACGCGATTCATTGCGTGCCCTATCGACCCCAGCGCTGTAAACCACCATACGTAAGCCCGACAATCAGCACTTTCGCTGCATCAAAAGCAACAAACCGAAGCCACCCAACCTCAATGGAGTACCACCAGGATGTGTGTGAGGCTGCAAAGTGCAACCAGATCACCCCACACGTAAAGAGTACGACAGAACCTGCAGCGACCGCAACCACACCGCCAAACACACTGGTTTTACTCCTTCCGATCAGGCCAATGGCGTATGCCGATAATGGCATCCCCAGGAGATAACCTGCACTGACCGCGGTGGTCAGGTAGGTCAGACCGTGCCCGCTTCCGGCATAGACGGGCAAGAACATTCCAATCAACAGATAGAGGATCATGGACAGAAAGCCGTTCCGTGCCCCAAGCACTAAACCGCTCCCGTATACAAAAAGGGTCTGTAATGTAACCGGGACCTCCCAAAGATAGATGCGCACCTGAGCACCAAGCGCCGTAGCGACTGCAAAGAAGGTGACTGCTAGAAGTTGAACAACTACGGAAGCCTTCTCGGGGGTCAATGCCTCTATCCAAGGGGTCCGAGCCGATTGCACGGTCATGATATGCGGTAAGTAACTGAAGCTGGACCTCGTTACCCTTCGGAGTCCTATATGTTTCGGATTGGATCGTCAGTATGGTACCTTTTTAGGGGTAATTTCGTACCACGGGATCTTAACTATACAATCTTGTCATCCTTCTCCATGCAGGGCCCCTACCGGACATTGGCCAACTTACTTACGCTCTCTCGTGTCCCACTTTCTGGCGCGGCAACGGTGGTTATTCTTATGGATGGACCCGTAACCTGGAGCCTAGCATTCATCCTTGCAGCCGGGCTTACAGATTTGCTTGATGGTCAGGTTGCTCGCCGCACAAACACAGTATCCGAGTGGGGCAAGATCCTGGATCCAGCTGCAGATAAGATCTCTGCCGCCCTACTGGGAATTGCACTCGTATGGAAAAGCTTGCTGCCTCTCTGGGTTCTGGGAGCCATCATCCTGCGTGATTTGCTGATTGTAACAGGATGGGTTCTCCTGGCACGTCATCTCGGACATGTGCAAATGAGTAATCCTCCTGGCAAGATTGCGGCAACTGCAATTGGAATCACGTTCATTCTTGCACTTTTGAAGGCAGATCAAATCATTATGAATATAGCGATCTGGGCAACCATCGGGCTTCTTGGGCTCTCGCTTATAATTTATGCAACTCGACTTTTACGCCTACGAAATCGCTCCACTTAATCACATGAGATTTATTAAACGCTCTCAGATCCAGGACCAGGATCGCCTGGAATCTGGACTGAAAAAAACCCGGGATGGTCTCTTTGGGAAAATCGGTCGTCTGATCAAAGGAAAACGTAAGGTCGACGAATCCGTCCTGGATGGCATTGAGGAGGCCCTGATCACCAGTGATGTGGGAGTCAATACCACCCTTGAAATTGTCAGTCGGATTGAAGAAAGGGCGGCGCGAGACCGATACATCTCATCCGAAGAGCTACGGACACTGATTAATCAGGAAATTGCCGAACTCCTTGAAAAAAACCTGCCCACACGCCCGGCAGATTTTGATGCTCCGCTCAAGAACCATCCTCACGTGATCATGGTGGTTGGTGTCAACGGCGTGGGAAAAACTACAACCATAGGAAAGCTTGCATGGCGTTACACGCAGGCGGGCCGGAGTGTGCTCATTGGTGCTGGGGATACCTTCCGGGCCGCAGCGATTGAACAGCTTGAGATCTGGGCCAAACGGGCACAGTCTGACATTATCAAGCAATCACACGGTGCAGATCCCGCAGCTGTTGCATTCGACACGGTGCAATCGGCAGTTCGTCGCTCTACAGACGTTGCTATTATTGACACTGCGGGACGCCTGCATACCAAAACGGGACTCATGGATGAGCTTGCAAAGATAAAACGTGTCATGGGCCGCCAACTCGCCGGAGCACCCCATGAAGTGCTCCTGGTATTGGATGCCACGATCGGACAGAATGCACTACGGCAAGCCCAGGAATTTACGCAGAGTGCAGATGTAACCGGCCTGGTTGTCACAAAGCTGGATGGCTCCGCTAAGGGGGGCATTATTATCGGCATCTCGAATGAGTTCAAAGTGCCTGTCAAGTACATCGGAGTTGGGGAAGGACTGGAAGATCTGCAGGTCTTTAATCGTGAACACTTCGTGAAGGCCTTGTCCATCGCATGATCCTCTCCGACTTCCAGCCCTTCTGACTGATGAGTAAAGCCGAATAGAGTGATATGCGAATAGTCTTTATGGGGACTCCCGAGTTCGCCGTACCCTCATTGGAGGCACTGGTGGAGAATGGTTACAGACCGGTTGCTGTAGTTACCGGACCGGATCGCCCGCGTGGACGAGGCCGTAAACTGCAACCAACCGCAGTCAAGCAAGCCGCGCAGCGCTTGGGAATTGAGACCCTCATTCAACCGGAATCCGTAAAAGATCCAGCGTTTACAGTTCAAATCAACGACCTCAAATGCGATCTCCAGGTCGTCGTTGCATTCCGGATTCTGCCTCCTGAAGTATTTGCATGTGCAAAGCTCGGGGCGTTTAACCTTCACGCCTCTCTGTTGCCTAAATTTCGGGGAGCTGCTCCAATCAACAGAGCGCTGATGGAGGGAGTGACTGAAACCGGGGTAACGACTTTTTTTCTCAAGCCCGCAGTCGATACGGGGAATGTTATTCTTCAATGGCCGACCACTGTCCCACCGGATGAGACCGCGGGAAGCCTGCATGATCGACTCGCAAAACTTGGCGCGCGTGCCGTTCTGGAAACAACCCGGCGGATTGCCACTGGACGTGTACAGGAGCGTCCACAGGATAATTCACTTGCGACTGCCGCCCCGAAAATTTTTCGTGACGATTGCCGCATCCGCTGGACCGAATCGGCAGATCAGGTCCATAACCACTGCCGCGGCCTCTCCCCCTACCCTGGCGCCTGGACTCCGTGGAAGTCAGGAAGCCTGAAGATCTTGGGAAGCCGCGTAACCGAGGGGACAGGGAGCCCAGGGAGCGTACTCAGATCGGATGGCCACATCGTGGTTGCCTGTCAGACTGGTGCGATTTCCATCACATACTTACAGGCTCCGGGGCAGCGTGTTCTTACAGCGAAGGACTTTTTGAATGGGCATCCGATAGTGCCGGGATCACGCCTATCAACCTGTGAATAAAGCCTGGATTCCAAGAATCTAGAATTGGCAGTGTGTATCGCGGTCATGGTCCAGTGTTCAATCTCAACGGGCTATCGGCCCCGTCGTGGAGTTTCAGTTTTTTTCAGACTCCAAGAAAGCGTGCAAGCATCACTCCAAATATTCCAGTTTGTATTTTTTTAGCAAATCTGTTGACCTTGTCCTAGTCACAGCATATGCATACCCTTTTTTGTCCATGTAGAATAGGTGTGTATGAGGGGGCATTTTGAACACTCCCTTCTCTTCTCCCGCTAGAGTCATCACATACACTGATCTTCTCACAGGCATCTCGCCGTTTTTTCCTCCATGTTCCAGAAACAGATTCCCTTCGCGGTCCAACACCGCACCCGTAAACATTATTCCTCCATACACATAGCTCATTGATTCGACTACATGATCCGGCAATAGAGTTGATACCTTCAGATCCATAAAGCTCCCCTCGTATCGGAGAGGCAGATCAGCAACTGATAGTCGGTTCAAAATATTCCCAGACAGGTCGTAGACGTCAATGCGATTTACTGTTTCAAAAACAATAACGATCTTCCCCGGATACCCCGCAAGCAAAAAGTAAGAGTTTTCCATGCGGTACTTATGCATGTCCCTGAGTTCAAAAATTCTTGACATCTCGCCGTTCGGAACGTACGTCCTGATGTAACTTCTGAAAGCTGTTATGTCAATTAAATCAATCGATCCATAGTACAGAAGCCCATTTGGGGCAGAGTCCATGTCATCTGTCATAATGATTTGGTCCGATCCAGTGTAGTTGAGATCCAGATCAAAGAAGTGCATAGTTCCCATTCCTTTTTCGTCCGTAGCAATCAGAATGCTATCCAACAACGCGATGGAATAGGGACCATCGAAAAATTCTCCTGGATCCACCCAGGCGAGTCCGACTCCTATGATATATGTTTGGGGGCTGCCGACAAATTTTCCCAGAGCCACCCCTAGGCTCCCGATTTGACTGACCAACTGTCCCTGTGAATCATATTTGCTGATCGAAAAGTCTCGACGGTCTGCAACATAGATACTTCCATCTTGTCCCACGGTGATATCCATAATATCAAAAAACCCCCCTATGGAAAGAACTTCTTGAAGTTCAATAGACTGAGCACTGCTTGCCGAGCTACATCCGCATGTTATTGCAATCCATCCCAGAGCTAATATTAGGCACGAGTTACGCACATTATCGAATAGTGCAAGCAAATCAACCCGCGATGGAATGAGCATGGATCGTAGTGATATTTTCCCTTTTCTACACATCTGACCTGAAGCTTGTTTACCCACAGTTTTTCTGATTAACACAAACTGTGAAGCTTTGATAAATTCGCTGGACACGTGAATAAAGTCTGAATTTCAGGAATTCTAGAATCGGCAAATATATTGCAGCCACGGTTCTATGTTCAACCTCAACGGCGCTTATTCATGGCTTTAGGGAAACGAAAAAGGCCCTCAAGGAACCCCTTCATTTATTCTGGTGCCCCCCGCTACTCTTTGAACCCATTCTATCAGACGTTGGATCAGTTACCTTGCAAGGAGAGATTTAATTCGTTTGTGGAGGGAGCCTGTTAGGAGTTTTATGCGGATGGTCTTGCAAGGGGCGGCATTGAACCTGAGTCTTTATAATTACGAACGCACTGTGGTGTGGGGAAGCCAAGAGCCCTTCCAGGAGAATCGGTCCGTCCAATTGGCACTGGCAAAGGCTTGACTCACCCTGTTTTGCTTTTTTGTAGCAAATATGGCCGATATGAACATGTGCAGCGGTTTCACGGCACTTGGGGCGCTCTTGGATATCCTTGATCCTCAAACTGACAAAAAAGAGAGGCTACGCAGGCATGGGTGATAATTGGAGACACGATCCCAAAAAAGTACTTTATCAACGGGCTGCCAGATGAACATGATGCTTAAGATCGCGTAAGTTCGCCGATGCTTGACTAAACCACTACTTCATGGCCAATTTTGATCTTGCTCAGGTTAGCGAACGTATTCGTATTGAGAGTGCTTTTGTAGACGATCTGCGTGAAGAGATCGGACGTGTCGTCGTCGGACAAGACTATATGGTTGAACGTCTGATGATCGGGCTGCTCGCCTCGGGGCACGTATTGCTGGAAGGAGTTCCCGGCCTGGCAAAGACCTTGACCGTAAGTTCCCTTGCCCGGTCTATTGGTGGACAATTTCAGCGCATTCAATTTACCCCAGACCTCCTTCCCGCCGACCTTTTAGGTACGCTGATCTACAATCAACAGACTGGAGACTTCTCCATCAAAAAAAGGACCGCTGTTTGCAAATATGGTCCTTGCGGATGAGGTGAACCGTTCTCCGGCAAAGGTTCAGAGTGCTTTGCTGGAAAGTATGCAGGAGCGGCAAATTACAATTGGGGGAAACGACCTTCCCGCTTGAGGAACCGTTTCTGGTGCTTGCAACACAGAACCCCATTGAGCAGGAAGGAACCTACCCCTTGCCTGAGGCGCAGGTTGACCGATTCATGTTGAAGATCAAGGTCGGCTACCCCTCCCATGAGGAGGAGATGGAAATCATGCGCCGGATGGCTCGGATCAACCCCGACACCGAAGTCAAAACGGTCGTTCAGTCTGAAAAGATTCTGTCTGCCCGACTAGTCCTGAATGAGCTCTATATGGATGAGCGTGTCGAACGCTATATCGTAGATCTGGTCATTGCCACGCGGGACCCCAATTCCTTTCATTTGCCTGATCTGGTGCCTCTGATTGAATATGGCGCCTCCCCCAGAGCAACGATCAATCTGAATCTCGCAGCACGAGCCCACGCATTCCTCTGTCATCGCGCTTATGTGACTCCCGAAGATGTACGCTCAATTGCCATGGATGTACTCCGCCACCGCATAGCCGTAACCTATGAGGCGGAGGCAGAAGAGATGGAAGCCGAAGTAATTATTCAGAAAATTCTTGACAAGATTGAGGTTCCTTAGGACTTGTTATATACTATACAAATGATTTATGTGTATGAAAACGTAATCATTCTGTTATTTCGTCCGTAAAAACAGAGCATCAGTTTTATTTCGAAAGCCTGTATCGTATATTTCTCCGATGCAGTGCCATAGACTTGTCGGTTCATCTATTGACAAAATCTTTATGACGGCATGAGGTTAAGGAAATATCATATTGACCCAAGCACGCTTGAGCCGGTATTAGCACCTTACGGTTTTGTCCGCCCTCTATTATGGGGCGGAGCGTTGCTCGTGGGATTCGTCGCCGGATGGTTTGTGGTTGGTCTTCTTGTAACTTCGGTGCAGGAGCGGATCTTGATGGCAGAGAATCAGGCCCTCCAGGAGGAGCTCTCCAAGTCTCGCCAACGGGTGACTGGCTTGAGTGACCAGTTGGAGAATCTCTCGGAAACAGATCGGGAATTGTACCGGCTGATTCTAC
Organism: Rhodothermales bacterium; assembly: GCA_965207565.1. Classification (GTDB taxonomy): domain Bacteria; phylum Bacteroidota; class Rhodothermia; order Rhodothermales; family Bin80; genus Bin80. The sequence goes on along the minus strand of CBDBMQ010000033.1, from coordinate 260,418 downwards.
AGGCTGATTCTATCCCGGGTGATATGCGTCAGGTAGGCGTTGGTGGTGTAGATCCGTATGCTCGTTTTGATGGATTCAGCAAGTCAACATCTGAACTTCTTCGAGATCACGCCGAACTCCTTGATCAACTTGAAAGGCAGGTCAATCTGCAAACTGCCAGCTTTGAGTATCTCGAAACACTTGGAATCAAACGAATAGAGGCGCTGGCACAACTTCCAGCCATTTCGCCTACAAAGGGGGGGCGTATTGCCTCTGGTTTTGGCTATCGTTTACACCCAATCCTCCATTACCGAAGGATGCATTCCGGTTTGGACATTGCTGTGCCCCAGGATAGTCCGGTATACGCCACGGGAGCAGGAGTTATTGAAGACATTGGATACTCCAACATCGGATATGGTCGCTATGTCCTCATTGATCATCCTGAGGCTGGATATAAAACGCTCTACGGCCACTTGGACTCAGTATTGCCAAATATCAGGGAAGGTGTGAAAGTTGTCCGTGGACAACAAATTGCAAAAAGCGGAAATACTGGATTGAGCGTTGCACCCCATGTTCACTATGAAGTGCGTGATCACGATAACAATGCTCTTGATCCTCGCTACTTTCTGGGACCCAGTATGACACCGCAACAGTATCAGGAACTCTTGGACCGGGCAGACGACCTCAGCAGTCTTCCGTCGCTGGATTGACGTTTTTTTTTCGGGTTACCCCCCTGGATTACAATATATTCCTCTGAATTGCATAATATCCGGTTTCTAACTCGGATCACAAGCGCACGTTAAATTCAAAATGGGATACTGGACACTCGAACTGGCCTCTTATCTCGAGGACGCTCCTTGGCCAGCTACACAGGAAGAACTCATTGATTATGCCGAACGTACGGGAGCTCCTTTCGAAGTGATGGAAAACCTCCGGGAGCTCGAGGACGAAGGCGAACCCTACGAAAGCATGGATGAAGTATGGCCTGATTACCCGACGGCCGACGACGATTTCTACTTCGAGGACGAGTAGGTGGAGTTTATGCCTACTGGTACTGGTTGGAGGGCTCTCATCAGCAGTTGCCTCCGCTCAATCTGATTCTAACACACCTCATATTGCAGGGGTGTCCTTCGTCGGAGATACTGACTTCTCTGACGAAATCCTTCGAAGTCACATCCGTACGGCTGCCAACCGGGAATTTCTCGGGCTTCGTGGCGCACACTGGTGGCTCTGGCTCTACCGGATTGGAGAAGCCGGCAGACTAGGCTCACGGTTGAGTAGGGCCCTCATGAACTTGGGAGAACCGCGTGTCATCGTAGATGAGACTGTGCTTGCTACGGACCTAGAGCAGCTTCGTGTGTTCTTTGAGCGAGAAGGCTATCCACAAACCGAGATAAGCTATCATATTGAGATTGATGGTAACCATGCCTATATCACGTTTAATATTGTTCAGGGACCTGCTACACTGATCAACCGCGTATCCTATACTGGACTGGATAGCCTGGATCTTCTACAGCGCCGACAACTTGTACAAACCTCTCTCTTCCCCCCGCTACCCGATCAACCACTCCTGGATTATAAACCCGTGTCACAGCGGTTCCGGGAGAGTCAATTACTTGAAGAGCGAAGCAGACTTTTGACCCTGCTGCGAAATATGGGCTTTGCGGCCGTTACACGGGATTCAATTCGCGCCATTGTTACTCCAGTTACCATGGATTCCTTCAATGTCGAACTGCGCATCCGTACCGGCAGACGTTTCCGTTACGGTACAGTACAGTTTGCGGTCGAAGGCCCTGAACCCGATGTGCCCGTACGGATGGATACCTTCTTCACCAACAGAGACACATCCAGACTTGTGGTTTCCAAAATTCAGGGCGACCGCCGTATCAAGAGTTCTCTTTTGCTCAAAGCACTCGATATACAACCTGGCGCCTGGTACAACCAATCGGAAATCTTAGCAACCAAACGACACTTGGAAGCTACGGGGGTGTTCACGTTCACCGACATTGTTTCTCAAGCCCCCGTTGATCAGGTGCTCCCCCACCAGATCACCGTTCGAACCCGACCACGCCATCAATTTTTGTTTTCGACCTTTATTCGACAGAGTAACGATGCATTGGGAGGCGTTGAGAATGAATTGGGAGGTGGGTTGGGTCTCACATATAAAAATGCCAACATGTTTGGCAGTGGTGAGATACTCAGCCTAAGCACGACGGGCTCCGTTGCAGCAGATATAGATACGACCTTCCTTTCATCCACGCTGGCAGAATTTTCAGCGACTGTGAGCCTCCCCTACCTGATTGCCCCGTTCCACCACCTGGATCTAGACCTGTTTCAGACCCGAACCCGGTTCACGTTCAGTTATCTTACTGCTCGCCGCGAAGATTTAAGTCTGATCATACGCGGGCGCGTCTCAACACGTATTCGATTTGAACTGCAACATAACCCAAGCATCACTTCATTTATTGATCTAATGGATCTGAGCTTGAGCCAGCCGGATACGCTGCGCGGCTTTGAATCCAGATTCCTCAGCCGAGTATTGGGTACTGAGGGAAGATCCCAAATCATTGATCCCGTCCAACGTGCTCAAATCCTGGAAGACTATACCCAACCTCAAATCAATAACGCAATCCGTTACACTTTTCGATCTGAGCATGTCAATCTACTTCACAGAGATGAAGGATATAGCTATGAGGCCAGTATTGAATTGGGAGGGATGCTTCCCTATTTCCTGGACCGTTACGTGTTTACTCCAAGCACGCTGGAGCAGAGCTTACGTCTTTTCTCTTTTACGGGCAGTAATTCCGAAGCCCACTATCGTCAGTATGTGCGATTCACAAGCAGTTTTCGACGATACTATCGCCTGAGTAATCGTACAGTTCTGGCTACAAAATTCTTTGGTGGCTGGGTCCATCCCATCGGAAAAGCCACCGTTGTACCATTTACGCACCGCTTCTACAGCGGTGGCGCATCAAGCGTACGGGGATGGGGACTCCGGCAATTAGGACCGGGAGCGGCTAGCTTCAGCCAGTTGTCCAATAATCAACGGGAAACGAATCTCCTGGGAGGGGACATCAAACTGGAAGCCAGTTTGGAGTTACGCCAGATTATAATTCGGGATCGCCTGGGAGCGGATTGGATCCTGGCCACCTTTACGGATGCGGGCAATGTATGGTTCGGTTCACGCAACCCCGGATTTAATGAGACGGCCCCGGGACAACCAACAGGACGTCTCGTTTTTCAAAATCTACTGCAGGAAACGGGCATGGGTTGGGGAGTCGGGGTCCGGGTTTCATGGGCGTATCTGGTTGCTCGTCTGGATATGGCGGTCCATGTCCACGATCCAGCACGCCCAGACGCAGGATTATTCCCCTCCGGCCTGAATGACTGGGTAGGTTATTTTCGCCTTGGTCATGCCTTCTGATCTATCCATAGAAGCGGATACACCGTCGAAGCCTCCACTGCGACGCGGGGATGTTGTGGAATTGGTGATGGAAAAAGTGGCCGACCGGGGAAAGTGTCTCGCATATCATAACGGTCAGGTAGTGTTTGTCCCCCATACCCTAGCAGGTGAGCGTGTGCGAGCCAAAGTGGTAAAACGGCGCAGGAAGTTCGCGGAGGCGCAGCTTCTGACTGTGTTGCAACCTTCTCCGAACCGGGTTCAGCCACGTTGTGAATATTTTGGAAGTTGCGGCGGCTGCACTCTTCAGACCACTTCCTACACACAGCAGCTTGAAGATAAATATCAACTGGTCTGCGAGGCAATGACACGCATCGCTAACCTGCCAAATCTAGAGATTCGCAAACCACTGAAAGCAGCCGCAACCTATGGTTACCGAAATAAGATGGAGTTCTCCTTTTCCCCCTACCGCTGGCTCTCCAGAGAGGAGATTGATTCCGGGAAAATATTTGACACCTCATTTGCACTCGGCCTGCATCCACCAAACGTATTCGCCAAAATCCTGGACATCCACCAATGTCACCTTCAGGGTGAACGTAGTACGGCAGTGGTCAATGGGATTCGACTCCTTGCAAAGCAACGTCATTGGAGCCCTTGGAACTGGCGAAACAAGGAAGGATTTTTACGACACCTTGTCATTCGCCAGTCTGCACATATGCCGGATTTTATGGTGAATTTGATTACGTCCGAATATGATGCGGAACGCATGTCCTGCCTTGAAGCTTACCTCAAAGAGGAACATCCGTACGTGACCACGCTGGTAAATACCATCAATTCAACACCTGCTCAGACCGCCTTTGGAGAACAAACCGAGACCATCTACGGCCCCGCCATCCTTCGAGAGCGTATTGGTGAACTTACCTTTGAGATTGCGCCTGGCGCATTCTTTCAGACCAATACCCTTCAGGCAGAACAACTGGTGAACGTCGTACAGGATCTCGCTGGAGTGACGAAAAAAGAACATGTCTGCGACCTGTATTGTGGCACTGGAACGATCGCATTATCCCTTGCTAATTATGCCGCACATGTGACCGGTATTGAATTGATTGAAGATGCCATCCTAAACGCAAAAAGCAACGCAGCTCTGAATGGAATCAAGAATACCACCTTCATCAGTGGGGACATGCTGCGGCTCTTAAAGCCGGACTTCATTACTGAGCACGGGAATCCTGATGTCGTCGTGCTTGATCCTCCGCGAGCAGGTATGCACCCAAAGGTAGCCGTACAGGTATCTAGATTGAACGCTCGCAGGATCGTGTACGTGAGTTGTAATATTCAATCCCAGGCCCGTGATCTGGTGACCCTCTCAAAGTCGTACGATGCAATTGTTGCACAACCTATTGACTTATTTCCCCAAACCCATCATCTTGAGAACGTTGTTCTACTTGAAAAAAAGGTGCCATGATGAATAAAATTGCATTTGTGACGGGAGGGACCGGCTTTGTCGGCAGTCACCTAGTTGAAGCATTACTCCAGCGAGGTTACTCAGAAATTCGTTGTCTGGTCCGTTCTGAACCGAAATGGCTGACAGGACTCGATGTCGTGCATATCCGCGGCAGCCTCAGCGATTCTGCGCTGATTGAACAAGCTCTGCAAGGGGTAGATTTTGTCTACCATTTAGGTGCAATGACACGTGCACCGACATGGGAAATGCTGTATGAGGCCAACGTAATCTCTACGAGAAATTTGATGACAGCGGCCGCTACTGCAAAAATTTCCAAAATATGTGTTGCCAGCAGCTTGGCAGTCGTTGGTGATAGCGGGGAGGTACTCGCCGATGAATCCACACCCTGCGAACCTGTTTCCATGTACGGGAGAAGTAAACTCGCCATGGAACATGCATTGGCGGACATGGACCTACCCATGGTCATTATCCGCCCTCCCGTCGTATATGGGCCAAGGGATCGAGATCTATTGACTTTTTTTACTGCCGTAAATCGTGGATTCTGTGTTGTGCCCCGGGGCGATCCTGGGCTGTCACTCGTATATGTAAGGGACTTGGTCCGCGGCATCATTGAAGCAGCAGAATCTCCGCGGACCACTGGCAAAACCTACTATGTAGGGAGTCGCCGAATTATATCCTGGGAGGAACTGAAAGTATCTTCTGAGTCTGCGTTGGGGAAAAAATCGCGAATGATCCAGATCCCACGCTCGCTCACCATGCCACTGGGAACCCTCACTGAATTGGCCGGAAAGCTATCCCGAACCTACCCGGCACTGAACCGCGAGAAGGCGCGGGAAATCCTTCATGCGACAAAACAATGTTTATCAAGAAAAGCCGGTGACCATTTTGGGTATGCTTCCCAGGTCTCATTGAACGATGGCATAAAAGAAACCATTGCGTGGTACCGGACGCAGGGGTGGATTTAAGCCAGCCTTCCAGAGGTGATCTGTAGACCGTGTGCAAGATCAATGGCATCGCAGTCAATCTGCAGGGTTCAAATCTATGAGGCCGTCCTTCGCAAAGATGTGTCCTGTGTTTCTTTGGGAATACCTGCCCTGCCTCAAAATACTGCATCGTGCTTGAGTTTGATTTCGCGGAGGCTCAGGGAGTATAGCGACAATAATTTGACCATTGCCCCCAGTTCTGCAACCCACACATCAATTCACTGTACACAGGTTGTGGTTCTGCTTCGAACGTCTGTATTCATTGCGGCGTTCGAGTTTTGTATATTCTTAGTTCAGGCGGAGACTTTGTTTGCCCATGCGAACGGACCGTTTCTGCTGAACCGCACAGTTTATATCCACCTGACTTGGAGAGAAAGTGAGCCTGCTTGGATTCAATACGGGTTACGTTGAAGAGCTCTATAAGCGCTTCCTGGATGATCCATCTAGCGTCAGCGAAAGTTGGCGTGAGTTCTTTGCTGATTATGAACCTGGAGAGACGGCTCCGCCGCCGGTCATACAGAAGGAAGTGCCCAGAAAACAGGAGACGATAGAGCAGGATCCCCCACATCCCTCAGGAGATGGGTTGCCTGCTGATGCAGAGGTTGCCTTGATCCGCGGGCCCGGCGCGGCGATTGTGGACAACATGGAAGCCAGCCTCCGCATTCCTACGGCAACTTCTGTTCGCACATGCCCTGTTAAACTGCTCGCCGAAAATCGTGCGCTTCTCAATCAGTATCAACGTGGTATTGATGGATTCAAGGTTTCCTTCACGCATATCATCGCTTACGGGATCGTACAGGCCCTGAAAGTCTTCCCAACCATGTTCAGCACATTCGTCAGGGAGGGAAGCAAGCCGAAGCATGTACGCCCATCTCAGGTGAACTTTGGCCTTGCAATTGACATTGAGCGCAGGGGACGTCGCTCCCTGCTCGTGCCGAATATCAAGGGGGCAGATCAGATGAATTTTGCGCAGTTCCTCGGCGCTTATAATGAACTCATTCGACGCTCCCGGGGCAACGCACTGACGATTGAAGATTTTCATGGAACGAACGTCACGCTGACTAATCCGGGAATGATTGGGACCAGCCTCAGTGTACCACGCCTGATGCCACAGCAGGGGGTTATCGTTGGAATTGGAGCCATTGGTTACCCACCGGAATACCAGGCAATCAGTGCTGCTTCCGCCAGCAGGGTGGGACTGTCCCCGGTGATGACCGTCACCAGCACCTATGATCATCGCGTCATTCAGGGTGCGGAAAGCGGTGCCTTCCTATCTCACATTGCAGGTCTCTTACAGGGCAACGACAACTTTTATGCAGATCTTTTTGAAGATCTGCATGTGCCTTATCCCCCATTTGTTCTCAGTCCTGACTCGACTCCCCGATTAGGGAGCTCTCAGGAGACAGGCAAGGAGATGGATCTTATTGAGAAACAGGCCCAGGTCATGATTATGATCCGAGTATTTCGCGTCTTGGGGCACCTGCAGGCAGATATCAACCCACTTCAGAATAATTGGAAATATCATTCCGAACTGGATCCTGCCAAGTACGGCCTGACCGTCTGGGATCTGGATCGTGAATTCGTCACAGGAGGACTCGGTGGAAAGGATGTTCTCCCCTTGAGAGATATCCTGAATACTCTTCGAGAGACCTATACACGCCGCATCGGTGTTGCGTATATGCATCTCTCGAGCCCAATCGAAAAACGCTGGCTTCAGGAAAAGATTGAGACTTTGCGCGACTCTGAAGAACTGACATTGGACGATCAGCGGCGAATTCTATCTAAGCTGAACAAGGCCGAGGCATTTGAACGCTTCCTGCACACCCGCTTCATTGGACACAAGCGCTTTTCCCTTGAGGGTGGAGAAAGCATCGTCCCCATGTTGGATGTAATTGTGGGTGACGCTGCTGAGCAAAATGTGCACGAGGTCGTAATTGGAATGACCCATAGAGGCCGGCTCAATATTCTGGCCAACATCATCGGGAAGTCCTACGAGAACATCTTTTCGGAGTTTGAAGGGAACATCAACCCCGATACGATCTATGGATCCGGTGATGTGAAATATCACTTAGGCAGTAAAGGAACGTACGAGACGGAGAGCGGGGCGAAAGTTGAACTGACACTGGCCTCCAATCCCAGTCATTTAGAATCCATAACCCCAATCGTGCAGGGAATGGTGCGGGCAAAACAGGACTGTATAAGAGATGCCGGCAACTCTGATTTGTCCGATGGCCAGGTTACGGATATGATCATTCCTGTGCTGATTCATGGAGATGCTGCATTTGCTGGCCAGGGGGTTGTTGCGGAAACCCTGAACTGTAGCCAGCTTAGAGGCTACCATACTGGCGGCACAATCCATCTTGTCATCAACAACCAGATCGGTTTCACAACAGGCCCTAGTGAGGCACGCAGCTCCACCTATGCAACGGACGTAGCCCGGCTGATTGAGGCACCGATTTTCCATGTGAATGGGGATGACCCCGAGGCATGCGTACGCGTGGCTCGTCTTGCCTTGGACTACCGCCAGGTATTCAATAAAGACATCGTCGTTGATATGCTCTGCTATCGGCAGCATGGTCACAATGAAGGGGATGAACCGACCTACACCAATCCAGTCCTATATCAACAGATTCAAAAGAAGCGATCTCCCCGCAAGCTTTACACCGAATCGCTTCTGAACCGAGGGGCGATGAAGCCGGATGAAGCAGAAAAAATGCTGGATGATTTCCGGGGATTGCTACAAGATGCATTTGAACGGACCTCCGATCTTAAGGAAAAAGATCCGGCGGCGGTGCTTGAGCATTTCCATAACCGCAGCTATGAATCCCCGCCCCCCGTAGATACTCGTGCTTCTGAGGATCAACTTGAAAATATACTTCATGCACTGCTGCGAATCCCAGAGGGATTTAATGCTCATCCCAAGTTGATGCGACAGTTTGAACGTCGGAATGAAAAACTGCGCAAATCAGGTCAAATCGACTGGGCATTTGCTGAGGCACTGGCATTTGGCACCCTCCTTCAGGAAGGAACGACCGTTCGCCTGAGTGGCCAGGATTCCAGGCGTGCAACTTTCTCGCAACGCCATGCCGTGATTTACGATCAAATCACGAACGCAGAATACATTCCCCTGAACCATATCACTGAAAACCAGGCGAGGCTGCATATCTACGACAGTCTGCTATCCGAGTACGCGGTCGCTGCGTTTGAATACGGATATTCTGTCCAGAATCAGGATGCCCTAGTGATCTGGGAGGCGCAATTCGGGGACTTCGCCAATGGTGCACAAATCGTCTTTGACCAATTTCTATCCGCCGCCGAAGAAAAATGGGGACAGACCTGTAGCCTGGTCGCGCTGCTTCCACATGGATACGAAGGACAGGGCCCCGAGCATTCATCTGCGCGTCTGGAACGCTTTCTCCAGCTTTGTGCTGAAGGAAATATGATCGTCTGCAACTTGAGTACACCTGCCAACTATTTTCATTCGCTGAGGCAGCAGGCTTTACGGGAAACAAAAAAGCCACTCGTGCTCATGACTCCCAAGAGCCTCTTACGCCATCCAAAAACTGTTTCTTCGCCGAAAGAGTTGACGGAAGGAGGATTCCTACCTGTCATTGGTGACGGCAAAGATCCCGCCAAAGTTGAGCGAATTGTGATCTGTAGCGGTAAGATTTACTACGATTTATTATCTGAGCTTGATAAGCATCCAAACGAACAGAATCGTATCGCGCTGATTCGACTTGAGCAGTATTACCCTTGGCCCAACGATGCCCTCTACAGTGAACTGGAACAATACAACCGCGATGTGGAGATCTGCTGGGCTCAGGAAGAACCAGCCAATATGGGTGCTTGGTCCTATGCTCGTCCACTACTGAAAAGTACGCTCCGCTCAGCAAACTTCGGGAATGATCCGCGTGTTCAGTACGCAGGCCGTCATCCGAGTGCCAGCCCGGCTACCGGCAGCTCAATGGTTCATCAACTCGAGCAGGAAGAAGTTGTCGCGAGCGCCCTACTACTCTTTTAGAGAGATATAATCCTTCCGGAGGATTTTGCATTTTGCTGATTTTGACTTGGGGCCAAGTCAAAATTTTCGGCCTCGCCTAACAACTGCAAAAACTAATACCGCCGATTATGCATTCTTGCATTACGGGCGGCCTTCTCTTTCGAGATCCTTCGATCTTCCGATGGCTTTGTGAAAGCCATGTTCTGTCGATACTGACGTAATACCCGGCTACGATTGACGGCGCGTTTAAATCGCCTAAGTGCCCGGTCAATATTTTCTTTTTCCTTGACTTTTACGCCAATGCCAATATGAAATGCCAACTGACTACCTTTGATTTATGTGCTTGTGAGGAAAAGTAAGACCGCGTTTTACAGCACTGTTCAGTATGTGTTCCTGGACTCCAACATCTTATGTGCAAACCGTTCAAACTCCTGCGCACATAAGGGCATATCCTTCCATTCCCGTGGCACGTTACAGCTTGACAGTCAGTTGAAGTACCGCCATCCTCCTTGCCAACAGTTCATCAATTTCGAAGCGAGATTCCTGCCGCGGCCCTGCATCATCCGAGGGATAAAGATCCCACACATTACGTTCCTCTTCCGAATGCAACCCGAGGTCGACTCGAATTCCATCTGTAAGTTGAACCCCCACGCCAAATGATGTACCAAAGCGCTCTCCCACTGCTCGCTTCCCCGAAGGGGTTGACGGATCTTTGTAAGGGGATGGGCGAAATGCCACCCCCGCTCTAAGATCAAAGGAACCTAGTCCAAACTCGGCACCAAAAGCATAATTCAAGGCGATCCCATATTCATTATCAATTGTGCGGTTTACCTCCCTGAACACCTCTCCCCCTTCATCCGAACTCAATTTAAGTTGCGTCCAGTCCATGATCTCCCCTTCTCCTGTAAGTATAAGCCTTCCAATATCCCATCGCAGTCCGGCCGCCAAGCGCCATGGTGAACGTACGGAGTATTCAAAAATACCATTGCTAACATCATCATCCTGGTCACCATAAGTGACTGAACCTCCGAGATCAAATCGCGTGGTGAATTGCTCCCCGTAGCTTTCCTCAAAGTACGACCAAGTCGGAGATTCGAGCGTCACACCAAATCGGAATCTGTTATCCTTCAAGGTTCCACTCATTCCGACTCGAAGATTGACTCCAGCCATATCCGATCTCAATCTTTGTTGGTAGTCGAGCTCGTGAAATCCCTCGAGCAATGTATTATCATCGAGTAACACGTTATACTGGTCTGCCGTGTTCTCATTCAAGATGTCATTTTCTGTGAAGTTGTAGTCGAAACGATAATCACCGATAAAGATGTTCACGGAGGCACCTACCATAATGTCTTTGGTTGCCTGCCATGCCATCGCTGCATTCAACTCATATGCCTCCCCCGATTCTGACACCAGGACTGACTGCTCAACCAAGGTGCCCGGTACAACTGCTGAATAGAATGGGTACTCTCCATTCTCATGAAGCTCTCTGAAATACTCGAATATTCCACCATTAAAGGCTGCAAAGGGCAAATCAGCCAACTCTCCCAGATCTCCATCCTGGCCTATGGAGTACTCACTATCGAATGGCAGGAAGGAGGTCGAAATGGTACTCTCAACATTCTCTCCCACAAAATTGAGCCCGCGCGAAAAGTCACGTGTCTGACTGAGTGCCAGCCCGCCAACCAATTTACCTCGTGCTACAGGTACATTGTATAGAAACACCAAATTCCCTAAACCTGTATTTTCCATCGATGTTGTAGCGTGGTCAAGATCAAACCCACCCGTGAAGATATCAGAGTTACTTTCAGCAGTAAATCCTCTGAGGGATGCCACGAGTTTAGTGCCGTCTACATACCCTAACCCAGCCGGATTACCGTACATGGCACTGTAATCTCCAAATCCAGCAAAACCACGTATAGACATCCCTGTCATACGTGCTCCCACCGACATATCACGCTGATTCAGCCCCCATACTTCATCGGCTGTCTGCGCGACAGTTGGAAATACGGCAATCATCATAACTGTAGCGGTGATCGTACCGGTAGAAAATCTTCGCAGAATGCGGACTAACTGTTTCATTGATACTTCTGTATTGATGAATGTTTTGCGTTTTTTTGTGAGCATACGTCCCCTAGATACTCCCGATTTGGTGTCAGAAGCTGTGGTCTTAGGGAAAGCTTTTTTCTCCTTTGGAGATTAGTTGCCTCTACGAGGCGTGGAGCGAGTGCCTGACCGCTTTGCCGGAGTTGACGAGGTTCTCCCTCCAGACGACGGTACCGACCGAGTAGCAGGCCTGCTTCGCGGCGTTGAACGCGTCGTTGGCCTGGAACTCGAACGCGTTCCCGATGAACTGCGGGTACGTGGCGTTGAACGCGTCGTCGGTCTGGAACTCGAACGGGTTCCCGATGAACTGCGAGTACGCGGCGTTGAACGCGTCGTCGGTCTGGAACTCGAACGGGTTCCCGATGAACTGCGAGTACGCGGCGTTGAACGCGTCGTCGGTCTGGAACTCGAACGGGTTCCCGATGAACTGCGAGTACGCGGCGTTGAACGCGTCGTCGGTCTGGAACTCGAACGGGTTCCCGATGAACTGCGAGTACGCGGCGTTGAACGCGTCGTCGGTCTGGAACTCGAACGGGTTCCCGATGAACTGCGGGTGCGCGGCGTTGAACGCGTCGTCGGTCTGGAACTCGAACGGGTTCCCGATGAACTGCGGGTACGCGGCGTTGAACGCGTCGTCGGTCTGGAACTCGAACGGGTTCCCGATGAACTGCGAGTGCGCGGCGTTGAACGCGTCACTGGCCTGGAATTCGAACGGGTCCCGTTTATTGTGCTCCGACGGGTTGTTCTGGCAGTAGGAACACTTCGTGTAACCCCCCGGCGAGTCCGTGAAACTTCTTCATCCTCACCTACTGAGCGCTGAACACCACGGGTTCTGCTACCTGCTGCCACCACGCCACCGCGGGTTCGACTCCTGGCCAGTACACTTCCCTGTTTACCCCGATCTGCTACCGCATTGCGCCGACCAACAAGTATATCATCCTGATCAGTCCCGTAGCGGCCACCATGTGATCTCACTCTTCCACGCCCAACCCGTGATCCGCGAGGACCATAGTTAGCAGCATATCTTGCCCGATAGCCCCACGGTGTGCCGTAATATCCATATCCCCAATGAGAATATCCCCATCCACCATAGGGATTACCGGCATAGAAGTAGGGATCATACCACCCGTAACGATAAGGCGAAGAATATAAAAACGGTCTACCCCAACCAAAACTGAAGGACAGACTTGAGCCACCATACCAGTAGTCATCGTAAAAAGGATCGTAAAACGGGTCTACCGAGTAAGGATGGTCATAAAAGGTAGAAAAGTGCCTGCGATAGCGCGAAGAGCGGTAATGATAATGGTCGTGGTAGTAATTGTCCACCACAACACTATCTCCGTACGGAGTATCGTACTCCGTAACCTCTTGATAATCTGGCTCTCTATCAAAATAATTCGCACCCAGCTGTGTATAGCATCCTGCAGTGAATAACAAAGTCCCCAGGATGAGACTGATACTGGACACTATTCCTGTCGATTTTTTTGAATGCTCTGTCATGAGTCCATCGCTTGTCTGGTGGAGATGAAAGATAACTTGTTTTACTCAGGTTTGTTCGGTACTATATTAGACGCTACTGCCAACTGAAAGGTAGCACATGCATCTGTACAATTGGACATGCAAATATCGGACCACTCACCAAAAACCCTATGTGATGATCTTGACTGATACCAACATTATGCCGCAAAACCGGGGCAATTAGCGACAGAAACCCCCTTCATGATCAATAAGACTCTCAGGGAATTTTGTAATCATTGCACGGATATGCGGCGGCACCGGCAAGGACGCCGACATTAGAGATCTGTGGGATTCAAAAAGTGCTGAATTCAGGGGTTCTGCCAGAGGCTCCTGAGAAAACCCACTTGGAACACATGATGAATTCTGCGTTACAGGGAAGTCATACGTTTATGATTCATGAACTATCGACTGCTCGGCCGAACCCAGTTCCCTGTGAGCGAAATTGGATACGGTATGTGGGGAATGTCCGGCTGGAAGGATTCCGATGATACTCAGTCCATGGAGTCTATGCAACGCGCAGTAGACCTCGGTTGCACATTCTTTGATACGGCCTGGGCATATGGAGATGGCCATAGTGAAGGCCTCCTGGGACAACTAGTGCGGGCTAATCCTGACAAACGCCTTTATACAGCATCGAAGGTTCCGCCAAGAAATCGCGCATGGCCCAGCCAACGTGAACATACCCTTGATGACTGTTATCCTCCTGCCTACGTCCACAGGTATATCGAACTGAGCTTAAAAAATACAGGCTTGGAACAACTGGATCTCATGCAACTCCATACATGGGAAGATTCGTGGCTGCAAGATGACCGCTGGATCCAGGAACTCCAAAGAGCAAAAGAGAATGGAAAAATTGGATCCATTGGGATCAGTCTCAACCGATGGGAGCCATGGAATGGTATCAAAGCAGTACGAAGCGGTCTCGTAGACTGTGTCCAAGTGATCTACAATATCTTTGATCAGAACCCTGTTGACGAACTCTTCCCTGCCTGCGAAGAACATAACGTTGGAGTCATTGCCCGTGTCCCCTTTGATGAAGGCACACTGACGGGCACGATCACGCTTGACTCTACTTGGCCCGAGGGAGATTGGCGCAACACCTATTTTGTTGAAGAAAATTTGCAAAGCAGCGTGGCACATGTTGAGCCACTGCGAGATATCGTACCTCCAGACAGTAGCTTGCCTGAAATGGCTCTGCGCTTTATCCTGAGTAATCCAACCGTGAGTACTACGATTCCAGGAATGCGTAAACTGAACCATGTGGTGGCCAACATTGCAGCCAGTGATCAAGGCCCCCTGGAACCCTCTCTGCTCCAAACCCTTTATAGCCACCGCTGGGACCGTGAACCTACATCCTGGTCACAATAACCCCTGAACCCACCGCTTTCGATTCTGCCAATTGCTACCCCGCCAAATCACTGCATCCGACCGCCACACACGCGTGGCATCTTATGTACCGCATTGCTTTTTTTATTCCACTGCTTTTCACCGCGCAGGTGGCTGCACAGTCTTGGGGGACGGTTCAGGGAACGGTCACTGAATCCGGGAATGGTCTGGTACTCCCAGGAGTGAGTGTCCTGGTCAACGACACAAATTTCGGTACAGCCTCAAATGACTCTGGAAGCTATGCCCTACAGCTTCCTACGGGGAGATATGCTCTACGATTTTCGTACGTAGGGTTTGCCACTCGTCTTGATTCTGTAGTCGTATCAGCACGCTCCACCACGACTCTGAATGTCCAACTCACCCCCACGATCTTTGAAGGCGAGGAGCTCGTGGTGGAAGACGAAACTGTACTTGGAGCGGGTGTGCAACAGATTGCACCAGAGCAAGTGCGCCGGATGCCATCTCCCTTCAAAGGGTTTCAGGCGCTCCTGGTGTTGCCCGGTGTGTCTGCCAACAACGAGCTCTCCAATCAATACTCTGTGCGCGGAGGAGGATTCAACGAGAACCTGATCTTCCTCAACGGCTTCGAAATTCATATGCCGTTTCGCCCAAGACAAGGTGAGCAGGAAGGACTAGGGCTCTTTAATCCAGAGTTGGCACACCGCATTACCCTCTATACCGGGGGATTCCCCACAAAGTATGGAGGCAAAATCTCTTCTGCATTGGATATTGAATATGCTCCATCAACAGACTTTACAACTAGTGCAACCCTATCCCTACTCGATGGCACTGCAACAGCTGCAGCAACCAGCGGATCATTCTCCTGGCAACTTGGGCTTCGCAAAGCCAGAGCTCGACGTTTTTTCTCAACCCAAGAGTTGAAAGGCAACTACCAACCTGATTATCAGGACATCCAGACACGGCTTACTTACCGACTGACTCCCCGACAAGAACTTGAATTTGTTGGACTTTATGCAGATCATGAATTCCGGCTGGATCCGCGTGGACGGCGGACATTTTACGGAACGGTGTCTGCAGACGGCGGCTCCTCGGATCTCCGATCCGTCTGGCTCTCCTATTCCAATAACAGTGAAGAAGTTGATGGATACCAAACCGGCCTTGCCGGTCTGCGCCTGCGAAGCCGCATGGGTACCAGATGGACGCTTCAGCACGATGTAAGCCTGTACACAACTCAGGAGCGGGAGTCCTACATCCTTGAAGGAAATGCAATCCTGTATGATATTGTTACCGACAGCAATGCGGACCGGCTGGAAATTCCGCGGGGCTTGGCGCGTCAGGAAGATTCGGCAGATAATACGATCACCGTAACCTCATTGGCAGGCCGGGGCCTCTATTACTGGACCAGTCAGCGGCACGCGATTGAGGCTGGTTGGCATCTAAAGCGATTTGCTTTTGATGATAGACTCATGGAAGAATCCATCGTCCTAGGGACCAACCTTGAGATGGAACCCGTCCGGATTGTTGTTGACAGCCTCGAGGGAGCGACAACGCTCAATACTTCACAGATCAGCTTGCATGTCGAAGATTCTTACAGTATCAATGAGGTAACCCTTCTGAATGCAGGTGTACGGACGGATTGGTATGAATTTAATCAGGAATGGACCCTTTCGCCCCGAGCAAGCCTGCGTTATGAAGCATCGAAACAACTAACCCTCACTGCATCGGTGGGGATTTACTATCAGCAGCCTGCGTACCGCGAACTGCGTGGCACTCCAGGGCCAGATGTGCCGCTTGCCCAATCTCTGAACCGTTCCCTTCACTCACAGCGCTCCATACAAATGACCGGCGGCGCAGAACTGTTTGTGCCACGAAAAAGGATCTACCTGCGCGGCGAAGCCTACTATAAGAAACTGGCAAACCTGATCAGTTACTCCTTGGAAAATGTGAGAATTAACTACAGCGGACTCAACGACGCAAGCGGTCATGTATACGGCCTGGATCTTCAGGCTAGAGGGGAATTTGTGCCCGGCATGGAAAGCTGGATTAATTACAGCTTCATGGTTGCACGTGAGCGATTTCTTCCGCAGTACACTACGCATCTGAATGCAGGCCTGCGGCCTAGACCTACGGACCAGCGTCATACCGTCGCTCTGTTTGTGCAGGACTACATCCCGATGGATCCTACCTGGAAGTTGCATATGCGTATCCTGTTCGGGAGCGGTCTCGCATATACTCCTCCAATTCCAGGTGAACGTATCGGAAGTGTTGTCACCCAAATTCCAGGAAATAGACACTCCGCCAGATACCCCGAATTCCGGCGAATTGACTTTGGGACTACAAAAATTATCACCTTGAGCAATCGCCCAAGACCTTTGCAGTTGGAAATTACCGCCGAGATGCTGAATATATTTAACATTATCAATACCGTTGCCTACTCCTGGCTGCCGGATGCAACCGGCATCTGGCAGCGTATTCCAACACGCCTGACCCCGCGTACCATCAATCTACGACTGCGCACATCATTTTGAATTACCCTTCGCCAGTCGGCAAGCTTGGCTGTTGTCTCTGACTGGAATTCACCTCAATGGCAACCCAATGCATTGGATTTTGTATCACACGCTACAATTGATTCGTTGAAGTATTCTGAATAGACGTAATAAACCCTTTTGCACCTCTGTCGTAGCGCATCTGCAGGCCATGCCGTCTATCTGTCGGTATTTATATTTCCTGGCCTTGATGGTGTCTGGATTACTGGCTGGAACTGAGGCCGCTGCACAGGCTCCCCTAAAACCTGCAAAAGCGGCTGCGTACAGCATTATTCTGCCGGGGCTGGGTCACAAATATACCAATGGAGGCAGGTGGAATCGACAGGCAGCATTCTATACAATTGCAGATGCGGTACTCGTAGCGGGCTTGGTCACAAGTGAGTGGCAGCGCAGACACCTAGTTGAAAGTTATCAAACATGGGCTGTATCCTATGCCGGTGTCACAAATGCAGGCAAAGATCGTCGGTTTTACATCACCATTGGCAATCATCTTTCTTCTGATGACTACCGTGAAGCTCAGTTGCGAAACCGACGCGTTGACTTGGTCAATTATGTAGATGATCCGGCGTTCCAGTGGACATGGCAAAATATACAGGATCTCCAGCGCTATCGAGACCTCCGAAGAAGCTCCGAGTCCTGGGCACAGCAAAGGGGAGGAATCATCGCTGCACTCGTAGCCAACCGTGTAGTCTCCAGTGTATCCGCTCTGCTCGCAGCCCGGCGCAAGCGTGAAAGTAGCCTGCAGATCGCCGTCATCCCCGGTCCCACCATCCACATTGCGTTTACCATGTAGTTTATGTGTACAGACCCGGGAGATTGATTTAAACTCTTCCGGATGAGCGAATCCACAAAAACCCGTACCTTGGGGAATCTATCGCGGGTCCTTAGCTCAGTTGGTTAGAGCGCTACGTTGACATCGTAGAGGTCGATGGTTCGAATCCATTAGGACCCACCGATCAGATCTATATGTTCTGATTTCTTTGTTCTTCGAATTAAACACTTACTATCATCGCAAAAAATATACAAACACGCATTAATGATGCCATTGATGCAAACGCAGTACGAGTTGTTGATCCACAGGGAAAACATGGCGTGTACTCGCTTGAGAAAGCCATGCAAATGGCGCAGACGCAGGCTCTGGATCTCGTTGAAATCGCACCAAATGCCGATCCTCCTGTCTGTAAAATTATGGATTATGGAAAATTTCTCTATGAGAAAAATAAAAAGGAGCGCGATGCCCGCAAAAAACAACATCAGACACAACTCAAAGAGATCCGGTTTCGTCCTCGCACAGATACACATGACTTTGAGTTCAAGGCGAAGCATGCCCGGGAATTCCTCACGGATGGCCACAAAGTGCGTGCCTATGTCCAATTCAGGGGGCGTGACATCATCTATAAGGAGCAGGGAATGCTAATTCTTGCACGGCTCGTTGATGCTCTGAAGGAGGTTTCCAAGCTGGATCAGGAGCCTAGAATGGAGGGTCGACGCATGACTGCGATACTGACTCCATTAAAACCAAAATAATCGGGAACCTAGTCTAATTCCTGCGGTTCACATGGGTTCTGATTATTTCGGAACGATGCCGAAAACAAAAACCAACAGTGGTGCAAAAAAACGATTTTCCCGCACAGCCTCTGGGCGGCTGAAGCGTGCGCATGCGTACAAGAGTCATATCCTGACCAAAAAGAGCCGTAAACGCAAACGGGAGCTGGGGAAAAAGACGTTGATTGATAAAAGCGATGAACCGCGTATCAATCGCCTGTTAGGATCCTCCTAGTGATCGAAAAATTCTCGAATTATGCCACGCGCACGTAATAGGGTAGCCTCCCGCCAGCGAAGAAAAAAAGTCCTTGGTATGGCCAAGGGATACTGGGGGAGTCGAAGTAAAGTATATACCGTAGCGAAACATGCGGTTGATAAAGGACTAGAGTATTCCTACAGGGATCGCCGTAAGCGTAAGCAGCAGTTCAGACGACTCTGGATCGCTCGTATTAATGCAGCCGCGCGCCTCCACGGTACGACCTACTCGCGCCTATCCGGTGCACTTCGTGAGCAGGAGATTGCTTTGAATCGAAAGGTTCTCGCGGATCTGGCCATGAACGAGCCTGCAACCTTCGCACGTGTTGTACAGGAAGCCCATCAAGCAGATGATGCAATACCTGCCTAGCGCATTTTTCTTTATCGGTACCTTACCTGGCTAGGGGCCGAATGTATAAAGGTGAGCACATTCCCGCCCCTGCGAATGCAGGCCTGGCGGGTTTTTTTATTGCAGTAAAATGGATACAAGTTTAGAAAACCTCAAAACAGCCGCTGCAAACATAACAAAAGAGGTCTCCGGCGCCAAGCTTACGACGGCTTCAGACAGAGAGGCATTCCGAATCCGTTTCCTTGGGCAAAAGCGTGGGTTGATTACCCAGCTCTTCAAGGAAATTCCGCATTTACCAAAAAAGGATCGCCGCTTTGCAGGGCAGCTTTTGAATGCGCTGCGGGAAGAGACACAAGCTACACTTGATTCCGCCAATCAAAATCCTCCCGCAGATCCGATAAGCCTCTCTGAGATCGATCTTACACTCCCTGGCCGGCGGAACCAATGGCCAGGATCCCGACACCCCATCACGCTTACTCTGTCGAAAATCACGGACATCTTCCATCGTATGGGATTTACCATTGCAGAGGGTCCTGAAATGGAAGACGACTGGCATAATTTCACCGCGCTGAATTTTCCCAAGGATCATCCGGCAAGGGACATGCAGGACACGCTCTTCATTGATGAAAAGAGTCCCGATCAACCCCGCATCATGATGCGGACCCATACTTCACCTGTACAGATCCGTACGATGATGGCCGGGAAGCCTCCATTTCGGCTGATTGCTCCAGGCCGGGTCTACCGTAATGAAACGATTACATATAAATCCTATTGCCTTTTTCATCAGGTCGAAGGATTGGTCGTTGACGAGGGAATCACGATGGCTGACCTGAAGGACACGCTTTACCGATTTGCCCGTGCATTCTTTGGCGAAGATGTGAAACTGCGCTATCGCTCCAGCTTTTTTCCATTCACCGAACCCAGCGCAGAACTGGATATCTGGTGGGAACTCCCCGACCACCCAGACGGAGGCCGCTGGATGGAAATCCTTGGCAGTGGCATGGTGCACCCCAACGTCCTGAAAGCTGTGGGGATTGATCCCGAATATTACACCGGATATGCTTTTGGCATGGGAGTCGAACGCCCCGCTATGCTTCACTATGATATTCAGGACATCCGACTTTTTTATGAAAATGATGTGCGCTTTTTAGCGCAATTTTAGGGAGTCGCAGGATGAAGATCTCATATAACTGGCTGTCAGAATACGTAGACCACGGATTACCGCCCGGAGAGCTTGCGGACTCCCTGACCATGTCCGGGCTTGAGGTTGAGCATGTAGAGCAAAATAAACTCTCCCTGGATGGTGTCATTGTCGGACATGTGTTATCTGTCCGCTCCCACCCGGAAGCGGATCGCCTGAGGCTGTGCAATGTTGATCTCGGAGATGGTGAGCCCAAACAAATTATCTGCGGTGCCCCCAATGTTGCTGCAAATCAACGGGTTCCCGTTGTAACTGTTGGCTCCAGACTAACGATCAACGAAAAATCCGTCAAAATCAAGAAATCAAAAATCCGTGGTCAGGTGTCCATGGGAATGATTTGTGCAGAAGACGAATTGGGACTATCCGAGGATCATCGTGGCATTATGGTCCTCACCGGCACTTCCACTGTCGGCGAGCCCCTGAAAGATTATCTACGTCGGGAGCATGGTCTGACCGGTGACACCACGCTTGATTTGGCTATCACGCCGAACCGCCCCGATGCAGCGTGCCATTTTGGGGTTGCCCGAGACCTCTCTGCATTGCAGAATGTGCCTCTAAAATTCCCTGAAATCGCTATTCCGCCCTCTGGAGCTGGGGCTGAAAAACACATTGATATCCAGATTCAATGTCCCGATGTGTGCTGCCGATACACCGCAATGATCGTTCGGGGGGTCACGGTTGGACCTTCTCCTGTGTGGCTAAAACGACGCTTGGAGTCGGTTGGACTGCGATCCATTAACAATATCGTGGATGTGACGAATTTCGTGATGCATGAGTGCGGTCAGCCGCTACATGCATTCGACTATGATCGTATTGCTCAAAAAAAGATCGTCGTCCGCGAATCCATGGCGGGCGAAAACTTTGTCACGCTTGATGAAAAAGAGCACACACTAGAGGGCGGGGTTGTACTGATTTGTGATGGAGAGCAACCGGTGGCTATTGGAGGACTGATGGGAGGGAAAAACTCCGAAGTTGATGACTCGACCGCAAATGTATTGATCGAAAGCGCCTGGTTTGATCCAACGCGTACAAGGCGTTCTTCCAAAGTACTGGGCATTTCGACCGATGCATCGTACCGGTTCGAACGTGGGGTAGACACCGCACTCCAACCATGGGCGGCTATGCGCACAGCCATGCTCATTGCAGAACTGGCTGGAGGATCCATCGTCCCAGGGATGGTTGATGTACACCCAAAACCGAGACCTCCTTCTACCGTTGATCTGCGAATCTCACGCATACACAAAATTCTTGGCATCCAGATTGAGCACCGGAGAATCCTTCAAATTCTCGAATCCCTGGGGTTTGCACCACATGAAACCGTGGAGGGGGTGATTTCCTGCACCATCCCCACGTACCGGCCCGATGTTCACTTGGAAGTTGATCTGATCGAGGAGGTTGCACGAATTCATGGCCTCGAAAATATTGACCTGCCTAAACAGACCTTGCTACAGTTATCCCTCCCCCGCCCCCGCCCGGCCGACCTGCTGCGGGAGCATGCACACGCCCACTTGACCGGTCATGGATTCCGGGAGATCTATACCAACAGCCTGTTACCAGATGATGTTGCCACGCAATTCAGCCAGCTAGTGCTCGATTCTGATGATCCCCCAGCTCGTACCCTGAACGCAGTCTCCAGATCTATGGCAACCCTACGACCTTCGCTACTGCCTGGGATGCTGATGACCATGCGGCGGAATGCAAACCATTCGCAACGGGTATTGCGGTTTTACGAATTTGGTCATGTCTTTCATCATAGCAAACGTGCAGCGGCCTACATTGAAAATTTTTCAGAATATGACGTACTTCTGTTGGGGCTCTGCGGTGCAGTCCGACCCACAGGTTGGGATAGCGATCCGCGTGCTGCAGATTTCTTTGATCTAAAGGGGGTTGTGAGTCAGCTACTTGATGCATTGCGGCTCGACACCCTGAACATGCAACCCAGCTATGAACCAACAGAGATTACTGACTATCATATTACCCTCTACTCTGACAGCGCCCGCATCGGAATCATTGCAAAACTATCCAGGGCGATCCAGGTATCCTTTGATCTTCCCGATCCCGTCTTCTTTGCGGAATTCAACTGGACCCGACTCCTTCTTTTGCATGAAAAAAATCCTCCTCAAACCTATACCCACATCTCGCCTTTTCCTGTTGTAGAGCGAGATCTTGCAGTGTCTGTAGACCAATCACAACCTATTGGACCCATGATCACCACATTGCGTGAAGTAGGCCAGCCGCTTCTAAAGAATGTGGATGTCTTTGACATATATACGGGAGATCAAATTCCTGCGGGTAAAAAAAGTATTGCCTTCGCGCTTCGCTTTGGAGGAAATCGAACCCTGCGTGACAAAGAAATTGATCGTGTGATGAGAGCTATTGTTAATGCTTTTTCTGAACAATTT
Organism: Rhodothermales bacterium; assembly: GCA_965207565.1. GTDB lineage: Bacteria > Bacteroidota > Rhodothermia > Rhodothermales > Bin80 > Bin80. Next base: position 237,325 of record CBDBMQ010000033.1, on the reverse strand, counting down.
AGTGCCACATTACGCAGTTGATCCATAGTTGATAATCTTAAATTGAACCTTTACCTTACCTTGGGTAGTTGAATATCGCTCAGGAATATTGCACTATGTCCGCCGAAAGAAAAGGTCAGCCCCAGGAACCTGGATCGCGTCAACTTGAGCACGAGTTCGATATTCCCTCGTCTATTGTTTTGCGGGGATCCGCATCCTTAAGGCAGTTGCGCGATCGTGTACAAGCTGTGGTGAAAGAGCTTGACCGCCTCAGAGAGAGAAATCGAAAGCTTGCAAAACAAATTGCTGATCTTGAATCTGCTCCGAGCGGGACATCAAAAAGAGCGAACCTCACGTTTGAAGAAGACAGAGAACAGTTGCTTAACAAGGTCAACTCCTTCATAAAAACAATTGACAATTACTTGAGCATTAATGAAGAAAGGGCCGATTAAATGAAGCATGAATCCATTACAGTGCGAATTCTGGGTCGGGACTATCCCCTTCTGGTACAGAGCAGTGACGTTTCAACGATCTACAGTGTTGCTGAAAATGTAAATCAACGGATGAAGGCCTTCAAGGAAAAACATCCAGAACAACCCGATTTGGTGGCTGCTGTGTTTACAGCCATGGAATTATCTGAAGAACTGCTCGGTGCAAAAGAAACATCTAATGTTCTGTTAAACGCGGTTGATCAGGAGGCAGATTACCTTGGCAGGGAGCTTGCAAAGGCCTTAAAACACTCCGAGACCTCCGAGCAATAGCGGAACCGCATCGTTCCAACTCTGTATTCCCTACTCGCGGGCGCCCGTAGCGGTGCAGGCACGTGAACCGTCAATTTTATTCATAGGGAGTTGACTTCAAATCTGGACACTAGGCCTTAACCTCAATTGGTCGTGTTTCGCGCAGAGGATCGTGGAAGGGTTTGAGCAGCACCCAATCGTATAGAAAAGGGTTCACACCCGCCGCTGCGGACGCTCGCGCCCCGCAAAAGGAACCCTTCCGGGATCAGGTGGTATCGCTACCCTAACGAAACTGTAAAAGTATGGACGGCATGCAAGACCAAGCCGTCCTGTTGTTGACTGTTTCTATTGTGGCATTTGGTGCGGGACTAGGTATCGCTTGGTGGATCTCTCGCTTGAATGCTCGGAGTACGCTAAATCAGGCACGCCAAAAGGCGTCGTCGATCTTAACCTTGGCAGAGGAAGAGTCTGAATCTCTAAGAGAAAAGGTTATAACCGATGCTAAATCAACACTTGATCATGAACGCAGTGAACTTGATTCCAAAAAAGCTGCACTCAATCAAGAGCGAGAGGCTCTCGAACGGGACAAACGACGGCTCAAGCTAAAAAGTGAACGCCAGCGAAAAAAACTCAACAACAGGAATCGGCGCTTAACAAAAAAACAGGACGTACTACTTGAAGCAACTCAGACGATTGAGCTTCTTCAGAAAGAAAGCGAAAAGGTCAACCGTCAGGCTGAGAAACTGCATACGGAAGTTGCTAGGTTGTCCAAGGACGCATCTCAGCGCCTCGACAGGTTGGGTGCCCAAAAGCGAGGGCTGGATTCCCGGGAGTCCAGAGTCGAGGCTCTCACCCATGAACTAGTCCATAAGCTGGAGGGGATTGCGGATCTAAAGCAGGACGAGGCCCGTCAATACCTGCGCGAAGAACTCCTTGAGAAAGCACGGGAAGATATCGCACTGGAATTAGTGGAATTGCGAGATCAGGCACAGATCACTGCGAAAGAGGAGGCGTGTAAGGTTATCCTCACCACCATGCAGCGCCTCGCATCTGATGAAGCCGAGTCTCATTCCGTATCTGTTGTCCCCATTACTTCTGAAGATATCAAAGGACGCGTAATCGGCCGGGAAGGCCGAAATGTCATCGCGTTCGAAGCTGCCACAGGAGTTGACCTGCTTGTCGACGATACCCCAGGTGCCATCGTCGTCAGTTCATTCGATCCCTATCGACGTGAAGTTGCACGAACCGCTCTGTCCAATCTCATACGAGATGGTCGTATTCACCCTGCCAGTATTGAACGCTTCGTTGCGAAAGCCGAGGAGACCCTCACAGACGAGATCCATAGAACCGGAGAGCGCACACTCCTTGACCTGAAATTACGCGGGATGCATAAGGAGCTCGTATCCATTGTTGGGAAAATGAAGTATCGCACGAGCTATGGCCAAAATCTACTCAACCACAGTATTCAGGTCGCGAACCTTTGCTCCATCATGGCCTCTGAGATGGGACTTGATTCCCGGATGGCTCGGCGTGCAGGCCTGTTGCACGACATTGGAAAGGTGCTCCAGGAATCGAATGACAACCCCCATGCACTCGTGGGGATGGAGCATTGTAAACGTTATGGAGAACATCACCTGATCTGTAATGCTGTAGGATCTCATCATGACGAGACCGAAATGACTTCCCTTTATGCCCCAATCGTGCAAGTGTGTGATGCGATCAGTGGAGCACGTCCAGGGGCGCGACACATACGTCGTGACGAATACATTGAGCGATTGCAGGATATGGAAGCGATTGCATTGTCCTTTGATGGGGTTACCCTGGCATATGCGATCCAAGGTGGACGAGAACTCCGTGTCATTGCCCAGTATTCCAAAGTATCCGACGAAAGGACGCGAGAACTTGCAGTAAATATTTCTACCCGAATCCAGGACGAACTCACCTATCCAGGCCAAGTTAATGTTACGGTGATTCGTGAACTCCGAAAAACATCTGTTGCCCGGTAATGAATCGACCCTTCCTTCTTTTTCTACTTCTACTTCTTCCTGTGAGCTGTACCCAGGATGCAAACATGGATCATGCGCACAGGCTGGCCCAGGAGCATCTTATCATTGACGGTCATATTGATGTTCCATACCGCATGTCAACGTACACGGAAGACATTAGCCAGGAAACCGTTGGCGGAGATTTTGACCACCCAAAGGCAATGGCAGGTGGACTCAATGCGCCGTTTATGTCAATTTATATTCCAAGCTCACGTCAGGACATCCCGGGATCCGCAAAATTACTGGCTGACTCGTTGATTGATATGGTCGAAGGGTTTGTGGCCCACGCGCCCGACAAATTCGCCATTGCAACCCGATCATCTGACCTGGCCGAGCACAAGGAAGCCGGTTTGGTCTCGCTTCCCATGGGTCTGGAAAATGGTGCACCAGTCGAGAATGTGGAAGACCTGGAGCATTACTACGAACGTGGGATCCGCTACATTACACTCACACACGCCAGGGATAATCACATCTGTGATTCTTCCTATGACTCAACTCGGACATGGGGAGGTCTCAGCCCGTTTGGTGAGGAAATCGTTGACCATATGAACCGACTGGGGATCATGGTGGACATTTCGCATTTGACCGACAGTACGATCGCACAGGTTTTGCGACGCAGTGTGGCACCTGTAATCGCCTCCCACTCTTCCGCCAGACACTTTACTCCTGGCTGGGAACGCAACATCAGTGATGATCTGATTCAAGCAACTGCTGCCAAAGGCGGCGTCATCATGGTCAGCTTCGGCTCCTCATTTGTCCGCGGAGAATACTTGGGGCAAAACCAGGCTTTAAGTGCTGCAATTGATGCCTATCTGGAAGAGAACAACATCGACCCCGACAGTGAAGAAGGTTTTCTTTACCGCGAACAACAGCGTAAATCAAATCCGATAGGCACATTGGCCGATCTCGTTGACCACATTGACCACATCGTTGATCTGGTTGGGGTTGACCATGTAGGTCTTGGCAGCGATTATGACGGAGTCACTGGACTTCCCGAAGGTCTGGAAGATGTCTCCACCTACCCCAATCTGATTGCTGATCTCTTACGTCGCGGCTACTCCGATGAGGATATTGCCAAAATTCTTGGAGGGAATGCCCTCAGGGTTTGGCAACAGGTAGAGGAGGTGGCTGCAAATTATGCTCCCCGAACAAATTCTGAGACGAACGTCGATACCTGATCATCTGCGACCCGTACCTGCTCCAGTGTGTCCCGGTTACGAATCGTGCCCCCTGCCCCACCGAGGGTCTCACTGTCAATGGTGATGCATAGTGGCGTACCTGCTTCGTCCATTCTGCGGTAACGCTTGCCAATCGAGCCCTTTTCGTCGTAAAACACATTCCATTCACGACGAAGGTCAGCCGTGATGGCATGTGTATATTCGATATGGCATATGTGAGGTAGAACGAAACAGAGGTTGCGTCAGGGCATTGCCAGGTAATCTTCGGAATAATTTTCGAGGATTAGACGCGATTTTTCCAAGGGAGATTACGGTAGAACGCTACAGAATCCGCAAAACAGGTTTCAAATTCTGGAACCTCAGCGATCTCTAACTTCAGTGATTGCCATCCTGCTTCGCACCGGTGCTTGATCTCTGGATTGTTAAGAGAGTCTTGTTTCGGATCAATTCCGCGGGCTCTACTTTTTTCTTTCAGGGCGACTAGAATGAGTGCCTGGGTATCAGCATCAATCGCTTCGTGAATAATCAGTCGACTCAAATCATAGATATCCTGTGGTCGCCGTCGTTTACGTGGGATTTGTTGCAGGATAGCACGGTACTTTTCTGCTATAAGATCAACTAGGCTATAAGCAAGTAACTCATGTTCGTCGGTGAGTTTCAGGATTTGTATTTGTTGTAGCGACGGTTCATTAAAGGAGATATCAATTTCAATTATAACAGCAGGTGGCTTTCCATTTTTCAGTGTTGCTTCCTGACGAGTGTTCCGCTTTGCCGAGGCAACTTTCAACCTCAACGCCGGGAATTTTGCTATTGTAACAGGAACCTTGCGAGGCTCCCATTTTACCGAATGGATTTGGACAACGAGATCGGGATAGCCAAGCATCGCCGCGACCTCGGGGAATCCTTGATCCAATTTTTCTCGGATTTTCTCACCACTATCATTTGTAGTCTCAAGAACCGTTGTGAGATCAATATCTATTGTTTGTCGGGGGCTACTATAGGCAAGACCCATAAGTAGTCCTCCTTTCAAGAACATTTTTGTATTCAGTGGTACGGTTATGGCGATGGTATTTAGTACAATCTCTATGGTCTGTCGCTGCTGATAGATGAATGGATCCTCTCGTGCTTTTTCGACCCACGCGGCAACGTCTACTTCAAGGAGGTACTCAGACATTGATTGAGATCATCCATTTTTCCGAGTAAGTAGGTGCAAATTCCTTGCTCGGATCCAGTTTTCGACTTCCACCTCGCTGGGGAAAAGTTTCCCATTTTTCAATGTCGGGATGTTCTAGTCCCAGATACTCCTGGAAGATATAGCCAGCACGGCTTTTGATGAGTGCCCCCGGAGTTGCGTCAATGGTCGGAACGATTTGGTTCAGATAAGTCGCGGCATGCTCTTCCCAGACCTCAAGCACATGCGACATTCCACCACACAGATCAGGTTTCTGGAGCATGTCCAGGAAGGTTTGCCCAATCGTAGATACTCGCATGTCAGCCCCCCGATTGATAAGGGAGGTGCCTGGTGATTTGGTCGTGTACATCTGGATACTCTGGCCCCGCACGCGTTTAGGATGTTCAACAACATGTAGCGGGTAGATATCTGTATGATCTTCATTTAGTATTTTCTGTTCATCCAGTATTTTTTGACGGGATGCGCGCAGCCTATTTCGCCAATTACCGCGTTCTGGCCGTGTCAGCATCAGGGTTCTTGGGCTACGATTTGTAAGTCCCCACCGCTGCATGGCAGACAGGTGGGATACGTAACATGTTGGATCAACGAGGCAGACAATCTCTTCCGCTGGACAGTCGGAAATCGGGAGAACACGGAGGGCGCGTTTTCCGTAATCCTGGTCATTTCGGACAACATCCATGTGATATAGCATCATCTTGAATCGGTGATAGTCGTCACGGTCAGGCCCTCTCTTTCGCAGATAAAGCTTCTTGCTGGGTGCGTCTTGATACAGGCGCAGGATCAGAGCGAAGAATTCAAAGGGTTGTAGAACAGGTTTGCCATAATTCTCCAGAAGTTGAGCCAGGTGCCTTCCAGCTCGTGTTGATTTTCGATGGGAAATTATTTTTACCATGTAAACCCCTTATCTTTGTCCTTAGGACAAAGATAAGGGGTTTACTACAGAAAATCAAATATGTTGCGCTTGTGGATCAATTGATTCAATGAAAAATCTTAGTGTGCGAATAGAAACGCCACGACAGCAAGATATTTCCAGAAAAAGTCAAGAGAGATACTGCCAAAATTCTTGGAGAGAATGCGCTCAGAGGTTGGCAACAGGTAGAGGAAGTGGCCGCAAATTATGCTCCTCGAACAAACTCTGAGACGAACGCCGATACCTGATCATCAGCAACCCGTACCTGCTCCAGTGTGTCCCGGTTACGAATCGTAACCCCTGCCCCATCAAGAGTCTCGCTGTCAATGGTGATGCATAGTGGCGTACCTGCTTCATCCATTCTGCGATAACGCTTGCCGATTGAGCCCTTTTCGTCATAAAATACATTCCATTCACGGCGAAGATCAGCTGTGATGAAGCGTGCACGCTCCGGCATCCCATCCTTGCGTAAAAGCGGAAAGATCCCCACCTTGATGGGAGCAATGGATGGCGCAAACCCCATGACGGTACGGCTCTGTCCCTCAATCTCATCTTTCCGGTAGGCCTCACAAAGCAGCATCAAAACCGTTCGATCCAGGCCAACCGAAGTTTCCACCACGAACGGAATAAACCTACTGCCAGATGATTGGTGGAAAATTTGCATCTTCTTTCCAGAATATTCCTGGTGTCTTTTGAGATCATAATCAGTGCGGGAATGGATTCCCTCAACCTCTTGCCATCCAATCGGGAACTCATACTGGATGTCCACAGCAGCATCTGCATAATGGGCTGGCTTTTCATGGACATGCCAGCGTAATTTGGATTCCGGGATGCCATTTTGGACGTGCCAGTTCCATCTTCGTGAGCGCCAGAGTTCATAGGCCTCCGCCTGTGTCCCTGGTTGGACGAAGTACTGCATTTCCATTTGCTCAAACTCACGCATTCGAAAAATGAATTGCCGTGCTACAATTTCATTGCGGAATGCTTTGCCGATCTGGGCAATCCCGAAAGGAATCTGTACACGCGAGGTCGCCAATACATTCTGGAAATTAACAAAGATGCCCTGAGCCGTTTCCGGGCGCAGAAAGATCGAGGTGTCTTCACCCGCCAGCGCGCCGACTTTCGTTTCAAACATCATATTGAACTGGCGAACATCGGTCCAGTCAAATGCACCTGAATCTGGGCCCCGGATTTCTTCCGCCAGGATGAGTGCGTGGAGTGCTTTGGGCATGTCTTCCGCGTTGAGCGCCTGCGTAAACTGCTCATGCACCGCATCCGCCCGCTCTGTTTTTCCTTTTGCCCGCAAACGGTCAATATGCTGCTCAATCAACTGATCGGCGCGGTAACGACGTTTCGACACTTTGTCATCAATGAGCGGATCATGAAACGCATCTACGTGCCCGGATGCTTTCCACACCTTGGGATGCATCAGGATTGCGGCATCTAACCCTTCAATGTTATCGTTGGCATAGACCATATCGTGCCACCAACGCTCCTGTACGTTCCGCTTCAACTCTACGCCCAGCGGACCATAGTCGTAGGTTGCTCCGAGTCCACCATAGATCTCTGAAGACTGAAAAACAAAACCACGGCGCTTACATAGCGCTGTAATCTCATCAAATCGCTTGCTGCTCATGAGGCATAAATTTATTCGCGCAGTAAACCCCCAGAACCCATCAATGATCAATTATGCATCATGTCTGGCAACTGCCAGGGACTTACATGCATACTGGGGCTTAAGCCATTAGGGACAGTTACGCATAACAAATTGGGAATAACCGGCATGATGCCGCCGCCCGTGTCCAACATCAAGACAAGGAGAATTCTCGGAAATAGAGCAAACTCTTGTTTTGGGAACCAGACTGAGCCCATAACGAAAATTGTGGTTGAACCACGAAATTCTTGGCGTATCGACCGAACCATGACTCTGCCATGATTTATTCTCTATAAATCCTCTAGACAGGCTCGTTTCGATGAACTGGAACAAGAGCGTAGATGGATAGATGATGCCGTGAAGGAAATTAAGGGAATAGGAAATGATTTGGTCAGGTCGGCTGAGACTCTTGAAGAGTTTGGGGTGGATGCGCACGAGCTATCCGCTTTGAAGTCATAAGAAACCTGGCTCCGCTCCATTGCAGACCGGATTCGTAATACTCGAGACGCGCCTGCAAGTGCACTCCGAAAGCAGGCCCAAGCCCTGCACTCCCTGAGTAAGCAAATTCTTTCAGAACAGGTAAAAAACTGGCAACTAGGCTACAACCAAACAAGATCAGAATATGATGCATTAATTGAAGCAATGAAGAGAAAGGGAGTTGAACTTGCGAATCACGAAAAACTCCTTCAAGAACGAGCACAGTTGAAATGCAAGGAAATTTTACTCCGAAATGTAGGACAGGAACTAGATCAGGTGGAAGAAAAAATCACGAATGTTCAACTCGAACTGAAACAGACACACGAAGAGCGTTTCGAAGCTCGCAAGGAACTAGCCCAAGCACTTGAGGATATGGACGCAGATGTTCACCTTAACATTCTTGCGTTTGGAGATCGCAATGATTTTGAAACCCGGCGAGAACAGTGGTTTGATGGTATGGGACTTCAGGAACGTGACTGGAAAGTACTCTGTGATTATGTCTTCTCTTCTGACGGAGAGGTGCCTTCTCAACTGCGAAAGCTCCTGAAAGCACTAAGCACAGACATCAACACATCAAGTCGTCAAGGGAGAGCTGTAGAGGCATCTGATTCCAAGGTCGCATCACTCGTGGGACAGAATAGCCTCACGAAATATTTTTTTAACGCTCTCCTAAGAAGAGACAGCATACGACTAGACGAAATGGACTCCTTTTTGCCGGAGGATTTGGTTCAGGCCCAGGTTCGTGCAAAGGACGGAACGTTCAAGATCATTGAGACCGGGTCAGTTGGTGGGGGATGCATCAAATTTAGTGGGGGTTCAGGGGAGTAACGATAATAACTTAACCCTATCCTTCCTTAATGAACTCAGAATCTTCTTTTCCTTTTTCTCCGCCAATTCAGGAGCCTGTTCAGGGTCTGCATGTTGAATTGGTTCGGCATTATGTGGATGTACTTCGCATGCTGACCGATCGAATTTCCTCCGTACCTGCGGTGCCTGATGCTGTGGTATCAGCTCCTGAGGAGTTGGCGGCGGTCCCGGAGGCACCTGCGCCGACGTTATGCTGGGAATCTGCGATATCTGTGCTGGCGTGTCGTGACTGGCATACGGAGTCTCTGGTCCATTTGTGGCTTCGGCCCTCGTATGTAATGGGTCTGCATGTATTGTTTGGAATCGGTGTGAGTCTTCGGGGGCATCGTCGGATCGTGACTGTGACCGAATGCGGCCCCCAGGATCAATCCGGTATGGAGGCGGTGCTGGACGATTTGAGCATTCGTGGATTGGGTTCGGGGATGCTGTTGACTGTTTCCGGCAATGTCGCACTGCACGCGGCGGTGTCCCGCGTATGGGGAGGCCGCGTGAGGGTACAGCGATGTCTGAATACGGTAATGGCCGAAGCACTGAGCGGACTGGATCCCGATGAGGCGCTGCAGTTTCGTCACCGCCTCCAGCAGGCATGGCAACAGTGCGATGCGTCCCAGGCTCGGACAGATCTTGAGCAGATCACGGCTGCGTTGACTCAGGTGAATCGTTCCTCTGGAAGCGTGCTTGCGCATGCACTGGAATCAACGCTCACCTTGCAACGTACTGAGCAATTGCTGCATAGTGACCGGGGACTGCGCGTGCTGAATTCACTCAGGACGCTCTTGGCTCGTGCAGGACGCAGACTGACGGACACCTGAACATCCCTGTATCAGGACGGGAAATGGGCGCTCAGCACTCCATGCCCATCCCCGGATTTCTATCAGAAGACCGGTGATTTTCTATCGTCTGAGGCGAAGATTTGGTTTGGATGTGGGCGTAATTGGTCACCAGCCAATCCTGCATCGAGGGAATCGGGATCGCATATTCTCCGTCCCGCTTTTCAAGCAACCCCTTTTCTCGTCCCAGACGGAACAGTTTCTTCGCTTCCGTTTCACCGTACTCCTGGGTTAGGGAGTCCTCGATAACCTTGTGGGTTGTGCTTTCTCCTAAAGGAATATCTGCGAATGCTCTTGCCAGACAATGACGATGTTCTTTGGTGAAACTGCGCGCGCGGTTTTTGTAATAAGCCAACCGAAAGCCACGCCCTGCTTCCAATACGGCATTCAGCCCCTCTGCGGTCATGACCCTGTTGTCTGCCTCTAGTTGCTTCAATGCGGGTTTTATGTACGACACGATATGCTGCGGCCAGCCATACGTTTCTTGAGCAATGGCATCAATCCAATCAGTGGGAGCCCCTTTCGCCTCCCCTTCCTTTGTGAGCCAGTCGTGCAGCACCGCGCGCTCAGGCTCTTTACCCAACGCGCCCAACTCTACAAAAGATTCCCCTTCAAACCCTGAAATCCCCAGCGATTCAAAGGCTTTCACTGTCGTTCCCAGCCCCGCCGCGATCAGAATGACGGGGCGATTCAATTTGCCGTTATGGATCTCGTCAAGCATATTGGTTGCCGTTCCAGATTGATTGGAAGGGGGCGCATTGGTTGTTCCCAGTGTTTGCGCTTCGTCCAAAATGAGAAGTAATGGCTTCTTGCCATCTTGAAGTATACCCGAGGTTGTACGGAGATGTTGGTTGACTTCAATATCGAAGTTGGCATTGGCTTTAACAACTGCATCAACGCCAACTTGCCCAGACCCGCCCGTAAAGCTCAGTCGTCTCTCCTTCCCAAGATAGCGGAGCAACGCGTCTGGATCCCAAAGGGCCGGCGGTTGAATCTCCGCAGTCTCCCATCCCTGCCCCCTGGCCATTTTTTCACATTTTTCAAGCAAAGCCGTCTTGCCCGCACCAGGTGCCCCCTGGATCAGGAAGGTTGTGCCGCCCTTGTTTTGAACTGCACGCAATAAAAGGTTCCTGAAATTGCTCAGCACCTGCTTCCGACCATGAAAATACTTGGCGGGTCCACGATCTGAAACCCCAATAAACGAACGGGGAGCAGGTGGAAGAGAACGCCGGGACTTACGCATGGTTCTGGGATAATGTGTACGCCTGTGGTCAGTAGATCATATAGACAGATCTCAAGGCTTAATGGTTCCAGATAGTCGGTGTTCCGGTACTTTTGGAACCTGAGTAGAATCATGTACAGACCGACTGGACGACCGCCTGCCCAATCGCCTTCGCGAGCGCTGGAGGAACCGCGTTTCCAATCAGTCGGGCGATTATGTATCCAGCACGCTCCCGCCATTTTTGGCCCGGAATGCGGCCAAACTGGCCCAACTGTTTCGGAGCCCGGACTGGTTCATGGAACTGGTTCCGCTCTTGTTTCAGGCCGAAGTGAGCGAGCTTTGCGGAATTCGCTGGAAACATACCCCAACGAAGTGTCAGCGTTGGGGGACCAACCCGGGTTCGGAACACTGAAACGAATCAGGAAGTGCCGCTGGAGACATACAAACTGCTGCACCAGCCCGAACCCGGCTATGAACAGGAACTGGCACGCAGTGTGCTATTTGGACTCTCTCAACGCAAGTATGGACAAGTGGCGCAACACCTGGCAGAGAGTTTTGGCCTCAGCGGCGCCACCACCGGACGCGTGTTTATTGACGAGACGGCCAAAGCACTGGAGACGTTCATGAGCCGGCGCTTTGATGAGACGGAGTTTGTCGCCATTCTCATTGACGGAAAGACCTTGCGGAGTGAACAGATTCTTTTGGTCGTGGGATTGACGCGACAAGGACAGAAGATCATCCTCGGGTTCATGGAGGCCAAAACCGAAGCCCATCCGTGTGTGGTTGCCTTACTGCAGAATTTGCAGGCACGCGGCTTCCAGGTTACGGGCCCATTGCTGGTGCTGCTCGATGGCTCCAAAGGATTGCGCAAAGGCGTACGAGAGGTCTTTGGAGATCGGGCGCTGATTCAGCGATGTCAGTGGCACAAACGCGAAAATGTCGTCTCCAAGATCCGCGATGCCGACTTTGCTGAACAGGTCAAGAGACAACTCGTTTGAAAAAGAAAGTTTCACACACACCTCTCCCATGCTACAAAACGTGTGAAATTTTGCAGGGCGCACACTGCAACAAACCGCTGATCATGTAGATTTTTATTGGAGATCCATATTCATGCAATGCTTCGGCTTGCTTGGATGCGGATGAACAAGACGAAAGAAAAAGGGGAGCCGTTCTGCAGCTACCATACTCGTTTGTGAGCGTCCCTCAAATGGGCGCTAATGTCTAATGGGGCATGGAGGCCGGGCTACTCGTTTGAAAAAGAAAGTTTCACACACACCTCTCCCATGCTACAAAACGTGTGAAATTTTGCAGGGCGCACACTCGTTTGAAAAAGAAAGTTTCACACACACCTCTCCCATGCTACAAAACGTGTGAAATTTTGCAGGGCGCACACTGCAACAAACCGCTGATCATGTAGATTTTTATTGGAGATCCATATTCATGCAATGCTTCGGCTTGCTTGGATGCGGATGAACAAGACGAAAGAAAAAGGGGAGCCGTTCTGCAGCTACCATACTCGTTTGTGAGCGTCCCTCAAATGGGCGCTAATGTCTAATGGGGCATGGAGGCCGGGCTACTAACCTAAAATTCGAGCTTCCACGGTGGAGCTAAATTGTCGCTGGAGTATATCCCGGCTACCCAGATCCGCAGGCAACCCTTACATGGCACAATGGTGTGGCCAATATCTCGTTTGAAAAAGAAAGTTTCACACACACCTCTCCCATGCTACAAAACGTGTGAAATTTTGCAGGGCGCACACTGCAACAAACCGCTGATCATGTAGATTTTTATTGGAGATCCATATTCATGCAATGCTTCGGCTTGCTTGGATGCGGATGAACAAGACGAAAGAAAAAGGGGAGCCGTTCTGCAGCTACCATACTCGTTTGTGAGCGTCCCTCAAATGGGCGCTAATGTCTAATGGGGCATGGAGGCCGGGCTACTAACCTAAAATTCGAGCTTCCACGGTGGAGCTAAATTGTCGCTGGAGTATATCCCGGCTACCCAGATCCGCAGGCAACCCTTACATGGCACAATGGTGTGGCCAATATCTACATGGTCACCGCGGACGCAGGTGGTGAATAAAAACGTTTTGAATCGTAGGCTACATCTTTTTTCCAGATGGTCCAGAGCACCTTGAGTATTTTGCGCTGGGTATTCAACCGTGCATGCACCGGGTCCCCGGTGCGGCGCAGGGAGGCATCATAAAACGAGGATACCTCATTCGGTTGTGCCGTTCGCATGGCGGATGTCCAACACTGATGGCTGATGGCTTTCAGGATTCCCGATCCTGAACGGTCCAGACATTTGTACGCCAATGGCTTGCCGGCACTGCTGCGTTGACGAACCCCAAGCCCGCAATAGCGCCATAACTTATGCTTGGTTGCGAACCGGTGTGGGGTCTGAATAAACGCACTGAACACATGCGAGCCCACCACACCGATGCCAGGCATGCGCCGGAACTCGGCGATTTCCGGATAACGCTTGCCCAACTCCACCATGGAGGTACGTGCTTGGTCCCGCAGATCGTCCAGTTTGTCAAAATGATCGTACAAGTTCTTCATCATTGACCGCCGGGCGTTCGTTGGCAATTGCTTCAGATACGAGACACGGTGCGTTTTCGAGAACACTTGGGTCCCAACCACATGGGTCAGCCCCGCCTGATGGTACTTGGACTTGATTTGGGACTTTAAACTGGCGCGATCACGCGTAAAACGCAAATATTGTTGCGCCATAATCTTAAAGTCTACCCGGTCCTCCTGATCCGGGTGAAACACTTCGACCAATTCCTCCAGTCGGAGCAGACGACACAGGTCCGCCGCATCGCGGTGGTCATCCTTGTTTCCACGACTGATCAGCGTGTTGTGCCGAGGATCACAAACGATCAATCGCGTGACGTACGGACGCAGCACCGAAGCGATCCAACCGGCCAATGAAGATTCCTCCAAAGCCAAATGCTTCGAGCGCGCAGGCAGCTCCATGACATGACGGATCAGCGCTGCTTCCGAAGTCGAAAACGACTTGCTATATATTATGCGTCCCAACGGGTCCATTGCCGCCAGAACACAGATGCGAGTGTGGGCATCCAGCCCCAGGTAAAGAGATTTGTGCATGAAAACGAAGATCTAATGAATGGGAAACGACGCGGGAAGATAGCGCCCCGCTTTTTCATTAGACCTAAAAGTAGGTGAAGATTCACGAACTGAGTTTAAGGAAGTGACCCTTGAAACGAGAGGCGTGCAATCCCCCGATACTGAAGCAATTGCCGACGAGATGGTTGCCTTCGCGAACGCCGAGGGTGGCACGATTCTTCTCGGTGTGGACGATGATGGAATCGTTCGCGGACTTCCAAATGACCGACTCAGGGATGTTGAAGATTGGATCATAAATGTGGCCACCAACAATTGCAATCCCCCGATTCGGCCAATCCTACACAGAGAGCAACTTCTGCGCCCTGATAATAAAGATGCTGTCATTATTCTGGTCGAGATTCACCGTGGATTATTTGTACACGCAACCAAGAGTGGGCGTCATTACGAACGCGTGGGATCAAGCAAGCAAATTCTTACTGGATCGCTACTTTCAAGATTATTCCAGGAGCGGGGCCGTGACTTTGTTTTTGACGAACAACCGATCCCAACTGCAACGATCAATGATCTTGACCAAAACAAACTTGACCGTTATTTTGGAAGTGCACCTAAAACAATTTCTTGGCATGACCTGCTACTGAATACGGAAATAGCCACAAAGGCTCGAGGTGATGTTATACACCCAACAGTAGCTGGTCTACTGGCCTTTGGTAAGATGCCCCAAAACCATTTGCCCTTAACATACATTGAAGCTGCCGTTTATCGAAGCATCCACCTGACATCTGACGATTTAGTACACACGGAGCAGATCAAAGGCACTATGGATGTGCAAATTGAAGGGGCGATAAAATTTGTCAATCGATTTATGCTGAAACCAGCCCGGAAGCCAGTTGGGCGCATAGACTATCCCCAATATGACATCCATGCCATTCAGGAGGCAATTGTGAACGCTGTTGCGCATCGAGATTATTCGGTCAGAGGATCAAAGATTCGAATCCCAACTTCGCCAATTGTAGTGTCATAAAAATACGGATCTTCCACATTCCCGATTGCGGGATATTTTTTCGAGGGATTCCGGACTTTGTAATTTCCCAAATGGGTTGGGAAAGGTTTAGGGAGGTTCAGGCATTGGTTTTTGCTGGGTTTGCCGCCCTCCTCCTCTGCCGATCTGCCTCCAGTTCTCCTGGCCGGACACAACTTTTGCTGCTCCACTTGGAGTTTCTTTTTTCAACACGAAGGAACGATTTCGACAGTTCATGAATCAGGAGGCGGTTGATTTGGGGGCACCTTCGGATCCGTGTATTCCTGTTTCGTTCTGGTCGCATCAGGATCATAGTTGAATCCCAGATGCAGGAAGATCTTCTCTAATCTCGGCGTTAGATCCTGATCTACGTTGGTGAGGATATAGCGGTACCTGCTTTTGGGCAGCACGGTCGTAATTCGTTTGACCTTGTTGAGCTCGTTGCGAATGGTATCCCAGCTGTCATGGATGCCATCTTTCTTGAGTTTGGTACGAACCGAATGAGCCACATGATAGGCCAGCACGGTGATGAATAAATGTCCTTCAATTCGTTCATCTTTACTGTGATAAATCGGTCGTAAACCCAGGTCCGACTTCATCACCCGGAAGCTGTTCTCAATCTCCGTAAGTCGCCAGTAGGCGCGTGCCACATCTTCCAACGGCCAGTCGATAAGGCTGGTACGCAGAATATACCCTCCTGCGGCCAGGAGTCTGTCTTCATGCACTTCAAGCTTGGTAAAGCGCACACTCTCGGCATGTTTGGTTCCCTTTTTTCTCGTGACCGTCACTTGATAGGTGTGGCTCACCTTCTTGTATTTTTCTCGCAGACGACCGATTTTCACGAGCACCTTCTCATAGTTTTTTAGATACTTGGGCTTGGAAAGTCCTTCATGGAGCTTGGTGAGCGCCTCTTCATAGTCTGCACATTTCGTTTCAAGGATCTGCTCCTCGGTGGCCTGTCGGGCTTCACTGTGCACATACACGAATCGCTCCTGGTCTTCCAGTTCACTCTCTTCCGATTTCCCTTCGTTCGGTTCATTCTCTTGCGTTTCGGAGAACTCCCAAGCTCGGATCTTAACTCCACCTGCCGTCTCAAACGCCTGATCCGCCTCCCGAGTGGGCACCGCAGAGGCTTGGGTCCGCTGAACACAGATCCAATTCAGCTTCTTTTTTTTCAAGTACGCAATATTCTTCTCGGTCGCAATGCCTGCATCCATAATGACCGTTGGCGTTGCACCCTTCAAGTTCTCAATGGCTTGCTTGAGTGTACCGGGTTCCCCCACATTGCCGGGTAAAATCTCCGCACTGCGCGGGAAGCCCGACCCATCCAAGGTCAGGGCCAGCGTGACCAGAGGACAATCATTGCGCTTCTGCTTACTGCGTCCATACCGTAACAACTCCCCCTTTTCCTGACCATGATAAAAGGTGTTCGTCAAATCATAAAAGATGAGAGTCTCATCACAATCAAACAACTCCTTTGTGTTTCCATAGAGACGATCCATGATCTCATGAGAATGCTTGTGCAACTCATCCGAGCATCGGTACAAGGAGTTCAGACACGGCACGTTGAGTTCAAGAATTTCCAGGATACTGGAAGAGTTGACCATCCACTGATGCGTGGCACGGTCACTGCCCGGGTTCAGCATGCGTCCGACGATCATCGCACAGGCAAGTTGAACGTGGGTTTCGGAGAAATTGAGGGTGCGTAAAATCTCTGGGATGCCCAAGCATTCCATGGCCTCCACCGCCAGACGCTCTCCTGCGACCGTGCGGGAATCACGATGACGAATTTCATCCGTAAGGATCGTGTCCCGGGTATCGGGCGGCTTTGCGTAGACATCATAGTCGTTGTCCTGAAGTCGCTCAACGATGTCATCCACCGCATTCTGAAAGTCTTGGTCGTCTTCCTTGTAGGGCAGCCGCGTTTGCCCTTTGAGACGTGCAACGACCTGTTGGGTGAGTTCCCGCCAATCTTCCTCTGCAATGTTGAAGTCTTTGCCAAGGTTGAGTAGTGTGATATTGCGGGGTTTTCCGTTCACACGCTGGGCTTGGACGAGTGCAAAGCTGCGGCGTTGTTGGCCGTTTTTGGTGGTATAGTTTCGTGTACGAATGAACATGAGGGGAGGAGAGTTTGGTATTGAGTTATTGGAACGGGGTATGGGGCAGAAGGTTCCCGCTACTAATAGCACTACAACGACTTTTTAGACAAAAAAAGGGCCAGTGAAGGCCCTCAGACAGGATTCGGTACGGAAAAAAGACGGAAAATCAGTAAATTTTAAGCCTGAAAGGCAAAGTTGGGCTGTGGCAGTAGAATTCGCCCGCGCTACCCCTGCTCTGTACGTTTAGGAGGGACTTGACAATGGCTTTCCTATTGCTTAGTTTAGCAATATGCAAGCACAATCCGCGATACTTACAGTACTGCGTAATGCTCTTCCGGCATTGTCGACAACGGTGGCGTCACATCAAGACAAGAGTCGTCGAGCTTTGGGGCGCATTGTGTGTGCGCAGTTCAATTTCGTGAATGCTCAGGGAGGCCATCGGCTTTCGGGTTGCATGAAGGCATTAGTGTTACTGGAATCGGAGGGGCACTTTTCTCTACCGAAGCCACAAACCGCGTCGTTTGTCCGCGGTCCCCGTCTATTGGATGAACCGGTTCCGAAGGCGTTGGATGTCCCCACGGATGTCCGTGAGATCAAGGATTTGGAGATTATTTTGGTCACCGATTCGGGGGATCGAGCGATCTGGAATACACTTCTGGATGCGGAGCATCCACAGGGGAGCACCACCTTTGCGGGCGCGCAGCAGCGCTACCTGATTCGGAGTTCGCATGGCGAACTGGGGGTGGTCGGTTTTTCTGCTGCGGCGTTGTATCTCAAGGCTCGGGATCAATGGATGGCGTGGGATCATCCAAAGCGCGCGGAGAATTTGAACCGTGTGGTGAACCTGAGTCGTTTTCTGATTCGACCAGACGTGTTCTGCAAGAACCTGGCGAGCCACGCGTTGGGACGAGTGCTGCGGCGCTTGCCCTCCGATTTTATGGCAACGTATGGGTATTCCCCCTATGTGGTAGAGACCTTTGTGGGACCCGATCAGGAGGGGACTTGTTTTCGAGCGGCGGGATTCCGATATTTGGGACTCACGCAGGGGCGGGGCCGCCATGCACCCTCGAAGACACGCACGCGCCCGCAGAAAAAAGTATTTGCCTATGAACTGGATCCAAACTGGCGCACGCACTTGGCCGTGCCGTATGTGGAATTGCGCCCTCGGCTGGAGGTGGGCGCAGGTCTGGACAGCGATCGGTGGGCGGAACAGGAGTTTGGTGGTGCGGATCTCGGGGATCGGCGTCTCAATGTGCGTTTGGTAAAAAACGCGGAGTTAGCGGCAAAGACGATGGGCAATCCTGTCACCACAACCCCCGAGCGAAATATCAAGGACGTTCGGGCCTACTGGCGTTTTTGGGAGAGGGCCGACGAACGTGGGATCACCCCGGCACAGATTCTGTTCCCGCATCGCCAGCGGACGATTGAGCGAATGCGAACCCAGGAGACGGTTTTGTGTGTTCAGGACGGAACCAAGATCTCATACAGTACGCGTTCGGACACCGAGGGACTGGATATCATTGGACAGAACCAGACCTCTGCGAAAGCCCGCGGGGTGTGTCTGCATGCAACGATCGCCCTGAATGACGAGGGGTTACCGTTGGGGGTGTTGCGATGTGCCTATGGGACAGAGAACCCAAAAACCCAAAGTTGGCTACACGGTCTGTCTGACATTGACGAGGCAGCCGAGACGCTGCCACGCAAGACCAAGGTGGTTTGTGTGATGGATCGGGAAGCGGATGCGTTCGAGATTTTGTCTGCGCATCGGACGCTGAAGCGGACGCATCTATTGGTTCGGGCCAAGCACGACCGGAAGCTGAATACAGACGAGGGGCGATTATTTAAGGCGATGCGAAAGGGGTCGCCTGCGGATGTGATGGAGTTGTCGGTGGAGCAGTTGAGTCGTCGGATGAAGTCGGGGCGGGTCACTCATAAAGGTCGTCCGGCACGAAATGCCCGGATGGAGTTGCGGTATTGCAACGTGACTCTACCTCCGACCAGGGACCGTACGCAAGCCCCCATGGAGGTCTGGGGAATTCATCTGCGTGAACTCAATCCGCCGGAAAATGCAACGCGGATTGAATGGTATCTGTTGACCACGCAACCCATCACAAGCCCGGAGCAGGCGAAGCAGATGGTAGAATATTACCAGTTGCGCTGGCGTGTGGAAGACACCTTCCGGGTGCTCAAGAGTGGCTGCAAGGTGGAGAAGTTGCGGATGCAGAAGGCGGGCTCTTTGCACCGGGCGATCACCCTGCACATGGTCACGGCGTGGCGAATCATGTTGATGACGCTTTTGGGGCGTGTGGACGCGGACTTGGACATGGACGTATTCTTTCGAGAGTCCGAGTTAGAGATGATGAAGGTTTACGCCCGTAGCTATGGCCTTGCGGTCCCCACCAGCCTGCCCTCGGCCATCTTACTGGTGGCCATGATGGGCGGCTACATGAATCGCAAACACGATCCACCGCCCGGGCACACCATCATGTGGCGCGGCTATGCAAACCTTCAAATGCGTGCCATCGCCTATGAGGAGTTGGGGGGCTTCTTTGACTTGGTGGAGCGTCCGCCTCCATAGCAGCCAACGTGCTCCATTGCTCCCTCCTGATCTGCTGTTCCCTCCCTGAGCGCCCGAAAGCTTCATACCCTTGCTGTGTGCAGGCTACAGAAGAATGTCGTGTCTGCGAGATCTCGCTTGTTCCAGAACGCGAAAAACACGGAAAATCGCAGTGCCAGACGCTCAACCTCAGAAAAATGCGCGAAATCGGTCGTACCTTGTCGGACAAGAACTCAGGAAAATTCGCCTACATAAACCGAAGAACCCCCATTGTCCAGTCTTTTTTCTGAGTACAAGGCAGGGGTAGATGGCCGGAATTCCCAGACAAATCACTGTTTAGAGGAAGAGAGGGGCCAGAGGGAAGTACGTAGAGGAAAAGTGATTATATAAATTACAATCACATAATAAATGACGATAAGTCAAGAAATAGTGGAAAAAACCCCCGAATATGATCACTTCGGGGACTCGCAGTGTCACGATCTACTCCGGTTTGGGAATTCAGGCTAGCCTACAGTTTGCTGATAAAATTCACCAACCTTGTTGCCCCCTGCGCCCGATGGCTGACTCTGTTTTTCTCTTCTCTGGATAGCTGCGCAAGGCTGACGTCGAACCCCTCTGGAATAAAGATTGACTCGTAGCCAAAGCCTCGGGTGGACAAGGCAGACCGTGCAATACATCCATTGAGATGTCCTTCAAAGTAATGAAGGCCTTCAGGATGTGCCAGGGCCAGTATGGTAATAAACCGGGCCGTGCGATCTGACTTATTGGCGAGTAGCTCAAGTACCAAGGTCTGGTTCGCTTTCGCGTCAGCCTGTTCACCCGCAAAGCGGGCCGAGTGTACACCGGGGCGCCCGTCCAATGCATCGATATAGAGACCCGTATCATCCCCAAGTGCCCAAAACCCAGTATGTTTCTGAGCACTCAAAGCTTTCAGTGCTGCATTTCCTTTGAGAGTGGGAGCGGTCTCATCGACTGGAGGAGTATCTGGAAAAGTAGATAAATCAAGGATCTCAAAAGGTGCAGCAGCCAGCAGCAGTTTCAGTTCGGCTGCTTTATGAGGATTCCGCGTAGCCAAAACTAACTGTAGAGGAGAGCAAGCGGGCACCATATTTATGAATAACCCAGATTATACAGTCGCAACCCGTTCAGAAATACCACAAACCCAACCTCTTAGCCTCACAGAACGTGCACCCGTAATTTTTTTATGCTGAGACTGGGTTAGTATGTTCTCAAATTCTGCCCATCCCAGGCGACCGTCCTCTCCTTTTCAATCGAAGCATTGATCATGTGTGCACATGCAGCAGCGTGATGCCCCACCTCTGCATCTTCCTTCGTAGCACTACCATCGCGAATCGCGTCGAGCCATTCTCGAATATGTACATGCATGGAAGATTCTCCCTCTGGATAGTAGACTTCTTCGCCAGCAACCGTCGCCTGAGGGCGACTGGAAGGCATTTCTTCATGGAGAATTGCAGGGTCGGCAATGTACGCATCAGCCAAGGCCTTCGGCCAACTTTCGGTAATCCAGCCATTGCTCTCATTGACCCGCTCGGGAATAAAGCGAAGCCCATCCCCAAACACCAGGGATCCTTCCGTTCCCAAGATTCGCATGCCGCCTGAATTCCCTCCCTGATTGTTAAACGTCCCACTGAGATTCACCATAAAGCCATCTGGATACTTCAGTGATGCATTGATCGTATCCGGCACATCCCGGGAACGGGTCCACCGATACAAATCCCCCATGGCCATCACAAGTTCGGGGATTTTGGCATCCATCACATAGTTGATCGTAGTGCATGTGTGGACATACAGATCCGTGGAAAGACCACCAGAGTAATCCTTGTAGCATCGCCAGCGAAAGAACCGTTCAGGGCTGTACGGCCGCTTGGGAGCAGAGCCGAGGAATAAATCCCAGTCTACCGTTTCAGGGGAAGCGTCTGGTGGGATCGGGTAAATCCATGCACCCGAGGCAGTATTCCGGTTGGTGCTTGCACGAATCATTGTGACCTGGCCAAGCTTTCCCTCCTGAATCATTTGACGTGCCTTTTGAACCAGTACGCCATTCGGGCCGGGACTACCCACCTGCACCGCAAGGTTATTCCTTCTCTGTGCCTCAATAATACCTGCTCCCTCTTTGATGGAATAGGTCATAGGCTTTTCTATGTACGCGTGCTTGCCCGCATTCAACGAGTCAACCGAGTGCTGGTAATGCCAGTGATCCGGGCTGGAAATCACGACCGCATCAATGTCATCCCGGGAAATGATCTCTCTATAGTCTGCCATTGTATCGGCCCGACCATTCGTACGCCTCTTGATCCGCTCCAGGCGGCCGGTGTAGGCATCGCAGGCGGCCACGATCTCAACCTCGGGAAATGCTTTGAGAGACTCAACCAACCCATGCGCTCTGGCACCCGCACCGATCATACCGATTGTAATACGGTCGCTCGGAGCAACAAAAGATGGTCGGGCTCCCACCGCAAGCCCGGCTGTGCCAATTGCGCTGGAACGCATAAAATCTCGTCTGGAAACTAAAAAACGCTGTGCCATAGTTGATAAAGGATACGGTTACAAGATTGGAGTTAAGACAAGGCTTCGGTACAGAACACGGCCATGATCCCCTTGAAGATAAATGGGCCCCGGTGCAGCCTCATCCGCCGTCATCGCCCCGCCCGTTACCCCGAGAACCGGCTGATTGTCAATAATCGTGGTGCCATTTAAAATGACCGTGAGATGACGCTGATAGAGTGTAATATCCATAGATTGCCATTCGCCCGCTGGCTTTTCCACAGTGGACGTCGGCTGAATTCTACTGTAGAGTGCCCCCATGTGATGGCTGTCTGCATCCATCCCATAGGTGTCCGCCACCTGGATTTCATAGATCCCCCGAAGATAGACACCGCTGTTGCTACCTTCTGGAATGTTTACCTCCAGGGTGAGGCGAAAATCTTCGAACGTCGCATCCGTGCGAAGATTCCCGTAACGGATATACTCACTGTCTTCAGGCTGCACCGGATCATTGACCAGCATGCCGTCCTCTGCCTTAAAACCATTCACCTGCTCATCATTGATCAGACTCCACCCCGTGAGATCCGTGCCATTAAACAGCTCAATCGGATCGCCGTAGGTTGCCTGTGATCGGTCCGGCGCGGGCGGTAATTCCGGAATTCGCTCTGCCTCAAATTCGATGATCTGGCTACCGATCCCGGAATGATCCGGGAATTGAGCCCTGCCTGCCAGACGATCCCCGTCAGGCCGCAGTGTGAGCATGTTCGTAAAGATGAGATTCCGCTGGCTCCCATCTTCTAAATCTCTATTAACGGTTTGTGTCCTTGTTATCGTCAAATGATCACCGGTGACGTTCGCACTCGCTACCGGAAGAACACTGCCACCGTACCAAAGCAGTGACGCATCTACGATGCCCTGGTCATGGGTGACCTCAAGCCAGCCCGCTCCTCCGGGTAAATGCAACGCCCACCGCCCCTCAAAGGAAGCAATATTATCCTGTGCGTTGGCTGAAAGCGTAAATAGAGCGAAGAAAGTTACAAGTAGGAATCTTGAAGACATAAGCGTTTCTCTGATTAGTGAAGATAGAATATGAATATAGTGAGAATCGGTCATACGATTACTCGACTCGCCGCTCAATGGGGGTTTGAGGACCGGTGAGGATCATGCGGCCCCATGTAGCATCATCATCTCCGGTCCCGTAAATCATAAAATGCCCCCCATATGGCCCTCCATCCGGGTCACAGTGTACAATTTCCAGTCCATAGACATCTCCGACATTGGGGGGCGTCCAGCGCGAATCACTTTCCCCTAATGTCGGTGCCATTCTGACCCGCGCCTCCAGCACAAAATCCGCCTCTCCCGTTCCCCAAGGATTGAATTCAAAGGCATACGACACAGCCTCTGCCGGAATTGGTTCTTCCAGTTGCCGCTCCGTGGCAGTTCCATGGCGCCACCACGCTCCATAGTCCGGCCGAGTTGCATCTGCAACAAAGCAGAACGCGTTGTCCCCATGTCCGAAATACTCCGGGGCCTCATCTCGGGGAGCCTCAATAAAGAAACAAATACTGTCCCGCAAATACCACGCACGCGGCTCTTGTCCTGGAGCATCCACATCGTTGACATTATCCTTTACCTCGGCTCCGAAGTATAGATACTCCGAATCCCATGCGACATAATAGCGAGCTTGGAGGTCATCTTCAGGATGTGGCTCATTACCATGGTCCGTAAGCCGGTTCCGCCGACCATCATCATACCAGAACGTGTGACGGAGACGATAAATATCCCAAACACCGTCTGTGAACGCCAAATCCTTCCACTCAGACAATTGCCCGTCTATCTCGGGAGCTATTTCCAGTTGTGGAACCAGAAGTTTGACCGTTTCTGTCGGGCGCGGAGCATCTTGGCCGACTGCTAAATACACCGGAGCGATCAGTAGAAAAAAGCATGCTATACGTTTAACCATGATTGATAAAAAATTAGTTAGCCTAAAGTTAGCGGTTCCGGGAATACTGTGCACGGAGAAAACTAATGAGAAATCGTGTTCCCGACCGCGACAAAAAAGTGACCGTCCATTTTTGATTGTGGAGCTACCCGTATCCGCAAAGGTATGAAAAGCTGATTGAACACACCTTGATCAATCAAAAACGAATATAGCCCCCCAACTGGAACAGGGTAAGCAGATCGTCAGATATATTCCCGAAATGGACGGAGAGACGCGCTCCATAACGACCACCAAGTGACAGACCCGCCCCGAAAGTCGAAGAAACATCCCCTCCATCATACTCAAGTCCACTCCTTAATTCCGGTCGTACAGCCCAATCAGAAGGGCCTAGTCGAACGGAAGCTCCGATCCGATTTGCAGAACCTGTGAGGTCTTGACACCGGTAGTTTTCCACCATACCATAAAGCGATACCGGACCTACGACCTCCCCACTGACCCTTATGTATTGCCCAGGGCAGGCATCCTCACTCCCACCAACAAGCCCCGCTTCAATCGTGAATCGTCCGGGCGACCCCTGGGCCAACAGTTGTGCGGGAGCAAGTAAAAAACAAATCGTCAGCAGTGTCCAAATTTCAACTTTCATTTGAATGCGGGTTTATAGCGAATTAGGGTTTTAATGTATCTCCTAGACTTAAAAGCTGTTCCAAAATTAGTTCTATCGTTACTCATATTCCCACTTGAGTATCCATGGATCGCCGGTCCTTTGCTGATGAGCTCGCAACCGGGCTTGCAGATCTTCCAAGACTGCCTGATTGCTAAGATTACGAGCGAGATCCTGGACCTCATGTGGATCATTCTCAAGATCGTACAATTCGAATTTTGGGCGGCGCAGGTAGTGTTGGATCGGGCGTTTCCCGTAATGTGACATCTCGCGCATGAGTGTGCCCTGCCAGGTTTCTGATGCCTGAAGATCCGTGGCAAATGGATACGGGAGGCCGTGCGCGATATTCCAGATCAGCTTGTAGCGGCGCCCCCGAACCACTCGCATCGGATAGTACATCGTGACCTCATGGAAGGTGTGGGAAGCAAACACCTCGTCCCACCCCTCGGAAGAGCTTTGTACCATTACTTCTTTGAAACTGCGTCCATGTAGGGCAGGGACTTCCGACCCCATACCTGCCAAGTCCAAAAGCGTCGGTACCAAATCCGCCCATGTGATCATCGCATCACAAATCCCTGGCGAAATATCCGGCCTCCGAATCACGCATGGCAAACGCATGCCAGGCTCGTACAAGGTCGTCTTTGCCCCCGGAAATGCAATCCCGTTATCCGAGATAAACACCACAATCGTCTGATCCCACACCTTTGATTGCTGCAGGAGCTCAATCAATCGCAATAAACCGCGATCCGCCCGCTGAACAGACATGTAGTAGCGTGCAAGTTCTGCTCGGGTTTCGGGGAGATCCGGCAAATAGTCGGGCACAAGTACCTCCTCTGGAGATACGGGATCACTCCCGTCTCGCACGAAGGGACGATGCGGCTCATTCGTGCAGAAATACAGAAAAAAAGGGCGGGCATCTTTCTGATCAAAAACAGGTGCACAAGCCTCGGCACGTTCCAGGGGGGAAGAGCCCTCCGGTACAAGTTCATCCTCAAATGCATAGACGGATGGTGGTGCCACATGATACTTGCCGGTTCTTATCGTTCGGTATCCCACACGTTGAAGGAGCACTGGAAGAGATTGTACATGGTCGAAGGTCTTAAAGTGGTGGAAGTCATGCATATGACCATATTGGCCGTTGGCATGATTATGGAGACCCGTCAGAATAACGGATCGGCTGGCACTGCATGATGCCGTGGTGCAGAAGCCATGCGTAAACCGCGTGCCGTGCTGCGCCAACAGGTCCAGACCCGGGGTCTTAATCACGGGATTTCCATAGCAGCCGGCATCGCCGGTTCCCAAGTCGTCTACGACGACCATCACGATGTTGGGCCGATCACGAGATTGGAATCGTCCTGCCAGTATCGCAGTGGCAGACATTGTCTGAAGAAATGATCTCCGTGTGAACTGCTCGCTATGCATTGTTGCAATGATTTATGAGTTAAGATTGATCTCTTTAGGATAGCACGTACTACAATTCCGTAACTTGCAGAAAAATGTACATGTCCCCCATGACGCCAAACCTTCTCTCACATACTCGAGCCGTCATCATTCTCGCACTTGCAGTATTCTGCATGCAATGCGGATCCTATTCACCAGGACCATTGCAGTCCCTTGCTCCAGGGGATCACATTGTGCTCATCGGGAATAATTTGTGCTCACGCATGATGAACTTTGGATACTTTGAGACGGAATTGCATCAGCGGTTTCCAGAGCATAAGTTAACCATTCGCAACATGTGTGATGGAGGCAACACCCCGGGATTTCGGCCACACCCGGGACGGGTTTCTCCGTGGGCCTTTCCGGGAGCGGACAGCTTTTATACAGAACTGGCCCAACCTTCAAATAGCCAAGGACACTTCGAAACGCCAGACGAGTGGTTGACGCAGTTGCGAGCGGATGTCATTGTGGCTTTTTTCGGCTTCAACGAATCCTTCGCAGGCCTGGAGAGAGTGACCTCCTTTGAACAGGAGATGGATGCATTTGTGCAACATACGCTCTCACAGTCTTATAACGAAGAGGGGCCACCAGGTCTGGTACTGGTTTCGCCGATCGCATTCGAAGATTTGTCTTACCGGATGGATGTCCCCGACGGGACGCAGGAAAATATCCGCCTATCGGCCTACACGGAAGCCACCCAGCGCGTTGCGCAGCGCTACGAACTGCCCTTTGCAGATGTCTTCTCGACCTCCAAAAGCTGGTATCGACGAGCACTGGAACCACTCACGATTGACGGTTCACAACTCAACGAAGAAGGATACACCTTACTGGCATCAAGTATTGCAGATCAAGTATTTGGAGGCAGTCATGTACTTGACAACCGGGCACGCGCAGGCCTATTGACTGCCGTCAGAGACAAGAATTGGCACTGGCATAATGATTACAAGATCCCTAATGGCGTACATGCATATGGGCGGCGATATAATCCCTTCGGCCCAGACAATTATCCTGCGGAATTGGAAAAAATTCGCCAGATGACTGCGATCCGGGATACGGCGATCTGGCAGATTGCAGCGGGAAGCTTCATGGACATCGCTGCGGCGGATGCAGAAACGCGCGAGCTTCCCAAGGTCGAGACCAACTACGTGCCGAGTGACAAGAACGGCAATCCCTCTTATCTCTATGGCGGAGATGCCCTGGCGACCCTCACAACTGCACCGGGGTACGAGGTGGAATTATTTGCATCTGAAGAAGAGTTTACAGATCTGGCAAACCCTGTCCAGATGTCATTCGACAATCAGGGACGTCTATGGGTTGCGGTCATGCCCACCTACCCTCACTGGAAGCCAGGAGACCCGCATCCCAACGATAAACTGTTGATTTTTGAAGACACTGATCAGGATGGCAAGGCAGACCGGCAGATCACTTGGGCGGACAGTTTACATATTCCTGTTGGCTTTGCATTTGCCCCGGAAGGAGTCTATGTAAGCCAGGGGACAAACCTCGTCCTCCTGTCAGATACCGATGGGGATGATCACACGGATACCCGGCAGATCATACTGAGCGGTTTTGATGACCATGATACCCATCATGTGATCAGTGCATTTACCACAGATCCATCTGGAGCAATCTATATGGCGGAAGGGGTCTTTTTGCATACCAATGTAGAGACCTCTTACGGACCAGTTCGCGGGACAAACGGCGGATTTTTTCGCTTTAACCCTCAGCGACGCCACCTTGAGCGAACTGCACAGCTGTCCATCCCGAATCCGTGGGGGATTGCTTTTGACAAGTGGGGACAACCGTTTTTCGCTGAAACCTCCGGCCCCGACGTGCGCTGGATGCTGCCCGGAACGGTCAAACCACGTTATGGCGTGGCCACACATAAATCCTACAACCTGATTGAAGATGAACACCGTGTACGGCCAACCTCAGGCCTGGAGTTCGTGTCAAGTCGACACTTCCCGGATGACGTTCAGGGAGATCTGCTGATTAACAATACAATCGGGTTCCTGGGAATGAAGCAGCATAGGATGATGGATGACGGAACCGGCTATGTGAGTACGCATCGTCAGGACCTGATTCAAAGCAGCGACGGAAACTTTCGCCCTGTGGACATGGAGTTTGCTCCAGATGGATCCCTGTATTTTCTTGACTGGCACAATGTACTGATCGGCCATATGCAGCACAATGCACGTGATCCCCTGCGTGACCATGTACACGGCCGTATTTATCGGATTACCTATCCTGCCCGACCACTTGTCGAACCTGCCAAGGTACATGGGGCAAGTATTGAAGAACTGTTTGAAAACCTAACCCTGCCGGAGTATCGTACCCGCTATCGTACCCGTCGAGAGCTGCGAGGCCGCGACCCCTCTGAGGTACTCACTGCTCTGGATCTTTGGATCGCTGGACTGGACTCCAACAACGAGAACTACGAACTTCACCTGCTGGAGGCACTGTGGGTAAGCTGGGGATTGAACCAGGTGAATACAGACCTTCTGGAGCAACTGCTAAGCGCGGAGGATTTTCGGGTTCGTGCTGCGGCTGTCCGGGTGCTTCGGTACAACCCGCAACTTCAGAGGCAGATTGAGCTACTCACAGAAGCGGCAACAGATTCGCATGGCCGCGTGCGCACGGAAGCCATGGCGGCAGCTTCCTGGCTAAGCCCGGAAGAAGGGTTGCCGATTGTCGAAAAAGCAAGTCAGGACGAACTCGACAAATGGAACATGAATGTGTCTGTGACGGCCTTGGCGCACTTGAAAGGCCAACGTGTCCCAACGGATCAACCGGAGGAAGAAACTCCAGACCTGAACGCTGCAGATTTGGCTCTTTACACGCTCGGCAAAGAGATCTATGCACGAGATGGCTATTGCAGCACCTGCCACCGACCTGATGGAAAGGGGTTGCCGGCATCCGGCTTTCCTCCACTGGCTGAGACTGAATGGGTCTTAGTGGACTCTGAGCGGCTGATCAAGCTCACACTGGATGGCCTCATGGGACCAATTACCGTCCTTGGACAGGATTACCCGGGGCAAGTGCCGATGACACCGTTCCGAAACTTGCTCACTGATGATGAGGTCGCCGCTGTGTTAACCTATGTACGCAACGCGTTCGGCAACCATGCCTCCGCAATCCACTCAGACCAGGTAGAAGCCGTGCGGACCAGCACTGCAGATAGGCGGGGGTACTATACAGCTGAAGAACTCCTTAACAGCCAATAAACGAGTGCACCTGCATGATGAGAGTTGTCGGGTTGATTTTTCTGAATCTTGCAATGATTCTGGCAGGATGTACCTCGCCAGATCCTGCATCACGCCCTAACGTCATTCTGGTGATCACGGACGATCAGGGGTATGGGGATATCGGTGCGCATGGAAATTCCGCAATCCGCACCCCCGTACTTGATCGATTGCACGACGAAAGTGTACGCCTGACGGATTTTCATGTGGATCCGACATGCTCCCCAACACGCGCGGCACTCCTGACCGGACGATACTCCACTCGTACGGGGGTATGGCACACTATCATGGGACGGTCTCTTATGGCTCCTGAAGAGGTTACGCTGGCCGAGCTATTCGCCCAGGCAGGTTACCGAACAGGAATGGTCGGTAAATGGCATTTAGGGGACAATTACCCGCTCCGTCCACAGGATCAGGGGTTCCAGGAAGCGTTTTACCACCCAGCAGGCGGGGTTGGGCAGGGCCCCGATTATTTTGGGAACGACTATTTCGATGACATCTACGTGCGCAATGGGGCTCTGGAGCAAACCACAGGGTATGTGACCGATGTCTGGTTTGATGATGCCCTCCGTTTCATCGGGGAGCATCAGCATGAGCCGTTCTTTTTATATCTGGCGACGAATGCCCCACATGGTCCATATTTCGTGGAGGAAACATATGCAGCACCATACCGCGAGGCAGGGTTCCCTGATATCATGGCTCGATTCAGCGGTATGATCACCAATATTGACGACAATATGGGGCGGCTCCTGGCAAAATTGGATTCGCTTGAATTGAGCGAGAATACAATCTTTATCTTCATGACAGATAATGGTTCAGCAGAAGGGTGGGCGAATTGGCGTGGAGAGGAAGGGACCTGGGAAGGATTCAATGCGGGCATGCGGCAGGGAAAAGGGTCTGAGTATGACGGGGGGCATCGCGTGCCCTTCTTTTTACGATGGTCTGCTGCCGACTACGCTGGATCTAGGGAAGTGGATGCCCTAACGGCGCACATTGATGTCCTACCCACGCTGGCCGAGCTCTGTGACCTGCCGTTGCCTGCAGACCTGGACGGTATGAGCCTGGTGCCGGTGTTGAACGGGAGTGAGCCGACCGAACGCACACTTTTTGTGCACTCACAGCGCGTTCCCTACCCTGTCAAATGGCGTAAGTCCGCCGTGATGACCAAGCGCTGGCGACTGGTGAACCAGAATGAGCTGTACGATATCCAACAGGATCCCGGACAGAGCACCAATCTCGCAGAACAGTTCCCTGACGTGACTGGGGAGTTGCGCACGGCCTATGAGCAGTGGTGGGAGCACCTTGAGCCTGCCTTCGACCGTTACATACGGATTGACCTCGGGTCTGATACAGAAAATCCCCTAAAGCTGAATCCGCATGACTGGCATGTGACCCACCAGTCTGAGTCCGTGTGGAATCATCGACAAGTCCAGAGTGGCATGATCGGCAACGGCCATTGGGCAGTGAATGTACTCCAGTCTGGCAACTATACATTCGAATTGCGTAGATGGCCCAAGCATATGGACGAGTCCATGGAGAGGATTGCGGCGCGCATAAGAGTCGACGATCAGCAGGCGCAGATGCCACTTACTCCAGACCAGAACTCCGCGACCTTTGAACTCGCACTCAATGCAGGCCCCACCACTGTGCAAACCTGGCTGGTTCAGCCGGATGGAAAAGAACATGGTGCCTATTTTGTCTACGTAAAGCGTGAATGACACGAGAACCGGTAACGCGATCCAGAGATGGAAGCATCTGTGCAAAAACCCCAAAATCCCTCTGTTGATTTCTGGCCACCGGGACCTTGGATCCGGCAAACGGTCGATCCGTGCCTTTGTCCTGACTGCCTCCACGACCCTGGTGCTGATCCCTTGAACGATACTCTTGGCACGACATGCTAAGCGTTGATATCATTATCGTTCTCGCGATCGTCCTGGTCGCGATCATCCTTTTCGTTACAGAGTGGGTGCGCTATGACGGTGTAGCGCTCATCGTCCTGCTTGCACTGGCCATCAGTGGCGTGATCCCTATGTCGCGAGCCATTGAAGGGTTTGCAAATCCAGCCGTCGTCACCATCGCAGCGGTCCTCGTACTAAGCGGAGGATTATACCGTACGGGCATTGCAAACCTCCTCGGCGCCCAGGTGATGCGCTTTGCCGGAGCCTCTCCGGTGCGTCTTACTGCGATCATGATGCTCACTGCCGGGCTTATGTCCGGCGTGATGAATAACATTGCGGCCACCGCGCTTCTGCTGCCGGTGGTGCTTGACATTGCCCGCCGCCTCGGGATGCGCCCTTCCAGACTCCTGATCCCACTCGCCTTTGCGTCACTCCTGGGAGGGATGACCACACTCATTGGGACCGGACCGAATATTCTCCTTTCCACCATTCTTGAACGCTCAGGTCAGGGCACATTCGGGCTCTTCTCGTTCACTCCAGTCGGCACGGCTGCACTGGTCTTGGGAGTTCTGTATATGATCCTCGTGGGCCGTCATTTCCTCCCAGATCGACGCCCTAAAAATGACCGATCAATAGCAGAAGTTGATCTGCGGGATCGCTATGCTTTGGAGGAAGTGGTTTTCTGTTTGCGAATACCAAAGCGCTCAGCTCTTAATGGCCGGAACTTGGTGCAAACGCAACTTGGACGTGTTCTGGGAGTCAATTTGCTCGCTGTCCAGCGCAATGGCCTCCTCCTTCGGGCCCCGAATCCAGAGTTTGTACTGCAGGCCGAAGACACGCTCGTCTTCGAAGGCTCCCCTGATGCAATGGATGATTTGCGGTCGTGGGGACAACTGGAGAGCCAAGGGAAGCCAAAGGACCTCCTGGAGCCTCTGGTCAAGGAAACCGCCGCCTTCGCACAGGTGGAAATCGCGTCTAATTCGATTATCGCCGGAAGCATGGTACGGGAGCTGAATTTTCGCCACCGCTTCCAGTCTCAAATCGTGGCCATCCGGCGCGGAAAAAAGACCCGCCATACGTCTCTCCAGGAAACCCGACTACAGGCGGGCGACACCCTGCTTTTGCTCGGGCGACAGGAATGGCTGGAGCAGCTCCCCTTCGCAGATGATTTCGCCTCCATTACCTGGGTGGACCTTGATGTCGCCATGCGGGAGTACGACCTCCGTCGCTGTCTGACACAGCTCGAAATACCGGAAGGTTCTGGATTGCATGGACGTACATTGGCCTCCACCCGCCTTGGCTATGCTTTCGGTCTTACGGTCCTTGAGATCCAGCGCAGCGATGAATCGAACAGTGAGAATCTCTTCCTTCCGGGTGCGTCCGATCTTCTAAGATCCGGGGACCGTCTCATTGTGCAGGGAGGTCCAGAATCCTACGCGGTATTCCAGGCCCTCCAGTCACTTCAGTCCCATGAAACCGATGGCCCTTCAATGGTAACCGAGTTGGAGTCCGAAGAGGCCGGGTTTGCAGAGGTCACGCTTGCCCCCACTTCAAAGAATATCGTGGGCAGGTCACTGAACGAGATCTTCTTTCGGGATTCTTATGGCCTGACAATCCTCGCGATCTGGCGCGGTGGCGAGACCATTCAATCCGATATCCATCTCAGTGAAACCCCACTCCAGTTCGGAGATGCCCTTTTGGTCTACGGCCGGCGGAAAAAGATTCAGTTACTGGGGAAGGATATGCGCTTCCTCGTACTCACGGCTGAACTCAGCGAGGTGTTCCGGACGCGCCGGGCCCCGATCGCGGGGGCGATCATGCTTGGGGTCATCCTCTCCGCCTCGTTCAACCTCCTTCCAGTGTACATCGCTGCACTTCTCGGAGCGCTCCTCATGGTGTTTACCGGTTGTCTGAGGGGAAACGAAGTGTATAAACTCATCGAGTGGCGCGTTGTGGTCCTGCTTGGTGGCATGTTGGCACTTGGATTGGCGATGGAGGAATCTGGTGCTGCTGAACTTCTAGCGCGCGAGGTCATCGGGCGGGCCGCAGAAGCTGGCCCCCGGTTCCTGATCGGAAGCCTCTTCCTGCTTTGCGCCCTCGCAGCGCAATTCGTGCCCACTTCGGCCCGTAGCGGTCCTCGTGGCCCCGATCGCACTGAGTACTGCGTTGGAACTGGACCTCTCCGCCCAGGCACTACTCATGGTCGTAGCCGTAGGCTCATCGTGCGCGTTCCTAACTCCGTTCGGCCACCCCGTGAACCTTCTTGTTATGAGTGTCGGGGGATACAAAGTGACCGATTACACTCGCACCGGAGCACCTCTCTTCGTCCTGCTGCTTCTGCTCGTCGTCTTCTTTTTACCCGTGGTCTGGCCACTGTGATATCTGGCCACCTGCTCATTTTGGCCAAGGCCGATGCAAACCCTCTCCAGCTGCAATCAAAAGCCTCTGCTCAAATCGACGGCACAAGCCTGGACGATCGGACACGTTGATCTGACTTTGCGGGGACTCCTCAATTTCCGGTCAGAGCTTCAAGAAACCCCTCATAGGCCGGCTTGGGTTCATACCCTGCATCGAAAAGCAGGCCCCATTCCGGGTTGCCCCAAAAATCAATTAACCAGCTCTCTGGATCCCGCAGCCCCCACCAGGTAATGGCAAACTGGTTTTCTTCGGGCAGATCCATAAAGGCAGCTACGATCTCGTTTACACGCTTCTTCTGAAGCTGGCTCCGCTCATCCGTAAGCACAGACAGGTCTCCCTGAGGATTGACACGGACATCCATTTCTGAGATGTGAACCTTAAGCCCCCGCTGAACGACCGCGTCCATGACCGCAACAATGTTGCGAAGAGGGGGAGTCGTGTAGGTGATGTGCATCTGAAGTCCAACCCCGTCAATGGGAATGCCCCGGGCTTGAAGGTCATCCACCATGGCCAACATCGACTCAAGCTTGGCCGCATCCCAAATCGTACCATAATCGTTGTAAAACAGCAGGACATCCGGGTCGGCCGCTCTAGCATACTGGAACAGGCGGGCAATATAATCCGGCCCCATCCGACGACGAAACACAGAATTCCGCAACTCACCTGATCTATCTTCAAACGCCTCGTTAATCACATCCCAACTTATAACATCCTCCTGGTAGCGCTGGACAACCGTAGTGATATAGTCTTTTACCGCATCCTCAAATTCCATATCGGTTCCGCTGAAGTTTTCCAGCCAGGATGGTGTAGACTGATGCCATACCAATGCATGCCCATGAACCTGCATATCATGTTCCTTGGCAAAGGCAACCAACTGATCTACATGCGTCCAGATATAGCTTCCTGAAGAACTGGTCAGGTGTCTCATCTTCATTTCATACTCAGCAGTCACACTATTGAAAACGGTGCGGACAAGTTGTGAGTGGCGGGCAGAACCTAATCGACCCGCCTGAATTGCAACACCCACCGGGAAGGGAGCCACAGAGCGTAATGCAGTGTACGTTTTAGGTTCCTCAGGCTCTTCTGTAACTGCATTTTCACTGCAGGCAACCATTAAGATTGCCAAAAGAAGGATGAATAAAAGTCTAAGATCCATAGTGTGCTCTCGGGAGTACGAAAAAGGCTAACAAATTCTATCTTAATTTAAGGCAGTTGGATTAGCTTATGTTCATGAAGGGTTCACTGATCTGCCATCGTATTGTTTGGATCATCTTCGGATTGGGGATCTCACTGCTGGGATGCTCAAGGTCGGATCCGACGTTGCCGGATCAGGTGGATTTCAACTACCATATCCGCCCTATCCTCTCGAACTCCTGTTATGTGTGTCATGGTCCCGACATCAGCACACGGGAAGCTGACCTTCGCCTTGACACCTATGCCGGAGCGACAGCCAAGCGCCCTGGCGGGCGGGCGATTGTTCCGGGGAGCGCAAAACGCAGTCTACTCATTCATCGCGTTCGGGCGGATGATCCCGAAGAGCGAATGCCACCTCCCCAGATCAACAAGGTGCTCACTGAATACGAGATTGCGCTCATCTCTAAATGGATTGATCAGGGAGCACAGTACAAAACCCACTGGGCACTGATTCCACCACAGAGGTCGGAAGGTCAGCGTTCCATTGATGATCTGTTGCAAGAACGGATTGCAGTAAAAGGGATCACGGCCGCAAACCCGGCATCCCGAGCCAGTTTGATTCGACGTGCTTCTTATGTACTGACCGGACTTCCCCCCTCACCCGACGCGGTTCGGGCATTTGAGCGGGATGACTCTCCCAATGCCTATGCACGGGTTGTAGACAGCCTACTCGCTTCTGCTGCATACGGAGAACGCTGGGCACGCCACTGGATGGATCTCGTCCGGTACTCGGAATCGAAAGGGCACGAATTCGATTTTACGATTCAGGGAGCGTGGCAATACCGTGACTACCTCATCCGGGCATTCAATGAAGATGTCCCCTATGACCAGCTTGTTCTGGAGCATCTTGCCGGGGATGTTCTGAAGCAGCCCAGGCGTAACCCTAACAATGGGTTCAATGAGTCGGTGATCGGGACGGCATATTTCGCGCTTGGGGAAGGAAAGCATAGCCCTGTTGATACGCGCATTGATGAGGCGGACCGCATTGATAACATCATTGATGTGACGACGAAAACATTTCAGGGCTTAACCGTTGCCTGTGCCCGCTGCCATGATCACAAGTTTGATCCGATCCCAACCCGCGACTACTATTCACTCTATGGCATCGTTGAGAGTGCACGCTTTACCCCTGTCCCCATCCTCTCGGACGACTACCTGGAAGTCGTAGAGGATCTCGTTCGTCTCAATCAAACCTTCCGTTCAGATATAGCCAGCACATGGCAATCATCGCTAAGAACAACACCAGCCGTTGCGGCCAGTCGAATGATCCCTCGTTCGCCAACTGTACAGGACACCACCGGGGTCTGGAAAGTGTTGGGGGATTTCCGTGGTGGGACGCTGAGTGGGTGGATTGCCGATGGGGTTGCGTTCGATGGTGCGCCTCTTTACGGTACCCCCTTCATCGAGGGAGAGCATTTCCTGCGACTCACTGAACGCGTAGCAAGCAGTCGGCAGATCTCGGAGGGACTTCCCGGTGCGCTTCGCTCCCCCACCTTTACGCTCGTCCATGACTCCATTACAGTCATGGCCAAAGGATACAAATCCTCTCTGCGGCTGGTGATTGACAACTTCCAACTGATCCGTGCACCGATCCATGGAGCCCTTGATCAGGAGCTCAGCAGTGACGCACTCGCCCCCTACCAATTCGATGTGAGTTTATGGAAGGGTCACAAAGCGTATCTAGAGTTACTGGTCGGGACCTACGATAAAAACCGCTTCGTGACCGATCAGCATATGCTCACCATCCACGATTCGTCCTATTTTGAGATTGCCTATGCTCTGGCACACGATAGTGCCGCCTTTGATCTGCCACACCAAGAGCGTGATGAAGCTGCTCTCGGACCTTCAATTCATGCCTGGGCAGCAGAAAAGGCCAGCCCGGCGCAGATTGCGGCAATCAACCAGGCCTTGGAATCTGGAGATCTCCAACGTCCTCAGATCCATGAGCCGATTCGCCGAAAATGGCAAATCAAACAGCTCCTGCCCCCTGCAGAATTTTTTATTGGCATGACGGAAGGGGATCGGGTGACCAGTGCCGTTTTCGGACGCGGTAACTACAAAACTCCAGATGGCGAGCCCGTTCCGCACCGATTCTTTACCGCACTGGATTCAACAGGCACTCCTTTTACCGAGACACCCAGTGGGCGACTGGAGCTTGCGCAAGTAATCATAGATCCTTCGAATCCCTTGACTGCACGCGTCATGGTGAATCGGTTATGGCATCATGCATTCGGCAGAGGTGTCGTCGAAACGGTCGACAATTTTGGAGCCCAGGGAAGTCTGCCGACACATCCAGCGTTGTTGGACGATTTGGCGCTGCGCTTTGTGGAGTCTGGATGGTCCATCAAATCGGTCCTCCGAGAAATTCTCCTTTCTGATGCGTTTCAGCGTTCTTCAGAAGCGCCCGCGGGCATCCTTGAGTTGGACCCGACCAATCTGCTTCTGTCTCACTATCCTGTGCGAAGATTAGAGGCGGAAGCAATTCGTGACGGGATTTTGGCAATATCCGGGCAGTTGAACCCGACGATGTACGGCCCCCCGGTACCCATTCACTTGACCGAGTTCATGAAGGGGCGGGGCCGCCCTTCCACTAATGGCCCGTTGGATGGAGATGGTCGTCGAAGTCTTTACATTGCGATCCGCCGAAATTTTCTCTCGCCGATGATGCTCTCCTTTGATATGCCCATTCCATTCTCCACTTTTGGTGCTCGCAATTCCAGCAATGTACCTGCGCAATCTCTTACGATGCTCAACGATATATTCATCGCTAAGCAGGCTAAACATTGGGGAGAGCTCTTGGTGGGACAATCCCATGTTGATATTAAGGACAGAATTGAGCATATTTACCTAAAGGCATTTGCACGGCTTCCAGAACTGGACGAGTTAACGGAAGCACAGTCCTTTCTTAACACCGAGGCGGAGGAACTTGGTTTGAAACCGGGGGAACTGATATCTTCCGTAGAGATTTGGTCGGCATATTGCCATGTGATTTTTAATCAAAAGGAATTTATCTACCTGATCTAATGAGTGGTCCACACCGGTTGACCTGTCGGATGACACGTCGAGAAATGCTGACCATGTGCCGGAATGGCTTTGGTGGTGTAGCTCTTCTGGGGCTGATGGGAAGTTCAGCCTTTGGCAACATGGTTGCGCAGGTTGCCCCATCTGAAACGAATCCGTTGCATCCCAGACCAGGGGGATTGATTCCAAAGGCACGAAGCATCATCTTCCTGTACATGGACGGAGGCGTATCGCAGGTTGACAGCTTTGACCCGAAACCGCGTCTTGCCAGGGAAAATGGCGAGAATCCGTATGATAAATTTTCGGTTGATGCCACGCAGTTCAACAGTATCGGCAAGATTCTGCAAAGCCCATGGGATTTTCGGCGCTATGGGGAGAGTGGCATGGAGGTAAGCGATCTGTTTCCTCATGTTGGCCAGTGTGTGGACGACCTTGCGGTCGTCCGATCCATGGTGGCAGACTTCCCTGAGCACACGAATGCGAATTATTTCCTTCATACGGGAATTGGAATTCAGGGCCGCCCCTCAATGGGGGCCTGGATCAATTATGGGCTTGGCAGCGAAAATCATGACCTGCCGGGGTATGTAGTCCTTGATGGTGGATTGATCCCACCTGGAGGACTGGATAATTTCAACAGCGGGTTTTTGCCTGCCTCGTACCAGGGATCGATTTTTAGGGCTGGTGACATGCCGCTTCCGAACATTGAGCCGCAGGAACCAACATCCGATCTGCAACGCAGAAAGCTGAACCTCATGAGTCGAACCGACAAGCATTTGCTTGGCCGTATTAGTCATGCCGATCATGTGGAGTCAGCCATCACAAATTATGAACTGGCCTACCGGATGCAGGCCTCGGTTCCCGAATTGACGGATCTCTCTGGTGAAACGGACGCGACGAAGAAGCTGTACGGGATGGATTCGCCTGATCCCAATACACGTATTTATGCTACTGAATGCCTACTTGCGAGACGCTTGGTTGAGCGTGGTGTTCGGTTTATTGAACTCACCTGCCCCAATGTCGCTGCGGACAGGTGGGATCAGCATTCGAATCTCAAGGAAGGACATGAACTGAATGCTCATGCGGTGGATCAACCCATCGCAGGTTTAATCAGAGACCTGAAAGGTCGCGGCCTGTTCGAGGATACACTCGTCGTCTGGGCAGGAGAATTTGGGCGGACACCTTTCGCGCAGGGCACAAACGGGCGGGACCATAATCCATCGGCATTCAGCATTTGGCTCGCTGGAGCGGGGATCAAAGGAGGTACAGTATATGGAACGACCGATGAGTATGGTTATCGGGTGATTGATAAGCGGACCACAATCCACGATCTGCATGCAACGATGCTGTATCTATTGGGACTGGAGCATGAACATTTGACTTACCGGTTCAGCGGGCGCGATATTCGGCTCACAGATGTGGGTGGCAGAATAATTCGGGGAATTCTGTCGTGAGGGAAAAGATTTTTTTGAATGATAGACGAAATGCAAGGTATCACATACAAGATGCCACGCGCAGGAACACATCCAATGTTTTCGTGCACTTCCTTGTGAAATTGAGGTAATAATTTAATGCTCAGGCTAACCGACAATTTTCTATAATGTCCATGAATTTTGCCAAACCGATAGCCTCAGAAGCCTTTACGATATCCTTCTTACTCCAAAGGGCGATCAAAAACGACAGTCAGGGGCTGACTCCACTACAGGTGAACAAGTTGGCATACATTTTACACGGCTGGACTTTGGGACTACTGGATCGCCCGCTGTTTGATAACAGCCCAAAACAGGTTCAGGCGTGGAGATACGGCCCCGTAGTAGTGGGTATATATTATACTCTCAAGCCCTTTGGTAACAACCTGGTTACGCTTGATAAGATAAAAACACGTTATCAATTTAATAAGGATGATCCGTCCAGATATGACGAAGTCCTCTCCGTAAATGTTGACGCATTTATGCAGGAAAACAAGAAGACTACCCGTCACCTTGAATGGATTTATGAAATTTACGCTGGCTTTGGAGGAGGCGCGTTAATTGACTTAACTCATGAACCCGGGGGGCCGTGGGATCAATGCCGTGCTCGCGGATTAGAAACACTAGGATTTCACGGAGAAAATCATATTCCAGATAGCGTGATTGGGCCTTACTACAAGAACTTCATAAATTCGCACCTCTATTCGTGAGTGACCTTGGTCCCCTAACAAAACTGATCTCAAAAAGCTAAGAGATCGGCTAACATGAGAAGTATTCGCCGAGTAAAGATACATCAACAGTTCCTTGGGATTCCCGCTTAACGGTGGGTGGCTTTTTTAAGCATGTGCTGGACAGAAAGCGTGCCTTTTGTGTTCGGATGCTCAAAGGCATTGCTCCTCGGAATCAATAACTCTATCAACGAGCAGATAGAATATACCCTCAGCCGTAGTCGATTTCTGTCTGTCAGCCGTATGCTTCATACCTTACGCGCCCCGGCTCCAACCGTGCAATACTCATGAGGCATTTCGAAAGCCGAACATCTATGATGAAACTGTGAGGGTTCACATGGTGAATCACGCGATAATGCCCTCCCATGGCAGTATGTAACCTTCATGGTTTATCTTAACGACCGTTCCGATTCCTTGTATAGAGACCAATACACAAGAAAAAAGGGTGGATTACTCACCAAAATGAACATCAATTGCTCTTTGAGGTCACCATGAAAGGGGAAACAGGATTCCTTTCCGATTTAACCAAACGACCTTGGTCGCCTGTCGGGAGTTCTCACCTCCGTCCAGCCGGGCTTTTCATTGGCAAGGGGTCCCCGGCCATGGAAATTACGGTTGCACATGCAATCAATAGACCCAGTGACGGGGAGATCAGGAGGGTGTGGAAAGCCCGAAAAGCAAATCGAGCAGCCCCCCTACTCTTGGTCATTCTGCATTCGGATCAGGCATCCCTGTGTGGTCCTGCAGGTGACATGCCGCCCATCTATCCTGATATGGATCCAGGCCAAGTTGAACGGCTGTGCCGTGAGCTGCTGGATCAACCCGACCGAGAATCTGCCCGTCGCCTGTTTGATCAAACCAAATCTTCATTTCGAACTACACTACCTGGACTCAGAAATGAAGGCTTGCTGGCATTGCATGAATTGGAGCATGGCGTTCCCAAACGATCAGATCTCCAACATGCGCGAAAAAAAGCAAATGCTGCTTTGGGAAAGCAAGGGGCTGATCTACTGATGGCACTGGGATTTTCCATTGAGCCTCTGGACAATCTAACGAGCGTGCTGCGAAGTAACGACCGCAAAACGGCACTTGCCGTCATGCTGCATGAGAAAGAGTCTGTAGAGCACAAAGAGCAGCGTTTTAACGATCTTTCCCCTGTCAGCTACGCATTCAGAAAGGCAGACAACGAAGATCTCAAATGGATCATCTTTACCCAGGGAAACCGAATTCGCCTCTACACCACAGATATAAATGTGGGTGTGGGTCGGCGGGGACGTACAGAAACCTACATTGAATGCCAACCCTGGCTGATTTCTGATGAGCAACTGCATTATTTGTGGCTCCTCTACTCGGCCGAGGCGCTGGCACCCAACGGTAGTCTTTATAAGCTTTTGGAAGGATCAACCCGCTTTGCAGGGGATCTCGCCAAACGTCTACGAGAACGCATCTACGAGCGTGTAGTCCCCACGCTGGCTCAAGGAATTGCACAGGCTCGCGGAATCACCGCACCAGATCCTGAAGAACTCACTCTAACCTACGAAATGGCCCTAACCGTGCTGTTTCGTCTTCTGTTCATTGCCTATGCGGAAGACCGGGACCTGCTTCCTTATGGGCATAACGATGCCTACCGCCGCCGATCCCTAAAGGAAAAGGCACAGGAACTGGCTGATGCAGTCAGAAATGAAACACCAATTGCTAAAGGATCCACGCACTGGCGGGAAACCGTGGATCTCTGGCAGGCTGTAGCTCGGGGCAATGTGGAATGGGGGGTGCCAGCGTACGGTGGTGCGCTGTTTCAGGATGATGGGGAAATTTCAAAAGCAGGTGCTGCATTGTCGGAAATCATGCTGCCCAACGACTGCTTTGAAGTTGCTTTGCGCGATCTGCTTGTGATCCAGACCCCAGAAGGCGTACCTGGACCGGTTGATTTTCGCTCACTCGGTGTGCGCGAGTTTGGCACTATCTATGAGGGTTTGCTTGAATCCGGCCTGGCAAGGGCCGACATGGATCTTGTGCTAAAAACTGAGGTCTACGTACCTGCGAAGGATGGAGAAGAACCGGTTGTACGCAAAGGCGAGGTCTATTTGCACAATCGTTCTGGAGCACGGAAATCGTCCGGCAGTTACTATACGAAATCGTTTGCGGTGGATCATCTTCTAGAAGGAGCACTCAAGCCGGCACTGAAGGATCACTTTGCACGACTTGACAAGCTGGACGATACGGATGCCAGTGAGGCGTTTTTTGATTTTCGTGTTGCGGATATTGCGATGGGGTCGGGTCATTTTCTGATCAGCGCCATTGATCTGATGGAGCAACAGATGGTGGACTATCTCGCTCAATCGCAGCGCAACCTACCGGGAGTTATGAATGAATTGGCGG
Source organism: Rhodothermales bacterium (assembly GCA_965207565.1). Lineage (GTDB taxonomy): Bacteria > Bacteroidota > Rhodothermia > Rhodothermales > Bin80 > Bin80. The sequence goes on along the minus strand of CBDBMQ010000033.1, from coordinate 194,571 downwards.
AACTACGTTCCATAGCAATGAAGCAGCTGAGTGAGACCAGTGTCGGTGATTCCATCGAAGATAGTCAACTGCTTCGACGACTGATTGCGCGGCGGTGCATCTATGGCGTAGATATCAACCCACTTGCCGTTCAACTTGCACGGCTCGCCGTATGGATCCACACGTTCGTGCCTGGATTGCCATTGTCTTTTCTTGACCGGACGTTGATTCATGGGAATGCACTGGTGGGTATGGAAAGTATTGCCGAGATACGAGACACATACAAAAAACTTTCACGGCCACTTTTCACGCTTGATACGGAGAAGCTCCTCGGTAATGCAAAGAAGCCGCTTCGTCGTCTTGCCAACAGTAATGATGCCTCTCTGGATGATGTTAAGGAAGCACGCGAAGCACAGAAAGATGTTCGAGAATCGGTTCAGAGTACGAAAATTCTATGTGACCTTCTCACTGCTGCTCCGATTAGTAACGACTCCGTAATCACAGCCACACTTGAGGATTGGGATGAATTCCCAGATCCTCCAAAGGATGTAAGAGCTCGCAAAATGAAGGAGGCACAGAATACGAGCAAGGAAACCCTACAAACTCTTTCGGCGGTCCATTTTCCTGTTGCCTTTCCAGAGGTATTTCTTCGGGAAAGACCAGGTTTCGATGTGATCCTCGGCAATCCTCCATGGCAAGAAACCGTGGTTGAAGAAGACGCCTTCTGGGCAAGACACTTTCCGGGATTGCGCGGCATGTCACAGCAAAGACAAGAGGCTGAAAAGAAGCGTCTGCGGAAAGAGCGCCCCGACCTAGTTGCGCTCTATGAGCGCGAACTGGAGGAAATGGAAAACCTGCGCAAAGCACTTGTGAGTGGTGCTTATCCCGGGATGGGTACTGGAGATCCAGATCTCTATAAGGCGTTCTGTTGGCGTTTTTGGTATTTATCCAGTGCAGATGGGGGATATATTGGTGTTGTGTTGCCACGGAGTGCTCTTGCTGCCAAGGGCTCAATGGTTTTTCGCAAGGTGATGTTTGCCGGGTCAGCAAGTGTGGACGTTGCCACGCTGACTAATCGTGCAGGTTGGGTATTTGATAAAGCTGAACACAGATATACCATTGCACTTGTAAGTGCACAACACGGGAAACCTGAAGGGGAGTCCATCATTCTACGAGGCCCTTATACCTCGCTGGCTGAGTTCAAGGCAGATACAACCAGCAGGCCTGAATCCTTTACTCCTGAAGAGGTCAAGAACTGGAACGATACAGTTTCCCTTCCTCTCTTACCAAAAGCAGATTCGGTTAAGGTTTTCTCTCAGCTAAGAAAATCTCCGCGATTGGATCTGAAAAAAGAGGGAACGTGGAGAGCGCGGCCAGATACGGAACTGCATGCCACCAATCAGAAGTATCTCATGAACCTAAAGAGCGAAGATTGCCCCAAGGAATTCTGGCCGGTGTACAAGGGGGCATCTTTTGATCTATGGACACCGGATACGGACAAGTATTATGCCTGGGCTGACCCAGAACCTGTTCTGAAATATTTACAGTCTAAACGCGGGCGCGCAAAGAACAATCTCCGGAGCGCACATAGCGAGTTTCCCCCACAACATCTTCGATACCCCGAGACCTTACCCTGCTATCGGCCGCGAGTTGCCTTCAGGGATGTTACAAACCGGACAAATCAACGCACCGTCATTGCCTGCCTCATCCCACCGAAGGTGTTCATAACCAATGCGGCTCCATACTTTCTATGGCCCGAAGGAACCGAAAAAGACCAGGCGTTCCTACTCGGAGTTCTTTCTTCTATCCCGCTTGATTGGTATGCGCGACGCTTTGTCGAGTTGCATGTCAACTTTTTCGTTATCAACCCATTCCCGATTCCGCGCCCTTCTCGTGAAAGCATTCTATGGCAACGCGTCGTTAATCTCGCGGGGCGACTGGCCTGCCCGGATGATCGCTTTGACGAATGGGCGAAAAAGGTGGGTGTCACCTATGGTCCCCTGGACGAAGCCGAAAAGCGAGATCACATTCACGAACTGGATGCAGTTGTAGCTCATCTGTACGGACTCAGCGAATCGCAGCTTACTCACATCTTTGAAACCTTCCACGAAGGTTGGGATTTCGAAACACGGCTGTCCGGCGTATTGTATCACTATCGGGCTTGGATGAATAAACAATGACTCCACGTATGAACGTGAAACCCGCACTCCTGCAATGGGCATGCAAACGCGGACAAGTAGATCCAGAAAAACTGCGCGAACGGTTTCCGAAGTATGACGAATGGGAAAGTGGCACCCTGAAGCCAACACTCAAGCAGATGGAGGATTTCGCCAGATTTACACATGTTCCTACTTTAGCCCTCTTCATGTCAGAACCGATGGAAGAGAAAATGCCCATTCAGGATTTGCGTACAGCGGGAGATCGGAAAATTTTGCGGCCCAGTGCCAATCTTTTGGACACCATCTATCTGTGTCAACAACGCCAGGACTGGTATCAAACCTTTGCATTGATCGAGGGCGAAGAGCCGCTTTCATTTGTGGGCTCCGCTACGGTGGAAAGTGACGTTGAAACTACGGCAAAGGAGATTCAAACTACCTTGGGTTTTGGCATGGAAGAGCGTAAGGACTTACCAAGCTGGACACATGCGTTGCGCTACTTTATTGACCAAGCCGATGATTTGGGCATCCTTGTCATGATCAGTGGCGTTGTCGGGAACAACCCACATCGAAAACTTGATCCCCAGGAGTTTCGTGGTTTTGCTCTGGCAGATGACCTTGCACCCCTCGTATTCATCAACGGTGCGGATACCAAAGCAGCACAGATTTTCACGCTTGCACACGAACTCGCGCATATTTGGCTGGGTGAATCCAGCCTATCCAATGTGACTCCCGATTCGTTTCCCCTACACGTCACCGAGCGTTGGTGTAATGAGGTGGCGGCCGAACTACTTGTTCCCGCGGTATCACTGCGTGAAAAATTTCGGGAGAATACTGGCCTGTCTGATGAACTCCAGCGACTGGCACGTCAATACAAAGTAAGCACGCTTGTCGTGCTTCGCCGCCTCCTTAACATTGGAGCGCTGCAACGCAACGAGTTCACGAATCAATATCGTTACCAGTTAGATCAGATCAAGCCAAAACGAGGAAGTGGAGGCGGCAATTTTCATGCAACACTCAAGACCCGCGTTGGCCGGCGGTTCAGTGAAGCACTTGTGGACAGTACACTCGCTGGCCAGACATTATTTACGGAGGCGTTTCATTATCTAGGGATCAAAAAGACATCTACTCTGGATGCATTTGCGGAAAGTCTTAGAGGGGGAAATTGAGCAATGTATCTCTTGGATACGAATGTCTTCATTAGTGCGAAAAAATTCTACTACAGCTTCGATTTTCACCCTGGATTCTGGGATTGGTTGGTCCATGCTAATACAGAGGGGCGAGTCTTCAGTATATATAAGGTGTATGAGGAAATCTGTCGTCAGGAAGATCAGCTTACCGGATGGGCGCGTGATCATAAAGAAGGGCTCTTTCTTGGATCTCCCAAAGATTTTGATTACCACCTGCAATGCGTCACAGGCCACTTGAAGAATGAAAACCATAGGCTATCTGACATTGATGAATTCTCAGACACCGCAGACGCTCACCTGATAGCGTATGCCTTGTCGAATAGTTTCAAGGTTGTGACTCTCGAAGGGGTCATATCTCGAAAGGGTCGAATAAAGATCCCCTCTGTGTGCCAAAAGCTGGAAGTGGAATGTATTACCCCATTTGAGATGCTGCGCCAGGAGAACGCCCGGTTTGTATGGAAACCCGATAATGGATAGAGACCTCGCCTTTATTGACAACCAAAACGGGAATACGCTCGCCCGGGCACTGGCAAATACTCTACAAAGTCCTGATTCCACGCAGACAGATCAGATCCCCGATGAACTGCGTATCGCAACGGCCTTTTTCAGTCCGGCAGGATTCAAATACATCGCTGACCATCTAGAAGGTATTTCCGATGTTCGGCTATTGCTTGGAGCCGATCCCAGTGGTCTTCCGATCCCCGACCCAAAACGACTCAACGAAACTCCCAGAGACCATGAGCAGCGGCGCATTCATACGGCTTGGAATAAGCAAGTGAAAAATCTCGCATATGATCGAGACCAATTACCATTCAATCAAACCAGCCGCGCAGCACTAGAGGCACTGATTACCGTCCTTCGCCGCGGCAATATGCAGGTTCGACGATATACAAAGTCTTTCCTGCATGCCAAAGCTTACATCCATAGATCTCATGGAGACGGAGGGATCATCGCCGGCTCGTCGAACTTGACCCGAGCCGGGCTCACTCAAAATCTTGAGCTGAATTTGGGCTGCTTTGATCCCGCTATTCTCCATGAAGCCAAACAATGGTTTGATGATCTCTGGGAGGAAGCGGAACCATACAATCTGGCTGAGATCTATGAGGTGGTTTTTGAAACACGAACTCCTTGGAGTATTTTCCTTCGGGTTCTATGGCAACTCTACGGCAAAGAGGTGGAGGAAGAAATTCAGGAGAATGACAACCTTCCGCTGACAACCTTTCAGAAACACGGGGTCGCTCGTGCACTCCGCCTGATCCGTGAAAGGGGCGGCGTGATTGTGGCCGATGAGGTTGGCCTTGGCAAAACATTCATCGCTGGAGACATCCTGCAAATTTACAGCGCTCGCCGCCAGCGTGCACTATTAATTTGCCCTGCCGCACTGCGTGATAGTACGTGGCGGCAATTTTTAAGCGATTACGAAATATCACGTGCTATTGAGTGCGTATCCTTTGAACAGTTGGCAAGTGATCAGCAATTACGAGATCAGCAACGTCCCAATGCGTCTGGTAACCATCTGCGACGGCGTCTAGAAGAATATCAACTCATCATTGTCGACGAGGCCCACAATTACCGCAATCCCAATACTCCAAGCCGAGCTGCTGCTCTGCGCCGCCTGCTATTTGGTCAAAAACGACACCTACTTCTACTCACTGCAACCCCCGTTAACAATTCGCTCTGGGATCTATACTACCTAATCCATTTTTTCGTCCGACAAGATGCCCACCTCGCCGACCGGGGAATCCTGTCAATTCGACAGCGCTTCATGGAAGCCATGCAGACGGATCCCACAGGTCTCAGCCCCGATGTACTCTATCCGATTATTGATGCAACCACGGTCAAACGGACACGCCAGTTTGTAAAAAAACACTACTCCGGTGATACCATCAAAGGAACAGACGGAACTCCGAGAGCCATCGTGTTTCCCAAACCCGAAGCCATCACAGTCCGCTACGCATTGGAAGATCAATTGCCTGGGTTTTTTGACCAACTGGAGGAATGTCTGGATTCCAATGGAAACAGAAATATCCTGTTCGCCCGCTACATGCCAGATGCGTATCGGATTGAAGCATTGGACCCCGAGGAAAATGGCCGTGTGCGCGCAATGACTGGGCTACTGCGCTCAGGGCTGCTGAAACGATTTGAATCTTCCTGCTTTGCCTTCAGGAAAACCGTACAAAAAATGATTCGGCAACACGATCAGTTTCTTGAAGCTCTGGAAAAAGGGCATGTTGTGACTACGGATTTCCTGCGGGATCAGGAAGTTTCGGGGGATGACGAAAGCCTCTTTGAAGAGCTTTTAGAGAAGTATTCCGACGATGTTACTGATGCCAGAGACTTTGATACCACGCGCCTAAAAAATGATGTGTCGCATGACCGGGATCTGCTGCAGAGTTTAGAAGACTCCGCATCATCCATCTCCAATCAAGGAGATGCCAAGCTCAAGGCATTGTCAGATGTGCTTTGCGAAATCGCTACACAGGCCGAGTACGAGGCATCCGATGCCATTGACGAAGCTCAGAAACGAAAAGTACTGATCTTCTCTTCCTTTGCAGATACCGTTAAATGGATTTGGGATTTTCTCACACAGGAGATTGAAAAACGTCCTGAACTTGCATCTTATCAGAACCGGCTTGTCGCCGTGAGTGGCTCGCAGAAATTCGGCGGAATTTCCAAGGAAAAGGCTGTCACAGGGTTTGCTCCTGTTTCAATGCAGGCAAGGTCTGGTGCAGATACTGACCGATATGATATCATGATTACCACAGACATATTGGCCGAGGGCGTAAATCTGCAGCAATGCCGTCATATTATTAACTATGACGTTCCGTGGAATCCGATGCGACTGGTACAGCGACATGGTCGCATCGACCGAATTAACAGTCCACACAAACGGGTATTCCTGCGAACCATCTTCCCGACCGATCGGCTTGATGAGCTTCTAAACCTGGAATCACGGATCCTGGGTAAACTGGCAATGGCAGCAGCGAGCGTAGGGGTAGCAGCACCCTTGGAAGAGAGTGCACATGGAGAGCAGGTTTTCACCGAAACGCGTCAGGAAATCGAAAAACTGCTGCGCGAAGATCCTTCCCTCTTTGAGCGTGGAGGGACAGTGGCCGCTACCCAGACCGGCGAAGAATATCGACAAACGCTACGCAAGGCTCACGGAGAGTTGGGGGACGAGATTGCAAAGCTGCCATGGAAGACTGGCTCAGGCATGAGAAAGGGTAAAGAGCGTGGTTTGTTTTTTTGCGCGATCGTAGGACATGATTCAGACTATGAACGCACTTACCTACGCTTCATTCCGGCAACTCCCGACTGGAAACCAGCCGATGGAACAGAATCCATCATTCATGAGATGGGGACATGCCTGCGCATGATTGAATGTGAAGAAAATACTCCAATCTGGTACCCAGATGGATTTCATGAGCATGTATATGACTTCTGGAATGTTGCTCAGTCTCACATTCTGGAACACTGGATGCACGAGACAGATCCGGCTAATCTACAACCCAAAGTGGATCGTATCAATCAGCAGGTTGCCGAATTCATTCGTGAATTCCCTCCGCGAGATATAAACTCGGATCACACAAGAAAGGCACTTGACATTCTGGAATCGCCTTGGCCACGTCGTGAGCAGAACGAACTTCGAGCCCGGTTTAAGTCCAAGGAAGATCCCGATCGATCGGAGAGATATACCCTATCACATGAACTCGTGGAATATACTCTGGATACGGGCTTAGAGCCAAGTCAGCCTCCTGAACCTCTGCCTCTCATAGAGCCACATGATATCAAGCTACTGTGCTGGATGGCTATTGAATGCGAAAATGATGGTGGTGCACTTATAGGATAGGGTATTACATTACCCCTAGATCCGGGAACAGTTCTATGCAGAAATAGCAGATTTTTGCGCAAATCCTTTCAAATACTGTTACCCTTGATATCAAACATGGCCATTTACGATTGTAGATGGGAATCTGAAATACCCTTGCAAGGATCAGGAATGTGGGAATTATAGTTTTGATTTCAGGGTGATCCACGGCCTTGGTATCTCAGAAGAGATTATATTTCAGAAAACCCCTTCCTTTCTGCCTAAAACCAAATGTACCTTGCAATTCATAACTGGATGAAAGTAGAACCGCTTGAAGTGACCGTTAAGCGATTGGTCAAGTATGGGTATAAAGCTCTGGAAATCCAGGGTGAACCCTATAAATATGATCCAAATCAGGTCAAGAAACTTCTGGATGATCATGGGGTGCGGTGTTGGGGAAGTGTGACCTTGATGCTGGATGAGCGCAACCTGCTCGCGAAAGACGAAGATCAGCGTGCAAAGTCCGTGACCTATGTGAAGGACTGTATCCGAATGGTGGGTGCACTGGGTGGAGAAGTGATTTCGGTGGTCCCTGGCACCGTCGGCAAAGTTGTCCCGGATTCAACGCCGGAAAACGAGTGGGACTGGTGCGTTGCCGCGCTGAAAGAAATCAACGCCTGTGGCCGCGAATGTAACGTGAAAATTGGCATTGAGCCGATCAACCGATTCGAAACCTACTTCGTCAATCGTGGGGCTCAGGCATTGGCCCTCGCGGAAGCTGTGGCCCCGGATTGTGGCGTTTGCCTGGACATCTTTCATATGAATCTGGAAGAAGATGATCCAATCGGTGCAATTTATGAAGCAGGCAGTCGCCTGGTGAATTTTCATGTTGCAGACAATAACCGAATGGCCTGTGGTATGGGATCGTTCGACTGGTCAGCAATCATTAAAGCGCTCAAGGATGTCGGCTACGATGGTGCTCTTTCTGTCGAATTTTGCCCTCCTCTTGATCGAACACCGGCCAACCGATTTCCAGGCAGCGTTGACTTGAACCCGGAAGGAATCTCGGACTCCGAGCGCAAGTTTTTGGAGGATCACGGCAGCAGTGTCTTCAGCACCGACTTCTACGAGATGCATGTTCGACGCTCTGCCGAAACCTTACTCCCACTGATCTGATCGGCTCACGCTCGTCTGACAACCTGTCACATTACCCGATCTACAAACTCGCGGTTGTGGACCGTTACCGGGACATTCATGAGTTCTAAAATGCCGCGGGCCACATGCTCGGATAAGCGCCGAAACGCTTCTTCCCCCTTTTCTTTGGTCGCACGCAGCGGATTGCCAATAACTCCGCTTTCAATAAACTCATGGTGATCCATGGGAAAGTTGAAATACGTGTAGCCCTCGAACTCCACATCAGGCATTCCATCCTTCTTGGCGAACGAGCGTGGCAGAAAATCAGGAATATGAGCCTTGGTGTATGCAGCTCTCTCCATTCGAACCAAATCTTCGTTCCATGCCAAGTCCTGCGCAGTCTCCAATTCACTGGCATGCCAACCCGGTGTCTCCTCGGACGGGTTCTCCATGAGCCCCTCCAGTATGCCGGTATATCGCTCCATATATGGCTTTACAAAGCTGATCAGGGCTCCTGTTTCGTAGCGGAGTTTTCTTAGGACCGGATCCACTACCTTGATATTTGAGCCATGACCATTGATGAAAATGATCCGGTTAAATCCGTGATGGATCAAACTGCGAGCAACATCATGCATGACGGCCAAAAGCGTAGTACTTCGTACCGTAATGGTACCACGCCCCTCACCTGGCTCATGCATGTGCTGCGGTGAGTACCCCATCCAGATAGGCGGGGCATGCACGATGCCAATCAATTGAGCGACTCGCTGAGAGATATGTACAGCAGTGATGGTGTCCGTATAGAGGGGCAAATGGGGCCCATGCTGCTCCAGACTTGCCACCGGGACTAGAATGATATCCTTGTGTTGGAGATAATTCCTGATATCCGTCATGGTCAGGTCTCCTAAATCCCACGACAGAAATTGTGCCCGAAAGTCATCGTCTCCGTCGGTGAGTTTAGGTAGATGGCTAAGGTCGTTCCGTGATGATGCGATCATGATATTTATGTTTCAATCAGTTGGATGAATAAATCTGCCACGGCTTCCCCAAAAGCAGGGTCATTCACGTGGCATTCGTAGAGTTCTATGGGAATGTCCGTACGTAAGTGCTGTTTTAGCTCGCCTATGAATCTGGCATCAGCATCGGGATCCCAAAACACGCCGTCCGGCACATTGGGAATCGATAACCCCTGGAGAGGGATCGCCATTTTGACGGGTCCCTTGGCTGGATTGAGTTTTCGAGCAAAGATTCTCCCCAGTTCTGCCATTTCATCGCTGGAAGCTCGAACCAGTACATATTCTGGATTATGGTCATACATAGGACGATCACGCAACATGTCCGGTACGGTCCCCGCATTCCAGACACTGAAGTCAATACATCCCGGGACGACCACTTGTGGCAACCCGAGGCGGCCGATCACTTCTAATCGGTCAGGTCCACCGTCGTGAATTCCTCCCACAAGTGGATCGTACACCTCGTTGGTTGTAAAGTCAATCACACCGACGAACTGATTCTGTGCCGCCAACTCTTCCATGGCGGGACCGCCCACACCGTTGGAGTGAAAAATCACCGCTTCATATCCAGCACTTTCCAGGCGGGTCTTTGCAGCCATTACAGCCGTTGTGGTATTTCCCAGCATCGTGATCGCAATATTGCGTCCCTGGGGTTTGGCAAGACCACGACCATGTACAACCATCCCATACAGCGCTGCAGCTACATTGTCAAAAACGCTGCAGGCGATAGGATTCAACCCTAAAATATCCACCACTGAGTGGACAATCATCATGTCGCGTGTACCAACCAGTGGTGCAAAAAAATGATGTCCTGAGGCAATGGGGGACACCAGCACTTTCGGTACACCAACGGGAAGAACCATCATTGCCGCTGCCCCCATGACTGCTCCTTCCGCGCCGCCCATGCTCACCGCTGCATCAAGGCGTCCGCTTCGATACAACTCCAACATGAGGTTCCTGAGTGATTCCCGCATCAGTGCAACGGCCTTCCCCCGACTACCCGCCGAGCGCATGGCTTCAAGACTGAATCCTGCGTAGGTTGCTGATTTTTCATGGGGTATATCCGGTACGATGTCCAGCGGCTCCCCAAGAATTCCAGAATCAATCACAATGGTGGATAGGCCTAACGCTTGTAGGCGATCACGCAAGTAAGCCATTTCGGGGCCTTTGGTATCCAGCGTACCAATAAGTACGACCGTCTTGCTCATGATCACGACTCTACTAATTGCGCAAGCAGCATTTCATAGAGGCTTTGTACCTGTATAGGATGCTGATTTCGGAGGCGGAGTTCGTGGAGCGTTGCAGGATCGTCACATAACAGAGTTTTTGCCCCTCGACTCCTGGCATCCTCCAGTCGCGATTCGGTCAGTTGAAGACCAATATCAGGGCGGGTAAACTGGATTGCCGTACTTCCAACCGGATGAGCACGCTCACGGCGCCAGAATAACTCAAGCGGCGGATTCCCCAAAATGGCTTCGCAAAGCGTGCGCGCACTATCAAAGCGAGCAGGAAGCCGAACGGCATGAGTAGGATCCACATAGGCAGTGGGATTCTCCGTGGTTTCCGTCAATGGCTTAATCCTGAGACATCCTTCCTGGACCTGATTCGCCAGAAAATCAACCAGATCAATCAGAACAATCTCTTTGGGCCAAGACAGTCCTAATCGTTCCTCATACATCTGGCGAAAGGCAAAAAGATCCTGAGGCGAAAGCACCAATAACTTCTTCACACCGGCCCCCTGTAGTTCATCTATGCACAGCCCGGCCTGCCTGCGGGCCGTATCGGGATATCCAAGAGAACAGGGAATAAATCCGCTGTCAAGCCCACAGCCTACAGGGACAGCATCCATTTGACAGGCAGCAAGCAGGCTGAGGGCTGCTTGCATGGTGCTTGAAACAAAATTGAAGCCTGCATCTCCTACGAAAAGCCCCCATTCACCTTGTAACGTAGCAGGCTGGTAGCTCCCAAAGGTCGAATGATTTTTGAGGATCTGATCATGGACCTGTGTGATCGCGGCAGGAGCGAGCCCCTCTGCCACCACTTCCGCGCGGATTGCAGCAATCGCAGCGGGCAAGGGTTGATCGGTGACACAATGAGCCCGGCAATTTCCTCCATCGGGTTCCGCATAGAGGACATCCAGGGTGCTGGCGTTCCAGGCAAGATTTCCACGGCGTTGCATGGAGGCAACCAAAGCAATGCCGTGAGGCGTGAAGGATTCGTTATGTGTTACATGCCCTACAGGAGCCACATGCCTGCACATCAGGCAGAAGCGACAGTTCTCTATGGCGCTGATGGTAGTATTCATGGGGCCACTAATATCCAAATCCGACTTTACCGGGATTCATGATCCCGTTTGGATCCAGCGATTTCTTGATCTTCTCCAATAGTGGCCACGCATCTCCATACTGACGGCGCATGAATCGGGAAAGCTTCAATCCGACACCGTGATGCTCATTCACCATTCCACCGTTTTCCAGTACTGCGGTCATCGCTGTATTCCAGACCCGATTATGCAGTTTTACAGCTTCACGAGCATCATCAGGTGGATTCTGGATAATGAACCGTGTGTAAACCATCACCCCCCAGTGAAACCAGTGAGAAAAATGACCGATGAAGTCGATATCCCATTCTTTGAATCCTTCTTCTACCGCTTTCTTTTCAGCAAAGTAAAGCTTTTCGATTTTATCATAGGTGGTCACGGTCTCCGTGGTCCCATACATCCAGGGCAGTTTGAGACTTTGAGGTGGATAATAAAAATCGTATCGCTGATTCCACCAGGCCTCTCCTGGCTCACGTCCGAGATCTCTCGCTCCGAATTTGTTGATGATCTCCATCGCTTTCTGCTCCTGCAAAGCCGCGATCTCTTCATCACCATCAAATCCAATGACCATATAAGCACCTTCAAGCTCATACCCTAAGATTTTCTTCACCCGAGAGGCGGTTGAGCGAGGATCATACAAACGAATCACAAAAGGATCTAGACGTCGTGTCATGATCTGGCGACCGGCTTCGAGTGCTTTCGTCAAGTCATCAAAGAGAACCGCACGAAGAAGGCGGCAGCTGGGTAGATAGTCCAGTTGCATCGTTGCTTCGGTGATCACTCCAAACGTGCCCTCGGATCCCAGGAAAAGACGATAAAAGTCAGGCCCGGCCGCATGTTGCGGCACAATCGGTGTACGTAAAATGTGACCGTCAGGTAAAACCACCTGCATACGCAGCACAAGGTCTTCTGCCTTCCCATACTTGTTGCTGATGGTCCCTGTCCCACGCGGAGCTAAATATCCCCCAAGTGTTGCACAATTTGCCGATGCGGGGTAGTGTGGGAGCATAAGCCCTTTCTCGTTCACCGCCCATTCCAATTGCTTACCGTTGATCCCCGCCTCTGCAGTGACCGTGAGAGACTTTTCGTCAATCTCAATGATCCGGTTCATCCGTTTTGTATCAAGAATAATACCCCCAAATACAGATAGGGCACCGCCTTGAGACCCGGATCCACCTCCCCATGGAATGACTGGAATGCGGTAGCTGTTGGCAACTTTGAGAATCTCTGAAATCTCCTCCGCATTCCCTGGACGCACAATGTAGTCCGGCTTACGCGGGGTTTCCCCGCGATCAAGCCACATCTGAGGCAGCCAAAACCAGTCCGTGGAATACACAAGCCGATCAGATTCATCGGTGGACACATGTGGCTCGCCCACGATTTCCGCGAGCTCACTTCGAATCATCTCGGGCTGCAGTCCTGTCCAATGCATTTTCGTACCAAAGGAGGTTTATTGAGGCTTAATTGACGTTCGCCCTCTTATTCTTTACAAGTTCCAAAAGCATGCCGATTCTCATATTAGACGAGTACATCAAAGATCCTGGAATACTGTTCCAGTAGCCGGGAATGCGCCAACATAGATCAATTTGAATGATTTGTTTCCAGAGCCGTTGTGTAAGCATTCAAATAGTTTTCCAAGATAGACGAGGATCCCCAAACTTAAGGTCATTCATGATGGATGTACAATAATAGAGAAAACTCTAATCTTTGCTAAATTCGAACTTTCGTGTTGGCAAAATGACACAACTTCTTGACGTATTATTTTATTGCGTATTATTGACTGGCAGAGATCATCTCTACAGCTATGGAGCGCGATATAAAAGCACAACCCCACCTAGAAAAGGCTAAGCGCGAAGCGGACAAACTAACGGTGTATTACTCGGCACCACCGATTCCGGTTCTCGAAATTGCAGAGAACAATGGAGTCAACGTGGTATTTGCCACTTTTGGCCCTTATTCCGATAAGGTTGCGGGTTATTGTGATTTTGAAAGCAGAAAATTGTTCGTAAATACTGAAGATTCCCCGCGGCGGCAAAGTTTCACGATTGCCCATGAGTTGGGCCATTGGATCATGCATCGGGATGTTTTCTCGGGGAATCCAGACAAGTATCCCGTATTGCTCCGGTTCAGTGGATTATCTTCCGATCCACGCGAGAAAGAAGCAGATAAATTTGCGGCGCATCTTCTTGTCCCTGATCGTCTTCTGAAACCCGTATCCTCGCCATTCGTAAGCTCTACAGCCTTGGCAAACATTTTCTTTGTGTCACGAACTATGATGGAAATTAGACTTCAGGGTAGGTGACTGTCGCCGATCAATCTTCTGGGAATGGAGACACTGAAACTGTTGTTGCAACTCATCTTGGCCCATCACTGGATCCGTCGGCGGGCAGCAGTATTTCAGGAAATTTGACTCTCATTCGCTGAATTCTTGGACCGAATATGAACACTATATAGGCGTTCGACAACACTATAGACACAAAGGGCGCTGGTCCTAGTTCCTGACAGGTGCTATCAGTGCCATGCTCTTGTTTCAGATGATAATATTGCTTTGTGTGGGTATGGGTAGATTGAACTTTGAGAAGTACGAATGGCTTCTGCCCGGCCTGTTGGTTCAGAATCTATTCCAGATAGTTGGTTTGGCCGTCTATGCAGTAAGGAATTTGTTCAGTGACATCACATCGACGATCTTGAATATGTTTGAACGGATCCGATTTCTATGCTAACCGCCTAACAACCCTTGCAATGGATCCAAGTATTACCATATAATGTGGTTACAGTCTTGGTTATTATTCTGAATGATTCTTACTTTACAACTACTTTGGGGCTTGGCCTTAACTATTGGAATCCCTAGCCAGTCATCGGTGCTCATTGTGTCTGGACAGAACAATCATGATTGGGAGCGTACTGTGGCACATCTTGAGCGCACGCTCCTGGATGCAAATATTTTTTCTGTTCATGTATCCTTGACTCCAGGCAAAGAAGCTGGTCAAGGTGCCTGGGAGGATTGGGATCCTGCGTTTGATTCCTATGACGTGGTCCTGCTGGCATACAATGGAGAGTTATGGCCTGAGCGTGTACGCAAGAGCTTCAAGGAATATGTTTCGAAAGGAGGAAGTGTTTTGGTTCAACATGCAGCCAACAATCCCTTTCCAGAATGGGAGGCCTATGAGGCAATGGTTGGGCTTTTATGGAGAGGTAAGGACAAGGGTTATGGGGCCTATTGGGATGAGGAGCAGGGGTTGACCCGCATGGCTCCTGGAGAAGATCGAGGTGCTGGACACGGGCGATTACACGACTGGACTATCACGACCCGAGACCCCGAACATCCGATCATGGCAGGATTACCAGAAATGTGGCTGCACCCCCATGATGAACTCTACCATGGTCAGCGCGGCCCGGCGGAAGGGATGAATGTGCTTGCAACTACATGGAGTGATATAGAATCTGGGGGGACTGGAAGGCACGAACTCATGGTCTGGTGGATCAAATTCGGCGAAGGTAAAGTCTTGACACTCCTGCCTGGTCATCTATGGGGTGGACAGGAGGATGATCGTGCGCTTCGGTGCGTGGGATTTCGGACACTGCTTCAACGGAGCACGGAATGGTTGGCAACGGATGCAGTCACGCTACCGATACCCGATAATTTCCCAACGGCAGAGCAAATCGAAGTAGTCAGCGAATAACTCCGAGCTAGCCTGAATTTCCAACAGGCAACTTAAAGTGACATTGTGTGGGTATTCAGGCCTCACAGATACGATTTAGTCCCGTTATTGTCATTTTTTTCGTGTTTATATTTCACTATCCAACATTTTTAGAGATTCTGTCACTCCCTTAAATATCCGAGATTCTCCGGTTCTTATCAAATATATTCGATTTAATCTCCTTTTATTTGATATTTGTCAGTGCGTGTATTATATTGGTATATCATAATTAATCACGGTTTTTTATGACATTTACCGACCAAGAACTTCAAAATCTCTTCCTCCAACCCCAATCCCCGATACAACGCCAGTATGAGGCCCTGCGTGCACGATTCGTAGATCGAATGTCTTGGACGGAAATTGCCCAACAGTTTCAACTCAACCCCGGCACACTTCGTAACCTGGCTTCAGAGGTGCGCAAGTCTGGAACCCTCAACCTGTTTGAATCGCCCATCGCCCAAAAACGCTCCCAACGAGATCAGCAGATCCTTGCACTGCGTTTGGAAGAGCAGCTCTCCAATACAGAAATTTCGAAGCGTCTGGCTGCGGAAGGAATCAACGCGGGCACCACCACCATCGGCTTGGTCCTCAAGAACGCGGGAATTTCAAAACTCCCCCGACGAATGGCACGCGCGGTGCCACCGGTGTTGAAGGCCCCCGAAGCCGATGTCCGCCAGTTCGTCCCTACCTCCGCGAAGTGGCAGACCCGTTTTGGCGGACTATTCCTCTTTGCTCGGGATCTGCAGCAGGCCCGACTGGATCCGTTACTGACCGAGTGGCCCACCAGCAAGAAACTGCCTGCCCCGACCATGATCCGAGCATTGCTGGCCCTCAAGCTCTGGGGGATCGGACGGCCCTATCATGTGATGCCGGATATTCTGGATCCGGGAAGTGCCCTGTTTGCAGGGCTCAATGTGATGCCGAAAAAATCAACGCTTACCGAGTACAGTACCCGCATAGATGCCACACATTTGCGTTCGCTGATGGATGCCTGGCATGGCGTTGCACAGGGGCTGTTGCCAGCACCAGAAACCTCCTTTGATCTGGACTTCCATACCATACCCTATCATGGAGATGAGGCATTGATGCAGAAACACTTCGTCTCCAAACGGAGCCGACGGCAACGAGGCATCTTGGCCATCGTTGCCCGGGAAGCGAGTCAGCGTGCGCTCATCTACGGTAATGCACGAGTAACCAAAGCCGATCAAAATGATGCGGTTCTGGAATTCGTGGACCTCTGGGAACAACGCGCCGGGAATCCTCCCAAAGAATTAGTCTTTGACAGCCGCTTTACCACTTATGCGAACCTGAACGAACTCAATCAGCGCAATATCTACTTTTTAACCTTGCGTCGGCGAGCCCCTTCAATTGTGCACCAACTCAATCAACGCCCGCCCCAGGATTGGAAAACCATCCGACTTCAAAATATCGGACGCAAGTACTCCACCCCACGCATCCTGGACGAATCCATTACCGTGCGAAACTACTCAAAGAACCTGCGCCAGATTGCCATCAAAGGACTCGGACACGATAAACCAACCCTGCTGATTACCAATCGCATCGACGAACATCCCACAACGCTCGTGGACCGGTATGCCCGGCGGATGCTCATCGAAAATGCCATTGAGGACGCAATTAATTTCTTCCATATGGACGCGCTCTCAAGTACCGTGCCATTGCGGATTGATCTGGACTTACAATTGACGCTCATCGCCAGTACACTCTACCAAGTCTTAGCTCAGCGCTTGGGAGCCCGGTATGAGACCGCAAAAAGCCGTACCATCTTCAATAAATTCGTCCATGCCCCAGCCACGATCATCTCACAGAACAATCAAATTGTGGTACGATTCACCCGACGCGCACACAACACAGAACTGCGGGCTGCCGGCTATGTTGGATCCCAAGGCCCGATCTCATGGATGCATGACCGAAAACTCATCCTTGAATACGTCTAATCCCATCCTCACTCGCATAGCGTATTGTCATAAAAAACGTGGTTGGAAATTCAGGCTAGTTTGGGCTTCAGCTTGCAAAGAATTTCCCGTTTCCATTGAAATTACTAGGGGACAACTACTCGCCTATTGAGGGAAGGACCGGATGGAGACTAGCCTGAATTCCCAACTGGCATTTGGGGGAATTGAGATATGACAATGGGTAGGTATTTCAGGGGATCATGATGCACAGTTTCCGATTGTTAAGCCAAAGGATCTCGTACCCTGCAATACGACCTGTACGATGTCTCAATCTCCATTATAAATTCCCCACTAAAAACACAAGGACGCATGTAGCGTCCTTGTGATTGGATCAGCCGGACCCCGATAACCCCTTCCTGGGCGACAGTCCGACGGGTTGGATTTGTGTTAATGCACAGTCTGACGATTTATTATGCAACAATGTTTCAGTATCCCTTGCTACACTCTCAATATTTTTTATTGAGCATCGTTGTGCAGTCAAAATTATCTCGTTTTCTCTTCCCTAGTTCTCGCGCCCCAACGCAAGTATCTGCGGTGTTGCGTTAATCCCGGAATTTTCCTGAAACAGAGATCTGCTTCCACTCCACGCCATTTTCACCCGGCCATTACTTCATCAAATTGCGTATTCCGAGCCAAGTTTATCCAAGTCCTGATATCTTCTGACCTAACCCAAACAATGCCAAAAATTTGAGATGAAAGTATTATATTTTAGGATAAATAAAAATTAGATTTTGATTTGTCCTAAAATACGAGCACTGAAAATGATCCGGCGTGAAATAACACAAAAACTAAAAGAGGCCGCCAAAGCGTCCCCTGTCCTTACAATCACTGGTCCCCGGCAAAGTGGTAAGACGACTTTATGCAAGTCCGTATTCGGCGAACATGCATATACCAATCTGGAAGCGATAGACACCCGAACGTTTGCACTGGAAGATCCCCGCGGATTCCTTGCACAGTTTCCTCAGGGAGCGATCATTGATGAGGTCCAGCGGGCTCCAGACCTGCTCTCGTATTTGCAGGGGATCGTTGATGATGCTCCTGATGCCGGGAAGTGGGTCATCACTGGTTCACAAAACATTCTTTTATCCGGCTCCGTCAGTCAATCCCTTGCGGGGAGAACCGCAATTTTTAACCTGCTTCCGTTGACCTGGCGAGAAATTTCAAGATTCCCTCAACATCCTCAAACCCTGGAAGAGGCCCTTTTCTTTGGCTCCTATCCACGAATCTTTGATTCAGGTCTGAACCCTACCGACTGGCTGCAAGACTACGTGGGTACCTACGTTGAGCGAGACGTAAGGATGATCAGCAATATCGGTGACCTTTCCAGGTTTCAGCGTTTCGTGGAACTGTGCGCCGGAAGAACCGCTCAACTGCTCAACCTCTCGTCGCTCGCTGGAGATTGTGGAATCTCCCAACCAACTGCGAAGGCTTGGCTCAGTGTACTTGAAGCAAGTTTCATCGCCTTTCCTCTGAAGGGCTTTCACGCAAACCTGCGCAAAAGACTGGTGAGAATGCCCAAAATACATTTTTATGATACGGGGCTGGTTTGTTGGCTGCTGGGGATTCGCTCACCTGAGCAACTGCGCACCCACCCCCTTCGCGGCGCGATCTTTGAAAGCTGGATGGTTTCGGAATTTGTCAAGCATCAAACAAATCGCGGAAAAACAACCAGAGCACTGTCCTTTTATCGGGACCAGAATGGTGCAGAAATAGATCTCATCATTGAGACTCCTACTCATCTTCAGTTGATCGAAGCAAAATCAACGGAAACGGCTTCTTCAAATCTGTTGACGAACCTCAATCGGGTTCGGAGACATTTTAACGAAACCCCATTCGAGTGCTCTGCAACGGTGGTCTATGGAGGTGATGAACCGCAGCGCAGAAAAGACGCCGACATCATCCCCTGGCGGGGCATGATACCCGAATAAATTGAAGCGCGGTACTGGGCTTCAACTCCCCATGGGGTTTTCAGTCATGCGCAATGATGACTCTGAATCGTCACTCTTTTTTGAGCGTGACAACACGGATAGATTTGAAAAATTGCGGGTCAGATACATGGTGAGTACCAAGAGCAGGTACAGACCAATGCTGCCGGCCAGAAGGGCGTAGCCCTGTAATTGCAAGAGCAGAAAGATGAACGTGTACAGAATGGCCAGGATGCCTGCCGTCAACAGACCAACGCCGCGTGAGCGATAAATCGCTCCGGCATAGAATGCTGCGAGCCCGATCGTTGCGATGCCGGAAAGGATGTAGGCAGAATTGAACGCCATGTGCTCTCCAAGCGAAAGGAGCATCAGAAAGAACAGACAAAGATCCAATCCCACTAGTATGTACTGGAATGGGTGTGCCCGCAGACCGATCCGTATCTCAGTCAGAAAGAACGCCAGTAGAGTCAAACCAATCAGCAAGAATCCATAACGGGTAGATCGCTGCGTTTTGCGGTATTGATCTACCGGAGGATATAGTGAAACGCCGAACGCAGAAGAGTCTATCAATGAGTCTTCGCTCTCCCCACGCCATGACTGCCCGAATGCCCGGTTTAAGTCCAGAACCTGCCAACTGGCAGCAAAGCCCTCTTCTGTGATCGTTCGTTCATCAGGAAGGAAGGCACCCCGGAAGCTGGGTGAGGGCCAGGAGGAAGAAAGGTCAATCTGGGTCGTTTTGCCTACGGGAATGAACATCAGTTCATCGTTCCCATCAAGTCCAAGGTTGAAGCTGAACTCGCTGGGCTCATTCGCCACCACCGGAGTACTGACTCCTGCCGGTGCCAATACGTTTGCTTCCTGCATCCCTGACACGAAGGTCAGAGGCGTATCAGACCAGTTGATGACGATCTCGTCCTTAACTCCCCGCATATCTGTGATCCCAAGCGCAATAAAGGCCTCCTGCCACCGGATATCCTCTTCGTTAATCGACCATCGACTAAAGTCCGCCTCTGGAAAGCTTCCGCTGATCGTAAGGTCTGCAGAATAAAGGATCGTCTGGTAGATGCCCCTGTATCGGATTTCTGGTTCGACGGTGCCGGTGATCGTGAGCGTGCTTGGGAGAAAAAATGCATGGCGCACAGTTGTAGGAGCTTCCCCAGACGTGCCACTGATATATTCGGAACTGGAATAGGGGACGACCATCACAGGCCCCAGAAGTGTCTGTTTTCCACTCCATTCGTTCCCTATATTCGACAGAGTCTCATCGCGCAACTCACTGCGATCGTGTATCAGTTCCCCAACGATTGCGAGGGGGATCATCAGAATTAATGTGATTAGAGCAATAGCGGCCAGACGCAACTCAATGGATTTGCCCAGACGCTCAAGCACTTCGTGTGCCATGGATTTATCAGGATTGATATTCTTCTATCGGGGGACAAGAGCAAACCAAATTTCGGTCACCATAAGCCTCGTCAATTCTGCGGACTGTGGGCCAAAACTTGTGATCCCTGGTCCAAGGTGCAGGAAATGCTGCCTGCGTTCTAGTATAAGGGAGATCGTATTCATCCGAACATACCAATGCTGTAGTATGCGGTGCTTGTTTTAAAATGTTGCGTTTTTTGTCCTGGACTCCTTCTTCAATTTCTGCTATTTCCGCACGGATTGCAATCATTGCCTCACAAAAACGATCAAGCTCTGCTTTGGATTCGCTCTCGGTAGGCTCGATCATCATGGTGCCTGCAACGGGCCAGGACATCGTAGGTGCATGATAACCATAATCCATCAAGCGTTTCGCGATATCAACTGCATCAATGCCGGCTGTACGTTTGAGTGCTCGCACATCAAGGATGAATTCATGGGCTACATGCCCATTGCTGCCGCGAAACAGGACCTCATAGTGCTCGGATAAACGGTGAGCCAGATAGTTGGCATTCAGGATTGCAACTTCCGAGGCGCGCCGGAGCCCATTGGGACCAAGAAGTGCGATATAGGCCCAACTGATTAAAAGGATACTCGCACTCCCGTACGGGGCTGCTGCAACGGGACCGATTGCCTGATCTCCGCCTGTCGGGATGAGGGGATGTCCTGGTAGAAAAGATGCAAGATGATCTGCAACGCAAATGGGACCCACGCCCGGCCCGCCACCGCCGTGTGGGATGGCAAAGGTTTTATGCAGATTCAAATGACATACATCGGCCCCAAAATCTCCAGGCTTACACAGACCTACCTGGGCGTTCATATTGGCACCATCCATATACACCTGCCCACCGTGAACATGCACTACGTCGCAAATTTCACGGATCTGCTCTTCGAACACCCCATACGTTGTTGGATACGTGATCATGAGCGCCGCCAAGTGGTCACTGTGCTGTGAAAGCTTTTTTTTCAGGTCTGCGTAATCAATATCCCCACTTTTTAGTGTCTTCACGACCACGACTTTCATTCCCGCCATAACAGCACTGGCGGGGTTTGTACCGTGGGCAGAGTCGGGGACAAGACATACATTTCGGTGTGCCTCTCCTTTACTGGTCAGATAGGCCTGAATGACCAGGAGTCCTGCATACTCACCGCTCGCGCCTGAATTTGGTTGTAGGGATACCGCTGAAAACCCCGTCAACTCGCCCAACCATTTCTCGAGATCCGAAAAGATTTCCTGATAGCCTCTGGCCTGATCAAGGGGGATAAATGGATGCAGTCCATTGTAGTCCGCCCAGCTTACCGCAGCCAACTGCACGGCCGCATTCAACTTCATTGTACAGGAGCCGAGGGGGATCATGCTCGTTGTCAGGGACAGATCCCGCGATGCAAGACGGTGGAGGTAGCGCATCAACTCTGTTTCAGAGCGGTACTGACTGAAGATGGGATGGGTGAAATAAGGGGTTACACGGGGCAGGATGCCTTGATAGGATCCCGGCACGGAGCCAACCAGTTCTCCAGCGCTGGACCTGCCCGTAATAAACAGGGAAAGCAGTGTGTTGACGTGTGCTTCTGTCGTGGTTTCGTTTAGCGAGATACAGACACTGCCATCGCGCAAATATCGGAGGTTGACCCCTTGGGCTTCTGCTTTCTTTTGAAGATGGGCCGGCGGATTCTCAATGCAGATCGTATCAAAAAAGTCCTGATGTCGTAGACGGTAGCCATTTTTTTGCAATCCTTTTGCGAGAGCAAGCGTCCACATATGGACACTCTGGGCAATGTTTCTGATTCCCTCTGCACCATGAAAAACGGCGTAGGCACCGGCCAGTACGGCGAGCAACACCTGTGCAGTGCAGATATTGCTTGTTGCGCGTGCTCTTTTGATGTGTTGCTCACGCATCTGCAGGGCCATGCGTAATGCCGGTTTACCGTCCATATCCACGGTCACGCCAATCATGCGGCCAGGGACTTGGCGGCGGAAGGCCATTTTTGTGGAAAAGAATGCGGCATGCGGGCCTCCATACCCAAGTGGCACCCCAAACCGCTGAGAGTTACCAATCACTGCATCGGCCCCAAATTGTCCAGGTGCACGAAGTAAAGCCAAGCTAAGTAGATCTGCAGCCACCGCCACATGTGCACCTGCCTGATGGGCTTCTTTGCAGATCTCTTCATAGTCATCAATCACTCCATCCGAACCCGGGTATTGAACCAGAGCCCCGAACACATCAGGAGTAAACTCAAAAGATGTATGATTGGTAACGACTAAGTCAATCCCCAAAGGAATGGATCTTGCCTTCACCACACTGATCGTTTGGGGGTGGCAGTTGGTGGAGACGAGAAACTTGTTGCGCCCGCGCGCAAGCCGAAAGAACATCATCATGGCTTCTGCCGCTGCCGTTGCTTCGTCCAGTAAAGAGGCATTGGCAATCTCCATACCGGTAAGGTCAATCACAGCAGTCTGAAAGTTTAGAAGCGCTTCCAGACGTCCCTGAGAAATTTCGGCTTGGTAGGGGGTATACTGCGTGTACCAGGATGGATTTTCCAGAACCGAGCGCAAGATCGCCCGTGGGGTGATTGTGTCATGATACCCCATCCCGATATAGGATCGAAAGATCTTATTGCGGCGCCCAATTGTCCTTAAATCGGAAATTACAACATGCTCTGGACGAGCCTCGGGCACCTCCAGGGGCCGGTTGTCCAGAATTGATTCGGGGATCGTTTCTTGAATCAGCTCATCCAGTGAACCAAGACCGAGCGTTTCCACCATGTCTTGGACATCTGTCTTTGATGGGCCGATATGGCGAGCCGCAAAACGATTTGCATGCGGTAAATGTGTCCCCATTACGAATCAGTTATGTGTTGTGAGATAAATAGATTGTGAATTTTCCAGAGATCCAATAAGAATGGGTTAGTGTCCAGAGGAGAGGGCTTTCAACGCCTGATGAGCCGCCTGTTGTTCAGCTTTCTTTTTACTGGTTGCCTGTCCTCTTCCGAGACGGTCTTCGTTGACATGAACATGAATGGTGAAGATGCGGTCATGTGGAGGACCACTTGTGTTCGTAACAAGATATTCTGGCTGCGGCCAGCCCCTTGACTGTACAAATTCCTGAAGCCTGCTTTTATAGTTGTCATCTTTAGTAACGAGTTCCTGCAAATCCACTCGCTCCAGAATGTGCTGATGAATAAAACTTCGGGAATTGGTTATACCACTATCGAGATGAATTGCACCAATTATGGACTCCAGGCAGTCGGCCAAGACGGAATCATTTTCGCACCCTCCCTGGGATTCCACATAGGGGTTGAATTCAATAAATTCACCTAATCCAAGATCACGAGCTGTCTTCGCACAGGCATCTCCGCTTACCAGTTTGGATCGCATATCCGTCAGGAACCCTTCCATTTCTCCAGGAAACCTGTTGTAGAGATACTCTGCAACGACTGCCCCTAGGATTGCGTCCCCCAAAAACTCTAATCGCTCATAGGATTGGAGCGGCCTATATGCCTGATTACGCTCGGCAGAGGGATGTCGCAGTGCCTTTTCGAACAGGGAGAAGTTGTAGATGCGGATCCCGAGGATTGCCTCAAGCTTCATCCAGCGGGAATGCTTTCTGCGCTGAAAGATGCGCCGAAGTGTTCGAATAAACTGTGCGATCATGCAACTACACACTCAAAATGGAGTATCCATGACGGTCTCTGTCCCTGAAAATAATTTTTTCCGTAAATCATGATTTGGATAGCCGTTCCGATCATAGCAATTCTGGCTCCTTTTTCTTATGCGGCCTTCGAAAAATGGATAAAGTACAAGAGGGCACGAATGGACGCACCACTTACGGATGAATATGTCGCACGGTTAAATGAAACGGAAGATGCACTTGAAGCGGCACATCGGCGCATCGAAAACCTGGAATCAATTGTAGTCTCTCGATTGCTTGAAGATCCTTCCAAAAAGGAAACGGTGGATCTGGAAGCCTCCGAGATGATCGCACAAAGTGCCAGAGTAAATCAAACATGATTGTGCTGCTCATTTCGGGCGCATTCGTCGTAATTGCAACTGTGGGATTGGTTACCCCCTGGACCTATCTGGACGAAAAAATCAGACATGGTGGCAAGGCTGCATTAGAGTAATTAACCATCCGTCTTGAGGTGACAGAAAATGAGGTGAGCGTGCTCAAGCGCAGAGTTGAGGGCCTGGAAACCATTGCAGCCTATGAAGAGGCTTAATCAGAAAAGCGACGACCATAACGGTTAATTCCTGTTTTTGAACCTGGAGCATTATTGCCGGATTCTTTGGCATCTGGTAGAGAAACCGCTCATTCCGGGATCGTTTTTTTCAATATCACTCCTACATGCGCAAGATCTCTTTTTACGAATCTGTGTGCAGCCAGATTAATTTGCCCACCTAGGGGCAGATTTTTCAAGCTTGAGTTTAGAGGTTCTTTACACTTTAGTTTTTTGCTCGTATGAGCTTGTTGCGTATTCCGAGCGATCTGAGACACCCTACCAACCGATATTTGGAAGTGCAGATGAGTGTTCTCCTCTCTGGGATCGGTTTGATTTTCATTTGCCCCAAGTCTGGTCTGTCATAAGTTTTTAGTGAAACCCAAAACTATGAGCTATGCCTACAAAACGAATCTTGGTGAAAACGACCAAGCGCATTCTGGGATTGCGTTTCGGGTTCAAGTTGTCCATTCGCGCGATTGCCCGCCATGTGGGGATTGGTCGCAGTTCGGTGTCCCGAATTCTTGAGTGTGCCACGGTGGCAAATTGATTTGGCCGTTACCCGAGGGGATGACGGATTTGAAGTTGGAGACGATCTTCTATCCTGGGTCGGCCTAGAGTGGATCGATTCCACGGCCGGTACCGGACTGGGCTGAGGTCGAACAGGAACTCACCGGACATTGACCCTGGCGCAGCTTTGGATGGAGTATATTGAAGCGTACCACCCGAACGGATATCAAGTGCGTGAGCTTTGACTTCACTTGATTGTCTTCGTAAGGTCAAGGAGCCGTGCAATAAATATTTCTTTCTTTTCATCCTGCAATAGGACCGAAATTGTCCACCCCTCCCAACTCTCATCTCCATTTCCTCTCCCAATCAGTTCTGCAGCGTATTTTTTAGCAAGTAACGCAGGGACCCCTTGGCGCGGATCGGTTTCAATAATCTGTGTTTGGTCTTCACTATTGGCTCGTAGCAGGTATCTTCCACGGCAATAATGCAAATGCGCATAACGAGCACAGATGATCATCTTGTCCGCAACTGCAGATGAACCCAAGCGGTTAACCAACTCTTTTTTCATTTGACCGTGAACATATGCTTTACGCTCTTCTTCAATTCCTCGGAGCGGGCGCAGCGTATTCTGAGATATTGGAGTTTGGTCAGACACTCGTATATATGGAGAGCAGAACAGGATTTCCGCCAGTTGGAGGTTGGAATGATTGAGATAAGCGCGTCTCGAGTCGGGTATCTGGCTCATTCAAAGATTAAATTGCAGGCTTGGGTAGAAGAGTACTGGATATGCTTACTGCGAGATGTTGGGTTTTAGTTCACACTAACATAGGCGTGATTATCAGCTAGGGACATGCTGGTATAGTGAACTCTCCATGATCATGTAGAGCTTATTGTTAGGGAATGTCAAGTAGCCCGGGGGAATTTTACCCCCGGGCTACTTGACAGCCCCTATTGTATCCTGCCGAAATAGAGTGACTCGCCCACACTCATCCCCGAACTCATTCATTCATCGTCCGAGTAGGTTACCCGGTAAATCGCGTTTGCCTTGTCGTCACTGATGAGAATGGATCCATCGGGGAGGGTTTCAACATCTACGGGCCGTCCCCAATCGTCTTGACCGTCCAGCCAACCCTCAGCAAAAACCTCCTGACCCGTAGCCAGCCCCGCTTCATCAAAGTGAACCAGCTTGATACGATAACCTATTTTGTCCCTGCGATTCCATGACCCATGCTCCGCAATGAATGCCTGATTCTGATACTCTTCTGGAAACATCGCGCCCGTATAGAACTCAATCCCCAGAGGTGCCACATGGGGACCGAGCAAAATCGCGGGAGGGGTAAACTCATCTGCAGTACGCCCCTCTCCAAATTCGGGGTCTGGAGTATCCCCCTGGTGATAGTACGGGTACCCAAAATGCAGCCCCGGTTCCGGCGCGTGGTTGAGCTCACAGGAAGGTAAATTGTCCGTGATTGCAGGATCAGCACTGATGTTGTCACTTCCATTATCTGTGATCCATAACTCCCCTGTGAGTGGATGCCAGTCAAAACCAACCGAATTACGAATGCCTCGTGCATACACTTCCCTTTCCGATCCATCTGCATTCATGCGCAGGACCGTGGCATAAGGGTCTGGTTCTTCACAAACATTGCAAGGAGCACCTACCGGTACATACAGCTTTCCATCTGGGCCAAACGCAATAAATTTCCACCCATGGTGTCGGTCAGTTGGCAGATCGTCTACGACGACAACCGGCTCAGGAGGATCTTGAAGCTGTGCGTCAATATCATCATATCGCAGAATGCGGCTGACCGCACCAACATAAAGCGATCCGTCTAGATACGCCAATCCTGTAGGCATCTCAAGATCTTCGGCAATTAGAAACAACCCCTCTGCATTCATGTCACCATCGGAATCCACAACTGCATGGACGGTACCATTTTGGCGCGAACCAACATACAGAACCCCGTTTGAGGATAGTGCCATCTGTCTAGCATTCGGTACGCTATCCGCATATACCTCAATGGTAAACCCTTCCGGCAAAGTAATCTTTTCCAGTGGAATATGATCATCCGACCAATAAAGATGCGTGGCAGCAAGCAATAAGACGGTGATCATCAATAATGAAATCCTACGCATGAGACAAGAAAAATGGTTAATGGTTAACGAGAGGCAGACATTTGTGCAAACGAACTATTGTCAAATACGTTTTTGATCGAATAGATCCCGACAAATTAAGCAGACAGTACTAACTTTGCAACATGGCCATTCGATCGAATTCATGAAACTGAACTCAGACGGTACGCTGCAATTCTCCGCCTCCGACCTTCAACGGTTTTCCGCGTGCAAACATATCACCCATCTGGATCTAAGAAAGGCGCACGGGGAAGAGCTGGAAGTCACCCCCGATTCAGAAGATCTAAAACTCCTCAGTGAGTTGGGGAATCAGCATGAGCTGAACTATCTGAACTCCCTCCAGGACGCGGGCAAGACGGTCATCTCGATTACACAAGGACCCGATGCGGTTCAGGAAACCGTCTCCGCACTCCGAAAGGGCGTCGATGTTGTCTATCAGGGCGCCCTCCAGGGTCATAACTGGGTGGGTTATGTAGATTTTTTGGAGCGTATTGAAAAACCCTCTGGACTGGGAAATTTTTCCTATGAAGTCGTTGACACAAAGCTGAAACGCACCCCCGCTCCCAAACATATCCTGCAACTGGTCATCTATTCCGACTTGTTGGCAGATATTCAGGGGCGCCAACCCGAATATGGACACCTGCAACTTGGGAGAGGTGACCGATC
Source organism: Rhodothermales bacterium (assembly GCA_965207565.1). Lineage (GTDB taxonomy): Bacteria > Bacteroidota > Rhodothermia > Rhodothermales > Bin80 > Bin80. Next base: position 166,432 of record CBDBMQ010000033.1, on the reverse strand, counting down.
TACACACCGGATAGCTGAATATGCAGATTATGTGCGTCAGCTACGGGAACGACTGACACAGTTTATAGCCACCCCCGAGGATACCAGGCCAAGACGATGCCCCGAGTGTGACCTCTGTCGATGGCGCAATCGATGCAACACTCAGTGGAAAAACGAGGACAGCCTCTACGGGGTTGCCGGCATCCGTGCACAGCAAGTGGTGCGTCTGGAAAATGCAGGGATCAACACTATGGCGGCACTGGCAAATGTCAAGGAGTATGATGAGGTGCCCAAGGTAGCCCCTGAAACGCTCCAGAAGCTTCATACCCAGGCACGACTGCAGGTGGCAAGACGAAACGGCAGTGAACCCACCGCAATCCTTCGCCCCCACATCGAGAACAAGGGATTTGACCTGTTGCCGGAGCCTGCTCAGGGGGACCTATTCTATGATATTGAGGGGAATCCGCATTATCGTGAAAACGGGGAGGAGGGACTGGAATATTTACACGGTGTCTGGTACCGCGACCAGTTCAAAGCTTTCTGGGCCCATAATCATTCCGAGGAGCATCAGAGACTCAAAGATCTTTTTGAATTTTTTCAGAAACAAATTGAACGATTCCCCGACGCACATATCTATCACTATGCCCCCTATGAAATGACGGCCCTCCGCCGTCTGACCATCAAGTACAGCTATGGCGAAAATTTATTGGACGGCTGGCAGCGGGAAAAGAGATTCATTGACCTCTACGCCGTTGTGCGTGGCGGCATTTTTACATCTGAAGAAAATTATTCTCTCAAAAGCCTGGAGGTTTTCTATATGGGAAGTCGGACAGGGGATGTGACCACCGCCTCTGGATCCATCATCGCGTACAATAATTGGAGACTGAAGCGGGATGCCGACGACCCAACCGCTGCCCACGATCTCAAGGAGCTTGAGCATTACAATCAGGTGGACTGTGAGTCTACGGAAAAACTCCGCGACTGGCTACTCTCTCTGCGTACCGGACTTGACCAATCTGAACCTGCACAATTGGGCCAAGCTCAAACCGAAAGATCCCTTCAACAGGCAGAAGCCAACGAAGATTTCATAAGAGAAATTAATGACTCCTCCGTACTCCCCCAGTTAAAAAGATCCTTAATTCATCTTGGTCTTTTTCACGAACGCGAGAGGAAACCACAGGCTTGGGCCGTGTTCGATGCAGCCAAGAAATCTTTTGACGACCTGATCGAAGATACAGATTGTCTGGCTGGCCTGCAAGCCAGCGGAACACCGTATCCTACGAATCGATCCGTAGAGCAAGAATATTCCTTTCCTCCGCAGTTCACCAAATTGTCAACTCAGGATTCGGCCTGTATTGCAGAAGGAGTTGAAGATATCAAAACCGTCACCATCCAGGAACTAGACGCAAAGAAACACAAATTAACGTTGAGGATCGGTAAAAGATTTGCCGATTACCTTGATGATCGACTGGATCTGCTACCATCCTTCGCCATACCAACCGCTGTGATTGAAGCTGCCATACGGAACTTGACCCAACTCATATGTTCGGGAAATACCCCACCGGCAGTCAGGGACCTGCTCGAACGGAATGCCCCGAAGCTAGAGAATCCTGCGGTTTTGAGAAATGATGATCGATCGACGGTTACTCGAATGCAGCAGGTCGTGAAGGAAATGAACTCTACGGTGCTGATGGTCCAAGGGCCTCCTGGAACAGGGAAAACGTATGTTTCCGCACGGGCGATTCTGTCACTCGTTCGTCAGGGATACCGTATTGCCGTATCCTCTAACAGCCATGAAGCAATTCGAAATGTACTGACCGGATGTGCCGATGCAGCCGATGAATATCCTCCAAGGCCGATGATCGTGCACAAGATCTCCAGCAGAACGAAAAAAATGGCAAACCCTCCATTCCATGTCGTTACCTCTAACAGTGACCCTGCCCTCTCCAGCGCAAGTATTGTCGGAGGGACTGCATGGCTTTTTTGTCGACTTGAGATGGCCAATCAATTCGACTATCTCTTTATTGACGAAGCCGGCCAGGTATCCTTGGCCAACCTATTCGGGATGTCCATGTGTGCCAAGAACATTGTCATGATTGGCGATCCCTGCCAACTGCCTCAAGTGATTCAGGCCAGCCATCCAGAGCCCGCGAACCTGTCCTGTCTGGAATGGATGCTTGGCACCAGCCGACTTGTAAAGCCGGAGAAGGGCATCTTTCTTGGAGAGACCTGGCGGATGCACCCTAAACTATGCAAGTATATTTCCGAGCAGTTCTATGAAGGGCGTGTTCACCCCAATCCAGATACGGTACACCAGGCGATTCATGCTCCTGGTCTACCCGAAGCGGGTGCCTATCTTGTTCCAGTCTCTCACAAGGAGCCCCGCATGCAGCACTGTGAAGAGGAAGGTCAGGCACTCAAGTCGGTCATTCAGCGCCTGCTCAAGGGCAAGTGGACGGATCGCCATCGGGAAACCAAGCCCATTAAACCCGAGGACATTGTTGTTGTGGCCCCCTTCAATACACAGGTGAATATGTTACAGGAAGTGCTCCCAGATGAAATCAGAGTAGGAACGGTTGATAAATTCCAGGGACAGGAAGCTGCCGTCGCACTGGTATCCATGACTTCAACCTCCGCAGAGGATACACCCCGAGGAATGGAGTTTTTGCTTTCCAGGAACCGGATCAACGTAGCCCTCAGCCGGGGGAAGGCATTGAGTCTGGTCTTTGCATCTCCTCGGCTTTTGGCATCAAACTGCAAGACAACCAAGCAAATCCGTCTGGTGAATGCCCTTTGCACTTTAGACATACACGAACTCACATCCTGACATGTACTCTCTCAAACCTATCAGCCCCTCGCTCTTGATTCTGTTGTTTACGGTCTCTGCTTTTGCGCAGGAAGCAGAGCTTTCGGTCGCAACGATCATGCAGGACCCTGCTTCATACATCGGGGATTGGCCATCCACGCCCTACTGGAGTGAAGATGGGCAAACACTCTACTTCAACTGGAACCCGATGGGAGAATTTGAAAGCGATTCACTCTTCAAGGTTACCCGCGAGAACCTGACCCCTCAGCAGGTATCCCGCGATGAGCGCCTCAACCAGGGGCCAGCGTTCAACGGTTGGCGGCACGGTGAGCATGTGTATGATTCTGATTTTTCCCATAAAGTGTATGCCCGAAGGGGGGATCTCTATCTTTTCGAGCGCGAAACGGGTACCCAGACACGTCTGACCCAAACACGCGATTCTGAGTCTTCACCGCGGTTTGCACTTGCGGGAGATGCAATCATTTTCGAACGTGATGACAATCTCTATAAACTGTTTCTTGATTCCGGCACCACGGTTCAGCTCACCGATCTCAGAGATGGACGCGCCCCAAGTGAATCAGATCCTGATGAACAGGATGCCTTCCTTAAAGCGCAGCAGTCCGAACTCTTTGCAATCGTCCGTGAGGAGCAGGAAGAAGATGAACTCCGCACGGCTGCCCGTGAACGGGATGAAAATTCGCTCAATCTGCCACCAACATGGTATGCGGGATCAAAATCCATCTCACAACTCCGACTGGATCCAACCGAACGCTATGTCTCTTTTGTAACCTCTTCTCCCCCTGAATCCAGCAAGCGTACACGAGCAATGGATTGGATTACCGAAAGTGGATATACGGAAGTACTTACCGCACGGGCCAAAGTGGGGCAGACCCCCCAGGAGCGGAATCTTTATATACAGGATTTGACGCGAGATACGACGTATCAGATTGATCTGCATCAACTGGAGGGGGCGTACGATGTGCCTGAATACATGCGTGAGGAGGGAGTGGAGGTAGATTCATCCAAGTCCAAAAGGGTGCTGTTCAGCTATGGTCCGTTCTGGAGTGCAGATGGCAAACACACCGTCCTGGAGGTGCGGGCGGACGACAACAAGGACCGCTGGCTGGCACATCTCGATCCTGAAACCGGCATGCTGGATGTCCTGGACAGACAACATGATGAGGCCTGGATTGCAGGTCCGGGGATTTCGTGGTTCGGAGGTGGCAGCACCGGCGGCTGGCTCCCGAATAACCGGCATTACTATTTCCAGAGCGAGGCAAGCGGCCATAGCCACCTTTATACGGTGAATGTCGAAACTGGCGAAGTGAGTCAACTGACTGATGGTCCGTTCGAGGTTTTTGATCCTGAACTTTCCCGGGACGGGCGTACATGGTTTTTCACTAGCAGTGAGGGCTCGCCATCAATCCGCCATTTTTATCAGATGCCGGTCACGGGCGGGGAGCGTGAGCGACTGACAACATTACCCGGCCGGAATGCAGCGGTGATCGCACCGGATGAAGATATGCTTGGCGTTCTGAATTCAATGCAGACACGTCCGCCCGAAGTATTTGTGCAGGTTCCCATGAAGGAGGAAACCCGGATCACCCACTCACAGACCGAAACCTGGCTTGCGTATTCCTGGCGTGCACCGGAAACGCGTCACTTTGAAGCCTCTGACGGGGTCATGGTCCCTGCTCATGTCTTTGAACCAGTTGAGCCGAATGGTGCTGCAGTCCTCTTCGTGCATGGGGCAGGTTACATGCAGAATGTCCACGATGGGTGGTCCAGCTACTACCGCGAATACATGTTCCACAACCTCCTGACAGATCTTGGCTATGTGGTCATACAGGTTGACTATCGGGCCTCCGCGGGATATGGCCGGGACTGGCGCACAGCGATCTACCGCCATATGGGAGGGCGCGATCTGCAAGACTATGTGGATGCGTCGCGGTATATCACGGAGACCTATGGCATTGGTCCTGACCATATCGGGATCTATGGAGGCTCTTACGGCGGGTTCATTACATTGATGGCGCTCTTCACAGAGCCGGAGCACTTTGGTGCCGGAGCAGCCCTGAGAAGTGTGACCGACTGGGCGCATTACAATCACACGTACACTTCCAATATTTTGAATACACCGGCAACTGACTCTTTGGCGTTTGCCCGCAGTTCACCGATCAACTTTGCGGAAGGATTGGAGGACCCGTTACTCATGCCACATGGCATGATAGACCTGAATGTGCAATTCCAGGATATTGTCCGGCTTGGTCAGCGCCTGATTGAGCTTGGCAAGGAAGACTGGGAGATTGCTCTCTATCCTGTTGAAGGGCATGGCTTCCAGGAGCCATCCAGCTGGACGGATGAGTACCGTCGAATCCTCAAGCTTTTTGATGCACACATTCGCCCTTAGCGGCCCCAATTGGGGGTGGTCAGATCTAGGGGATCTGACCACCGAGCACTTTCCTGTTTGAGCCGCTCGCGCAGCTCGGAGAGCTTCGCTCCGTACGTAGGATCTGTTGCTAGATTCTTCGTCTCATGCGGATCCGTATTCAGATCAAAGAGCTGTTCGGTGTGAACCCCATCTACCTGATACTGGATGTGCTTCCAACCATCTGTCGTGCGCACAATCCGCGCTGAAGATCACGATACGCAAAAAACGCTGCCTGACGCCCCGGCAACTGGGAATTCTCAATCAGGGGCCGCAAGCTTTCTCCCTCAACGGTTGGGGGCAGGGAGATCTTCAGATACTCTGCAACGGTTGGGAAAATGTCGAAGATATACACTAACTGACTGCGCCGTTCATTCGCGGGAATCCCCGGGCCTGCCATGATGAGCGGGACCCGCATGCTGTGCTCATACAGGTTTTGTTTTCCCAGAAGTCCATGACTGCCAACCGCCAGCCCGTTGTCTCCTGCCATGACAATGAGGGTGTTTTCCAGTTGTCCATTTTCTTCCAGTGCAGCGATAATGCGCCCGACCTGGGCATCCAGCTCACTAATCATCCCATAATAAAGCGCGAGTTCCTCGCGTGCGATCCTTTCGGTACGAGGATGTTCTCGAAGCCTTTCGTCTCGAACCTGCAACTCACCATTATCGAAGGGATGCTCTGGCAAGTAATTGGGTGGCAGGGAAATTGAATCCGGGTGATACCAGCTGGCATAGGGTTCAGGTGGGGTTCTTGGATCGTGTGGAGAGGTAAAGGATACATAAGCGAAAAATGGCTGGTCCGTTGTGCTGGCTTCAGCCAAAAAATCAATCGCTGCATCCGCGTAGAGCGTACTTGAGTATCCTTCAACATTGCGGCGGGCTGTATCGGGGTAGGTGCCTGTCGAATCAAATTCATATAACTGGGGCACTTCGTGCCCTCCTGCACCAGGCCAATGCATGCCTCCCATGAAAATATTGTCTCCCACCTGGAATGCCCGTGCAAAGGAGCCGCGGTCGTTATGCCATTTCCCGGTGCCGAACGTCATATACCCTGCCTCAGCAGATACTTCCGGCAACATGACATGCTCTGGTGGAATATGATCTCCTGTTCCATCTAATCGAAAGAGTGGTCGCCCGGTCATGAGCATTGCCCGACTGGGAGCGCAGAGTGCGCCATGTTGCCCTCCCATGGTATGAGCATGAGTGAAGGCCGTCCCCCGCTGAACCAGTGCATCCAGGTTCGGCGTTCTGATTTCCTCATTGCCCAGGGCATGAATGGTATTGAATCTCTGGTCATCCGTGTACAACAATAACACGTTGATTGGAGACTCCTGCGGAGCGTTACACGCAGCAATTAGAAGCAGGGCAGGGATCAATTTACGCATGATATCATATGCTTGCGGACGGTATGAATTGAATGTACGGACATCTGCTCTTGTCTTAATATCCATCTCGCACCTTGTTTCAAAATAACCCTTTCTCTACCATGCGTCTTCCGTTGATTGTATTGCTCGGACTATTTCTCGCGGGAACTGGCACCGCACAGACACCCTCCGCACCTCATATCGTCTTCGTAACCGGAGATGAGGAATATCGCTCGGAGGAATCCATGCCAATGTTGGCCAGGATTTTGAAAAGGGATTACGGTTTTGAGGTCAGTGTCTGTTATGCATTGAATGGGGAGGGTTTCATTGATCCGAATGTATTGGATAATATTGAAGGGCTGGAGCAGCTTGAAGATGCCGACATGATGGTCCTCTTCACCCGGTTTCGTGCACTCCCCGACTCGCAGGCACATTATATCCTGAAGTTTGCTGAATCCGGGAAGCCGATGGTAGGATTTCGTACGACCACGCACGCGTTCCTGTACAAGGATGACCCGGAAAGAGAACATCTGAACAACGACTGGCCCACACGTATCTTTGGTCAGCAGTGGATCACGCACCACGGCCATTTTGATGATGGCAATGCTCCACTGACCCGTGTAGAAATTGCAGAAGACTTGCAATCGCACCCGATTCTCAGTGGCGTGACCGGATTTGATGCTTTCTCATGGCTCTACCATGTAGATGGAGGAGACTGGGAACTTCATGGAGACAGCGAAGCGCTTCTCAATGGCACGGCATTACAATCGAATCACGCCAATGCAGGGCGTTTGGATCAGTATCCACTTACCAACCCGGTCGCATGGACAAAGACCTACACGGGAGCAAGTGGAGTCCCTGCGAGAGTATTCTTCACAACGTTGGGACATCCGTATGATTTCAAGGATGAGATGATGCGAAAGTTAGCCTTGAATGGCATCCTGTGGGCATTAGGGCATGAGGTTCCTGATGGAGGTGCGGATGCAGAACCGGTCCTTCCTTATGAACCAAACAATTCCGGCTTTGGAGACAAATTCAAACCGAATATGCGACCAGGCGATCTTTAGAGGGGAATAACCTCCGACTCAGAGCACGACGATATACCTTCGATGGATTTAAGACAGAATTGGGCCTGCCAAGCTTGCAAATTCAGTCGCATATTGAGACATCTTGCGCTAATTTGTCTTAGATAAAGCATCTTCACCTCAAATCCTGGTTCCCAAATAATCATCAGCCCCACTGAATCCTGAAGCCGGTTTTTGTAAATTTCCCTGCGTCAAGCAATTCACTCAGAGCCAGGAAGTATGCGTATAATCGCAGTCTGATCGCGTAGCATTGTTAAGTGGAGTCATCGCCTTGCATATAATTCAACAAATTTGATGCACTTGGAAACCGACGTACAGTATACCTATGATATCCACATCCCCGATGGGGATATCTGGGTTCCCCAAAACCAGACCGTAACCGTAGCGGGGCGAGAAATTGCCGGGATGATTTATTTGGGCGAAAGGAAGCTGTTTTATTACGTATCTAGACCATATGCAGATTCAGTTATTGACCCCAGCCTAGAGGTGGATAACCGCAGTTACTTTGACTTTGAGGATGATAAAAGGTATAACTACCTTCCGAGATATTACGATTTTCTTTCTGATGAGCGAGCAGGATACCTCGACTGGCTCGCTAGTGATCGATCTGGATTTGATTGCTACGAATGGTTCATACGTCTTTATTTCTACGGATTGGAACGACGATTTTTTCTAGATTCTCCCGATCAGCAGGAGAGCCGTGCAATCATCACAGAAGTTGAGCGATTGCTAGAACGGTACGAGAACCTCGACGATTTCGCCCGGGCCAAGCGTGAGATGTCAAAATTTATTTATCTGGCCCACGCAATCGTTCAGCCGCCTGATCAGATCCAGCCTCGGTTTGAAAGCACCGGCAGGGAGATTCCGGTTGATGTCCGTTTTGCAATAGGATATAGGATAGAAAATGGCCAGCCACTTAGTTCCGACTGGGTTCTTAGTTGGTATGCCACCCACCCAGACTCACCAAAATTACGTACAGCAGCACGGCGAGCCTTGCCCGAGTTTAGGGCCCTGTTTGGGCAGCTTTTCGAAAAGAAATTTCCAGATGGTCTGCCATATATTCCGCTGTATTCTTCTCTTTATTCATATTATACATCTCCCTCCTTCTCTTTCACCGTTGGGCTAAGCTCTCGTGAAGATATTCCAGACATCTCCACTAGCTTTGATGTGCTACCGAAAGGGATCGGAAAAATCATTGACGAGGCAGCGAAAGCACTGAACAGGTACAGCCGATTTCTTGGAAAAACGTTTGACTGCAGAGAAGCCATTGAAGCACATACTTTGCTTCCCCAAAGTCTAAGACCTCTCTTTCCCAACGCTGCAATAGAAGAGCTAAAAAGTTGGGCGGAAAAGGTTGTGGAATCTGGAGGCCTTGTCCCGGTTGAACGGGTCGTTAACAACGTTGATGAGTTTCCACCCCAAAACATCACAAAACAACACCTCACTAGAGCTGCAAATACGCTGGCACTCCTTTCGATTGGTATGGTGCCAGATCAGCGTTTGGAATTACGAGGACCAAAGATGGGGCAGCCTGTTGTACTTTTCAAGTTGCCTGAGCCTGCCACAGAATTGCAAGAAGTTAGTAGCAGGTATCGGGAGGCATTCTTTTGCATCCTGGCCGGAGGGTTTGTTGCCCATGCAGATGGCCGTATGGAAGAGAAAGAGAAAGCCGCTTTAGAGGCATATGTACGCTCCGCTTTGATCACCGAGCCCGAGCGTGACCGTCTTCTTGCCTATCTTCAATGGATCCTTTCTGAACCACCCACACTGGCAGGGATCCGAAGGCATCTCAAACATACTTGCAAGGATGTCCCCCACAAGATGGGAAAACTAGCACTCAGCATCGCCGCAGTAGATGGTACAATTGAACCAGTTAAAATCAAGGCGCTTGAGAAACTCTACAAGACCATCTGCCTGCCAGTCGAAAGCATCTATTCTGATCTGCATGCCCTGTCAACTCCAGGAGGACTCCGAACCATTGCGTTTTCTGCCGAAAAGGAACAGGGTTTCACGGTTCCGCCATCAAACACCAACCAGCCAGTAGTTTTGGATGAGAAGCAGATCTCTTCGTTAATGGCGGAGACCGCACAGGTGTCTGCCATTCTGGGTAATATTTTCGAGGAAGAAGATGTGCAGCAAGAGTGCAGTGCGGAGTTGAGCAGTTCAGAGGATGTCTTCGAGGGGCTTGATGTCAAGCATTCGGCCTTTCTGCGTGAACTTCTGACACAACGGCGCTGGAAAAAAGCAGACTATGCTGCTTTGGCCGGGCGATTTCAATTGATGGAGGAAGGAGCCCTAGAAATCCTGAATGAATGGTCCTTTGAACGTTTTGAAGACATTCTGATTGATGAAGGTGCGGACTATGAACTCAACCTGAACCTTCAAACCAAATTGCATCAATGAAACCGGTGCAATAGAAATCACACTACCCACTCGTAAAAGCGGAGACCCTTTCATTCAATTGATGGAGCAAACAAAAATCAAGCAGCGCGATCGTGATGGCATTGTACAAGCACTCAGAGCAGGAGTCGTGCCTAAATTGGGACTGAGGCATATCCAGGTTGGACGCAGACACGAAATTGGGGAACTAGTACGTGACCTTGACCGAAACTGTGCCGGAGGAGCAGCAATTCGTTTCATCATCGGAGAATATGGATCAGGAAAAACCTTTTTTTTGAACCTCATTCGCCTGATCGCACTTGAGAAAGGAATGGTCGTGCTGTCAGCTGACTTGTCGCCTTCCCGTCGCTTGCAGGCGACGGGCGGACAGGCACGATCCCTCTATGCCGAAATGGCAAGGAACACTTCTACGCGCACCAAGCCCAATGGCGGTGCCATGGGATCGGTCGTACAGCGCTTTGCCGGTCAAGTGGTGCGCAGAGCACAGGAACAGGGTGCGAGCCCCGAAGTTATGATCCGTGAACAGCTTGCACACCTGCAGGAACTGACCGGAGGGTACGATTTCGCGGAGGTCATTGCACGGTACTGGGAGGGGTTTGACAAAGACGACCAGCAACTCTGTTCGAATGCACTTCGCTGGCTCAGGGCTGAATACTCCACAAAAACGGAAGCACGCAAGGCGTTAGGGGTGCGAACCATCATTGATGATGCGAATATTTACGACCATCTGAAGCTGTTATCCCTGTTCGTACGGAAATCTGGCTATAAAGGGATGTTGGTGTCACTTGACGAGATGGTGAATATCTACAAACTGCCTTCTACCTGGGCTAGGAAGGGAAACTTTGAGCAGATCCTGCGAATCCTGAATGATGTACTGCAGGGAAACACCCATTACATTAGTTTCCTCTTGGCAGGGACCCCAGAGTTTTTGATGGATACGCGCCGTGGTCTCTACAGCTACGAGGCCCTGCACACCAGGCTCATGGAAAATCCATTTGCTCAGGATGGGCTTATAGATATGTCTGGCCCGGTGATTCGGTTAGCAAGCCTAACACAGGAGGACATCTTCGTACTTCTTTGTAACCTTCGCCGCGTGGTTCAGGGGGATACTCCCTCATTGCCGGATTCAGCACTCAAATCCTTTATGGAGCATTGTTCCAAACGTATCGGAAATGCCTATTTCAGGACTCCCCGCAGTACCGTCAAGGCTTTCGTCAACCTGCTTGCGATACTTGAACAGAATCCTCAAGTGAATTGGCAAGATCTGATTAGGTCGGTAGATTTATCCGAAGATGAGGAGCATGATCCTTCGAACGATGAGCTCTCAACCTTCAAGCTCTGAGCAGTCCCAAGGATTCAACAGACTTGCCATGCCTGTGCAGCGGTGGATCTGGAATAAGGGATGGGAAACGCTTTACGAGATTCAGGAGCGGGCGATTGGAACTCTCCTGGATCGGGATAATGATGTGATTATCGCCGCTGCGACCGCCAGAGGAAAGACCGAGGCAGCCTTCTTTCCGTTGATTTCTTCAGTACTGGAAAAATCAACATCTTCAGGGTTTGACCTAGTCTATCTCAGCCCACTTAAAGCACTAATCAATGATCAGTTCGGGCGCCTCGGGGAGCTCTGCCAGAAGACCAGATTACCTGTTTATCCCTGGCATGGGGACATCTCTCTGAGTGTTAAGAAACGTGCACGAGAAAACCCAAGTGGAATTCTACTCATTACACCTGAATCCCTTGAGGCACTATTCGTACTTCGGGGCCCTGAAGTGGCGAAGCTATTCAGGGGGGTACAGGCAGTTGTTGTGGACGAATTGCACGCGTTTTTGGGCAATGAACGTGGGATCCATGTCCGCTCCCTTTTGACGCGAATGGAACTGTCGGCTGGTCATCGAATCCGAAGAGTGGGACTATCCGCCACGTTAAATGAGATGGATCTGGTACGGAAAGCTCTCCGTCCTGAAAATCCCGGCGGGATTGAGATCTTAGAAGACAATTCTTTGAATTTTTGGCTGAAGGCACAGATCCGCGGCTATCTCAGCCGAGAAGATCAATCAAAAAACGACGACTTCCGTGATGTAGCTGCACACAGTTCCGTCGTCCGGCACCTCTTCGATAAGTTGCGTGGCAAACGAAATCTGATTTTTGCAGGATCACGTCAGAACGTTGAATCTTATGCGGACGCTTTGCGCGTACATTCAGAAAAAGAGCGCGTGCCGCTTGAATTTTTTCCACACCATGCAAACCTTTCCCGTGAGCACCGGATGGATTTGGAGGGGCGCCTGAAAACCCATTCGGCAACGACTGCCGTCTGCACATCTACCTTGGAACTGGGTATTGATATTGGAGAGATTGAATGTGTGGCACAGATTGGTCCACCCTTTTCTGTTTCCTCGCTCAGGCAGCGACTTGGACGGTCAGGCCGGCGTGCCGGTGCTCCTGCGATTCTTCGGATGTATCAGATTGAACTTGAAGTGAATACACAATCTCACCCGCTGGACCGCCTGTACCTGGGGCTCATCCGATCCATTGCAATCGTAGAACTCCTGCGTCAGCGCTGGTATGAGCCTCCCTTGTCGCAAGCACTTCACCTTTCGACGCTTACACATCAAATTCTCTCTGTGATTGCAGAACATGGAGGCAGAAGTGCCTCTCGTATTTACAAGACCCTCTGTGAGCAGGGCCCCTTCCGGTCTGTCACACGCACCCTCTTTGCACGTCTTCTGAGACAACTTGGATCTTCGGATATGGCATTGATTGAACAGGCACCCGACGGAACTCTTCTTCTTGGCCAAAAGGGTGAGCGAATGGTTGAACATTACAGCTTCTATGCCGTGTTTCAAACCCCGCAAGAGTACCGGATTATTGCTGAAAACAAGGATCTTGGCACTTTGCCGATTACCATGTTGATGGTGCCAGACATGGCCATCATTTTTTCCGGTCGGCGATGGCGAATCCTTGAAGTTCGTGACAGCGAAAAAGTCATCAAGGTCTCTGCCGATCAGGTTGGTATACCTCCGAAGTTTTCAGGAACCGGTGGACTCATTCATGACCGCGTTGTTGCCGAAATGCATGAGGTGTTGACCAGCACAGGGACCCCAGAATACCTTGATGAAACTGCTGCAGAACTCCTTGAAAGTGCACGCTTTGAAATTCAAAACCTCGGGCTTGATGTGAAATTCATTCAGGCGGCCGGTAAACGGCGCTCCCTGATTGCCACATGGGTGGGCACAATCAAAACCTCAACGCTCGCTTTAATGCTGACTACCAAGGGATACAAAGTCACGACATTCGACGGTTTTCTTGATGTTGAGTGGTCCAGAAGAATGCCTCCCGTTACGGTTGCTCTAGGTGAAATTTCCTGTTCAGACTCTATTACTCCTACATCTGCAATGTTAGAGAACTCAAACCTTAGCACAGAAAAATTTCATCCATATCTCAGTCCAGACCTACTCATTGAGGATGCGGCCAGCAGCAGGCTTGATTTTGGTGCTCTTCCAAGATTGGCACGCAGATTGATCAACCAGTGCGGGGAATGACCAGTAGAACTCTGCGCCATCCTGCTGTTTTGGGCACGATGCCAAATGATTCACCACGGGGGAAGCATCCCCTGAATACATCAGGGGAGCAAAAATCGACAACGATGCTATTGTTCTTTTGTCAACAGACGCTTATACAATGCTACGGTCTGCTTTGCAACCACCGCCCAACTGAAACTGGCCTCAACACGCGCACGCCCTTGGAGCCCCATAGCCCGACTCCGCTCAGGATCCCGCATCAATTGATTGATGCCATCCGCTAGTCGCTCTGCAAACCCCTCCCCCTCAAGTTCAACTAAAAGCCCTGTTTCCCCATCTACCACAACCATAGGAATCCCGCCTACCTTGGTGGCTACAACCGCTGTTTCACACGCCATGGCCTCAAGATTAATAATTCCAAATGGTTCATATACCGATGGACACGCAAAGACCTGGGCATGGGAATAAAGCACAATCAACTCAGAGGGAGTCATCATTTCACGGATCCAAACTACATGGTGTTCGTCGCTTTTTTTGAGCTTGGTGACCTCCTGAATCATTTCTGCTTCAATTTCCGGTGTGTCTGGTGCACCGGCAGCCAGGACGATCTGGATCTCTGGATCAAGGTGCGCAATTGCATGCAATAAGTGAATGATTCCCTTTTGACGGGTAATTCTCCCCACAAACAGGACATAGGGGATTTCGGGATTCACCCCATAACCTCGTAAGACGGCCTCGTCAAACGTAGGTTGATACTCTTCCAGATCAATTCCATTGGGGATCACATGAACTCTCCCGCAGCTGACCCCGTAGAGCGACACGACATCCTCTTTCATTTGAGGTGACACCGCAATCACGGCATCCGCTTCCTGATATGCGGTCTTCTCAATCCAGGAACTCATGTGATATGCGCGTCCCAATTGCTCTGCTTTCCAGGGCCGATGTGGTTCCAGGCTGTGGGTCGTCAGCACCAGCTTCCCTCCGGTGAGCTGTTTAATCAGGATCCCCGCCCAGTGAGAATACCACGTATGACAATGAATGATCTGGGTGTCTTCGGCTGCCGCGGCCATCGCCTGGTTGCGGTGCAGGGTACTGAAAAGCTTGTTGAAACGAGAATCATTTCCCTTGGGCGCTCCTGTACCTCCAATTCCCTTTATACTGAGAGCATCTAAACTTTGCCTCTGTTTCCCGAATGCATAGACCTGCACCCGATGATGCTCGGCTAATTCCCGTGTGAGATACTTAACATGCACTCCCGCACCACCATAAATGTTAGGTGGATATTCATTCGTTAAGATCGTTACTTTTACTTTGTACATCTCCACCATGTCATGAAGTCTCTCTGCCTCCGCAGCCGTCTCGTTCAGCCGAACAAGCCAAGGAGATTCAGGATCAGCTTCTACGATCATCGCATGCGTTTCCTTACATTTCTCTATCCTTTTGGTGCACACTTCTGTGAATTTTTTTACAAGCTCCGAGTTTTCTGAATAGCTGCTTGACTCGTCAAGCATTTGGTAGGCACTCTCAAAGGTTGTTTTCAGGTAGGCATGTTGGCGCCAGCTGGTGAAACCATATGCTTTTGAGGCTTTGATCGCCGTATCCACAGATCGCGTTACCGTATCGTAGAGCTGTCTGACATCCGAAGGAGGTCCCTTTACCTTCCTCCCTGCGCGCGGGAGTGTTTGGGATCTCTCTGGAGGCGGGATCAACCTCTTCAACCCCTGCTTTGTCACAATGGGATTGAGCTCCCGCATGAGAGCGTCCGTCATTTTAATCAGGTTGTCACGTACGACCTCGTGCGAGTAAGGATAATCGTCTTCCCTAGTTCCATGCTGCAATATCTGGCGCAATTGGATGTAGGAATTCGCCAGTGCTACCAATCGGTCGTAGTCGCACTTGAGCGTGTTTTTTATCACCATTAGAACAAACATGCGCCAATAGCTCATTCCAGGTCGACCGATATCCTGCCGCACCCCTGCAGCAGTGATGTGCTTCTTCATCGCCGACAATACCTGCTCCCGCAGTGAATCGGTGGAACCAATCTTTTGCAAGACACGCAATGCACGGTCAATATCGTCCCGGGATTTGGGGTTGATCTGAATGTCTCCAATAGGAATGAGATCCAAGGTCGGATCTCGGTTAATGTCCTGACGCATGGGGTTTAGAGGTCGGGATGATGATTTGAAATCGGCACGTTTGTTTTGGGAATAATACGCGTTGTTTGGATTTCATTGATTTCTGATTCCCTGGCTGTGGGGGATCACCGGATCTATCCGATTCATAACGATCTGTCGGGTATGGTTGTTCTGAGCCAAAAGCATTTCTTTGGGAGCAACGGTTTTGCAAGGAGGCACTTAATCTATTTTTATCTGCCTCGGAGCTCGCACAAATAATACATCATGCAACTTTGCGTGATTCGTGAACACCTCCGGCCCTCGCTCTTCAAGTCCTTTCATGTTAAACCCAACCACCGTTAAGTCTGCGTCAGAGGATTTTTCAGAAACCATCCTGCGGAAAGCTTCAATATTGTCAATTGCCATATACTCAATATTTTTCTCCGAGATCGGCAGCCTTCCTTCACTGATCAACTGGGCAAATTCCTGCCTGGTCCGTTCTACCTCCACTCCTGGCAAGGCCGCAAAAACCTGTACCTGCGCCTTCTCCCAGTCCGGGTGCCCTAGAAGGATATAGCTCAGAAGAATCATTGTGTTTGCATTGTCTCTGTCATTCCAGGTCAGCCACACATGGATTGAATCTCTGCTGCCAAAATGCGTCTCGCAGTGACGAAGTACCATAAGTGTCATATCCGTGTTCGCTGCGAACTTGCACTGATCTACCACGCCTTTGACCACATCCACGGAGTCCCGTTGTGCAAATTCAAAGAGAATTGAGTTGTTCGACATGCCGGATACCCCAGGAACCTGAAGGGTCTGTGCCAGCGCTGAGGTGATGGACGGGCTCACAACCGTATCCATATATACTGCACTGTGCTCCCTTTTTGCAAGTTCCAGCAATCGCTCTTTGACCCTCTTACTTTCAGAGAACGTGGCGGCAGTTAACCGACCTTTTATAAAATGGACATAGGTCCCGAATCCATATCGGTGGCACAGCCACCGCAGCATCATCAACGGGCTGCGCCGATCAAAGGTGCGATCATTCACCATGATCACGCTCGGACGCCACTCGTCAGCGACCTGATCCGCGCGTCGCTGCTGCAAGCGAATTTGCATATAGCGGGTCGCTTGCGTGATCGCGTTCTGAAATAGCGAAGCCAAATCTCCCTCTCCCCGCTTCCCGATACGCAATCCTTGGTACAGTGCCACCAGAAGCAGAATCGCAAGCGTTGCAAAGAATAGACTGATCTGGAACATCAGAAGGAAACAAATGATGGCTCCGAGAAGGCTGATATACCATCGGGACCGGAAGCTCGGACGGTAGCTTGGTCGTGCCGCAAAATGCTCCAGGAAACTGATCGCGCAAAGAGACCCATAGGTCACCATAAAGAACATCGAAATCAGGGTTGCAACAAGATCCACATTCCCTACAATGACGATCACCATCGCCAAAGCTCCTGTAATCATCGTCGCATGTCGGGGGTCATTTGCTTTGCCTACTCCACGCGACAACCATGCATTCGACGCTTTACCCGGCAGCGAATTGTCTGCACCCAAAGCCTGCAAGGTCCGGGGTGCCACCAGAACCGATCCAATTGCACTGCTCAAGGTCGCACAACACAACCCGATCAGAATGGCAGGCCCCCAAACAGAAACCTGGGCCATGATCAACTGGTCTTCCGCCATCGCCTCAGGGGAGGCACTGATATGGAGTTTGTAGACAATCCCGATATAGACGATCATCCCGATTATCGTTGCCCATAACGTTCCCCTTGGCAGAGATTTACGAGGATTCCGTAAGTCTCCCGACAAGCCTACACCTGCCGTCATGCCCGTGAATGCAGGAAATACAATTGCAAAAACGACGATGAACGAGTCGGGACGCGCAATCTTTTCCGTCAGACTGACCGCATTCCGATCAAACCCTTCCAAAGGGGACCCCAGAAAGAACAGGAGCAGTGCCCCAAAGAGAATCGCCGCAACCACATACAGCAGCTTGACCCCCAGATCCGCCCCCTTTGACAGCACAAGGGCCAACAGCATCACCAATGCAGGGATCGAGACGAGGCGTGAATCAAAACCAACCCCGAACTGATCCGCCAGAATCGGCTCTAGCCAGGTGAATGCCTCGGCAAACGCAATCATGTAAAAGGCAACGGAGATTGCCTGGGATAAATACAGACTGATCCCAATCACCCCGCCAATCGTTGTTCCGAACGATCGTGAGATGATGAAGTACTCCCCACCACCTTCCACTTTGCGGTTGGTTGCGATTTCTGCAAGCGCCAAGGCCGTTGGAATCGTCACGAGGTGACCAAGAAGTATGATTCCCACAACCCCCAAAAGTCCCGTATGAGCCACGGCATAGCCGAAGCGCAGGAACATGACTGCCCCCAGGATTGTGCTGATTCCGGCAAGAAATACCGGTAATGTCCCAAATCCGTAACCACGATCTGTTGCCTGCATGTCTAATCCTGCATCTTTGTCTCACCCGCTGAAATAAGCCATCCTCCACCAAACCATAACCCCCAATAAGCTACGAATTGATATCGTATAATTGGGGAATTATATACGTGTGTACCCTTGCCCGATGAACCTTCTGACCACTAAGAGGTATACGGATGCAATAGGATGGATTGGCCTCCACCCTATTGCTTACCATAATATCAGGTGCAGTGATACCATGCCCGTAAGGGATTCAAAGAAAAAGCAGACGGATTGTTCACAGACGCAATACGCGTACCGAAGCATCGTCTATCGGCTATTACCGGGAAGCCCAAGCAAGGCGAAGAAGCTAGCCGGATTGGCTGGCGCCTGCCGGTTCGTTTGGAATACCATGCTGGCACAACAGAATAAAGCTTATGAAGCGTACGCCAAAGCAAAAGAGAACGAGTCCAAAGAGAATCCTAAGCCTCCCTCCGTGAGCTTCTTTTCGCTTGGCAAACGATTCAAAGAGCTACGAGACAATGTGGATTGGTTACCTGAATACTCGTTTGCCATCGTTCGTTACACCTTGAAGTACCAAGCGGATGCGTGGCAGGCATTCTTCAAAGAAGGGAAGGGAAGACCGAAGTTCCATTCCCGACATGGCAGTCCGCCTTCGTTCACGATTCCCGATGCCGTTAAGCTTAAGCTCGAGGATGGGAAGATGAAGCTACATATTCCCAAACTTGGCTACGTACAGATCCGGCGGAAAGGTGGCAACCCGTATCCTGATGGTATTGCTGTTAAGGCAGTCGTGAAGAAGCTGGCGGGCAAGTGGTATGTCACGGTCTGTTACAAGATCAAAGCACCGGAACTGCCGGATAATGGAGTTGCCACGGGGATTGACCGGAATTGCGGTCAGGTGGCTACCGTGTCGACCAGTGGAGACAGAGAGCTGATTCACCAGCCAAAGGTCAAACGGAAGACGGCACGATTAGACCGGTATCAGCGAAAGCTTGCCCGGCAACAGAAAGGGTCCAATCGCAGGAAGCGAACGAAACTAAAGATTCAGAAAGCTCATCGGGTTATTGCGAACACCCGCAGGAATGCGAACCATCAGGCAAGTCGGAAGATTGCAAATCATGCGTCCACATCCGTGTTGGAAGGATTGAAGATTGTGAACATGACGTCCAGTGCCAAAGGGACGATAGAGAATCCAGGCACGAACGTTAAGCAGAAGTCCGGACTCAACAGTAGTATTTTAGGAACCGGTTGGGGGCAGCTGGATCAGATGCTGGAGTACAAATGCCGGCGTGTGATCAAAGTCCCTGCACAGTATACCAGCCAACGGTGTAACGCTTGCGGGTACACGGATAAAGACAATCGTAAGACTCAAAGCAAGTTCAAGTGTATGTCCTGTGGACATGCGGATCATGCCGACCTGAATGCGGCGGCAAATATATTGGCCTCCGGGATTGGGGCATCTGCACGGCGAGGGGCGTTCTCATTGGAGACCCCAAAGACCCGTGAAATGGATACAAAGAGGCCGCTTCATGCGGGGTACTCATGTATATAATTCCCTATAATTGCTCTAACTCCTAGCCCAACCGTATAAAGCAAGGAAACCAAAAATGGATCGTTTCCGTGTGCTACGTCAGACATGCCTTATTGCTCAGGCGTCTCTGAATGTCCTCCCCTGACATCTCCAACCCCGTTTGGACTGTTAACACTCCAGATGTTCCGATGCACATATGTCAACTCCGGCAAACCGATGCACTTCTTGACTGGCAAGTTCGTAGTTTTTAGTGTTCGCTATGTGCTTCACTTGTACTACATGTACCCAATAATACCCCAATGTCAAAAACTTCACCCATTGCTGCTGCTCAGGATTCCTATACCATCCTGATCGTAGACGACGAAGATGACATTCTCGACCTGTTGCGTTACAACTTGGAGCGGTTGGGAATGAAAACCATTACCGCCAGGAATGGTGTCGAGGCACTTGATATCGTTGAAACCAGAGCTCTTGATCTCATTGTGCTTGACATCATGATGCCTCGCATGAACGGACTGGATGTCTGCCGGCATATTCGAAAGTATTCCAGACTGAAAGCGATCCCCATTTTATTCCTCTCTGCGCGTTCCGAAGAAGAAGACCATATCCAGGGATTGGATGTCGGAGCTGACAGCTATCTCTCCAAAACGTTTGGCATTGATGTCATTGTCTCCCAGATCAAAGCCCTCCTGCGTGGAACCCAGCGGATCATTCCCGGTGCTTCAATCCTAAGTATTCATGATCTTGACATTGATCGGGATCGGTATTGGGTATTTCAGAAAAACGCCGAAGAGCGAACACAGATCAACTTTACTCGCAGAGAATTTGATCTGTTATACTTTCTGGCTAACTCTCCAGGTGTTGTATTTACGCGAAGAAACCTTATAAAGAGGGTTTGGGGAATGAAAGTGGAAGTTGGAAAACGTACCGTTGATGTGCATGTGAGTAAGCTCAACAAAAAACTGGGGAAATATCAGGGGACCGATTACATCCAATCCGTCAAAGGTGTTGGCTATCGCTTCCTGGAACGTAAGTGAACTTCAGAGGCCTGGCATGAACCCTGCTCAACAAGTCCCCAAAGGCCTATTGGCCTACCGAGTATCCTGGCGTGTGAGCCTGCTTGTCTTGGTCACACTGTTTTTGGCCGCCTTGGTTGGCTTTCGGCTGCCCTGGTGGGTTGTCGTCTCCATCAGCGGAATCATCGGGCTCGCTACCTTTGTAGGGATCCATTGGATGGTCACCCAACGCATGTCTGCCTTGCAGTCCACCCTCGCAGGCATTGGCGAAAACGACGCGATTCTCCCCAAAAAAGAGACGGCGATTCCGCGCGATGAACTCAGCTATCTGATCAATCTTGCTCATGATGCGGATCAACGCGTTGCCAATCAAATGCAGGAGCTCGAGCGCATGGAGAACTATCGGAGTGAGTTTCTGGGTAACGTGTCCCATGAACTCAAGACACCTATTTTTGCGATCAGGGGATTTGCAGAAACCCTTCTGGATGGCGCTCTGGACGATGAGCGTGTCCGGCGCTCCTTTGTTCATAAAGTCCTCAGGAATGCGAACCGGCTTGGAAACCTTGCAGAAGATTTATCCTCCGTTGCCCGAATAGAGATGGGGGAGCTCTCCATGGATCAGCAACCATTCAACCTGCTCGAACTGAGCAGGGAAGTTCTTGAGTCACTGGAATCCATGGCCTCAGACAGAGAGATTGCCGTGCGACTCTCCATGCCTGAAGATCTACCCGAAGTGATTGCAGATCGCAATCATATCAGCCAGGTTCTCAGTAATCTGATTGATAATGGCATTAAGTATGGTCAGGCCGGCGGACAGGTTGAAGTGATTGCACGGCGATTGCACGAGGGCTCCGTCAAAGTCTCTGTTGTTGATGATGGAGCCGGCGTTTCCCCTGAATATATTCCACGTCTTACCGAAAGGTTTTTTCGGGTAGAACCTAGCCGCTCATCAGAGCTTGGCGGAACCGGTCTGGGGCTGGCAATTGTGAAACACATTCTCAGTGCACATGGCAGTCAGCTAATGATCGAAAGTCTTCCGGGAAGTGGTTCCACCTTCGGATTTGTCCTTCCTACAACCGGCGAAATAACCTGAAATTCTCAGGTCTGAGCACTTCTTGGTCCATGGCTAATTCGTAGAGCTTTTTGGTCTTACGGCACAATTCAGCCTGATCACCTGCATTGACCAAAACCACATCCGCCCGGCCCTCTGTTTCTCCCTGAGGCAGTTGCCTTTGCATTCTCGCACGTACTTCGCCTGCGCTTATTCCATCACGAGCCATCACGCGCTCGGTGCGAACATCCTTGGGAGCACTGACTACACAGACCGCATCCAGGCGGTCTGCCAACCCTGCCTCGTAGATGAGGGCCGCCTCATGAATCAGCAAGCCGGATGATAATTGCTGCTTTCGGCGATCAAAAGCCTCAGCGACTCTGGGATGTACAATCGCGTTCAAGTTGGCTAGGCTGGCCTCATCGTTGAACACCTGAGTCGCCAGCCAGTGTCGGTCTAACTGCCCATCTGACTTATAGCTTTTGCGCCCAAATAACTGGATCACCGCTTCGCGTACCTGCTCGCTGGATTCCATAAGATCCCGTGCCACTCGATCTGCTTCAAAGATGGTGGCCCCTAGATCTTCCATATAACCACATACCGAGGACTTCCCACTTCCAATTCCTCCCGTCACTCCCAGCGTTCGTACATCACACATTAGAGTCTAACTTTTGCGTACTGCAGTTGCTTATACAAGGTACGTTCCAGCGGAACACGCTTTGAACGCATCATTCATTCATATTATCGTGCCATCAACAATAAGCCCCCGTTCTCCTTCTCCGACTTTTAAACAGTATCTTCCTTCTGCTCATTTCAAGAAAGACATGTCGAATCAACATGCTCATTCCCCGGGCCACGGGGAATTGTTCTCAAGCGGCCACACGCATGATCTGCGTGGTGCCAGCAAGCGACATTTGCTCTGGTGTGCGTTTCTGATTGGCGGTTACATGATCGTCGAGATTGCAGCTGGCATTATTTCGGGCAGTTTGTCTCTCTTAGCGCATGCAGGGCACATGTTGACAGATGCATTCTGTATTGGAGTCGCATTGGTGGCCATGAATGTTGCCGAAAAAAAAGCGACGAAGCGACATACCTATGGGTACGAGCGCTATGAAATCATGGCTGCGCTGGCAAATGTACTTGCATTATGGCTGCTCGCCGGAGCAATCCTGCTTGAGGCCTTCAATCGCACGGTTGCACATAGTCATGAGCATGCGCCCGACGGCACCATCATGGTTGTGATTGGTGGGCTGGGCTTTGTGGTTCATTTGGTCGCTGCAACCATCCTGTACAGATCCATTGGCCACAGTGTTAACGTTGCCGGCGTCTATCAGCATGTACGAGCAGATTTATTGAGCTCCATCGCAATTGCGGTATCAGGTGGGCTTATCTTATGGAATCCAATTGGCGGAGAATGGCTTGAGATTTGGCTTGACCCAATACTTGGTTTTATCTTGGCCATTCTGATTCTTGCTGGTACACTGACAATCGTAAGGCGTGTAACAAGGGTTCTTCTTGAGGGGGTCCCCAAACATGTTGATGTTCACAAGCTTTGTCGGTCTATTGAGAGCCTGCCCGGAGTCGTTCTGATTCATGATATCCATGTCTGGACGCTTTCGCAGGGTAGTGACGCGCTGACGGCGCATGTGGTGATTGGCGAACATGTGACGGATCGGGAAGCAATGCTGGATCGAATTAAAGAAATGGTAACGAACGGGTACAACATCGGTCACATGACCGTTCAACTGGAGTCAAGTGTCACACGGTGTACGGAAGATCACCATGTGGAAAACCTGCTTGCACTGGCGGATCAGTCATGACCCTGCTTTATCAGACCGATGAAGGGATCTTCAGCAACCATTCTTTTGACCCTCGGCAACATTTAGTTTGTCCTGGGACATGCCTTAACGCGGAGCATCGAACGCACTGCGTTGCGGCAAATTCATGCATCAATCCAACCGCCAGAATACGCTTAATGAAATGAGTGGGATCAGGCGCCGTGTACCCCGCCGGGCGGCTCGCCGAATAATCTCCGCATTGGCTGACGGCAATTGACCATAAAGCCGATATCTCAGCTGTTGCCAATTCGCCCAGGCATCCAGACGCAAGGTCGTCTGGCCCCGTATCCAATAGAGTGCACCCGATGGACCGGTCTGTATAATCCATCGTTTTCCTCTTCTGGTAATACTCCCGCGTGTACTGGTTGCCTCATCACTGGGTAACTGGTATTGTACCGTAATTGCCCTGTCATAATCGCTTCGCAAAAATGTGCGCCATCCCAGTTCACCACGAAGTCGACGCCCCGACTGTATCCGTAGCCAGGCGCTGTAGGTCCTGAGTGTGTCAAAGGGGATTTCGGTAAACTCGTCCCACCTCAGCCGCCCCAGGCGCAAGTCCGAAAAACTGGCGGATAGCCTTAGATCTGTGTCAGAGAAGAAGCGGTGTTCTATTTCTGATTCGAGGCGCATCTCACGCGCAGACTGATCAGATGACCTGCGTCCCGGTAGCACAAAATCATCGGTCGTATATGTGGCCCGTACCTCGCTGGTCAGTCGAATACGTGTCCGTGAAGACGGGGTCCAATCCATGGATGGGCGCAGTCGTAATGTGCGCTGGATATTATTTTCTGCCGAGCGCTCAGCATTCAAAAACACCGTATGATGATAGGAGCCGAACACCCTTGCTTCCACTCGCAAATGGCGGCTGCGGCGATGGCTGAGCGTGAACGTGGCGGTATGGTACACTTCGTCCCGATCATCCAGGTTTACCAAGGGCGTATCATGCCGCACAATCCGTGAACTTCCTGAAAAAAGAACAGACAGTGCAGGCAAAATATCCCCCCGCACATTCCCGCTTACCGCAAAGACTCCTTCATCATAATCCGCCTGTTGCAAGAGCGTTCTTTTTTGTGCCGCCTCAGAAGGAGGCAGCTCGTCCCTGTTGCTGAGGACTCGCCGCTCGTTAATTGCTCCGTATTCAGCACGCAACTGTGCATTAACACGCTCGCGCTCGTAGTGGAGACCAAGCTGTCCGGTGAATGCCTGGCGTGCAAAATTGGTCTCGAAGATGATCGATTCTTCGGGAGCGCTCGGGGTGCGGATACGCCTTTGATTCAGTCGGATATCAGCCTGCGCAATAACGCGAAGACCATTGATGACAGGAATCTGCATCAGGACGTTTGCATCCAGCGTATCACTGGTGGTCGCCTCAATTGATTCAGGATCACGTACCTGCCCCCGATTCAGGAACGACACAGCCTGATAGGTATCCCTTCGACGACTAGAATAGCGTGCACGCGACTCCAGTCGCCCTAACCCGAATGAACGGGCGGCGGTTGCTGCCAACATCAGATCTCCAACCCGTCGCGGCGCGATGTGCTGCCATGCGGCATCGGAGTAAAACGAGACCCGGTACCCTTGAATCTCACGAGGCTCCAGGTCCACCGACACTGCCACTGCAGGCCCAGTATCCACCCGCAAAGGAGCCCCCTGATCGCCCTGTACAATTCCCGGTCGGCGATCTGATCCGACCCCTACCGCCGTCTCAAGCGTTAATGCTGCAAAGGGATTCATCTGTATCCCGAGTAGAAGTGACCGGGATGAGGCACGACCGGATCCAAACCAATCAAAATCCCCGTGAATGCTTGCCCCGAAGCGAGGCCTGATTGGACGCACCGCGGTAAAGCTCAGACGATCTTCATCCCGGAAACGAAGTCGATTGTCATACTGGAGATACGCATCCGACATAAACCGGTTGGTCATATCAATCTGCCAAGGGCCAAGGTTTGCGTTCCAGGCGGTGATTGAACTCCACCGATACCGATTCACTTCACGGGCAAATTCCGTCTCCTGTTGCAACGAAGACTGTGCCTTGGAGCGATTACTGGAGAACCCCAACGCCAGTATACCGACGATCAGAAGCCACCGACTGCAAAAAGCCCCGTGCATCTTGGTGATCGGCCTAACCGGGCGGCCACTCAAGTGAGCGACCACCGAGTACATGAAAATGAAGATGATCCACCGATTGCCCTCCATCGGACCCACAATTGATGACTACACGGTAACCACCTGTAAGCCCCTCCCGCTCGGCAACTTTATTTGCCACAACCAGGAGATGTCCAGCAAGAGCGGCATCCAGGTCATCATCAAGTGCCTGTATCGGCTTGCGCGGAACCACTAACACATGGGTTGGTGCCTGCGGAGCAACATCCCGGAACGCCACACATACTTCATCTTCGTAAATACGGTCGGCCGGAATTTCTCCGTCAATGATGCGCTCAAACAAAGTTGGCATAAAAAGATACCTGATATGTTCCCCTGCGCTGAACAATACGCCCTCCGCTTCGTTCCTTTGCGACCCATGACAATTACCTTTGAATGCCTGCGGTTTACCTCACACGAGAGACACATTTTAACGCAGCTCACCGCTTACACAACCCTGCAAAATCAGACGAGTGGAACCGTTCGGTTTTCGGGCCCTGCAACAATCCCAACTGGCATGGCCACAACTATAGGCTCCAGATAACTGTTGTAGGCACTCCCGACCCGGATACGGGCTATGTGATTGACCTGGGAGACCTGAACCAGATGATTCAAGATCGTGTTATCCGTCACTTGGATCATAAGAACCTAAACTTGGATGTCCCCTTCCTCAAGGGGGTCATGCCATCAACAGAAAACCTTGTCATTGCGATCTGGGATCGTCTGGCAGACGCCTTACCTGCCGGCACCCTCTATCGCGTCCGACTTCATGAAACACCAAAAAATTCAGCAGACTACTTTGGGCCGGATGGATCACTCGGATCTATTAGATCAAACTCTTAGTGAAGAGACTCCAGCGGCAGGCCTTGATCATCATGTTCACGAGCTTCTACGACTGCTCGGCGAAGATCCCGCACGCGAGGGCTTGCTGAAGACCCCTGGGCGTGTCGCCAAATCTCTTTCATACCTGACGCAGGGATACAACATTGATGCAAAGGCGATCCTGAAGTCTGCCGTCTTTGAGGAAGACTATAACGAAATGATTCTGGTCCGTGATATCGACGTGTTCAGCCTGTGCGAGCATCATTTACTCCCTTTCTTCGGCAAGGCCCATGTTGCCTACATCGCACAGAATCATATTGTTGGCCTGAGTAAAATCCCCCGGATCGTTGATGCGTTTGCTCGCCGTCTACAGGTGCAGGAACGCTTAACCGTTCAAATCCGAGATGCCATTGACGAGGTACTCCAACCTCTCGGAACCGCTGTCGTGATTGAAGCTACGCACCTATGTATGTCCATGCGTGGTGTAGAGAAGCAGAACGCGCTTACCGCTACCAGTGCCATGAGCGGCACCTTTCTCTCTGAGGGAACCGCACGCGAAGAATTTATGCGACTGGTCTACGCGAAGTAGCGACTATTTCAATTCAGGGTCGGATCAGCGGGGAAGTTTGCCAGAATTGCATACTCTCCCCCCATTTTTCGAAGAACCTGGCGCCAGAGCGTGCTGGGCTCATATTCAAAGATCAGATCTGAATTTCCATGTGTCATAAACCAGCATCCCTCTCTCAGTTCCTGTTCCAGCTGCCCCGGTGCCCAACCGGAATACCCTACAAAAAATCGAATATGCCTGGATGTAACGGAGTGGTCTTTCACGGTTTTGATCACATCGTTAACATCCCCGCAAAAACATACGTCCTCCATAACCGGTTGTGACTCCTGTATGCGATCTTCACACCGGTGGAGATAGGTGAGGCAATCCTGCTCTACCGGACCACCCTCATAAATCACATGCCCCTCAACTTCATGGTCCAGAATGCGATTGAGCGACAACTGTGTTGGACGATTCACAACCAGCCCCAGACTGCCCTCCGCATCATGTATACACATCAGAACAACTGTCCGATGAAATGGATCTGAATGCTGATTGGGCGGCGCGATGAGCAAATCACCGGGCACAATCTCTCTTGGGTTGTATCGGGTCATTCTTTAGAAGCTAAAAGTGCTTTCAACGCTCCACACCAGTGATCGGCATTCCGGGTGATGGTCGCAACATTAACCTTTTGAAAACGCGGAAACATCTCTATCATAATATCGGGAATTTTCTTCCATTCATCTTGACGAATCAGTGTTTCAAGAGTATCTGCCGCCTTTTTGCTCCAGCGCCAGTCATTGCGAAGAGCCTCCGCACGCTTCCAGTAATTTCGCTCATCCCACACGTCGGCGCTCCCTTCAATCGTCGCATAGATCCCGCGTAGCGAAAAGACAAACAGCGCTGCCATATCCTTCGCCTCCTCATCGAAATATTCTTTTTCTGCCAAAAGGCGAAGCAGCTCTGCGCAGGTCCGCATATGAGCATTGCGCTCTTTGGCTGGTGTATTACCGGTGCGAATAATCCGTGCCATTGAACTTCAGGATCTGACGAAACCTACCCAACTCATGAGAAATAAGCCGGTGGATTGGGCACCACGGCGATGAGGGTGTCGGACTTGATGGGTCTTGTCCATCCAACATAATACTTCTGGCTGTATGTTCTGCAATTTCACAGATGATGAGCAACCAGAAAACTACACATTCTCCGATAAACCACCTTCAGGCACATAATCGCCGTGCGCTGAAAATGTTGAGACCCTGTCTACCAACTTTCAGGTTTGTAGATATTCGTTTGGGGGATTGGATTCGGCAACTGTGAATTCCTAAGTGCACCGCCTCTGATGCGTGCCAAAAAATCTGCATGAATTTTGAGTTGTCGGGATGTTTCCTTCTTTCCAAGTGTAATCAGTCCTATACGAATTGCTGGATGCTGCTCCCTTGTCAGCCGCATTGCCTCGGCTATATCACTGTCATTCGTTACAACCACGGCACACTCATACTTACCAAACCATGCGTCATTGAGCAAATGCACCGCTAAATTGACATCTGAACCCTTTTCTTTGGTATCTAGCACGCTGACTATCTTTGGGGTTCCCTTCGGGTTCGCAAGTGGTCGGCGAATTTTGTGAGTCAAGAAGGATCCGAGGTGAACCTCTACATTGGGCTTGTAATTCTGCAAGGCGTTGAGATATGTGTTTTGTCTCTGTGATTGAGAGGGATTTCTCCGCGAGTCTGCCACTTTGGCAGTAAAGAATTTAACCAGTTCAATGTTATGGTGTGGCTGGAGTATGCTCTTGAAAAGCAATGGGAGATCTAGCCACTTGTAGGATGTACCTCTTAAGGATCCGTAATAGAGATTAAACCCATCGACATACACGACCGTCCGCACAATCACCTCAAAAAAGCTAGGGCCTCCGAAGAGGCCCTGCGCCCTACACCCGAAGACGCAGGGGGGGTAAGGCGAGAGATTTCACCAGCAATCAGGTGCTGCACCCGCCGATGTGATCAACTTGGCAATTTCATCCTTGTTCCCGAAATACTGCTTTGGTGGCATAATCCCCTTTCCTTTCAGGGCTTGATTCCCGGGAATAGAAAGATCGTCGGTGGGGGGCGGCATCATTTCCAGTATTTGACATGACAAATCATGATGCTGGGCTCGGTTTTGCTATGATCACGGTTGGAAGAGGAGTGGAACTGAAGATCAATGATCCACAACAAATGCTAGAGCCAAGTGATGGATTGTGCTACCCTTCAATAAGCCCAGGTCGCCGACTCGGATTGAAGCCAGCCGAGCGAATCATTCCAATCTCCTGCGATTTGCGAGGCCAGCGGACACATGTTCCTCTGGACGCCCCAGGACCGGATCACCGAGGGGCTGGACATACTTGAGCACTGGGGCGGCAGATACGTGTGCTGCCTCATTTGGACACCAGCGAGCGGAGGCCCGATCCAGCCCATCCTCTACGGGCGAAAGGCACGCCGGAGCTTCTTCTTCTCAATGATCGAGCGCGTGATCAAGGGGGCCATGACCATCGTCCGATAGGGACCAGTGCATCCGCAGGATGCCTGTATATTGAACCCCGTTTAATCCATTTCAAACAGGAAACCCATGCCAGTTATTCACACTAAACACATCACGATGCCCTGAGGGGCAAACACCATGAAAGATCACCAGAACGTCACCGAAAACTGCCCGATTTTGGGCGTCCGAGTCCGCAAGGAGATGAAGGAGCATCTGGCCTACCTTGGCCAGGTGGACAAGCGATCAATGTCCTACATGACGAGGGAGGCGATCTACCGGGGCCTTCGGGATGTAGAGGCGGAGTTCCGGGAGCGAGGCCTGCTAAAGGAAGCCGCACAATGATCGCATCCGCGATAAAAAAAGCCCCTACGACCAGCGAAGTTGACAGGGGCCCAGGACACGCAAAGTGCGTGAGGGATGACCTTCACCTCCCCCAAGGAGAAGGATGTTCCCATGCGCCGCTCCCCAGACCGAGGGGCCATGCCGACGCATAAGCAAATCCAGGCCCGCAACCGCCTCATCATGCCGACCTTGAGGGCGGCATGACGGCAAAGCAAGCCGGAGCCAAATACGGGCGTACCCCGGAGCACATCAACCAGATCGCGAGGCAACACGGCATCCGGGCACACAAGGCTAAAACGCGTCTGGCCGGAGAGGCGCTGCGGAAGCGTAACCAGGCGATCATCACCGACCTCAAGGGCGGCATGACGGCGAAGCAAGCCGGAGCCAAATACGGGTGTACCCCGGAGCACATCAACCTGATCGCGAGGCAGCACGGCATCCGGGCACACAAGGCTAAAACGCGTCTGGCCGGAGAGGCGCTGCGGAAGCGTAACCAGGCGATCATCGAAGACCTGAAAGCCGGCATGACACGGAAAGAGACCGGAGCCAAATACGACCTCGACCACTCAACCATCAGCCTGATCGCGAGGCAGCACGGCATCCACGCAAGGAGAAAGCCAAATGCCGCCATGTGATTGACCGCCCATCGCAGAGACCTACCGGCAAAGCGCCTTCTTCCGCGCAAAGCGGGGAGAGACCTATGTCGGCGCCTGTCCGAGTTGCGGTGGCGAAGATCACCGGCCCGGCAATCCCACGGACCAATTCTGGGTCTGGCACCGAGACGGCGACCGAAGGATATAGAGGACCTGTGCATACCCGATACTCGCTACAGCCCCCTCAACCAGAAGCGTTGCGAGCAGGATATCCACATATGCCGAGAGCTGAGCAACCCCTCGACCCGCCAATGCAGGCCCCACGGCGGCTAATGCTTGACGCACGCCGTCCACATGTGTAGAAAAACTCAGGCGAAACCCTTTCATCACCAGTGCAACCGACGGCAACTGAACCAGAAACTGCATCAAGCCGCCAATCACTCCGCCAATAAAAACCGCAGTCAGGAGTCGGGTGAGGGTCTCCGGCAATATAGAGTCTCCACTCTCTCCCGGAGTAAACCCAATCTGGCTTCCAACGCCCAGAAGCGCACCGATAATGGTCACATTCCATAATATCGGTGCAAAGTAGGGCATGAGAAATCGCCGGTGACTATTCAGGACTCCCAGTGCCCAGGAGGACAGGACCAGGATGCCTGCCAT
Organism: Rhodothermales bacterium; assembly: GCA_965207565.1. Lineage (GTDB taxonomy): Bacteria > Bacteroidota > Rhodothermia > Rhodothermales > Bin80 > Bin80. The sequence continues at coordinate 135,223 of CBDBMQ010000033.1, read as the reverse complement.
TGGAAACGCAAGCCGAACCATGTCAACCGCCAGAAGAAGCCGGTCCACCTCCCGCAATCCGGCGGCTACCTCTGCGGCATCTCCAACAAACCCTCGCATGAGTATGGAACAGATGGGGTGGGCCAGCCAAACTCCCAAAAGTACACCCGCGCAGACCACTGCGGTCAGTAACCCCAGAATACTGCCAGCGAATCGCCCCGCAGCCTCCGGCTTTCCTTCCTCAATCATCTTGCTGTATACAGGGATAAACGCCGCCGACATCGTACCTTCGCCAAGCAGGTTCTGTAGAGCGTTCGGTGCTTGGAATGCTGCTCTCAACACATCCGCATGTGCTCCACTACCAAAGTAGCGGGCCATGAGACTCCATCGAATCAGACCCAATACACGGCTCGAAAGAATCCCCAATGCCACAATAGACGCACGGTTTCCCGCTGGAATTTTCACCTCATCCGTCATCTTGCCCCTGTGTTTGTGAACCAGTCGTATCTTGCCCATATTCCGCCAAATCCATGATCGAACACATTGAAGGGATCCTGAGCAGTAAAGGGCCAACCCATGCAGTCATTGATGTGCAGGGAATTGGATACCGCATTTTCATTCCGATCAGGAGGTCAAAACGGCCGGCAGAGGATTCAGGAAATTTGAAAACTCCAAATCTGTAATTCTTTCCTTTTGTGGCAATTTAAGCTTTTATCCACAACATTCGGGGTAGAACCAAAAAATTAAAGGCGAAAACGAGATCGGACCTCCCAAAATGCTTAAGTTTTCTGACAGGCACTATATAATTCCCATAATTTCTTTACTGTCAGTAGTGCTGGGAGGGTGTATTGAATCTCCATCAACACGTCCTTTGGATCCTTTTTTGGTTGAATTTTCCACGGACACTCTCCTTGCACATGACTTGCAAGGAGAGTTGTTCATTCTTAGTGATTCGTTGGGGATGCCTACACGCATGGCTATTGGGGAAGATTTTGTGTTCATAGGCGATCCGTATGCGGATCAAGCGATTACCATTTTTGATAAGGAGACAGGTGATTTTGTAGCATACACTGCTCCCAAAGGGGAAGGCCCTAGAGAATTATCCGGGGTGAATTCAATGGACTTCAAACCAGGAAGCAACTCGGGGTGGATCTATGACTACCCAAGAAGAATGAAGTATCTTGATGGCACATCAATCACCGAAACGGCAATTGGATTGACCGGTGGGGGAACTCCAATGAATCCAGTATGGGTCAATGGAGATAGCATCGTTTCTTCAGGACTATATGAGTCTGGAAGACTAGGCGTGTATGATCCTAGTGGGGAGTTTGTTCGAACGCTAGGTTCCCTTCTTCTGGGTGAACCATCTACCCCTGTACTTGTCCGACAATTTGCTTATGAAGCCATCTTGAAGACCAATTCAGCGGGAACCAGAATTGTAGCTGCATCACTGAATACAGATCGAGTTGAGATTTTCAGTATGTCAGAAATGCTTCATCTAGTGCGCGGCCCCGGTTTCCATGAGCCTGTGTTCAGCCTAGCTTCCCCCGATAGCGATGGTAATCCGCGTACATTTATTGAAAGCGAAACGACTCAAGGATATGTCAGCGCAGCTGTCACCGATCAGTTCATCTTCGCCTTATATTCAGGTAGAACTAGGGGCTGGGTTCGCAGTCAGCGCTACTTCTCCCCACCTGGTCAGACTGTCATTGTCTTTACTTGGAGCGGGGTTCCTGTTGGAGTACTTTGGCTGCAAGACGGAGCAATGGAAATAGGAGTTTCCCAAGATGGACAAGATCTCTATGCGATTTATCGCAGACCACTCCCGATGGTCTTACGCTACGAAGTCCCTAACTTGTATCATACACCTTCCGAGTAGTACCTATCAGAATAAAGATCACTTCTTCATCTTTATATTGAGCACTTGCGCAAGATGATCAGTTTTTGGGTGACCAGTTATTGCTGGTAGCGGCCTGAGAAGCAGGAAGCCCGTCCTTCACCCAAGTTCGCCATTTGGTCTTAGAATTTACTGATTTTTCGTCTATTTTCGGCATTGAATCCCGCCTGGAAGCCTGCATTCGGCTTTTTTATGTCTAAAATGTGTATTCAGATCAAATTGCTCACCCAGTGAGATTCCAATATCCAGGTTTTACGGAATTGACCCCTTGCCCTGTACAGAAACTGCCTCCAAAGGACAAAAAGATGAAGGGCCATTTTTCGTTTAGGTATGGGAAACAGGGGGCCAGTGAGACCATAGATCGTACTACCCTTCAACGAACCCATTACCTCAGTCGACCAAGCCAGGCTTTTAGCTCTGGACGACCTCTTCGACTTGCAAGGATCAGATAGATCACGGCAAAAAGGGCTGTGACGGTGATTCCACTCCATATTGGACTCCAATTTTGAGTGAAATACCAAAAAGCAAAGGAGGGAATGAGTGCAATCATCACAATCAGTATCATTTCCCCTATCGCTCGCCAAGGAATAAATGCCGCCCCTAATCGGCGCTTCAACGCCCGCCCAAGGAATAACCATTCAACCCACGCTGCGACAGCACTACCCGCTGCCAGCCCAACCGCACCAAAGTACAGCGTTGATGAGCCGACCCCTGTAACCTGCGACACCGGTAGCTGATCAAGTGCAAACATTGCAGGGATTGCAACCACCAGTGCAATGATGGCGCGGACCAGCGCCATGCGTGCCGGTGTACGTGTATCACCGAGAGCCCAGAATCCGTTCTGTAACAAGCGGCTGCTGATTGTAGCCAAAAGCCCAAGACTGTATGTGGCCAGAATCAAATAGGTGAGCCAATTATCATCAATTCCAAACAAGCCTCCGCGATAAATCGCTCCAATGATTACATAGCCCAATGCCATGTACCCCAGAGCTGTGGGAACGGCCAGAAACAGACCCTGCCGGAGTCCTGCACGAATCCGCTCCGCCATACGGGGAAGGCTGCTCGTCCCAATTCGCGTGAGTTCCGGTAACTCGGCCGCCGCAACCGATAGACCAAAAAGTGAAATCGGAAGGATATAGAGGACCTGTGCATACCCGATACTCGCTACAGCCCCCTCAACCAGAAGCGTTGCGAGCAGGATATCCACATATGCCGAGAGCTGAGCAACCCCTCGACCCGCCAATGCAGGCCCCACGGCGGCTAATGCTTGACGCACGCCGTCCACATGTGTAGAAAAACTCAGGCGGAACCCTTTCATCACCAGTGCAACCGACGGCAACTGAACCAGAAACTGCATCAAGCCGCCAATCACTCCACCAATAAAAACCGCAGTCAGGAGTCGGGTGAGGGTCTCCGGCAATATAGAGTCTCCACTCTCTCCCGGAGTAAACCCAATCTGGCTTCCAACGCCCAGAAGCGCACCGATAATGGTCACATTCCATAATATCGGCGCAAAGTAGGGCATGAGAAATCGCCGGTGACTATTCAGGACTCCCAGCGCCCAGGAGGACAGGACCAGGATGCCTGCCATTGGAAACGCAAGCCGGACCATGTCAACCGCCAGAAGAAGCCGGTCCACCTCCCGCAATCCGGCGGCTACCTCTGCGGCATCTCCAACAAACCCTCGCATGAGTATGGAACAGATGGGGTGGGCCAGCCAAACTCCCAAAAGTACACCCGCGCAGACCACTGCGGTCAGTAACCCCAGAATACTGCCAGCGAATCGCCCCGCAGCCTCCGGCTTTCCTTCCTCAATCATCTTGCTGTATACAGGGATAAACGCCGCCGACATCGTACCTTCGCCAAGCAGGTTCTGTAGAGCGTTCGGTGCTTGGAATGCTGCTCTCAACACATCCGCATGTGCTCCACTACCAAAGTAGCGGGCCATGAGACTCCATCGAATCAGACCCAATACACGGCTCGAAAGAATCCCCAATGCCACAATAGACGCACGGTTTCCCGCTGGAGTTTTCACCTCATCCGTCATCTTGCCCCTGTGTTTGTGAACCAGTCGTATCTTGCCCATATTCCGCCAAATCCATGATCGAACACATTGAAGGGATCCTGAGCAGTAAAGGGCCAACCCATGCAGTCATTGATGTGCAGGGAATTGGATACCGCATTTTCATTCCGATGTCTACCTCTGACAAACTGCCTGGTACCGGTAAAAAGGTACGTCTGCTTACACATCATTATACCCGGGAAGACCGGGAGCAGTTATTTGGGTTCGTTTCTTCCGGTGAACGGGCAATCTTTGAATTGCTTATTGGTGTCTCTGGAATCGGTCCAAGGATCGCCATTGCAGCTCTTTCAACTCTGACTCCCGAGGAACTGGTAAAATACATTACCCTGAGACAGCCGGCCATGCTGCAACGCATCAACGGGGTCGGTCGCAAAACTGCTGAGCGTCTGGTAGTGGACCTATTTGACCGCATCCGTGAACTGGATCTTGCACAGGTAGATGTCTCCGGGGCAACCAATGCCCGGGCAGATGCACTCGCCGCCCTAGAAACTCTTGGAGTTTCCCGTGCAAAGGCCGAACAACTGCTACGTAAAGTCATGCGATCTCACCCTGAAGTCAATACAGCTGAAGAGTTTTTGCAACTAGCTCTTGGCCAATAGCTGCCTTAATTTGTGATTTGAACCATCCTTTATCACTTCCGATGAAAAAACCCTCTATGACCCGACGAGATTTCATCCGAAACAGCGCCGCCGCCAGCGCGGCAACTGTCCTTCGACCAAAAATACACTCCGCCACCGGTCCTGTTGCAATTGCCAGTCGTAACGGCCTCGGTGCAGTGGCTCGTGCGGTTGAAGAGATAAATGCGGGAGCCGATGCACTGGATGCAGTGATCGCAGGCGTCAACTTGGTGGAGGAAGACCCGAATGACAGAACCGTAGGATATGGTGGTCTTCCAAATGCAAATGGCGTCGTTGAATTAGACTCTGCGGTCATGCATGGCCCGACGGGCAGAGCGGGAGCGGTGGCTTCCCTCCAAGGGATTAAATATCCATCCAAGGTCGCAAAACTTGTGCTTGAACGTACCGATCATGTGCTACTGGTCGCAAAGGGAGCACAAGACTTTGGCCGAATGCATGGCTTCTCGATTGAGAACCTGCTCACACAGGAAGCCCGTGAAATTTGGGTTCGCTGGCGTGAGACCCTCTCCAATCGGGATGACTATTTGCCTCCCCATGGGCCGGACGACGTAGATCTGGGAGAAACCATGCAACGCAGCTATGAGCACTGGGGAACCATCCATTGCTCAGCAATGGATCTGCAGGGAAATATCAGCAGTGTCACAACAACAAGTGGTTTGGCTTTCAAAATTCCTGGTCGTGTAGGGGACTCTCCTATCATCGGAGCTGGTCTTTACTGTGACAACGAGGTTGGAGCGGCCGGGTCAACTGGACGCGGGGAAGCCAACCTTGAGAATTGCTGCAGCTTTCTGATCGTAGAACGCATGCGCATGGGGGACAGCCCAGAAGATGCATGTTTGTATGCATGCGAGCGCATCGCACAAAATACACATCTGGCTCGACTGCAAAATCAGACAGGAGAACCCGCTTTTAATGTGTCGTTCTACGCACTCAACAAAGCCGGTGAAGTTGCCGGTGCTCGCATCCGGGGAGCCGCGCAAATGGCCGTTGCCGATAATAATGGAGCCAGACATATTGAGATGGCATACCTCTATGCCTAAGGCTTGAGCCATGCCTCTCTTTTTGGATCTGCCGAGGCTGCCCTTGCCGGCAACGAATGTGGAAATATTCCACCGAAGTGCCCCGGTCGTGTTGGAAATTGGATTCGGCGATGGCAGCTTTCTGGAGTGGGTTGCCAAAACGCACCCAGAATGGAACTGTCTCGGAGCAGATGTCGCACGCGGGTCCGTTGCACGTGCATTCAAGCGCCTGCGTAGCGCGAATGTGTCCAACGTCCGGCTGCATCATGGGAGTGGTTTGTTTCTTTTGCGCAATGTTCTATCCAACGAGAGCGTTTCTCGTGTCTATGTGAATTTCCCCGACCCCTGGCGAAAGAAACGACATGCCGGGAAACGACTGTTTCAGCATTCGTTTTTCGAACTGCTTGCTGCCCGTCTCACCGCGGACGGCTCATTGCTCCTTACTACAGATGATGCGCCCTACTTCGAACAAACCATCTCAATAGCCCTTAAATCAGGCTACTACAAGGTAACCGAACCTCCACCACCCCCTGCAGCTCTTCAGACAAAGTATGCATCCAAATGGCGCAAAGCTGGCCGCAGCTTTTACCATGCACACATACAGAAACAGGTTCGGCACACACCGGAAATTCCTCCTGAAATTCGCAAAGAAACCGGCATGCATCACGCACTCCTGAATGGATCAATTCCAGAAATCACTGAATTTGAAAAGGTGATTCACCATTTCCCCAAGGGCCATGTTGTCATCCTGGATGTGTTGCAAATGATTGGCCAGAAAGGGCTAGTTTTTGTTGCACGCTCACACGAGCCGGAATTGGTGCAGGAGCTGTTTATCCAACTTCGCCCCGCAGAGAATGCGGATGCCGATCTACTCTTGAGTGTGACAACTTTTGGTAACCCAATCGCAACACATGGAACCAGTGAGGCGGTGAAAGCTGTCAGCCGCTGGCTGATACGGCAAAACCTAATGCTCAGCGGCACCTACTATTAACGGAGTCCATCTATTCTGAGGTCAACTCTCATGTCCCGATCTACACTCGCACTCACCGATGAACTACGCGAATATATCCTGGATGTATCACTGCGCGAGCATCCTCTTTTGGCAGCGCTGCGGGAAGAAACAGCACAGCATCCAGAGGCCAAGATGCAGATTTCTCCCGACCAGGGGCAGTTTATGGCGACCCTGTTACGCCTAATCCAGGCACGATCCGTCCTGGAAATTGGCACCTTCACTGGATACTCCACCCTGGCAATGATGCTGGCACTCCCCTCGGATGGACACATCGTTGCTTGTGATATCAGTGAAGACTACACCAGGGTGGCACGCAGATACTGGTCTGAGGCCGGGGTTGCTGATCGAATTACGCTGCATATAGCTCCTGCATCACAGACCCTGAAGAACCTTCTTGCAAGCGGGAAAGCAAATACGTTTGATGCCGCCTTCATTGATGCGGATAAAGAAAGTTATGATGTGTATTTCGAGAGATCCCTAGCTCTGATTCGACCTGGTGGACTGATCATGATTGATAATGTCCTGCGTGGAGGAGATGCTGCCAATCCCGCAACAGAGAGCGCAGCCACACAATCCATTCAAGCTCTAAACAAAAAACTCCATCAGGATTCCCGGGTGCATCTGACCCTGATACCCATTGGGGATGGAGTGACCCTACTTCAAAAGGTTTGACCCTGCCCTCGCTCCCATCAAGCTGGCGTAGTCCAAATACGGTCGGGGGAACCCTTCGTGCCTCTATTCTATGCTTCTGCCCGGCGCCTCAGCCAGTTTACCGTCAAAAGCAGGAGGACCGCGAATACGATCAGAAACGTTGCAACGGCTAAAATCGCTGGACTGATCTGCTCTCTGATTCCCGCCCACATCTGACGCGGGATCGTACGCTGTTCGGTACCTGCCATAAACAGTACCACGATCACTTCGTCAAACGATATCGCAAAGGCAAAGAGGGCACCGGACATCACCCCAGGGGCGATTAGTGGAAATTGCACACGCCGGAACGCAGTCCATGGACCCGCTCCCAGACTTGCTGCTGCATTGTTGAGGGTAGGATCGTAAGCGGCCAAGGTCGCCGTCACCGTGACAACAACAAATGGAACCCCCAATGTGGTGTGAGCCAGAATAATACCGAGATAGGTCTGCCCGAGTCCAAGACCCGAATAGAAGAAAAACATGCCGGCAGCTGCAATGATCACGGGAATCACCATTGGCGAAATAATTACTCCCATGATCGCGCGTCGCGCAGGCATGTTCGGGTTTGCAAGTCCGAGTGCCGCCAGCGTGCCAAGTACGGTCGCCAGCAGCGTCGCACTGGTTCCGATGATGATACTGTTTACCAGACTGTTCCTCCATACCTCATTCTGGGCGATCTCGCGATACCATCGGAATGACCACGCATCCGGGTCCAACCTCAACATCGCCTCGGAAAAGGTAAAGTATGGCTCGGCATTGAAGCTGAGCGGGACGACCACGATGATCGGAGCAACCAAAAACACGAACACAAGCGTGCAAAAACCTAAATAGGCGATTCGTCCCAGCCCCGGTCGTGTGGTGCCCATCATTATCCCAACCCCATTCTTTCAACCCCTACCAACCGCTCGTACAGGACATACAGGATCATGACACCCACCAATAGCACTCCCCCCAATGCAGCAGCAAGGCCCCAGTTCAGTGAGGTCTGCATATGATAGGCGATCATGTTGGAGATGAGCTGCCCGTCGCTGCCTCCGACCAGTGCAGGGGTAATGTAAAAGCCGATAGCTAGGATGAAGACCAGAAGTCCTCCAGCTCCCACTCCAGGGAGCGACTGTGGCCAGTAGACCCGTAGAAAAGCCTGCAAGGGAGTGGCGCCTAGCGAGGCCGCGGCATGCATGTAGGTCGGGGGAATCCCACGCATGACCGAATACAGCGGCAAAACCATGAATGGCAGTAGCACATGTGTCATGGCCACAATCGTTCCGGTCATGTTGTAAACCATCGCCACTCTCCCCTCCTCGCTGATCAACCCCACTGCGACCATAAGATCATTCAAGACCCCCTGTGTCTGTAATAAGACGATCCATGACGTTGTGCGCACCAAAAGCGATGTCCAGAATGGGACCAGCACCAAAATCAGCAGCCAATTCGCCCGACCTGTCGGCGAACGGGCGATCAGATGCGCAATCGGATACCCAAGAATCAGACAGAGCAGTGTAATCATGCTACTCACCAGCAGCGTCCGCCAGAACAACTTTAGATAGATGCGCCGCTCCACGGGTTGCGGGGCTAGGGAGCCATCGGGCAGACGCTGCAAGTCCAGGGCGTTCTCGTAGTGGCGCATGGTGAATCGCTCGCCCGTAATTTGGATTGTATACCAGGTCTCTGGATCGGCCCAGACTGAATCAATTGCCGTCATGGACTCGCGCCAGGGTCCCTGCTCCGTACTGCGTAACTCCCGGGCGGTCCGGGTGAAGACGCTCCGTAGCCCACTTTGCACCCGGTTGACCCTGCCGGCTACCTGACCAAGGGTTCGCTCCGCTTCCGCACGCTTGATTTCCTCTACCGCAGCAGCAAATACTGCCTCTGACGGGAGTGTACTTCCGTCCCAATCATCAAGTAGCTCTAGCGTTTCAGGTAAGACATCGGCTACCACAGGATCGTAAACGCTCCGCGTCAGCATTGTCCCCAAAGGAGCAAGGAAGGTTACTCCGATATTGATCACAAGCGGGGCTACGAGACCAAGTGCCCGTAACTGTGCCCGGCGATTTGGATCAACAGAAAACCTTAACGGGCCAGCCATGCACTAAACCGCTCGTTCATTTCGTCTTGATGGTCAGCCCACCATGCCCAATCAAAGCGTAAGGCATGCACCACGTTGGCATCGCTGCCCGGCATGTGTGGCTCCATATCCACACCCTTCTCTATATGGGTAGTCACCAGTGGTATGCCTGATTTGCGGACGGGCGAATAGGAAATTCGGCGGCCGATTTGAGCCATTGATTCAGCACTGGTCACGAAGGCAAGGTATTTCATAGCATCTTCAAGCCGCGGGGTCCCTGCGACGACCACGAATTGGCCCACTGCGAGGAGTTGTCCATCCCATACAATCACAAACGGCTGATCCTCCAACACCTGCGCGTTAAAGATGCGGCCGTTGTACGCGGTGGACATGACCACTTCCCCATCGGCCAGCATCTGTGGCGGCTGGGCCCCCGCTTCCCACCAGATCACTTCGTCCTTGATCGTTTCGAGTTTCGCGAAAGCCCGGTCAATCCCCTCAGGTGTATTCAGTGTCGCGTACACCTGATCCCGTGCCACCCCGTCGGCCATCAATGCAAGCTCCATGTTAACTTGCGGAACGCGCCTCATTCCCCGGCGGCCGGGGAATGCTTCCAAATCAAAAAAATCAGCAACCGTACTGGGCTTGGTGCCGGGAATGTTTTCTTCGTTATAAGCATACACGGTCGAAAAAAAGACGCTACCTACTCCACAGTCGGTAATAACTCCTTCCAAAAAATCCTCTGCAGCCGGTGTCCCGTCAGGACCGGGAGGCAATGAGGTAACCTCTATCGGCTCCAAAAGCCCCTCGTCACACCCCCGCACAGCTTCAGCCATTTCCAAGTCCACCACATCCCAGTGAATCTCGCCGATCTCCACTTGTGCGCGAATTTGAGCAAGGCCTCCGTTATAATCTTCAGCCTTGATATTAATACCGGTCTCTTCCGTGAAGGGAATGTTTACCCCCTCATTGACCGCGCGTCCATAGGATCCTCCCCATGATACGGCCGTGATGGAGGGTGACGAGTCTGTTCCGCACGCAGTAGCGAACAGCGCAAACAAAACGGCGAAAAAAACCGGGTTAATGCGATCATTCATGACGAATTTCTTTTGAGTCCAATTTATTCGGGGTTGAGTGCACGACAGTCTATGACCGTCCATCCGATGCGAACGCTGTCACCCTTAACCAATCCACCATGTCCCACGATATTGGGGATGGTGGCAATAAAATCCTCCCGACCACACGCAGCCAGGCGTATACGCAGTTGATCGCCCAGAAACGTCAAATCTTCTACGGTCGCATCCACTTCATTCGTGTAGCGCCCCGCCTCTGGATTAATTTTAACCCGCTCAGGGCGAATGGAGAGGGTCACATTGTCCCCCACCTGACATGGAGCTACTTTCAGGGCAGAAACAGCCGCACCGCCCGTTTCCACTTCACAGACATCGTTCTGCTGCGAAATTGCACGGACGCGTCCCTGGAGTTGATTGCTCTCACCAATGAACCGAGCAACAAAAGCGGATTGAGGCTCTTCATACAGCCCTTCTGGCACGGCGATCTGCTCAACGACTCCCTCGCGAAGCACGGCGACCCGATCCGACATCACCATCGCCTCCTGTTGATCATGTGTGACATAGACGACCGTCACCGCCAACGTCTGGTGGATGCGTCGTATTTCATACTGCATCTCATCACGCAGGCTTCGATCAAGTGCTCCCAGGGGCTCGTCCATCAGTACCAGGCTGGGTTCAAAGACGAGTGCTCTTGCGATTGCCACCCGTTGTTGTTGACCACCAGACAACTGTCCCGGTCGGCGGTCTACAAAACCCTCAAGGCGAACCAGGCGCAGTACCCGCTCAACCCGCTCCCTGCGCTCGTCCGCGCCCATGCCACGCACTTCCAGCGGAAATGCGAGGTTTGCCCCCACCGTCATGTGAGGAAAAAGAGCGTAATTCTGGAATACCATCCCGATTCCGCGTTTGCGTGCCGGCAGGTCTTGGATAGGATCTCCATCCAGCAAGATCTCGCCAGTTGTGGGTGCCTGAAAACCAGCAAGCATCATTAGGATGGTCGTCTTTCCCGATCCCGAGGGCCCCAGCAATGTCACGAACTCGCCCGTCCGTATACTGAGATCAAGATCCTTGACGACCAAGGTTCGCCCGTCATAACTCTTTTCGACGCCTCTGAATTCAACGTGAGCGCTGTTGATCCCCACGAGATCCTTAGAAGTGTTCTGTTCGCCTGTCGCAGTCAACATCAATCACCTTAGATAGCATCACTCCGCTGAAACGGAAGCTTGTGAATACTAGTTCCGCCGCCTGGGCTCATTGTCGTTACGCCTAAAGAATAAGCAGGGTAACGACGCGCGCGCGCGAGCAGAAAAAGCGATGAGCGGATTAGGGCATCCTCAAATGGTCGCGACCATAAGGCGTTGCCTGAGGATGCGATGAGTACGGCGCACGTGGCGTTGCAGGGTACGGTATCCGCGCTGCAGACTAGTGCAGATACGCCGGGGGGCGCGACCTGGCGCGAATACGATGAGATTCTTTCCAGGGAAATCGCTGAAACGCGCGCAGAGCCGCCGGGATACGTACCGGTCGACTGGCACCGGTATCCGTTGCTTAGCAGGGCATGGGTGCGACCCGCGGAACGGAAAGCGGGGCGGTTGCTGCAGGGGCGCGACCTGGATAGCAGATTCTACGATGCACGGGGCAAATGCTTAGCGATTCTGAACAATCTGAAGTGCTATGATCATGTATCCCTATTGCGGTCGCTGATTAACCCGGTGGCCGTGCTCAAAGTGCTGCAGCTCGGGCGGTGGCGCAATAGCAATCAATGGGGCGTATCTAGCCGGCGTGAGATAGCGGATATGCCCGCGATCGTATTCCAGATTGATGCGGTTGCAGCTGAAAACGATTACGCTGCAGGGGAAACGGATTTTGCCGGGATCGTATCTGATCTGGCAACCCGTTTCGCTGCAGCGTAATCAATAATGACGGGGGATTTCAGGAGGTCAAATCGTTGATTCCCCTTTTCTTGTCTCGTCTAGATTTATGCGCTCAAAAAGTGCAGAGGGCGACCATAAGTTGGGTCTATAATAGAACTTTGACGCTATGTATATTACCGATATCCAAAGCCCAAAATATAACTTATACTCCCCCCATGCTATAAAGGAAATTGAAAAAGACCCCTCGTCTATGTCCAAATAGTCTATGCCTATCAAGCCATCATAGATTAAATGTATCGTGGCAACCAGGAATATGAACGATGTCAGGCTAAAAGTCTTAACCTTTCTCCCTAGAGGCAGGAACAGGTAAATCCCTACGGCTAAAGCTATCGAAACTACCGTGATCCATAATACATCGCTTTGAGTGTAAGCACCGTCAAAAGCTATCCACCACCTCCAGAAAAGGAATAAAGAAGTTCCTATAGAGAACCCAATTCTTCTAAGTTGTTCCGTCATTTTCTTGCCTCTATTTGGGTCCGTAACATTGACCGATTACGCCATATCCTTTTCTTGCTGACTAAAGCTTATGCGCTTAAAGAATGAGTCTTTTTGTGGGGGGTTAGTGATACGGCGAAACAAGAAATGTGTCATCGGTATGAAAACCCCAAATGGGTACATATAAGCTCCCCACGCTACATATCTAATCCCGAAATCAAAGATGATCCCCGTCCCCAATAGAAACCCAAAGACTAAAAGGTGTACGGAAATAGTCAACATGAAAAACCATGCCGGACTAAAATTCTCAATCTTTTTCGCGATGCGGAAATACATGAAAAATGGCACAAACAAAACTATCGAAACCAATCCGCCCCATAGCAAATCCATCCCACTATGAGCCCCGTCAAATTCCCGATAGTAGCTACGAAAAGCGATCATAGTGCACGTAAACGCCCAAATAGCTATTCCCACAAATTTGTTTGGTCTCTTGAACCAAAGAATCGATGCCCAAATAGCCCCCAAAAATTTGTTTCGTTTCTTCATCTTGAACTATGTGTGTATGTGGTATTACCAATCAAGATACGATTACGCCAATTAATACCGGAATAGGCGTTTTCCTGGTATTGAACCAGGTCGCGCGTACGCGCGCTAGCGTGCATCAATCATATATGCGGGGGGTATGGGTATGTGTGTTGAATGCAACGTAAGTGCGCTTATGTTTCGCAACTCATTGATCCCGCATAGATTTTGCCCCGGATCACGGAAAAACACATATATCCGGTCAATCTGACCGTCTAATTCATAGACGCGTCCAATGGCGTAGCCCCAAAACCCCGTCACGAAACCCAAAGCAAAAAATCAAGTGTTGGTAACTGGAGGAGTTCCCGCATACTTATTGTTGCTTTTTGTTACTTTAGATACAGTTCCTTAACTTAAACTCGGTTCTCTACCTAGAACGTAACGTTCGTAGTGACACCCACACAAACGTAATTAACTTCGATCAAAGATGCTACTGCTTCACTTGTTCATTCGCGCGGCCACGAAAATCAGGCTCGGACTTTTTGTGATTTTACTAGTTTCGCTGCTTCACCAGGGAGCTAGTGCACAAATCTCGGTTACGGGAACGGTGGTGTCAGATGACACTGGTGAACCATTGGCAGGGGTCTCGGTTGTGATTGATGACGCGTTTATCGGTACCTCTACGGATCAAGATGGTAAGTACACGATTGATCTTCGATCTCAGAACGATGTGCTGATTTTTTCTTTTGTGGGATTTCGGACGCAACTCCACACGGTGCCCCCTGGTGTCACAGTGATTGATGTTCGCCTGCAACTTGATGTGGTCAGGATGGAGGAAATCAGCATTGTCGGCGAAGAACCTAAGACCTTTGCGAGCAATGTGGTTGCTGCTCCGATGATACGTCAGCAGTCTCCAATTACCAGCGTGACATCGATCACAGACAACCTTCCTGGCGTATCTGCTCAAGAAGGCGATGCATACGGTATGGATGACTGGTCAAGCAACGTCGCCATGCGAGGTTTTCAAGTCACGATCACTGAATCACAAATTGGGACCACGATTGATGGATTCTCAAATGGCACATCTGATTATTGGAGCGGTGCGAAGGCGAATCGGTTTGTAGATGTTATGAACCTGGGCGGCGTTGAGGTGTCGCAAGGAACCGCCGACGTCGCCTCCCAGTCGGTGGAGGCACTGGGCGGAACATTCAACTATATCACGGACGATCCCGCGCCTGAGCGACGTTATACCGTATCCGCCACGGTTGGCGAGCATGATGCGAAGCGGGTCGCCATGCGTATTGACACCGGGCCGCTGTTTGGGGGAAAAGCACATGCCTGGATAACGGCCCTCAGTCAGGAAGGGACCGATTGGATTCAGAATTCTGCGGAAAATGAGCGCGAGCACGTTGCTGCGAAACTCACCTCAACGCTTGGGTCTCTTGATCTCACTAGCTATTTTTCATACGATCACATTAATGAGGATGTCTATCAGCGGCTTTACAGCGACGCTGACTTTAGGGCAAACCCACGGTGGGATCGCCTGATTGATGACTGGCCTGGCGTACCCTATCTGAACCAATTCTACAGACGCGGCTGGACGACATTGCGGAGCAACACCTTCGGCTACGTCAAAGCTAACTGGACGACTAGCGCGGGCCTCTCAATCACCACGGGAGCCTACTTTCATCGAAATAGAGGCCGAGGTGACTGGCTGCCCCCGTACATTGTTGACATTACTGACGATCGTGGTGGACCGGAGTCGGAACTGCAGGGCGGCGGGGACCCAATCCGTGGCGGCGAGCAAATCGGGCTGATACGCTTTGTTGATCGGGACGGCTCGGCCGTACCGCCCAGGCCCGGGTGTACATCATCATATATTTTCAACTATTATGGAGCAAGTGGCCCGGAGGTTGACCCTGCCTGCCATCCGGGAGCGACCGCCGTTCAGTCGTATCGTCACAGTCACTACGGAAAGGATCGAGTCGGTGTCTCGGTTGAGGAAGAATGGCTTACATTGATTGGTGCGGCTGGCAGTTCGCTGCGCGCTGGAATTTGGTATGAGCGTTCCCGTCGCCTCCTCGGTCGAGACTGGCACCGTGTATTAGATCCTACGCTCAACCAAATGTTTGATGAGCATGCTTATTGGCACCAGTACGACTGGGAGTTTCCACAGCACGTATTCAGATGGTATCTTGAAGAGACTCTTTATGTGGGCCCGTTTACTGCCAGCGCCGGTGTCAGACAGTTTCTCGTTGAAGTGTCGCGCACAGACTTGTTCAATCTGGATCCAGATTTGTCTGCAGAGTCCAACTCGGATCTGCTCTTCTCCGGTGGTGTAACGTATGAATCGCCGATCGAAGGCTTGCGTTTGTTTGCCGGCTACTCCGAGAATTTCCGGGCATTCAGTTCGGCACTCCTGGAAGTGCCTGGTCGGAGCCTTGATGCGCTGGAGCCGGAAACCTCTTCGAATATTGACATAGGTGTGCAATTTTCGGGGGACCGGATTGCTTTGAGCGGTACCTGGTATGCTGTGGATTTCCAGAACCGCATTGTATTTCTCGGCCCGCAGACCACCGCTGGACCGAATTACCTCATTCCGGGCGGAGGGGCATACTTCAATGCAGGCGGTTTAGATACGCGTGGGTTTGAGCTCTCGGCCACTGTGCAGCTACCACAGAAAATATCCCTCTATTCTGCCTATACACGTAACAGTTCGGAGTATATTGGTAGCGGCGATACTGCTGTGGATGCAAGTCAAGGGACTTTACCCGGTACTGACGTTGCGGGCGTGCCTGATCAGCTTTGGGTTGTTTCCATTGACCGATCCGGTCCGCTAAGCGCAGGAATATCCGCAAAGTATACAGCTCCGCGTCGTGTAAGCCTGACGGCTGACTGGTACTCGGATTCCTATTGGATCGCAGATGCTTACGTCACTTTATCGGGAGAAACCTTGGGCCGTTTGTTTCGATCAACGGAATTCTCGCTGGTTGCAAACAATCTGTTAGACAAAGCCTATCTGTCTGCCATTACCGAGAATGCCGCTTGGCTTGGGGCGTCACGCACGGTCTCAATGACGACCACGATCACGTTCTAACCAGCTATTCGGCATTCACTGCCGCATGCAGACGGAATAATCGCAGAACACAGAGCATTTTCAAATGTGTGGCCCTGCGTATCCTGAATGCGGCCGCAAACATGCCGACCAACGGGATTGGCCTGGCTGCTCCGCGAGGAGTGTTCGAGTGAAGCCGCCTGCCAACGGGTACGTGACAAATTGGGGGACTCAGGTATTCCTGCGATTACGCCAGGTGGTGGTCCGTGAATCCGAGGGTCGGACTTTCTGCAGTAAGACGGTTGCCGCGGCGGCAGCCTCCGTTGGCACATTGACCTGCTCTGTCAGAAGTTCCGGGTGCTCCTCCACGAAATGAGTACTGAGACGAGCTTCCTGCCATGCTGCACTTTGCATAACACGGCGGCAGAACTGGCGCGTTGTTTTTACTCCTGCAATCTGATAATCACTTAAAGCACCGATCATTCTCTGTGTTGCTTCTTCACGCGTACGACCCCACGTAGTCACTTTTGAGATCATTGGATCATAATAGATTGGCACCTCGCCGCTGACCTCCAGACCGCTATCCACCCGGACCCCAACCCCTGTCGGAACCTGATGAAACGTGATCCTGCCCGGATTCGGTAAAAAGTTGGATTCTGGATCTTCTGCATAAATGCGACACTCTACCGCGTGCCCATGAATCTCCATTTCATTTTGTTCGTACGGCAGAGGTGCCCCTTCTGCGATCCTGATTTGCTCGGCAACAAGATCCAATCCAGTGATGTACTCGGTGACCGGATGCTCCACTTGAAGGCGCGTATTCATTTCCATAAAATAGAAGTTGTTGTCCTGATCAAGTAAAAATTCAATGGTCCCTGCACCAACATACTTGCATGCCTGTGCGGCGCGGATCGCCGCTGCCCCCATATGTGCTCTCAATTCTGCAGTCATGTCTGCGCAGGGGGCTTCCTCAATGACTTTCTGGTGGCGTCGTTGTATGGAGCACTCGCGTTCAAACAGATGGATACATTTGCCGTATGCATCTGCAAGGATCTGAAATTCTACATGCCGCGGATTTTCCAAATACTTCTCAATAAAGATGCGGGCATCCCCAAAGGCGGAACCTGCTTCCCCCTGTGCCCGGTCAAGCGCCTGTTCCATTTCCTGGGCGCTGTTCACCTTGCGCATCCCTTTGCCGCCACCTCCTGCCGCTGCTTTTGCGAGCACCGGATATCCAATTTGATCCGCAATGGCTAGTGCTTCGTCAACATGGGTGACCGCTCCTTCGGTTCCTGGAACCACAGGCACATCATGTGCCTGCATGAGCTTTCTGGCCAGCATCTTGTCCCCCATGTCACTGATCGCCTGCGCAGAGGGGCCAATGAACACAATCCCCTGTTCCGCACATGCCTTCGCAAGTTCAGCCCGCTCAGACAAGAACCCATAACCTGGATGAACCGCGTCTGCCCCACTTTCTTTGACCACATCCATAATCCGGCTCAGATTCAGATAAGAGTCTACCGATGGAGCAGGGCCCACGCAATAGGCCTCGTCTGCATAGACCACATGGGCACTTCTGCGATCAACCTCACTGTAGATTGCAACCGAACGTATCCCCAGCACTTTGCAGGTGCGCATGATCCGCAGCGCAATCTCTCCTCGATTCGCAATCAGTATCTTTGAAGTCTTCTTCATTCGCTCTGACCGTACTACTGAATATCGTACATATCTGTTCTTGAACCATCCTGGAGTTGTTTATGTCTCGTTTGACTATCGCTGATGACCTTTATGCCGTGATGGAAGTCGATCGCTTTGCTTCTGCAGAAGAGATCAAGGTTGCCTATCGGCGACTTGCCCAACAGCATCATCCCGATCGTAATCCAGGCGATAATGAAGCGGAAGAACGCTTTAAGCGGCTTCAGCAGGCCTACAGTATTCTCTCAGATCCTGCCCGAAGAAAAGCGTATGACCAACTTCGGATCACAACGAAACCTGATCCCTCACCGGTATTCGTGGATGATTTTTTTTCCAGTATCGGTGAGTTTTTTGAAGAGCTCTTTGGGGGAGGCAGCAATGTCGTGCATATATCGCTGGAACGTGCTCTTCGAGGTGGACCCGTCATGATTCGGGGCAAAGATGGCTCTCTTACCCGGATTGTACTTCCCCGGGGAGTGAAGAATAAATTCCGGATCCGCGCCTCTGATGATCCCGCTGCACGTGTCTTTACCTTCAAGGTGCTCCCACACCCCGTATTTACCCGAAAAGGAAGCACCCTGCAAATGAAGCTGCCTCTAAACGGACTGGAGGCGCTTTTGGGGTGTACACATACACTTGTTGACCCCTATGGGGAGCCGATCACGATTGATGTTCCGCCCAATTCAACCCCCGGGACCAGACTGCGGCTCAAGGGATGCGGAGTTCAAACGGAGACAAAACGAACGGGGGATCTACTGGTTGACCTCCAGATCCTCCCCCTGAAGCCATCAGACCGCGAAACTCTTTACAAAGCCGCACATGCGGCCGGGCTTATTGACCGGTAGTTTCGATCAGTGAAGTATATACATGCCCGACAAATACATCCGGCTCTAATATCCCACCTACCCAGTCCGCATCTATGGAGGCGGTGGGCTTCGCAGCAATGGCCTCCTCCTGAGATTTCCCCTCCTGGATCAGAGCCGACACAGCATCACGGACGGTCACCAACATATCCCGGTACGCCTCCAGCTCGGATTGATTGGATAGCGGTCCATGTCCAGGGATGATCTTCGTGCTCTCATTGGAACGTGCAAGCACCTCTTCTGCAACTGCAATCACTCCATCCACAGAGCCTCCACTGTCTACATCAATGAATGGGTACATCCCGTTGAAGTAGGTATCCCCCATATGGATCACATTCCCCTTCAGGAAATGCACAATCGCATCGCCATCGGTATGTGCATCCGGCGCATGGAAGATCTCTATCGTATCTCCATTCCAGTAAAAGGTCATCTCTTCGGTAAACGTGACAACGGGAAGGGCCTCTTTGGGGGCAGCAGGGACTTTCCGCCCGAACGCACCCAGAACCTGATCCACACTCATCCGCGCCCGAACGTTTTCGTGTGCCACAATAATGGCGCCCTGTTTGCCCAGGTTTTCATTTCCTCCCACATGATCCCCGTGCCAATGCGTGTTGAGTACGAACTGAACCGGTTGATCCGTGCGTGTTGCGATTGCTGTCAGGATTTTTTCGGTCAGAGGAGCGAACTGATCATCAATCATGAAGGTCACATCCTCTCCATAGGACACTCCTATATTTCCTCCTTGACCAATTAACATCAAGATGCCGGGGGCGGCTTCTTGAACTTCAATTTTGATCGCATCGAATTCCTCCTGAGCAATTGCCCCAGGGGTAAGAAAGTTTAACACTGACATAAATATGCAGATAGAGACTTGATAGACAGTTGTGTTGGTGAAAAAAGTTGTGTTATTCATCCTCTTCGTGGTCACCAGAGCGCTGACCCAATTCACGGTCCAAGAGAAAGAGCGCGGCTCCTGATTCACCGACCAGACGCAAATTATCCATGATCTCCCGGGCAGATTCCTCTTCTTCCAACTGCTCCTCTATGAACCAGTGCAGAAGCGTCTGGGAGCCATAATCCTGGTCTTCCTGCGCCAAAGTATACAGCTGATTGATTCGATCAGTAATGTATTGTTCGTGCTCCAGCACTTGTGAAAAAATTTCGAGTGTTGTCTGCTCTGAATCTATGCTCGGCTTTTCCAACGCATGAAGTTCTACTTTCGCATCGCGCTGAAGCAGAAAATCGTACAACTTTAACCCATGTGCGAGCTCTTCTTCCCATTGCATCCGCAGCCAGTGAGCAAAGCCCTTCAGACTCCGGGATTCCATTTCAGCAGCAAGCGCCAGATACAGATACGCAGAATCCAACTCTGCTTTAATTTGCTCATTCAGCGCAGCCTGCATTCGTTTGGATAATCCTTTTCTTGCCATGATTCCGATTGGATGATTCCTCTACGTATACCACTCAAATCCGGCCCTGTTGCGCATCGTATCGAACATGACGATGTATGTGCGGTATACGGAATCACTACGGCCCATCTCAATTCTCTGCATCTGAATTTACGGCTACGACTCACTCAACCCTCATCAGTCGATGTCAACAGCCGGGCATATCCTTTGGGCAGACGATGAAATAGATCTGCTCCGATCCCACGTACTTTTTCTTGAAAATCGTGGCTACCAGGTTACATGCGTAACCAATGGGGCGGATGCCGTTGAGGTGGTCGCTCAGGATGATTTGGTTGATGTAGTCCTTCTGGATGAGCAGATGCCCGGTATGGATGGGCTGGAGACGCTGGCGGCCATCAAACAAAAGCGCCCGGACCTCCCGGTGATCATGGTGACCAAGAGTGAAGAAGAGCATCTCATGGACGAGGCCCTCGGCGGACAGATCAATGATTACCTGACCAAGCCGGTAAATCCTAGCCAAATCCTGCTTACCTGCAAGCGCCTCCTCGAACGAATTCAGTTGCGGAATGCGCGTGTATCTCAAGACTATATGCACCGCTTCAATGCAATTTCTGCAACCCTCAACAGCTGCACAGGCTTTCAGGAATGGTTTAGCCTATACCAAGAACTGGTCCACTATGATCGCCAACTGGAGAATGACGAAGGTGCACGTCAAGTTCTGTCTGATCAGTACCGGGAAGCGAACCGAGTATTCGGCCGGTACATTGAAGAGGTCTATCCCGATTGGATTGCGGCATATAATTCCCGCTCCTCGGATGAGCGCCCCCGGCTCTCACATGAAGTGATCCCACATTGGGTTCTCCCGCAACTCAATGCGGACCATCCCGTGATTTTCTTCGTCATTGACTGCATGCGATACGATCAGTGGCTGGAGTTTGAATCCCTGCTTTTGCCCCTCTTCTCTATCCAGACCGATTTCTCGATGGGAATCCTCCCAACCGCAACCCCCTACGCACGGAATGCGATTTTCAGCGGTCTTCTGCCCCACGAAATCCACCGCCGGCATCCAACCCTTTGGCAGGGCGAAAACGGGGATGAGCATAGTCGGAATCGTCATGAGGAAGCCTTACTCGCCACCTGCCTTGAGCGATTCAACCGGCGCCACGTTTCCATGCGATACCGAAAACTGATCGGCAAGGAAGATGGTCGTGCCTTCGCGAAGGATGTGAACCACTATCTGCAGGCGGACCTGAATGCCATCGTTATCAACTTTGTGGATATTCTGGCCCACAGCAGGGCGGACTCGGATGTGATCCGGGAATTGGCTCCCGACGAACAAGCCTACCGGGCCCTGACTCGAACCTGGTTCAAACACTCTTGGCTGTACCAGTCCTTCCAGACGCTGTCCAGAAAGGATTGTACGATTATTATCACGACCGACCACGGAGCGGTCCGGAGCCTGCATGGAGCAAAAGTGCGTGGAGACCGCAACACGTCCACGGCTCTGCGATACAAATTCGGGCGCAACCTTTGGGCAGATTCCCGTCATGCGATGATTGTTCGGGATCCAAAAGCCTTTGGCTTACCCTCTGGCAGTGCGGGGGACTGTTATATCATTGCAAAGGAAGACTATTACTTCGTCTATCCCACCAACTACCATCACTACCGAAATCTCTACAATGATTCCATGCAACACGGGGGCGCGTCCATGGAAGAGATGATTCTCCCCGTGGTTACACTGCGTCCCAGGAAGTCGTGATGTCGACTGATTACGCGGCGCTGCTGCTGAATCTTCCGCGCTACTCCGAGCTCGGCAACGCAGCAATGAAACCCGGCTTGCGGGGTGTTACCCATCTCCTGGATGCGATGGGAAACCCGGAACGCGACTTTGCCAGTGTACATGTTGCCGGCACAAACGGGAAGGGCTCCGTGGCCAGCATGATTGCAGCGATCGGGCAAGTTGCAGGATACCGCATTGGACTCTATACCTCCCCTCACTTGCTGCATCTGTCTGAGCGCATCCGCCTCAATGGATCCCCTGTACCGGCGGACTGGATGCAGGATGCACTGGATCGTTACGGCTCTCTGTTTGATCGCCTGCAACCCAGCTTTTTTGAGGCAATGACCGCACTGGGTTTTCTCTTCTTTGCAGAATCCTCTGTGGATTTTGGCATCGTTGAAACCGGGCTCGGCGGTCGGCTTGACGCGACCAATATCCTTTGTCCAAAACTCTCGGTCATCACGCAAATTGACCTGGATCACACCCAGGTACTGGGAAACACACTTGCATCCATCACCCGCGAAAAAGCGGGAATCATTAAGAAAAAAATCCCTGTCATTGCAGCAACGGGGCGCGATACGACCCAAAAAATCATACAGACCATTGCCCGCCGGCAACAGGCACCCTGGATTGAGGCGGGACAGGTCACCGGCAATTGCCTTCAGACACCCGCACGTGTATATGAGCTGTCCTCACAGAATCTCCAAATCGGACCACACCACGCCCAAAACGCTCTTTTGGCCGCGCGAAGTGCCGAACAGATTTTCCCGGAAACAAGACAGAAACCGGACCTGATCCAGAAAGGGATCTCACGGGTCCGTGAATTGACTGGGCTGCGGGCACGCCTTGAAATTTTCCGACAAACCCCATTGACGGTTTTAGACGTAGCTCACAATCCCGCAGCAGTTGCGGCAGCCCTCAACTATATGCCCCCTACTGGAACCGTGCATCTTTTGCTTGCACTGATGAAGGACAAAGACCTTTCCGGCATCATACAGGTTCTGAATGCACATCCATCACTCAAAGTGTATGCGTGTGATCTCGCGCTTCGGCGTGCCCTCCCTGCGGCACGCCTGGCAACGACACTTCATGCACATGCAATTGACCTCGGCGGCACGGGGCCCATTTCTGTGATGTGGCCTCTTGCGCAGGAACAGGCTTCCAATCAAGACTCCATTCTTGTTTGCGGTTCGCACATGCTCGCTGAGGCATTTTTGCGGTCGTATTTGTGAATCATTCGGATTTTTATTACCTTTCCACAGGTTTGGCAACCAATTGTGTCTCTTCTACGTATCAGACACCCAATCCTACTTGCACGACTCTAGCATTATCGTAGCAGCACTTCGTTGCTGCCCTTACTCTCAGTCTATCCACGCTCACCTACTTCAATGAGGTTTCCGCTCCCTGCGGAGATCATTCTTAGCCTGCCACGCAGAACACAGCTTCTCTGCTGGCTTATTCTTACCCACAATCTCGATGAACCAAGTTGAACTAACAAACAAGAGGCTTCCCGAACTGAAGGAAATTGCCCGACAGACAGGCGTTGGGGGATGGCACGCTCTGCGTAAGCAGGAGTTGATCCATTTCATTCTTGACCATCAGAACGCCAAAGCCACTTCCGGGAACGGTGACCTCCCTCGTGACTCTCGGCAAAACGGGAGCCCCGTGACCGAAGACGGGAAGATTTCTCCCTCACCTCGACAAAACCCCGAAACGCTCTCTGATCGCGAAACTTCTACCGAACCCGCTCGAAAAAATCAAACGGTGGCTCCTTCGAACGCATCCTCTGATTCACAAAGCTCGGCTGGGACTCTGGCTCCCAAACGAACCCATTTTCTTCGTGAAGAAAAGCCAAGAACAGGCAGAAAAAAGCCGGGTAAACCTGTCGGACCACATAGAAAAACCAAATCATCAAACAACTCCTATTCTGATCCAATGTCGTCATCTCCACGCCACGACCCTGATGGAAAACCCCCAAGAGGAGGACGGCCGGGAGGGCGTCCCAAAAGACACGGCTCCGCGCGACGCGGGCGAAAAGATCCCCGAATGTCTTCAAAGGACGATCGCCGTCGCCGCAGCCACGAGCCGAAACCACCCTTCATGGGACAGTTTGATCCACGCAAGTTTGACCCGGACACGATGATTGAAAAGACCGGGGTCTTGGAAATTCTGCCTGATGGGTATGGGTTTCTGCGATCACCGGATTATAATTATCTGCCCAGTCCAGAGGATATTTATGTGTCTCCCAGCCAAATCAAACGGTTCAGCCTTCGGCTCGGAGATTCGGTGGATGGCGAAATCCGTCCACCGAAAGAAGGGGAGCGATACTTTGCGCTCATCCACGTTAAGAAAATCAACGGACTGGAGCTGGGTTCTCTGGATGAACGGCAGAATTTTGACTATCTGACCCCCCTCTATCCCGATGAGGTCCTTCGCCTGGAAACGCACAAACATGACATGTCCATGCGCGTGCTTGATCTTTTTGCCCCGGTTGGGAAAGGGCAGCGGGGCCTTATTGTTGCTCAACCAAAAACAGGTAAAACCATTCTCCTGCAAAAGATTGCGAACGCAATCAGCACGAATCATCCAGAAGCACACCTGATCATCCTGTTGGTGGATGAACGACCGGAGGAAGTAACGGACATGGAGCGGCATGTAAAAGGGGAAGTGGTGGCATCCACCTTTGATCAGGAACCTTCGCGACATGTGGAGGTGGCGAATATTGTGTTGGAAAAGGCAAAACGCCTCGTTGAAGCAAAGCAGGATGTAGTGATTCTTCTTGATTCCATTACCCGCTTGGCCCGTGCACACAATGCCGTGTGCCCGGATTCGGGACGTACAATTTCCGGGGGGCTGGATGCTACGGCATTGAGGGGGCCGAAGCGTTTCTTTGGTGCCGCCCGCAATGTTGAAGAAGGCGGATCCCTGACCATTATCGGAACTGCCCTGATTGATACAGGAAGCCGCATGGATGAGGTGATCTTTGAAGAGTTCAAGGGGACGGGGAATATGGAATTGGTTTTGAACCGAGAAATGGCAGATCGTCGTATCTTCCCTGCAATCAATGTAGTCATGAGTGGAACCCGACGGGAAGAACTGCTGATTCAGGAAGCACGTCTGGCCCGTATATGGATTCTGCGCAAGCTTCTGGCAGACATGGATCCAATCCAGGCAATGAACTTTCTGCTTGACCGGATGCGCTCTACCAAGAGCAATGATGAGTTTTTAGTGACGATGAACTCTTAAGATGGATGCGTTTACTATCTCTTAGATAGAGCATCTCTGTTGGATGCCGGCCTCTCCGCTAATTCCTGTCGTTCTGTTTGATATGGATGGTGTGCTAGTCGACGTGTCTGGCTCCTATCTGCGTGTCATTGAAGAAACCGTCTACCACTTCACCGGGCGAGAGATCAGGTCAAAAACAATCCAGCGCTACAAGGACCGTGGAGGCTTCAATGACGACTGGACGCTCACGCACACGATTATTGGGGACTATGGAATGGAAGTGCCGTATATACGTGTCGTGGATGAGTTTCAACGCCGCTACCGGGGAGAGGACTGGGATGGATTCATTACCGAGGAACGACCCCTGATCCAAACCCATACGCTGCAGCAGTTGAAGCAAGACGGTCATGTACTCGGAATTGTTACGGGTCGACCCCGGGATGAGGCACGCTGGGCCTTGGATCGGTTCGGATGGCGGGAATCTTTTTCCCTTTTGGTTCCCCGCGAAAATCAGGACAATCGCGGAAAACCCGACCCCTATCCGCTCCTGTATGCAATGGCGATTCTTCAAGGAGCCGGCTTACGGATCCAGGCCGACCTAACCGTCTACATCGGGGATTCGGTTGATGATATGTCTGCGGCAGGTGCAGCAGGTATGTTGGCGATTGGCTTTGTCCCTCCTTACCTGGACTCAGAGGCGCATACACTCCTTTTGCAGGAACATGGAGCAGATCTGGTCATGACGGATCTGGAAAGCCTCCCGGAAAGAATAAATTCCCCCAGTGACTGGGCATCTGTAAAGTCATGACCACAGGGAGTGAATAAAAAAATGGCATCGAAAACACCTGGGATTGTGTACGATGCCTTGCCTCCACTCACCGGAAGACATTTTCCATTACGGACAGTTTTTCTGAAAGGTTTCGCTTTAACAAAGATTTCATGTTCCATCAGGTAGATCTTCGATGATTCGACTACCTTTTGCCCTTGCCCGCGGGTTTGTAGCTGCCGAAACTCTTGATGACACAATCCCTGTGGTGAAGCAGCTCTGCAATAAAGGACTGCTTACGACAGTGGATCTACTGGGAGAACATCTAATCCGTAGAGATCTCGCGTTGAAAAGCCGGGATGCCTATATACAATTGCTGCAGGCACTTGCTTTTGAGCCTGGCCTAGAGCGCAATATCTCCATCAAGCTCTCCATGATCGGACAGGTCATTGACGAAGACTTCTGCCTTGAAAACCTTCGTGCACTCCTGAAGGAGGCAAAGCTTGTGAATGGGTTTGTTCGATTGGATATGGAAGGAAGCTCCGTCCTTGACTCAACGCTTCGCATTTTCGAATCCGTCTTTCCCGAGTATCGTGCACATGTAGGGATTGTACTGCAGGCATATCTGAAGCGGACCGTAGAGGATGTGGACCACATGTGTGACCTAGGGGCACGCGTCCGCCTTTGTAAGGGTGCCTACCGGGAGCCGGCGACGATTGCGTACCGGCGCATGCCGGAAATCCGCATCCAGTACATCACCTGCATGCAGAAATTGCTTCAGCACGGACATTATCCCGCCATCGCCACCCACGATGATGCGTTGATTGAAGCGACCAAATCCTATGCCCGGGCGAAAGATATTGATCCGTCCCGGTTTGAATTTCAAATGTTGTATGGTCTGCGCCAGAAAACGCAGGAGGACATTGTGCGTAAAGGATACAACATGCGGATCTACGTGCCTTATGGACGTATGTGGCTCCCCTACTATACGCGCCGGCTCCGGGAGCGCCCCGAAAACGTCACGTTTCTCTTACGCACTATTTTCCGATCCTGACGCCAAAAAGCGCTCGGCATCTATGGCTGCCATGCAGCCGGTCCCCGCTGCCGTGACCGCTTGCCGATAGACATGATCCTGCGCGTCTCCACACGCAAACACCCCCGAAATATTGGTCCGCGTTGACCCTGGCAGGGTTTTGATATATCCCTGATCATCCATGTCCAACCAGGATTTGAAGAGCGCCGTATTTGGGGTGTGTCCGATCGCCACAAAAAATCCGGTGACAGGCAATTCTTTTTCAGTCTGGTCCTTCACATTCTTGAGTTGAACTCCTGTGACCTCATCCGCGCCTAGAACATCCGTGACGATTGTATCCCAGATGATCTCAATTTTAGGGTGATCCTTCACGCGCTGCTGCATGATTTTCGACGCGCGTAACTGATCGCGGCGATGCACCAACCAGATTTTTGATGCAAACCGCGTCAGGAATAACGCTTCTTCCATCGCCGTGTCACCGCCTCCCACAATCGCCAAATCTACATCACGGAAAAACGCCCCGTCACAGGTCGCGCACGCAGATACGCCACGTCCCAACAGGCGTTTTTCATTCTCCAGTCCCAAGTAACGGGCCGAAGCGCCAGTCGCAATGATCAACGTGTCTGACAAAAGGCCTGTTTCATCGTCTATCACGATTTTAAATGGACGCTCGGACAGGTCTATCTGAGTAACCGAGCCGTACCGCGCTTGTGCTCCAAAACGCAATGCTTGCGCCTTGAAGTCTTCCATCATGGCAGGCCCGAGGACTCCATCCACATAGCCAGGATAATTTTCAACGTCCGTCGTTGTCGTAAGCTGTCCGCCGGGTTCAAGTCCTTCATAGACGATTGGGGCAAGATTTGCCCGGGCCGCATATAGTGCAGCCGTATAGCCTGCCGGACCGGAACCGATAATCACGACCCGCTGGTGCTCTGC
This sequence comes from Rhodothermales bacterium, assembly GCA_965207565.1. Classification (GTDB taxonomy): domain Bacteria; phylum Bacteroidota; class Rhodothermia; order Rhodothermales; family Bin80; genus Bin80. The sequence continues at coordinate 107,114 of CBDBMQ010000033.1, read as the reverse complement.
TCCTTCAAACGAAATCTCCGGGGAGATCAATGTAGACGACATATTTCCAAGTTTAACGCCGAGGTTTAGGGGATCGCTTTGGCCAACGAACGTAGTGAGCCCGGTTTGTCCGCAAACCTGGAAAGCTGCTCTGCTTCAATGATCCGTCTTTTGCCAAGCCGGTGCGATTATGCAGGCTGTCCAACCAGTGCATCCAGCTTCTTCTGGAACTCCCGCTTGCTCGCTGAGCCGATCATCTGATCTCGCACTTCTCCTCCGACAAAAAAGAGCAGCGTGGGGATGGAGCGCACATTGTAGTTCATTGCCGTCTTCGGGTTTGTGTCCACATCTACTTTCCCCACTTTCGCTCTGCCGGCATAGTCTGTAGCCAATTCTGCTACGATCGGAGCGATTGCGCGGCATGGTCCGCACCATGCAGCCCAAAAGTCAACCAGTACGGGAACGTCAGACTCCAAAACTTCTGTCTGAAAATTGGCATCAGTCAGCTCAATAGCAGCCATAGATCTATGTTAAGTTTGATGGTTGATAGGATTTCTCTGTTGTACGCAAAACCGCTCTGCAAGTTGAGTTATGCCGCCACGCGCTCCATGTACCCGGCAATGCTTCCCAGATAGACCAATTTCATTGCATCCGATGAACAATGGACAACCCGCTGACCGCCTACCGTGACCGAGAAATCAGGTTTTGATTGTACGGTGCCCAAACGGGTCCCTTGCACCTCTGAATGCTCTCCCAGGATCGTTTGCATCCGCTCGACCTCTGACGCAGCTACTGAGAGTATGATCCGGGATTGTGCTTCACTAAACAGTAGTGCATCCAGGCGGAAGTCTCCCTGTGGGGACAGGAGTATATCTGCTCCCATTGCCTCCGTGAAAAGAACACATTCTGCCAGTGCTACCAGTAATCCCCCATCCGCAACATCGTGGGCACTTGCAATGACTCCTTCCTGGATCAGTGCCAGCGCGGCTGCCTGCACTGCATGCTCCTCGGCCAAGTCCATGTGCGGAGCATCTCCGCAAATTTGCCCATGAATACTGCTCAGGTATTCCGTGCCCCCGATTTCCTGATATTGCGCACGAAAATTCCATGCTTTGGGACTCAGGAGATAGATGAGATCCCCTGCGTGACAAAATCCCGACTGTGTTGCGTGGGTTTCCACATCCTCTACCAAGCCTAACATCCCAATGGTCGGGGTTGGGAAAACCGCGCCCTCTGGATTCTCATTGTAGAACGAAACATTTCCTCCAGTCACCGGAGTATTGAGCGTTTTACAGGCATCGCTCATGCCCCCGACGGCTTCCTTGAACGTCCAGTAAACCTCTGGCTTATATGGATTGCCAAAGTTGAGGCAGTTTGTGATTGCCAGGGGTCGTCCTCCTGCACATACGACATTCCGTGCAGCTTCGGCGACGGCAATCTGGCCTCCTTTTCGTGGGTTTAGATAAATATACCGTCCATTGCAGTCGGTTTTGACCGCCAATCCTTTTTTTGAGCCCTTAATCCGTACCACCGCTGCATCGCTGGCACCCGGGCCACCGACCGTCCCTGTCCGCACCATTGTATCATACTGCTCAAAGACCCACTGCTTGGATGCAATATTTGGGGCTCCAAGGAGACGTATCAACACAGATTCAACCTCGTGCACCTGCACATCCGCCAAGTCTAGAAGAATAGAGGTCGTATCCAGATATTTTGGGCGGCTGCTCTCCCGATGATAAATGGGAGCTCCTCCCCCCAGGACGAGATGGTCTGCCTCCACATCGGCGACCTGCTCTCCCTTATAATGCACCTGTACACGCCCGGTGTCCGTCACTTCTCCGATACAGACCGCATGCAAATCCCACTTCTCAAAAATACTTTGGAGCTGTTCTTCTTTCCCTGGCACACAAACCAACAGCATGCGCTCCTGACTCTCTGACAGCATAATTTCGTAGGCCGTCATGTCTGGCTCCCTGACCGGCACATGGTCCAGATTCAGCCGCATCCCTGCACCACCTTTTGCACTCATTTCACAGGAAGAGCAGGTAATCCCGGCTGCCCCCATATCCTGAATGCCGACCACCACTTCTGCGGCAAGTGCTTCCAATGTCGCTTCAAGGAGAAGTTTTTCAGTGAAGGGATCGCCAACCTGAACACTTGGTCGTTTTTTCTCACTCTCTTCCGAGATTTCTTCCGATGCGAAGGTTGCACCGTGGATTCCGTCCCGACCGGTTGCCGAACCGACAATAAATACCTTGTTACCAGCCCCTTCTGCAATGGCGGATGCCGTCGCATCTGTTTTCACGATTCCTACGCTCATGGCATTGACCAACGGGTTTCCTTCATAAGCAGGATCGAAATACACTTCCCCGGCCACCGTGGGGACACCAAACGAATTCCCATAATCTCCAATTCCGCGTACCACTCCATCAAACAGGTATCGAACCCTACTGCGCTCCAGTGAACCAAACCGCAGTGAGTTCAATGCACAGATCGGTCGCGCCCCCATGGTGAAGATATCCCGATGGATTCCACCTACACCGGTCGCGGCTCCCTGATACGGTTCGACAGCCGAAGGGTGATTATGACTTTCGATCTTGAACGCAACCGCCAACCCATCCCCAATATCTACCAGTCCCGCATTTTCATCTCCTGCACCCACTAGAAGTGCCTCCCCTTCACGCGGAAGGGTCTTCAGTACGGCAATGGAGTTTTTGTAGGAGCAATGTTCGCTCCACATGACAGAATAGACCCCGAGTTCCGTGATGGTCGGAACTCTTCCCAGCCGCTCCAAAATCCACTCGTACTCCTGCTTCGTGAGTCCATGCTCTGCCACCAGGTTTTCGTCAACAAGTATTTCCTTATCCATCAATGTTTTTCTTGCCTGATAAGGATTTTACCCTTATACTGCCATAAGTTGCCCAATATGAGGGTTTCCGTAACCTACCACAGTAGTGTTTTCCGTTTCTCATACATTCCATGCATGTTTTTCCACTCACACAATCTACCCTACCACCATGACGAGATTCTTGTGCTACATCCGAAACTTACCGTTATCCCCACTGAATTGGATCCCCAGAGAGAACCCCTCTCGTATAGTTATGCGCCCTTTTGTGTTTTGCCTTTTCCTTGTGTCAATATTTGTTGGCTGTGATAGTAGTTCTGACTATTTCATTGAGGAATCACTTGAATATGAGTATGTGGAACTAGATACTACAAAAATGGCAGCCTTGGAACTCGTAGAAGAGAAAAGTTCAATTAAAGGCGAGCCACTCATTGAATTTATATCGGAGCATAGCCTAATCAAGCGATTCTCAACGCTTGATGATTTCTATATTGCTGCGGAATTGGTAGCGGAGGAGGCAAGATTGATCGGCACCCCTATCCTCATACACGAGGCTCTTCAAGAGTATCTGAGATTTGGACACACTATACCCCTTTCGGAACTCTCTCTTGTGAACCATGAAGGAAAAATTATCATCGGAGACACACTTTATAGCCTTCACGGAAACTCCTACTCAAAACGACACATTGACGGCAATTTAACCCATGATGTTGAACTCACTGAATTTGATCCAGTGGAGGAGATTGCAGTTTATTTGACAACATTCATCCAAGCCAGAGGTGTGTCACGTGTAACCGATGCATTAATTCCCCGCAAATCTGCTTCTGGGCTTAAAGGTGTTCAAGCTTCCTGCGGTATTCCTGACAATCTTGATTTTGCTCCAGGTGCATATATCGGAAAATCTGAGAATACCGATATTTGTGTTTGGGACTTCACTTATCCAGGAATAAGAAATTCTGGCGCCGTAGGTTATTCCCCCAATGTTCCTGGGGCTGTTGTAATGTGGAATTCCTCTTACAGATCTTGGACTGGAGGCTCAAGAGGAGAAGCCTACACAGTTTTCTACAAATATCAGACTGTTGATGGTTCCTCTGAACTTCACCGTGTGAGATATGGTGATTTACCCACTCGACAAGTAGCTATATCCAAGGCTACAGTGACGACATTCAAGCGAAGGAGTTGGTGGCGTTGTTCCTCAGTAAGAACACGTTCCAACACATCCTATGGTGAGTTATCTACACGAGTCAGTATCGATCGGTGTAATGGAACCGGTACTCGAAGTGAACACACCGCTTCACTGACTAATGTTTTCAGTTTGCCTTCTGCATATAGGATATATTAGTTTATGAAGAGGCCCTTGCAAAGCCACTTCAGTAATCCCCCCCTTTTTAGAGGCTGTTGTAACCTTTTCAATGGGTCTTGTAAGAGTCTCTGAATTATACCTTTTTACTGTGAGGGGCTCTGCAAAAATGATAGTCAACAGAGGTTCTTGCAAAACTCTTCTACAATCCACATTATATGCCCGTAGACACTCTCAGAGCAATATTTTCCTCCAAATGAGAGGGTTTTGCAAGAGGTTCTCCTGTTAACTTTTTTCATAAGCTCATTTTTAATGACTTCACTGATTTTCAGTATGCTCGCCTCACTACTGCTTTGTTGTCAAATACTCTGGTCAAGTATAACTGCTTGTAGTCCTGTAGGATGGGATTCGCGCTTGGATGACATAACCTACAAGCACTCTGAATATCATCCATCAAATCATGTGCTCCCCAATTTTTCTCAGAAACATACAGTGAGTGGTTTTGTCAGAGATTCGGAAAGTGGAGAGAATCTCATTGGTGCGACCGTGTATGCCCCGGATTATGAAACAGGCACCACCACAAATCGATATGGTTTTTTCAGTCTCACGCTGAAGGCAGATTCACTCTCATTAGTGATTTCCCATGTCGGATACACTCCTAAATTCGTGCACACAGGGTTAGAGGAAGATATCCGATTGAACATTCTCTTGGAACCAACAGTGGTCGGTCTTGAAGAGGTAGAAGTAGTTGCACCTAGTGGAACAGGGCTGGAATCACTTCAGATGAGTGAAATTTCATTGTCCGTTGCACAAATCCAAGATCTTCCAGCCTTGGCCGGGGAGATTGATATACTCAAAACTTTACAGCTACTGCCAGGGGTACAGTCTGGTATTGAGGGAACTTCCGGTCTTTATGTTCGAGGAGGTAGCCCAGATCAAAACCTCATTTTGCTTGATGGTATTCCTGTATATAATCCGAACCATTTATTCGGATTCCTGAGCGTTTTTAACGATGATGCGATCAAGGATGTCTCTTTGATTAAAGGTGGCTTTCCAGCAAGATATGGAGGTCGGCTGTCATCAATATTAGAACTAACTATGAAAGAGGGTGACCTCAACCGATATAAGGGAACGGCATCGATAGGCCTCGTCGCGTCAAGTTTTACAGTTGAGGGACCGATAATTAAAAATAAATCTTCGTTTCTTGTCGCCGCAAGACGGACATATATTGATATTTTGGCCTTCCCTTTTCAAGCATTTAGCGGAAGTGACAATAGGAGTGGCTATTATTTCTATGACGTGAGCGTTAAGGCCAACTACTTTGTGTCGGATCGAGATCGGATATATCTGAGTGTATATACCAGCCGTGACCGAGCGTATGAACGTGATGTGTATGGTGGGGATATAGCAAACATTTTTGTCCGAGACGAAATCGGCTGGAGAAATCTTACGATCACGAGTCGCTGGAATCGTGTCTTAGGCTCCAAACTCTTTGTCAATACTCTACTCGGCTTTACTCTTTATCGCTCTCGTAATCAAGCCGAAGAAGGAAATGAGAACGGATTCCAGCACGTCAGCTTTTTGTCCGGTATTACGGATGGTATCGGGCGAGTGGATTTTGAATATGTTCCGGTTCCATCCCACTATGTACGTTTTGGCCTCGGTAGTACACTACATTCGTACCATACTGGAGCTTTTTCAGAGCGGTGGCATGGGTCTGAAGTGGTTCCTTTTGATACACTCTATACACCCGATTATCTAACTAATGGGGTTGAATTTCACGCATACGCGGAAGATGAGATCCGGCTGTCCTCCTGGCTTTGGGTCAACACAGGCATTCATGCATCAAGTTTTTTTGTTCAAGAGCGAGGTTATCATTCAATACAGCCTCGGGTAGGAATCCGGTTGGGACTTGATTCTAAGTCGGCAATGAAGATATCGTTCGCATCTATGAAACAGTATGTGCATGTATTGACCGCAACAAGCGGTGTATCTTTGCCGCTTGATTTATGGGTGCCTGCAACTGATATGGTGCGCCCACAAGAAGCTATTCAGTTGGCACTGGGATTCACTAGGATATTCCCTGAAAGGAATTATGATATTTCGATTGAGGGATTCTACAAGAAAACGAATAATGTGATTGAATACAAAGACGGTACTCATCACTATAACTACAGTCCAACTGACAACTGGGAAAATAGAATTGAATCTGGCAACGGGACATCATTCGGTGCTGAGCTGTTTGTTCAGAAAAAACGGGGCCGCATAACTGGATGGGTTGGATATAGCTTAACGAAGACAAACCGCAAGTTTGCCCAACTAAACAATGGAAAGGAATTCCCATACCGATATGATCGCTTGCATGATGTGTCTCTTACAATCAACTGGCAATGGAAAGAATCCACTAATACTGCCTTCGCCTGGGTATATGGCACGGGACAGGCGGCTTGGCTACCGCTTGGACAGAGTTACGGTGTAACTCATCTTCCGATACCCGAGTATTCCTCAAATTCAGATCATCTTCCAATTACGCCCCTTCGTATTTATGGCAATAGAAATTCATTTCGAATGCCTGCACATCATCGGCTAGATGTTGCCATTCATTTTACCCGTGAACTAAAATGGGCGGAACGTCGCCTTTCCTTTGGAGCATATAATGCGTATAATCGAAAGAATACCTTTGCAATTGACGCGGCCGAAGCTTTGCCTAAACATCGGGAAGAGCAGTACTTAGTTTTTAAGAAAATTACTGCCTTTCCCATTATTCCCTTCGTCAATTACAGACTGGAACTGTGAACGATTATGAGGTATTTGTTGAGCGTTCTCCTACTCTTGACACTTCTGAGTTGTGAGACTATAATCGAAATTGCTCCTCCAGATTACCAGACCGAAGTCGTGGTAACCAGTCATTTTAATCCTGACAGTGTCTGGTCAGTGGCTTTGCATCGGAGTTCAACCATAGGTATCAAACAAGACGTATCAAAACTGTACGAATTGGATGCATTCATAACGATTATGTCCGGCCCAAACCTTGTTGATTCTCTATATTACGATGGCAAAGGGCTATACAAATCTGCTTCTTTCAAGTATCCGCTGCCCAAAACACTGTACACTCTAAATGTAGACATTCCAGGACAACCCAGACTCCACGCAAGTTCCTCTGCCCCACCACGAACACTCATTACTAATTATAAGATTGAGCTTCAAGGCTCTGTTGTGGAAACTCCTGTTGATCGTGTTGGATTATATAACATATGGATTGAGTTTGAGGATGCCCCAAGTAGAAATATGTATGAGATTGGCATATACCGATACATCGCTAAACAAGTTTTAGGCGGACTCCCAGCGGATAGTATTTACCAACGCCAGGACAAATTTGAATCTCTCGGGCCCGGCTGGTATTGTGGTTTTCAGAGTGCACTTGAAGTAGATGTAGAATTTCGAGGTGGGCCGGGAGTAAGTTGCACTAGATTAGTCGTCACCGATAGAAATTTTAGTGGACGGAAACATGAATGGTCTGGTACGTTAGAACTCGCTTTCAGCACGAATGAGAGTCGAGGAAATAACAAAGTGCTGCTTCTGCTAACGTCTTACAGTAATGATTATGTAGAATATGCCCGAACATTGGCTGAGAATCAAGACGCTGGACCGTTTTTTGAGCCAATTTCTGTATACTCAAACATTGATGGAGGATTGGGGATCTTCGCAGGTTATACAAACACCCGTTTGATTCTACCTCTCCCCGATTAGTACACTATTCCAACTGAACGGGTGGTCCACATCATCGGAATATGCACATGGACACCTCCCCACTGATCTCCCGCTAAGCACACATCCGCCCGAAACGTAAGGCCCCGTACTCGTAAGTTACCCCCAGATTTCCATTGCGTGCGGGGAAGCCTGCAATCGGGTTGCCCCCTCGACCAGTCGGTGCAATGGTCATATGGCCAATTATTTTCGCCGTCAATTACACGGCGGGAACGGTCCTTCTCCGAGTCCTATTTCACTTTCTGTCCATTCATTTCCGTCGGCATCAATACGATACGTATTATTTGTATATCCAGAAAAGATCCCCAAGCCTCCTTCTATATTGGAATAAATATTGATCGGATTCCCGAAAATCGGATCACTCCCAAATAAATATTCATCGTGTAGAATAAATGTTCGGTCGTGTAACACCAGTTCTTCGCTTAGAGCTGACACCACCAGTCTGAACCGCAGTACCTGTTCGATTTCAAAAATGCGTGGTTGGATAAAGATCTCAAACTCGCGCACATCATCTTCAAAAAGCCGGTCTGAGAAATAAGGGGTTCTAAACGAACCACTCCAATCATTGAGTGCATTGGGAGGTTCATCCAGTGTTGATGCATCATGATAGAAGGAGGGTTCGGGACTCTCAAATCTCAACCCTTGATAGTCAGGAACCGCTCCAGGTTCGTCATATGGGCGCGTATACCCCCCCTCACTAAGACAAGAAGGAACTACTTGATCTATGCCCACTTGATAGTAGGACTTGCCTGGAAGATCCGTCACGCTAAAACGCAAACGGTATAAGGGCTTATCAAGAGATTCGGTGTTCACGGCTTGGATATCTAAAAAAACAGATTTAAGTCTGGGAGCACGAGAAGTGGCATAAACGCTTTCAAAGCCAGATAATGCTACATCCAACCTATACATCTCACCTACCTCAGGACGCGTACCTAATCGCGATCGAAAAACGCCGTTTCCTGTATGCACCAATGTTTCTCTTTGCCCAGCTTCCCCCTGTATCGTTACAGTTGCGTCTTGAATAAATAATTCCGAGGGAGTTACTGAGCTACCAATTGGAAGACTTTTGCTGATCTCGACAGACCAAATGCTGTCTGGATTAAAATCGCCGTCTACAACCAAGATGGGGGTATAGCCCCCTGGTATAGTAATATCTATAGGCGTCTCACAGGCAGAAAGCACCACGAGAAATATCAGGCTGCTTCGCAAAGGCATGATTCAGAACTCCAGCTGATAAGACAAAGATGGAACCCATTGAAACAAGGATACTTTCGTCACTTGTGGGGGACGCCTATTAAAGTATTCATCAAGGTTGCTGCGGAAGTAAACGTAAAACGGATTCTTTCGTCCGTACGTGTTATACATTCCCAGTGCCCATGTTCGTGTTGCCCATGACAGAGTCTTTTTGAAATGAAACCCCACATCCAACCGATGATAATCTGGGGCTCGTGAACTATTCAGTGAACCGAAATCTACTACTATAACCGGACCAATAGAATATTGACCAACCGGAAGCCACACTGGGTAACCACTGCCGTACACCCAGGTTGCCGAAAATTCGAGTTGGTTTGTGATACGATATCGGGTTACAATCGAAACATCATGTCGACGATCAAACCCATCCAGGAAGGAATTCCCATCATTCAGATTTTTGAACTTCCGAGTGGCTTTACCCAACGTATAGCCTAACCAGCCTGTCCATCTTCCCGTCTTCTTCTGGGCAAATATTTCCAGTCCGACTGCTTGACCTTTCCCCTCTTCAACTAAGTCGGCCCAATTCAGAACAGCAGAGGCCCGAATATTTGCCTCCGCCTCGTACTCAAGAAGTTTTTGCATACGGCGCCAGTACGTTTCCAGAGATAGCTCGTATCTGCCACTCGGCGCACTCCAAGCCAATCCCATCGCCACCTGTTGGCCGATTTGCGGGTTGATTAACTCCGTACTCGGGACCCATAAATCATTCGGAAGCCGAGCCCCTCCTTGTGTTAACAGATGAATATACTGTTGCATTGTGACCGCAGAGACCTTCGCAGAAAGGCGTTCAGAAAGTCGCAGGTTGGCACTCACTCGGGGTTCAATCGACCAATATGGTCCCCCCTCCACCAAATAACCTGAGGTTCGAAGGCCGATGTTTACCCGAAATCGACGGCTCAGATAGATTTCGTCTTCAACGTAGGCGGCAATCGTTCTGGACTCTAGATGATCTGTAGGAAACTGCTGCTCTACGGTTTCCCTTTCCCCGTCTTCTGCTTCGGTTCGACGTTGAGTCCGGCCCGGTTGAACCCGGTGCCAAATTCCCTCCAATCCAAAGCGCAGGTAATGTCGGGAACCAGCATTGTATTCTGCATCTACTTTAATGATGCGATCAACAATTCCCGAATCCCATCTATCTTCGGATACCCTGATTGATTCGTTCGTCCCGGGCTGTGATCTAATTCTTTGTTCTTCTAAGGCATAATGATACGAGGTCACACCTGCAAGAATATTTACGAATGTCCGATCACCAATCATTCGATTCCATCTTAATGCCAATAAACGATTCCCCCAGCCTGTATCCGTCTTGTGATTGTCGGGGATAAATTTGTCAGCATTCCCTTGGTCCCTTCCAGAATCATATCGGTACCCAAGTAGATCTCGTCCAGCATAGACACTCAGATAGAAACGATCCCGTCTGGAGGCAATATAATTTGCCTTGAAGTGAAGATCATAGAAGTAACCCGTGCTCTGCTGTGCAAGACGATTGTCGAATGGCCTTAGGAGCAGATCAATAAATGTTCGGCGTCCAGAAAGCAGAAAAGATGCCTTCTCCTTCTTGATCGGTCCTTCAATCAATACCCGAGACGATACAATGCCTACCGCTGCCTCTCCTTTATATTGTTTCAAATTGCCTTCCCTCATTGTATAATCCACAACCGAGGAAAGGCGTCCTCCGTATCGTGCAGGAAATCCTCCTTTGAGGAGTTTTACACTCTTCATGGCCTGTGCAGGAAACACACTGAAAAACCCGAACAGATGGCTAGCCTGAATTCCCAACCGGCATATGGAGGAATTAAGATATGACAATGGGGGGATATTTCAGGGGATGATGATGCGCAGTTTCCGATTGTCCAGCCAAGGGATCTGGACTTCTGCATTTCCGTACCCTGCAGCCAGGAGGTAGGGGTTGTTGGCGCGTCGGGAGAGGGAGACCTGGATATCCTTGGATCGGATCTGGATGGTGGCTTGATTTCGCACGAGTTTTTCGAAGAGTGTGCGGGGTTTGGCGGTTTCCATTCCCCGCCCGACCCGTTGGGCCAGGACTCGGTAGAGTGTACTGGCCATGAGTGTGAGCTGGAGATCCATTTCAATTTTGAGGGGGACTGCAGAGCTGAGCGCATCCATGTGGAAGAAGTCAATGGCATCGGCCAGGGTGTTTTCGATGATCATGCGCCGGGCGTATCGGTCAATCAATTGGCCGGCATGTTCGTCCATCTGATTGGTGATCAGCAGCGTTGGCTTGTCATGTCCGAGGTCCAGGATGGCGATCTGTCGTAATTCAGATTTGTAGCCTCGGACGCGGACTTTTTTTTCCAAGATGCGGGGGGTACGGAACGTACGTCCGACATTGGTGAGCCGGATGCGCTGCCACTGGTCTGACGGCACCTCATTCAGAGCCTTAACCATGTTGCTGGACCGTCTTCTGAGAGTCAGGAAGTCAATCCCGAGGTCGGTCAGCTTTTGCAAGTGCGCGTAGGTGGTAAAGGTACTGTCAAAGACCACTTCCCGGGGATAGGCACCGGTCTGTTCGCGCCAGAATTGGAGAAACTGCGGGAGCGAATCGTGCCGATTTGTTTTGCGAATCTGTGCATCGGCATAGACGAAGCACCGTGCATCGGCATCGCGGACTACAAGCGAGAGGATTCCTTTCTGACTGCGACTGCGCTTGGAGACGAAATGTTTTTCAATCAGGGCATCCTCTCCATGGTAGGGGATGGTATGGAAGTCCAGGTCAAAGGAGGTCCCATTGCCCCCCAACGACTCGTCGAGTGCCCGCACGGCCGGGTGCCAGGCGTTGATGAGACGGCGGATCTGCGCGGGATCGACTCGACAGGAGTACTCGGTGAGCGTGCTGCGCTTGGGCATGGCATTCAGGCCGGCAAACAGGGCGAGTCCGGGATCCAGAATATCCACCATCCCTCGCGAGGTCCGCCGCACTCCCCAAAGCTTGAGGGCCAACAGCGCCCGTACCGCACAGCCAGCGGGAATCATGATACTGCCGGGCATGGCACAACTCTGGAGTAACCCGTCCAGATCCATGCGGGCCAGATCGTGCATAAAGAGAAAGAGTCCTCCGAAGTCCGTCCGAAAGCGATGAGGCTTCAGGTTCAGATTCCGAACATCCGCCGTGGCCGCACGGTGGATGTTCACCGAATCCAATTGCGCAATCGCGGTACGCCGACGCAGTTTTGTAAAGCCCACCTCGCGCAAGACGCGCCCAACGGTGGACATACTGGCCCCCAGGCCTTCCCGGTGGAGAATCGCACAGATCTCCCGGACCGAGAGATTCCTCTCTTTGCGTAGTTCTCGGATACGTTGGTTGCGCTGAAGGCGTATATCCTGGGAAGGCGGCGTCTCGGTACGAGGTGGCGCTACCCGGCGTAGGTGAGGCAGAAAGAAGTCCAGATCGGGCTGTTTCTGGAACTCGGAGCAGAGATTACGGACTGTCCCGTAGGAATATCCGAAGCGTTCGGCGATGGTTCTCAGGGGCAGTCGTTCAACGAAGGCGGCGCGCAGGACTTCGTAGCGTTTGTGTGTTTTGTTTTTGGGTTTGAGGAAGTGGTTGGCGAGGTCAGTCATATTATAACATCTTAATGATGATTATGATCACTAAACTACAAACATTTTTCACCAAATGCAAATGGAACGGAAATACGGGACAGAATGGGGGTTAGAACAGGGTAGATGGACGGAATTCCCAAACAAATCACTGTTTAGAGGAAGAGAGGGGCCAGAGGGAAGTACGTAGAGTAAAAGTGATTATATAAATTACAATCACATAATAAATGACGATAAGTCAAGAAATAGTGAAAAAAACCCCGAATATGATAACTTCGGGAACTCGCAGTGTCACGATCTACTCCGGTTTGGGAATTCAGGCTAGGATTATATAAAGGAAGCCCATCCAGCAATATGAGATTTTGATCCGCCCTCCCACCTCGAACATAGAGTCCGCTGCTTCCTTCCTGCCCTGCCTGTACCCCAGGAAGCAACTGCAGTGCTTTTTGAACATCTGGCTCTCCCAAAAGCACTGGCAGCGTCTCTATTTGAGCAATCTCAATGTTATGCTGGCTCATCTGTATGTTCTCCACCACTCGATTGGGAGACGCAACGACTTCCAGTTCCTCAAGACTGATCTCGCGAGGTATAAGAGCAATATTCAATGTGGTATCCCGCAACAACCTAAGATTAAATTCCTGTGGCTCGTAGGCGATATGTGACACAAACAGCTTTACTTGTGTGGCGGAGGAGACAAAACTGTAAAAGCCATACTGGTTCGTTATCGTTCCACGTTCCAGATCAGGAAAGTATATCTCTACATCAGGGATACGCTCGCCACTGAGATGGTCTTCTACATAGCCGCTTACGGTAAGACTCTGGGCATATATATACACTGTTGGACAAAATCCACTGAGTAAAAAAATCAGAGATAAGCTGCGCATTGAATAGAAATGTACCACATTACACATTGTGTTATCGGAGTCTCCTGCAAAAGCCCTGAATTGAGGCCATAATTGCCCGCAGAAGCATGGATCGGGTCATATTTCGGATCGTTGAGGCAGTTTTGCGAGAGTCCCGAAAATGGAACAATGCCTGAGTCTTTTACCGCTTACTGGGGCAAGTTGCCCAATATGTGGACATCCCGTGACTTTATTAAATATGGCTCCCACAGTCCTGCCTCTATACGCCGATGTTCTGTACAAATCGCTTAATTGCATTAACTTGGAGTCCTCACCAACATGAGTCTGCAATGCTACCTCGGAATTGGCAATTCTACGGACATCCTCCAAACAACATGTATGCTGAACGTGAACGGTGCCAGTAACCCATAGCGAAGAGCCATAACCTGATGCATCTTTCATGGAATGAGATCCGAACCCGAGCGAGCAAATTCTCTAAAAAGCATAGCGAGGCGGTCGACGAGAAGAGGGAAACTCAGAGTTTCTATAACGACTTCTTTGAGATCTTCGGTGTGCGGCGACGTACGGTCGCACGCTACGAGGAACATGTAAAAATGCTGGATAACCGGTCCGGATTCATGGATCTGTTTTGGCCTGGTGTCCTGATCGTTGAGCAAAAAAGTGCGGGCCGTGATCTCAAGAAAGCCTACGAACAGGCAGGTGAATACTTTGATGCTCTTCCAGAAGATAAGCGCCCCCAATACATCCTGGTGAGCGACTTTCAAACCTTTCACCTTTATGATCTGGATGAAAAGGAGGAGGTTTCCTTCCCCCTTACGGAGTTGCATTTGAATGTTGAAGCATTCGGTTTTATTCGTGGGATACAGCGGCGGGTTTTCCGGGATCAGGACCCTGTCAACATCCGGGCTTCTGAGTTGGTTGGACGTCTGCATGATCGGCTTGATGAAGCCAATTATCGTGGACATGATTTGGAGCGTCTCCTTGTGCGGATTGTCTTTTGCTTGTTTGCGGATGATACCGGAATTTTCGAACCTCGTGACATCTTCTTTGACTTCATAGAGGATCGAACAAGAGAAGATGGTCTTGACCTCGGTCCTTTGCTGGTACAATTATTTGAAGTTCTTGACACACCAGAAGACCTACGATCGAGTACATTGGATGAGGATCTTCAGCAATTCCCTTATGTCAACGGTGAATTGTTTAAGGGCTCTCTTCGAACCCCTTCGTTTGACTCGGATATGCGCCAAGCCTTAATTGATGCTTGCATGTTCGACTGGTCGGATATTTCTCCCGCTATCTTTGGTGCGCTATTTCAATCGGTAATGGATCCACAGGAGCGTCGTCCACAAGGAACTCACTACACGACCGAAAAGAATATCCTAAAAATAATTGAACCGCTTTTTCTGGATGATCTGCGCGGTGAGTTTCATCGCTTGCAATCCCGAAAGGATACCCGCAAGATTACGGACTTGAGACGGTTTCAGAAGAAATTGGGGCGGATGCGCTTCTTTGATCCGGCTTGCGGTTGTGGCAACTTTCTCATTATCGCGTACCGGGAGTTGCGCCTACTTGAGATCGAAGTCTTGAAGGAAATCCATTCCAAGTCCAGAGCTAAAAGACAGATTGAGGTTGATATATCCGCGCTCTCCCTAGTTGATGTCGACCAGTTCTACGGGATTGAGATCAGTGAATTTCCTGTTCGTATTGCTGAGACTGCATTGTGGATGATGGATCACATCATGAATAATCATCTCAGCCTTGAATTCGGTGAGACCTTCACGCGGATTCCACTCGAGGCCTCGCCACATATTGTTCACGGGGATGCGCTGGAAATAGACTGGTCCACGGTGCTTTCTCCAGATGACTGTTCTTTTGTGTTTGGAAACCCTCCCTTTGTAGGCGCCAAATATCAGAGCAAAGATCAGCGGGCGCAGGTGCGCAGAACTGCGGCATTGGGGAAGAGCGGGGGTACGCTTGACTATGTTACTGCATGGTTTATCAAGGCGGGAAGGTATATCAGTGCCGGAGGGGAGGGGCGAATTGGGTTTGTAGCGACCAATTCTGTCACGCAGGGGGAACAGGCACGGCAGTTTTGGCCAATTCTTTTCAAGCACTGTAAACTGGACATTTCTTTTGCCCATCAAACCTTTGCATGGGGATCGGATGCGCGAGGAAAGGCTCATGTACATGTAGTCATCATTGGTCTTGACCTTCACGAACGGGCGCGGCCGAAGAAGCGTCTGCTCAGTTACCCCAACATCAAGGGTGAGCCGCTCGAAAGCAATCCTTCGATGCTCTCCCCCTACTTGTTTGATGCCAGCGGTCTAGCAAATCCACGTATCACTGTGCGTGAAGAAAGCTACCCAATCAATGGGCTGGGGAGGATGATCATTGGATCAAAGCCGATTGACAGAGGACACTACATCTTCAATGAAGCGGAGCGGAATGAATTCTTGGAGACTGAGCCCGAGGCATCTCCATTCATACGGCCGTATATGGGAGCGCGTGAGTTTTTGCAGGGGAAAAAGCGCTGGATCCTGGCCCTGCATAATGCGCCGCCGAATATGCTGGCACAGCTACCTCATGTCAGGAAGCGAATAGCTGCCGTCCGTGCTTACCGGGAGGCCAGCAAGAGCCCGCCTACTCAAAAGCTTGCTCAAACTCCTACGCTTTATCATGTGAATACCATCCCGGAGTCTCCGTTTCTGGTAATTCCCGAAACCAGTTCAGAGCGCAGGGACTACATCCCGATCGGATGGATGGAACCTCCAGTGGTTCCGAGTAACAGCCTGAAAGTGTTGATTGGCGCAACGCTCATTGATTTTGCTTTGCTAACTTCAGCCATGCACATGGCATGGATGCGAACTGTAGCGGGGCGACTGGAGAGTCGTTACCGCTACTCTGTCGGAGTAGTCTACAACACCTTCCCTTTGCCTCCCGCAGATGTAAATTTGGCTTCACTTAAACCTCTGACACAAGCCGTACTGGATGCTCGTGCAGCTTGTCCAGAGGCAACGCTGGCAGATTTGTATGATCCCGATCTAATGCCTCCTAATCTGCGTCGTGCACACCAGAAACTTGACCGCGCCGTGGACAAACTATATCGCCGCCAGGGGTTTGATTCAGAACGAAAGCGGGTTGAATATCTTTTTCTTCTCTATGAAAGGATGACGCAACCGCTACTGGAACAATAGTAGCGGAGATTCCTCTTTCGAACAAATTGCTCTCAAGAAGTCCCATCAAAGACCCTCTTCTGGTATCAAGACGGTCCTCACCACATCCTGTACTGCGCTTTCAGAAAGACATGTCGGGTTGCCGCTGGAAAGAACTGCGGAGCTCCAAATCCCGTGTTTCCGTATGGAAACACTTTTGACTCCAGGACATTGTTCACATCCAGTGTAAGCATCAATCCGCTGAGCACGAATCGGTCACTGGATGCCCCGCTCATTAAGGAATTGCGACCGGTTATCTGCGAGACCGACATCCCGGTGAGATGATGTCGAACCAGGCCCACCCCAGAATGCGATATGTTGGTGCAGCAAACCTGCACTCCAACCGCAATGTACTTTTTTGTACCTGTGCCGATGGACTCTAGGCGGCAACAATCAGAGCACCGCCGCACCCAGAACTAATCGTTTTATCCTTGATTGCGATCCCAGGATTCACTCGGGTTGATTGCGGGAACGCGATGATTTCGAGCCCCCGCACGCTGGTTCAATTCAGCCTTTGAGATCCGCCGGTTATCGGCCGCGCGGGGGCGCCGCCGCGGTGTTCCATTACGATGGACGTCTCCAGTGCATTGGCAACCGACACGACCCTACGTCGTATTGGGGTGGCACACAACTAGATTCCCGTCATGCCTGCTTTCACATCGGCGAGAGAGAAACGCCTCTGGGCCTGGACGCTGGTCGTCGTGGTGGCCATCTACTCTACCTTGGGACTGGCGCGAATCCTGGTCGACGAGTTGGGAAGCGACTTCTTGTCAATCTGGCTCTTTCTCCTCGGCTGCATTCTGGTGCTCGCAACCGTGATCACGCAGGGTCTCAAGGTTCGGCCGAGCGGCACGGAGATTGGCATCGCTCTTGGCGTCGCCGCCGCCTACCTCCTGATCATCGTTCGAATGGCAGTGCCAACCGAGCGCTCTCATCTGGTCGAGTACGGAGTGGTGGCCGTCTTCGTCCACGAAGCGCTTTTGGAACGGGACAGCCAGGGACAGCGTGTTCCCGTGCCGGGTCTGCTTGCAATCGCAATCGCATCGGTGATCGGCATCATCGACGAAGGCATCCAGTGGTTTTTGCCCGTCCGTGTCATGGACCCGGTGGACATGTTGTTCAACGTGCTGGCAGCGACGATGGCGGTTGTAGCAAGCATGGCGCTCCGGTGGGCCCGGCGCCGGGCCAGCCACTTCATGGGCCACTAATCGTCCAGCGCACCATCCCGTGGGACGACAAGGTGTCGGAGCACTGCGACCAAATCGCCCGCCACGTCGTAAAGCATAACATCGTCAGGCGAAATAGCATGGCATTCTGCCCCCTCCCAGGCTGGAACACGAACCACTTCGTTCCGTCCGGGTCGCTATCCTCCCGGGGGAACCTTCCGTAGACGGTTCTCACCACAACCTGTACTGCACTCTCAAAAAGACATGACGGGTTGCCGCTGGAAAGAATTGTGGAGCTCCAAATCCCGCGTTCCCATATAGAAGCACTTTTGAATCCAGAACATTGTTCACATCAAGTGAAAGCATCAATCCACTGAGTGCGGATCGCTCACTGAACGCCCACTGCACGGTCGTAGACACCAAAGCATAGGGATCTATCTTCAGATTGTCCTGCTCAATACCGTCTGCAGTACGCCCACCGCCGTTATCTACGTACTGTACTCCCGCCAGACGCGCATCTGCCCGCAACGTGAGGCCTGCATACTCATAGGTCACCCCCAGATTTCCACTCCGTGCGGGGAAGCCCGCAATTGGATTGCCAGCCCGATCAATCGGTACAATCGAAAAATCTGGCTGTGTCGCGTATTCAACAAACTTTATGATGCGATTCCGGCTAAAGGTCGCATTGGCGAATGCATTCAACCCCGGCAGGATCCGGGCCGCTGCTTCCAATTCAATCCCGATGTGCCGGGTGCGATCCGCATTTCCTGTACGTGGAACTCCAAACTGATCCAGCCCGCCGCTAGGCACAATTTCATCTCTGAACTCCATCCAGTAAGCGGACATGCGAAGCCGTAAAGCTCGGCGTTCGAGTTGTCCTCCGATTTCAAGGTCGGTCAGGCGCTCGGGCTTCACGATCGGATTGTTGTAGTCAAAACTCCCATCCGAATTCCGCTCAAACTGGGGCATGAAACCAGCACCCGCTTCCTCGCCGTCATAGAGAGATTTCATTCGCGGCTCCCGGTTAGCGTAGGAAATGCTCACATAAGCACTGAGTGGCTGCTCCGGGTTTAGGGTCATCCCTACACGCGGATTTACGAACAAATAGGGAACACGAAAAGAGTTTTCAAAAAATTGCTCCTCAACAAGCCGGTACTGCCGCCAGGTGAGCTGCATATCCGCCTGGATTGCCAGACGCCTGTGTGGTCGCATCAAATGGCTTGCATAGACTGAGCCTACGGTCTTTTCACCTCGCACACTGTAGACCCGGTAATCATGCTCTGCTCCAATGACTTCTGTGGGAAGTCCCGTGGCATCTTCAACGCGCCCCCATCGCAGTGACCGATGCAGACGTAGCTCCCCTCCGAATGTGGTTTCTGAGCCGGGGCGAACAATTTGATAGCGTGGCATCCACCCCGTTTGCCATTGATCCAAGGCGGCACGAAACAGTACCGTAGCATCCGGCGCACTGATGAACAGGGGATCCTGTCGCTGCGCCTGATTCAATCCCCTCCATTCTGCGGGAAGACGCAAATACTCTACACTCCGAAACGTCCCCCCAAAATCAAATTCCCCGATCCCCTTGATCCAGAAGATCGCTTGTTCGAAGGTTCGGTTTGGACTTGGAGAAAAGGTGTGAAGAATCTCAACATGGGGTTGATGAAAA
>CBDBMQ010000033.1:0-82500 GCA_965207565.1 Rhodothermales bacterium | reverse complement strand
GCCCGGGAACGTATTCACCGCGTCGTTGCTGATACGCGATTACTAGCGATTCCGGCTTCATGGAGTCGAGTTGCAGACTCCAATCCGAACTTGGAGTGATTTTATGGATTGGCTCCCTCTCGCGAGGTGGCTGCCCATTGTATCACCCATTGTAGCACGTGTGCAGCCCCAGGCGTAAGGGCCATGATGACTTGACGTCGTCCCCACCTTCCTCACTGCTTGCGCAGGCGGTTTCACTAGAGTCCCCGGCATGATCCGCTGGTAACTAGTGACAGGGGTTGCGCTCGTTGCGGGACTTAACCCAACATCTCACGACACGAACTGACGACAGCCATGCAGCACCTCGCGACCGACCCGAAGGAGGATCCCTTTCAAGACCTGTCCGACCGCGTTCGAGCCTGGGTAAGGTTCTTCGCGTTGCATCGAATTAAGCCACATGCTCCACCGCTTGTGCGGGCCCCCGTCAATTCCTTTGAGTTTCACTCTTGCGAGCGTACTCCCCAGGTGGGATGCTTAACGCGTTAGCTTGGGCGCTGACCCCACAATGAGGGCCAACACCGAGCATCCATCGTTTACGGCGTGGACTACCAGGGTATCTAATCCTGTTTGCTCCCCACGCTTTCGTGCCTCAGCGTCAGTACTCGTCCAGTCGCCCGCCTACGCCTCTGGTGTTCCTCGTGATATCTACGCATTTCACCGCTACACCACGAATTCCAGCGACCTCTCCGAGACTCAAGAACGACAGTTTCAAAGGCAGTTCCACGGTTGAGCCGTGGGCTTTCACCTCTGACATATCGTCCCGCCTACACACCCTTTACACCCAGTGAATCCGGACAACGCTTGCACCCTCCGTATTACCGCGGCTGCTGGCACGGAGTTAGCCGGTGCTTATTCATACGGTACCGTCAAGCCTCCCCAAGGGAGGTGTTCTTCCCATATAAAAGGAGTTTACGCCCCATAGGGGTGTCTTCCTCCACGCGGCGTGGCTGGGTCAGGCTTTCGCCCATTGCCCAATATTCCCTACTGCTGCCTTCCGTAGAAGTCTGGCCCGTGTCTCAGTGCCAGTGTGGCTGATCGTCCTCTCAGACCAGCTACGGATCGTAGCCTAGGTAGGCCGTTACCCTACCTACAAGCTAATCCGACGCAGGCCCATCCCTGAGCGTCCGAAGACTTTCATCGCACATCATGCGATGTGCGACTGCATGCGGTATTAGTCACCGTTTCCGATGGTTATTCCCCACTCAAGGGCAGGTTGCCTACGCGTTACTCACCCGTGCGCCACTGTACTTGCATCCCGAAGGACACGTTCTCGTTCGACTTGCATGTATGAAGCCCGCCGCCAGCGTTCGTCCTGAGCCAGGATCAAACTCTCCGTAGTTAGAGATTTTGAATCTTATGTGAGCACTTATAGCACACTCTTCCTGACTAAATTTGGATTGGCTGTTCCATAACGGAACAACCGATTCCTTGTCTGAATCGACAAAGGACTCGCTATACTCTCAACCTGTCAAAGAACTGTGCCCTACCCAAAGGGCAGGAGTACCAACGTACGGAATTTTTTTGACTTAAGCAAATCTGAAAAGCTCCCTATTTTTTATTTTCCCCCCGGCGATAAACCGTGGCACCAGATCCTGCGGTGACGCGTAAAACCGGAAGTTGAAAACAGGAAAAGAACAGACTACCGAAGCAGTAATTCCGCTATGCTGGTCATAGCAAAGACCATGTCTAACCATGTCGAAAAAGTTGTTGTTCCCAAAATTTCCCGTTTTTGTGAATTTTTTTTATTTTTTTTCTGAATCCCCGTGAAACGACTCCCTCTGCGAAAGAATCCTTATCTCAAATGGGGCGCAGCACTATTGGTGGTGGTGTTTTTTGCGCTGTACCTCACGGTTGATCAAATCATCATGCCTCGAATTACCCGCCAGAGCGAGGTGGTTTTCGTTCCTGATTTCCAAGGCATGCCCATTTCTGAGGCCCTTCTGGAGATTGATTCTGTCGGACTTGTATTTGGCGACACCACTTCCCGTATCGGACCGGACAGTCTGCAGGGCCTGGTTGCAGTTCAAACCCCACGCCCGAGCGCACCTGTAAGGCCTGGGCGAAGAATCTACCTGTCCATCTATCGCGGGTTGGAACAGGATGTGGTCGTTCCTGATGTGAGTACACAATCCCGCCGAAACGCCCGGCTAGCGTTGAGAGCCGCGGGTCTGGTCGTCTACGAAGAGCCTGACACGATTCCCAGCCCCGATCCTGGTGCGGTGACTCGCACGGACCCGGTCGCGGGATCTGTTATCCCCCGAGGGGACAGTATTACCGTCTGGTATGGCCGCGGCTTGAACCAAAACCGGCTTGTCGAAGTGCCTGATGTGGTGGGGCAGCGCCATCATACCGCCGACAGCCTGCTTCGCGCTTTATTTTTCTGGCCTCGTTTACTGGGTCAAGAGGAAGACCCTGACAACCCCTTGATTCTGCGACAATCGCCTGAATCGGGAGAACTCCGGGCGGAAGGATCGGACATCCGTCTGTTTACGACTGCTGATTCCCTGGATCAGAGATAAAAACTGGGCGGCGGCGTGCTGCTGTGCCGAAACTTCGGACTGAGATCACCTTTGGAGTTGCGGAACTCAAGGCGGCCATGCAAGGAGTCCAATCACTGAATGGACACGGCAACCACTTAAGACTTGATTGATCCGTGCACAGACAGGGCCGACGACGCATTAAAAGGAGTCTGCGTGCCCTTGATGCGATTCGGTGCCCAAGTCCCAAAGATTATCGTTGACTTGGACTTACTCGGTGAGGTACACGGATAGCCCCTTTTCTGCATCCACATCCACACGCTCACGATATTTGGTTTGCAGCTTGCGTCCGACATAATCGGGCTGCAGCGGCATTTCGCGATGCCCACGATCTATGAGAACCATTAACTGAATTCGGGCTGGCGATCCCATTTCACATACGGCTGCAACCGCGCGGTGTGCCGTTCGGCCCGTATAAAGGACATCATCAACGATGACCACCACCTTCTCGGATACATCTTCTGGTTTTTGACGTGGATTCTCTAAATCTAGCGGAACAGGAACCACACTGCGCCCCGCGATCTCACTGATGTGTCGTGCAAGGGCTTGGGCCACAAGAATTCCTTTTGGCACGATTCCGAACAGAATCAATCCTTCGGTGCCCTGATTCCGCTCATCCACCTCACAGGCGAGGCGCGCAAGTGTTCGTTCAATCCGCTGTTTACCAAGAATCAGTGTGTGCATAAACGGGGCACACTAATTCTGAAACATCGCCTTAATACTGCCCCAACTTCGTGGAATAGCCGTGGGCGTATAGTTCACTTTTCTCTCCGCTATCCGCTGCCGCAGGCCATTGGTCAGTACCGCTTCCAGGCGATAATCAACGATCGCAGCTGGTGACTTGTAGATCTTGTTATCACGTACCCTGTATTGGGTATTCACGCCATGCACGGAGACTTCCGCGACTCTCGAAAAGTCCTCTGCTTGGCCAGACTTCCGATAGAGTTCGTACGTTTTGACATCTGCCTCCACCTCTGCTTCCCAGGTAACCGTAATCATTCCCGTATCGTACTCCGTGTTAAAATAACGGAGTCGAACTGACAGGAAGCTAGACGCAACCAGGAAAACCGCTGCCAAGAAAAACAATGAAACGCGCATACACGCCTACAATTACTCTGGAGGGAATACGTTCCCTTTGATCAGGAACCCCGTATCCCTACACATACACCGAAAAGCCGTCGGGTAACCAATCCGGTTACCCTTTACCGGGTTCCTTATGCTTTATTTGGAGAGTAATATAAGCCTCGGACTCCATCTTAACACGATCAGGGAGGGAGGCGGCCTCCGCTCATGGGCTTCTTCCAATCTCATTGCGTCCGCGGGACCCCATGGAATTTCGGCTGTCTGCGGTTCCATGCCCTCGCTGCCGCGAAGACAGTTATTGTCGGCTCAGCCCGGATAAAGGGCACATGAGATCTTGGCTATCACGAAACATACGCCTCTCTTGCACGGTTGGAAACCGAGTCCAAGCGGTCACTCACAGCGATCAGGTTGCGGGCCTGCATGACCCATGCGATTCAAGACCCAAGCCTTCTCAATAGTCCTCCTCCTTGCCAACTTCGGCTGCTCGCCGGTCGTTGACCCGGACATGCAGCCAAGCTGCACCGGCACCTTTGAGGGCAAGGCATTCGCGCATCATGTGATTGGCTTCTATCCTGCCTACAGGCATGACGTGACGCCCGTCTCTCAGATCCGGTGGGATCTGCTCACGCGTGTGATTTATGCTTTTGCCATACCACGCGCTGACGGATCGCTTGACACCAGCCGGTTGACACAGGTTGGCGCATTGGCGTCGGCCGCACATGCGCACGGCGTGGAAGTGTACGTTTCGGTGGGAGGTGGAGGCAGTTCAGAGGGTTTTCCTGCCCTATCTGCAAACGACAATACCCGCAAGATTTTCGTAGAGACAGTCAGCCAATATCTGGAGACACACTGCCTCGACGGAGTTGACATCGACTGGGAGCATTGGACCAAGGACAACGCCAATATGCCGGTGGCTTCGGAAAAGGCGGGCCTGGTCGCCTTGCTGCAGGATTTGCGGGCTACTTTGGACGGCCCGAAAATATCCCTGGATGTTTATCCTGGAGACTGGTTCGGCCGGCACTACGAAGACGTATATCCGCTTGTGGACCATGTGCATGTGATGGGCTACGACTTCTCTGGACCGTGGTCAGCGCCGGGGTCGCATTCCTCATTCGAACAAGCCATCGGTTCGGGATCCTCACACTCTTCGACAGGTCTTGCATACTGGACGAACTACCGCAGGTGGCCGAAGAACAAGATCGTGCTTGGCGTGCCGTTCTATGGCCGGAATTTTGACGACCGAGGAGGCGCGGGCATTGCCTATCGAGACATCATCGCCCTACATTCCAATGCACCGGATATGGACCGGGTGGCAAACATCTATTATAACGGCGTGCAGACGATCACCAACAAGACACGTTACGCGATTAACAATGGCTTCCCTGGAGTGATGATCTGGGAGATTGCGCAGGACACTGAGGATTCGGCGACGAGTCTGCTGCATGCTATTGATGCTGTGGCGAATCCCTAACTCGCAGGCGGCAGCAGACCATGGTGTCGCCCGTAGTAGTTCATAGTAGTTCATACAGTGATATACCGTCGAATATAACGGCATTCAGGTTCCACCCGGTTATACAGGTAACCTTTCAGCAACCGCGGACAGGCTTGTTTGGCGATCTCGGGGCACAAATGTGGTGGTCTCGCGGACCGAAAGCCTCGCCCGTCGACGGACAACGGTGAGAACGGCAATCGTAGAGTCTGGGTTGGACTCGGGAAACTTCTCGCCGAAAAATCGCGCTGTGCGCAACCTTGACGGCCTCATTGTAGTTAGCGAAGTTTGGGGCTCCCCAGTGGAAAGGAGCTATGACAGGAGTGGTGAGGAGGTGGAGGTTCCCAATGTTTCTGGTGCCCAAAAATGGGGTTCACGCCCTGCCTCTAGGTAATCTCTGAAAGAAGATGTTGCGTTTCGCGTTATTTCTCTTACTCGTATCTCTCCCCCATATATCTGTAGCCCAGTGGACCGATGAAAATCCTGGCAGTGACAATGTGATGGTTCTGGGACATATTCCACTGGGGCCACGTCTCAGTGTTGCCGACCTTGACATGGAGCAGGAGTTGTCGCGTCCCTTTGTCTATGTCTCCCGCATGGTCTATGGAGATGAGGGAGAAAAAGGTACCGACATCATTGACATCTCCGACCCTACAAGTCCAAAGGTGATCTACCGTTGGAGGATCGAAGAACAGGATTTGCATCTGAGGACGGGGGGAATGGACGTTAAGTACTTCAAATGGAAGGATCGCTACTATGTTGTACAATCCCTTCAATTTGGTGCCGGTGGCCCCAACAATGACCTGGGAGCCGTGATCCTGGATGTGACCGGCCTGCCTGACTCCTCCCAGGTCCGGGAAGTTGCCCGAATCCGGGAGCCGGAATTGCCTGGTGGGTTTCACAATATTTTTGTCTATGCCCATTCAAATGGACGTCCACTTTTGTTCAGTACGGTTTCCGGCCCTTTTGCGCATGTGTATGATCTCGGGCACATCGTTGAAGGAAACCAAAACCTGGGACTGATCGCTCGTGTCCCCATCCCTGAAACCCCACTCGGCCGTGGTCGTGCACGAGGATATCATGACTTCTACGTCGGGTATCACACGGAAACCGGCCAGGACCGCTTCTATGGGGGAGGACTTGGGGGATACTTCGTCTACAATATCACGGACCTGCAGCAGCCCGAACTGCTGGTGTCTCTCACAGGAATTAATGGAGTTCGTAATGGACACACTTTTACCCCGACTCCAGACGGGCGGTATGTGATCGCCGAAACCGAATACCGCTATGCTCCGCTTCGTATTTTCGATTTAAAGCCGGCCCTGGACGGCGACGTTTCCAACATTCGCAACCCGATCAGTGCCTGGACTGCAGATTGGCGTAATCTGGTTCACAATCACGAAGTCCGCTGGCCGTATGTCTTCGTGTCTGGTTATCTGGATGGATTGCAGGTCTTTACACTCATGGACCCACACAACCCAGCCACTGTAGCCTACTACGACACCTACCTTGGACCACCAAATACAGACCGGTATCCGGTTTTCAATGGGGCTTTTGGTGTAGACGTGCGGAATGCAGACGGTCTCATCGTGGTCAGCGACATGTCCACCGGTTTTTGGACCTTCCGTATGGATGGGTTCCAGGGATGGCATGGTAATGACTGGGGTGTCCCCAATATTTCCAGCGTTCAGGATTGGGATCACCTGCAATGATTTCGGTTCCCCTCCTTCTTTTGGCGCTCCTGACGTTATCCTCTGGTGTACTGCCGGCGGACACCTGTACAGACGAGTATTACATGATTGACCTCGTCCCGACTCGCCGCGTTCCTGCCGCGCATCAGGCGGAAGGGATTGCAAAACTCTCTTTCGCTCCCTCCCCGTTTGGCATTGCTCTGGATTCAAAGGGGAATTATCTCTACAATGTAGCTCTTCAAGTAAACCAACTAGGGCTCGTAGAAGGGCACGAGTACACGGCATGGCTTTCCACCCCTGACCTGAAAAGTACGACTCGACTCGGGCGTCTCTCTAATGACGGCCAGGTAGCTGGTCAGGTCTCCTGGAATAAATTCCTCGTGATTATTACTCTTGAGCCGGCCGGAAGCATCTCTGAGCGGTGGACGGGGCCCGTGGTCATGCGGGGGCTTTCCCGCAGCGGCCTCATGCACACGATGGCGGGACATGGCCCGTTTCAGCAGGAACCGTGCACTGTCTACGGGTACTATTAGCCCATGAAGGCTGCTCTGGGTTTCATGGTCGCCGGTTTGATTGCTCCATGTGCTCTCTCTCAGCATGAGCATCATGGGCACATGATGCCGCCCACACCCAAAGACAGCGTGGTGTGGCGAATGCCTCCGATGGACATGAGCATGCCGATGCTGCCGGGATTGGAGACTGCACTTCCGCCGACCAGCCCCCATCTGCCTCCACAGGGTGAGACCATCCCGACCGCTGCACCCGGTCAGATCCTAGAGATTGCTGACGGAGACACATTATATCTTTCTGCCACAACCGTTCGACGTACGATAGCCGGACAGGACGTAGTCATGTTTGGCTATAATGGGCAATACCCCGGGCCCTTGCTGAAGGTCTTTGAAGGGGCTACGGTGACGGTTGTGTTCAAGAACGCCCTCAATGAGGCAACCACGGTGCATTGGCATGGTCTCCGACTGGAGAACCAGTTTGATGGAATTCCCGGCATCACCCAACCTCCTGTCGCGGCGGGAGAGGACTTTGTCTATCAGCTCCGCTTCCCGGATAGCGGACTCTTCTGGTACCATCCGCATATTCGCGAAGACATGCAGCAGGATCTCGGACTCTATGGTAACCTGCTGGTTACCGCGGAGGCCCCTGACTATTATGGCCCCACAAACCAAGAAGAGATTCTCCTTCTTGACGACATCCTGATGGATGAAAACGGCCTCATCCCCTATGGAAAAGAAACTCCAACCCATGCGCTCATGGGGCGCTTTGGGAACGTGATGCTGACCAATGGGGTGACGGATTACCGGTTTCAAGTGGACAAGGGCAGCGTGGTGCGCTTCCACCTCACAAATGTGGCAAATGCCCGCTCGTTCAACGTGAGCTTCCAGGGTCTGCCGATCAAGGTTGTTGCCTCTGATGTCAGTCGTTTCGAAAAAGAGGCGTGGGTAAAGAGTGTTGCCATTGCTCCCTCAGAGCGCTATGTCGTAGAGGTTCTTTTTCCTGAACCAGGCCCTGTAGCAATCACAAACACGATCCAAGCCATCGACCACTTTCGGGGAGAGTTTTATATGAGCGTGGACACGCTCGCTCTTGCACTCGTTGGGAATTTACCGACCCCAAATGACTATCGTCCGTCCTTCGAAGCTACGAGGAGGTTACAGCAGATATTGATTCTTTCCGCAATCATTTTGACCGGCCTCCCGACAAATCCCTTACGCTGTCTCTGCGCGTGAAAAACCTTCCGCTGCCAATCATGCTCTCCATGGAGATTGACACGCTCTATGTTCCACCTATTGAATGGAATGATGCAATGCCGATGATGAATTGGCTCTCCACTGGTGCACAGGTTGAATGGGTTCTGCGTGATACAGAGACCGGCCTTGAGAATATGGCAATTCAATGGGGTTTTCAGGTCGGCGATGTGATCAAAGTGCGCATTTTCAACGACCCCCGAAGTTTCCACCCGATGCACCATCCGATTCATTTCCATGGACAGCGCTTTCTGGTCATTGAAATGGATGGGATCCCGAATCAGCACTTGGTCTGGAAAGACACCGCTACCGTGCCCGTAGGATCAACGGTAGATTTCCTTGTGGACATGTCGAATCCGGGAAATTGGATGGCGCACTGCCATATTGCGGAGCATCTTCAGTCTGGAATGATGCTTGGCTTTTCCGTGAGGGAACCAGATCCTGCCCATTGACTGGAAATCCCCCTAAGTTTCGTATTTTCGTTTTCCTGTATCCTTGATTTTCTAACCCCAATAACATGTCGCTTCTACGCTCTTCTCTTTTCGTTTTCGCAGGTCTCTTCACTGTCATCCTTACCGGCTGTAATCCCAGAGCTGTTGAAACTCTGGTTGTGTCGGTTCCCGAGTCTCTTGAGACCAATCGGGCTGGCGACTTTGTGGCTTATGCCAATGAAGATGCTCGCCCGCCGGTTGTCTATTCCTGGACATTTGGTGATGGTGCAATCGCTGATGGCACTGCCGTGAAACACGCTTACACTGAAGCTGGCTCCTATACCGTAATGGTTACGGCCAGCAATAATGACGGACGCTTCACTGTCTCCGAAACCGCCAGCATTCTGGTTACGACGCCTCCTGTTCCTGCACAGCTCCTGGCCCTGTCGGCCAGTTCCACCAGTGTGGATACTCAAACCCCGATTGAATTCAGTGCAAACGTCCGCGGTGATGCTCCACTCACCTATAGCTGGAGTTTTGGAGACGGCACTTCGTCTTCCTCTACCAGACCTCAACATACATATATGTCCGAAGGGGAGTATGCCGTCTCTCTGGAAATCGCCAACGACCATGGGCGGGATGTACGAACTTTGAATGTGTCTGTCACTCAATTTGAACCCCCCTACTGTGCGGATATAGCAGAAATGAGCACCGTCTTTTTTGAACGCAATTCAAGTGTGCTCTCCGATGATGCAATGCTGGCCTTGACGGACAATCTGGAAATCCTGGGCGAATGCCTGAACTTAAATGTACGTGTGGAAGGTATGGCGAGCCCTCTGGAGCGTAACCCACAGACCCTTTCCGAAGACCGGGCACGGGCACTGACTGATTATTACGTCTCCAATGGGGTCGGAATGGAGCGAGTCTCAATGCTTGGGCTAGGAAGTGCTGACGGGACCTCAAAGAAAAGTGGCGCGGATCAGTTCCGCCGCGCAGATACCGTCCCTCTTCGCTAGCTCACGCACCAGCCCCGCTCCACGGCACCGCCCTCTCCGATTGTGAAGAAGTTGAGGTCGGTGCCTGTGCGGAGCTTGGCGATGTAGATGATTTGGCCAACATGCATGGAGAAATGCTCCACTGCATGGTAGATCGCTCCTAAAACCGTGACATTGATTCCCTGAATCGTCACCTTCTGGTTTAGGGCCTCGGTGTTTAGCTCCTCCAGGGCCTGCGTCGCCCGGCGTACGGTTTGCTGCAACTGCTGGAACAGGGTTGCCGCGTCTTTTCCCTCGCTTGCGGAAAACTCCCGTCCTCGCCTGCGATGGTCCTCTCCGCTGCCGACCCCGGCAACAACCCACTGGTTCAGGTTGCCCGCCAAGTGTAACAGCAAGTTCCCGACGCTGTTAGAGATGTCATTGGGTCTCCACCAAAGATCTGCTTCTGGAAGGATTTTCAGGCAGGTTTGGATTTTTGGCAGGTAATCCTTTTCCAGAAGATTTTGAGAATGTTGAATAAAGGCCTTGTCTGCTTTCATGGACATCTGTTAATTTGAGATCAATTGTGGAGATGTTGTCTTCTCAAGGATTTACGCTACCGCGTTTTTAAACCCGACCCCAGAGGAAGGTTGGAGTCTCTGAATTCTACATACTGGACGTTCAATGATGCGGATGCCGATGTGGGTTGGCCCATACGAACCAGGGGATCTACGCAAATCCCGGGAATTCTATCCGTGGTGCGCCAGATTTGATTTTTCGAACTGCTCTCGTGGACAAATGTGTTCGGTCTCAAATCGCGTAACGGTTCAACCTGATTGCACCCCGCTTGGCTAAGATCCCCACCCTAAGCGTACCTTGAGATTATTCAGATGAGACCAATCTATAATTCCCTCATGTTGGAGTCTACCAACAACGATCCCTGGAGCAATGCCCTGCTCCTTTGCGAACTCCTTGACGGTTTTTGCACTGAGTGGTGAGGCTTGAGAGATCTGTTTCCATGCCGCCTCCGGAATTAGCATGTTGGATGCCCATTTGTTAGCCTCTGATTCTTGATCCGTGTCGCTCTCATTATTCTCATCTACAAAAACAGATCTCTTGTCATGAAGCAATATGTGTGCTGCCTCATGGAAGAAGCTGAACCAGAGATGATCAGCTCTTTTGTGTCTGGCAGTCAGTTGAACGACCGCTTTTCTTGGAGACAACCACCAGGCCGCACCACTGAGAGCCATCCTTCTTAGCGGCTTGACCAACGCAAACACAACGCCGGCCTCATTGCATAGCTTTTGTGTCTGTTGCAGCAAAGCATTGTCAATTGGTTCACGAGTCAGATCGCGGATGGATCGAACCGCCTTCTGGAATTGACTTTTGTTATAAGGCGCACACTCTTGT
Organism: Rhodothermales bacterium; assembly: GCA_965207565.1. Taxonomy (GTDB): domain Bacteria; phylum Bacteroidota; class Rhodothermia; order Rhodothermales; family Bin80; genus Bin80. Next base: position 71,086 of record CBDBMQ010000033.1, on the reverse strand, counting down.
TGTTCGGCTTCTATTTCACCGAGCCGGAGCCATGTGGCAACAGCTTCCTCGCTACTCGTGAATGTGGGTGAATGCCTGTATGCGACATTGGCATAACTGTATTTCGTCTTCCACGCATCACTAGAGGCAACACAGAAAAATGTCAACAACTTGGTGACGCGATCAGCATCTGACTCTGGATGCGGAAAGCAACCACGTTTAACTAACTCGCGAATCGGAAAGGACTTTGCCCATTTGGTTTGGGCTGCTGCCCTCTTAGCTTCAGCCTCTTTAGCCAGTTGGAGCCGATACGAGGATTCAATGCTAAGCCAGATATCGGCACCTAGACCGAGGATCTTTTCAAACTGCAGTGCAGTATCTAGTTCGATCGGCGCCTTACCCGCAATGATTTCGCTAATTAGCTTGGGCGAACGTCCGCAACGACGAGCAAATTCAGCTTGGGAATAGCCCCGATCTTCAAGGTACTCTTCAAGCAACCAACCTGGTGGAATCGCATAGTCCGGCGTCCATTTGTAAGTTGATTTCGACATTTGTCTGTATTGGCCTTTAGGTTAGTGATAGTCTTTTACATCTATAATCTTTATTGCTGTAACCTGGTTTAGGTCTATTCCCCCATCATCCTTTCGTGGAACCGGTTCGTGGTCGGGTTTAAAGATAAGGCGATATGGTTGGACCAGATCTATTGCAAATTGCCCCTTTTGCCCTCCAGTGAGTTGGTGTCTTCGCACCGGAGGCATCGTTGGCACCTCCGATAGGTTGGATGCTCCAACTAAGAGACTTATACGGTTACTTATGGCTCTCTCATTTTGGGCTCCATAGGCTTTTCTGAGGCCACCTTGTCGCGTAAATTTCTTTTCGAGCCTGCGAGACTTAAACGTTACCTAACACGTAACGTTTCTCGTCTTTGCAAGAACTTGCAAAAGTTCATGCTAAGCCGACCAATAAACCATTCGTCCCTTTTGACATACCTACAAGATCTGATAATTCTCTCAAAACCGGACTTTGTACCCCTGACAGGGATGATCTCGAGCTATGATAGTCAGTTTGTTTTCTGTTTTTAGCCCCTCCCGTACGGATTCTCGTCTTTTATAAGGGGGCTCTCATGGGTTAAATTGATGAAGATGTTCCCCGATGATGCAACTGCGGAGGCATGGTTTGCAAATAAGCGCTGGGGAAACGAACCCACCTGCCCACACTGACAGTGCAAAAATGTACAGGCAGGAACGTCCCATCCTACTATGCCCTATCGTTGCAGGAATCGTAAGTGCAAGAAGTTTTTCAGCGTACGCATAGGAACTGCCATGCAGGATACCAAATTGAGTTGCCAAATTTGGGCAATAGCGATTTATATTCTGGAAACCGGCAAAATATCTATTGATCAAAATCAGTTCCCTCGGATGCAGTTATGGTCAATAGACGACTATTTCAAGGGGCGTAGCCCTACTATTGCCGATCATGACTGGTCCGTACACGGGAAAAGAATGCTTCCTCAGTTATTTTAATCAGACTATGAAAGACAAACGCACACACAAACCACCCATTTCGCCCAAGAAGGCATCCAAGCCCCGGGGGCGTCCTGAAAAGGACATAGCGCACATACAGCGGTCAATTCCTTATTCAGCAGATGAAATTGCGAAGGCAATTCTGAAAGCTTCACCAGGATCAATCAAGAATCGGTAAAAAATGAGCGTCTCTTCTTCGGGTGGAACTACAAAACAGATGGATTACTCACATGTATAAGCCCCCAAATTTTAATTGCCGTTAGACACTTTTTGATCCAGAATGGCACGAATCGTAGGAAAAGAGTAATGGGGGAGTATGACAAGGGCAGCGGCCTTACAGCCCGTGCCAAGCATGCCTTGATCCTCATTGGTTTCGGGGGATTGTTTTTGCCTGCTGTCGCCGTTGGGCAGGCGCAAACGCCAGAAATCCACACCGGCGTTCCCCCCCAGGCGTTGTCTAATTCGAATTTGCAGGCTCTTGAAACGAGTGAGCAGGAAGTTGTAAGCTATCGTCTTATGCTTTCTGATGAGCAGAGCGAAGCAAATCCTCCATTTGAGGCTATTAGCATGAACGGAGCAGAACTGCCCCGAAGAATATTCTTCCCCCATACGATCCGTCCACTTGCTCCTCTGTGGGATTCAAGTACTGGTGCCTCAGAGCCGTCTACCAATGCAGATGGATTTGTAGTAGACCGATCGGGAAATTCACAACATGTACTCGGGGATGCCCGGAATTCGTTGACGGTTTTGGAAGGGTATTCAAACACATTTACGATCACCCTCGGTGAGCCGCCTTCAGGCGAGATGACGGGGATCATCACGGGGTATGAAAATACAGACTTAGCAGTGAGCCCAACGCAACTGACGTTTGATGACTCGAACTGGAATGTGGAGCAGACGATTACCGTGGATGTGAAACAGGATGCCGATGATACGGATGAAGAGGTGAAGCTAACATTTAGGGCATCGGGAGGTGGCATCAAGGAATCCATCTCCATCAATGTAAGGATCTTGGACACGAGTCCTGTACCGGTGAACTTGTCAGCTGAACAATTGGAGGTTCAGGAGGGGGAAAGGCGTAAGTTGATGGTGATGCCTTTGAGGCCGTTTACCCGATCAATAACCGGAGATGTTCCGCTCAAATTTAAGAAAGGTACATCTGATAGAGGTGAGGATCATGACGCAGTGCGTCATACTTCAATCCCCCGGGGTACGAAATCCGCTACAACCGAGATCCAGATGCGTGAGGATGATACAGATGCCGACAACAAGCGGTTTACGGTGGCGATTGATGAAAGAAAATTGAAAGAAAAAGTCGTCGTCTCGGGGGATCAGAAAGAACTGGCGGCGATAAATAAGGACAATACTAATCCGAAGGTATGTTTGGAGATTTCGCCGGGGGAGGTGAGGGCAGGAGCCTCGACGACCGTGAAGGCAACGGTTGAACAAGCGCATAATGACGATATTACAGTTTCAGTCACGTTCGATGTTATTTCTGGATATATTTCTCCCGACATATTTGATAACGTCACAGGAACGAAAGGAACGAAGTTCATCACGATCTCGAAGGGGGAGACGGCATCCAAGCCGTTTACGTTCAAAACTAGCTGGGGGCGGGATAACATAGAGCCGCCATATAGCCATATACATCTGACGGGAACAACACCGTGGGAACCTGTACATTCCCATGGACACTGTCTATGTGCTAAATTGATAATCCTGGCACCCTTCGTGGTCAGGCTATCGGCATCTCCGAACCCGGTGGAAGAAGGCCAGCCGGTGACGATTATGGCAAATGTTACGAACGGGCAGTACAGTGATGTAACGGTGCCGTTGATCTACCCCAATCCTCTCACTGACACGGCCGTCAATCATAAAGACTATGCCTCGTTAACTTCAATCACAATCAAAGCGCATGCAAGGTCGGGTACCGGTACGATTTGGACCTATCATGATACGATAGAAGAGGACCATGAGACATTCACCGTGGCGATTGATGAGAATAGCTTGGCATTCCAAATGGTCGCATGGGATCCGAAAAAGGTGGAGGTAACGATCACGGACAATGATACGCCGGAGGTTAATTTCGATTTATCTACGGACAGTGTGGACGAAGATGATGGTACGCACAATGTGGACCTCAGCCTCAGTCCTGCACCTGGATCAGACCTCACGTTGAACTACACGCTGGGTGGTACGGCGACCGAAAACGCAGACTACAGCATTACTGGCTCAGGGACGGTTTCTGTGACCGCTGGTTTGACCTCGGTGCATATCCCGGTCAAGATTACCGATGACAATGTAGACGATGATGCCGAAACCATCATCCTGACGCTGGCAAGTGGCACGGGATACAACCTGGGAAATCCGAGCGAACACACGCTGACGATTACGGACAATGATGGTATGCCGCAGGTGAACTTTGCTTCGGCGGCAGGCAGTGTGGGCGAAGATGGTGGTACGCGCGATGTGGAAGTCAGCCTCAGTCCTGCACCTGGGGCAACCCTCACATTGAGCTATACGCTGGGTGGTACGGCGATCGAAAACGCAGACTATAGCATTACTGGCTCTGGGACGATCTCCGTGGCCGCGAATGCGTCCTCGGCGAAGATCCCGGTCGGGATTATTGAGGACACCGAGAACGAGGGTGACGAAACGGTCACACTGACGCTGACCAGCGGTACGGGATACACAGTGGGAAGCACGAACGTGCACACGCTGACGATCACGGACAATGATATGCCGCAGGTGAACTTTGCTTCGGCGGCAGGCAGCGTGGACGAAGATGATGGCACGTACCATGTGGCAGTCGTGATCAGCTCTGCGCCCACGGCACCTTTGACATTGAACTACACGCTGGGCGGTACGGCAATCGAAAACGCAGACTACAGCATTACTGGCTCCGGGACGATCTCCGTGTCCGCTGGTGCAACCTCGGTGAATATTCCGATTGTGATTACCGATGACACCGAGGACGAGCCTGACGAGACGGTTATCCTGACGCTGACCGACGGCACGGAGTACACGGTGGGAAGTGCGAACGTGCATACGCTGACGATCACGGACAATGATGAGAAGCCGCAGGTGAGCTTTGCTTCGTCTTCGTCCAAGGCCCCCGAAAACGAGGGGACGCACCATGTGGCCGTCAGGATCAATCCTGCGCCCGCGGTACCGTTCACGTTGACGTACGGCACGGGCGGTACGGCGACCGAAAACGCAGACTACAGCATTACTGGTTCCAGGGTGATCTCCGTGGCAACTGGTCGGACTTCGGTGAATATTCCGATCGGGATTACCGATGACGATGTGAAGGAGAGCAACGAGACGGTCATTTTGACGTTGGAAAGTGGCACAGGGTATACAGTGGGGAGTCCGGGTACACATACGCTGACGATTGTAGATAATGATGATGCCCTGGACACTCCGGTGACGGTGAGTTTGTCGGCATCTCCGAACCCGGTGGACGAAGGCGAGTCGGTCACCATCACGGCAACGTTGTCGGAGGCATTGTCGGATGCGGTGACGATTGAGTTGAGGGATATTTCGGGCGAGCCGCCGACGGAGCCGGGCGATTATGGCCCTCTTCCAAGTATCACGATCGCCGGGGGATCCTGGACCGGGTCGGGGACGATTGACATCCGGGATGATGATGTTTCGGAGGGGGATGAGCGGTTCACGGTCGCCATCATTGATGCATTGCCTTCGGGGGTAGAGCTTGGCAGTCCTTCCTCGGTGGAGATCACGATTGTAGACAATGACCCGCCACCTCCGGTGGAAGTGACGCTGTCCGCATCTCCAAATCCGGTGGACGAAGGCAAGTCGGTGACGATCACGGCAAGGCTGACGGGCGTGTTGGAAACCGATGTCGTGGTTCCATTGATGTATAACGATGAGACGGGTCATCCACCGGAGTCTGGCGATTACAGGCCGCTTCCGGGTATACCGATTTCCAGTGGTGAAACGCAGGGATCCGGGCAAATCCAGACACTCACGGATGCAGACATGGACGATGAGACCTTTATCGTCGCGTTGGGAGGTCTCCCCCCGGCGCTTCTGGTGCCGGGCAGAGAGTCTTCCCAGTTCGTAACCATCCGGGATATTACGTCGCCGACAGCGGTGACGGTAGTTCTGTCGGCATCTCCCAATCCCGTGGATGAGGGGAATGGTGTCACGGTGACGGCAACGTTGTCCGAGGCGCTGGACACCGATGTGGAGATTCCATTGACACTGACGGGTGGCACCGCGGATGCCCAGGATTACGAGGCATTGCCTCCAACCCAGATAGAGATTGAATCGGGAGAGAGGAGCGGGACCTATGTGGTCTCGGCGGTTCAGGATAATGTTGCAGAGCAGGTTGAGACCTTCACGGTGGCACTTGGTGTCCTGCCGTCCGGTCTGGCCAAGGGGGAGCCGGTGGAGATAACGATCACCGACGACGATGAGGCAGGGGTGAACGCACCCCCGTCTGTATCGGTCACGGAGGGGGGAGAGACCTCGTTCGGGATCTCGCTGACCTCGGAGCCATTGGGCGAGGTCAAAGTGATGATGACCTGGCCTTCAGGAACCGACTTGGCCCTGATTCCGATCACTCAAGTCTTTACTCCAGAAAACTGGAATGAGACGCAGCAGGTGAGCTTGCGCGCCGCGGACGATGCGGATGTTGTAAATGATCAGGTAGAGGTCACCTTGACAGCAAGTGGTAGTGTCGACTACACCGGGATCTCAGAAACAATATCGGTAACCATCGCGGATAACGATACGCCGGGGATCGTGGTTGCTAAGGATGTGAGGATGGAAGAAGGAGGGACACATCCGCTGATGGTTCGTCTATCTGCCCAGCCATCGGGCACGGTGACGGTGACCTTTACCGGACACATGGACCTAACATTGGACAAACCTTCGCTCGTGTTTACAACCTCGGATTGGGACACTCCCAAGACGGTGACCTTAACGGCGGCAGAGGATGATGATTTTGCGGACGATACAGAAACATTGACACTCACAGCATCTGGAGGCGGCCACGCCGGGGTGACGACCGATATCACAGTGACGATCACGGACAACGATGCGGCGGCGCTCGTGGCCCCGGAGACAGTGCAGATGGAAGAAGGGGGTACGCGCCCGCTCCTGGTTCATCTATCCGCATCGCCACCGGGCCCCGTGACGCTCACTTTCACCGGGCACGCGGGAACAGATCTGACATTAGACAAACCCTCGCTCACGTTTACGGCCGCGGATTGGAATACCCCTAAGACCGTGACCTTAACGGCAGTCGAGGACGACGAGGATTATGCAGATGAAACGGTCGGCTTAAATGTTACAGCATCGGGCGGGGGCTATGACGGGGTGACAACAGATATCACGGTGACGATCATGGACAACGATGAGCGGCCGGGGCCGCTCACGATCACCCTCTACGATGAACAGGCATTGGAACATGCAGAGGCGATCCAACTGCCCATTGAACTCAGTCGTCCCGTGGATCAGGTGGTGATGGTGCAATATACAAGCACGGCTGGCACGGCAGAGGCGGGCCTGGACTATGTGACCTCGCGGGGGATTGTAATCTTTGATCCGGGTGCAACCCGGGGCGTGATTGAGATTGAGGTGATCAATGATGAATTCCCGGAAGAGCATGAGTCGTTTATGGTGACCCTGTCAAAGCCTCGCAATGCCATCATTGCACGTGAAACGGGGACGGGGACGATCCTGGATGATGATGGTGCGAGCGCGATCCTTCGGGTGGAGGATGCGCTGGTGCTGGAAGAAGAGGGCATGGTCCGGTTCCGGGTCTTGCTGTCGCATCCGCAGCGTCAGATGATCTCGGCAGCATACCGGACGCGCGATGGGACCGCCAAGGCAGGTGAAGACTATGAAGCCTCCTCGGGGGTGGTCACGATGGCACCGGGAACAGTGGAAGCGATGATTGCGGTACCGCTCTTGAAAGACGGATTGGATTGGCGCGAGGAGACGTTCACGGTGCATCTGGAGTCGTCGAAGCATGCAGAGATTGCGAAGGCGGTGGGGGTGGCGACGATCCAGGAGTCCACCACGGTGAGTGAAGAGGTACTGGAGGCGTATGCGGCGCGGTTTGTACGGACGTCGTCGGTGCAGGTGGTGGAGGCATTGGGGGAGCGGTTCCGCTCCGGGGCGGATGGTGCCGCGTGTGGGGCGGCCGACCGCGCAGAGATGGCCAGGCTCTGGTACTCGGCCTCCTCATGGGATCCGTCCCTGGGCGAACTATTGGCGGGTTGCCGCATGTCTGCGACTTCGTACAGTGGATCGTTCAGCGTCTGGGGACGGGGAGCATTCCGTCAGTTCAATGGACGGGATGACGATGCGTTGACGCTCCGTGGAGAGGTGACCACGGGGATGCTGGGGGCGGACTACCGCTGGCGGGGAGGTTGGCTGGCGGGGGTACTTCTGGCCCACAGTCAGGGAGAGGGATCGTTTGAGGTGGTGCAGCAGTCTGGAGAGATCACCGCAGGGTTGACGGGCGTCTATCCGTATGTGTCGTATGCGCGTGCAGGCTGGGATGTATGGTTGAGCGCAGGCGCGGGTCGCGGGCAGGCAGAGGTGCTGGAGTTGAAAGGGGATCTGGTGTCCAGGTTTGGAGCAATGGGGGTTCGAGGGAGATTGGTGTCAACGGGCACGATCGGACTGAACTACCATGGAGATGTCCTGGTGACGGATGCAGAGATAACGGATCATGAGGTGACGGCAGAGGTGTACCGGGTCCGGGCAGGTGTGGAGGCGAATGTAAAGATCAGCGACGGGCTTCGTCCATTTGTGGAGGCGAATGTGCGGAGCGATGGGGGAAGTGCGGAGACGGGGGTGGGGTTGGAGTTTGGCGGGGGGATCCGGGTTGATTATCCGGCATGGCGCCTGAAGGGGGATGTGCGGACACAGGGGCTGGTGATGCATACGGCCGACGGATTCACAGAGTGGGGACTCTCGGGGTCCCTGCAAGTGGGCAGTCGGTCGGAGGGGTTGATGGTGCGTGTGCGGCCATCGTGGGGACGGGGTCAGGGGATGTCGATGTACGGTCAGCAGACGATCTTGGATGCGGTGCCGCTCGGGGCAGACGCGCAGCGGACCGAGTTGGAGTTGGGATACGGCGTTCCGTGGAAAGATGGCACCGCCCGGTCCGTCATGGGGGTGACTCAGTTGCATCAGGGAGTGATGTACCGGTTGGGTGGCGAACTCCATCCATCGGAATGGTTGACGTTCTCGGTCTTTGGTTTGGCGCACGGCCGCGCAGCTGTGCTGGGAGACATCGGAGTGAATGTGCGGGGATCGCTCCGGTATTAGATGGCACCAGACATCAGTCCTTGCTCGGTAAAGCGTCCTTATCTGCTTCTTCGTCTTCCAAAATGACGCGTGTGACATCAGCGATTATATCATCTTCTCGTAGTCGAATGAGTCGAACGCCTTGCGTAGTCCGCCCAATCACCGAAATTTTGCTTACAGCTTGCCGAATTAGATTCCCATTCTGGGTAATAATCATTTGGTTCTGTCCCCATTTGCGTGGAAGTGTTTAATTTTGGATGAACCAAAACTGACATTTTCATGCAAGATACTACGATAGCTTTGATGATGAGCTACACCTTGAGGCTCAGTTCTGACTGGCAGGTTGATCAGGTGGTGATAGATACGGAGGGGCAACGTGTAGATGTCTATCTATCCCATTCGGGGAAGAATCTTGTTTGTCCAGAGACGGGGGAGCGTGGGACGTTGTATGACCATCGCAGAACGCGATCTTGGCGTCATCTGGACTGGTTTCAATGCAAGTGTTTTGTTCACTGCCGGATTCCCCGGATCAAATCTTCTGCGGGGATTAAGACCATTCAGATTCCTTGGGCGGATGCATCAAGCCAGGAGACCTATTCCCTGGAGCGGTGGGCGATTGATTTGTTGAACGCGACCAACAACTAAACCAAAACGGCAAAGCTGCTCCGCTGCGGATTGAACCAGCTCAACCGGATCATGCATCGCAGTGTTGAGCGGGGTCTTCTTCGGCGATCTCTGCAGGGAATTCAGCATGTGAGCGTGAATGAGAAGGCGCTGAAGCGGAATCATGTGTATGCGACAATCGTGAGTAATTCTGCGCGTGGCGTGGTCATTGATGTAGGCGAAGGGCGGACCAAAAAAGGCACCATCGCGTCGTTCGAGCGCATTTTTGCGGAGATCAAAGGCGTTGTGGAAACGATCACGACCGATATGTGGACGACCTATATCACGGCCGTTGAGACGGTATTTCCCAACGAGACCCTGATTCACGATCGCTTTCACTTAATCCAGTATCTCAATAAAGCAATCAACCGGGTACGCAGGCGGGAAGTGAAGACCTATCCCGAATTAAAAGGGACTCGTTATGTACTTTTGAAGAATGAAGCCAATCGTACCCAAAAGCAAGATGAGATCTTCAAAGTCATCCAGAAATCGAACCTCCAAGTGAGCCTCGCCTGGCGGTTACGCGAAGAATTCAAGGGGGTTTTTGAATGTTACTCCTTCGCCGAAGGGAATGCACACTTTGGACTCTGGCTTGCCAGTGTTCAAGATGCAGCTGTAACGGAAGTGATCAAGATTGCAGGGATGTTCGAACGACATTTTGACGGCGTCTGCAATGCTCTTTGTCATGAACAGTCCAACGGCAAAGCATGCAACGGCAAAATCCAGGAAGTCAAAACCATCGGTAGAGGCTACAGAATGTTTGAAAACTTTAGAGTTGCAATCCTTTTCTTCTGTGGAGGCCTGGACCTCTATCCAACCTTAATACGACGAACGAGAGAATCTACCGGATAGCCAGTCCCAAATGAAAAATATGGGAATTATAAACATGGAGCAAGGACCCAAGGTGAGGCAGTCTCGACCGACTGCAACCCTTAGGTGAATAACGACCCTTGCCCATTGTGATGCCGCCGTTACCCGTTACAGAGGCATCTTTATCAGATATCCCTATATTTGAGGACGATTACGCGTTCTGAACGAGAGAAATACTCTCTTCAGGCATCCCTTGTTTGAGGATTGCACCGAACCCTCTTTTTTTATGAAAGCCTCATCCCGCTACATTCTCCTGATCGTTTTGCTGTTTCTGACAGGTGGGCTGCTTGGAGGCTCTGTTAGTTCATACCTCAATGATACGAAAGAGAGCTTGCATAAACTGGAGGAAGCGTTTCTTCTGATTAACCGTAGATACGTTGATCCTGTGGATCCAAACAAAGTAGCGGAAAACGCGATTGGCGGAATGATTGAATCCCTTGATCCTCACTCCTCCTACATTGATGCATCGGCATTCAAGGAGGTCGAAGAATCATTCCGGGGCTCCTTTGGTGGTATTGGGGTCTGGTTCCAAGTGTTTGATGGGGACACGGCTCGTGTCGTCTCTCCCATTGAAAACGGCCCCAGCGAAAAGGTGGGAATCCGAGCGGGTGACCGGATCATTGCTGTCAACGACACCTCAATCGTTGGGGTCGGCGAAGATGAAGTGAAGCGGCGCCTGAAAGGCCCCATTGGAACACAAGTTCAGGTAACGATCTATCGCTTGGGACTGAAACAGCCGTTCGATGTGTTGATCACGCGGGATCTGATTCCTCTTTACTCGGTCACCAGCAGTTATATGGTGGATGAGCTCACGGGATATATCCGAATTAATCGCTTCGCTCAAAGCACCTATGCCGAGTTCCTCCAGGCGGTCGCGGATCTCCAAGGGCAGGGAATGGGGCGCTTGATTTTGGATCTTCGGGATAATGGCGGTGGAATCCTGCAGTCGGCTGTTGCCGTTGTAGATGAACTTCTGAGCGGCAATGACATCATTGTCAGCGTAAAGGGACGCAACGTATCCGATGAGATCTATGCTGCAGGGCATTCGGGTCGCTTCGAAACCCAGCCGATCATTGTTCTGATTAATCACAATTCCGTTTCGGCAAGCGAAATTGTAGCCGGAGCCCTGCAGGACCATGATCGTGCCCTATTGATCGGCCAACGGACCTATGGAAAAGGTCTCGTCCAGAATCAATATCCTCTTCCCGATGATAGCCGACTCCAAATCACAACTGCTCGCTACTATACTCCTTCTGGCCGCCTGATCCAGACGCCCTATGAGGAGGGAGACCGCGAGGCCTACCTCGAAGACAAACTGGAAAGCTGGATCGAAGCAGATCGGGACCCCGAAGGCTATGTGAACCAGATTCCCGACTCGCTGAAATTTATGACTACACACGGTCGCACCGTATTTGGAGACGGTGGAATCACCCCCGATCATTCGGTGCTGTCAGACTCCTTAATGCCCCGTATCCTTCAGGCTCTCTATGGCGGCGGCTTCTTCGAAACCTTCCGTCTCTGGTTTGAAGCCAATGAGCAAGCACTGCGAACCGCCTGGGAAGATCAACCGGAAATGTTCGTGCGTGACTTTTCTTTTTCCTCTGCTCAATGGAATGCCTTATGGGCTACTGGCGAAAGCGCCCAAGTCCCTGTCACATTCGTTCCGGCGGATCCTTCGCCCGAGGAATTACAATTCACCTACGATGCGCTTGAGGAAAACGAGGAACCCCTGCGACTTTATTTCAAGGCCCTTCTTGGCCGGCAATTGTATGGTTCCCGTGTTGCCGTGCCTCTTTTCAATGCAATTGATGAGGTCTTTCAGGAGAGTCTGTTGTTGTGGTCAGAGGCCCAAGAACTGGCTCTGCTCAGCCGATAACCGCCCATGGCAAGGGAGTAATGATCACTTCCTCATTCTCGGAGGGATTAACCACCTCTTCCTCAAGATGAATAAGGCAGTTGGCGTGCTGCAGTGAGGAATAAAGATTTGACGCCTGCGGGCCAGTCGTGTGCACTATCAATTGACCGTTTTTCTCCCACATGGCTTTCCCGCGCACGAAATGATATAAGCCAGCCTTCTTGCGCACGGATGTCCCCAATTTTGCTTTCATCCGGGGTGGATGAATCTCCGTGGCTCCCATCATCAAGAGAAGGGCTGGCCGCACATACTGCTGAAAGCAGATGGCTGACGAAACCGGATTCCCCGGCAACCCAAAAACTGGTTGGGATCTAAGCATTCCAAACAGCATAGGGCCTCCAGGCCGCTGACGGACCCGCCAAAAACCCTTTTCAAACCCCAGGGCCTCAAGTACTTCCTGAACAAAGTCATACTTGCCTACGGATACGCCCCCGCTAATGACCATCACATCTGCATCCATTCCCTGCCTAATTTGGTCCGCAAGGTCCTTCTTGTCGTCTCGGGCAACCTCCGGCTCTAGAGCTGCTGCACCAGTTTCCAGTACCTGTGCAAACAGCCCTGGGCCATTGGCATCATAAATTTGGGCAGGAGGGAGGGGCTTTGTCATATCAAGGTGCAATTCATTCCCCGTTGTGATGATGACCACACTTGGGGTTTTTCCCACCTTTATCTTGTCATATCCTGCCGCAGCGATCATACCCATGACTGGCGGCGTAATTCGCGTGCCACTTTTTACCACGGCTGCCCCCTGTAAAGCATCCTTCGCTGCCCTCCGTATATAGCCCCCCCGCTCTGGTCCGCGATGGATACGCACCGTTTCCTGATTGATTTCGGTAGTCCATTCCAGCGGGACCACTGCTTCCGCGCCAAGAGGAATCTGCGCCCCGGTCATGATACGGATGCATGACCCTGGTTTCACCTCAGTGTCCGGGGCCTCTCCCGCGGAAACTTCCCCCTCAAGGTGGAGATCTGTTGGTGTTTGTGTCAGATCATCCATACGGACCGCAAACCCATCCATCGCCGAATTATCGAACGGCGGAATGGCCTTTCGTGCAACAATATCTTCACGGAGTACCCGCCCAGATGCCGCACGCAGCGTAAGCTCCTCCGTTGGCATGGCGGAGATTTCCGAATGTATCTTTTGGAAAGCTTCTTTAGGGGTCATTCTATTGAGAAGTATGGACCTCTTTCATTCCCTCTGTCCGACACGAAATCAGATTGTACTAAATTACGCCTTTGCCCGGCAAAGATCCCTTCTCGCCAGTAGCAGCTTGCCTATCAACTCCTTGTTTTTGAACTCCTGCTGTAATTTTCCGTCGCCGGAGTATAACCGGCATGATCCACTATTTATGCCAGCAGTCCGTGGATAACCTGTGAGTTCTAGATCCGATTTTATGAGGCCTCTGTCTCAAAAAGCCGATTTCGTGAAATTGTAGGTAGTAACACACATGATCCCAACAAGCCCTCATGATTCTCTTGACTACCCCGAAACCCCATAAATTACCCTCACAGCATGATTCATGCCGAAATAGACAATGATTTCTGACGGTTATCAACAATTCCACAGTACCAACAACGTATAAGAAAATTTTTACCAAATACCTTGTTAATGTTGATTCCCCCCTTTTGTGGATAGCGATCCTTCCTTTCCAGATGATGTATCTTGCTCAAATAATTCGCGTAGATGTCTGAAGACTGTTCGCTATGCCTCTGCAGAAGACTGGTTGCAATCATGAATGGCAGTTTTGTGTTACAAAGGGGGAGTATGTTTAATGGGCTTGAGGCTTAGTCCTTTGGCACAACCAAAGATCCAATGGCAATACCACCTCGTCGTCGTGCTCGCTACGCGACCTTACAGGCGCTTTATGCACATATGCTCAGTGGCGATACCCAGACACATGTGTACAAGACGACTCTTTTACCAAGACTGCCAAGACAGGATGGGGCAACGGAAATGGGAATTCGGCTGTTTGAGACCGTAATTGCCAACCAGGATCAACTGGATGGAATTATCGCTGACAATGCCAGGAACTGGGAGTTAAATCGCATACTCAGAATTGATCTGATTATTCTTCGTATGGCGGTTTGTGAGTTTTTGCACTTTGACCAGATTCCACCCAAGGCGACGATGAACGAAGCAATTGAGTTGGCAAAGATTTTCAGCACAGAGGAGAGCAAGGATTTTGTGAATGGAGTACTAGATACGATTGCGTTTAGATTAAGAAAGGAGGGGAGACTGATAAAAAGCGAGGGAGGCCGTCAAGGATGGGAAGAGATGGTCAGCCGACAGGATACTCAGCGCTCAGGATAGCTCATGAAACACATTTGTCATGCTTCGTGAAGACACACACAAGGATCGTTAGTTAAGAGGAATCCAGAGTCCCGCACGCAGAGATGGACGCTGTGACCCGATTTCAATGAACGCGGTTTGTTGCCCAATTGGTCGCGTATATCGGAGAAAAGGATCTAGGAAGAGACTGAATTGGCGGTTTTTTTCCGCGCGAGTTTGTTTGTGCAGGAAAGTTAGTGCTGGGCCGAAACGGACCCCCAAGTATAGATCATAGGAGTAGTTTGCCTGGCCAATCATACGAAGGATCCCTAGCGGCCTCAGTGCCGCCCCAACACCTGCAGAGACATATACGGGGGTCCTTTCCTTCCATAGTTCGGTATCAACGGAAGAAAGAACCTCTAGCGAATAGATACTACGGGCCTGAACGTGTACGAATTGCATGCCGGCCCCCGGCCATCCTCCTAGTCCAGCCTGTATGTGGGATGACTGAGCGAAGGCCATTAATCCGCTCAGGGTTAGGAAAACAAACACACAGGTCCTTCGGAATAGTTTTAACACTTGATCGGCAGGTACAACGAAATACTGTTTACACACCAAAGGCAATGGGCGTTCATTCTATATCAAAGGAGACCGTCATTTCAGTTCAATGATTCAAGCCTTTTTGGCTGTACCCATTAGGAGGTGGGACGCTTTTGGCGAGACGGCAGAAATTTTCTGGCATGTGGTAGGCAAGAAGTCAAAAGGTTCGGCGAATCCTCCAGCCCATAAACGAAAGGACCTATTGAGCCTCACTGCACGGTGAACGTATAAGGGCTGAACGGTCCAGGATTGACGGAAAGAACTCGTACATAAGCGAATAGATCTAAACACTTCATCTCTGCAAAAAAACCGATCACTCATTTGATCGGAGATGACCCGCATTCTAGCAAAAATTTGATAGTCGCCAGGCAATGTCCCTCAATTGTGGTATCGTTGGATTACCCAATATTGGAAAATCCACACTGTTTAATGCGCTGAGTGGGGTTGGCGCAGTTGCGGCGAATTATCCGTTTTGCACCATTGATCCCAATCGAGGAATCGTGCCCGTCCCGGATGAACGACTGGAGCGACTGGTCGCTGTTTCCCCATCCGAACGAGTTATTCCGACCACGATAGAATTTGTAGATATTGCGGGTCTGGTTGCTGGCGCATCTCGTGGCGAAGGACTGGGGAATGCATTTCTGGGGCATATTCGACAGGTAGATGCGTTAGTGCATGTTGTCCGCTGCTTTGATGCCACCGGGATATCCCATGTTGCCGGGAGCGTGGATCCAGAGCGTGACATAGAGATCGTGAATACAGAGCTCTTATTGAAAGATTTGGATACGGTGGAGCGCTTCGCTGAAAAGTGGGAGAGAGCGGCGAAGGGAGGGGATGCAGACGCGATTGCAAAGGCCGCATTCGCAGAACGCCTCGTTGCTCACCTGTCGCAGGGTAGCCCCGCACGGCTCTTAAAAGACCTCTCCAAAAAAGAGCAGCACTATATTGGGGGGTTATTCCTCTTAACTAGTAGGCCAATTCTCTATATTGCAAATGTGGGGGAGGTAGATTTGCCTCAGGGGAATGTCTGGGCCGAACAAGTTCAGAAGATTGCCACCAGAGAGCAGGCAGAATGCCTAATCCTGAGCGCAGACTTCGAAGCGCAGTTGTCAGAACTGGAGGAGGAAGAAAAAGACGTTTTCCTAGTGAGCGAGGGACTTCAGGCAAATGGGTTGCAACGCTTGATCCAGACAGCATATAAATTATTGGATCTTATTACGTTCTTTACACATGGACCAAATGAAACACGAGCGTGGACCGTCAAAATCGGAACACGTGCTCCACAGGCAGCAGGACAAATCCATAGCGACTTTGAGCGCGGATTCATTCGCGCAGAGACCGTGCAGGTAGAAGACCTGATTCGCGTAGGCTCCGAGGCTGCCGCACGCGCGTCCGGGATTATGCGGTCCGAAGGCAAGGAGTATGTCGTTCAAGATGGAGACGTGATTCTTTTTCGGTTCAATGTCTAACCTGTCCTGAATCAGGTACAGGTCCGCTGGGCCTAGGCCTGAAACGTATGACCACAACAAGCAAACTCGAAGCCCAGGGATGAACTATCGGCTGTTTATTGCACGACGGTACTTGCATAGCCGACAACGAATCCCGCTCGTTACGATTATTTCGGGAATTTCTATGACCGGCGTGGCCGTCGGTGTTGCTGCACTGATCGTGGTTCTGTCCGTCATGAATGGGTTTTATGATGTTGTGCGAGACATGCTCGTTTCGATGGACCCACATGTCCGCATCGTCGCGGAGCCCGGAGGCGGGTTGTCGCAGGAAGAAGCAAACAGGATCGCAGGTCAAGCCAGACAGATTCCGCAGGTCCTAAGCGCGGATCCCTACGTTGAAGGAAAAGCTCTCCTCGTAACCGTCACACAGTCGGAAGTCAACCGCGTTGTGGTCCTGCGAGGTGTGGCGGAGAATACAACAGGAGAGGGGCTCGTCGCCGGGGAGTTTGACACCAGCGAACAGGGGATGGTGATAGGATTTAGCCTGGGGCAGCGCTTGGGGCTGTCTCCAGGCTCCGAGAACAGCCAGGCAATGCTGTTTTCTGCACAGGGACTGGGGCAAATGCTCACACGCGTCTTTTCTCCGCCAGTGGTGCAAGAATTTGAGGTGCGGGGGTTATATAAACTTGAAGAGACTTACGACAACACGCATGTATTTATTGGAATCAAAGAGGCACAGGATCTTTTTCATCTGAAGGACGCCGTTACCGGGATCGAATTGCGACTCACCAGCCTGGAGCAGGCACAGCAGGTAAAGCAAACACTCGAAGCCTCCAATCCCAGCGGGTTGAAGGTTCAAACTTGGTATGATCTTCAGCGCTCCCTTTATGATGTTATGCGACTGGAAAAATGGGGCGCATCCTTAATACTGATCCTCATCTGCGTGGTCGCAGCGTTCAGTATTGTAGGGTCGCTCACCATGGTTGTCGTAGAAAAGAAACGGGACATTGGCGTTCTGCAGGCGATGGGGGCCACTTCCAGGGATATTCGGCAACTTTTCCTCGTGCAGGGCGGGATGATCGGGCTGATTGGTGCAGGAACCGGGTTCGTGGTGGGGCTTGGGATTCTATTCCTGCAGAAACACTTTCAACTTGTACCTCTCTTGGGGGCGGAATCCTTTGTAATTGAATCCTATCCGGTTTCGATCCACATCCTGGATCTGGTTTTCATCCTGGGGGTTTCGTTCGGTTTGTGTTTGGTCGCCGCGCTATATCCGGCATGGCGCGCAGCACGGAGTGAGCCGAGCCAGGCAGTTGCCCGGGGTCTCTGATTCGGGAACCGTTTGGTAAATGGTTTCATATAAGCCGGTCGCCCAAAACAGGAAAGGGGACAAAAACCAATGGCACGTAAAGATCAATTGAATGGCAAAGGGCCTATGTCCGGCAACCATGTCTCACATGCGCACAACAAGACGCGTCGGCGATTTGGAGTGAATTTGCAGACAAAGCGGTTTTATCTGCCCGAACAAAAGCGGTGGGTGAAGCTGAGAGTTTCGGCGAATACGATCAAGACCATCAACAAGAAAGGGGTTGAGGCGGTATTGCGTGAAGCGCGGGCGCAAGGCATCTCGGTCTAAATAGATAAGGCTGTAACATGGCACGGAAAGGAAAAGACGTTCGACAAAAAATAATCCTCGAGTGTACGGAGGCTCCGGGCACAAGCCGGTATTCAACGGTCAAGAACCGGCGCAACACGTCGGGTCGACTGGAGCTCAAAAAGTACAATTCGACACTACGAAAGCACACACTGCATAGGGAGATCAAGTAAAAATGGCCAAGAAACAATCGTTTGGAGACAAGGTCCTCAAGCGCCGTCAAGAGCGAAAAGTGATGGCCAAGCTCATTATTGCGGAAAAGAAGCCAAACGGGAGCTTCCGCTTCAGAGAAAAAATGGTTCCGCAGGAGGATGTTCGGGCGGAATTGAAGGCCGTCACGTAGACCATCCGATTCGGGGCGTAGCTCAGCCCGGTAGAGCACTGCGTTTGGGACGCAGAAGTCGTCGGTTCAAATCCGGCCGCCCCGACTGCGCGGATATCAGTTCTATTACATACAGGCGCTCGTAGCTCAACTGGATAGAGCAGCGGACTTCTGCAACAAAAGCGGGCCGCTGGCTGGAAACGACCAGCGAGTAAGTGGTCAAATTCGGGGAAGCCTACGGAACAGAGGTTCACGGTAATCCCGAGCCAAGCCCCCGTGGGGGAAGGTGTAGAGACTAGACGGCCACCCCTTCCTTCAGGCATAACTGAAAAAGGTGAAGAGATAGTCCAGGGAGTCGGGAAACCGGCACAAACCTGAATCCGCAGGTTGCAGGTTCGAGTCCTGCCGGGCGTGCCAAGGTGACGTGGCCGAGTGGCTAGGCAGAGGCCTGCAAAGCCTTGTACGGCGGTTCGAATCCGCCCGTCACCTCATTACATCAGACCGACCAGTCGTCGAGGCCGGAGGCATAGTCCTCCTGTCTCCGGTATGCTTCGAGATTTGAGAAGCGGGCGAAGTCTGTCTCAAAGCTGAGCTTGACGGTCCCAGTAGGGCCGTTTCGGTGCTTGCCAACAATGATCTCCGCGATCCCTTTGGTTGGCTGATTGTCTTTATCGGATTCGATGCCGTAATAAGATGCGCGATAAATAAATGCGACTACATCGGCATCCTGCTCAATCGCACCACTCTCACGTAAGTCCGACAATTGCGGCCGCTTATCTTTTCGGTCCTCCGCATTTCGATTCAGCTGACTGAGTGCGACCACCGGAATTTCAAGCTCTTTTGCAAGTCCTTTAAGAGAGCGAGAGATATTTGCGATTTCCTGCTCCCGATTATCCTTACTGGCTCGCCCCTCCATGAGTTGCAGGTAATCAACCAGCACAAGCCCAATATCATGCTCAGACTTTAGTCGGCGGCATTTGGCACGTAATTCCAGAATCCCCAGACCATCTGAATCATCAATAAAGATCGGGGCAAGGCCCAATTTCCCAGCAGCCTCCACGACAGCGTGATGGTCATTCTGGCTTAGCTTTCCCGTACGAGCATTCTGGGCATTTACCTTGGCTTCGGAGGTCAGCAGGCGCTGAGCTAGCTGTCTGGCACTCATTTCCAGGGAGAAAATTGCGCAACTTACAGGGTTCTGGGAGGCTAAGGCGGCATTACGTGCGCACGCCAGAGCAAACGCAGTTTTCCCCATTGACGGCCGGCCGGCAATGATGACTAGGTCGGAGTCCTGCCATCCCCCAGTTAATTTGTCGAGATCTGTAAATCCGCTGGTTACCCCCGAAAGACCTTCTGGTCGCTCTGCAATGGTTTGAAGGTGGGCAACCGTTTCCTGTATGACATCTTTTAAGTTTTTTGCTGATCTGCGGACCTGGCTTTCAGAGATGGAAAAGAGATCCTTTTCTGCCGCGTCAAGGAGTTCAAACGCATCGGCTGCCGGATCATAAGCCTCTGTGATCCGCCTACCCATTGCTCCAATAAGATTGCGCAAGAGAGCTTTCTGGCTTATGATACGTGCGTGGTGCTCGGTGTTTGCAGAAGTTGCGACATGTTCAGTAAGGTCATTCAGGTATGGGATGCCACCAATCTGATCCAGTTTCTTCGTTGCTTTCAACTGCTCGGCAACCGTAATGATATCTATGGGTTGCCCCTTGGCGGAAAGATCTAGGATGGCTCGGTAAATGTTCGCGTGCTTCGGCAAATAGAAGGCATCTGCAGGCAGGATTTCCGTTGCAATGCTCACGGCCTCTGGATCAATCAACACGGCTCCTAGGACATACCTCTCAACCTCAACAGCCTGGGGAGGAACACGCCCCGAGGAATCCTGCAAATTCTGAACCAGGATGGGGCCTCGAGGGGGGATTGCTTCGCTTTGCATGGTATTAGAGAGCCGAGTAGAGTTGTTGTAGGAGTTTCAAGTCTTCCCAGGCTGGCCGCTTCCAGTTCTGATTTCGTAAAAGAGCCGCCGGGTGATAGGTGGCGAGCAGCGTGCTTCCATAGTAGGGGTGAGCTTGCCCTCGTAGTTTTCCAAGAGGGGCATTGGTCCCAAGCAAGGTCTGACTTGCAATCCGCCCCAGACAGAGGATAAATTTAGGTTGAATGAGGGACATTTGCCGGTAG
The DNA here is from genome assembly GCA_965207565.1 of Rhodothermales bacterium. Classification (GTDB taxonomy): domain Bacteria; phylum Bacteroidota; class Rhodothermia; order Rhodothermales; family Bin80; genus Bin80. Next base: position 50,372 of record CBDBMQ010000033.1, on the reverse strand, counting down.
AGAACAGGCAGATGGGCAGCAATTTCGTCATGTTTCGGATCACGGTTTCCGGGAGGGCGGGATTTGAGAATGTTTGCAATAAAGATCTCATCCCTGGATAGGTGGATTGCCGCGATCATTTTGTCAAGCAGTTGACCGGCCCGGCCGACAAAAGGTCGGCCTTGCTGATCTTCGTCCGCTCCAGGTGCCTCGCCGATGAGCATGATGTTTGCCTGGGGGTTTCCCTCGCCAAAAACGGCATGCGTACGCTGTGCGTCAATCGGAATGAGAACAGAGGAGTCTACATAGTCCCGAAGCGCATCCAGGGATAGGACCTGATGTACGGGGTTCTGAGGGTCAACCAGATCCATGATCTTCTGTGCGAACCTTTTTTTGGGCTCTAACGGAATAAGCGGGCCGTGTAGGCTTGCCTCCGCTGAAAGACTGTCCTTAAGGTGGTGAAGTGCCGAGATCATTGCACACAAATAGGGATAGAACCAAAGCTAAAATGGTTGTACCCGCAGGAGACTAAAATTACCGCGCAATCAGACAAGATCCCTGCAGTTACCCACACGTTATGCACAATCAGTCAAGATTCGGTCCAAAAGGGCAGTGGCGACCTCCTGTTTCGACATTACCTCCAATGGGAAGGACGAGCCATCTTTCCCGATGAGGGTTACGCGATTGGTTTCCGTACCGAAGCCGGCACCTTCTTCGCTCAGGTTGTTGAGGACAATCCAGTCCAGGTTCTTTTCGGTGAGTTTTTTTCGGGCATTCACCAGACCGTTTTCCGTTTCCATGGCGAAGCCGACCAGGACTTGACCATTACGACGCCGTTTCCCCAGTCGTGCGAGGATATCAGAGGTGCGATGCAGTCGGAGTGTAAGCTGATCCTCCTGCTTCTTGATTTTTGAAGGATGAGACTCAACCGGTGCATAATCCGCCACAGCCGCCGCCATAAAGATGAAATCCGCATCCTTATGGGCCAGGACCGCCTCAAGCATTTCTGCGCTCGTGGTGATATCAATGCGTCGCACCCCGTCAGGGGTGTTTAACAACGTAGGACCGGTTACCAGCGTTACCTGTGCTCCGCGCCGGACAAGATCTTTTGCAAGAGCAAAGCCCATCGTACCGGTCGAATGGTTGGTCAGAACTCGAACGGGATCGATAGGCTCACGCGTAGGGCCGGCAGTAACCAGAGCATGCTTACCACGCAACTCGTCAGGCAAAAGAGACGCAATCCGTTCGAGAATATCTTCTGGATCCGGGAGACGCCCCAACCCGACGAGCCCACTGGCCAGTTCTCCATAACCAGGAGGCAGGACATGGTAGCCGAATCCCTGGAGGCGTTTCAGGTTCAAGCGGACAGCAGGATGCATGTACATATCATGATCCATGGCCGGACACACCAGTATTGGGCAGCGGGCCGCCAGAGCGGTTGCGGTCAGCATATTGTCCGAAAACCCATTCGCCAATTTTGCCAGAGTCTGGGCGGTCGTAGGTGCAATCACGAAGAGGTCTGCCCAGTGTCCCAGAGTGATGTGCTTGGTCCAAGTATCCTCTTCTGCCCCATCGAACAGATCTGTGAGCACGCTCCGACCGGACAGGGTTGCCAGGGTTGTTGGTGAGATAAACTGGGATGCCCCCTGCGTTGCCAGAACCTGCACTTCGGTGCCAAGTTTTCGCAGCCGTCGAATCAATTCGGCAGCCTTGTATGCAGCAATGCTTCCAGTCACGCCAAGAAGAAGACGCTTGCCATGCAGTTCCGCAATTCGGCTTGATTCACTCATTGTGAAGGTAGTCCTTAATTAGTGCAATCGCTTCCATTGCAGCTCTATCAAGAGAATCGTTTACCACAAGTGCATCAAATTGATCAGCATAGGCAAGTTCAAGTTTTGCTCTTTGCAGTCGCAGATCAAGTGTCTCTATGGATTCTGTGCCCCGGTTGTTCAGGCGGTTTTTCAGTTCAGATTCTGATGGCGGAGCGACGAAGATAAAAAACCCGCCGTAAGCAGAGCGAACCCGGGCGGCTCCCTTAACGTCAATATCCAGCAAGAGAGGGGCATCGGACTCTGCGAGTGCAGAGAGTGGTGTCCCATAGAAACGCCCGGGATACACCTCCTCGTATTCGAGGAGGGCCTCTTCGGCGATCAGGCGCTCAAATTCCGGCACGGAAACGAAATAATACTCCCGGCCATGTTGTTCATAGGAGCGCGGAGGCCTTGTCGTCGCAGATACAGACAATTGCATAGACGGGAACTCTTCCAGCACCCGTTGTGCAAGGCTGGATTTTCCGGCACCACTTGGTGCTGTCAGCCCAACCAGTTTCCGTCGAGACGTCATGAGGAAGCAAAAGATGTTGCTGAGAAAAAAGACCGCACCCGGCCCGAGTTCAACAGGGCAAACGAAAAATCACGAACCGTGTTCGATGTGAAGAGTGCGCTCACCGTGTGTGTTCCCCTGAGGACGGAGAGGGAGTCCGCCATGTACTGGTTTCCTGCTGCCTCTTTCAGGTTCATAAATGTCAACATTGTAATGCACGTTGGTGGCATGTTGTATCCAATTATAGCCCGTGGTATATCCGGTCGCGGTAACGCGAGTGGTAGCGATCACGTAAAAAAAGAAACTGACCAGGCAATTCATGGAAAGCATTGACCTACCGGGGCGGTATTCCGATGACTGGGTTCCAGGGCTCATGCTGTTCGTTCAAAGGGGCGGACAAAGTACGGAGTGGACAGCATAACGTGTTCGTATGTACAACGTCTCACGGTCAACGGCAAGTGCGTCGATATCGGACTCGGCGTGGCGAAGGGGACAATGTTGACCGATGTTCGCAAAGATGCGAGCGTCGGCGTGAAGGCGTTGCGCGTCGGCCTCACCGAACCAACGAAATTCAAAGCGCTCGGACTCCGACACCAAGTTGGGACCGATAAGGTGTTTCAACTCGTCTGGGTTGAGAGCCCCATCGTTGGCAAAGAGGTTCAGCATATGTGCACGGAGTTGTTCCAGATGTTCTTGGTTCACATCCGGCGAGGATGGCATTCGATCCATAATGGCCTTGTTCATAACTTATCTTCTTCACTCTCGGTACGCCATTCCAAAAGCAGTCTGCGCAACTCTTCCTTGGGCGGAAGATCCAGCTTGTAATGACTGGCGAAAATACGTTCGTTGCCCTTATCGAGTACGTAATTCGACGGCGTCATTCTTGTCGGTGCAGAGGATCAAGCCGATCGTGGGGTTGTCCTCCTGGTTGCAAACTTCTCAATCGAAATAGTGAACGTACATTTGCATCTGGCCGATGTCGCCATGAGTGAGCTTTTCTGTTTTCAAGTCGATAATTACATAGCACTTGAGGCGCATGTGATAGAAGACGAGATCTGCATAAAAGATGTCTCCATCCAGCGTGAGTCGTTTCTGTCGGGGCACGAAGGCAAATCCAGCCCCTAATTCCAGCAGAAACTCCTGCATGTGGGACGTAAGGGCCGCCTCCAGATCGCTTTCGAGCAATCAATGCGACTCTGGAACCCCCAGGAACTCCAAGGCATAAGGGTCTTTGATGATGCCGATGGGATGTTCGGTCATGTGACCTTCATTGGCAAGTCGCAGCACACCGTCCTTGTCGCGGCTCTTGAGCAGGTGTTCAAAGAGCAGGGTGTTGATTTGTCGTTCAAGCTGCCGCTTGTTCCAGTGGTTCCGAGCGGCTTTCTGTTCATAGAATTGCCGTGCCTCCTCGTTCTCGACGCACATCAGCGCGCGATAGTGCGATCAACTCAGATCGGGATGAAAGCCGGTTGCGGACTCGACGCCCGTTGGTGGCTGTTTTGGTGTCAAATCTTCGCCCCGTGTGTGGAGTTTTTCGCTCTCGCGCAATTCTCTACCCACCGGGGAGAGAATGGCTGTGGAGCGGCCAATATACGTTTGATAGAATTTCCGCATATTCCACAAGGAGGAGGCGGAGAAGCCCTTGCCATAGCGTTGCGTCAGCCGCTTTGACAGATCTTCAATTACAGCCTTGCCGTAGTCCGCTCGTTTCTGTCCCTTCTGCTCTTCCTCGACGATTTCACGTCCGATCAGCCAATATGCGACCACCATCGTGCTGTTGACCGTTCGGGCGACATGACCGCGTGCATCTTCGAGAATGTCAACAATCCTACCGAATACTGTGGCATTGTCCAGAGTTGGTGTATTTGGGATCTTCTCCCGAATCCCGAACTTTGTCAGGCATGCGAAACTCCGTTGGCACGGGTCTTGAACACAGAGTAATCCTCGCCGGTGCCTGTTTCCATCTCGATGCAGAAGACCAGTGCTTCGTCAAGAGAAGCCGTTTTTTCATCAATGCCGCTGGCTTCGATGGATCCGAGGAAATTCTCGCGGACCTGCTCGGTAGGGATGGTGAGGACATTGCTCCATACATCTTCGCGGCAAGCCATATCGAATGTATTGTGCGGCTGTCTCACAAACAGGCGCACGACGGCATCGATAGCTTCACGCTGATATGCGAGATCCTCAAGTTTCAGTTCCATAGCCCGTCCAATTGTCTCGTGTCTCGGACTCGCCTGCCTTATCTGGCTCAACACCATTTGTTTCGCTACTGTTCCGGCAAAGTCGGATTGGCACTATAGTAAGATATTGTTGCGACAAAAGAAATACGAATGGCACCGGGGTTTTCGGTAGCTTGTTCGCGTGAGTCTGTCGGACGAGGTTACGCCGGTCGCCTTGCGCGTTGCCTCACGGTTGGCGGCGTGCGTTTTCCATGCCAACAACGAATCTGTGACACATGCTATAGCCAAAATATTCAGCACACATCAGGCTGGTGAACTGCCGTATTTATTCGGCGAAGCCGTAGTTGAAGGCTACCCAAAAACTGGCCAATTCTCGGGTAGCAGGTCACTCTTCGAGCTCGGGGCAGCCACGCGTGGCTACTGTTGGCTAAACGTTTACTAGCCTGAATTACCGGGAGGATTTTGGTATGTGAATTTCAGGGGCGTTTGTCGAACTGTACTCGGAGGATTTTATTGTTAAGCCAGGGGATTCTTTGTCGTAATTCAGGGTATCCCGCTGCACTCAAGTAGTTGGTTTTTGCCCTTGCCCGTAACTGGACCAGGATTTCGTCTTGGGTGATGGTGACGTTTCCATTATGTTTGACCAAATCCCGGTAGATGGTTCTTGCTTCGGATTTTTCATACCCGTGACCGACTCGGACTCCCAGAAGACGATACAGCACGCTGGCCATCACGGTCAACTGAATGTCCACATTGATTCGCATGGGGACGGCGGAACTCAATGCGTCCATGTGAAAGAAGTCAATGGCGTCACTAATGACATTTTCAATGACCATGCGCCGGGCATACCGATCAATGAGTTTCGAGGCCGCGCGCTCCATTTGATTGGTAATCAGAATCGTGGGTTTATCATGGCCCAGATTTTTGACGAGAAGTTGTCGGAGCGGTTTGGGATAGTTTCGCAACTCAACGGTTTCATCCACCACACTCGGGCTCCGATAGGCGCGCCCGATATTGGAGAGCCGGATTTTGGTCCATGCCGATGGATCCAGCCGATGGACTCGCTGGGTCAATGCCGCATACCGGCGCCGCAGTGTGATAAAATCGATCCCCAGCCGATCCAGTTCGGCCAAGTTATGGGGGAGGTGCGACCTGGATCATCTCCACCAGGCGTCCGAGCTATCCCCGGTGAATCTGGAACGGATTCGCGCATCCATCCCCGGCAAGAGCTGGCGGGATTGGCCGCCCCACCTGGTTAATGATTGCCACAGCAATCAAGATCGGATCAGTTGGAGGAATGTCTATGGGCGGATGGGTTGGCATCTCCCGGCCCCGACTATCACAACACGGTTCTACACGTATGGCTGCGGCCGTTTTGGACATCCCGAGCAAGATCGGGCACTATCCCTCCGGGAGTGGGCGCTCCTGCAAAGCTTTCCCGCGGGATACGAATTTGTCCCCCCCGAAACAACACGTTCCAAGCGTGACATTGCCCGACTGATTGGAAACGCGGTTCCTCCAGCGCTCGCGAAGGCGATTGGGAAGGCGGTCGTCCAGTCGGTCTGCACATGATTCTACTCAGGTTCCAAAAGTACCGGGACACCGACTATCGGGGACGATCTGGAACCGTTAAGCCTTGAGATCTGTCTAAATGGTCACTGTTCATAACTTTGAGGCAGTATCTCAGAACCATGCGGCCATCCACCCATTCTTCCCCTTCTCCGCCACTGACGGCAGCCCCCGACCGTGGTCCTGCTAAGTATTTTCATGGGAGGAAGCAGGTGCTGAGCGATTTCAATGAAATTATAAAGCGGGCGGTGCAGGCGAAGTCTGGCACGACCTTCCTGATCCAGGGTGCACCAGGCGCGGGTAAGAGCGCCCTGCTTGAAGAATGTGGAAAACGGGCACGAGAGAGGGGATGGAAGACTGCGGAGATTAAACCGATGGCCTTTTGGAATCCAGACGCATTGCGTGATTTTCTTGGTTTGGGAAAATTTCCCTGGTCTACATTCAGGTCTCTGAAAATCGGAGTTTCAGGGGCATCGGTTACAGTTGGCAGGGCTAGTAGGACAATAAGAAAAATCCTTCGCAAGGGAAAGCAGCCCCTGCTCCTCATTTTAGACGAAGCACAAACATTGAAGACGTCCCCGCACCCGCCAGATGATCGAGGCACAAACCTCGAATTCATGCTGGACGAGATTCACAACGGCAAAATGGATCGGCCCGTTATTCTGATCGCGGCGGGGCTGGGAACGACAGTGGACGCCTTTAAATCGCTGGGGATTTCGAGGTTTTCGATGAAATGCCTTGTAGAGCTGGGGGCGTTGGAGAAAGAAGCGGAACGTGCGGTCATCCACGATTGGCTCACAAAGGAAGGGGAGGCGAAAGGAGATCCCACCGTATGGGTTGAGACCATTGCTCAAGAAACGTATGGTTGGCCGCAACATATCGTGTCGTACGCCAAACCCGCATTGAAGCAACTGGAGGCAGACAACAGGGTCATGACCCCAGAGGGATTGAATGCCGTATTGGAAGCAGGGCGTGGCTTTCGGTCAGATTATTACGAACGACGGGCGGACGATTTTAGCAGAAAACAACGCCATAGTCTGGCAAAACTGATTATGAATGTTCCGTTAGGAGAAGGTCTGGATAAAGAAGACATCCTGTCCTCCCTAAGCCAGGAGTACGGTGAAACGGAAGCGGAGAAGCTGTTTAACCGGGCACTGCACAGAGGTGTGCTGCACAGATATCAAGGAACTTATGTTGTTCCGATCCCCTCGATGCAGGATTGGTTGGTGACCAATTACGCCCACATCCAAACCAAATCTCCGCCTCAGACGATGGAAATTCGCCGGTCTTCTGGCAGGAATCCGGGGATGGACATAGGTCGCTGAGCGTCCATTTCCCGTCCTGATACAGGGGGATGTTTAGCGTGCCCGAAATGGACAATCCCCTCTCTTTTTGTTGTGCGAGGGCTATCCCGTCAGTGCTTCCACCAGACCGACTCGGCCTCCTCTTCCTGCTCCCAGGGCCCCCTTCGCTCACACCGTTCCGCCCCACCTGCTGCCCCGTGGATGCGGCCAACTTGTACCAGTACAGCGCGGCCTCTATCGAGCGTTGCATCCCCAAGCCCATCTCATAATACATCCCTGCTAGCCTGAATTACCGGGAGGATTTTGGTATGTGAGTTTCAGGGGCGTTTGGCGAACTGTACTCGGAGGATTTTATTGTTAAGCCAGGGGATTCTTTGTCGTAATTCAGGGTATCCAGCAGCACTCAAATAGTTGGTTTTGGCCCTTGCCCGCAACTGGACCAGTATTTCGTCTTGGGTGATGGTGACGTTTCCATTATGTTTGACCAAATCCCGGTAGATGGTTCTTGCTTCGGATTTTTCATACCCGTGACCGACTCGGACTCCCAGAAGACGATACAGCACGCTGGCCATCACGGTCAACTGAATGTCCACATTGATTCGCATGGGGACGGCGGAACTCAATGCGTCCATGTGAAAGAAGTCAATGGCATCGCTAATGACATTTTCAATGACCATGCGCCGGGCATACCGATCAATGAGTTTCGAGGCCGGGCGCTCCATTTGATTGGTAATCAGAATCGTGGGTTGCTCATAGCCCAGATTTTTGACGAGAAGTTGTCGGAGGGGTTTGGGATAGTTTCGCAACTCAACGGTTTCATCCATCACACTCGGGCTCCGATAGGCGCGCCCGATATTGGAGAGCCGGATTTTGGTCCATGCCGATGGATCCAGTCGATGGACTCGCTGGATCAGTGCCGCATACCGGCGCCGCAGTGTAATAAAATCAATTCCCAGTTGATCCAGTTCGGCCAAGTTATGATAGACCGTGAATCGACTGTCAAAGACGAGTTCGCCAGGGACATTTCCCGTTCGGGCTTTCCAGTCATTCACAAAGCGCAGAATCGCATCGTTCTGGGTTTGCTTTTCAATGGTCGCATCGGCATAACAAAATACATGGGCATCCGCATCTCGTGCCAACATGGTGAGAATTCCACGTTGCCGACGACTCCGCTTGGAGACAAAATGCTTCTGTAATAGTGCCTGATCTCCGTGGTAGGGAATGGTGTGAAAATCCAAATCGATGGAGTCTCCTTTCCCCACCACATTCGCCAGTTGGGCGGCGGCATGATACCACTGATTCATCAGCGGCCCCGCAAAGGTCGGATCCACTTGGATGGAATATTCGGTGAGAGTGGTCCGTTTGGGAATCGCATTGAGGCCGGTAAAAAGTGCAAGGCCCTGATCCAACGTTTCAGCCATCACCTGAGAGGGGCGCCCAATGCCAGAGAGCTTTAATGCCAGGAGCGAGCGAACCGCACAGCCGGCGGGAATCTTGCGGGTACGGGGCATCTTGACCTGCTCCAACCTGTCATCAAGTCCCATCCGAGCCAGATCAAACGCAAACAAAAACAATCCTGCAAACGCGGTGTGAAAGGTCCTCGGGTGCAGGTCAAGCCGACGGCGGTCTGCAATCACTGTTCTTGGGGCAGGTGGATGAGGGGATCGGCGAGGCAGACGGGGAATCTTTTCCTGTTGGAAGATCTTGTGGATGTACCCTAGACTCGCAGGAATCTTCTCTTTTTTCAACTCCTGCTGAATTTGATCAATGGTCATGCCCTGTTCTTTTCGGAGGATGAGAATCCGTTCACGCCTGGGGTCGGGGGGCTTGGGCAAAACTGGCTCGGGGGATGGCCAAAAGAAATCCGAGGAGGGGTTTTTATTGAAGCGTGTGAGCAGGTTACGGAAGGATCCAACTGCATAGCCGCCTCGTTCGGCGGCGTCTTCAATGGAGCATCCTTCGTGGAGATAGGCCCGAAGGGCTTCGTATTGTCGCATCGGGAGGCAGTCGGGCTGAGCAAAGAAAGGAGAGCGGCGTTGCATAGTATATTGTGAAATATGAAGTAATAATCAATATACTACAAATACATAAAAGAATCAACCTGTCCTGCCAAAGATAGACGAAAGATGTGAAAAATAGCATCAAATCACTCCAGAACAGCGATTATGAATGATTATTCTTGGGGGAATCGCAGGGAGTTCAAAGGTGGGAAGATACATTATAAGCGTGATGAATTATTCATTACTTCACATTAATTGATGAACACCCCTAAAATCCGCGCCCTTTAATAGGAATTTGTTACCTCGTAGTACCGATCCTACACTTCCCGGTTGCATATTCCGATGATGTGGACCATCCATTCCGAGTGAAGTGGGCCACCGTTCCGACACCGGGGGATGATCTGGAACTTGGGACTCCACGGCACGGCATTACGCCAAATTTCCGCTGGTACTGTGCCGCGACCTCCTAGAACAGAACGGTTACAACTGCCGGAGAAAGATGGGATCAATCATGTCTGACTGTCTCTAGTTGCCTCGCTAGGATCTGGTTCTCCGCGTGAAATAATGGGGGGGGGAGAGCTTTATTGTTGTAATAACTTCTTTAAAAACAGTTTAATATAACTTGAGTGGCGGAGAGGGAGGGATTCGAACCCTCGGTACCCGGTTAGGGTACACTCGCTTTCCAGGCGAGCCCGTTAGACCGCTCCGGCACCTCTCCTAGACTTCCATGATGTCTTTTTCTTTCTCGCAAAGGAGCTTGTCAATCGTTGTCACAAAGCGGTCCGTTTCTTTCTGCAATTTTTCTTCGGCGAAGTAACGCATATCTTCTGAAAGATTCTCGGCTTCTTGAGCGGATTTTAATTCCTCTTTTGTACTGCGACGAATATTGCGAATCGAAATTTTCGCCTGCTCCCCGATTTGTCGAACCCGCTTACAAAGCGCAATTCGACGTTCTTCTGTCAGCGGTGGAACAGGTATTCTGATCAGCGTACCGTCATTGGCCGGGTTTAGTCCAAGGTTTGCGGACTGCACCGCTTTTTCAATGGCATCTATCGCGGATTTGTCCCAGGGAGTCACCACCAGGAGATCTGGCTGGGGGGCGCTGATCGTCGAGATTTGATTTAAAGGGGAAATGCTGCCGTAGAACTCAACGCGAACATTTTGGAGCATGGCAGGCGTGGCCCGCCCTGCTCGAAGGGCAAGCAACTCTTTATTCAGATGGTCCAAGGAGCGGTCCATCTGCTCTGTGTTTTCCAAAAGAAGTAACTCCAGATGTTCGTCTAGCATGGTTCCAAAGAGAAAATTCTAGTCCCAATGTACGTAAGAGCCCACGTTCTCACCAAAGACGATTCTTTGCAGATTACCCGGCTCGTTCACATTGCACACAACAATCGGCATCTTGGACTCCTCACACAAGGTAAATGCAGTTTTATCCATGACTCTCAGCCCTTGGCGAATCACTTCATGCCCGGCAATCTGTGCGAAGTGTTCGGCTTTTTCGTGCACTTCAGGGTCGGCAGAGTAGATTCCATCTACACGTGTCGCTTTGACAAACACATCCGCATCAATTTCCAGGGCACGCAGTGCAGCAGCGGTATCCGTGGTAAAGTATGGGCTACCGGTTCCGCCACCAAAAATTACCACGCGACCTTTTTCAAGGTGGCGGATGGCCCGTCGCCGAATAAAAGGCTCCGCAATCTCTTCCATCTTGATGCTCGACAGTAACCGGGTTTCAAGATGCAAATGCTCTAGAGCATCCTGCAGGGCCATGGCGTTGATCATCGTTGCCAGCATCCCCATGTAGTCTCCGTGGGCCCGGGTCATTCCACGGGCTGCGGTCATGACCCCCCTGGAAATATTTCCGCCGCCGATTACGATGGCTAATTCGGTGCCGCTTTGGACCACAGTCTCCAGGTCTTTTGCCCAGGCAGAAAGCACATCGGAATCAATCCCGAAAGTTTGACTCCCCAGGAGAGCTTCGCCACTGAGTTTTACCAGGACCCGTTTGTAAATAGGTTGTTTCGGCTGCGAGTCTTGCATGATTGGTACTTAGGTGGGCCGGGTCATTCACCGAGTGCGCATCGAACAAACTCGTCTACTTCTGCTCCAGCTTTACTGAGCACATCCCGAACCCGCAGCGAAGCATCTTTGACAAAGGGTTGCTCCACCAGAACGTTGTCTTTGAAAAAGCGCTCCAGTTTTCCCTTAGCAATCCGCTCCAGGATTTGCTCGGGCTTTCCTTCAAGCCGGGCAGCTTCTCTACCGATTTCGAATTCTTTGTCCTGTGTTTCCTGTGGTACATCCTTGCGATGTGCGGCCAAGGGGTTCAGGGCAGCGACTTGCATGGCAACATCCCTCCCAGTTTCGGCCAGATTTCCACTTCCCTTGAGCGAGACCAGAACCCCCAGACGGGATCCCGGATGGATATAGTCAATTACCTGCCCTTCCTCAGAGGACAAAACGGAAAATCGACGAACTCCCAGTTTTTCACCGATCTTACCGGTGAGGTCTGTCTGGATTTCTCCGACGGTGCGCCCATTTTTCAGGGATAAGGAGAATAGGGCATCCAGATCTGAGGGGCATGCAGACAAGATTAAGTCGGCCACGGAATGTGCAAACGATACAAATTCTTCGTTACGGGCGACGAAGTCCGTTTCGCAGTTCACCTCAACAATGATTCCGGTATGCCGTGAGTCATCAATGCGTGTTATCACGAGCCCCTGCAGAGCTTCGCGGTCAGCGCGTTTTGCAGCAACACGCTGGCCTTTCTTCCGCAAAAGGTCAATCGCTGCCTCCAGATCACCATTCGCATCGGAGAGGGCACGCTTGCAGTCCATCATTCCCGCACCGGTCTTGTCGCGGAGTTGTTTCACATCTTTTGCTGAAATAGATACTTTAGTCATCAGGATAAGGGTGTTTACAGAACTTGGCGAGTTCAGGCACAGGCAGTCAGGGATTTGCGAGAGGCTCACCTCTGGAAAGTCTGTGCCGATACCGTCAACCAGTGAGCATAGCTTTGGGATCTAACGCTTTTTTTGTTCGCTGCGCTTTTCTTTCTCTGCTTTTTTGTTGGCCGATTCAATCTGTGCTGCTTTTCGCCCTTCATTTACAGCCTGGGCAATCGTCTGCGTAATCATCTGGATGGATTTGAAGGCGTCGTCATTGCAGGGGATCACGTAATTCACCAGATCGGGGTCACAGTTGGTGTCGACCATGGCAATGATTGGAATACCAAGCTTGCGCGCCTCATTGACAGCAATCCGCTCTCTGCGGATATCTACCACAAAGAGACATCCCGGTATTCGGGGCATTGCGGCAATGCCTCCAAGGTTTCGCTGGAGCTTGTCCAACTCACGGGACTTCATGAGGCGCTCTTTCTTTTTGAGTTGATCCAGAGTGCCGTCCTTGCCCATCTTTGCCAACCCTTCCATACGACGAATACTGTTTCGGATCGTCTGGAAATTCGTTAGCGTCCCTCCAAGCCATCGCTCCACAACAAAGGGAGCATCACAGGACTCAGCAGCTTCCCTGACCGTTTGTCGCGCCTGTTTTTTCGTTCCGACGAACAGGATTGATTTTCCCTGCCGGGCAAAGCGGGCAGCGGCATCGGCTGCCTGTTCAAGCAGTTTTTGGGTCTGCAAAAGGTCGATAATATGAATCCCGTTGCGCTGCATAAAGATGTAGCTGCGCATCTTGGGATTCCAGCGACTGGTTAGATGACCAAAATGTGTACCGGCCTTTAATAGATCTTCTATAGAAGCCCGGTGCTGGGACGAATCCGATGTAGAGAGAGGGTTACTCATAATGGGTTGAATTGGGTTAAGCCGCCAGAACGGTCACTTGCATTGGCCAACCAGGAAGGCACCCGGCTATGCATCAAGTCCTGTGCGAGATGAAAAATTAAATGTAAATAACAGATTTATCGTTTGGAGAACTGGAACCGTTTGCGCGCCTTGGGGCGACCATATTTTTTTCGTTCTACCATCCGGGGATCACGCGTCAGGAAGCCGGCATCCCGAAGGGACTTCCGCCGTTCTTCATCCGCTATCACAAGCGCACGCGATGTGCCGAGCCGGATCGCTTCCGATTGGCCGGTGAGTCCGCCTCCTTTCACGTTCACGACCAAGTCGTACATTCCGGTTGTGCCGGTGACTTCAAAGGGGGAGAGCAGAACTCTGCGTAGGGTTTCCATTTTGAAGTACGTATCAATCGGGCGGCGATTGATAAGTATATGACCGGAACCTGGGCGCAAATAAATCCGAGCTGTCGAAGTTTTACGACGTCCGATGGCGATAAATTCAGTAGGGGTTGCCATTATCGGGGCAAGATCGGTTGTTATTTTTAAGGATGAATCAGTAGCTCTTCAGGCTGCTGTGCATCGTGCGGATGTTCCGCACTGGCATAGACCTTGAGCTTGGTCAGCATTTGTCGGCCAAGGGGGCCTTTTGGCAGCATTCCCTTCACGGCATGGCGGACCAGATGCTCCGGCTTTCTCTCACGCACAACACGCGCAGGGCGTGACTTCAGTCCACCGGGATAGCCACTATAGCTATAATAGAGTTTGGCATCTTCTTTATTTCCCGTGAAGCGAACCTTGTCGGCATTCACAATGATCACATAGTCCCCTGTATCCACATGGGGCGTGAAACAAGGCTTGTGTTTGCCGCGCAAAATGGTTGCGACACGCGTAGCCAACCGGCCGACCACGGCCTGTTCCGCGTCAATGACGAACCATTTACGCTGAATGTCTTTGGCTTTCGCGCTTTGAGTTTTATAGCTTTGAGTTTCCATTGCTTTGTATGATAGGCGATGGCGTATTTCGAGCACAGCAGGCTGGTACGCACAGCCTAGACACAAAGTTCACGCAGGGTCTCAATAGTCCTCTCCGGTATTGAGCATAACGGGCATGATCAGGAGCGTGAGGTCCTGGAGATCATTTTGTGGGATCGGTCTCATAAGAGCAGCACGAGTGGGGATTCCCATTGCCAGGGAAACCTCTCCTGTGGGGAGGCTTCTCAACAAATCCAGGAGATACTGCGCGTTGAATCCAACCTGTGTGGCTTCTCCGCGGTATTCGCAGGGAATGGTCTCCGAGCCTTTACTGGAGCGTTCGATATCCCAGGCGCTGACTTCAACTGAGTCCTCTTTGCAATCAAGCAGGATTTGATGCGAGTTCTCCGAGGCAAAGAAGTTTACACGGCGCACGCTGTCGAGTAGATCATCCCGATTCAAGATAACAATCTTGTCGTTTTCGGTTGGGATTGCGCGTTCGTAATTCGGGAAGGAGGCATTGATCAGAGTACTGACCACATGCGTGTGGCCAAAAGTAAAAGCAAGATAATTCTCACTGACCTCAATTGTGCACTCGTCAGTTCCCTCAACGCGTGCCACCTGCTGAAATGCCTTGAATGGGGCCAAGGCGCTTACATCCAGCTCACCCTCGTAGTCCTTGAAGATGCAGCGTGCAAGTCGATGTCCGTCCGTTCCAACAATACGAGCGGATCCCTCAAGGATTTCGAAGAGAACCCCCATCATTCCAGGACGGGACATATCCTTGCTTACCGCAAAACTTACCAGATTAAACCCGGTTTTCAGTTGTCCCCGGTCAAACTCAACGGACTGTGCCTCCGAAATCGCAGGGAAATCAGGGAATGAGTAGCCACTGAAGCCCATCCAGTCATATTGACCACGATCATGCGAGAGAATGATTTTGCAGTTTTCCCCAACCTCAAAGGTGATGGGGATTTCGGGGAGGGTCCTGCATGATTCAAGGAGTTGTTTGGCAGGGACCGCGACAATATCGAGGTCTTCGTCTGGTTTACTGGAAAACTCTACGGGAAAACGGTGCCGGATCGCCACCTCTAAATCCGTGGCTCGTATTTCCAGAAAGTCTTCTTTTCGCTGCAGGAGAATACACTCTAGGATTTCCTTGTCGGATTTGTTCGGCAAGGCACCGCTAACGGTATCCAATGCTTTGTAAAGAGCTGTACTAGTGGTCGAAAATTTCATGAGAAAAAGGATCAATCAGACAATAGGTGAACTTTACGCCGAACATCAGCCACCCGGTTCCGATAGTTGTTATCTGTTTCAATGAGATTGTTCACGCTTTTGATCGCGTGAACGACCGTTGAGTGATCTCTGCCACCAAATTGGAGACCAATTGCTTTATGAGTATAATCCAGCTCCCGGCAGAGGTACATTGCTAACTGACGGACTTGTACGATCTCACGCTTCTTCGTTTTTTCGTGGAGGCGGTGTTGATTAACTCCGAAGTATTCACAAACCAGCTTTTGCACCCGATCAATGGAGAGCGTCGTAAGAGGGCGGCGAATGAAATCCTTCAGGGCATGTTTTGCCAGGGACTCATCGATCTCCTGTTTCTTGTAGGCTGCCTGCGCCAGAAGTCGGACGAGTGCCCCTTCGAGTTCACGGATATTCTTCGTGATATTCCGGGCAATATAATTGATCACCTCCGTTGGAAGTTCAAGCCCGATTTCAGTTGCCTTGCGCAGCAGAATGGCGGTTCGCGTCTCAAGGTCTGGTGGTTGGAGGTCTGCCTGGAGCCCCCAGCAAAAACGGGAGAGTAATCGCTCCTCAATCCCACTAATTTCCTTTGGCGGGCGGTCAGCACTGAGGATGATTTGATTTCCTCCCTGCTGCAATTCGTTAAAGATGCAGAAAAACTCTTCCTGCGTTTTTTCTTTCCCTCCGAAAAATTGAACATCGTCAATAATAAGGACATCAATCTTTCGGTAACTGCGTGAAAATTGTTGGACCTGATTTTCCTGAATGGCCCGTACGAAATCATTTGTGAACCGCTCACTCGAGATATAGCGGACCTTCTTATCTGGTTGGCGCTGTCGAACGTGATTGCCAATGGCTTGCATGAGGTGAGTTTTGCCCAGCCCGACACCGCCATAGATCAGAAAAGGATTATAGGCGGTTCCTCCGGGAGACTTCGCAATTGCTTTAGAAGCGCTGTAGGCCAAATTATTGCAATCACCAACGATGAATTTCTCGAAGGTATAACTCTCAGTCAGGTTACTCTTCACCTTGGAATCACGAACCTGCTGCGGGAAAGGGTTCACGCTTTCTGCGGGGCGATCTGTGGATGCGGGTACCTCATAGGTTTTGGATACATGATCGGGTTCAGTATCCTGCACGACCACCACTTCATAGCAGAACTGGCTTCGCTCACCGAGCACCCGGGATACCGTTGAACGGATGAGCAGATTATACTGTCCTTCCAAGTACTCGTAGTGGAACGGGCTGGGCACTTGGATGGTCAGCTTTGAGGCTCCCTCCTCCCCCACCAGAGCTACGGGTTTCAGCTTACTGAACCAAGTCAGGAAACACTGCGGGGTCACGTTATCTTGAATCACTTCGAGGCAGGCACTCCAAGCAGATTCTGCGGTTTGTAGCATAAAGGATTAGGTTCGTAGTAGCCGGGCAAGCTGGTTGTGATTTAGCAGAAGGAAATAAATGCTCTGCGTGGTCAAAGATACGAAATGAAAACGCACTTCAGAAAGAAGGATCCAAGAGTTATCCACAACTTGTTCACAAAAATTACCGAAAAACAAAATCAGAGCAAAATTTGGATTATGGGCATTAGGCAGGCTTAAGAGGAACTTTTGGGGGGTAAATAGTGCAAAACAGGGCCAAAACCGGGCTAAATCACGTCTCAGTGGGAAGAAAAAGGGGGAGATTCTGGAATTTTCGGGAAGGGAGATCAGGATACTCACAACTTATTCACAGTTTGGAGGTCTTTTTGAAAACATTTTCATCCAACGAAGAAATTTCTGGTTGGTGTGCGCGGCAGTAGCGGATTTTACGAGGCTTTTGGGGAGGTGGCATAATTGACTGAAGGGTGTGTCTAAATGCGAAACTGCTTATGCGGGAGCGGGTGGTCAAAAAGGAGTCAGTCATCGAAGGGGAAGGAAGCATAGGCTGCGCAAAAGAGCGAAGCCATCAAGGTTTGGCAGAGGTACGAACCAACATCACCGGACAACCGCAGCGAGGGCAGACATTCCAACCCGAAAATTGGACCGCGGGGAAGCCTAGGCACGGCAAGAAATCAGCGCCATTGACCTTTCGCTGAGCAGGACTTAAATATGTTCTCTGATGGATGATTCACGCAAAATTCAGCAGAACCCGGGCGATAGAACAAAGAAGGTGCCAGGTCTCCAGGGCTTTTCCTGACAGGTGGTATAGGAAACCTGAAGTGCGGATCGAGGGTTTACCCGTACTGTTTGGCAAAAAAGTGATGATCAAGTTCGACTTATCCGCCCCCCAGGGGGGCAGCTTTGAAGTTTTTGCTTCGGATTTGGGCTTGGATCAAGCGAAGTTTTCAGAAATTCAGGCACATTTGGAGGTTGAGCAATTGGACGGGGCGGTACATGTTACGCTAGAGGTCCGTGCGAAGGCATGTTTGGAATGTGATCGGACACTGCAAGAATTCGTTGCGCCCGTTGCCAATGTTCACGAAATGTTGTTATACACTTACGGTCAAAAGCCACCCGAAGAGGACATGATTGAGCAGGTTGGACTTGAGCCGAAACAGCGTGTATTCGACTTGACGGAGACCATTCGCGATACATTAATGCTGGCGATTCCTGCCAGAAAAGTTGCACCGGAAGCAGAGGAACTACAAATTCAAACCGTTTTTGGCGCTCCCGCCACGGAAGCAGATCAGCGCTGGTCAGCGTTGCTAGCTGTTCGTGAGGAGTATTCCCATAAATAAATAATGTAATGGCCAATCCAAGAAGAAAACATTCAAAATCCCGTACACGCAAACGCAGAAGTGTGTACTATGGCAGTCTTAGTGCTCCAAGTACAGCGGAGTGCGAGCAGTGTGGTAACGTGAAACTGCGACACCGTATTTGTCCGAGTTGCGGGACCTACCGGGGTCGTCAGATTGTAGAGCGGACAGTTGACGTATAGCAAAGGCCACGGGTTGTCCCAAACTTAGGCTGAGGACATATGGCGATTCGTGTAGCAGTCGATGCAATGGGCGGAGACCAGGCCCCCACAGTCATTGTGGAGGGTGCCGTGCGAGCCGCACAGTCTTCCAAGGGACGGTTACAGATTCAACTTTGTGGTCCAGAGACGGTCGTTCAGCCCGTATTGGAGAGCTTCGGAGCTGTTTCAGGGATTGAAGTGGTTCACGCCCCGGAGGTCATAGGGATGGGGGATTCTCCGGTTGCTGCTGTCCGCACAAAACCGAACTCATCCATTCATGTGGGACTCAGCAGACATAAAGAAAGTCGAGCAGATGCATTTTTGAGTGCGGGTAACACCGGAGCGGTCACAGCAGCTTCGCTTTTTGTACTGGGTCGGCTTCCAGGCGTGTTTCGACCATCCATAACGACACTCTATCCAACGACCAAAGGTGCCTGCACAATCCTGGATGTGGGATCCAATATGGATAGCCGCCCCGAACATCTGCAGCAATTTGCAAAAATGGGGTCCGCATATGCCCGGATCATGATGGACATCGCACATCCGCGAGTTGCACTGCTGAGTGTCGGAGAAGAGCAGGCCAAGGGGAATGAGCTTGTACGATCCACGCACGAACTGTTACTAGGCGACATAGATTTGAATTTTATCGGGAATGTGGAAGGTCGTGATATTCTACACCAAAAAGCAGATGTTATTGTGTGTGATGGTTTCATCGGTAATGTGATTCTTAAATTTGGGGAGAGCATTATGACGGCCGTGCCGGAAATGATTCAGCAGGAGATGGACCAATTGAAGGCAAAGCCAACCGAGGTTGCTCTGCTAACAAAAGCCCTTTCGAGGCTTGCCCGCCGATTCGATCCCGAGAATTATGGAGGAGGAGGTCCGCTACTGGGAGTTGAGGGAGAAGTGTTTATCCTGCATGGATCCACAACCGCCGGTGCCGTGGAACAGTGTATCAAGACTGCTGCGCAGGCGGCCAAAGCCAACTTGACCAATGCAATTCAAAAAGTTTTGGCTCCCTGAAATAAAATTATCGGATCATGGGTCTTGAAGCACATGCAGCGATCACAGCGGTTGGTCACTATCTGCCGGAGAGGCGGTTGACCAATCAGGATCTGAGCGAAATGGTGGATACCAATGATGCCTGGATCAGGGCTAGAACCGGCATAGAAGAGCGCCGGATTCTTACGGATGAGGGCAAGGGGACATCTTACATGGCCGCTCGTGCAGGACAGGAGATCCTGGAAAAGCGAGGGGTCTCCGCGAAGGAGATTGATGCCATTATTGTCGCTACCGTCACACCAGACATGGCTTTTCCCGCGACGGCCTGTCTGGTTCAGGCGGAACTCGGAGCGAGTAACGCTTGGGGATTTGATTTATCAGCAGCCTGTAGTGGGTTCCTTTTTGCGCTCAACACGGGAGCCGGCTTAATTGAGAGTGGGCGGGCAGCGAAGGTATTGGTGATAGGATCAGATAAGATGAGCAGTATTACAGACTATACTGACCGAAAGACATGTGTTCTCTTTGGGGATGCCGCAGCAGGGGTACTCCTGGAAGCGGCTCCCGATGGATATGGCCTGATGGACTCTGTACTCCATGTGGATGGGCGTGGCTGGGAGTCGCTGTGCATGTTGGGAGGAGGGAGCCGTCATCCGGCCACGCACGATACCGTAGACAAAAAAATGCACTATATCTATCAGGATGGTAGAGCGGTCTTCAAAGTTGCAGTGAAGGGTATGGCGGACGTGGCAGCTGAAATCATGGAGCGCAATCACCTTACCGGGGACGATGTACGCTACCTGGTTCCTCATCAGGCAAATCAACGTATCATAGATGCAGTTGCACGTCGAATGGGACTGGGTCTTGATCGCGTGATGCTCAACATTTCCAGATATGGGAACACAACAGCAGCGACGATTCCGCTGTGTCTGCATGATTGGGAGAATCAATTGAAAAAGGGAGATAAGATTGTGATCGCTGCGTTTGGTGGAGGGTTTACCTGGGGAGCGACCTATATACGCTGGTCGTACAGCCATCTCCCCAAAGAGCAATCCCATGGCGGATAAGCAACTCGCGATATTATTTCCGGGACAGGGATCCCAGGTGCCCGGTATGGGTGCGGATCTATTCCATGAGGTCCCCAGGTCACGGGCTATTTTTGAGGCGGCAGATGAGATTCTCGGAATTCCACTTACGGAATTTTGTTTTCGAAGCATAGAGGAGGATCCTCGGGCTCTGGAGAAGTTAACGGACACGGCAATCTGCCAGCCCGCACTCTACACACACTCCATAGCAGTCTTGGCGGCCCTTGATCTGGCTCCTGACTTTGTGGCGGGTCACAGCGTGGGAGAATACGGTGCACTGCACGCATGCGGAGCGCTTTTATTTGAAGACGGACT
This sequence comes from Rhodothermales bacterium, assembly GCA_965207565.1. Taxonomy (GTDB): domain Bacteria; phylum Bacteroidota; class Rhodothermia; order Rhodothermales; family Bin80; genus Bin80. Next base: position 29,661 of record CBDBMQ010000033.1, on the reverse strand, counting down.
GCGTCTGGTGCGTCGAAGGGGAGAACTCATGGCGATGGCGGGGAACGGGCGTTCTGCAGGGATGACCGCCGTGGTGGGACTCTCAGGTGAAATTGTGGATGCCGCATGTAGAGAGGTTAGTTCTGCGGAATCCATTGTGGTGTGTGCGAACTACAATGCTCCCCGGCAGACGGTAATTTCTGGAAATACCGTAGCACTTCATGCAGTCGAAGACATTCTCAGGAATGCGGGGGCAAGAAAACTTGTCCAGCTTCCTGTAAGCGGCGCGTTCCATTCTCCATTGGTTTCGGAGGCACGTGAGGCTCTGGCACAGGAACTGGCGACAGTGACACTGCGCCCCCCCGTATGCCCGATCTACCTGAATGTGACCGCACAGCCAGCTTTGGACCCCGAACATATTCGAGCCCGAATGCTGGAGCAGCTTACCAGTCCTGTACGTTGGTTCCAGACGCTTCAAAACATGCCGGAAAACCTGAAATTTATTGAAGTGGGACCCGGGCGTGTTCTAAATGGTTTAGTGCGTCAGACATTGGGGCGCGGGGCAGATGCGATTTCTATCCCCACCGCAGAGGCGGTAACCGCGTTCCTGTCTGACTGATGTGACAAAAAGCATGGAATTCAATAAATCTCGTATTCTGGTAACCGGCGGTACTCGCGGCATTGGTCGCGCAATCGTTGAGACATTTTCAGATAAGGGAGCACAGGTTGCGTTCACTTATCGAAGCAGTACAGAAGTCGCAGAGCAGTTGAAGCAGGAGGTTGGCGGGCTTGCATTTCAGTGTGATGCAGCAGATTTTCAGGCTGCAGAGCAGGTAGTTGAGGATGTCGTAAAGGCTTGGGGTGGCGTAGATATTTTGGTGAACAATGCAGGGATTACGCGTGACAGTTTGATGATGCGTATGAGCGAATCCGACTGGGACCAAGTCATTAGCGCAAACCTCAAGAGTGTTTTTAATTACAGTAAAGCGGTTTGCCGGATCATGATGCGTCAGCGCTATGGTCGCATCATTAATATCTCTTCCGTGATTGGTGGTACCGGGAACGCAGGTCAGGCAAATTACGCTGCCTCCAAGGCCGGTATTGTTGGTCTCTCAAAAAGTTTAGCCAAGGAGCTTGCAACACGCGGGGTTACGGTGAATGTGGTGGCCCCTGGATTCGTAGAGACGGATATGACGAATGCCATCAACCCGAAGGTAAAAGAGAGCTTGTTAGACACCATTCCCGTTCGTCGCACGGCGGTGCCTGAGGAAATTGCAGCACCGGTGCTGTTTCTCGCCTCAGAGGAAGCGTCCTACATTACGGGACAGATTCTTGGTGTTGACGGCGGCTTATCCATGTAGCCTGTGACGAAGCCTTTTACGACACGCCTAGATTTTTCATCAAGGGCTCAGCAATCCAGCCGTGAGTCTGCGGCAGAGCAGAGCTTTGACGTACTGGACCCTGAGGTCGAGCAGGCAATCCCTGACTCGCTGGGCGCTGGTGCGCGTGCTGCATTTGAAAAGAGCGGTTGGCCGGGCCTGATGCCCGTTCAGGCACATTCGATTCCCTACATGGCTTCAGGGCAGGATCTGATTGTGCAATCCCGCACAGGATCTGGCAAGACAGGCGCCTTCCTTTTACCCCTTTTTGACAGCCTGGACCCCTCCTTACGTGCGACCCAGGCGCTTGTGCTTACGCCAACAAGGGAGTTGGCAGGTCAGATTTACGACGAATTCAAGCGAGTGAATCCGATCCCGGAAACGCTCAAAGGCATTTTGGTTTATGGAGGGGTGGGATATAAAAAGCAGTTGAGTGGGCTCAAGGGAGGATCTCAGGTTGTCATTGGTACGCCGGGGCGGATCCTAGATCACTTGGAACGCCGCACATTTAGCCTACAGAAGTTGCGAGCGTTTATTCTCGATGAGGCGGACGAAATGCTCTCAATGGGCTTCTATCCGGCGATGGTTGCTCTAAAGTCTTATTTGCCGAAGGTGCGTCAGTCGTGCATGTTCAGTGCAACCATGCCACCAAAAGTCCGATTATTGGGAAAAGAGTTTCTAAGCAAACCCCGGTTTCTCGGACTCAGTGCAGACGGCGTCGGTGTAGCGACGATAGACCATCGTTACTATATCGTTCTGGATCCGATGGAACGTGCACGTGCATTATCGAGGCTGGTTGAGTTTGAAAATCCGGATTCTGCGATCATATTTACAAATACCCGACGTGAGGTCTCTTTCTTGGCGGATTTTTTGCACAATTACGGGTTTAGCGTTGGGGCAATCAGTGGCGACTATTCCCAGCAGGCACGAGAGAAAGAGATGCACCGACTGCGGCAGAAGCGTATCCGTCTTCTGGTGGCAACGGATGTGGCGGCGAGAGGGATTGATATCTCTGAGCTCAGTCATGTTTTCCAGTATGAGGCGCCGTTGGAGCCACAGCTTTATATTCACCGCACGGGCAGAACGGCCCGAGCCGGTAAGGCAGGTGTAGCGATCACACTTGCCTCTTGGGAAGAGGAATCGCAACTCAAAGCCATTGCACACCGATTTGATATTCAGATGGAAAAACGACAGTTACCAACCCCCGAAGAAGTTGCCGAGCGTACGTCCCAGCGCGTCACGGTTGTCCTTGAAGAGAAGCTGCGAGCCAAGACCAACCTGGAGCGGGAGCGTCTTGCTCAGTTTGTACCGATGGTGAAGACGTTAACGGAAGAGGAGCCTGAGTTGATGGCAATGCTCGTTGATGAACTGAATCAGACGCGAATGCATCCACACAGGCAGCAACCAAGAGACGGGCAGAAGAACAAGCCACATAGAGGTCGGCGAAAATAAAGTGAGGCTGCCATTTGTGGTACTCGCACGAGGTATAAGGGTATCCGCAGGTCTCGCAGTCTGGCATGGTTTCTTGTAGAGCATGCCCGTGGTGGCAGGGATAGCCTGGATGGCATGATGGTTCTGACATGGGGCCTATGGTCAATTTCAGGTTACTGCTCGAACAAGACACTAATATTCCAGTGAAACGAGCCCCTATTTTACGGGCGCGCCATTCCGATTTTCTCTTCGACCAACAACAATAGATCCTCCTCTATCTTCTTCCATTCCTGCGACAGATTGATCGAACATACTCGAAATCGCCGCCCTACGAGCTCAAAGTGGAAGTCAAAATCCCGATCAACTGCTGCATAGAGGAGCCACCCTTCTGGAGCAGGAATATCAGAGGGGGCCTTAGCAGCCCAGTTCGTCACGTAAGTGGAGATCTGGTAGAGGTGAGCTGATTTCATTTTCTCACTCCCCCATCGCGTATCCAGCGGAGTGCTATAAAACTTGGTGTCTACGATTATCGTGCGTTCGGATGATCGCAATACGATGTCGGTCTGCATCTTGGGAAGATGCTGCAGAGCACTGTCGCTTCCTTTCGCCTCGAACCAATTGATTTTTGGTGCACTCACCCGGTAGCTCGTTTCTCGTTTGCAGAATGTTTTCACAAATTCTTCGAACACTTTCCCCATTTTCTGAGCGTCCTCGCGAAAGTCAAGGAATTGGGCGGTTCCTTCTACTTCATTTATTAGGAGATTCTCATAGATGATATGGCAGAGGTGTAGGAGGAAACCGTAGAACCGGTTGTTGCGGTGGATTCGGACTGTGTGAAACATATTCGCGGTGAGCCGGACATCGGAGACCGCACTCAGCTTCCGATACAGTTGTTCGCTCCGCTGTTTTTGGTTTTTGTTCAGGGTGTTAACCTGAGCCAGGTTGCGAAGAGTCGCTTTAAGGATTCGGTTCTGAGGCACATCGTAGCTGAGTTCGTCGAAGACGCAGTGCGCCTTGCCGTTCAGCAGCAGGTTCCGCTTCACTGTGGTTGCAAGATCAAGTTTGCCTTTGATTCCTCGGATGTCCTCATGGACTTCGAAATAGTCGCGATCCAATCCCCGGGAAAGGAGCCGTGAGACACCGTCGTTCAAAACTTTGGCAAACAAATCAATCGGTCCGTCAAAATTTTCGGATCCCAGATCAACCGTCTTGCCTTCTCCGAGGCAGTCCCATGCGTAGCAGAGAAGATAATAGATGTTGAGGACAGAAATTTTCATTCCTGTAACTTGCGGACCGCTTCGTCTACGATGTCGGCCTTGTCAAACCAATATTCCCGGAGTAGAGGTTCGATTTCCTGTTGGATAATCGCATTGTACCAGGATTCGTCGAACACCTCCTCGCCGGTACTTGAACAGAAGTAACTGTGCCCGATCTCAAAGCCGGGGCCAAGGTTTGCATGGTCTGCACGAATTTCTTCATTCAGAGATGAAAACCGGTCGTTGATCTTTTTGGCGAGCTCCTTGGGAACCCTGTTATTCTTATTCTGAAGATAGTTACTGAACTGGTCGGTCCCGAAGGCTGGAGCAAGGCGAAAGAACGAGAATCGCCTTCGCAAAGCATAGTCCACCATTGCCAGAGACCGATCCGCTGTGTTCATCATGCCGATCAGGTGGAGATTCGCTGGAACGTGGAAGGGCTCATCTTCGGGCGAATAGGTGAGCGGAACGGCATACTCGGGTCCCCGCTTGTCGGCCTCAATGAGTAACATCAACTCACCAAAGATCTTGCTGAGGTTCCCGCGGTTTATCTCGTCAATAATAAACACGTATTGATTATTGGGGTTGGCCGCAGCCTTGCGGCAGAAAGAATGGAAGATTCCGTTACGTCGCTCGAATCCTCCCTTTTCACTCGGACGATATCCTTGGATAAAATCCTCGTATGCATAGCTCTGGTGGAACTGGATCATCTGCACCCTCTCGGGGGCCTTATACCCAATTACCATATAGGCCAGCCGCTTAGCGATGAATGTCTTTCCGACCCCGGGAGGCCCCTCAAGGACAACATTTTTCTTTCGGTTTAAAGCATTGATGATGTTGTCAAAGAATTCCTCCGAAAGAAAAAGATCCTTCAAGGCTTCCTCTTTAGTGTACGGTTCAGCCCCTTCCATTAACCGAAAAGCGAACTGGAGCCATTCTTTGTAGAGAGTAAAGTCGGTGAGAGTCTTGGTGGTAATGTGGCGTGGTTTGGGGAGGTCCCAAGAGCCGATTTTTTTCCACTTGACGCGACGCACATGTCGTAATTTCTGACGAGTCTCGTAGAACTCGTAGTCGGATTCAATGACCCCATAACCCAACAACAGAGATCCGCTCCGCTTGAATATGACATGGTCGCCAGGTTGCATCTCGCAGGCAAACTGGTGACAGGCGAGTGAATCCATGAGAGGATTCTTTTTGCCATAAAGGTCCTTCAGTTTTTCAGTTATGGCTGGCTGATCATCGTAAGCCAAGAGGTCACCGAGCTTATCCCACTTGATCGAGATGATCCCCTTATCCTGAAACTCTTTCCAATACCCAGCAAGTTCGCCTTCCCCAAGCACCCATACCTGAGTATTTTCGAATTTTTGTTGATACCATTGGTCAAGATCTTTTTCATCTGGACGCCAGATTTGCAGATAAGGGTCGTCGTGGAAATCAAAATCGCGAGGGGCTCCTTCTTTACAGAGTTTGTCTCGGATGGAGAAGAGTTTTCGATCAAGGGCGATCAGGTTCGTGTAGTCTAATAATGCCGGTTGTTCCCCGAATTCATCCATGAATTCGCGCACGATGATCTTCTTTTGAGAGGACGTGGCAAAGGGCTCGAAGTTCTTGGGGAACAGCAGGTATAATAGAATGTGTCGAAGTTGGCGATTCCCTGCTCCCTCCTGTTTATCCAACCATTCCGCGAAACGCCAAGGGTCTCCAAGTAGCGTATTGTGCCGCTCTGTTTCCAAGCGTGACCATTCTTGCATCATTTTGATGAAGAAGAGGAATTCTAGCCATTTAATTGAGTTGTAAGCTTGGCCAGGATGCCCAATACCCAAGCGAAGGGAGTCTTTTAGGTCAAACGGAGCATCGGGGAATGAATCATCTGACCATTCCCAGACCCGACGAATATGTTCAAGCTTAGTATTGGGACGCATAGAGAGAGGTACGGGGAACAGGTACATCACCCACAACATTTCTGCGGCCAACTGCTTCGCGGCTTTAGGTGCGGGAGCCAGCTGTTTCTCAAGTTTCTCAAAGAAGGTTCCTTCTCCTTCGTCTAGGTTTTCTACGTAATACTTGACGAGAGATTCAATATTTTCCGAAGACCAAAGCTGATTGTCGGTGAAGACAGATCCATTATTTGAAAGGCAGCGGTCTCGCCAGTGGGCGGCTGCACGGAGAACGGGATGATCCAGGGAGGGTTTCGGCATCTTAAGTCGGCTTCAGGTTGGTCACATCGAATAGGTCTGCAAAGATAACGTGTCCGTCATAATTTTCGTTCTGAGGACGATCGAAAGAGCAACTTGCCGGAGACAGCAAGGCTTCAAGGATTTGTCGGTGAGTTTCGCAGGCACCATCCCTGGGTTATTGCTCCCTGCGTTTCTGCACTTTTTCCTGTATTGCCCTGATACAGTCCGCTCTCTGGTTTAGAGGTACGTCTTCCCTCAGGGGGACAACGATAGGTTCCATGCAAGCGTATCCACGATCATGTCGGTTCGGATTTCGACGAATGCGCTGAGTGCGGTTACACGGGTATCGGTGATTCGCGATGTATCAGGGTTAACAGGTACGGTGATGAGTTACAAATCTGCAACAAAGGAGGGTTCCTTCGTTCCAAGCAGTCTGCCAACTGTCGGCGAATACAACCTTGAGCACAAAACGAGCGAATGTGGGCGGTGAGGGATTCGAACCCCCGACCTCCTGCTTGTAAGGCAGGCGTTCTAAACCAACTGAACTAACCGCCCGGAGAGCGGGAAACGGGAATCGAACCCGCGACCTTCAGCTTGGGAAGCTGACGCTCTACCGATTGAGCTATTCCCGCAAAAAGAAGCAAAATACTCATAAGGTGCGTTAAAGGCAAAATGTGGGGCCGTGAAAGGGTGAGTCAGGTGTTGAACTGACAAGATTCTGCGGCCCCATTCATCTTATTATATGAATAAATAGAGTTCCATGAAACGCACGTACCAACCAAGTCGTCGAAAGCGCCGTAATAAGCACGGGTTTCGTTCGAGAATGGCAGATAAGGATGGTCGCAATGTGTTGGCAAGACGTCGCCGGAAAGGGCGCAAGAGTCTTTCAGTAAGCGATCGTTACGTTGGCAAATAGTGAATGACGACGGTTGCTGAGCAGCGGTTTCCGCGTTCGATGCGACTGAAGCGTCGGCGGTTGATTGCGCCACTTTTTGAGCGGTCCGCCTCCGACACCAGATCTTTGGTGGCAGGGAGTATCCGAATCCTATATCGTTTTGTTCCTCGTAGCACGACAGGGACGGGTGCACGCATACAGGTTGGCTTCGCGCCTAGCCGGTGCAAGAATGCGGTGCAGCGCAATCGGATTAGACGCCAGATGCGGGAAACCTGGCGCAAGCATCAGGATCTCATCGGGTTCCAAACCATCCCTGCAGCACGGACGCTCACGCTAATGGTCCTCGGATACAGTTCCAATCGCAACCAGGGACTTTCCCATGATCTCTTGCAGGCGATGCACCTTCTGCATCAATCATTAAATAAGGGAGATTGACACGTGGACCGGAATACGATAATCGCAGTCGTGATGATCACGGCGATCATGATCGTGTGGATGATGATGATGCCTTCCCCACCGCCTCCAGAGCCGGTGGAGGAGGGGGCAGAGCAACCGATGGAGGAGGGGACGCAGCCTGCAAATGAATTTCAAGCGGAACAGATCGTGTCGGATCCGGCTGCTGTTCCAGCTACCGTGATCCCTGCACAGGCAGCACGGGAAATAACAGTGGAAACGGATCTGTATACTGCTCAACTCTCAGATTTGGGGGCAACCCTGAAGAGGTTTGAACTCAAAGAGTATTTCAGGTACGATCAGGTCAGCCGGGTTCAACTGGTAGATAGCACCGGTCCCGGGGCGATCAGTATTGGATTTCAGTCGCCCGGTGCGCGCAATATTGATACACGAACCATACTGTTTACGCAGCGGGACTCAACCGATACGATCAATGCAACCCAGAGCCCAGCCACCGTGGTCTTTGAAGCTGCAATTGGCAGTGGTCGTCTGCGGTTGACCTACACGTTCACTCCCGGGGACTACGAGGTCGGTCTGGAAGTCGCTCACTTCAATGCAGCCGGATTCCAGACGGCGGAAGGATATGAGCTGGTCTGGAATGGTGCAATCCCGTTCAGTGAAGATGTGGATTATCGAAAAGAAGAGGTCAACAAGGTCGGTGCATATGCCCGAAGTGGGAATGATGTGGAGGGAATTAATTTACAGAGAAACCAGGTCGCAGATCGGACGCTTCGGGGTAATGTGTCCTGGATCGGGGTTAAAAATAAATACTTCGGCGCAGTGGTTGTGGCCGATGAGCCGGCAAGAGAAGCGGAGTTGCTAGGTGAGCGTCTCGGAGAGGCTGATGACCCGGAGGTGATCGTAGACTTTCGTGCCAGCCTGTTTGTTGGCCCCCCGGATGAAGCCCCGGATACCTACCGAATCTACCTGGGTCCCCTCGAATACCGCAAGATCAGTCGCTATGATGGTGTCTACGGGATGGTAGACTATGGCTGGGATGCTTTTGAGTGGATGACAAGGCCGCTCGCAATTGCGGTATTTATTCCAGTATTCGGCTTCCTGAGCAGCATCATTGACAGTTATGGTCTGGTGATCATCGTCTTTTGCCTTTTGATCAAGGCGGTCCTGCTTCCATTGACGCTCAGCTCCTACAAGAGTATGGCGAAAATGCGGGAACTGCAACCCAAAATGCAAGAGATCAAGGAAAAATATCCTGACAATCCGCAAAAGCAGCAGGAGGCGACCATCAAGATGTATCGCGAGTCCGGTACCAATCCCCTGGGAGCCTGTTTGCCGATGGTGTTGCAGTATCCCATCATCATTGCTCTGTGGCAGTTCTTGCAGCAATCCATCGAAATTCGACAGCAGGGCTTTCTCTGGGCTCCTGACCTGTCCGCTCCAGATGTAATCTTGAATCTGCCATTTGCCATTCCGTTTTACGGGGACTTCGTTGCAGGCTTCACGATTCTCATGGGTTTGTCTATGATCGTGCAGATGCGGATGCAGGCAACCCCTGCATCCGGGCCGCAGGCAAAAATCTTTATGTATATGATGCCGGTGATGATTTTCGTGATTTTCAATCGATTGCCATCAGGACTAAGCTTATATTATTTCTGTTACAACGTTTTTTCGGCGGCGCAGCAGCAGTTCATCAATAAATCGATGAAGAAAAAAGCTGCGTCAGAAAAAACCGTGGTCAAAAAATCAAGCAAAATCAAGCCGGTAAGAGGAGTGGTCAAAGGCTCTGGAAAGAAGGCTCGTAAATAATTCACCATGCTCGCCCAGGATACGATTGCGGCGATTGCGACCGCACCCGGTCTTGCGGCGCTTTCAATAGTTCGTGTGTCCGGGCCCGAGGCCTGTCTAATCGCCTCCACCTGCTTTTCGGGGCACAACCTTGAGACCGCTGCGTCCCATACCGCCCATGTCGGGATGTGGAAGAGTCCTGAGGGCTCTAGGATTGATCAGGTTGTTGCGACAGTATTTCGCAGGCCCCGTACCGCAACCGGAGAGGATGTAGTGGAGATTACCAGTCATGGAGGGGACTATGTGGCGGCATTAGTGCTGCAAAGCCTCCTCGACCAGGGTGCCCGGCTGGCACGGCCGGGCGAGTTCACGCAACGTGCGTTCCTGGCAGGAAAAATGGATCTTGCCCAGGCAGAAGCAGTCGCTGACTTAATCCATGCCTCCAGTGAGCAGGCACACAGGGTTTCCTTGGCAGCCTATGAAGGGCACTATTCAGAAGGACTTGAAGCACTGCGGACGGCGATCCTCGAATTGTGCGCACTGGCGGAACTCGAAATTGATTTCACCGATGAGGATGTTGAATTTGCGGATCGGACCACGCTCCGCAATCTGATTGAAAACGCATTGGAACAGGTGCAGGAATTACTTGAGTCAACACGGCTTGGGACCGTCGTGAGAGAGGGAGTCCGGGTTGTAATTGCCGGTCGACCGAATGCAGGGAAATCCACAATACTGAATAGTCTTTCGGGTCGTGACCGGGCAATTGTAAGCGAAGAGCCAGGGACGACCAGGGATGTACTGGAGGTCGATGCCGAGTTGGGGGGATTACGTTTTCGTTTTATGGATACCGCAGGGCTGCGAAAAAGCACAGACTCCATCGAGCAGGAAGGCGTTCAGCGCGCCTATCGAATGATCAACAAAGCAGACATCGTGGTTTATGTCTATGATCTTGCCTGCGGGTTTTTAGAAGAAGACCAGACCGCATTGAACGGTCTGGACAACACGCCGGTGATCCTGGTCGGAAACAAGGCAGATCTTGTCCCGAAGGAAAAAAGGAAGGGATTGCAGTTGACGGCAATTGGTGGACCCAAGGCGGTGGAGCCTCTGGTTCGTGCACTGCTCAAGCAGGCGATAAAGAGCTATGGGAATGCGGACGTATCCAGAACGGTGATCAATGCAAGGCATAAAACCCATCTAAAGAGTGCACACCAGGCACTTTTGGATGCGAGAGCATCTCTGAGTGCAAATCAGCCACCGGATATTTTTTCATTGGATCTGCAAGCTGCCGCGCGTGAACTGGGGATGATTACCGGGGTTATCACTAACGAAACGGTACTGGGGACAATCTTTTCGAGATTTTGTATCGGTAAGTAACACAGGGATGGACTCAAGCTTTGACATTATTGTGGTTGGTGGCGGGCATGCAGGGACAGAGGCGGCGGCGGCCACCGCCCGTATGGGTGCTCGCACGCTTCTGGTTACTATGAGCTTGGAAGCGATTGGCCGGATGTCCTGCAATCCAGCAATTGGCGGAATTGGTAAGGGGCATATTGTACGGGAGATTGATGCGTTGGGAGGCATCATGGGCTCTGCAGCAGATGCGGCCGGGATTCAGTTCAGGATGCTGAATCGCCGGAAGGGGCCGGCGGTGTGGGGGCCCCGGGCACAATCAGACCGGATTGAGTATGCAACCTTTGTTCGCCAAGCCCTGGAAAACATCCCGGAACTCTATATGCGTGCCGACATGGTCACGGCCCTTGAGGTGGCCCATGGCCGGGTTTGTGGAGTACGGACTCGGCTGGACCGCACCTATGGTGCAAAGGCCGTGATCCTCACAAACGGTACGTTCATGAATGGTTTGATCCATGTTGGGGAGCGCCAGTTTGGGGGTGGACGTATGGGGGAGCGGCAAAGCACTGGACTGACCGGCCAACTGCATGAATTAGGGTTTGAAAGTGGTCGGCTGAAGACAGGTACGCCACCACGTATAGATGGAAGCACGATTGACTACACTGCAACGGCAGAGCAACCAGGAGATGAAAATCCAAGCCCCTTCTCCTTTATGACCGATGAATTGACCAGGGATCAACTCAGCTGTCATCTCACCTGGACCAACCCGGAGGTGCATGCAGTCCTGCGAAAGGGATTTGAGCAAAGCCCAATGTTTGCGGGGCGGATAGAGGGTACGGGTCCGAGATACTGCCCTTCCATCGAAGACAAGATTGATCGGTTTGCTGCAAAGGAGCGACATCAGCTCTTCCTGGAGCCGGAAGGTCGACGAACAACAGAGGTGTACGTAAACGGATTTTCAACGAGTTTGCCGGAAGAAATCCAGGAGCAGGCCCTGCGCAGGGTGCCGGGGTTGCAGCAGGTCCATATGCTGCGCCCGGGGTATGCGATAGAGTATGACTATTTTCCACCTCATCAGCTTCAGTATTCCCTAGAGACGAAGAAGATTCGCGGGTTGTTTTTTGCAGGACAGATCAACGGCACGACCGGGTATGAGGAAGCGGCTGCGCAGGGACTCATGGCGGGGATCAATGCAGTCCGCGGGCTGGGCGCGGAAAGTCCAGTGATTCTTCGCCGATCGGAGGCGTACATCGGTGTCCTGATTGATGACCTGATTGCCAAAGGGACGGAGGAGCCATATCGGATGTTCACGTCCAGGGCAGAACATCGTATGCTGCTTCGTCAGGATAACGCAGACGAGCGACTCACACCCTTGGGACAACGCCTCGGGCTGGTATCCGAAGCCCGCTATCAGCGCATGCAAACACGCCAGGAAGCGATAAAAGCAATTATTTCTAGATTATCAGAGCATACAATTCATCCTGAAACATGTAATTGTTATTTGAAAGAATCTGGAACGACTCCAATCAATGAGCCGGTCAAGGCCATTCAGATCGTGCGCCGTCCAGAGGTGGGCTTGAAGGATCTGTTGGAGGCGGCCGGGATTGTCAGTCAGATCGTGGACCCGGCTCCAGGAATGGAGCCGGTCGAGCAACTTGCAGAAATCTCGATCAAGTACGCCGGATATGTAGCGAGGCAGGAGGAAGAAGCAAAGAAGATGATCGCGATGGAGAGCCGACAAATCCCCCGGAGTTTCAACTTTGCAGAAGTCAACAATATTACCATGGAAGCCCGGGAAAAATTAAGCAAAATTCAACCCGAAACGCTCGGACAGGCTTCGAGAATTAGCGGCGTAAGCCCAGCGGATATTGCCGTTTTGATGGTGCTCTTGGAGCGCTGAGAGAAAGCAGACAAACACAATGTTTCACGTGAAACATCTTTCGCTGCCAATGCGATCCTGGCAGCGGGAAAAGCTTCAATCCTACGCCAATCTCTTGCAGAACTATAATAAGCGGTTGAATTTACTCTCGCGGCGCACGACAACGGAAGAGTTTATCGAACATATTAAGGAGTGTCTGGCCTTTGTAGAGCAGCCATTTACCGCGGGATCTTCACTTGTAGACTGGGGCACGGGGGGAGGGCTGCCTGCGATCCCCATGGCGGTCATGCTCCCGGAAGTGAAGGTGTATGCAGTTGATGCGGCTCAGAAAAAAGTTCATGCGGTCAAGGCATTCAAGCGGGAGCTGGATTTGCCGAATTTATATCCGTGGCATGGCCAGGCGGAGGAGTTTCCCTTTGAGATTCAGTGCAGCGTGTCTCGAGCGACTACCTCGCTTCGCACCCTATGGCAGTGGCATACGCGTGCTGCGACACCGGGAGGGATTCTCTATTGTCTTAAAGGAGGTGACCTAAGGGCTGAACACAAGGACCTGGTAGCGGCGTTCCCGACGGTTCAAATCAAACAGGTGCAAGTGCCGGAATCTTCCCGCTTTGTGGTTCAGGTGAGGCCTGCTTCACTGCCAGTTGGCAAAGAATCTCGTGAGCCGCCTCCACCGATAGAACGTCCTGCAGAATAGCGCGCATTTTGCCTGCCTTTGATTCTTTGAGAACGTATTGATTCGGAAGCGTGTCGAGTACCTCTAAAAAGGAATCAAATCGTTCCAGGTAGAACTGTTGATCCTCATGGTTGTCGGGCAGGCGTAAAAACAGCCGCTGGTTCCGGTATGAGACCCGGGGAAGACGCAGGGTTTGCCCGATCAGCCGCATGCGAGCTCCCAGGAACAGTTGACAAGCCGGAGCCGGAAGTGGGCCAAACCGGTCACGAATCTCCGCTTCCAACTCGTCAAGTCCAGATTGCTCTGCAGCTTCTCCAATCCTACGATAGAGGGCTAGGCGTTCGAGGTCACTGGCTACATAAGGTTTGGGGAGGGAGGCGTTCACCTCAAGATCAACGACGGTGTCTTCCGGAAGCGGGAGGTCAACATTCTTGAAGAGTTCGGAAAAATCCTCATTTCGTAGCTCTCGAACGGCTTCATCCAGCATCTGGTAATACGTATCAAGCCCAAGGTCTGCAATAAAACCGCTTTGCTCTCCGCCGAGAATATTTCCTGCGCCCCGGATATCCAGATCCCTCATGGCTAGATGGAATCCACTTCCAAGGTCGCTGAATTGCTCAACGGCCTGCAGGCGCTGGCGAGCATGTCGGCTCAGAGCATGAATAGAAGGGACCAGTAAATAGCAAAATGCTTTGCGGTCACTGCGACCGACCCGCCCGCGCAATTGATGAATCTCCGCTAGGCCAAATAGGTGTGCCCGATCAACAATAATGGTGTTGGCATTTGCAATATCAAGCCCGTTCTCCACGATGGAAGTGCATAACAGGACATCAAACTTGTGGTCAACAAAGTCAGTCATGACCTGCTCAAGCTCTGCGCCGGGCATTTGGCCGTGACCAATGCGAAAGCGGACACCCGGTACAAGATCCTGCAGCTTGATGAGCATGTCTCCAATGGAAGCCACACGGTTGTGAATAAAGAAGACCTGCCCTCCGCGATTGACTTCATAGAGAATCGCATCACTGATAAGAGCCCAGTCGGAGGAATGAATTTGCGTGTGAATGGGTTGCCGGTTTGGTGGCGGGGTACCGATGATAGAAAGATCGCGGGCACCAATGAGAGAAAATTGCAGCGTACGGGGGATTGGAGTCGCGGTCAAGGTCAGCGTATCCACATTGACGCGCAGTTCACGCAGCTTTTCCTTGATTCGAACCCCGAACCGCTGTTCCTCATCTATGATCAGAAGCCCCAGATCCGGGAAGGAGACATCCTTGGAAACCAGCCGGTGGGTGCCAACAAGAATATCCACTTTTCCCTGGCTCACATCAGCAAGCAGTTTTCGGACGGCTGCGCCCTTGATACGGCGTGAGAGCACTTCGACCCGCACGGGGAACTGCTCCAGTCGTTTACAAAACGTGAGGTAGTGCTGTCGGGCCAGTACGGTCGTAGGCACCAATAATGCAACCTGTTTCCCATCCTGAATGGCTTTAAATGCAGCTCGAACTGCGACCTCCGTCTTTCCAAAACCAACATCGCCGCAAACCAGGCGATCCATCGGGGTCGCAGATTCCATGTCACGTTTAACCGCCTCCGACGCTTCATATTGATCGGGGGTGTCCTGCCACGGAAAAGAAGCTTCCAGCTCTTTTTGCCAGATTGAATCCAACGAAAAAGCATACCCCTCGGAAGATTTACGCTGGGCATAGAGGCTGATCAACCTCCGTGCAATATCCTTAATCCGCTTTTTTGCTCGGGTTTTGGTGCGTTCCCATTGTCCTGATCCTAATCGGGTCAGTGAAGGAACTTGACCATCTTTTCCCGCATATTTGCTGAGCTTGTGCAGTGCGTTCACATTCACAAATACGACATCGTCACGCGCGTAGATGAGTCGCACGGCTTCTTGACGGCGCCCCTTGACCGTGATCACTTTAAGCCCCGCAAATTTGCCAATTCCGAATTCCTTGTGCACAACAAAGTCCCCGGGCTTAAGGTTTTGCAACTCCTGGAGGCGGATCCCGCCCGTACGAGAGGCTTTTCGGGTGCGTGGGCGGAAATAACGGCCGAATATTTCGTGATCGGTGTAAGCTGCAAGGCCAATGCCTGGCAGCGAGAACCCGCGGTGAAGTGATGCGATCAGGAAGGTCAACTTGTTGGAATCCTCCAACTCGTCCAGCAACGATTCTAAACGCTTTTGCTGGGCGGAGCTATCACAGATGACGTAGGTGTGCTTCCGGCCGGGCTCTGTCAAGTCCGAGCGAACGAGATCCATATGACCGCCAAAGGAGGGCTGTGGACGAGCGCCGACCTGGATCACGGTGTCGGGACTCGAATCCGATGCGTGAACATGAACTTGGGTCTTTGATGCATAGCTGCGAGAGAGTACATCTGGCGTCAGATATCGTGATTCTGGAGCCGGACATTCCGCCCCGGATCGCGTTTTTGACTTGTATCGCTTTTGAACATCCTGCCAGACGGCATCGGCGATTTCGTTTAGTCGGGGTTCTTCAAAAAGAACCAGGAGGGCATCATCGGTGATCGAATCCGGCAAAGAAATCCATGGAGATTCCTTGGAGGCATGGATCGGTTGGGGAACCAGCCGGGCGCTGCGCAGGCGGCTGACAGATCGTTGGCTGACGGCATCGAATTCCCGGATTGACTCGAGCTCATTGCCGAAGAACTCGAGGCGCAGAGGCAGTCCACCGGAAAACGGGAATACGTCCACAATCCCGCCTCGCCATGCGAATTCGCCGGCCTCCTGCACAAATGAGACGCGGATAAACCCCTTATCAGCAAGCAGGTCAACGAGTTGATCCGGTGGGATACGATCCTGTACACGTACGGTAACGGACTGCGCCAGCGTTTTTTCTGGTGCAGGCATCCGCTCCAGGACCGCCTGCAGGCCGGCAACCACCACGGTCTGCGTGTGGGTGTCAAGTTGTTGCAGCACATCATGCCGCCGGATCATAGGAGCCGAATCCTCAACCTGCTCATCATCGTACGGTGTGGATCCGAACGGAGGAAACAAAAGGCTTGGCAGGCCCAGTTCCGTCAAATCACTGTGCAGTAAGCGTGCATCTTCTGATTCTGGCAGAATACAGGCCAGAGAGCGTCCAGATTTCCAGGCGTGCTGTAGCAAAAATGCAGGCGACGATCCAGGTGAATCCTGCAGGAGACACACCTGTGCTCCTCTGGTTTGCGTACACCATGCGCGAAACGCCCGAAAAGAAGGAGCCCGAGAAAGCCGGGGAGACAGTCGTTGTAACGGATTATCAGCCAAACCAAAAGCGTACTTTATAGTGTTTCACGTGAAACATTGCGCCGTTCAAACGATTTTTGAATTTAATAAAGGCTACTCCAGAGCTCCTCGCACAAATCCATTCGATTTGTTTAGTCTTTCCAGGGCCTCCTCTTTTGAAACATCCCCGAGAATCATGACTAGAGCCGTTTTCACATGGCCGTCGGCGGCTGTAAGTGCTTTCGTTGCCTCCTCATAGTTCAGTCCGGTAACGGTCATAACCGTGCGGCGGGATCTCTGGGTCAGTTTTTCGGCGGTCATCTGCAGGTCGACCATCATATTCTGATACACTTTCCCCAGGCGAATCATAGAAGCGGTTGTGATCATATTGAGGACCAGTTTCTGAGCGGTTCCACTTTTCATGCGGGTGGATCCCATGATGACTTCCGGGCCCACAACGACACAGATCGCCACATCCACATCCAGATCAAATGTAGAACGGGGGTTGCAGGTGATGAATAGCGTCTTGCATCCAATTTCGCGAGCTTCAGCCATTGCTCCTACCACAAAGGGGGTACGTCGGCTTGCCGCGATACCGCAAACCACATCATTTGCGTGTAATCCTCTTGCGCGAAGGGCCTCTGCGCCATCGGAGGCTACATCTTCGGCACCCTCCTGTGCCCGGAAAACAGCTTCCTTACCACCGGCAATAATCCCCTGAATATCTTCGGGAGAAGATCCAAACGTAGGAGGGCATTCGGATGCGTCCAGAATTCCGAGACGCCCACTGGTGCCCGCTCCAATATAAATCAGGCGACCACCGCTTTCCAGCGCTGCCGTTACAATTTCCACCGCTTTTGCGATGTAGGGAAGTTCTTCCTTCACGGCTTTGGGGACAAGCTGGTCTTCTGCATTGATAATCGCAAGGATTTCCTCTACAGACGCGTTGTCAATATTCATTGAGCGCGGATTACGCTGCTCGGTAACCAGGCTTTGAAGCTCCTTGAACAGAGGTGGAGGTACCGTCATGGATGGATAGGAGTAAAAAGCCGGTATACTCTTTGGTCGTATAAATGAACCAATATGCGAACGAATATACCAAGTTTGCGTAACCGTCCCATAAACTGATGTTATGATCCTGCGCTCACTCTGTCTTCGAAGTATGCGGGCGCATGCTGACACAAGGTTGACATTGGCGCCTGGGATTAACCTGCTGTACGGACCAAACGGCGCGGGCAAGACCAATATCCTGGAGGCGATTCACTACCTCTGCCTTTCCAAGAGTTTTCTAACCAGTGTAGATCGCTATGTGCTTCGGCGCAGCCAGCCATTTTTTGAGGTTGAAGGCAAATTTGAGGGATCCCTGCGGCGTGAGGTGGAAATACGGATTGCGTTTGCTGTCCGACAAGGAAAGCGAATGTTCATCAACGGTGCTCCGCTTGATCGACTAGCGGATGTTGTTGGGGTTGTTCCGATGGTTCTTTTTGCACCAAGTGACCAGAACTTAACGTATGGTGGACCGGAGGAGCGTCGAAAATTTCTGAACAGCATGCTTAGTCAGGCGAGGCCGGCTCATCTGGAAGACCTCATCGGATACCGTCGTGCCCTGAGGCAGCGCAATGAATATTTGGTCCGCAATCGTATGCGTCCGTTGGACATGGACATGATTGTACCGCTCAATGCCGTTCTGGCCCGGTTTGGAGGGCGAATTGTTGCCTTGCGTGCCGCCTTTCTTCAGAAGTTCAGTGAAGAACTTAAGCGTGCATGGCAACAGCTCGGAGAGGTGATTGAAGAACCGGTGATTACCTATCAGGGTCCCATTCCAGAAGAGGAACATTCGTCTGCCGAAGAGGCGGAGAAGGCGCTTATGTCCGCGCTTGGGGAAGCGGCCGACCGCGACAGAGAACTGGGACGAACGACCGTAGGCCCTCATCGCGATGAACTGGTTTTTAAGCTGAATGGGCAGTCGGTGCGACGCTTTGCCTCAACCGGACAGCACCGTTCATTTGCAATTGCACTCAAGTTGGCGCAGTACCATTACTTGGACTCCCGGCTGGAAGAAAAACCGATTCTGCTACTTGATGATGTATTTGATTCCCTGGACCCAGAGCGGACCGAGGTGATTTTAGATTGGTTGCAGGACGCATCTACAGGACAGAGCATTGTAACCGTTGCAGATGCCGAAAGATTACGCTCCCGTGTCACGCAAAAGGGAGCCTCCAACCGATGCATTCAAGTTCTCCACGGAGAAATCATTGCGGATCCGCCGGAGGAATAATGGTCGCTTCTCCAACTAAAGCCTTTTTATTGGCATCGGTGAACACGAAAGTTTCCACCTTCGCATAGCGCCGCTGCTCTAATTTTTCAATAATCTTGACCGAAACACGTACTTCTGAGTTGACACGTACAGGACGCAGAAACCGGCATGAAATAGAGACTGCCACACTCCCAGGGCCGGGGAAGTCACGTCCAAGAACCTTGGAGATGAGCCCCAAAAGGAATATGCCATGGACAATACGATCCCCAAAGCGAGTATTTTCGGCGTATTCGGCATCCACATGGAGAGGGTTGTCATCCCCGGTGATCTGGGCGAATGTCAGGACATCATCCTCACTAATGAAACGATGAAAGTCATACGAATCGCCAATCTTGAGAGACTCAAATGAGTGGCCGGGTTTTTGCTGAATCATAGCCAGGATGCAGGTGACAGAAAGAATTTCGTAAAGATACAATATAGACCTTCATTCCGAGAATCCACGGAAAGGTCATTGCCCCGATCATGCAGATACAGGAACGGCTAACAAAATTGAGCACTACGCGACGAGGCAAGCGCATTTTACGCATTGCACGGATAAGTTTCACCATTAGCATTGTTTTGTTCATGGTGTGGCAATTGCGCGAGGTGGAATTCCGCAGCGTGTTTCAGGGGCTGCCGCGGAATCCCGGGTTCTATGTGCTGCTGGTTGTACTGTACTTCCTTTTGCCCACGATACAGTTTTTGGCTTACCGGGTTGTATGGGATTTCCGTCCAGGTCCTGCAATCCGGGCCTTCATCAAGAAGCGCATCCTGAACAGAGATGTTTTGGGATACTCCGGTGAAGTATACATCTTTGCCTGGGCACGGGATCATGTCGCGATGCGGAGTCGGGCGCTAATGGAGTGTATTCGTGATATGAATATTATTTCAGCAGTTGCCTCGACGTTGATCGCAGTACTGCTGTTTGCTTTTTTTGCCTTGGAGGGACAGGTGAATGTGCGGGATCTGATCGGAGAAACCCAGGCAGCCGTCCTGATTGGAGGAATCGGAGGCACCTTGATCCTGTTCGTGATCGTGTTTACACGCCGGAAATGGCTTTTCTCTATGCCGTGGAAGCAAGCACGCATTGTTTTTGGGCTTCATGTTGCACGTGTGCTTGTAAGACAGGTCCTAGAAATCACCATGTGGCATCTTGCAATGCCTGAAGTTCCTTTGGAAACATGGTTTACATATGCAGCAGCTTCCATTATTGTCTACAGGCTTCCGTTTATACCGAACCAGGACTTGTTGACGATGGCGGTTGCGGTGAGCATTGCGGGAGCGATGACGGTCTCCGAAGCACACATCGCTGCACTCTTTGGTGCGGTGGCACTAGTAAATCGGCTGATTAATCTACTCTTTTTTACAACCCTTTCGGTTCGTATGCCAAAAGAGGCGGTGCCTGTGACCAAATAGCTTCTTGATGCGTCAAGGAGACCCGCATCTTTCCCGAAAATGCGTGCGACCATAATCCTTTGTCTGTTCGTTTTTGTAGGTTCATATACCCTGAGCGTCTTCGCCCAGCAGTCTCTGGTCATCGAGGACTTTGAGGGCTATGAAATTAATGGTCTTCCCAGTTCGTGGAGAATACCAGACAACCGGTTAAGAATGATGCGAGTCCTTCCACCGGATCATGCCAAACCCAATGACTATATGAAGGTGGTTATGGAAGAGGGGGGAAAGGTTTTACGGGCATATACACAAGGAGAGTCTGTACAGATCGCCTTGCCAAAAGGGGATGGGCTTGAATGGGATGTCGAGAATTTTCCCCGGTTACGCTGGCGCTGGCGGGCGGATCAGTTGCCGGAGGGGGCAAAAGAAGACCGGAGGGACCTGAACGACACCGCAGCGGCCCTGTATGTTGCGTTTGAGTGTAACGACTGGCTCGGACGACCTTGTACGATCAAGTACACCTACAGCAGTACACTGCCCAAGGGGGCATTAGCTCGCTATGGAAAGCTCCAAGTACTGGTTGTTTCTTCAGCTCTTGAGATCAAAGAGAGGTGGATAGAGATTGAACGGAATGTCGCTCAGGATTATGAGATGTTTTTTGGCAGGCGACCTTCACAATCCCCGCTTTATATCATGGTATGGAGTGACAGTGACAATACAGGTGGAGCGGCTGATGTATACTTTGACGACATCGTAGTGCTTTCTGAAGAATGACGATCCTCTTTGCCCGGTTACGCGGATGGATCCGTATTGTGGTACGGTATCCCGGTCTCGTGCTGGTGACGGCTCTTTTGATATCGATCGGCAGCGTGCTACTTGCAGGGCGGCTGACGATCGACCCGGATTTTGCCAATCTGATCCCAGAGTCCTATCCCAGTGTTGCGTCTCTTGAAAAGATCAGGGATACGATAGGTGCAGGGGAAGTCTCGGTAGATCTGGCAATTGAAAGCCCTTCATTTACCGCCAATCTGGCGTTTGCGGAAGCCCTGGTTCCCCAGGCAATGGCACTGCGGGATTCGATAACAGACGAGCCACTGTTTTTGAGGGAAGAGCTTAGGAGGGATACGGAATTTATGGCGGATAATGGGTTGTATTTCGCGACGGATGAGGAATTAAGTACACTTACAACGTGGTTGGAGGATCAGGTCATAGAAGCCAAGCTTGCGGCGAATCCGTTCTTTTTCAGCTTGGATGAGGAGGAGGAAGAGGAGGACACGGAGGTTGAGTCTCTGGAAGAGGTCTTTGATCAGATTGTAGGGCCAGAGTATCGGGTGAGCGCAGACAGCACGATTCTGGTCGTTCGCTTCTTTGTCCCGGGCTCTTCTTCCAATGTGGACTACATCGAAGCTGTTTACGGTCGCCTTCGCAACGTGATCCAGCAGGTGGGTCCTTCTGCGTACCACACAGAGATGCAGACCCATCTTGCTGGTCGACTATGGAGACAGCGGATCGAGGTGCGGGCCATTACGGACGATGTTATCGGTTCTTTTGGTGCAGGGGCTTTCGCGGTACTTCTGGTTCTGATGGCTTACTTCTTCGCCAAGGCAATACAGCTGCGGGGAAGAAAGTCGGTCTGGTCCGAGCTCGCGCGTGCACCGGTGACGGCATTGCTGATTGGAGTTCCTCTTCTGATGAGTTTAGTCTGGACGGCGGCGATAGGGTTTTTGGCTTATGAGACCCTGAATCTGTTCAGCTCAACACTTGGACTGGTTCTTTTTGGGTTGGGGATTGACTATGGAATTCATTTTTATGCACGTTATATAGAGGAGCGGGGGGCGGGTCACAGTGTGGAGGATGCCGCGGAGAACACATTCATGAGTACCGGGCAGGCGATTGCGGTGGGGGCACTTACCACCGCTGCTGCGATGTATGTGTTGATGGCAGCAGACTTTAAAGGGTTCAGCGAGTTTGGGTTCTTGGCGGGGACCGGTGTGTTGGTTGCATTGATTTCCACTCTTCATGTACTGCCGGCACTGTTGGTATTGTGTGAGCGCTGGGGAGTATTGCATTTTGAGCGGAGTCATCCGGTAAAAGCGGTAGTACGTGGACCTTTGGTTGGAGCTCGTGGGCTTTTGGCGGGGTGTGCTTTGGTTACGATCATAGCTTTGTTCATGGCACCGGGCGTCGAGTTTGAATATCGGTTTTCTGTTTTGGAGCCGGAGTATGAGGATTGGATTGCGGTCAATTCGAAAGTGGCGGCCGCATACAGCGATTTTAATCGCAGGAACCCTGCATACATTGTGGTGGATAATCCAGCAGAGGCGCCTGCGGTTGCGGACGCGTTGCGGGCCAGAATGGAGAGGGATACCGTATTGCATGTCATTGATGCAGACAGTTTTCGAACAACCATCCGGGGTGTGGAAACGCTTCAGGACCGGTTTCCACTGGAACCGGAAAAACAAACCGCTAGGATTGCCCAGATTGCTTACATCCGGGATTCACTGCTGACAGATCCGGTTCTGGCCACCGATGCCGACCTGGAACGCATTCGAAGGGCTGCGCAGACACGAACGCCGCTTGCGGTGGAGGATGTACCGGAGCTCTTGAGTGAGCGCTTCATGTCCAAGACGGGGGAGTTAGGGGGCTATATCACGATTCTACCAGGAGTGGGGCTCTCAGATGGACGCAAGTCCATGGCGTTTGCTGAAGATGTAGCAAACATCACGATTGCAGACGGGAAAACGTATCACGCAGGATCTCCATCCATTGTTGCCGCCGATGTTCTGCGTCTGATGCGGCAGGAGAGCCCGTACATGGTGCTGGCGACGCTGATTATCGTGATGTTGCTGATGTGGATCAATTTTGGTCAGTTTCGGTGGGCACTCTTGGCAATGATGCCTCTGGTTGTTGGCGTGATCTGGATGATTTTGTTTATGCAGCTATTTGGTATGCGGCTCAATTTCTACAATCTGTTCGTGATTCCGGCAATTATTGGGATTGGTAACGATGCGGGGGCTCATTTAGTCCATCGATATCGAGAGGAGGGGGCGGGGACGCTTTGGCGCACATTGCGCTCGACGGGGGAGCATGTTACGATGGGGGCAGTGACGACGATGGTGGGATTTGGGGGACTTCTCCTGAGTTTTCATCCGGGTTTGAACACGATCGGGGCTCTTGCGATTACAGGGATTGGGGCGACACTCTTGGCTGCGCTACTCTTTTTGCCGGCACTGATCCAGGTGCAGGAAGATCGTAGACCCTCCAGCTAATCCCTGAACTTGCAGGGGGCTTGGCCCCGTGCGGTAACAGCATCGTCAGAGCTACTTGGTCTACCAGAGATATAGTTCTGGTTTCGGGAGCTACAGGGGTTGAATCGTTTCCGAAATGTTCTTTCGAGATTAACCTCGTGTACTCTTCTTAAACGCATCCACAAACTCGTTTGACCGTTTTAGTATCCAGTCATAATACTTTTCTTGAAGGCTTTCATCATGAGGGTCGCCGGGCAGCATACATCGAATCCTTGATGCCTGTTTGTTTTCAAGGGGAAGCCATTCAATTTCATCGTTCACGGTCTTTTCAAATAGTTCTTTCTTCTGCAAGAGACGCTTGTACAGCTCTTGATTATCACGGATATAAATATCCGTGCAGATTTGGTTTTTTATGGTATTCAAGGATAAAGAAATATGCGCATCGCTGCTTCCAACGGAAATGTCATACCAAGCTTGCGGTCTTGGTTTGCGGCTAATGCTCAAATTTGTATCTAAATTGGCAGCGAACTCTTTGAGACCCTCCCAAAATCGCTGATGATTTAGTTTCGTGGCGGTATCATGTTTAGATGTTTCAGGTCTCTTTACAATTTTGGACCATGAGTTGGGCTCCACGACCACATTGAACTTCGGAGCGGGCTCTGAATCTCCAATGCGATAGACCTCTACCTTTACAAGAAAAAAGGCAATCTCATCGTCCATGTGGTCATTAAACCATTCAATTGCCTTCTGATGCTCTTCCGTGATGTCTCTGACCACCCAAATGATGATACATGCGTCAAAGCTTGAAGCGTAGGTTAGGAGTTTTCCCAAGTGATCATGGTCAGTTCGTTCCAGTTGGTTTTCAACAACAATATTCTTTTTGGTCTGACTTTCCTCAGCCGTAATGTCGACGAAATACCGACCTGCGCCTTCTTCGGTTTTTATGTTTTCAGCAGTGATACCAATCTCTTCGAACAGTAAACTTGCGTTTTCAGCTTCAGCTAACCACGGAGTGAAGTCTTTGGCTTCGTTCTTCCAGATTTTCCTGACGGGTATGCTTTCGAGGGTTGCTAATTTTGTCATGTTGTTTGGTCTCCTGTATAATGTTCTGAATCGAAGATTACCTCTGCCTCGTGAATATTTGCAGAGCCGAGATAACTACGCCGGGGCCCTCACAACGTTCGATATATACCATGTGAGATAAATAGTCGTGCTAATGGAGTTCATAGGAACTTAATTTCAAGATAGAAATAGGCACCCAAAATTGCCGTATTTCGCGTCGGGGCAACCGCGCGCGATCATTTGCTCTAAATTCCGGTTGACCGCATCCTACATCGATCAGCAAAGAATTAGGCGGGTCAGATTGACCAGATATATGTGTTTCCCTGCGATCCGGGGGGAAATCGATCCGGAACCAGGGAATTGCGAAACATAACCCCTATTACGTTGCATTCAACGCAGATACCCATGCCCCCCGCATATATCATTTGCTTTCGCAGAATCGCCATCATTCCCAATCCCATCAAAATCGTATCTTGATTGGGAATATCATACACACATAGTTCAAAATGAAGAGACCAAACAAATTTGTAGGAATAGCTATTCTTGCGATTGGGTACACTCTAATCCCCTTTCATAGCTACTGGCGAGCATTTGACGGGGCTCATAGTGCGATGGACTTGCTATGGGGCGGATTGGTTTCGATAGTTTTGGTCATCGCAATTTTCATGTATTTCCCGGTCGCGAAAAAGACTGAATATTTTAGTCCGGCATGGTTTTTCATGTTGACTATCGCCATATCTCTTTTGACCTTTGGAATTGGATTGGATCTACTACGTCTTTCGATTGCATATGTAGCGTGGGGTAATTATATGTTCACTTTTTCCATTTTCATACCGATTATACATTGGTTGTTTCGCCGTACCGTTAACCCCCCACAAAAAGGCTCATTCTTTAAGCGCATAAGCTTTAGTGAGCAAGAAAAGGATATGGCGTAACCCATATCCCATCAAACGCGCGCACAAATGGACGAACAAAAGAAAGATCGAATCCAAGATATTTTGCAGGATGCTAAGCAGGAAGCAGATTTAGCATCAATGGGGAAATGGTTCGCATTCGGATTCTTCTTTGGACCAATAGGGCTATTGATTGCATATCTGAATCCCCCCCAACCTAGTGTCCATTTGATCGCAGATTTGGAAATGGACGAACGGGATATATTTCGACATGCGTATAGTGAAACCGCGAAAAAAAGGCAGGGCAAGATCGCGATTTATGGGTTGGTCATAGGTTATGTAGCTGCAGCGGTTCTTCTTATTTTGTACTTTACCCTAACAAATAACTCGACATACCCGTACGCCGCCTAGGTAGTGCTTGGCAGGAAATAGCTGTTTTTCGGATTTTGATTCAGCAGAAATTAAGAATATTTGCTCATTTTTTTCTGCCATATGACAAACATTGGAAGCACCGTATCCATTCGGTCCGTTCCGTGTCTGTTTTGGTCGTGTTCCAACGCTAAACCAGTAGATTTCGTGCGGTCCGAACGTAGCTCTGCCATCCGCGCCGAACGCGCGGTCGTGTTTTAACGCGATTTCAGAGGCCTTCTATGCTGCACGCCGTCGGCGGCGTCTGGCACGTTCCTGTTCTTGGTTGCGAACCAGACGTCCTAACCGGTGGAGATTGGCCGCCAGTACGGCGGTACCGACCACCCGCGCAAAGCTCTCTGGACTCACTTCACGCACCACATCCCATCCGCGTTGGTCTAAATTGTTCAGCGCAGATTCCACCGCCGAATGTCCTTTCCGTCCTTGCTTGAACGAGTCCGTTGCCTGACGTTGCTGCTCCTCTTTCGTGCAACGCCCCTTCTTCAGCGTTGCGTTGACCTCTAACAACTGATCCAACTCGTCAAACGTTGCAGGACTGTAAAAGCCCCGATCCAAGGAGCAACTCCGAGCGTCTGGATAGATCGCCTGCACCGACTTAATCAAGGATACAGCCACATCCTTATCCGTCCCCGTCCAGATAATTTCGTACCCCAGCACAAATTGATGCTCATCCTCAATCATCGCAACCGGAACCCCTAACTCGCATACCACGCCAGACTTCCCTTTCTTGATCCAACGCGTATGCGGTTTGAAAATAGACAACACCTTCTCCTGCGGGGGAATCGTTTCTCCTCGCAGAATGCGACGATCAATTTGATCCGTAAATTTCACCACATAGGCGACCAATTCCACGATTCGCGCCTTTGATTTCCGCAGTTGACTCAGCTGTTTTGGATCCAATTCGGAAGGTTGTCCCACGTTGTTCGGATCCATGGACGCAGAAAGAAGTGCGTCCAACTCATGAAGCAGTTGTTCCGCTTTCTCCTGGATCTTTCGACAGTACTCCAGATATGCCTCCACTCCCTTGTGGTTGGATTTGTGCTGCCGAGCCGTGCGAATAGACTGAAATAGTTCGTACGTCTTTCTCTGAAGATAGGCATGCTGCCGCCAGCCCCGAAGCCTCAACTGCTCCGATACCCGGACACACTCGCGGAGCAAACACCGAATCGTATCCCACAGCAGACGCACGTCCGTGGGAAATTCTACATTTGTTTTGACGACTTTGGAGTCTCCTCGTGTCTTCAATAGATCCCCTTCGGTGTGTCCCACAGCCTCGTGCCCCTTGTTCACCACCAATTGATTGATCTGCTCAAGAAGCTCCGGCGACAGGGCCGACACATTATCCTGGATCGTCTGACGGTTGTACTGCGTGTCATCCTCATCGCTGTGTCCCATCATCTGGCGAAGCACCTTCAATCCATTGGCCAACAGGGCCAGACGATCATAATCACAGTGGATCGCTTGCCGCAATCCCGCTAATACCAAGACCCGCCACAAGTCCATTCCCGGACGTCCACGATCCTTGCGGACCATAGGATTGTAGCCGGAGTCCAGATGAGCAAACAGCTTTTTACGGGTCCGAGGATCCTTGAAGATCTGCTGGAGACCATACAAATAGGCGATCACATCGTCCCGACTCTTGAGGTCCAGTTCAATCTCCTCAATGGGAACCGTGCCAATCATCATCTGAGTTTGAAAAACCGTACGCATGACAAAAAGAGAAATAGTTCGAAGAATTCAACGCCGAAGTCCAAACAGGGTTAAGCTTTTGCCCCCCCAATGGGACGCGAAGATTTCTGGTTTAGGCGCCCAGAACGCCTGCAAACTACCCAATTCCCATAGAAAATGCCAAAATCAAAAAAACTCGCTCCAGAGACAATCCTCAAAAACCACTCCAGAGACTTTGAATCAAAGATTTTTAGGCAATTTTTGTATTTCCTGCCAAGCACTAGGTAACTCGCCGTACCCGTACGCCGCACTCATCGCTCACGCTGCAGCGAAAGCGGTTGCTAGGTCTGCTCTGTACGTTTAGGAGGGACTTGACAATGGCTTTCCTATTGCTTAGTTTAGCAATATGCAAGCACAATCCGCGATACTTACAGTACTGCGTAATGCTCTTCCGGCATTGTCGACAACGGTGGCGTCACATCAAGACAAGAGTCGTCGAGCTTTGGGGCGCATTGTGTGTGCGCAGTTCAATTTCGTGAATGCTCAGGGAGGCCATCGGCTTTCGGGTTGCATGAAGGCATTAGTGTTACTGGAATCGGAGGGGCACTTTTCTCTACCGAAGCCACAAACCGCGTCGTTTGTCCGCGGTCCCCGTCTATTGGATGAACCGGTTCCGAAGGCGTTGGATGTCCCCACGGATGTCCGTGAGATCAAGGATTTGGAGATTATTTTGGTCACCGATTCGGGGGATCGAGCGATCTGGAATACACTTCTGGATGCGGAGCATCCACAGGGGAGCACCACCTTTGCGGGCGCGCAGCAGCGCTACCTGATTCGGAGTTCGCATGGCGAACTGGGTGTGGTCGGTTTTTCTGCTGCGGCGTTGTATCTCAAGGCTCGGGATCAATGGATGGCGTGGGATCATCCAAAGCGCGCGGAGAATTTGAACCGTGTGGTGAACCTGAGTCGTTTTCTGATTCGACCAGACGTGTTCTGCAAGAACCTGGCGAGCCACGCGTTGGGACGAGTGCTGCGGCGCTTGCCCTCCGATTTTATGGCAACGTATGGGTATTCCCCCTATGTGGTAGAGACCTTTGTGGGACCCGATCAGGAGGGGACTTGTTTTCGAGCGGCGGGATTCCGATATTTGGGACTCACGCAGGGGCGGGGCCGCCATGCACCCTCGAAGACACGCACGCGCCCGCAGAAAAAAGTATTTGCCTATGAACTGGATCCAAACTGGCGCACGCACTTGGCCGTGCCGTATGTGGAATTGCGCCCTCGGCTGGAGGTGGGCGCAGGTCTGGACAGCGATCGGTGGGCGGAACAGGAGTTTGGTGGTGCGGATCTCGGGGATCGGCGTCTCAATGTGCGTTTGGTAAAAAACGCGGAGTTAGCGGCAAAGACGATGGGCAATCCTGTCACCACAACCCCCGAGCGCAATATCAAGGACGTTCGGGCCTACTGGCGTTTTTGGGAGAGGGCCGACGAACGTGGGATCACCCCGGCACAGATTCTGTTCCCGCATCGCCAGCGGACGATTGAGCGAATGCGAACCCAGGAGACGGTTTTGTGTGTTCAGGACGGAACCAAGATCTCATACAGTACGCGTTCGGACACCGAGGGACTGGATATCATTGGACAGAACCAGACCTCTGCGAAAGCCCGCGGGGTGTGTCTGCATGCAACGATCGCCCTGAATGACGAGGGGTTACCGTTGGGGGTGTTGCGATGTGCCTATGGGACAGAGAACCCAAAAACCCAAAGTTGGCTACACGGTCTGTCTGACATTGACGAGGCAGCCGAGACGCTGCCACGCAAGACCAAGGTGGTTTGTGTGATGGATCGGGAAGCGGATGCGTTCGAGATTTTGTCTGCGCATCGGACGCTGAAGCGGACGCATCTATTGGTTCGGGCCAAGCACGACCGGAAGCTGAATACAGACGAGGGGCGATTATTTAAGGCGATGCGAAAGGGGTCGCCTGCGGATGTGATGGAGTTGTCGGTGGAGCAGTTGAGTCGTCGGATGAAGTCGGGGCGGGTCACTCATAAAGGTCGTCCGGCACGAAATGCCCGGATGGAGTTTGCGGTATTGCAACGTGACTCTACCTCCGACCAGGGACCGTACGCAAGCCCCATGGAGGTCTGGGGAATTCATCTGCGTGAACTCAATCCGCCGGAAAATGCAACGCGGATTGAATGGTATCTGTTGACCAC
>CBDBMQ010000032.1:0-34351 GCA_965207565.1 Rhodothermales bacterium | reverse complement strand
CATGAACCCTTTGAGGTCGAAACTCTACCTGCTCTTGCAGATGCCGGGAATACATTGAAAACACTGCTTGGCGTTCCTCTGAAACACGCTTCCCTGCGGAATAAAAGTGGCTGGCTGACCGCCCTGCTCAAAACGCGGATCAAAGATTTGGCCAGATGGGTCCCGCTCAGTTGTGCAGATCTCTTGAATGAGTTTGATCTTCGTGAGGCGCAACGCTGTGCACTGGCCGTTCCCCTGTCTGTGCGCACCTTTGCAGGGCCCCAGTCGCCATTTGGAGCACTCCAACTATTGCTTCACGCGACCGAAAACGTTTCGAATGGACATGCTTCATTGGTTGGGAAACTGGAAGCTGTTGCACGTTCGAGTGGAGCTGTGCTCCGAACGGGTGTTCAGGTCAAACAAATTTGCTCTGACTCCGGGGGGACTCATGTATTGCTGCAGGACGACACCCCCATCTACGCCAGATTCATTCTGGCGACATGCTCCCCTGCAATGCTTCGTAACCATTTACTGAGCCCTGTCCTGATCAACCAGTGGCCCCCGGTCCGATCCCGCGGCACCTGTGCAGTGCTTGCACTCGCGATGGATGGACTCCCGGATTGGCTCTCATCAACCCGGACGCGAGTGACTCCCGGCCTGATTGCACAGGAGCAGGCCTTCGACTGTGTCAAATACGGAACGATCCCTCCACAGCAGGCGCTCGAAATTATTAGACATAAGGAGGACAGCACTATGATCATTTATGCGCTGCAAACCCCTTTCCAGACAAGCGACTCATGGGCCGAACCAACACGAACATTATTGATTGAGCGAATCCTGAATCAACTCCCTGACCTCAATCGACCGATCCTTGCAAGGCAACTCTGGGTACCAACAGATATCGCAGATGAATTTGGAGTGCCTGGCGGGCATGTCCTCCACTTTGAACGTGACCTGGATCAGTTACTGTTTCCCGCTCCTGATTGCCTGTTCCCCGGCGTATACTGGTCCGGCCACTTTGCCAATCGGGAGCTTGGGCAAATTGGTGCTGCCGGGTTGGGAGCAGCACATACAATTCTGAATAAAAGAAACCACACGTCTAAACTCTCGTAAAGAATTCAGTACTGATCTTTGGCTCTATGGAACGTTTTCTTGTACTTGTACATCTTTGTCTAATCATCATACTGCCTGGATGCCAGCAAAACGTGCATTCTCAGGCACAACTGTCTTCGCCAGAGTCGGCAGCCGCGGTCAATGACTCGATTACGCTCAGCCGGCAGACCGCCATCACACGCGCGGTAGAAACTGCGACCCCTGCCATTGTCAGCATCAACGTCATTGAATTGCAACAAGTCCGTTACCGGGACCCATTCGCGGATTTTTTCCAGGACCCCTTCTTTGGACAGTTTTTTTCTGAACGGCAATCGCGAATTATTGAACGACGCGTCCAGAACCTGGGAAGTGGCTTCTTAATATCGCCGGATGGCTACATCGTGACCAACCACCATGTAGCCGGGAATGCGACCAAGGTGACCGTATCGCTGACCGATGGGAAAACGCTAGATGCGGAGTTAATTGGAGCCGATAAGGCAACCGATCTAGCGCTCTTAAAGATTTCTCCGGATCGCCCCCTGGAGCATTTACGTTTTTCCGAATCCCCCGAACCCATCGTGGGGGAATGGGCAATCGCCCTGGGAAACCCTTTTGGACTCTTTGAAGCAGCAGCTCCCAGTGTGACGGTTGGAGTGGTCAGTGCAGCCGAAAGAGACCTTGGAAGCAAGGATGGGCGCATCTACCATGACATGATCCAAACAGATGCTGCAATTAACCGCGGGAACTCCGGTGGACCCCTCATCAATGCCCTCGGCGAAGTGATCGGTGTCAATGCAGCAATCTACAGTGAGAGTGGAGGATCCGTCGGCCTGGGATTTGCAGTCCCCGCTGCCAAAGCTCAGAGAATTATCAATGAATTGCGTGAAACCGGCCAGGTTGATCGCTCCTATTATACGGGAATCAGTTTCGTAGCCGTGACCGCACAGATCGCTGAAGCTCTGGGTCTGGAAGATACACGGGGAATTTTGATCGCCGATGTAGATTCGGGTTCTCCTGCCGAAGAAGCCGGCCTGCTGCCCTATGATCTCATCGTGGCGCTTCAGGATGAGTCGATCTCAAACCAGGATGACTATGTCGCCCGAATATTTGATTTCAGGCCGGGAGACGTGGTCACCTATCATGTATTACGGAACAACCGAAGGGTGCAGTTAAGCTTGCAAATTGGACGGCGGGAAGGTTGATCAACGCATCTCACATCAAATCCAGCTGTCTGAGTCTTGTCTTCTGTATTCTGTTCGCAGGATGTCTTCCCTCCTCCTGTCACCGGATTGAATCGCAGACGATATCTCCCGCAGACTCTCTGTCTCGAACCATTGCAGCTGGATTCCTGCCGGATACCCTTGCATCTCCAGATGTAATTCGTGGAACGGATCTGGAATATCCCCGGACCATACTGTTTGGCAAAGGTGATCGAATTTATGCGAGTGATACGGAAAGTGGGCGCATCTTTGTGTTTGATCTGGACGGCACCGTCGAGGCCTCTTTTTCGTTGCCTAATACTAGTTTTCCTTACCTTGCCGGATCCAGATCTGACTCCCTCATTATCTTTGATCCAGAGACGCACCGGTTCCATTTTGTCGTGAACAGAGTGAGTGTGGACTCCATCCTTGCCGAAAAGGTGCCTCCAAAGTCATTACAGTATGTTCTGGCAAACGACGATAAATTGTACCTCAAGGCCGTTACACGCGATACAACCCATTTTCTTTGGACATTGGACCGAACCGGAAATCCGATTCAAGAATCTGTTTTGTATGGATCTTCCTGGGAGCATGCAGGATTTCTGCGTAACTTTGACGATCAACTTGTGAGTCTGAGTGGATTCTACCCATGGGCTTTGATCTGGACAGAAGATTTATTGGACGGCCCCGATACACTGCGGTGGAGGGGCTTCGATTCACCGATGCTGCGACGTACCTATGCATTCGATCAGGGACAGGGCCGGGGCGCCCCCCTCATCACCAGCTCAGCCGCAACAGCGGGGGAATTCTGGTTCGTCCTGAACCAGCGCGCCGGCTGGATTCGTGTGGATGTCTATGACAGCTTCGGAATGCTCCAACACATACTCATAGAAGCCGACCCTGGTTACATCAAAAACTTTTACCCGATTGATCTGGCCGCGAAGCTGAACCCGGATGGGACCTATCAACTGGCAGTTGCACTTGTGGCACCGGAGCCCTCCATCCGAGTGTATCTATGGACACCTCCAATACAAACATGAATACAGTGAGCGTTAAACGTGAAGATATCAAGACACTGGGAGATCTGAGAGCATCTTCCTACAAAGTGGAGTCCGTCAAGGACGAACTCCGCCGGAACCTACTGGAGCGCCTTCATGATGGGAGTGAGGTATTTCCAGGCATTCTTGGATATGACAGGAGCGTGATCCCTCAACTCCAAAACGCAATTCTGAGCCGCCATGATATTCTTCTTCTCGGATTGCGGGGCCAGGCAAAAAGTCGAATACTCCGACTGATCCCTCTCCTGCTTGACGAATATATCCCTGTGGTGGCCGGTAGTGAGCTCAACGATAGCCCCTTCTCCCCCTTATCAAAGTTCGCATGTGATCGGATCGCCAACGAGGGTGAAGAAACGCCGATTGCATGGCTTCACCGGAATGAGCGCTACGCAGAAAAGCTGGCAACCCCGGATACATCTATTGCCGACCTGATTGGAGATATTGATCCGATTAAGGCTGCGCACCGGCGGCTCACCTATGCGGATGAGGAAGTGATTCATTTTGGAATCATTCCACGTACAAATCGTGGGATCTTTGCCATCAATGAACTCCCCGATCTACAGGCACGGATTCAAGTGGGCCTGCTCAATATTATGGAAGAACAGGACATTCAGATCCGCGGATTCAATGTACGCTTCCCATTGGATCTGATGATGTTGTTCAGTGCCAACCCTGAGGACTATACCAACAGGGGAAACATCATTACCCCGCTCAAAGACCGCATTGACTGTCAGGTACTGACCCATTACCCGAAAGAGCTCAGCACTGCATTGGCGATCACCAATCAGGAGGCTTGGCAAAATCGTGATGGTGTTCGTGTGACCATTCCAGAATTTATCCGACAGGTGATTGAAGTTGCGGCGTTCGAAGCGCGTGCGAGTGAATACGTAGATCAAAAATCAGGGGTATCCGCACGGATGACACGCTCGGCACTTGAGACAGTGATTGCAAATGCCGAACGCCGGGCAGCTCTTCACGAACAATCACAAGTCTGTGTCAGAGTTAGTGACCTCTACTACATAGAATCGGCGATTACGGGCAAACTGGAACTTGTGTACGAAGGGGAACAGGAAGGTCCACAAAAAGTCGCGCGGCTTCTCATTGGGCGAGCCATCCGAAAAGTATTTGCCGACTATTTCCCCGACCCCAGCCTCAAAGGAAAAGAACGGGAGACCTACGGCAAAATCCTGGAATGGTTTGCCCAGGGAAACACCTTGACACTGGACCCTGAATTGTCCGATGCGGCATACAAGAAGTATCTGCGTGCGGTTTCGGGGTTGGATGAAGTCATTACCAACCAATTCGGGCCTGCTAAAAAACAGCGCATCTCCGCAAAAGAACGCTGGGTTCTCAGGGAATTTGTACTTGAGGGGCTGCATCAGGCATCCATGCTCGGCAAGGAAGAGCAGACTTATTCCGACATGATGGGAAGCATGCTGGGATCATTGGATCCCGGTGATGAGGAGCCGGACTTTGAATGACTTTCGTATATAATTCCCTTGCATATCTACCAAGATGGTTCAGGTTTCCGGCGCAACTATTGTTCACTTTGGAACGATGCGACCATCCGGGGTAATCCTTTCATTGTCGGCGGGAGGGCGTGTTGGGAAATTGGAAACTGGAACATCAAGATCCCGATCCTTAGGGACATAATGGGTATGGTTACCATGGGGAATCTCAGCATATTCGTTGTTCCCAAAAGGATTCAGAACACTTTGCATCACGAAGAATAACAGAACCGCTCCTACAATCAACAAAAATATGCGGAAGCGGAAGCGTGCAGGTGAAACCTTTCGCGGATTTTCGACTGCTTCATGCGATTCAAATGATGTTGTCATCGTTCTTTGTCTCTGTGCGCTTCGGCTCTAAAGGTAGGACAGAACTAGGAACGCATTAAGGTCTTCTAAGTTTTTCGGGGTTTGTTCTGGGTTTCCTGAATAAGGATTGGAGATTCCCCTACCACCTGTTCCATCAGTTTATCAGCACTGTCCCTGATGCGTGTCCTTGTTATCATTCCTGCATTTAATGAAGCTGCAGCAATCGCTCAGGTCATTCAGGATATCCCTCATGGACTTGTTACCGAAGTCGTCGTTGTTAATAATGCTTCAACCGATGCAACAGAAAAAAATGCATCCAAGGCAGGAGCAACTGTGCTTCACGAAGCCAGACGTGGCTATGGCTATGCCTGTCTTCGCGGGCTTGCTTATGCATCAAGCCGGAACCCGGACGTAATCGTATTCCTTGATGGAGACTATTCGGATCACCCCGATGAGATGTCCGAGCTGATCGCCCCAATTCAGGCAGGAACACACGATCTCGTGATCGGCAGCCGCATCAGGGGGGCGAGTGAACACGGCGCCCTTTTACCACAGGCACGCTGGGGAAATCGCCTGGCTTGTCTGCTGATGCGATTACTCTGGGGCACTCGCTACAGTGATCTGGGACCCTTTCGAGCCATTCGATATCAGCCCCTGATGAAGTTGCATATGCGTGACGCAACCTTTGGCTGGACCATTGAGATGCAAATCAAAGCACATATAGCGGGGTTACGTATCACAGAAATCCCGGTTTCCTATCGGAGACGAGTAGGTGTATCCAAAATCACCGGAACCCTAACAGGAACCATAAAGGCGTCGATAAAAATTCTTGGAGTCATCTTCCGATTTGCGATCATATCACATCACCTGCGTAAAAGACTAGCCGCGTAACTGCCCCAGATTGCAACCGCATGTCTTCTTATACGTAAGTGCGCTTTCAAATTCGATTCAGCATGAATTACGATATCTGGTTTAATGGGAAGTTTGTCCCCCATGAAGAGGCAAAAGTTCATGTGCTTGCACATGTGATTCACTATGGATCAAGTGTATTTGAAGGTATTCGTGCGTACCAGACCAAGAAAGGCACCGCCGTATTTCGTCTCCGCGAACACATGCGTCGTTTGCTGGATTCTGCCAAGATCTACCGCATGAAGCCTCCTTATGATTTGGAAGCTCTCCAACAGGCAGCAATTCAAACCATCTCCCGGAGTAACCTGCAGTCCAGTTATATTCGGCCTATCATATTTCGAGGGCGGGGGCCGATGGGGGTGAGTCCACTGGATAACCCCATCGAGACTGCCATTGCAGTCTTTGAGTGGGGGCCATACCTTGGTGTAGATGCACTGGAAAAGGGGATTGATGTGCAGGTGGCTTCCTGGAATCGATTTGCTCCAAATACCGTGCCGGCCCTTGCAAAAGCAGGAGGAAACTACATCAATGCCAGTCTGGTCAAGATGGATGCTATCCTCAATGGATATGAAGAAGGAATTATGCTGACCACCGGTGGCTATCTTGCAGAGGGCAGTGGGGAGAATCTGTTTCTTGTTCGGGATGGTGAAATTTATACTGCACCGACCGCCTTCTCAATCCTGCCGGGTATCACACGATCGACGGTGATGCAGTTGGCGAAAGTTGCGGGGATCCCGGTACATGAAGGAAGTATGCCACGTGAGGCACTCTACCTTGCAGATGAGCTATTCTTTACAGGCACCGCTGCCGAGATCACTCCTGTCCGCTCGGTAGACAAACATGTCATTGGTGATGGAAAACGTGGGGAGATTACCCAAAAAATACAAGAAGCGTTTTTTGATATCGTTGGAGATGGAAACGATCCATTCGGCTGGCTTACTCCTGTTCCCAATTAACCTCAATCGGTTCTTGCCCTGCTTTGGGACAGTTTTTTTCGGCAAATCAGCCTCCCCCTGACTCACCTACGTCATTTGATTTGACAAGGTCTTGGTTTACAGCCAAGTTTGATTCACTTCCCGTGGGATTCATGAATTGCATTCGTGATGTTCTAGTGATGAATTTTGCACTTCTGATGTCATCTTGATTGAGCCCCCAAAAACCCATGAATCGGCATGACCGCTACGACAGTATCTATTCGATGACAAAACCATACTTGCTGAGATTGAAAAGTGAGGATCGACTTGAACAATCGCCCCAAAGTAGACTGGAAGCAACCGGAAATTCATTTCATCAGTCAAGGTCACTACAGAATAAGCTTTTTGCCACTATATTTAATCAAAAGTTTCAGAAGAATCGGATGACTCGGGAGTAATGAGTAGTTCAAACGAACAGCGCTGGCATCCCCAGCGACATTGCTAGGCAAATCCAGATTAAGGAGCATTGCCTTCTAGCGATCCCGCGGTTCTGTAATAACTTGGTTGCTACACGAAAGTCATAAGACGGCCTCAAGAATACACGCCGGGAGACGATTGTTTCTTAGATCAACTTCAAATAATTGGCGTATTACCGGGTTCGGTTCTTTCTGGCCGGACTGAGTTCGTTGCTATTATGGCTAAATTCCCTGTTGAGTCCTCGCGAATCACATAATCAGAAAGACAGTCTATGGCACGAAAAGGGCAAGAAGAAAGCCCCGCCAATTCAGTTTGGGAACAAAACATGTGACAGAAAATGAGATCAAGT
This sequence comes from Rhodothermales bacterium, assembly GCA_965207565.1. Classification (GTDB taxonomy): domain Bacteria; phylum Bacteroidota; class Rhodothermia; order Rhodothermales; family Bin80; genus Bin80. Next base: position 26,557 of record CBDBMQ010000032.1, on the reverse strand, counting down.
TCTGTCAGATGGCCGACACGTTGTGAGGTTCGATGGATGCAGCCGAGTGCATGCCCGTCTTTGCCAAGACAAAGCTGAACTTTATGTTTTAATTTGTTGCATGACTGTGTGATAAAGCAAATTGCTCCCAACCTCGTGTAAAATGCACGGAGGCATGTTAGGAATGGCATAATGTTCAGTCATGCTTGTTGAAAAATCAGGAGATCCATCAAGCGAAAGGCCCTTCACGCTCCCAATAAAAAGAAATAATGTTATCAACTGATCTACCAAGATTTTGGCAAGAGGTTGCTTTGGGGGAGGATACTGGCATGGAATTGAAAGCTGTTGAATTCCGTGGAGATAAAGTTTCTGCCCCCCGGCGAGATTCCCTAGCTAATGAGATCGCAGCATTCGCAAATAGTGAGGGTGGGCAACTGGTTTTAGGGGTAATGGATGACCGACAGCCTCAGTCCATTGAACCATCAAAACTAGACATACTAGTCCGGTTTGTAGGTGAAATTTGCAGAGAAAGTATCAAGCCTGAAATAAGATTTAGTGTCTTCAGAGTGCCAGTGGAGTTGGCCGATGGGGGTGCTCTGTTGGTTAAAATTCCAAAGAGTAGGACAGTACATCGCTCACCCGGGGGGTATTTTCATCGAATTGGTGATAGCAAGGTCCAGATGGATGCGGTTGAGGTGAACCGATTGACCCAAATACGCGGGCAGTCCGATGACACTTCAACAGATACCCAAATCGTCAGAGATACAGGGATCAACAGTCTAAATGAGCGACTATGGCGTAGATACGTGAGTTCTCGAGTACACGATTCGCCTGAAGTGGCCTTGTCGAAACTAAAATTCGTCAAGAAAAATTCGGAAGACTATTTTCAAGCAACGGTGGGAGGTGTGCTCTTAGCATCTATGGACCCACGCGAATGGTTGCCAAACGCTTGGATCCAAGCTGTATGTTACCGTGGACATCGATCAGATAGCAATCAGCAAATTGATTCCAAAGATATCACTGGTCCCCTTGACCAACAGATTCGTGATGCAGTACGTTTCGTAGTCTCCAATATGCGCACGGCAGCATATAAAAACCCTGCACGGATTGATATACCTCAATTCAGTATAAGAGCAGTCTTTGAGGCGGTCGTGAATGCGGTGGTTCATCGCGACTACGCTGTACGCGGGTCAAGAATTCGCCTATTTATTTTTGAGGATCGGCTTGAGTTGTATTCACCCGGTGGTCTATGCAACTCCATAACCACTGAAGACCTACGCACGAGCCAATTCACCCGTAACGAATTGCTTGCTTCACGTTTAGGTCAATGCTCCGTCGGTGATGCGCCGGGATCTGGAGGGCGGGAATATTTCATTGAGCGTCGCGGTGAGGGAATTACCGTTATTGAGGATGAGACCTATGCTCTGGCAGGGCAGCGCCCTATGTTCCAGTTGATCAGCGGGCGCGAACTGAAGGTTGTTTTGCCAGCAGCCCGTCCTCCAGTACCAGAGGGTGTGCCGGTTTCTATAGTAGTTTCCCATAGAGATACTGGCGAGCCGCAACCAGGTGTACATATACTGATTCTCTATCCAAATAAAACATACCTGGAGGCACATACCGATACTTTCGGACGGGCTGAGTTCTCAATCCATTCCAGACTTCCGATTACCGTTTTCTGTGCGGCGGAAGGCTTTAAGGCCCATGTAGAACGATTCTTCTTGCCCGACAGATCACTGAAGATTTCACTTGATCCTGCTCCAGATGGGGGATCGCGGATTATAGCCAATCGCACAGGAAACCTGCCCGGCATTCGGGGAGGTTTGAACCCTCAATTGGATACTCTTGATCGTACCTATCTCTACACGAATAATATTGCAATAAATGAGGGCGAGTCCCAACCAGTCCACTTTTCGTTGAATGCCCCAGTGCAGTTAAGAGATGCGTTTGGAACCAGTGCTACGCTTTGGTTTCGTGAGATGATCGGAACTTCCTGCATCTTTGACTACCACTATGAAAAATAAGGGGCTACTTGACAGCCCCAAAAATAATGACGTGACTAAACATAAGATGACCTGTCATACTCATTCTCTCACCGAGTCAACGGTTGAGGATTCCATTCTTGAATGGCTAGCTTAGAACTGCAAATCGCTTATCCATCTGAAATCGTTCCGAATGAAATTGGCAGTGAGCGGCATAGACCCGATCGGTAGTGCTGGAATGCAGGCTCGTGATGCCTCTAAGATGCTTTCAAGGTGAGAACCACTCTAGTCTGATCCCATTCAATCACCATATCTACTCCATCCTCACTTTCTTCGAAACGAATCGTGAACGCTTCCTGGACCGAATCCAACCGAGTGACTGGAACCACAATCCGCAGCACATCCTCTTCTTCACTGTACTGACCTGTGCCATTTAGGCCCAGAGCGCGGTTCATGATCAACGTCCACTGCGTCTCATCTGGGATGCTGAAGAGTGAATATGTTCCCGCTGATAATTCCTGGTCGGCAACTTGAACATCTCCAGTAAACGTGATTTCTGTGGCCTCATTTGCTGCGGTGCGCCAAAGCTCTCCAAATGGAACCAGGTCCCCGAATATCTTGCGACCTCGCTTGCGTGGCGAGCTGTAGTGTACTTTCACATAAGCATCCCCTAGCTGCGTACGAGCCAACTGGAGCGGGCTCAGGCGAGGCTCCTCGGCAGGGGGAATGTGAGCGGTGTTCCAGTCTTCCTCATACAGGCTTTCATCAATTGCCGGAATAATTCGAAGTGCATTCTTGTAATACACCTTACGCAAAACTTCATCGGGTAGATCCAACCCGTACATCATCCACCAAGCATGGCGCTTCCGATAGTAGGGGAAGAATTCATCGGCGGTTTCAAAGAGGCGAAAATAGGTGTGATACTCGGAGGCGTTCCAGGAATCCTTGCCCATCAATACACGATCCTGATAATCAATCAACCACTGCCGTGCAGTATGCGGCTGACGACCAAGCTCTGCAACCACAGCTCCCAATTCTGTATAGACATTGGGGAACTCATCCAAGTGCTCTCCCAATCGCTGTAAGTCATTGCCCAACCAACCAAGATGTGCATTCAGGAAGATCGTCCCGGGATGTTTTCTGAACACATTCCACTGCTCTTCAATCAGCACCTCCCAGGTCGGGTCGCCATCCCGCTTTCGCCTAGGGCGTTCCTTTAACTCAAACCAGCGCTCGTTGTATCTGTCATGGGGAAGCCAGAATTGCGCTGGATCTGCGGTATGAATTAGAACCGGAATGCCTAACTCCCCACACTTTGCCCAGATTGGATCCAGTCGCGGATCATCCGTAGATACCCGAGCTCCGCTCGAATCAACGACCGTCATCCCCAGATTCTTGAATATTTTGAGCCCTGCAGCACCATTCTGCACATCCATCTCCAGCTGCGCTGCAGCAGATTCCCCGAACCCGGGCTCATCAATTTTAGAAAAGTCAATGTTTGCGAAATGTACAAATCTGCCCGGCGCATGTAAATTCGCGTTTTCAACCTTTTGCAATAGATCCTGACCACTGCCTCCGCTCAAATTGACCATCGTCACCAGGTTCAGGTCATCCATCGCCGCAACCAATTCACCTATTTCCTCCTTGGATGCTGTACCGATCCGCCATTGATGCCCGTGTGCATCAACAAAACGATATTTTGCTTTCGTTAGTGGATTTTCTTCAACCACAAGCGTAGAAACAGGAGCGTAGTCTTCCCATTGAAGGGTTTGCCCCTTGGCCTGAAATACAATGAATGTCAGGGAGAGAATAATCAGAAGTCGGTGTGTCATGACGATTGATTGAATGCAATGGTGAGTTGATAGGCGATAGAATATACGCCAGTATCTTACTTTCTTAATATAACCGTTCAAATCCGTTTCTGTTGACCATTCCAATGTCCATTCCGCTTTCCCAGCGCACATTCGAATTATGTGCTCCATTCGCGCCGTTTGGAGATCAGCCAGGTGCAATCAAGGCGCTTACCGAAGGGCTGGTTCAAGGAAAAGAACATCAGACACTACTTGGTGTGACGGGATCTGGGAAAACATACACCATCAGTAATGTGATTCAGAACATCGGGCAGCCAACCCTTGTCATGAGCCACAACAAAACGCTGGCCGCTCAACTCTACGCCGAGTTTCGACAGTTTTTTTCCGAATAATGCTGTTGAATTCTTTATCTCCTACTACGATTACTATCAACCCGAGGCCTATATCGTTCACTCCGACACCTATATAGAAAAAGATCTATCCATCAATGATCGAATTGATCGACTTCGGTTAAGGGCAACCAGTGCTCTGGTATCCGGGCGCTCGGATGTCATCGTAGTGGCAAGTGTTTCCTGTATTTACGGCTTAGGCTCCCCCAAGGAGTATCAATCCCAGATTGTCCAACTCGTACCCGGCCAGAAAATAGAACGTGGGGACCTACTCCTGCAATTGATCGGGATTTTCTATAAACGTAATGACGTGGAACTCCAACCCGGGACCTTCAGGGTACGCGGAGATACGGTAGATATTTATCCCACTTATGCGGAAGATATTGCATATCGTGTCCTCTTCTGGGGAGATGAGATTGAACAGATCACCGTGATCCATCCGCTCACAGGAGAAACCCTTGAACAGGAACACGCAGCACTGACTATCTATCCCGCCCGCATTTTCGTGACACCAAAGGAACAGATTGATCGTGCAATTGCTGCCATCGAAGACGAACTGCAATGGCGGCTAGCGGTGCTCCGGCAAAGAAATCAAATGCTGGAAGCCCAGCGCTTGGAGCAACGTACACTTTTTGACCTTGAGATGATTCGTGAACTAGGCTATTGTTCAGGGATTGAGAATTATAGCCGTCATATGACCGGATTGCCTGAGGGGCAGCGTCCATATTGCCTCATGGATTACTTCCCGGATGATTTCCTTCTTGTGGTTGACGAGAGTCATGCAACGATTCCGCAGGTACGGGCGATGTACAATGGCGATCGAGCCCGCAAACTCACGCTGGTTGAACATGGCTTTCGGTTGCCTTCCGCGCTGGACAATCGACCAATGACGTTCGAAGAGTATGAAGAGCGGCAACACCAAACGATCTTCATGAGTGCAACCCCAGGAGACTATGAGCTCATCAAATCAGAAGGAGAATTTGTTGAGCAAGTCATTCGTCCCACCGGAATCCCCGATCCGCCTGTGTTGGTCCGACCCAGCGAACATCAGATTGATGACCTTCTGGAAGAGATCCGTAGTGTGAACCGGCGCAGTGAACGAACCCTGGTTACGACGCTGACAAAACGCATGGCAGAAGATTTGACGGACTATATGGAATCATTTGGGATCCGATGCCGATATCTCCACTCAGACATTGATGCACTCAAAAGGGTTGAGTTATTGCGGGATCTTCGACTTGGCACATACGATGTACTGGTGGGGGTGAACCTGCTTCGTGAAGGACTTGATCTCCCGGAGGTGTCTCTGGTAGCGATCATAGATGCTGATAAAGAAGGCTTCCTCCGAAGTGACCGCGCACTCATCCAGACAGCTGGGCGTGCCGCACGCAACATCAATAGCAAGATCATACTGTATGCAGATAAAATCACCGGAAGCATGCAGCGAATGCTGGATGAGACCAGCCGCCGCCGAACAAAACAGATGGCCTATAACAAAAAACATGGTATCATCCCGCAGACGGTGCACAAGGACCGCCGTGATGTGCTACGCGGAACCGTGGTCGCGGAGGAGCGCGAGCCCAGAGGACAAACACCACTCGTCCACCCCGCAGAAATCCCTGAAATACCTCAGGAACTGGATGATCCCTTAATCAAAATGCTCACCGAAACGGAGAAGCGAGATCTGATTAAGCAAATGAACGCAGAAATGCTTGAAGCTGCCGAGAAAATGGAGTTTGAGAAGGCCGCAAGACTTCGAGATACGATCACCCGCACTGAAGCTCTTCTCAAAGATGGAACATGGCCGAAGCAGGATGATTAAAGCGGCGTTGTGTATATGTCTGATATCAGATCAATGAAAAAAGGAATTCATCCAGACTACAGTCCGATCAAAGTGCGCCTCGCCGATGGGACCGAATTTGAAACGCGGTCAACGATGCCGTCCGAGCAGTATGTGTCCGATGTTGACAGTACAAATCATCCGTTTTATACGGGACGTCGGCAATACGTAGACACCGCGGGTCGCGTCGAAAAATTTCATCGTAGGTACGGCAAGAAAAGCGCCAGCAAATAGCAATTTTTGTGTATTTGAATGTCTTAGGGGGCGGGCCGTAATCTGGTTCGCCTTTTGTGTTTCGTGCAGTCATGGATGCAATCCGTATCATTAAAAAGAAGCGTGAGGGCTTGGAGCTTTCACCCGCTGAGATTCAGTACCTGATTGAAGGGTATACCGCAGGGCGTATACCTGATTACCAGATGGCGGCGTTTCTGATGGCTGCACAACTGCGTGGCATGGCCCTCAATGAGACGATCACACTGACCCAATGCATGCTGAATTCGGGGAGAACCCTGGACTTCTCTGCCATTTCCACTCCCGTAGTTGATAAGCATTCAACGGGCGGAGTTGGAGATAAAATTTCACTCGTACTCACTCCAATTGTCGGAGCGTGCGGGGTTCGTGTACCCATGATCTCAGGCCGGGCTCTGGGACATACTGGAGGGACGCTTGATAAGTTGGAATCTATTCCCGGGTTTCGTACAAACCTGCAAATCCATGATATCTACCGCCAGATTCGTGAGCTTGGCGTTGCAATGATTGGAGCAACCAAGGAAATCGCTCCGGCTGACCGCCAGTTGTATGCCCTGCGGGATGTAACCGCGAGTGTTGACTTTATTCCCTTCATCACCGCATCAATCCTAAGCAAGAAACTGGCAGAAGGTATCGATGGGTTGGTGCTTGATGTGAAACTCGGTCGCGGCGCTTTTATGAGAAAGAGCGAGGAGGCACGAGAACTTGCGGAGACTCTGGTAAATGTTGGAGAACACTTTGGGATGAGTACGATTGCCTGGCTCACCAATATGAACATTCCCCTGGGACGAACCATCGGAAATTGGCTTGAGGTTGAAGAATCCATCAACTGCCTGCGTGGGGAAGGCCCCGAAGATGTACTTGAGTTGTCACTGAAGCTGAGCGGCGAAATGATTGCGCTCGCAGGTTTGGCTGGGTCGCCTGAAGAAGGCGAGGAAATGGCACACGCTGCAGTACAATCCGGCCACGGACTGAATTTTCTGGCACAGATTGTAGAGGCCCAGGGTGGAGATCCTGCTGTCATTCATGATCCTGCACTTCGTATGCGTACCCTGGAACCTCATACCGTCACAGTCCCACTGGATGTCAACGGATACGTGAGTGACATAGATGCCTTCACGCTTGCTGAAATCGGGAACAGCCTTGGAGTCGGAAGACTGGTGATTGATGATAAGATTGATCCCGAAGCAGGGATCGTATTACATCTGCGTCCAGGCGAAAGAGCCGCACCCGGTCAACCGCTGGCAAGCTTCTATACCCGAAAGATTGATCAATCTGAGCAGATTGCACATAATATTTTTGATGCCTTTACGTTCTCGAAAAAACCCGTTGATAAACCAAACATCCTTATTGATCGCCTCACTTTTGAAGGATGGGCATCTAATTCGTGCGAATATGATTTAATCCCGCAGAATTAGGTATCTTACAGTTCAGCTAATCTACTTTTTAACATGTCTCTCTGGACCCGATTCAAGCGTGCAATTCGATCAATTTTCGGGGGTGCCATCTCCTCCCTGGAGAACCCCAAGCTAATTCTGGAGCAGAATATTCGGGAACTGAATGATCAGGTCCCGAAAATGAACGAGAACATTGCGACTGTAAAGGCCAATGTAATTCTCCTGCAAAAGGAACTCAAACGCATCCAGGCCGAAGTGCACACATTAAGGTCAAAAATTCAGTCTGCAATCCAAGGTGGGCGTGACGACCTTGCACAGCAACATGCAGTTCGGTTCGAGACCGCTCAGGGAAATCTTGTAAAAACCCAAGAACAGCTTGCTCATGCAACTGCAGCCTATGATAAAGCGCAACAGGTCAAAAAAGCGTTCATGCGTGAGCGCCAAAGGAAGATTGACGCTGCTCAGGAAGCCCTGCGTGCAAGCGAGCGTGCAAAATGGCAGTCAAATGTTGCCGATGTACTTGAGAAATTCGAAGTAGGCGGGATTGATCAGACGCACGATGAAATGATTCAACGCTTGGATCAGGAAACGGCCAAAAATGAAGCACGTATCGAAGTTGCCATGGACTCCGTGGATCTGCAGGCGATCCGCCTGGATGAAGAAGCTGAAGATTTGCGAGCCGCCGAGCTGGTGAACCAGATGAAACGCGAAATGGGGCTTCTCTCTGAACCAACAACGGATTCTGGACGTATTGATGTAGAAAGCCCCGACGAAAAGACCATGGGGCGTACACGCAACCGGGAATCGTAGCGATGCCTGAAGAGGAACGCGCACGTCTTAAAGAACAGTATATCAAGGAGCTTCGAGAGCGTAAGCAGATTCGTCGTACGATTGAGTCTGCCAAGAAAACACAGGCAATCAACAACGCTCTAGGTGCCATGGTTGACACTCTGGCTAGTGCGGGGGACACTGCAGATGAATTTACGGCACGTCTGGATGCTGAAACAGCTTTAAATGAGGCCCGTCTCGAAGTTGCGTTAGAAGACGAACTGCCAACAGAGAAAAAATCGGTCGCTGATTTGAATCCGGTCCCTCAAACCCCCGACCCTCCCGCCAAGACCATTGGACCTAAACTAAAGGCTGACACCCCCGACAAGGACGCATGAAAGAGGGAGAGATCAACTATACCCGCGAGACCTTCCTGCATCCGTGGAATCTATCCTTTCTCACCATTGGGGCGAGTGCTGCACTTGGACTCAGTTTCATTGGAGGCCCATTGGGAGACACGCTCTTTCAATCCGTACTGACGGCAATCATTGCCTTCGAACTATTGGTCCTGGGATATATGCCCCGTCATAAACGATTTCGAAACCTCATCCGCGCCAAATACGCAGCAATCGCTGCTAGACCCCCCTCTCAACGCGAGATGTATCGGCAGCTCAACCGGGTAAATCAGCGCCGCTACATTCGGTTAAGAGATCTGGAAAAGGACTTGCAGGCGAATTACCGCAAGTTCAGTTTCGCATCTCAGGGGATCCTTGAGAGCCATACCGCCAAGATTGAAGGACTCATGACTTCCTGCCTGAAACTCATGTTTCAACAGGAACGCTATATCTCTTTTGGCCAACACAAACGTGAGCAGGAGCTCACCACGGCAATCGCCGCCGTTGAGTTAGAGTTGGAAAATGCCTCTGAACCTGTCCGCAACATCAAACTTCGGCGACTGAAGGTGTTGGAGCAGCGTAGGGAGCGCTTCAAACAAACCCAGGAGCAACTGGAAATGATTGAGGCACAGGTCGCTACAATTGAAGATGTCGTGAAGTACATCCATGAACAGTCGTTGACCCTCAATAATCCCGAGGAAATCACCTACCAGCTTGACCTTCTTCTCTCCGAGGTTGAGGAAACCGAAGCTTCTGTTTCTCAGATTGAATCTGTATTTGGACCAGAAGAAAGTGAAAATGACTGGGAGGCTCCAGCACTGCAGTCCAGATCCCGTACTTGATTGCCTGCTGCACGCATGGCCCTGTCCGTAATAATTAGTACTCTCTTTTTGAGTGCGTTCTTCTCTGGCACAGAAATCGCATTCGTCGCCGCGAATCGCTTACGCGTCGAAATGCGTGCGCGTCGCCGTGGCGTTCTCGGGCATTTGGTCACTTTTTTCTTTGAATCACCTACACGATTACTGACGACCACCTTGGTCGGCAATAATATTGCACTGGTAATCTTCTCCACCGTCATGGCACTCGTTCTGGCCGAACCGCTATCACGAGTGGTGGCCGGCGAGAGCCCGCAGTTGATTGTCCAGACGCTCATCGCCGCGATTGTGGTGCTGCTGATTGGTGAGATACTCCCCAAAACCATCATGCGGGAGACCGCAAATCGAGCAGTTTTTTTTCTTGTAATTCCGCTTGCTCTAACCTATATCGTACTTCTGCCCCTCATTCTCCTAGTTGGCTGGACATCGCAGCTACTTCTCAAGGGACTCGGTGGCGCATCCGATCAACTTACCCGCTTTTCCCGTCGTTCGTTTGAAAAAATGATTGAAGAGAATGTGGAGCGCGGATCTCTTGACCTTGATGCCGAGGAAACCGAAATGCTTACGAATGTTTTTGGGCTGCATGCAAAGCGGGCAAAAGTATGCATGACACCGCGGACGGAGATCGTATCTATTTCGGAAGATACTTCTGTCGAAAAATTTCGGCAGATCTGCGTTGAAAGCGGGTATTCAAAAATACCGGTCTATCGGGAAAACATCGATACGATCGTGGGCATTGCCTTTGCTTACGATTTATTTGATAGCCCAGACACTTTACAAGAAGTCGTACGCCCCGCCCGATTCGTTCCAGAATCAAAGCCCGCCAAAGAGCTTCTTCGAGAGTTCAGGGACAGTCACCGATCCATCGTGATTGTCATTGATGAGTACGGTGGAACTGCCGGCTTGATCACACGTGAAGACCTCCTGGAAGAACTCTTCGGTGATATTCAGGATGAGTTTGATACGGAGAAGGTAACCATGAGCGAGACAGCACCCCGCGTTTACAGATTCAGCGGAAAAGCAGAAATTGATGAAATCAATGAACGCTTTGATCTAGCGATTCCCACGGGAGATTTTGAAACCATCGCCGGGTTTATTCTTGATCATAGCGGCGCAATTCCCTCCCCGAACGACCGCTTGGTCATTGGCACCTTTCGAATCGAAATTCTCAAAGCCTCCCGAAACCGGATTGAGCTCGTCCAGCTCTCCCCTGTCGATTAGGATGATGGGGGCCTGCCCTCACCGGAAGAGTCCGTATCTCCACCAATTGCTGAGCGCATATCTGTATCTGCTTCAATATTGCGCAGATTATAATAATCCATCACTCCCAATTGGCCTTTGCGGAACGCCTCCGCAATTGCTTCAGGGACCATTGCCTCGGCTTCCACAACACGAGCACGAGCTTCCTGTACACGGGCAATCATCTCCTGCTCAAGTGCAACGGCAGCAGCACGCCGCTCCTCCGCCTTGGCCCGTGCAACCTGTAGATCTGCCTCCGCCTGATCCGTCTGCAGTTTCGCACCAATATTCTCGCCAACATCTACATCCGCAATATCAATGGAAAGGATTTCAAACGCAGTCCCTGAATCCAGTCCCTTCGCTAACACGGTCTTGGAGATAATATCAGGATTTTCCAGTACTGCAGCATGGGAAATAGATGACCCAATGGTGGAAACAATCCCCTCCCCTACCCGAGCAATGATGGTTTCCTCGCCAGCTCCTCCCACGAGTCGCTCAATATTGGCACGTACAGTCACACGTGCAATGGCACGAAGTTGGATCCCATCTTTCGCAATTGCAGAAATAGGTGGGGTTTCGATGACCTTCGGGTTCACGGAAACCTGAACCGCCTCAAATACATCCCGACCGGCAAGGTCAATCGCCGTTGCACGCTCAAACTGCAGGTCAATGTCTGCCTTATCTGCCGAAATCAGCGCATTGATAACCTGTTGGACATTGCCTCCCGCCAAAAAATGTGCCTCCAGTTTTGGAGTTTCAGCGAAGATTCCAGCCTTGTGTGCCGTGATGAGTGGCTTCACAATCCGATCCGGGGGAACCCGCCGGAGTCGCATCCCGACCAAATCACGAAAGAGTCTCAGATGAACACCTGAGAAAATTGCAGTGACCCAGAGTCGTATCGGAACGAAATACAACAGCAGGATAACGCCAAAAAGAATCAGCAGAATAATGATAAAGCTGCCTAAGTTCAATAAATTCTCCATTTGTTTGGTCTACAGGTTTTTCTGATTACGGATTATTGTGCGCTGAATACCGACCATGCACACCACCATCTTTGGATACCAGTCGTATGTCAGTGATACGTATTGCCTTCGAAATAGATTTACACATGTCATAGATGGATAACGAGGCAATCGACACCGCCGTCAATGCTTCCATCTCCACTCCGGTACGTCCACATGAAGTAACCTTGGCTTGAATCTTCACAGCATACATCTGTTCATCAAATGAAAACGAAAGTACAACCGAATCCAATGGAATCGGATGGCAAAGTGGGATCAGTCGAGCAGTATCTTTTGCTCCCATGATTCCAGCCAACTGCGCTGTGGTCAGTACATCCCCTTTAGTAATACGTTTTTGCGTCAGTGCCGTGTACGCATCAACCCCCAGTTGCACAACCCCCTCCGCGGAGGCACTGCGTGTTGAAGAAGGCTTCCTTGAAACGTCTACCATATGAATGCCACCTTTATCCTCCAAGTGAGTAAATTTCGGCATTATCGAATCGTATGAGCTACCTGATACCTGACAGGGGTTCTTTTGTCCCTGTCCCAAAATTTTCGTACAATTCCCCTAATGTAACGTAATCACATCTGAAGTATCCCCTGAATGGGGTAAGGCACTCATGAATGTGAAGCGATCTCGTAATAATTCCACTGATAACATGAATGAAATTTCGACTCTCTGTGACTTAATCGATTTTGGCCTGACCCATAACTCTGGTATTGTTGCTTCTACCAAACGGAAGGGTACGTGGGCCGATACGGATGTGACTACATTTCGGGAGCATATGAACGCCTGTGCTGCAGGTTTTTACAGCCTGGGCATACGAAAAGGGGACCGGGTTGCTCTCCACTCGGAAAACAGTGCCGAATGGCTTATTGTTGATCAGGCACTGTTATCTCTGGGGGCGGTCAGCGTGCCAATCTATACCACCCAACCCGGAGGACAAATCTTACACATCGTTTGCGATGCTGGTGTGCATGGATATATCGTATCGTCCAAGGAATTGTATGATCGGTGCCCCAGCGAGATGATGCCCAATTCAGATTTGAAATGGGTGATGGGAATCCTGGGCAAATACTCCAGTGATATGCTCACCATGGAGGACCTGATTGAGCGTGGGAAAAAACAGCTTTCCGAAACACCAGATCTGCTCAATGAGACCAGAGCGGCGGTGAGCAGTGACGATCTTGCCACACTTTGCTACACATCCGGTACCACTGGTCAGCCCAAAGGGGTTATGCTCACGCATGGAAACCTGACAACCAACGCACTTGCGGTGGCCGAACGGTTACCGTTCGACGTACCTGCACGAGTCCTGTCCTTCCTCCCTCTGTCTCACTCACTGGAACGCGTTGCTTCGATCTTCTATCTCTCTCAATCTTGTCCCATCTACTTCATTGAGACCACTGATGAATTGATGGAGGATATGCAACATGTGTGTCCGGCACACATGACGACAGTGCCTAGATTGCTTGAAAAGGTTCATGCAGGTATCATGGCCAAAGCCGTGGCCGAGAAAGGAATCCGGGGAATGATTGCTCGGTGGGCCTTTGGACGCGCGGAACGGTTTGACCTTGAAAACTTCAGCCCAAGTTTGCAGGACAAACTTGCAGACAAGCTGGTCTATAGTAAAGTACGGGACACGCTCTTCGGTGGAAATCTGCAGGCATTGACCAGTGGGGGTGCTGCGCTGTCAACACACATACAGGCTTTCATTAATGGCTTAGGCATTTATTGTGGCCAGGGATATGGCCTAACTGAAACCTCTCCTGTAATCACCCTCTACGAACGCAAAAAACTTCGCCCAGGCTCGGTCGGAACTCCGATTCGAGATGTGGAAGTGAAGATTGCTGAAGATGGAGAGATTCTGACCAAAGGTCCGCATGTGATGCGTGGATACTATAACATGCCGGAAGAAACCGCAGAGACGATTGCCGATGACGGATGGTTGCACACCGGCGATATTGGAAAGCTTGATGAAGATGGCCATCTGTACATTACTGATCGGAAAAAACAACTCTTTAAACTCTCTACCGGAAAATACATTGCTCCCGTGCCGATTGAAGTAAAGCTGGCCTCGGATCCTCTCATTGAGCATGCCGTCGTGATTGGCCCTGATTTCAAGTTCTGTGCGGCCCTCATCGTTGCAGATGCCGCCTATGTAGAAAATGCTTACGGGCCTGAGCCAGATGAAAAGATCCTGAATGATGCAATCCAGACCGTAATCGATAAAGTGAATCAAGATCTGCCACCTTGGGAGCAGGTGAAGAAGTTTCACTTGATCCTTGATCCATTCACCATTGATGCGGGTGAACTCACACCCACGCTGAAAGTGAGGCGCAAGAATGTGTTTGCGCAATACCAAAAAGAAATTGACGGACTGTACTCGTCTTAATCAGCGGTATTCATCACTTTCCGTGTAACGGATATGGAGCATCGTCGTATGCCACGGCCGTGATATTTCTCCCCTGATCATGAAACTTGACCTGACTCCTTTCGGCATCGAAGTCAAGGACATCCGACGGAATGTGGTTCCGGCGGTACTGTACGAGGATGCTCTGCGTAATGAAGCCACCACAGCGATTACACAGGGCGGTGCACTGGCCATCACAAGTGGAAAAAGGACGGGGCGCAGTCCTCGGGATAAGCGTATCGTTAAGACGCCTCCAAGTGCAAGCGATATCTGGTGGGGCTCTGTAAATCTGCCCATTGATCAGCATACCTTCGAAATCAACCGGGAGCGGGCTCGCGATTATCTCAATACCCGCGAACGGCTCTATGTCGTGGATGGCTATGCCGGATGGGACCCTCGCTACCGTATCAAGGTGCGCATCATTTGCGAACGGGCATACCATGCCCTGTTTATGCGAAACATGCTGATTCGGCTCAGCGATGAGGAGTTGAAAGCCTTTGGCGAACCAGACTACGTTGTCTACAATGCCGGTATGTTTCCAGCCAATCGCCACACGACCTATATGTCCTCCAAAACCAGCATTGATCTTTCTTTCGAAGATCAAGAAATGGTCATCCTGGGCACGCAGTATGCTGGAGAGATGAAAAAAGGCATCTTTACGATCATGCACTATATCATGCCCCGTAGAGGTGTATTGTCTATGCACTGCTCAGCGAATCAGGGAGAAAAAGGAGATGTCTCTCTTTTTTTCGGGCTCTCGGGAACGGGAAAGACCACATTATCTGCGGATCCTGCCCGCGCACTAATCGGTGATGATGAGCACTGCTGGACAGAAGACGGAATTTTCAATATTGAGGGTGGCTGTTATGCCAAGGTTATCAATCTGTCTGCTGACCAGGAGCCGGAGATTCTCAGTGCAATCCGCTTTGGTACCGTCCTGGAAAACGTTGTTTTTGACCCGGTCACACATACTGTAGACTACACAGACACGACCCTGACCCAAAATACCCGTGCCTGTTTTCCCATTGAGTTTATGCAGAACGCACAGATTCCCTGTGTAGGGCGGCATCCGTCAAACATTATTTTTCTCACATTTGACGCTTTTGGGATTCTGCCACCAATTGCGCGCCTGACTCCCGAACAGGCAATGTATCACTTCATCAGCGGCTATACCGCCAAGGTTGCAGGAACTGAAGTGGGAGTAAATGAACCGGTGGCGACCTTTTCTGCGTGCTTTGGTGCGGCATTTTTGGTATGGCACCCCGCAAAGTATTCTGAATTGCTGGCGACGAACATTGAAAAACATGATGTTAATGTCTGGCTTATCAATACTGGTATGGTTGGGGATCAAAATGAACGAATTCCGCTCCAATACACCCGGGCAATCATTGATGCCATCCATAACGGAGACCTACTTGATGTACCCACCGTGCACGAACCTGTTTTTGGGTTGGCAATTCCTACGAAGTGCCCCAGTCTGCCGGAAAGCCTTTTGTTTCCTGAGAAGGCGTGGTCTGATCCAGGTGCTTACCAGGAAGCGGCCCAGCGCCTCGCAATTCTCTTCGCCGATAATTTTGCCCAGTACATCAGCAAGTGCTCTCCCGAGGTTCAATCTGCCGGTCCCCTAAGCAATCAGGGATCAGAGATGTATTTCCCCCAAAGCGGATGATCTTAACCTTATTGGGTCATTAATCATCAGGGGCTGATCTCCCCGATTACTCAATCACTACCAGATCGAAAAGACGATAGTTTGGGGTATAACCGGCGAAGATGCCGCGCCCACCTTCAAGGTTTGTATATATATTGGCTGGCTCTCCAAATCCATCGAAATCCCCCTGCTCTTCAAGTGAGCCTTGGTATTCCACATATTCAGGACTCAAAGCCATGACGAAGAGGATCAGAGTCGCTTCTTCAAGATTTCCCACGTCTAATGATATTTGCACCTCGATATCAAAATCAAGAACTGGATCATCCATAAAACGATCAGAAAAGACCCCGAGGATACAAAAGTCATCCCCAACCGCCACGGACACGGGGTTCAGGACATCACTGAATGAACAGAACCAGCGCGGATTGTCATGGCGCATGGGTAGAACGTGGACCGAATATGTTGACCTGTTTCGAGAACTCGTCTCAGGGAATCCAAGAAAAACGCCAAAACTGTAATAATTGAGACCCGGACGATTCTCCAAACTAAAACTGACTCCGTACCCTAAACCCCCGAACACGTCAGTAACGCTCAGGCTCGAGATCTCTGCATCCGAAATGACTGGAGGTGCCGGAGCCATCGAAATGGCAGATACGGAACGAAGCCCTGGCGCTTCGGCAACTATACGGTAGGAGACGTTTGCCTTCGGCTTGCGGAACTGTGGTGAGACATACCAGCCATCCTCTCCTCCATCATGTATCAATCGGGCAACCAGCGACTCCTCCCTGTACACCATTACCGTAGCATCGGTTAAGAACGCGTCTGATGTATCACGCAAACTTCCGATTGGAAGAGTTTTTGTGACTCGTGCTGACCAGACCGAATCTGGGGAGAACTTGCTGATAATGGCGAGTTCGGATTCGTAATCCGGTGGATCAACTTCGATCACCGTTTCACAGGCCGACAACAAAACCATACTCATCATGGTCGGCCAGATTAATCGGAAAGATGTCATCTTTGATTTTCTGCCAAATTGGGTCCGAGCGGGCCCTTGACGTACATGCGATTTACTCAAAAATGAATTCCCTATCACCATTTTATCTGAGTCCGCCGAAAAAGCTGAAAGAACCTTTTTCTTGCTTGAAACAACCAGTCGTCCATATCATCCCAGAGAGCAGTGCTTTGCATTTTGACATAACTAGAAGGACAACTGATAGCTGATGGAAGGCACGATTGGGAGTATCGAAAACTTCTTGAAGGTCAAATCACCATTATCAGCACTATCGGCAAAAATACTTATCGCATTCCTTCGACTGTACGTGTTATAGGTGCCCAGGGTCAGAGTGCGCTTTACACGTGTCATTGTTCGATGAATACGCATCCCAATGTCCAGCCGATGATAGGCTGGCATCCGTGCGCCGTTGCGGGAGCTCTGCACACGATACAGCGTCGCCCTCTCACTTCTTGTCCATGGAAAAATAGTCGGCAAGTACGACTCAGCGACGAGATGTCCGACCGGTAGCGTAACCGCCTGACCTGTGCCATAAACCCACGTTCCACTGATATCAAACCGGATATTGAGTTTGTGGCTGATTACCAGAGCGACATCATGACGGCGATCATACCGATATGGAAACCACTGGCCATCGTTAATTTCATCGAACTTCCGGCGACTCCAGGATAGAGTATAGCCAATCCAGCCTGTCGTCCGCCCTGATCGCTTCTGAAAAAAGACCTCTCCACCATAAGCAACGCCATATCCCGACACTACACGATCTTCCCAGTTCCCATAGGTGGCATTGAAATAATTGGCCCCCTCTTCATACTCGATCAGATTATCCATCTCTTTGTAATACCCCTCCAATGATAGTTCGAACTTTCCGTCCGCCAATACCTGAACAGCTCCCCCTGCAACCTGCCATGATTTTTGAGGCAGGACTTTTGCCGTCGCAGGAACCCATAGATCTGTAGGCAGAGATAATCCACTGGTCGTTGCTAACAGATGAATATACTGTTGCATGTATGCCAAAGATGCTTTCAGACTGGTTTGTGCATTCAAACGCCACAGTGCTGCAATCCGAGGTTCTACTGAAACATAGGTTCGATCTTCAATCAAAAAGATTGATGCATGCACGCCAGTATTCAAGCGGATCCGAGAACTAAGACGCCAATCATCTTCGATATATCCTTGGAACTCTCCCGCCCGGAGGCGGCGATTCGGGGAAGATGTCGAATCCCTGATGACATCATCAACCCTGAAGATTTCCTCGTAGGCACCAGTAAGAAAGTAGTGCTGCAGTGCACCTACCCCGAAACGGATACTGTGATCGGCACTCGGGATGAATTCCAAGTCTATACGTGCATGCAGATCGCGAATGCCAGATTCGTATGAGTCTTCGTATTGAGAAGAGATGGCCTCTCCTGTACTATATCGGTATTCGCTGTCGGCAAGCAGCGCGTAATCGGTATAGCCAACCAAGACATTCGAAAATAATCGCGCTCCGAAGATGTGATTCCATCGGATGGTCGCCGTCAGATTGCTCCAGCTTAGCCCGCTTCGATCCTCATCATTATTCCCTTCGTACCGGTAGTAGGAGTACAAACGATCATTCCCTGCATAACCACTTAAATAAATTCGGTCATTGGCTGAGAGAATCGCATTGGTCTTTACATTAAAATCATAGAAATAGTACCCAAAGTCTTCTTCGTCACGCTTGAGGAAGGGGCGGATGAGCAGGTCGGCATAAGATCGGCGTGCAGAGATTAAAAAAGAAGCACGATCACGCTTGATCGGCCCTTCCAGTGTCATGCGGGATGCCAGAAGTCCAACGGCTCCCGTTCCCGCAAACCGCTTCATATTCCCTTCCTTCATGGTGATATCAATCACTGAAGAAAGTCGCCCACCATAACGTGCCGGGAACCCTCCCTTGAGCACACGGACATCCTTGATAGCGTCGGAGTTGAACGTGCCTAAAAATCCAAATAGATGACTCGGATTATAGACTTGGGTCCCGTCGAGAAGATATAGATTCTGGTCCGGTCCACCCCCACGCACATAAAGACCCGTTGAGCCCTCTACACCGGACTGAACTCCAGGCAGAAGTTGGATGATGCGTAAAACATCCGACTCTCCCAAGAGCGATGGAAGATTTTCAACATCTTGAACTGGGATCGTTACCCCGCTCATCTGTGTTGTCTGTAGTGCGGATTCGGCAGGTGCAATCACTTCCAATTCCTCTAGAGACAGTGTGGCGGGCACAAGCGAGATATCCAGGACAAGGTCTTCCTGAGACGAATAGGTCAGCCGTTGTGTAGTATATGCGACATGGCTGACGACCATGCTGACACTGTCACCAAGCAGTGTTAGGCTGTAATAACCGTATTGATTGGTCGTAACTCCTATATCTTGAGCAGCCACATACAACGCCGCCCCGACAACCAGCTCTCCGGTTTCAGAATCCGTTACGGTTCCACTAACCGTAATGGGGCTCTCCTGAGCAGATACAACTGGCAGGTACAGGCCAAAGCCTACGATTACCAGCAGGAGCGGGATATTGCGCGGATCAATCATTTTGGAACCAGAATCATGGGTAACCAATCTTCCATCCCACCACCATGCCCTCTTCTTCATCCAGTATATCCATAAGTTTTTTCCTGGCAAACAGACATGATTTGGCCGTCACTGGCAAGAACATCCCGGTTGAAACTTCGAAAATCGGATGCAAGGACCATGCCGAAGGCAATATATGATCCGCTGGCACAACACTCCAGGTTGAAGTTTCAACGATCAGCCACGCACTCTGAATCGAATCCTCCGGTGAACTGAGCCGCATCCACAGCACTCCCTTGTCATTCTGCTGCCATGGTGTTGGATGCGAGCTTCGTGTCAGGAATGTCCAGAAATAGCTGATTTTTCTACCCTTCAACATAATGCAACGGCTGTCTACCGTGAGACAACAGGTGCTGCGGCAAAAGAGAACATGAATACGCTAGGTACCGCGTATACCGTCCTAATTCATCATTTCGCGCCAGAGGCAAGTAGATAAATGACAGCCATGCGTACGGCAACACCGTTCGTGACCTGATCAAGGATCACGGCCCGCTCATGCTCTACAACTTCATCATCTAATTCAACCCCCCGATTTACCGGGCCCGGATGCAGCACTATCATATTCGGACTCCGGGCCATATGATCTGCCCTTAGTCCATAAAGGGCATGATATTCACGCAGAGACGGGACCAAGCTTGCCCCAAACCTTTCACGTTGCATACGCAGTGTTATCGCTACATCACAGTCTTGGAGTGCATCGTCGAGATGATGCACAACTCTGACTCCCAATTTGTCTATGTGAACAGGCATAAGAGTCTGAGGGCCACAGACTGTGACATGGGCACCCAGTGTCGTAAGTGCAAAAATATTTGACCGTGCAACACGGCTATGTGCAATGTCCCCGATGATTGACACTCGCAGATTCGAAAAGGACTCGTAGTGCTCTGAAATTGTCAACAAGTCAAGAAGTGCCTGAGTCGGATGCTCATGGGCTCCATCCCCTGCATTGATCACACTTCCCTGGATACAACGTGTGAGAAAATGTGCCGCACCCGGTGAACTATGGCGTATCACCGCCATATCCACCTTCATCGCCTCAATATTTTGAGCTGTGTCACGCAAGGTCTCTCCTTTGGATAAGCTGGATCCTGATCCGCCGAAATTGACTAGATCTGCAGATAGCCGCTTCGCAGCGAGCTCAAAAGAGATACGCGTCCGCGTAGATGGTTCAAAAAACAGGTTCACGATCGTGAATCCGCGCAAGGTCGGAACCCGCTTGATCGGGCGTTCCAAGACCTGACGAAACTCTTTTGCTGTCTCAAGAATTAGATAGATTTCACCGGCACTATACGTTGATAGGCCAAGTAGGTGCTTGTGTTGGAGAATCTTTGAGTCGATTTGTGAACTTGCACCTTCCATCAGTCTGCCCCCCGTTCAACTAACCAGACGCCATCACGATCATCAACTTCACGAAACTGTACACGTACCTCTTCCCCGGAAATCGTGGGGACAACACGCCCAACCATATCCGCACGAATAGGTAATTCGTAATGTCCTCGATCAATCAGCGTGAGAAATTGTATCCTCGATGGTCTCCCTAAATCTGTGACTGCATCCATCGCTGCGCGTACAGTACGTCCGGTGTACAATACATCATCCACCAGAACCAGATGTTGATTCCCTACGTCGAACGGAATGTTAGTCGTTCGCATTTGTGCCATACGGGGTCTTTTACGAAAATCGTCGCGATACATCGTTACATCCAGGGTCCCGGTAGGAACTACTACACCCTCCAGGTCACGTATAAGTGCTTGTAGCCTTGATGCAAGATAGACACCACGCCGATGCAGACCGACGATTGCAATCCCGCCATCGGGATCCCACGACTCAATGACCTCTCTGGCCAACCGAGTGATTGTCCGCTGTACATCTTGCGCGTCCATCAAACGCGCTTTAACGATATCTGAAGGTTTCATGCGTATAATCTAAGCACTAACATGCATCTTTCAGCGTCCCCTCCCAATGGAAAATACTAATTCAGCCAGCTCGCTCAGATACTTGGACCCTGTCACGGTCTCCCGGCTGAAGAACATGGAGATGCGAGCCCGCCTGGTTGTTGAGGGATTTATTACCGGCCTGCATAAGAGCCCTTACCACGGATTCTCGGTTGAGTTCGCAGAACACCGACTCTATAACCCGGGAGATGAGTTAAGACATGTGGACTGGAAGGTCTATGCAAAAACAGACCGTCACTATGTTAAGCAATACGAGGAGGAAACAAATCTGCATCACTATGTCGTTCTGGACACATCAGCCTCCATGCAGTACCGCTACACAGGGCATCTGTCAAAACTGGAATATGGGGCATATCTGGCGGCAGCATTACACTTCCTGATGATCCTGCAACGGGATGCGACGGGGCTTTTATCCTTTGACTCCGAACTTCAGACATTTCTCAGGCCGAGAAGTACGATGCGCTATTTACGAGAAATTCTGTTGCATCTGGAACGCCTAGTAAAAACTAGAAGTACAGAGACCTATACCGGAACCGCACATGCGCTTCATCAAGTTGCAGAGCGGGTTCAGCGACGATCCCTGATTGTTGTGATTTCGGATCTGATCGAAGAATCTGACTCTCAGGAGAGCATCGTTCGCGCGCTGAGACACCTGCGCCACAGGGGACATGAAGTACTCATTTTTCGCATACTTGAAAAGGAGACCGAAAAAATGTTTAATCTTCCCGACCACCCCATGATTCTGCAAGACATGGAATCTGGCTCCGAGCTCTCTCTCCATCCCGGGCAGCTGCGCGAGGCCTACATAAAGCGTATGAATTCACTTACCGAGATGCTCAAGCGTCAATGCCTGAAACACACCATTGATTATGTTGAACTTGATACAGGCGTGACGTACGATAAAGCACTTGTGGCGTACTTGAATAAGCGTAAGACACTCCATTAGGCGAAGGGAGAAAATCCTGCCAGAAATGGAAAGCCACCGTCTACCTCGAACGGTCCTTCAGAGAGCGCAGGCGTAGAAAAAACTCGTGTGATGCACCGCGCGCAACGAAGCGGAGCAGCGAGCTACGAAGCGAAATTGCGCGCCCGCCTCCGATGAAACTTTTGATTGCCGCCAGACACCAAGGCAGGCGTTAAATGGGCTAATTTGAGTATTTTCTCCCTATACTTCCTTGTTTTTTTTCAATAAAACATTTCCTTACCTTTATTGGGCGCAGACTTCAGCAATAAGTTGAGTGTGATTCATGGGGCAAAGCTCAAACACTAATATCCTCTCATTTATCGGTAAACTGATCCGGCCATTCACTCCACGAGTGAAACACTTGTCCACGGTGATTTTCCTTGCAAATGTGGGATTGGCCGTGATCTGTGTGCTGGCTATATCAGTAATATCCGTCACCAATTGGATGAATGGGGCTCGAGAGGAAGCCCGTATCACTGCAGAAAAGACTGTAACCCAAAATTCTGGAGTTTTCGCAGATATTGGCGAGATTTCTATTGCAAGTGTGGCACGGACGGCCGACGCATCTCTAAACGCACCGATGACTGCCCAGGCATTCACGGCTGCTTTTTTGGTCAGTGCTGCTGCTGAAGCCAACTACGACACCTCTTACGTGATTCAAATCTTAACCTCTATTACCGAGGAAACGGTATTAGATGAGTTCTGGATTACTGACAGGGAAGCCTTGTCCTACCTCACCAACGTTCGTGGGCCAGACGGTGCTCTGATCCCCTTCCGATTCGCAGAGAGTCCGATTGAGCAACCCCAAGCATATAAGTTCTACTCCCTATTGAACATACCACCTGATTCATTCGATGTGGTTACGCAGCCCGCGCAAGTGCGTGAAGTAGATCGAGCCGTATATAAGTATGTCGGCACCAATGGTGTAGATCACGAACGAATCGTACAGGTCGGCAATTTATTGGATTTCAGCAACGATGAACTGCTCAGTCAAAACGCATGCGGATGCAACCGCTGACGTATCTGCCGTGATTGAAGGCAATCTATCCGCCAATATGCGAGTAGTCGGTGTCATCCTTGATCATTTTGTAGCCGCTTCTATCGCTGCAAGCCGCAGTGTCGATGATCTGGAAGGAGATTTACGTAGAATTATACAGCATACTGCTATCGGCGAAATCACGATAGCTGACCGTGAGAGCCGGGTGCTGTTTTCCGAAAATGCCTCTGGTGGAGCACGACTTATTTCTCTTGAATATCAGGAGGAACTGGACAATTTACTGATGGATCAATGGGTGGATCACAGGGGAGCAAAAATTCATCGTGGTGATTCATCACAGTACAAGTATGTCACCGTTGCTCGCCCCAATACCCCATACATAGTCCAAGTCGGTCTTCCACTTGTCCGAGGGAATAATGCCAGTATCTTGAATACTGTGTATCAGGAGCAGGCGGAGGTACTTGTTAATGAAGGATATCCCGAAGCGCTCTGGTTTATTGATTCGAACGGCAAGACGGCAGCAGCAGCCGAGTACTCCGAGATAAATGATATCACCGAAATGGAGGAAGCTTGGCGTAACTCCTATGAGTCGCGATCGAGTAGTGCCAACCAACTCATTGAAGCTGCAACTGAAAGTGGCCGACCCAGTAGCGCTGCACGACTCGGACTTATTGATCATAATCAACGGGGGGTCTGGGTTGCCGCACCCGTTGCAATTGAAGAAAACCGGATCGGCACCGTTTTAGCTTTCATTAACCTAGACGATACCGCGGCCGAAATCTGGAATAGCATCCGTCAGATATTGCTTTTCTCACTGTTACTGGTGGTATTTGTTGCACTTGCCAGCTTTGTCGGAGCACGCCTGATTACGCGCCCCATTGAAAAAATTGCAGAATCTGCACGTTTTGTTGAGAGCGGAGAGCAACCCGATGAGGAACTGCTTGGGAGCATCCTGAACCGTGCAGACGAGATTGGATCTTTGGCTCGAGTCTTCCAAGATATGACGATCCAAGTCTTCAGTCGTGAAGAAGTGCTCGAAACACTAGTGGCTGAGCGCACCTCCGAACTTGTCTCTGCAAATAATGAACTCCGACTTGCCCAGGAAGCCATTAATCAAGACTTAGAAATGGCAATGGTTGTGCAAGCCGCTCTGGTAAGAGACGGAACTGCGGATCTTCACAACTTCAAAGCTTCCGCACGGATGGAACCTGCATTGCAGGTCGGCGGGGATTTTGTGGACTTCTTTGAAGATGGTAACTCACTCATCTGCGTGGTCGGAGATGTATCTGGAAAAGGAGTGGCTGCTGCTCTTTTCATGGCAGCTTCACAGGCAGCAATTCGATTTGCAACCAGTGAAAGCAAGGATGTGTCCCAGATTTGCCAGAATGCAAATAATCGACTCTGCCAGCAAAACCCGATGGGGCTCTTCGTAACCGTGCTTGTGGCTAAGGTAGATCTAGATACTGGAGAAGTAACCTATGTTTCTGCAGGTCATGAACCTCCCTACCTACTGAACAAATCACAGCGTTCGACCGTATCTGGAACTGGGGGAATTGCTATGGGAGTAATGGACGGAATTGACTATAGCTCGAACGTGATCCGAATGCAACCTGGGGAAATTTTATTCTGCTACACGGATGGTCTGACGGACATGGTCAACATTGCTGGAGAGATTTATGGAAAAACCCGACTTGAGCTATCTTTGGATGGTGCTCCAGATTCCGATCCCACAGAAGTCATGAACCACGTATGGGATGATATCAGTAAATTTTCCCACGGGACTGCAGCTGCAGATGATCGAACTTGTTTAGTGCTTCATAGAAAAAACACTTCCCTAAAAACAGAAACAACATGATTGCGACCGATTTTCACGTCCAGGTTGCTGCGCGTATATCAGAGTTGCGTGATCTTGCCGCAATGGTGGAAACCTTCGGTGAGACGCGTAACCTTCCTCACAGGACTATTTTCATCGTAAATCTTGCTCTGGAAGAACTCGTTACCAACACGCTTGTACACGGCTCGTTTGAAGAGGGTGTTGAGCCAGAAATCGCCATTGATCTTAGTATTCACGATAACAATCGTGTGCGCGTAGTAGTTGAATCAAATGGCGGCAAGTTTGACCCAACAGAAGACACCGAACCTGATCTAACGAGTGAACTGGATGCTCGGCCAATTGGCGGGCTTGGAATCCATCTCGTAAAAACTCAGGCAGATAGCTTCTCCTATGAATTTGTCGATGGTATCAACCGTCTGATTCTGGAGTATAACTTAACTTAGTGCCTGGAAATTCTCAGATTTCTGAGACATTGTAATGCTGACTAACCAAAAAAATTACGGAGGGACCAACAGTGGCTAACAATATTGAAGTGCTTGAAGAGCACGAAGGAGATGTACTCATACTGACCCCAGTAGGACGTGTCGATAGTTCTAACGCTCCCCTATTCGAGCGTATGATCAAGGACCGCATCGGACGATGGTGAGATGCATATTGTTGTTGACTTTACCAAGCTATCATTTATCAGCAGTTCTGGCATGCGCGTATTGCTGATTGGAGCAAAAAGTATTCGGTCGAATCAGGGAAAACTTATCCTTTGCAGTATGCGAGACAGTATCCGGGAAATATTCAGTATCAGTGGATTTGATACCATTATTCCCGTGGTAAAAGATCGTATTGCAGCCATTGACGCTAGCCCAGCTTAGGCCCCGCGTCTGTAGAATTCAGCAGCTATAAAATCTTGCTGTATTCTATTTTGATGGGGGAATTTTCCGCCTCATCGGCCATTCTATAGCCTGGTGCCCTGCGGCATGAGTTGTGCTCCATTGTGAATCTGGATTTGCGTGACCCGTTGAGGTTCCGTACCGTGCGTGTTACGGAACTCGTGTTACTTGGCAGGTTGACCTTGAACCGGCACGACACTTGAGTGCCCTGTGTCCATTTTGCTTGCGGAGGCATCAAGGTGTCTCTGCATCTTCGGCGGTCGTGTAACAACCCTCTAATTCATCCCGCCCCACTGTTAGCGTGTGCGACACGACCGCCTGTTTGATCA
>CBDBMQ010000031.1:0-114537 GCA_965207565.1 Rhodothermales bacterium | reverse complement strand
ACAGAATCCAGGATGCCATAGGCCTTGCGATCAAATCCTGGCCCAAGGATGAAAACACCGTCCGTAACGGGGCGGGGAAGGGTGCGGGTAAATTTTTCTACAATACGTTCCACCATACATTGACCGCGTACGGTCATGAGTGGCTTCGGTGTGATAGACGACTGGGGACGTAGGCGCTTGCCATACCCAGCCATAGGGATAATAAGCTTCACGGGTTAGTCAAGGATTAAGTTGTGATCAGGATGTTCTTCCCAGCGAATTTCATCCACCGGGTCCATTTTACCTTGTCCGGCATAGAGCCGGTTGGGGCAGTTGATGACGAGCGCATCCGATGTTCCGGTATTCCGGTAAGCATGGATAACTCCCGGAGGAATTAAGACTGCCGTCGGGGATTCGAATCCGGTATCCAATACCTGTCTGATTCCATAAGTTGGAGATTCTTTACGATCATCCCACAGGTAGAGCCGAAAGGATCCGTTCAAAAATGCAAAAAGATCAGTTTGGTAGCGATGTTCATGCGGGCCGCGGGTAATGCCGGCGTGGGTTAAAGAAACATAGGTCATTACGGGGTGGAATTCTTTTTCCAGTTCATCGTGCCGAAAGATTTCGGACAGCCAGCCGCGCTCGTCCGTATAGCGGGGCAGCGGCCGTACGATACAGTCATGTACCACGCCCGTTCTCCAGTTCATTGGCTATTGTTCTTGAGTACTCAATGCAGGATAGACAAGGTCCCGTGCGAGCTGGTTCGCCTCATGCCAGCCCTCAAGCGTTCCCGCATCTCCCCACCAGCCCTCCAGTACACCATAGGTTAAGCTACTGTGTTTGACATAAGCAGAGTTCAGGTCACTGACCTCGTATTCGCCACGCCGACTCGGAGAGAGAGTGCGAATAAAGTCAAACACCTGTGCATCATAGAAATAAAGCCCCGTCACCGCGTATTGGCTTGGTGGAGATTCGGGTTTTTCCATGATTTCAACAATCTCGTCTCCCTGAAAGCGGGGGACACCATAACGTTCGGGATCCGGGACGGCTTTCAGAAGAATGCGTGCACCACCTTTCTGGCGACGAAATAAATCAACCTCGCCAGCCAGGCTGTCTTCCAGGATGTTGTCCCCAAGGGCAACCAGGAAGGGTTTGCCACCAGCAAAATTTTCACATAACCCCAATGCCTGCGCAATGCCGCCTGGTTGATCCTGAACACGGTACGTCAAGTCAAGCCCCAGTGCCCTTCCGCTTCCTAGGAGATTCACAACATCCCCCATATGTTCAGGGCTGGTGACCACAGCAACCCGCTCAATGCCGGCTTCCCGGAGTCGCATGAGCGGATGGTAAATCATTGGATACCTCCCTACAGGCAGTAGATGCTTATTGGTGACTTTCGTAAGAGGGTACAATCGACTTCCTGTGCCGCCGGCAAGGACGATCCCGTTCAGGGGCTCATGCATGTGCGAAAAGTGCAATTTAGGGCGAGATCAAGGTTGTTATTGGGCTTTGATCCGCTTAATGAAGATCCTGTTCCCGCCGGAGATCCTCCTGAACCATTTCCTGAACCAGGTCCTCAAAGGCGGTGGTTGGTTTCCAGCCGAGTTCCTTCCACGCAAGAGAGGGATCTCCTCGTAAATGGTCCACTTCAGCGGGTCGGTAATAACGGGGGTCAACCTCGACGAGGATACGTCCGGTTTTTTTACAGGTCCCCTTTTCGTTCATTCCGGTACCCTTCCACTCCAGAGGCAGCCCCACTTCTGCGAAGGCCAGTGAGCAGAGGGTTCGCACCGAGATCGCTCGCCCGGTCGCTAACACATAGTCACGCGGAACCTCCTGCTGCAGCATACGCCACATTCCCTCTACGTAATCACGCGCATGTCCCCAGTCCCGTTTGGCATCAAGGTTTCCAAGGTACAGCTTCCGATCAATTCCGAGCTGGATCCGTGCTGCGGCCCGGGTGATCTTGCGAGTCACAAACGTCTCCCCACGCAGCGGGCTTTCATGGTTGAAAAGAATTCCGTTACAGGCATACATGCCGTAGGCTTCTCGATAGTTGACCGTGATCCAGTAGGCATAGAGCTTGGCAGTACCATAGGGGCTTCGGGGGCGGAATGGAGTGGTTTCAGATTGAGGGGGTGGCACGTTTCCGAAGAGTTCGCTAGTGGATGCCTGATAAAATCGAACCTGATCGGTCATGCCCAAGATGCGAACTGCCTCCAGCAGCCTTAAAACCCCAACCGCATCCGCATTCGCAGTGTATTCGGGGGTATCAAAGCTGACCTGTACATGGCTCTGTGCCCCCAGGTTATAGATCTCATCCGGTTGCACTTCCTGTACAATGCGAATCAGGTTGGTCGAATCCGTCAGATCCCCGTAATGGAGCCGGAATCGCGCCTGGTCAACATGCGGATCCATGTACAGATGATCAATCCGCTGCGTATTAAAGAGGCTTGCGCGGCGTTTTACGCCATGAACGGTATATCCCTTGTCCAGAAGGAGTTCAGAGAGGTATGCACCATCCTGACCGGTTACACCGGTAATCAGGGCTGTTTTATTGTTCATTGGCATTGAGATTTATACCACGTATACGTCTTGTGAATCCCTTCCCGTAATGAGGTTGGAGCTGTCCAGCCCAACTCGGTCAAGCGTGAAACGTCGACAAGTTTTCGCGGGGTGCCATCCGGCTTGGAGGAGTCAAAATCAAGTACATAGTCTGTGCACATCACCTCCTGAAGAAGTTTGCATAGATTGTTAATGCTGAGATCCTGTCCGCAGCCCACATTCAGCATGGAATCGGGGGCGACGCGCAAAAGTTCTTCTTCCGGCGTTTTCAGCACAAATACACAGGCGTCGGCCATGTCTTCACTGTAGAGAAATTCTCGGCGGGGAGTTCCAGAACCCCAGACAGAGATGCGTCTTTTGCCGGATGTATGTGCTTCATGAAGTTTTCGCATGAGCGCCGGCAGCACATGACTGGAGGCGAGATCAAAATTGTCTCCCGGTCCATAGAGATTTGTTGCCATGACCGTCACAAAATCACAGCCATGCTGACGTCGCAGCGCTTGGCATTGAACGACACCGGCAATCTTGGCGACCGCATACCATCGGTTCGTAGCCTCAAGCAGTCCAGTGAGTAAAGCAGTTTCCTTCAGGGGTTGTTCCGCTTCTCGGGGGTAAATGCAAGTGCTCCCAAGAAAAAGAAGACGTTTTACATTGGCATTTTTTGCGGCATCCAGGACATGGTTCTGGATCGAGAGATTATCCCCCAGAAAGTCTGCCGGATACTGATCATTGGCAAGGATTCCTCCAACCCGTGCAGCAGCCAGGATCACGAATTCCGGTTGCTCTTTTTCAAAGAAGTGGTTGACCGAACGTTGGCATCGAAGATCCAACTCCTCGCTTGTGCGCAGAAGTAGGTTCGTGTATCCATTTGCGCGAAGTTTCTTCACCAGTGCACGCCCGAGCAGTCCTCTATGCCCGGCTACATAAATGGATGCATTCAGATTTTTTAGATGCATGGATCAGGGTACCTGGCCGATTTTTTCGAGAACATAAACAAGCGTACGCCGCAAACCCTCTTCCCGGTCCACCTTGGGACTCCAGTCCAGGAGCTTGTTTGCCATGGAGATATCTGGCCGTCGGCTTTTTGGGTCATCTTCGGGGAGTGGGTCGTGGGTAATCGCGCTTGTACTGCCGACCAGCGCAATAATTTCTTTCGCAAACTCAAGGATGGAAATTTCATCGCAGCACCCAATATTTATTGGGGAGGTTACATTGCTGTAGAGCAGCCGTACGATCCCCTCAATAGTGTCATCCACATAGGTGAATGAGCGGGTTTGTTCTCCTGTTCCGTGGATGGTGATCGGCTCTGCACGGAGTGCCTGACGCATAAATGCCGGGAGTGCTCTGCCATCATTCAGGCGCATGCGGGGGCCATACGTGTTGAAGATACGTACGATGCGAGTCTGTACATTGTGATGGCGATGATACGCCATAGTCATGGCTTCCGCAAACCGTTTTGCTTCATCGTAGACCCCACGCAATCCAACCGGATTGACATTCCCCCAGTACGTCTCTTTTTGGGGATGCGTGTTCGGATCCCCATATACCTCGCTGGTGGATGCCAAAAGGAAGCACGCATTCTTTGCTTTGGTAAGTCCAAGAGCATTGTGCGTCCCTAGAGCCCCGACCTTGAGCGTCTGAATCGGAAGGCGCAAATAATCAATCGGAGATGCCGGGCTCG
Source organism: Rhodothermales bacterium (assembly GCA_965207565.1). Classification (GTDB taxonomy): domain Bacteria; phylum Bacteroidota; class Rhodothermia; order Rhodothermales; family Bin80; genus Bin80. The sequence goes on along the minus strand of CBDBMQ010000031.1, from coordinate 110,309 downwards.
CGAAATGGAGCACATAGTCGAGCGGCCCCTCAATCATGATGTACTCGGTCACATCATGCTCAAGAAAACTGAAGTGCGGGTGCCCGGCCAGGTGTGAAATATTATCCGGCGATCCGGTTAGGAAGTTGTCCATACAGACTACCTCGTGCCCATCGCTAAGCAGTCGGTCGCATAGATGAGACCCAAGAAACCCGGCGCCACCAGTGATCAAAGTTCGCAGCATCAACGACGGCAGATCAGTCCTAAGCTATGCAATGCCATATCCATTGTACCCAAATTTACGACTTGATGCTTACTGTGCAGGCATTCGGTGAGCTTGGCGTTTACCTCCGTCGGTATGGAGTTCCCCCACAATGCCGGGTCAAGATACGGACCGTGCCGCCTCTTGTGGGCATGGGAAGCAGGGCTGTGTAGAATCAGTTGAGATGCTGTGATTGAATCGGACAGTAGTAGGCAACCACCGTAAACGGATTGCTGCCTTTTTTGGTTCTGCCACGATGGCTGTGGATCAAGGTTCAAGGGGAGCAAGTTTTTGAGGTGATGTCTCACGGATCAGTGCACGCGCCAGTGCAAGGGCAGGGTCAATCAGGGGGACGTCCCTGGCATGGGAGACGGCAAGGGGGAGCTCGGTGCATCCTAGAATGACGGCTTCTGCTCCTCTGCTACAGCAGTGATCCACCGCGGAGAGTATCATCGCCTGCGCCTGATCTGTGACAGGGGCAGATTGGGCCTTAATTCCGAACCCGGGATCAAAGATGGCCCGGTGAACTACCTGCTCTGCAACCTCATCGGTGGGCATTACGGGTGTATAGCCGGCATCTTCCAGTGCAGATCGGTACAGGCCCAGGCGATGAACGCTCAGTGTAGATAAGCATCCAATCCGGGTCATGTCCGGCAAGGTTTCCTGGATATGACGGATGGTCTCCTGGATAAGATGTAGAATGCGAATGCGGGTGTCTTTTAATACCCGTGTCAACTCGTCAAAAATTTGCGGAGCGTGCGCAGAATTACAGGGTATCCCCGCAACCTGAACCCCCAGATTGGAAAGCTCACGGGCAACCGAGGCAATCGCAATCCCCGGATTTGGGATCGGCTCCCCAAATACATAGGAACTCCGATCGCCAATCAGGTGGCCATAGGACAGCAGTGCCATCGGAAGATGATCCTGATCCGTGACGGCCCGCGTTTGCGCAATCACTTTTGCGGCCAGGTCGAGGCCCGCTTGCGGGCCCATTCCCCCAATAATGCCAATAACTGGAATTTCCATCAAATATTCACCCAAATTTAAGCAAAGGAGTGCAGGTTTCTTGTTATCTTTGCAGTTCCGTGACCCGAAACAGGACCATTACGTAATTGCCCGGTCGTCTAATGGCAGGACAGCGGCCTTTGGAGCCGTCGGTGGAGGTTCGAGTCCTCCCCGGGCAACCCTTTTTGTTCCAATACAATACACAGATTACAGATTAATGTCATATCAGGAACCCCCGGTTGGAATCTTTACGGGTAGCAGTAACCCAGCGCTCGCGGAAAAGATTGCCGATGTTTTCGGTCAATCACTCGGAAAGCTGCGTCGTGTCGTGTTTTCAGATGGAGAATTATACGCAAAGTATCAGGAGTCTATCCGGGGAAGGGATCTATTTATTATACAGAGTACGTACCCGAATGCAGACAACTGGATGGAGTTGCTGCTTCTGATTGATGCTGCCAAGCGTGCATCTGCCGACCGGATCAATGCCGTAGTCCCTTACTTTGGATATGCCCGTCAGGAGCGGAAGGATCAGCCAAGAGTTCCCATTGCCGCCAAGCTCATGGCGGACTTACTTCAGACCGCCGGGATCAACCGACTGCTCACTATGGATTTGCATGCATCGCAGATTCAGGGATTTTTTGATGTTCCTGTGGATCATTTGTATGCCTCAGCAGTATTCACGGGCTATTTTCAAAAAATTCGTCTGACAAACCTGGTAGTTGTTGCGCCGGACGTAGGTGCGATCAAGATGGCCCGTGCTTATGCCAACCGACTGGATACAGATCTTGCAGTCATCGATAAGCGCAGACCCCATCCGAATGAAGCAGAGATCATGAACATTATTGGCGAGGTCAAAGGACGCAATGTGCTTTTGATTGACGACATCATTGATACTGCCGGAACACTGACCAATGCTGCAAATGCTCTCAGAGATGCCGGAGCGCATGAAATCATGGCCGCATGCACGCATCCACTATTGTCAGGAAAAGCCTATGAACGGATTGAGGCCTCTGTCTTAAGTAAGCTCTTGGTGACCGATAGTGTGCCACTCAAGCAGAAGTCTGACCGTATTGAGATTGTCAGTGTTGCCGAGATGTTCGCAGATGCCATCCGGCGCATCTCTACTGACGACTCTGTTTCCACATTATTTAATTAGTTAGCTCTAGAATCCATGAATGTGATTTCGATTTCAGCACAGGCGCGTACGTCTGGCAAAGCTTCTGCCAGAGCAGCACGCCGGCAAGGGAACGTTCCCTGTGTTCTTTACGGGCGTCATGTGGATGCGCATCCCTTTGTGACGAGTGAACGAAGCCTGCATCCACTCATTTTTACGGACCGGACGCATATTGTGAATGTCAGTCTTGGGGACGACTCCTGGGAGTGCATCGTGAAGGAGGTGGCCTATCATCCGGTCACGGATCGTCCCATCCATGTTGATTTTCAGGCGCTCCAGGCAGGCGAGAAAGTGACGCTTCCCATCCCACTCAATTTTTTGGGGGTATCCGTAGGCCAGTCAAAGGGTGGGTCACCTCAGTTTGTTATGAATGAGTTGATCGTCAGCTGTTTCCCGCGGAATATTCCTGCACGGATTGATATTGACGTCAGTGAGGTGGACATTGGGGATTCCATTCATTTACGTGATCTTGAGGAGGAGGATTTGGAATTCCATGCACCGGAGGATCAGATTTTGATGACGGTTCTGCGTCCACGTGCCGTGGAAGAGAAAGAAGATGTGGATGATGAGGCCGTTGAGGAGGAGGAAGCAGAAGAGGAGATTGAGGAATAGGCGCCAGACCAACCGGTTCCGGCTTTGTAATGCCACAAAAACAGTGCGTAATCCTTGGATTGGGCAACCCAGGCTTGGAATACGAGGGGACACGCCATAACGTCGGTTACGAAGTGATTGACCGGATCGCAGAGCGGTGTAGGATCACCCTGCGCCCCCATTCCCGGACCAATTCGGTTGCGGGGAAAGGGCGTTGGCGGGGACACGCCTTTACCGTCGCAAAACCCCAAACATGGATGAACCGAAGTGGGGAGTCCGCCCGCAGCTTTCAGCGACGTATGGGACTCAGTGGCCGGGAGTTTCTGGTCGTCATGGATGACCTGTATTTACCCGTCGGTACGATAAGGCTACGTCAAAATGGGAGCGCAGGAGGGCATAATGGGATGCAAAATATTATTGATGCCCTTGGGGACGAAAATATTCCAAGGCTGCGTGTCGGGATCGGAGAAGAATTTAAGCGGGGCGGTCAGAAGGATCATGTACTCTCCTCTTTCGATCAGAAAGAGAGAGAAACAATCAGCCCTGCACTTAACCATGCGCGGGATGCAGCCCTGACGTTTATAGCAGAAGGAATTGTACCCGCGATGAATCGTTTTAATCGTCGCGCCCGGGCTTCTGAAAAGCAATCAGAAGAAATTTCCGGGTGAGTCCAATCATCATGAACTATTAAAATCCTAGACGGTCGTGCGAATATGAGTTCTTTGCTTACACGACTCATTTGAATTCCTACACATATGCAACCTATCCCTCTAATTCTTTTGGTGTGTGCCTGTGGCGCGGTCGCACTCGTATTTGCCTGGATGCGGGCACGATGGGTCTCCAGACAAGATCCAGGTACCGAGCAAATGGTCACGATTGCCGGGCATATCTCCCGGGGAGCACAGGCGTTCCTGAATCGGGAGTATCGTGTCATTGCCGTCTTTGTTGTCTCTGTGGCGGCCATTCTGGTCTTGACCAGTCTATTAAGTGATTCGGATACAGGGCAATCTCCAATGGTTGCTGTGTCCTTCTTTGTCGGCGCATTTTGTAGTGGCGCCGCAGGGTTCATTGGCATGCGTGTTGCCACCAAAGCGAATGTCCGTACCACCAATGCAGCACGAACCGGTCTGGCTCCTGCGCTGGACATTGCTTTTTCTGGCGGCCTAGTCATGGGGTTATGTGTGGTAGGGTTGGGAATTCTGGGGCTTGGTGGACTGTTTTTGGCCTATAGCGAGTTGACGGATTGGACCACGATTCGGGTGATTGAGGTGATTTCCGGGTTCTCACTCGGTGCCTCATCCATTGCACTTTTTGCTCGTGTCGGGGGAGGGATCTACACCAAGGCTGCAGATGTGGGGGCCGACCTCGCTGGTAAGGTTTATGAAGGAATTCCAGAAGATGATCCCCGGAACCCCGCCACGATTGCCGACAATGTGGGAGATAATGTAGGGGATGTTGCAGGCATGGGTGCGGATCTTTTTGAAAGTTATGTCGGCTCCATCATCGGAGCAATGGTGCTGGGGGCTGGGTTCCTGACCGTATTTGAGGGATCTAATGCAGCTCTGGGAAGCATCAGCGCAGTACTTCTTCCCTTGGTTCTCGGGGCCGTCGGGATTCTTGTGTCCGTCCTGGCATCCTACTTTGTCCGCGTCAAAGAAGGGGGAAACCCCCAGAGAGGTCTGAATCTGGGCGAATTTGGCGCAAGTGCAGTCATGGCCGTAGCCGCATTTTTTGTGATCTCCTGGATGTTGCCAGGTGAGTGGACTGCAACGACAAGTATTGTGGGTGAACGGGTTTATACAGCGCTAGGAGTATTCCTAGCCATGCTGATTGGCCTGGTAGCAGGCGTGTTGATTGGCTTAGCGACAGAGTACTTTACCGCCACTACGACGCAGCCCACCTTGCGGATTGCGAAGCAAAGTATGACAGGCGCCGCAACGAATATTATTTCGGGCTTGGGGACCGGTATGTATTCAACGGGAATTCCCGCGCTCGTACTTGCATTGGCGATTATTGGCGCTTTCAGTACGGCAGGCTTGTATGGGATTGCGATTGCCGCCGTTGGAATGTTGTCGGTCACAGGGATTCAGCTAGCCGTAGACGCCTACGGCCCGATCAGCGACAACGCTGGCGGAATCGCTGAAATGGCACACCTTCCCGCCGAAGTACGGGAGAGAACTGATAAGCTGGATGCCGTCGGGAATACGACTGCCGCCATCGGGAAAGGGTTTGCCATTGGTTCCGCGGCACTGACGGCGCTCGCACTCTTTGCTGGCATTCATGCAGCAGACCGGGCTTGAGACAATTAACGTGGCACAGCCCAATATCCTTGCCGGCCTCCTGATCGGGGCGACACTGCCCTATGTATTCAGTGCGATGGCAATGGCTGCGGTCGGACGCGCATCCGCCGATATGATTGTAGAAGTGGGGAGGCAGTTCAATGAGATTCCAGGATTACGTGAAGGAACGGCTCCCGCCGAGTATGCCAAGTGCGTGGATATTTCAACCGCTGCCGCCATTCGGGAAATGGTTGCGCCCGGCCTGTTGGCGATTTTGCTGCCGGTCATTATGGGCTTTATCAGTAAAGATATGTTGGGAGGTCTGCTGGTTGGCGTTACTGTGTCCGGGGTTCTGTTTGCTATATTTCAGTCCAATGCCGGCGGTGCGTGGGATAATGCAAAGAAACGCATTGAAGGGGGAATGGATATTGGTGGGGTGATTTTAGGCAAAGGCACCGAAGCACATAAAGCTGCAATCGTTGGAGACACTGTAGGGGATCCATTCAAGGACACGTCTGGCCCGAGTTTGAATATTCTGATTAAATTGATTGCAGTGGTTGCTCTTGTGATCGCACCGCTGCTGTAAGTAAACAACTTGGGCGTTGAGTGGTACGTTGGAGGATGAGTCCAAAAATTTGATGCCATGGCAAAGGTTGAAGTCCCAATGCCCAAGATGGGCGAAAGTATTACCGAAGGAACCGTCATCGTTTGGCATAAGAAAGAGGGAGATTCCGTTGAGCTGGATGAGACACTCCTGGAGATCGGGACCGACAAGATAGATACGGATATCCCTGCGCCGGTGGCAGGAGTCGTCGGGAAAATTCTTACCCCGGAGGGGGAGACCGTTCCCGTCGGGCATGTGATTGCCGTGATTCATACCGAAGAAACGACACCGGAATCGATATCCTTGGATTCCAGTCCGTCACCGCCGACCGCGTCTACAGTTGAGGATACCCCCGTCGTAATGCCGAAAATGGGCGAGAGCATTACCGAAGGGACGGTCATTGTTTGGCATAAGAAAGAGGGAGATTCCGTTGAATTGGATGAGACACTCCTGGAGATCGGGACCGACAAAGTAGATACCGATGTGCCTGCCCCTGCTGCGGGGATTGTACGGACGATTTTGGTGCCCGAAGGAGAAACGGTGGATGTCGGAACCACGATTGCCATCATTGGCTCGGAGGGTAGTGTAGGTGCTCCAGTACTCCCCCCTGAAAGTGCATCGGTGCCTGAGCCTGCACCAGAGGCTGAATCACTGGAGTCATCCGAGCCGGAGGGGGCACGGCATTTAGAGGATGGGCGTTTTCTGAGTCCACTGGTTCGCAGCATTGCGGAGGCCGAGAAAATTTCCCGGGAGGAGCTGGTCGGCATCAAAGGCTCCGGGCGTGCCGGGCGGATCACAAAAAAGGACCTCGTAGATCATTTAAAATCTCGAAAGGCTGCACCTTATTCCAAACCGCAGAAGAAGGTTGTGCCGCCTGCCAGAAAAACATCGCTTCCCCGGAGTTCTGGTGGTGGAGGAGATAGGGTGGAAGTCATCCAGATGGATCGGATGCGTCAATTGATTGCCGAGCATATGACGAAGTCGCGGCGCATTGCTGCGCATGTGACCTCGTTTGCAGAGGTGGACGCAACGCGACTGGTTCGAATTCGAGAAGCCAATAAGGAGGCCTTTTATGCGCGCGATAATGTGAAGCTGACGTATGCCCCCTTCCTGATCTATGCTGCAGTAGAAGCACTGCGTGACTTTCCACTGCTCAACAGTTCTGTCGAAGGAGACAAGATTCTCTTACGGAAAGACCATCACATCGGAGTCGCTGTCGCACTGGAACAGTCGGGGTTGATTGTGCCGGTGATCCGTAATGCCGGGCGATTAAGTATTACCGGGCTTACCCATGCAGCCAGTGATCTAGCCCATCGCGCGCGAGCGTCGGAGTTACTTCCAGATGACCTGCAAGGGGGGACATTTACTGTGACCAACGTGGGGTCACTTGGTTCTTTGATGGGAACTCCAATCATATTGCAGCCTCAAGTTGCTATATTGGCAACGGGGACCATCATCAAACGTCCGGTGGTTGTCGAACATCCAGACCATGGTGATACCATTGCAATCAGGCATATGATGATCTTGTCCCTATCGTATGACCACCGCATTATTGATGGAGCGATGGGGATTGCTTTCCTTCGTCGATGCTCAGAAGTGATTGAAAACCTGGACCCAGATATGGAGCTTTGAGAGGCGGTTGAGTTGATACCCGGAGAATTCGCCCATGTTAGAAGATCGCAATCTGGTCAAGACCTTGACAGCCGATGCGGTCCTTGCACGTGTGGATTTTTTTTTGAACACGCTGGCACGAGATAGATCTCCAGCCACCGTAAATACATACGGGAAGTCACTTGAGATTTTTAAGTTGTGGGTGTTGGAGCAAGGAGGGGATGTGGAACTGTCCCAAAAAAATCTGGAGAAGTTTCCGGTCTATCTCAAAACGGAACGCAATGTTCGCCATGCTACGATCCAGACCTATCTGACCGCATTGCGGCAATTTTTTGTGTTCCTCGTGAAAGAGGGATTGCTGCAGGAAGATCCGGCCAAAAATATCAAGGTCAAGCCCCAGCCTCGCTCTCTGGGCCGTGGGATCCTGACAGGGGATGAGATTAAGCGCTTATTTGAGGTTTCCGAAGGCGGGGAACCCATTCGACTGCGTGATCGGGCCATCCTGTGCTGCATGCTGCTTAAAGGCTTGTCGGAAACGGAGATCACGAAATGTAATTATGAGGATCTGGAGCATACCCTGATGGGGGAAGAGTTGAATATTCGTGGGGAGGATCGGCGCATTGTGCCGCTGGATCAGCAAACCTATCGAAGCCTGAGAGCCTATCTTGCAACGCGGCGACAACCGATACGACCAAAGGATCCGCTCTTTCAATCACTTGGCACCCGTGAGAAATATGAGCGTTTAAAAGTCCGCACGGTCCGGTCCCGCATGCGCATACTGCTTGATTTTGCCAGGATTACACGTGCTGAGGTGTCTCCGCAGAGTCTGTCGCACACTGCAATTTATTTACTGATTCAGCAGGGGATCCCCAAAGATGAACTTAAAAAGCAGATACGTCCACACCGCTTCTATCATCGGGTGAATGACCTCAAAGCAAGAGGCCTTATTGATCCCTCTTATTGAACTTGGTTGTCACCGTGAACTGGTGCAGTCCCGCAAACGACCAGGAACTGAACGAATAATCAAGCTCAAAGCGCCGGATCTGCAGGCCAAATCCAACGGTCGTTCCGGCCATATCCAGTCGACGATCAGACTTGAGATTCCGTTTACGGTGGTTATAGCCCAGTCGGAGATCAAAGGCGGGGATTGCTTGGAATTCCAGGCTGAAAATCGCATGCCGGAACCCCTCATTCACTGCCGTTACTTCATGGATATGCTGCAGATTATAAACCGTGAGACCGACGAGCACCGGGATGTACCTGAGTCGCTTGGATACGGCCATCCGCAAATCCAGGGGCATGGCATCCCTTGATTGGCCAAGACTGGAAAGGGACCGACCGATATTCGTGGCCCCAATGGAAGCGGTGAAGCCTCGGTCAGGAACATGGTAGACCAGTCCTGCATCTACGGCAACTGCGACTGCATTGAATTGAGCAATGGAGGTATAGGCTAGATGGAGGCTGGCTCCGTACCGGAATCGGGAGTGCCATGGACGAGATAATCCTGCAGACAGTGCAACATTACTGGAAGCGAGCGTACCAGTACGCTCGCCATTCACATCGGCCTGATCTATTTTGCCCCAGTGAAAGAATCGTACTCCCACGCCAGCCATGCCGAGCCTGCCAAGATCGCGGGCATAGGTAACCGTGCCGGACTGGAGATCACTCAGATGGTTCAGCCATGATACCGAGAGACTACCTCCTGCCTCATGACTCAGCAATGCCGGATTATACAAGACGGCACTACTTTGACTGGAGGTGGCATTCAGGAGCGTTCCACCGAGAGCAGCCGCTTGTGCAGAAGGTTCAAGCCGCAAAAAATCGAAACCAGACAGCGTCTGGCTCCGTACGTTCGGAGTTGCGAACAAACAGATAACAATGCCCAGCCAGACAGAAGCGCTTTGCTTGACCATAATGGAGATACACGAATGATGGCGTGTACCCGTAGTGGAGGGGAACGGATCCAGGCTACATGCGTGTTAAACGCCCGCCGTTGAAGTGCGTACCATAGGAATATATCACAGTTTGTCTCTTGCCAAGAGCACATCTAGCGCGGGTATTGAAAATTTTTTAGTACGATGTTGAACTTCATCAACCAATTTTTCGGTGATAAGAATCAGCGCGAGATTGATCGCAAGTATGAGCCGGTAGTCGCTCGGATCCACGAAGCGACTCCCGTCGTCAAAGCGTTGTCGGATGACGAATTGCGTGGGCGCACAGATATGTACCGGGAGAAAATTCGGACTGCCGTTGCAGAGATTGAAGAACGAAGGCAACAGATCCAGACAGCGCTGCGAACGGGATATGCGGAAGAGGGCGCGGAAGAGACGCTGACACTGGAGGATCGACAGGAGTATTTTGAGGAGTTGGACGAACTGGAAGACGAGTGGCTGGAGGTTGCCGAAGAAACCTTGGACGAAATTCTCCCGGAGGCGTTTGCACTGGTTAAGGAAGTCTGTCGACGTCTGACGGAAAGGGGGGCACTGAAAGTTCGTGCAACCGAACATGACCACGCCGTCTGCAGCCGCCGGGCCTACCCCGAAATTCAAGGCTCCTGGGCGATCTGGCCCAATGAATGGGAGGCAGGAGGGACAATGATCCGGTGGGAAATGATTCCTTATGATGTGCAGTTGATCGGTGGAGCAGTCCTCCACAGAGGGAATATCGCCGAGATGAAAACAGGGGAAGGAAAAACGCTGGTTGCGGTGGCACCGGTTTACCTGAATGCACTTCTTGGCCGCGGGGTGCACCTGATCACGGTCAATCCCTATCTGGCACAGCGTGATGCCGAGTGGATGGGGCCCATCTTTGAGTTTCTCGGGTTAACCGTAGATGTGATTGACGGATATGACGCACATTCGGAAGGGCGCCGCAAGGCGTATCGCGCGGATATTACCTACGGGACAAACAATGAATTTGGATTTGATTACCTGCGGGACAACTCCTTTGTAATTGACCCCAATCAACTGGTACAGCGGGGGCATCATTTTTCCATTGTCGATGAAGTGGACTCTGTCCTGGTGGATGAAGCTCGGACGCCGCTCATCATTAGTGGGCCGGTTCCGCAGGCGAATAAGAGCCGGTTTGATGAGCTCAAGCCTGCGGTTGACCGGCTTGTACAGGCGCAGAAGCGACTGGTCGCGGGCTTTGTCTCGGAAGCAGAAAAGAATTTAAAGAATCGCGATCTATCCGTCGAACGAGGTGAGGAAAAGGAAGCAAAAGATCATGAAGCGGAGGCAGGTCTGGCGCTGTTGCGCGCATCTCGTGGCTTCCCTCGCAATAAGCGGCTCATGAAGCTGCTGCAGGAGCCCGGTGTTGAGCAACTGAGGCGCAAGACAGAGTATTTCTATTTGCAGGATAATGCAAAGAGAATGCCGGTGGTGGATGATGAGATGCATTATGCACTGGACGAGAAACAGCATGCATTGGAGCCGACCGATCAGGGGCGCGAGTTCATTGCACGGGCAGCAGGGGAAGATGTAGACCTGTTCATCCTTCCAGACGTAGGGGAGGAGACGGCCCGCTTAAAGCGAGAATATGAAGGTCATAAAGAGAAATTGTATGAGTCCATTCGGGATCGTGAAAATCTTTCCGAGGAGAAGCGTGAGCATAAGCTGCAGAATGACCTGCGTGTCCTGAAGAATACCCTTGATGAAGAAACACGAAAATTGTATTCCACCTATTCAGATCGCGCAGAGAGACTCCATGCGATTGAGCAGCTATTAAAGGCCTACACTCTTTACGAGCGGGATACAGAGTACATTGTTCAAGACGGGAAGGTACAGATCGTGGATACACACACGGGCCGGGTGCTTTCAGGTCGGCGATATTCAGATGGACTGCATCAGGCGATCGAGGCGAAGGAGGGGGTCAAAGTACAGGCGGCAACCCAGACCTATGCAACGATCACGCTTCAGAATTACTTCCGGATGTACAGCAAACTCGCTGGCATGACCGGGACCGCAGAAACGGAAGCGGAAGAGTTTCACAAGATCTACAAGATGGATGTTGTGGCGGTCCCGACCAATAAACCCATTGCAAGAGAGGATCTGGACGATCTTGTCTTCAGATCGAAACGGGAGAAGTACAGTGCCGTCATTGATAAGATTGAAGAATATCACGAGAAAGGACAGCCCGTTCTTGTCGGTACAACCTCGGTTGAGGTATCCGAAACCCTTAGCAGGATGCTGAAGCGTGCGCGTATTCAGCATAACGTGCTCAATGCCAAACGTGATCGCGCAAAGCAGGAGTCTCTGATTGTTGCAGAGGCCGGCAAGCGCGGAGCCGTCACCATCGCAACCAACATGGCGGGACGTGGTACGGACATCAAGCTGGGTGCTGGAATTGTGAAGCTGGGCGGTCTCGCGATTATTGGAACGGAGCGGCACGAAAGCCGGCGTATAGATCTGCAGCTCAGAGGCCGGTCGGGACGCCAGGGAGACCCTGGAGAAAGCCAGTTCTATGTATCGCTGGAAGACGACTTGATGCGACTCTTCGGGCCTGACCGGGTGGCAGGTGTCATGGATCGACTCAAGCTTGAGGAGGGAGCAGTGATCACCCATCCATGGGTCACCAAGAGCATTGAGCGGGCACAGAAAAAGGTGGAGCAGAATAACTTTGCGATTCGTAAACGACAGTTGGAGTATGACGATGTACTGAACTCACAGCGTGAGGTGATCTATGATCGTCGCATGCATGCGCTGAAAGGAGAGCGCATGCGGGGCGAAATCCTGGATATGCTGTACAAACTGATTGAACGACTTGTGCAGCGCCACCACGGTGAAGGGGAAATGGACGAGTTGCGGGAAGAGTTTCGCCGACTGTTGTCCTTCGACTACGAGATTGACCGTCAGCGGTTCTTTGATCTGGGGGATGATGGCGTGACCGAAGATGCCTTCAATAAAGTGGCTGAGTACTATGAACGTAAGCGTCGTGCACTGGCCGAGCCCTTCTGCAATAGCATGAAGACCGTCCAGGAGAGTGATGCAGAGAATAAGCCGGAACGCGCGTTTGTAGATTTCTCCGATGGGTACCGCAGGCTGCGCACGGTCGTTCGCATTGATGATGTCGTTGAAACAGGAGGGCAGGAGATCAATGACAGTCTCGAAAAGACAGCGATGCTCTCGTTGATTGATGAGTACTGGACCGAACATTTACGCTCGCTGGATGAAGTGAAGGAGGGGATTGGCCTTCGGGCATACGGTCAACGTGATCCACTGGTAGAGTATAAGATGGAGGCATTCCGGCTTTTCTCGGAGGTGATTGAGCAGATTGGCGAGAATGTGGTAACCTTCGTCTTCCGGGCAGGGCCGATCGTTGAACGGCGTGGGGGAGCAAACACAAAGCAGACCAGTCGGATGGATCGTCAGCGTGCCCAGGCCAGACACCGTCCTGCGGCGCCTTCCTTTGGTGTGGTTGCCCCCAAATCCAACGGGGCCAGCAGGGATCCAAGCGCAAAACGGCAGCCCGTCCTGGCGGGAGAGCGGGTCGGCAGGAATTCACCCTGTCCGTGCGGAAGTGGTAAGAAGTATAAATTCTGTCACGGACGCGAATAGAGGGGACAGCCCGATGCTGCGTACCCTCTACATACGGGATTACGCCATCATTGATGAGCTTGAGGTCGAATTTGAGGGTGGTCTCAATATTCTGACGGGGGAAACCGGTGCAGGGAAGTCCATCATGATCGGCGCTCTCAAGTTGATCCTGGGAGAGCGTGCCTCAGCGGACATCATCCGTTCCGGTGCTAGGAAAGCTATCATTGAGGGAGTATTTGACGTTGCGGAATCGCCGGATCTGGGAGAGCTTCTGGAAGAGCACGAGATCCCGTCGCAACCGGTGCTGATTCTCAGACGTGAGATTGCAAAGACACACAGCCGCGGTTACATCAATGACTCGCCAGCGACACTTCCGGTGATGCGCAAGATTGCAGCACAACTGATTGATCTGCATGGACAGCATGAACATCAATCATTGCTCAGGGAGGAAACTCATCTAAGCTTGATCGACAGCTTTGGCGGACTTGCAGGGATGTGTTCAGTGTATGCACAGGCGTACGCACGGGTCCGTGACCTGCTGAAGGAACATGAGGCGCTCAAAACCAGCCAAAGCAGATTGGAGGCATCTCGGGAGAGACTGGCATATGAGATTGAAGAGATTGATTCGGTAGCGCCACAAGAGGGAGAAGAAGATACGCTCAGGCAGGAGATGAACAGGCTAGAACACGCCGAACAGCTCTATAGTGCCACCGCACGGCTTCATTCTATGCTCTATGCCCGTGAAGATTCTACGGCAGACCAACTCGTGATTGCACAGAATGAGCTTCAGGATCTTACACGAATTGATCCTGCATTAGAGGCGGCGAGTCAGGAGATTGAGCAAGCGCAGATCTCGGTTACAGAAATTGCTGCAACCCTGCAGGACTATAGTGCACAGATTGAGTTCAGTCCAGATCGGCTTGAAGAAATCCGGGATCGGCTAGGGGAACTTGACACATTGAAGAGAAAGTACGGCGGGAGTGTGGGAGCGGTACTTGATTACCGTGAACAGATTGCAAAAGAGTATGAGATCGCCGTGAACTATGATGCAGCTCTTGAAAAAGTAGAGCAGGATCTGGCAGAAGTAAAGAAAACTCTCTCGGATACGGCGCTACGATTATCTGCCAAGCGTCACAAAGTGGCGAAAGAGATCGAATCCTCCATTACAGCAGAATTTGCAAGCCTCGGCATGGCAGCGGGAAAACTTTGCGTTCAACTTCAGAAGCACATGGATCCTGCAGGATGGATTACGTCAGAGACTGCCACTAACGAGGCAAGGAATTACAGAGCCTATCCACATGGGATGGATGATGTCGCCTTTCTGATCACGACAAATGCAGGAGAGGACTTCCGTCCGCTTACACGGGTAGCTTCCGGGGGCGAGATCAGTCGTATTATGCTGGCCATTAAACGGGTTCTGGCAGAAAATGACCGACTTCCCATCCTGGTATTTGATGAAATAGATGTTGGAATCAGTGGTTCTATTGCACGCAAGGTGGGCAGGAGCATGGCAGAGTTGGCTCGGAATCATCAAATTATCGCCATCACCCATCTGCCACAAATTGCTGCATTGGCGCATACGCACTATGTGGTAGAGAAGCGGGTATCGGAAGGCAGAACCATAACCGAGATAAGACAATTGGATAGCGAGGAATCTCTGGAGCAGGTCGCGATGCTCATCACGGGAGCGGAAGTGACTGATGCCATGCGGCAAAGTGCCAGAGAACTCATGAAAAATTAAGGGAATATAGAATGCGTATCGATGCGGATGACATTACTCGTTTGGTCAGTACATACTACACGGGGATCCCGGAAGGGGAGGTGACGTTTGGGACATCAGGTCATCGGGGGTCTTCACTCAGGGGCACATTCAACGAAGCACATATTCTGGCCATCAGCCAGGCAGTCAGTGAACTTCGTTCGGCAACCGGTCCAATTATTCTTGGCAAGGATACCCATGCTTTGTCCGAGCCCGCGAGCAAGACGGCGATTGAGGTCTTTGTTGCAAATGGTCTGGATGTGATTTTGGGGGAAGGGTACGTTCCGACACCGGTGATTTCTCATGCGGTTCTGGAATGGAATCGGAATCATTCGGAGCATCTGGCAGATGCGGTGATTTTTACCCCTTCACACAATCCACCGGAGGATGGGGGGTTCAAGTATAATCCGCCACATGGTGGTCCTGCATCAAGTGGTCTCACAAAAGCAATTCAGGAGCGGGCACGCGCGTTAATGGCGTGCGGGTTGAAGGGAGTCAAACGGATTCCAGTCAAACAGGCCCTGAATGCATCTACAACCGTGGAAAAGGATCTGATGACCCCTTATGTGAACGATCTTTCTTCGGTCGTGAATATGGATCTGATTCGCAGTGCAGGATTGGAGATTGGAGTAGATCCCATGGGAGGCGCTGCGGTGCATTACTGGGAGCCGATTGCGGAGCGCTATAACCTTTCCATTGATGTTGTCAACACTATTGTTGATCCAGCATTTGCATTCATGCCACTCGACCATGACGGGAAAGTTCGTATGGATTGTTCATCCAAATTTGCTATGCAACGCATGGTTACAAAGGTGGATGGGTATGACATTGCTTTTGGCAATGATCCAGATGTAGATCGGCATGGGATCGTCACCAGGGAAGGAGGGCTCATGAATCCCAACCATTATCTGGCAGTAGCGGGCAAGTACTTATTTGAGCACCGCTCAGAGTGGTCGAAAGAGGCCCGCTTTGCAAAAACGCTTGTCTCCAGCTCCATGATTGATCGGGTTGCAAAGGACTTGGGTCGGGAGCTTTTCGAAGTGCCGGTTGGGTTCAAGTGGTTTGTAGAGGGATTACATGAAGGGACCTGCGGTTTTGCCGGCGAAGAGAGCGCCGGAGCATCCTTTCTTCGCAGAGATGGCACGGTATGGACGACCGACAAGGATGGGATCATTCTGGGACTTTTAGCGGCGGAAATCCTCGCTGCAACTGATCTTGATCCCGCGCAGCATTATCAAATCATGACTGAGCGTTTTGGGAAGCCTGCATACATAAGGATGGATTCTCCTGCCACTCCTGTTCAGAAGGAAACACTGGCCAGGTTGTCTCCACATCATATAACTGCCAATATTCTTGCAGGTGAGTCTATAGAATCCAAGCTCACTAAAGCCCCCGGCAATCATGAAATGATCGGTGGACTCAAAGTAACCACGAAAAATGGATGGTTTGCTGCAAGGCCGTCAGGAACGGAGGATCTGTACAAGATCTATGCGGAAAGTTTTCTGGGAGAAGAACATTTATCCCGGATTACAGAGGAAGCACAATCAATCGTGAATCAGGCGTTATCCGCCGGTGGGTCAGTATGAATGATACGATACGCTTTGGCACAGATGGCTGGCGTGCAGTCATCGGGCGGGAGTTTACGTTTGACAACTTGGGGCGACTCGCTCGTGCAACGGTCCAGTGGCTGCGACAATCCGGGAGCAGACATCCTGGCGTACTTGTTGGTTATGATACGCGTTTCATGGGACGTGAATTCGCGGAGCATGTCGCACAGGTGATTGCAGAAGAAGGTGCTACAGCGATTCTCACAGCGGGTCCTACGCCTACTCCAGCGATCAGTTGGGCAACTCACGAGCTTCAGGGGTTGAACGCAGGAGTGGTCATTACAGCCAGTCATAACCCTCCCGAGTACAGCGGATACAAGATCAAAGCGAAGTTTGGGGGATCGGCCACGCAGGAAATGACACAGGAAGTTGAGCGTCTAATTGCGCCTCATCCATCAAGCTCAGATTCTGGTAGTGCGGGGGAGGTGATTGAGCGGGATATTACGAGGGAGTATGTGGAGTATTTGAAGGGGAGATTTGATCTAGGGTCCATGAATCTGAAGTTGGTGCATGATCCCATGTACGGGGCAGGTCAGGGGATCATGTCCACGCTTCTGGGGGATCAGTTTGTTACAGAGATTCACGGGGAAATCAACCCTGGTTTTGGAGGCAGGCCGCCGGAACCGATCGAGCGTAATCTGAAGGAGCTCATGCGTCGTGTTGTGAAGGAAAAAGCTGCAATCGGAATTGCACATGATGGTGACGCAGATCGGATTGGTATTGTGGACGAGCGGGGCAATGTCGTTACATCACACTTGGTGATGGCACTCCTGGTGGCGCATTTGCACAAACAGCACAACCAGAATGGCGCAATCGTACGCACGTTTGCAACATCTGCCATCCTGGAAAAGATGGGGGTCGCGTGGGGTTTACCGGTAGAGACCTATCCGATCGGATTCAAATATGTGGCGCCACGTTTTCTCGAGACCCGTGTGCTGGTTGGAGGGGAGGAGTCGGGGGGCATTGCGGTAGCAGGGAATATTCCAGAGCGGGACGGCATTTATGTGGCGCTTGTGTTATTGGAGATGCTGATGCAACGCGGCAAATCCCTCACCGCTCTGGTACAGGAGTTATTTGACGAGTTTGGGCCGCATTCCTACTATCGCTCAGATGTGCATACGAAGAAACAGACTGAAATTATTGCATCCTTGCGTCAGACGGGTGGGCTGCGCCAAATTGCAGGTCGGATAGTCCAATCAATGGATACGCTTGATGGTTTCAAGCATTTGATGGAGGATGCTTGGCTATTGGTCCGTCCGTCCGGTACGGAGCCCGTGCTTCGGATTTATGCGGAAGCTCCAACGCGTAAGGAAGCAGAGGAATTAGTTGAAGATACGCAGGTTCAGTTTGGCTTGGTAGGTTGATGTACACCTGAGACGGTATTGATGGTGTGATGAACCAATCGGAGCCTTTACAATCCGATTTAATTTCTACACCGGCCTACTTTAGCGGGATCTCGTCAGGAACTCAAAACCCGTTGGAAACAATTCTTCCTGAAGAGGTATCAATTCTGCAAGTGCAGAATCAGGTTGATGGAAGCCTGGAGAACAGGGTGTGATTCGCCGTGAACTCGAACGGTTGACGCAGTCCGTTGGAAGCAAACAGGCCTAAGCTTGTTGTTGTTACCTTTCGTTCCTCGGCAACGTCTATATAGTCAGAAGTCAGCACAGTTCGTTGGAAACAAACGGGTTCAGCTTGGGCGATAATGTTCGTCGTGATAGTACAACCGTTACCTTCATAAACCAATCATCTTCTAAGTCATGCTACCAAGTAAGAAATTCAACCCAATCTTCTTGTTTATTCTGTTTTTTGCTGGATTTTCGCACTTGGCTGCTGCGCAGGAGCCAGTGCCTGAGTTCAAGGACCAGGTTGTAGTTGTGCAGTTTGAGTCGGGTATTATGATCGGGGAGGGGTCGGCGAAAACAAACCTATTGTCGGGCTTTGATCGTGCGGCAGAGAGGTATGATGTGTACAGGATTGAGCGTGTGTATCCATTTTTGGATTATGTGGAGCCTACTCCGAAGACGGCTGAGAACCTGGATGCTCTTCGTCGCACCTACTATGTTCGCTATGGGCTGCAGACAGATCCAGAGCAGGTTTCTCGGGATTTTTCGTCGGAATCTGGGGTAGTGTATGCCGAGCCGGTGTTGGTTACCCGTAGATATGGATCGGTGCCCCAGGACGAGCCCAATGATCCTCAGTACGAACAGCAGCAGTCGTATCTAGGCCTCGTTCGTTTGCCGGAAGCCTGGGACCTAGTCAAGGCAGAAGATGCTTCAAAGCCGATCGTGATTGCGATTGTAGATACTGGTGGAGATTGGGATCACGAGGATCTGTTAGGGAATGTGTGGATCAATGAGGACGAGATTCCAGATAACGGGATAGACGATGATGATAATGGTTTCATTGATGATGTGCACGGGAGGAATTCTAACAATGGGGATGAGACGAACAATGATCCTACGCCGGATCCTATGTGGCCGGAAATAACAGGTCACGGGACGGCTGTTGCAGGTACTGCGAGCGCCGTAACTGATAATGGTGTAGGGGTTGCGGGTGCGGCTTGGAATGCAAAGCTGATGCACATAAATACATTCTGCATAGAGGAGGAGGTTTGTGATGGTTTTGCCGGCATCCTGTATGCGGCTGCCAATGATGCCGATATCATAAATACAAGTTGGGGTGGATTTCTTGGAGATGAGGAGCTACGCATGATCTCCCAGACACTGGACCTTGCCACAGACATGGGATCTTTGGTCGTGGCAGCAGCAGGCAATGAGTCCTCAAATAATGATTTCTATCCGAGCTATCCAGATGCGCATCCTCGGGTGCTTTCGGTTGGTGCAACTGAACGAGACTCACGGCAACTTGCGGAATTTTCGAATTATGGAAGGTCGGTCGACATATATGCTCCTGGTGTAAACATCAATACGACATTGCCTAATGACGAGTACGCTAATAATAACGAGTGCTTTCCTGGTGACGAGTGTTCTATTATATCAGGTACATCATTCTCATCTCCATTGGTCAGTGGCATTGCGGCGCTGGTAAAGACTCGCTTTCCCGACATATCACCGGATGAACTTCGGGAACAGTTGCGGCTTTCGGCCGAGAATATAGATATGGACAACTCCTCGCCTATGTATGTGGGGCAGTTGAATGGAGGACTCGTCGATGCCGAGGCCAGTTTGCGGGCGGTAACGGTTCCGGCTGTACGCGTCAAAAATTGGTCATGGGAGAATAGCGACGGAAATCAGCAGATTGATCCTGGGGATGAGGTCACGGTCAATGTGACCTTTATCAATTACCTGGCTGCTACCGAGCAACTAGCGGTAAAATTGATACCTCTCGAATCCTATCCTTATATCACCCTACTTGGTGCGGAGCAATCAATAGGGGTATTGGAGACTGGAGAGTCTACGATGGTGACATTCCGGTTTTCGGTTGCTGATAATGTTATTCTGAATCGCGCAATCCATTTCTCTGTTCATATTCGCGACGGTTCCTTTACGGATGAGCCGGATGTGTTGAATTTCTTCAGACAGCCTAATCTGGCGGGTCTAACGGAGGCACTCCGTGCTCTGTATCAGTCTACGGACGGCGATAACTGGCTGGACAATTCGGGTTGGGATATTACGGCCACCCCCACAGTCGAGGAATTAAACGGGTGGTTCGGGGTGCAAGTCACTCAAGGTTGGGTCGAAATCCTTTTGCTCGCGAATAACCTTACGGGGGTAATTCCACCAGAATTGGGCAAAGTCGAGGGCTTACGGAATTTATGGTTACCGCAAAACCAGCTTTCTGGCCCGATTCCCCAAGAGTTGGGGCAGCTCATGGAACTGGAGACGTTGATTTTGTCACATAATTTAATGACTGGATCAATCCCGCCAGAGCTAGGACAACTCTCGAAATTAAGCGTGTTTCTTATCGAGCTGAATGAATTATCTGGATCAATCCCGCCAGAACTGGGACAGATTTCGGATCTGCAAGTATTGTCGTTGCGCGATAATCAGCTTGTCGGGACGGTTCCGACAGAACTGGGACAGCTCTCAAGATTAATAGCCTTGGATCTGTCAAATAATGCTTTGACAGGAAGTCTCCCCAGAAGTTTGATGCAGTTGAATAACCTTGAATCCCTTGCATTTGAAGGACAAGAACTCTGCGCACCCCAGGATGATGAATTCCAGGAGTGGCTGCAGAATGTTGGCGCTGTATTTGGCCCAACCTGTATCACCGTGGCAATAGAAGAAACGAATGGGGGGGCATCTTTACCAGAAAAATTTACAATTCATGGCAATTACCCCAACCCCTTTCAGGAAACTACGCAGTTGACGTTTGACCTTCCCTGGCAGGCTCGTGTTCGGGTCGAAGTGATCGATGTAATCGGAAGACATGTTCTGAGCGTCCCTGAGAGTGATATGATGGCCGGTTGGTCAAAGAGTATCGAGTTGAATGGTGCGACTCTGCCAGCAGGGCTCTATCTTTACCGTGTGATTGCAGATTCGCCCATAGAACGTTCCGTGCAGGTTGGACGTTTTGTGCGAATCCGGTAAAGGGCTCCGATGAGGGGCATGATCCAGGTATTTGTTGAGCGGCGGTCAAATTCTATCACGGCGTGGTCGCGTCAGGAGTAGTCCCTGTTGCTGTCCCGATAGTGTGTAAATGCTTTGGCAGTAGGGGGCAAAATAGGTTGATCCCAGGGATTTGACTCGTGGATTTTGCGATGCAAAGCGGCAATGAAGCCTGATCGACAAGTAGCGGTCAGACGGACCAATTTCTTTGTATGCGCATACCCTTGCCCGCTTCAGGACCCGCTGTTAGCAACATTTGATGAAACTCATCGTTTGCCGTTGATCTTAATGGGCTTACTATGCGGTGGACTCTACTTTTGATCAACTTCTTGGTTGTATGCTCTGTCACTGCGCAGGGATTTGATCAAGAGCAACTTCTGGCGAACTTGCGGTTCCGCATCCCTGATCTGGAGGCGGCTGAACTCATGATTGGGGAGTTGGAGCCCAGTCTTTATAGTGGTCTCAAGCAGGGTTCGCTTACGATCAATGGACAACAGACACTTCAATTTTTGCTTTCCGAAGAACAAGGGCATCTTATTCTTCTTACGACGAGTCCAATTGATGTGAGCTTGACAGAGGCAGAAATAGCCGAGAAACTTGCTGAGCAGGCAATGCAGGAAAGGCTGATCGCTGCCGAGTCTCATGATGCATTACGTCGGTTTGCAGAAGGTAAACCGAGTCGGGGGCCATCGGATGCCCCCATCACGATTTATGAATTCAGTGATTTTCAATGCCCCTACTGCGCGCGGGCCAGCACGGTTGTTGAAGAGCTCTTGAATAAGTATCCCGAGGAGATTCGTTTTGTGTACTTGCATTACCCACTGGGTATGCATGATTGGGCAAAGCCTGCGGCGGTAGCAGCGGATTGTGCTGCAAGGCAGAGTGAGGCCGCTTTTTGGGTGCTGCACGACAACTTCTTTAAGCTGCAGAGCAATATTTCAAGTGAGTCAATGCTGCAACAGGCTCGCTCCTGGTTACAGGAAATCGACATTGATCTTGATGCTTGGCAGATTTGTGCTGCCGATGAATCCTCGGCAGCGAATCAAGGCGTATTGCTTCAGGTGGATATTTCGAGTGCAACGGCAGAACGTTTTGGCTTGTCAGGGACACCGGCTTTCTTTATCAATGGATTCCCCCTGAAAGGATCTCAGCCTGTGGAAGCCTTTGATGACTTGATTGCCAGGATCACAGCGGATCTATAGGTGGTTCACCGGGAAGGTTTTGTCGTGGTTGGTGCGCAAGGCTGTGTTATTTCAAGCAGTCAAAAAGATCTAATTGCACCCCAGAGGGATCTGCCGGTCGAATTTGGGGTACCCGCTGACCATCCCGTGTTATGTTGAATGAAACGGAAGGGTGAATTTCAAGCTTTATCGCAGCAAGGATTTCAAAAAAAGTCCCGACGAAATAAGATGCTGCCGGGGGACATGGACTGGGATCCCATAAACGAGTACGATTTTGTTACTATTGTCTGATAGCTCGGGGATTCCTCTGGGTGTATTCAGAGAATCAGATTCCGAGTCCGCCCGTCACTTCCAGCGTATGTCCAGTGATGTAGCTGGCGAGTGGTGATGCCATAAGAACAATGCCAGCGGCGGCTTCATCTGCCGTCCCCGGCCTCCCCATGGGGACCGCAGCAAAGGAGGCATCTCTCACTTTTTGGGGGATCCCGAGTGCAATCTCTTCTCCTCCAATTGAGAGCGTGTGTCCTTCATCTAGGGGACGCGTCAGCCTCGTATCAATGAACCCGAAAGCAACCGCGTTGCATCGGATGCCAAACATGCCCCATTCCCGGGCGATGGTTTTTGTCATGCCGATCACGCCCATCTTGGCTGTGGCATAGTTGATCTGTCCGATGTTGCCATGCAGTCCAGAGGTTGACGACACATTGACAATACATCGATGGGGATGAGAGTGACCGGTTATAATCTCTTCTTTCGCCAAGGGGCGCCATATTTGTGCAATTGCACGGGTTAAACGAAAGGGAGCCATCGTGTGAATCTCCTGAATTTGGTGCCACTGCTCGTCGGTCATCTTATGCAGCATCCCGTCCCAGGTAAACCCGGCGTTATTCACCAGAATATTGAGATGCCCGCATTGGTCAAGCACCTGTTGGATCAGTAGTTCAGGAGTTTTTGGATCCGTTACATCGCCGGGTAAAGGCCGTGCGGTATTTCCAGCTTCCCGGATGGAACGTGCGGCAGATGTGCATGCATCTGCATCCAGATCATTGATGAATACCCGCGCTCCCATGGTGGCAAACTGTTGGGCAGCAGCGAGCCCAATCCCATTTGCAGCTCCTGTAATTAAGACAACCTGATCTTCAAACATGATTTTTCTGGATCTATCTGGACCGTAGAAAATGAGAATCTTCCGTAACAATACGGCAAATGCTTTCGTAATGTGGGCAGACGCTGTTGTATACCTGGGAATACAAAAGCATAATATTCACGATCAAACCATCTGATTTATGCTTCGATTATTCGTAGGTGCCGCATTGTGTAGCTGCCTAGTGTCCCTCACTCAGGCTCAATCCCGTAATGGAGATTCAGAATACGAAACCGGTCAGACTGAAGTCAAATCCTCCGAAGGATTCCACCCCAGCTTTAAACCGACTCTAACCGTTACCAGAGTAAAGGGAATAATACGGGTTGACGGGCAATTGGATGAAGATGCCTGGAGTGATATTGTGCCGATCAGTAATTTCTCGGAAGTTTTCCCGAATGAACAGAGCCGTCCGCCTGTGGAATTGAGTGGAAGGATCATGTACGATGACGATTATCTCTATGTGGGAATTATTGTCGTAGATGATCCGAGTCAGATTCGCGCCAATCTCAGTGACCGTGATGAGATTTGGCAGGACGATTATGCTGGAATTGTACTGGATCCGAATCGTGATGGCCAAGGCATGTATTTCATCGCAGCAAATCCTCTTGGGATCCAGGCGGATTCGTTTATTTCTCCGAATAACGAGGATGATGGATTTGATATCCTGTTTCGATCCAGTGGCCAGATCACCGAAAATGGGTACCAGGTTGAGATGGCGATTCCGTTCAAGAGTCTACGCTTTCCAAGTATAGATGCACAAACCTGGGGAGCAACACTCTGGATTACCCGACCCCGTGAGAGCAGGAATCAATACTCCTGGGCCGCGATTGACCAGGATGATCCGTGTATGAGTTGCCAGCTTGGCGAGATCAACGGGATCCGCGGCGTAAGAGCCGGTCGCAACCTCGAAATTCTACCTTCCCTAACTGGAGGAGGAGTCGGTGCATTCCGGGACGCGGGCGTACCCGCCTCCGGGTTCAAGAATGATCGCATAACCCTTGAACCATCGTTGAATCTCAAGTATGGCATCACGTCTGAGCTCACAGCGGATGTCACGGTCAACCCGGATTTCAGCCAGATCGAATCGGATGAGGCACAGATTGATGTGAATTCAACATTTGCACTATTCTTTCAGGAGCGGCGTCCATTTTTCCAGGAAGGGTCGGGTCTGTTTGACACCGATATTCAAACCGTCTATACTCGATCCATTAATGATCCGATTGGAGCAGCCAAGATGACAGGACGGTTTGGGTCTGTGGATGTGGCGTACATCGGCGCAAGAGATAATAACTCGCCGCTTCTATTGCCCTTTGAGGAGGAGAGCCGTGTGCTGGAAGGGGGGCGCAGTGTTTCCAATATCTTACGGGTGCGGCATAATTTCAATAATGATTCCTTCGTTGGGGCACTCGTAACTGATCGCAGATTGGATGAAGGTGGATCAGGGTCAACCGTCAGTGTTGATGCAGCTGCAAGGTTTTTGCAAAAGTATACGCTCAGTGGCCAATTCGTGTACAGCAACAGCGTTGAGCCCACGGATAAAGAAATGAGCAAGGATGTGGGGGACATTACATTTGGGAAGAAGGGATACACCGGTGCATTGGATGGTGAGTCGTTTAGTGGGTATGCTACGAGGGTTGAGCTTGATCGGGGAGCACGACACTGGTCATTCCAAGGGGGTTATGAAGCAGTGAGCCCAACATTTCGGGCGGACAATGGCTTCGTCCGCCAGAATAACGACCAGTCAGCGTACCTATGGCAGGGCGTAACGATCTATCCTGAAAAGGTGCTGGGATTTGTTGATCGGATTCGGCCGAATGTGTTGGTGGGTGCCAGTTGGAATTTTGATGGCCTGCAAAAAAACTTTTTCTTTCGCCCTGCGGTATTCGTCCAGCTTAAACGGCAAACGAATATTCAAATTAACTGGTGGTACCGGGAGGAGAGTTTTGCGGGTACCCAGTTTGATGGGATGACCAGGTTGAATGCGATGGTTTTCAGCAATTTCAGCAAGAGGATCAGTCTGGGAGTAGAAGCAGGGGTCGGGGAGTCCATCGCCCGCTTTCTTGATGAACCGGAAATTGGGAATAGCCTGGAAGTCAGTGCATGGGGGACGCTGCGCCCGACGCAACGGATGTCCATTCAACCGCAATTCTCCTACTCACGGCTTTCAGATAAGGAGACAGGCGAAGATTTTTTCAGTGGCTACATTGCACGTACACGGGTGAAATACCAGTTCAGTCGCTACTTTTTCTTGCGCACGATCGTGCAATACAGCGACTTCTCGAAGTCCCTGGAAATTGATCCATTATTAACCTACAAGATCAATGCGTTCACTGCACTACATGTGGGGTCAACGCATGATTTTGATCAGTTCAGTCGCGCACAGGGGGCTGAAAAGTATTTTCGGCAGAGCAGTCGCCAGATATTTTTCAAGGTTCAATACTTTTTTCGTAGGTAATTATTTCGATTTGTATGGGCCTGCGTTGTAAATTGTTTTTGAATTAAACAATTACGACGCATGACCAGACTATCCAATCGCCGAACATTTATAAAAACCGCTTCTGCCGGTGTGGCCGGAGCGACTCTCCTTGGTGCTGCACGAGGTCTGGCCGCGCCTTCAAACCGGCTTACAGCTGCCGTGATGGGAGTTCACAGCCGAGGTGGAGTACTCGCCACTTCATTTGCGAAGGCGGAGGGTTGTGAGGTCACGCACATTTGTGATGTGGATGAGCGTGCGATCGCAAGATCTATTCCAGAGGTTACCGAAGCCAATGGTGGCAGTGTCCCGACTGGAGTGGTGGATCTGCGTGAAGTGCTGGACAATCCGGATATAGACATTCTTGTCATTGCCGCACCAGATCACTGGCATGCCCCCGCCGCAATTATGGCGCTCCAAGCCGGCAAGCATGTATATGTGGAAAAGCCATGCAGCTATAATCCCGAGGAAGGGGAGATGCTGGTGCGGGCCCAAGAGCGCTATAATCGCGTTGTGCAGATGGGGAATCAGCAGCGTGCTTCCGTAGAATCTGCGCAGGTCATTGATGCGATCCGGCAAGGGATCATTGGGCGTCCTTATTATGGCCGGGCGTGGTATGCCAACAGCCGCGGGCCCATTGGCCGAGGCCAACCTGCTGAGATCCCCGGTTGGCTGAACTATGACTTATGGCAGGGCCCCGCTCTAAGAGTACCGTACAGGGACAACTTGATTCATTACAACTGGCATTGGTTCTGGCACTGGGGGACCGGCGAGATCTGTAATAATGGGACGCACGAGATTGATATCTGCCGTTGGGCCCTCGGTGTTGATTATCCGATCAGAGTTACATCTTCCGGGGGACGGCATCGCTACGATGACGATTGGGAATTTTATGATACGCAAATTGCATCGTTTGACTTTGAGGGGGGCAAGACCATTACGTGGGATGGTCGAAGCTGTAATCCTTATCCTGTTGAGGGTCGGGGTCGGGGTGCATCCATTCATGGTGAACAAGGAACGGTAATTATTGACCGCGATGGCTATACTGTCTACGATCAGGATAACCGGGAGGTATGGAAACGATCAAGGATAACAGGTGAGGCAACGTTGGATATTCGAGGCGGTGGAGGGCTCACTGATCGGCATATCGCAAATATGCTTCAAGTCATTCGGGATGGAGTTCCACAGAATTCTCCCATTGATGAGGGACACAAGAGTACACTGCTGTGTCACTTGGGCAATATTGCTCAGGAAACTGGACATACACTTCACTGTGATCCGGCGAACGGTCATATTTTGGATGATGAGGAGGCAATGAATATGTGGGGGCGGGAATATGAGCCGGGCTGGGAGCTCAAGGAGTGATCTTTTCAACCAGCGAAGAAATGAATCGACGTGATTTTATTCGGACCGGCAGTACCGCCGCGGCAGCTGGACTGTTTGTTAGACCTGAGACCCAAAAACCTCAACGCATAAAGGTTGCCTTGGTAGGGACAGGGATTCGTGGGAGTACGATGTGGGGGCGGAATCTAATTCGTGATTATGCAGACGAGGTTGAATATGTTGGTTTGTGTGATCATAATCCCGGACGGCTAGAGTATGTGAAGCAATACATGGGAGCCAGTTGCCCAACGTTTACGGATTTTGATGAGATGATCCGTGTGACTGGCCCTGACACGGTGATTGTAACCACAGTGGATTCCACACATCACCAGTTTATCATTCGGGCAATGGAGCTCGGTTGTGATGTTGTTACGGAAAAGCCAATGACTACGGATGCTCAGAAGTGTCAGGCAATTCTTGATGCACAGGCACTCACACGCAAGAATATAACGGTCACATTTAACTATCGGTATTCTCCGCACCGTCAGACGATGAAAGAGTTCCTGATGAATAACCGGATTGGTAAGGTTACCTCGGTAGATTTTCACTGGTATCTGGATGTATATCATGGGGCGTCCTATTTTCGGCGTTGGCATGGAAAGGAGCGGTTTGGGGGGACGCTGTTTGTACATAAGGCAACGCATCACTTCGACTTATTAAACTGGTGGCTGGAATCGGAGCCAGAAGAAGTTTTTGCGTACGGCGATCTTGAATACTATGGGCATAACAATGAATTTCGTCACACAAATTGCCGAGGTTGTCCACACGCTTCCAAGTGCAGGCACTACTGGGATATTACGGAGAGTGAGAGCTCAATGAATCTCTATGTTGCTCATGAACACCATGACGGCTATCTACGGGATGGATGCGTGTGGAGTGAAGAGATTGACATCTATGACAAGATGAGTGCACAGATTCAGTATGCAAATGGAGTCCATGTCAGTTACTCATGTACAACCTATTCCCCTTATGAAGGGTACCGGATTGCATTTAATGGCACGGAGGGGAGACTGGAAGCATGGATCAAGGAACGTCAGCCTTGGGAAGGGGAATCCTTTGATGAGCTTCGTGTGACGGATAATTTCGGACAGACCGAATTGATACAAATCCCGCATGGCGGTGGTGGGCATGGCGGGGGAGATCGAAGGTTGCAAGACCATATCTTCAAAGGTGAAGATACTCCAGATCCTTATCGCCAGGCAGCGGGTTCCAGAGATGGTGCGATGTCGGTTCTGATTGGAGTTGCAGCGAGAGAGAGTGTAAAAACAGGGGAGCCCGTGCGTATTGAATCGTTGACATCTCTCAAGCCTCGGGTGATTCGACCTTAAACAAATACCTTAACTTACAGTGTGTAACTATGCAAAATACATGTACATTATTCGCCCTCTTTTCGGTTCTTTTGCTCGGCGGATGTGCCTCTATTGGAGGACTATCCTCGGAGGACAGTCCTGTTGCGGGCAACTGGGATTACAGTGTTGACTCTCCCCAGGGAGTTTACACGGGTACACTAATGATCGTCCAAGGGGACTCGGGCTTGGAGGTTTCGTTAGCAGAAGAAGGACAGGAGGATAATCCTGAGGCAGCTATTAGGGCAGTTTCAGTCGAGTTTGATGAAGAGACACAAACCCTGTCTTTTTCGTTTGACAACCCTGAATATGGAACAATGAATGTCTCCTTGGTGCTCGGTGAGGAGGGGTTGAGCGGGGTACTGCATGCCGTTCAATTTGGAGTGGATTTGCCGCTGATGGCAACTCGTTCAGACCAATAAGGTCAGACGATGTATCATTTAATGGGCAAGCAGGTTCGTGTGTATCTGTACACGCGCGACGGAATGATGATCGGAGCGATTATCGGTCGTGTAGCAGATGTGGCTTCCAAAGTGGAAGTTGCTCCCGGTATGAAAAAAGATCTGGCATTTGTGGTGGACATTGAGGCTTTGGAAGGGGGATCTGCCACATATACAAACAGTGGTGGGGTCGAAAATGAGGGATGGTTTGCAATTCAGGATCTGCAGGTTGTAGAGGAAGAATCTACACCGGGCTGGTTTCATAATTGATGCATCATTAGATTTTTGATTTATCAATTCAGATAACACTAGAGCGTGAAAACGCTAACAGGTGCTAGGGTTATCGGTCGGTCAGCATGGGTGGCGTACACATGCGAGAAAGCCCCTCGCTTCCGTTATACCCGGCTAATTTAGAGCTTGCTCGAAATCATTAATCAGATCCTGGCAATCCTCGATCCCTACAGAAATCCTTAAAAGGAAATCCTGAATTCCCGCCGCTTTGCGCTCCTCTGATGTCAGTCCTGCGTGTGAACTGATTGCCGGGCGGGTCATCAGAGATTCAATACCTCCAAGGCTTGGTGCATAGACGGGGATCTGGAGGCGACTCATCAGCTTTTCTGTGGCTTCCAAGCCTCCTTTCAGTTCAATGCTTAACATTCCGCTAAAACCTTCAAATAAGTGGGCAGCCCGCTCATGTTGTGGGTGAGAACTCAGACCAGGATAGTAGACCTGTGAAATCTCACTTTTGGAATCAAGAAATTCCGCTAGAGCATGCGCGGTGGCATTATGTTGCCTCATTCGCAAGGCGAGGGTTTGGACGCCTCTATGGAGTAAAAAGCAGGCATGAGGGTCCAGTGAACCTCCGAGTTGCGCCAAATTTTTCCCGGCCCTGCGCACCCAATCTCCTTTTCCAGTGACGACACCAGCTACAACATCGGAATGTCCGTTGAGGTACTTCGTCGCACTGTGGAGTGAAAAGTCAAATCCTGCAGCTGCCGCCCGGTAATTGAACGGTGTCGCAAAGGTATTGTCAATCAAGGAGATCAATTTGTTTGCCTGGGCAAACGCAACGATCTCGTCCAAATCACAAACATGGACAAGGGGATTGGTGATGGATTCAACATAGATTGCACGAGTATTGGTCTGCAATAAAGAGCTCCAGGTTTCAGGGGCATCCGCATCAAAGAAGGAGACGCTGACCCCAAGTTCTGCCAGTATCGTACGAGCGAATTTATGGGTGCCTCCATAAAGGGAGTCTTGTGCAAGGAGGTGGTCCCCCGGCTTGAGTGCGGTAAGGAGTGCTCCACTGATTGCAGCCATTCCGCTACCGGTGACCAATGCCTCCTCGGCTCCTTCCAAAATCGCAAGTTTTCGATTGAGTACGATTTGATTTGGCGTGTTATTGTAGCGGACGTACCTCAGGGGAGAATTGTCGTGTTCAAACATGGCCGTTTGGAAAATCGGCATACGTATTGCTCCCTCAATACGGTGCTCTTCTCCTGCATGAATAAGTTGAGTATCAATAGCTTGAGTCATTATTGATTTTGATTAAATATTAAGTGTACCGGCAATCACCGTTACCGCCTGTCCAGCGACCTGAACGCCAGTAATATCTGTACGCGGACCTAGAATCGTCACGCGGGCTTGGCCCGGTCGGTGCATCCAGGTTCCCTGACGCGCAATAAAGGCAGGCTCCTTGATAAGGTCATAGTGCCATAGATATGCTCCCATCCCGCCAGTTGCACTTCCAGTAAATGGATCCTCGAATACATCGGGTGGGCTGGCAAAATGACGGGCAAAGGTCTCTGCGTTGTTTATGGCAAACAGGTGCGCACTGAAAAAATCGAACTCACGGCGAAGTTGGGTGAGCAAAGCCGCATCTACCCGAATTCCCCTGAGACAATCAACATCCCGTACCGGTACCATCAATTGCGGGGTACCAGTACTGACGATTTGGATCGGTTTTTCAGGAATGAGGTTGTCTTTTGATAAGCCAAATGCAGATACAGCCTGATCATGAGGTACCAGAGACAGGAACTGCGGTTTCAGCTGTGTCATTACAATCTCATTCGCTTTTCCGAAAGCAGTCAGAATATCAACAGAGATAATCCCCGCTTCAAGCTCCAGTGCAATCGTGGTTACGGGCCCCGTCAGAGAGATACGCCTGCATTCTACGAGAAGGTGGATCGACGCAATCGTAGGATGACCAGCAAGCGGAATCTCTTCGGACGGTGTGAAGTAGCGGGCACGCACATTCGCCTGATCAGAATGCAGAATAAATGCAGTTTCTGAGAGATTTTGTTCGCGTGCTATGGCCTGCATTTGCTCGCTCGTAAGCGAATCCGCATCCATCACAATCGCACAGGGATTCCCACTCAGTGGTCCATCCGTAAATGCATCAACCTGGAAGAAGGGGAAGGATGCCATAGAGCAGGTGTATCGTGGATATTGCTATCGGGAATTTGCATATTTGTACGCAAAAGCCTTTATTGCAGTATAGAATCCCCCATGAACATGAATCGGAAGCAACGCAAGAACATCATTATTGCGCTCACCATACTTGCAGGGATTGTTGCTGCCTTCACGATCCTGATCCAACTCAGCAGCTAATAAGCTGGTTTAATGTCCGGCTTATGCAAACTCAGGAAGCGGCTCATTTTCTTCCTCTTCGTCCAGGAAGGGGTAGATGCCTTGCAGGAGTTCCTGGAGCTTTGTGCGTCCTCGATTAATCCGGCTCTTCACCGTACCCATAGGCAGGCCGGTGATGACGGCAATCTCCTCATAGCTAAGCTGCTGGATATCACGGAGGATAACTACCTCGCGAAAATGATCCGGCAATGCAAGAAGCCCCATCTGGATGTAGTAATCCTGGATGGCACTTTCTGCGTGCTTATCTGGCGAAAAGGTCTCATCGGGCAGGGGCATCTCGAACTCCTCTCCATCACGGTTAAACGACTGGATAGAATCCATACGCCGTCGGCTACGCTTGCGGTATTCCGTTTTTGCCAAGTTGCCTGCAATTGTATATAGCCAAGTTGAGAATTTAGCAATACGCTTGTAGGAATGGCGATTCCGGTATACACGAAGGAACGTTTCCTGAATCAGATCTTCGCAGGCTTTTTTGTCACCCGTGAACCGATAGAGAAAATTCACCAAGGGACCGGTCCAGCGCTCCCATAGAATGTTGTACGCCTCGACCACACCTGCCTGGAAGTGTTCCATCAGGTCTTCATCGCACATGTCCTGAAGAGCGTCAAAGCGACTCAGGGCGGTACGCCGCCGTGAGTCTTTTCGAACGATGCGTGTTATTTGTTTCACGTTACTATAAATCTTATTAAAGACTGAGGGACAGGCCCGCTGCCCCTTACGTACTAATGATGCACCTTGTTACAGTACACATTTAACGTACAGAACCCACATATCATTGTGACACGATTTGTCCAATCTTTTTCAAATTTTCACAAAATCCAATAATTACTATATGGGGATCAATACGCAAAAGTATAATATCAATGCGGACTTAAATATACGAAATATGATTGAGGAAGACAGTATCCCAGCCTCAGGTTACTCCTGACAGGTCTCTTGAGCGCATAGCTGCTGTGGACTTATACCAGTTGATTTCTGCAGAATAGGAGGGATGGTGGCTACTCACACGGACACATAGCGCGTAAGCGCGCCCAAGTAAAAATGCCACTGTTATGCCCATCATCCCAGATGAGACGCACCCCTACACTTCCTGCGATTTCGGCTTTAATCTTTTCCCATCGCATTAAGGCAGGGAGGCGAAAAATCGCGGGATCTGGGAGTTCATGCATTTTTTCGTGTCCCTGACAACCAGCACAGGGACATGCACGTCTCAGGCCATCCAGTGGGAAGCTGCAATGATGGCCATCAGACCATTGAACTTTCAGAGTCTGAGCATCTTTCTCGATGGTTAGACGCTGGCAGGTTAATCCACCAGGAAGGAGACTCATTTGACTGCTTCTAATTGTGCGGCATTGCCAGGTAGATCAATGGGGAGGGGATCGGGTTCCTTCGTGAAGGGATAGATTTCTCTGAGTATGCCCTGTAACTTGCTGCGCCCGCGATTAATACGGCTCTTCACCGTACCCATTGGAAGTCCCGTAATTTGTGCGATCTCACTGTAGGCCAGTTGCTGAATGTCCCGCAGGATCACCACCTCCCTAAAATTTGGTGGGAGCGAACCCAGTGCTTCTTGGATGTACTCATCCTGGAGAGCACTTTCTGCGTGTTTATCCGGTAAAAAGGTCTCATCCGGCAGCGGCATCTCGTATTCCTCATTGTCTCTGCTCACGGACTGAATCGAATACATATGCCGACGCTTCTGCTTTCGGTACTCACTCCGAGCTAGATTTCCTGCGATGGTATAGAGCCAGGTAGAGAATTTTGCAATACGCTGATACGAATGGCGGTTGCGGTGGACGCGAAGGAATGTTTCTTGGAGAAGATCCTCGCAGCGTTTTTTGTCTCCCAGAAAGCCATACAAATAATGCATAAGACGCTCACTGTAGCGGTCCACCAAGATATTATAGGCCTCCACAGTTCCTGCCTGAAAAAGCTCCATCAGGTCCTCATCCACCATCGTATCCAGCACGTCAAAGCGACTGATGGCCGAGGAACGCCTGTGGTGATTTTTGCGTACTATACGGGGTTTCTTAGGCAAATTCTCTTCTTACGTGTCAGTTTGAAGGTAGGGTGCACCAATGCACGACCCTGATCATGCCCATTTATGCTGAGGCACCGTCATGCAAAAGAAAAGCTCCTCACCCGAAGGGCTTATTTAAATAATTCGGTTTAGTATTATGAAAGATACCGAATTGCAATCGAACGAGTATGGTGTAACGAGAATAGATCAATTGATCCCCTTGCGGGACAATTTTGTGGTATGCATCATTCTGAGCTTCTAGCTACTGGAATGGAGGGCATACATTCACGTACCACGACGTAAGCATATGAAGGACGAGATTACCGAGTATCCCATAGATGGGATTCTGGACCTGCACACGTTCCATCCTCGGGATGCCGCTGATGTGACCCGCGAATATCTCCGTGAGTGTCACGGCGAGGGCATCTATCACATACGTATTATTCATGGCAAGGGCACAGGGGCTCTACGAGCAACCGTGCATGCCGTGCTGGCGAACTCTCCGTTTGTTGATTTTTGGAAGACTGCTACAGATTCAAGCAGTTGGGGGGCAACATTGGTGAAACTTAAGCCTCGGATTGATTCAGGACGCGCCTGAGGGCTTCGAAGTTATTGCGGATGTGCTCGGCCGAAACATCCAGCAAAGCCTGCTCTGATTCATTCAGATCAACGGTGATGATTTGTTCGATTCCGGAGCGACCAAGGCGGACGGGTAGGCCGATAAATAAATCAGAGAGACCGTATTCACCTGATGGGCACACGGCGCAGGGGAGTACTCTGCCAGAATCCTTGACGATTGCTTCAGCCATTTCTGCAGCTGCGGCCCCTGGAGCATACCAGGCAGAAGTCCCCATGAGCTGTACGATCTCCCCGCCACCGCTCTTGGTACGCTCGACAATAGATTCAATCCGATCTTCGGAGAGCAGCTCGGTAATCGGAATCCCACCTACGCTAGTATAGCGGGGCAAGGGAACCATCGTATCTCCATGTCCGCCCATCAGAAGTGCCTGGATATCCTTGACAGAAGCTCCAAGCTCCATGGACAGAAAGGTCCGGAACCGTGCGGTATCCAAAACGCCGGCCATTCCAAAAACCCGATGGGATGGAAACCCGCTGGCTTGATGGGCTACGTAGGTCATCACATCAAGTGGGTTGGAGATCACGATAATGATCGCATTGGGGCTCTTCGCTACAAATGACTCCGTAACTGAACGAACAATATTGGCATTGATCCCCAACAGGTCGTCCCGGCTCATGCCCGGTCTTCGGGGTACACCACTGGTGATCACGCAAATATCAGAGTCTGCGGTAGCACCGTAATCGTTGGTAACCCCCTTAACCTGGGTATCAAATAAATGGATCGGAGCAGATTCGGCAATGTCAAGAGCTTTTCCCTCGGATAAGCCTTCCTTGATATCAATCAAAATTACTTCTCTGACCATATCTTTACGGGCTATGCATTCGGCAACGGTAGCCCCGACATTGCCCGCTCCAATCACTGTAACTTTGTTCATGAGGTACTTTCAACTAGATGGTGATAATTTGGAGGGCTAGTACGCATAAGTCAATGAATTTGCTCACAGAATAGAGTCCCATGCGGATTAAAGATGTTGAATTTGTGATCGTAGACCTGGAAACGACGGGAATGCATGCGAATCAGGACCGAATTCTTGAGATTGGGGCGGTCAGGGTAAAAGGAAATAAAGTTGAAGATACATTCGAGAGACTGGTTGATCCCGGATGCGAGGTTCCAAGGCGCATTACTCAGATTACAGGAATTACCACGGCCGATGTATGTGGGGAATCGCAGGTGGCTGAAGTACTACCAGATTTCGTCGAATTTGTGGGGGATGCAATTTTCGTAGCACATAATGTTACGTTCGACTGGAAATTCATCGCTTCAGAATTAAGTCGTGCAGATCTCCCCGCGCTCAAAAACCCGACCCTCTGCACGGTACGCCTGGCACGCCGTCTCCTTAAAGGGCTGCCATCAAGGAGTTTGGGGAGCCTGATTAAACACTTTGATATCAACACAGACGCACGCCATCGTGCTCTCAGTGACGTACTTGCAACGCAAGAGGTGCTGGCCCAGTTGCTTCTCATGTTGGAAAGACAGCACGAGATCACGGAGTTGGACAAATTATTGCATTTTCAGTTTACCTCATATGCGAAGAATCCAGTTGATCAGCAGCGTCTGGAACGTATTCGCGAAAATTATTTGAGCAAGCTCCCACATTCTCCCGGAGTCTATCAGATGCTGGGGAAGGATGGAAAGCTGCTCTATATTGGCAAAGCCCGGGTACTCAGCGAGAGGGTTCGCAACCATTTTGCCGGTGCAGAGGGCCATGCCAAACACATCCGAGCAATGATCCGGCAAGTCCATGAGATCAAGTGGACGCAGACAGAGACGGAATTGGAAGCACTCCTATTGGAGTCACGCTCAATTAAAGAGCATATCCCGCCATTCAATAAAGCGGGGCGAAAACATCGCGATCGAACATTTTTGCGTCTTGGGGAAATTTCCAACTCAGGCTGGGTGACCCTCATTAAGCACATACGTGCAGACGGGGCCAAGCATTATGGCCCAATGGCAACCCACAAGGAAGCGACGCATTTAGCACAGGTGCTGGTATCACTTTACGGGGCATCCCCGGACACATTCCGATCCCCCGAGCGGGATGGAATCGGGTTGGAGAGTTCCCGAATTGGTGGCCCTCTGACGGAGGATGGATTTGTATGTGCGGCTGCTTTCCTGGAAGGGCGGGATACGCAGACACTGTCTCTACTGGAAAGCAGAATGAAGGAAGCGTCTCAAGTCCAGAAATATGAGCGTGCCGCGCAGATCCGCGACGAGTTGGAATTCATGAAAACTATCCATTCACGGCCGCATTTTTTGCGCACAGCACTGCTGGAGAGGACCGGTGCAGTTTTATATACGTTGAACGGGAAAGTAGAAGTACATTTCATGGCGTATGGGTTTCCGATTGCACATGCAGTATGGCCGTGTGATCCAAATATTTTCGATACAGTGAAATCCATCTTCCATGAGCGGGTACATCATCCACCAGATCGGCTTACAATGCAGCAGGTAGATGCGATCACGGTGCTAGGGGCTTGGATGTTCAAGGAGCGGGAAAGTATTTTGGTGTTACCGTTGATATCTAATGAGTCCCTTTCAGACTTTGATGTTGCGCTGGAAGAGATGCTTAATCAAGTACATTTGGAGCAGCAAAAATAGAATTTTACATTTTTTTCAACCCCCTGTATAGTGAGTAGCTCCCAAAATTTGCCTAAATTTGCCCAGTCTTGGCTTGGAGCATTTATGCATGTTTGCTGAAGTGTTTTTTATTGCCGCCAGTCTCATTGCAGTGTTTGCAGCATTGGCAATGCTGATTTCGCGCAGCCCCGTGCAGAGTGCATTATGGCTGATCCTTGTGATGCTGTGCGTGGCAGGACTGTATGTGACATTAAGTGCTGAGTTCATTGCGGTTGTGCAGGTCCTGGTTTATGCAGGTGCGATTATGGTCCTGTTTTTATTTGTCATTATGCTGCTCAACCTGAGCGTAGTCCCTGAAATTGATCGAATTGATGTAAAGAAAGGGATCGGGTTTACTCTGTTCACGGTGATTTTAGCTCAGCTGGTTTACGTGACGGCAACGACCTCAGAGTCATTATCTTCGGCAGTCGTGAATGTAGAAACCGGATCCGCATTGAGCATTGCAGAAGCACTTTTTACACGTTATGTACTCCCGTTTGAAATTATCGGGATCCTTCTTCTGGTTGCAACCGTGGGAGCGGTGATCCTTGCGAAGCGTACGTTTGAATAGAACTTGATGGGAATTCCTCTTACCTGGTATTTGACGCTCAGTGCAGTACTCTTCTCCATCGGAGTGATGGGGGGTCCTGTACCGGAGTAATCTGATTGTGATCTTGATGTCAATTGAGCTCATGCTGAATGCAGTGAACATTACACTGGTTGCATTCGCTCAATTTATGGGGGACGTATCGGGTCAGATTTTGGTGTTTTTTGTAATTTCGGTCGCCGCTGCTGAAGCTGCGATCGGCCTTGCCATTGTCATCGCAATCTTCCGTAATAAGCTTACAGTCGATGTGAATGATATCAAATTGTTTAGGCACTGAGCCAATCAATGTCCACTGATTTGACTGTTCAG
This sequence comes from Rhodothermales bacterium, assembly GCA_965207565.1. GTDB lineage: Bacteria > Bacteroidota > Rhodothermia > Rhodothermales > Bin80 > Bin80. The sequence continues at coordinate 72,525 of CBDBMQ010000031.1, read as the reverse complement.
CTTATTGTTCTGCTGCCGCTCATCGGGGCCGTACTGCTGGGAATTGTTCCTCTATTTGCTCGTGGATTACGTGTCCACAAGGGGCTATTGGGGACGGTCGGTACACTGATGGTTGCAATTCCCTTTGGTCTTGCAGCGATCCTTTTTTCTCAAGGGGTGGATACCGCGTCCATTACTTCCGCCTACACATGGATGGGCGTAGGTAACTTCTCGGTTGATATTGCCTATCGGATTGATCAACTCTCCCTGATCATGACTCTGGTTGTCACGGGGGTCGGGGCTTTGATTCATCTCTATGCAATCGGCTACATGGCAGAGGACCGTTCTTTCTGGAAGTTCTTCGCCTACCTGAACCTGTTCATCTTCATGATGCTCAATCTGGTTCTGGCGGACAATCTGTTACTCATGTTTCTGGGTTGGGAAGGAGTGGGGCTCTGTTCATACCTTCTCATCGGATTCTGGTATGAAGAGCGCAAGAACAGTGTGGCGGCAACTAAGGCGTTTATCGTGAACAGGGTAGGGGATTTTTGTTTCCTCATTGCCATGTTCATTCTAGTTCGGGAAGTCGGCGGACTGGACTTCAGCAGTGTACTATCGGGTGCAGAGGCGATGTCAGAGGGTACCATTGCAGTCGTGGTCTTCCTTCTATTTTTGGGAGCAACTGGAAAAAGTGCACAGATCCCTTTATTCGTTTGGCTTCCCGATGCAATGGCGGGTCCAACGCCTGTCTCGGCATTGATTCATGCCGCGACCATGGTCACTAGCGGTCTCTATCTATTGGCGAGGCTTTCACCTCTGGTGCTGATGACCCCGGAGGTGATGGCAGTGATTGCTGTGGTAGGTGCAGTGACAGCGATTGTGGCAGCGACCATTGCTTTGACGCAGCGTGACATCAAACGAGTTCTTGCCTACTCAACGATATCCCAGCTGGGATATATGTTCATGGCGGCGGGGGTCGGGGCATTTTTTGTCGCGATCTTCCATGTCATCACCCATGCGTTCTTTAAAGCCTGCCTGTTCCTAGGGTCGGGTAGCGTGATTCACGGGATGCATCATGTAGAACATGATCTTCGACACGAAGGCTACGACGGTGATTTTGATGCGCAGGATATGCACTTTATGGGAGGGTTAAAACAATATATGCCGATTACCCGATGGACCTACCTCTTGTCCACGCTTGCGATCGCGGGAATCCCGTTGACGGCGGGATTCTTTTCGAAAGATGAAATTCTGTTCAAGGCATTTGAGTATGGATATGATGGGAACGCGTATGCATGGTTTGTCTGGGGTGTTGGGATCATTACCGCACTTCTGACTGCATTCTACATGATGCGTTCGTACATGCTGACTTTCGAAGGGAAAGCCAGATGGCCCATGCAGGACAAGTTGCATCCCCACGAGTCGCCGTGGTCGATGACGCTACCGCTTGTAATTCTGGCTGGATTGTCCATGGTTGGAGGGGTGATTGGATTCCCTAAAGTGGCCGAAAAGATCGGGTTGTCGAACTGGATTCATGATTACCTTGTCGGGCATGGGGATCATTTGGGTCCAGTTGCCGAGCCCGGGGTCCATGCTCACGTAAGTGTTTCGGTTGAAATTTGGTTGATTGCACTGGGCGCACTCATTGCCATTATAGGAGTCTTGTGGGCATGGAGATTCTATGCAAGGTATGAGTTGAGTGGGGATCAGTTGATTCAGGGCAGATTTGGTACACTTTACCGCTGGTGGCAATCAAGTTACTATTGGGACAAGTTTTATGATCGCACGATTGTTCGGCCCGTGATTGGGGGTGCGCAGAAGGCATTTGCACCGTTCGATCAATATGTCGTAGATGGATTGGTGAATGCGACGGCACGGGTATCCATGGCATTCAGTTGGTTGTTTGGACGTTTACAAACAGGGGTTGTGCAGAATTATGCACTGGCCATCCTGCTTGGATCTGTTTTAATGATTGCACTGTTTCTCTTTTAATAGCAAGTAGCATCCGCGATGGAGTTCGCAAACCTCTTGACGGCAATCATTTTTCTACCTTTGGTAGGATCACTTTGTATGCTTTTTGCACCGAGTGATCGCTCGGTGCGCTGGTTTGCACTACTGGTCACGTTGGGCACGTTCCTACTGTCACTCCCGCTTTGGTTTGGTTTTGATGTAGCCAATGCAGCCGATTTGCAGTTTCGTGGCGTGGAGTTTCCGTTGATTTCTGAAAGTCTGGATGTACGCTATCTCGTTGGTATTGACGGGTTCAGCCTGCTACTGGTACTGCTGACTACATTTCTGGGCCCGATCGTTGTCTTGTGTTCCTGGACCTATATCAAAGAGAGTACCAAGGGGTACTATGTACTACTCCTGGTTCTTCAGACTGGCATGACGGGCGTGTTCTGCGCCTTTGATATTCTTCTCTTTTACATTTTCTTTGAGCTAACCCTGATCCCGATGTATTTCCTCATTGGAATCTGGGGTGGAGAACGTCGGATTTATGCAGCCATCAAATTCGTGATCTACACGATGGTTGGTTCGCTTCTGATGCTGGTTGCGATTCTATATCTTGGATATGCAGCGGGAAATGCGGTCAACGATGGGGTGTTTACCACGAATTACCTCAAGCTGCTGTCCTTTAATGTCCCTCTGGGGATGCAGACTTGGCTATTCGTTCTGTTTGCATTTGCTTTTGCAATCAAGGTTCCAGTTTTCCCATTTCATACCTGGTTGCCAGATGCTCATGTACAGGCGCCGACAGGTGGGTCCGTGATTCTTGCAGGCGTGCTGCTGAAGATGGGAACCTATGGTCTGATTCGTTTTTGTCTCCCCTTCTTTCCCAGTGCCTCCGTAGCACATACACTATTGATTGGTATCCTTGCCGTGATTGGCATCGTATATGGGGCACTAGTATCTCGTGCACAGACAGATGCCAAGAAGCTGGTCGCTTACTCAAGCGTGAGCCATCTGGGCTTTGTGGTGCTGGGAATTTTTGCACTGACTCTGGAAAGCATTCAAGGTGCCATGATCCAGATGATCAACCATGGAATCTCCACAGGAGCATTATTTTTGATCGTTGGGATGTTGTACGAGAGGCGTCACACACGCCTGATGTCTGATTATGGGGGCATCGCGAAATCGGTTCCGGTGTTGACGTTCTTCATGGTACTGACAGCACTGGCAAGTGCAGGGCTTCCTGGTCTTAACGGCTTTGTTGGTGAGTTTCTGATTCTGGTCGGGGCGTTCAGCAGCGAGGCGCCGGGAATGCCCGTATTGACGATCATTGCAACCACGGGCGTCATCCTTGCGGCAGTTTACTTACTTTGGATGCTCAGTAGAATGTTTTTTGGTCCTTTAACCATTGAAGCGAACCGGAACATGTCAGATCTGAATCGCCGGGAACTTGTTATACTGGCTCCCATGGCGCTGCTGATGATTTTATTGGGTTTAATGCCGCAACCTTTTCTGAAGGTGAGCGAGCCAGCAGCAATACGTCTGATAGAAGTTATTGAAGAGAAGCGTGCTTACGCGGAGATTGATGATGCTGATCTGCAGCGCACCTATGAAATGAATCGGAGAGCAAACCGATCTTCTTCGCCACCAAGTCCGACCACGCATCAACCGTAACAAATACCCCATTCCTCATGACGATTCCGCGCATATTTTACTTATGGTTCGTGCTGCTTCTTGTTGCCGGTAGTTCGACTGCCTTTGCCCAGGAGACTGGTGCTGCTGCTGATACCGTCCACGAAGTTGATGGCGGTGCCGAAGAGATGATAGAAAGCACAGAGGATGCAGATCATGCAGGCCAGGATGCACATGCGGAAGAAGCGGCTCATGAGGAAGGCCATGGTGGTGGGCACGCAAAAGTGCTTCCTCCCTTGTGGCTGGTTGTGCCTTTTGTGATTCTTCTTCTGATGATTGCAACCGGACCACTCTTCTATGGACATCACTGGCACCATCATTATCCTAAGTATGCTGTAGGTTTGGGGCTCTTTGTGACGATATACTACCTGTTCGTGCTACAGGACGGTATCTCGATGCTGCATGCACTTCAGGAATACCTCTCGTTCATTGCCTTGGTGGCTTCGCTATTTATTGCGGCCAGTGGGATCTTCCTGAAAATCAATGCAAGGGGAACACCACTCGCGAATATTTCGATCCTCTCTGCGGGAGCAGTCATTGCAAACCTGATTGCAACCACCGGTGCGGCGATGCTATTTATTCGCCCTTATATGCGTCTCAATAAGGGGCGCCTGAAGGCGTACCACATTGTGTTCTTCATCTTCATTATCGCAAACGTCGGTGGAGCAATGACTCCGATTGGAGATCCACCGCTGTTTCTTGGGTTCCTGCGTGGCGTTCCGTTTTTCTGGACAGCAGCACACGTATGGCATATTTGGGTACCAACCTTGATCGTGCTGTTGGCCATTTTTTATGTGATGGACAGCCGCAACAAGGCAAAGTCAACAACAGATATTTCTTCTGGAAAAACCATTGAGTTGCAGGGGAACCGAAGCTTCATATTTATTGTGAGCATTATCATCTCCGTATTTATTGATCCAAATGTGATCACGGCAATGAAGGGGACACCATTTGATTTGGTCGGCACCTATCATCTTCCCTTTGGGATTCGAGAAATCATCATGTTTTCGATGTGCGTTCTTGCCTTCAAGTACTGTGATCAGGAGGCATTGAAAAAGAATGAATTCACGTTTGAACCCATTCGCGAGGTTGGTTGGTTATTCCTTGGCATATTTGCCTGTATGGTCCCAGCGTTGGCATTGATTTCGAACTATGCTGCGGAGAATGCTTCCGGTCTCACCGCAACGACCTTCTACTGGGGCACCGGTACGCTCTCCGGTGTACTGGACAATGCACCAACGTACCTCAATTTCCTTGCGGCAGCAATGGGTAAATTTGGTATGGACGTAAATAATGCGATGGATGTGAGAGCATTTGCAAATGCAGACGCATCCATGCTTTATCTCTCGGCAATTTCGGTTGCTGCGGTATTCTTTGGTGCGATGACTTACATCGGAAATGCACCGAACTTTATGGTCAAGGCCATTGCCGAGTCCAACGGTGCCGATGTCCCATCATTCGTTGGTTACCTGATCAAGTATGGACTGACGATCCTGTTGCCAGTGTATGCTTTGGTATGGCTGGTTTTCTACAGCGGATGGATCTTTTAAATAACTTCTTAAGCCCATGAATCGTGATCCACTTAGTCAAAAAACAGTGAATAACGCTCTTGCGTCACTGCAGAACTGGGAGTATCGGAATAATCGACTCACCAAGACCTTCAAGTTCGCAGATTTCCGGGAAGCAGTAGCATTTATCGTGCATATTGGATTTCATGCGAACCACTTAGATCATCATCCCATCTTGTACAACGTATACAATCAGGTCAGTATTGAACTCACCACTCACAGTGCGGGGAATCGGGTTACCCAGATGGATATACTTTTAGCACAGGCCATTGATAAGGTGTATGGCAAGTAGCGTCTATGGAGATTTCATCTGCATTTGATACCATCCTGGTGGATTTGGCTGGAGGAGCGTCTATTCTCTGGCTTTCACTTGTCGGCGTGATCGTCATTGTGTGGGATATTTTCCGCAATGATGCCCCCCAGTTACCGTGGATCGCGGGGGTATCGGTCGTGATGACGTTGGTCTTTGAGTTGTTCAAGGTCTCTGATCCATCTTCGACTGTTTTTTTCTCGCTCATTCAGACGGGAGGCCTCGCTTCGTTTATCAGTGTAACCATTTTGGTCAGTGCGCTCTTCTCAATCATTCTTTCGGTGCCTTACCTGAAAGGAATCCGTCGAAGTTACGGGGAGATCTATGCTCTCATGCTGTTTGCCACCAGCGGGATGCTGATGTTGGGGACGGCCAACAACATGGTGACTGTTTTTGTTGGTTTGGAAACCATGTCCATCGCACTCTATATCCTCACTGGCATTGTTCGCAGTGATGAGGGCGCACTGGAGAGTGCGCTCAAGTATTTTTTGCTGGGAGCTTTCTCAACCGGTTTCTTCCTGTATGGCATTGCACTCATCTACGGCGCCACCGGGACGATGTATTTCACGGAAATGGCTGTAGGGTATTCTGTGAGTGGATTACGTCCTCTGTTTTGGGTCGGGGTTGCATTGTTTCTGGTTGGATTTATGTTCAAGGTCGGTGCGGTACCATTTCATATGTGGACACCGGATGTCTATCAGGGGGCACCTACGCCTCTGACGGGGTTCATGGCGACCGCTTCGAAAGCTTCTGCCTTTGCAGCACTGGTGCTCGTACTCTATCATGGGATTGGAACCTTGGAGCCTGGGGGCAGAGATTGGCAACGGGCACTGGCGCTCGTTGCACTGGTAACGGTCGTATTTGGGAATCTCCTCGCACTGACGCAGGACAATGTGAAGCGGATGCTCGCATATTCCTCTATTGCGCATGCAGGATATGTGTTGATTGCACTTGCAGCGGGAACCAGCGAAGCGTATGCGGGAGCAGTTTATTATCTCTTGATATATGCTCTGATGAATATTGGGGCGTTCGGTGCAATCGCGTTACTAGAATGGGATGGCAAGGAAGGGCGTCTGCAAACCCTTGATTCTCTTGCAGGCATTGGTTTCAAGAGGCCTCTAATCGGTGTCACGATGGGGGTGTTCATGTTCAGCTTAACCGGATTCCCTCCTTTAGGAGGCTTCTTTGGAAAGCTTGCGGTCTTTGCACCAGCGGTCAATGCAGGCCTGACTTGGCTGGCAATTATTGGCGTGTTGGCCAGCGTTTTTTCGGGGTATTACTATCTGCGTGTGCTGTACGTATTTTGGATGAAACCTGCTACTGAGGCGGATCCAGCCGTCCAATCGGGCTCCTTCCCGATTCCTCGCTCGTCCTCCATCGTACTTGTAACATGTGCAGTCCTGTTGTTGGGAATTGGTTTGGTTCCGGGGCTTCGGGATCTAACTCTGTCCTTTTTTGCGCAGAGTCCACTTGCAACCCTTCCGTAACTGTTCAAAATGAGAACGCTGATTGAGGATCTTCTGCCGCATGCTCCCAAGATCGGATTATATGTTGCCCCTGAAATTCCCCAAAAAAGACTAAGGGGGGCAACCCGTGATTATGCGAAGGATACGCATCCTGAAGATGTCCTCGCGCTGTATGATGGCACGTTTCTTGGCAATGGAAAAGATGGCGCAGTTTTTCTGGAAGATCGCCTGATTTTCCAAAATTCAGATCTGGAGTCTCCCCAGACCGTATGTTATCGTGATATCGTATTTGTTGAGTCTAGCCGGTCAAAGCTCCGTGGGGCGCATATTGTGATGGAGATAAACAGGGGGAGGGCAACCTTTTCGGTAAAACTTGATCTTTCAAAGCATCCACGGAGCCTTAAATATATCGAACAACTGCTTCGTAACGTCATGTTGCTTCCCGATCCCTCTAATTCAGAGGAGACGGATTGGGCTGCAGTTACGCGGGCCCTTGACCGCTTACGCTCCGATGGAAGCTTAACAGAGGCAGACTATGAGAGACTGATGAACATCCGGTCTTAATCTGCTTCAGTTTACTTGCTCATTCTCTCGAACAATCTGCAATGTTCGGGGTATCCTTCGCTGCAACTTACTAAACAATAAAATGCCTTTTGAACTTCCCAGTCTTCCCTATGCACACGGTGCATTAGAGCCCTATATTGATCAGAGAACCATGGAGATCCACCATGGAAAACATCATCAGGCTTACACCAACAACTTGAATAAGGCGTTGGAGGCCCACGCGAGTCTACAGTCAAAGTCGATTGAAGAACTTTTACGCGGGATCTCTGACTTGCCGGAGGGAATCCAGGGTGCTGTTCGCAACAATGGTGGAGGCTTTGCAAACCACAATCTTTTCTGGACGGTCCTCAGCCCAACCGGTGGCGGCTCTCCAACGGGAGACTTGGCGGCGGCCATCAGCAGTGCATTTGGTTCATTTGATGATTTCAAGGCGAAATTCTCTGCTGCCGCAGCGACGCGGTTTGGCAGTGGCTGGGGATGGCTTGTCGCTGATTCTGAGGGCGCGCTTCATGTGTACTCTACAGCGAATCAAGACAGCCCGTATATGGAAGGCCATACTCCCCTTCTTGGCTTGGACGTATGGGAGCATGCGTATTATCTCAACTACCAAAATCGCCGTCCCGATTATGTAGCTGCGTTCTGGAATGTCGTGAACTGGGAGCAGGTTGCTGCAAATTTTGCTGCTGCAACGGGATAGTTGGTGTAGCTTCCAGGAGTAGGCGAAGCCAGGCTACAGATTAATTGGTCAATTCGCCAGATCCTTAATGGTCACCAGTCCCACACGATTGGAGCTGCTTTGATGAATCAGTAGTTTGTTTTCGCGTGTCACCCAGACGTGTCGAATGATTCCTACGCCGCTTGGGATGGCCCAACTCTGAAAGGATTCCGTCTCTGGATCAAATCGAACCAGCGCATCCGGGCGCATCGCGGATTCGTTGTACCAGATCTTGTCGTTGATCACGGCTAACGAGTATGGATGCGACCGCGGCCCACTTGGGGATTCCCATTCTTTGATCTCACCGGTTGCAGGATCAAGGCGGCCAATTCGCCCCATTGAGGAATTTACATACCAGATGATTCCTTTGGAGTCAATTCCCAGACGGCGAATCCGGGTTTCCTCCTCTGCGATCGAATAGTATCGTAGTTCCATGGACTCTGGGTCCATGGCTGCCAGTTTGTTCGTCCCATTGTAGGCGATCCACAGCATGCCATCATGGGCCACGATAATGCCATAGGGTCTTGGCTCTGTCGGGATCTCGGTCAGTTCACCGGTCTCAGGGTCAAGTCGTCCGAGCATTGCAGAACGCTGTGAGGTGAAATACAATTTTCCGTTCGGATGAAAAACTGCAGTATGCGGGTCCCTGGCTTCAGTGGGGTATTCTGTAATGTCTCCGGTCTCTGGATCAAGTTTTCCGATTGTGCCATTACTGTTTCCCGTGTACCAAATAAAGCCATCATCATCTGGAACAATGCTGTGTGGTCTTGCCTCGGGCGGTAGGGGATATTCTTTCATTTCCCCAGTCACAGGGTCCAGTTGTCCTACAAGGCTTGCCCACATTCCTGTCCACCAGATGGTTCCATCTGGTGCTTCAATCGGATCACGGGAGCGTTGCCCCAATGTAGGGACAACCCATTCTTGGATATCTATTTCAACCGGACCATCCACGAGCGTTGGTTTCCGGTCTTCACGGGCGGGAAAATGCTCGGCCAGGTACTCAGCAATACTAATGGCTTCTAATTCGGGCAACTCCATCATGGATTCCTGAACTGAGCGCCACATTTCCACGCCATCAAACCCTGACCTGGTAATCGTAGAAGTGGCGTGACATGATGTACACGCCTGCTCCACCAGTTCTTTCCCATGTCCTTCCGGAAGAGGGGCATTGCGCCGATTCTGGCCCAATACGGATTGTGTACTCAGGAGTACGAGTATCAATGAGACCGATACAGCACGTAAATCATGTTGCATGAGAAGTAGATTATGGGTCATCATTTATGTTAGCGGGTGAACACTGTAAGTATAGGGAATTATATACATGAGTACCCCGCATGAAGCGGCCTCCTTGTATCCATTTCACGGGTCTTTGGGGTCTCCAATGAGAACGCCCCTCGCCGTGCAGCAGCCCCAATCCCGGAGGCCAATATATTTGCCGCCGCATTCAGGTCGGCATGATCCGCATGTCCACAGGACATACACTTGAACTTGCTTTGAGTCTTACGATTGTCTTTATCCGTGTACCCGCAAGCGTTACACCGTTGGCTGGTATACTGTGCAGGGACTTTGATCACACGCCGACATTTGTACTCCAGCATCTGATCCAGCTGCCCCCAACCGGTTCCTAAAATACTACTATTGAGTCCGGACTTCTGCTTAACGTTCGTGCCTGGATTCTCTATCGTCCCTTTGGCACTGGACGTCATGTTCACAATCTTCAATCCTTCCAACACGGATGTGGACGCATGATTTGCAATCTTCCTGCTTGCTTGATGATTCGCATTCCTGCGGGTGTTCGCAATAACCCGATGAGCTTTCTGAATCTTTAGTTTCGTTCGCTTCCTGCGATTGGACCCTTTCTGTTGCCGGGCCAGCTTTCGCTGATACCGGTGTAATCGTGCCGTCTTCCGTTTGACCTTTGGCTGGTGAATCAGCTCTCTGTCTCCACTGGTCGACACGGTAGCCACCTGACCGCAATTCCGGTCAATCCCCGTGGCAACTCCATTATCCGGCAGTTCCGGTGCTTTGATCTTGTAACAGACCGTGACATACCACTTGCCCGCCAGCTTCTTCACGACTGCCTTGACAGCAATACCATCAGGGTAAGGGTTGCCACCTTTGCGCCGGATCTGTACGTAGCCAAGTTTGGGAATATGTAGCTTCATCTTCCCATCCTCGAGCTTCAGCTTAACGGCATCGGGAATCGTGAACGAAGACGTACTGCCATGTCGGGAATGGAACTTCGGTCTCCCCTTCCCTTCTTTGAAGAATGCCTGCCACGCATCCGCTTGGTACTTCAAGGTGTAACGAACGATGGCAAACGAGTATTCAGGTAACCAATCCACATTGTCTCGTAGCTCTTTGAATCGTTTGCCAAGCGAAAAGAAGCTCACGGAGGGAGGCTTAGGCTTCTCTTTGGACTCGTTCTCCTTTGCTTTGGCGTACGCTTCATAAGCTTTATTCTGTTGTGCCAGCATGGTATTCCAAACGAACCGGCAGGCGCCAGCCAATCCCGCAAGCTTCTTCGCCTTGCTTGGGCTTCCCGGTAATAGCCGATAGACGATGCTTCGGTACGCGTATTGCGTCTGTGAACAATCCGTCTGCTTTTTCTTTGAATCCCTTACGGGCATGGCATCAATATCCGTGATGTTATGGTAAGCAATAGGGTGGATGCCTGTCCATCCTATTGCATCCGTATACTCCTTAGTGGTCAGAAGGTTCATCAGGCAAGGGTACACACGTATATAATTCCCTAAGGGCTGGCGAAAAAATAAATTATCCTGTCAATTCACGGGAAAGTGGAGCTAATTGGTCGAATATCTGGGGTTTAATGATGTAGTTCCATCGCGGTAAGGTCTCATTGTACTCCAGATTGAGATGACTCATTTCATCTTCGCTGATTTTGATCCCTCGTTCGTATTCGCGTTCTATCAATTCTGCCGTGACGGTAAGTCCTGTCTGTGTGGTTGTGGTATTGAGACAATTGAGCATGGTATCAAGGGATTTAAGCGGGATCCCTGCCCAACTCTTGGATACCTCGCTAAAGACGCGGTGTTCAATCGGATTCCATTTAGAGGCCCCACTGGGATAATGAGCCACGGTGACCGTGAGATTAAATGGATTGGCAAGTTTATGTTGGAGGAAGTATTTCCAGGCGCGCGGATGGCATCCATTGCTTCCTCCACTATCGGCTAGAATTAAAAGTTCGTTGGCATCTCGATAGAGGTGCCGCCCGAGTTCCCCCCACCAAGTCGCGGTACAGTCTACCGAGAATTCGGGCGTATCATGGGAGAGTCCCACATAGAATGCTCCCGTATTTGCCATAAGATCATAGATTCCGTACGGGATTGCAATGCCGTCGGCCAGAGATCGGAAGTCATGATCATTGACGAGATGCGGAGTACGCCTCCAATAGGTCCCCGCATTCCGAAACAGACCGATCAGTTCTTTCTTCTTGGTATCTACGCTGATGATAGGACAGCCCCGGTGAGTGAAGATCGTTCGAAGCATCGCAATGATTCTGAATTGGAGATTCCGGTCTGGATGTTTGCGTGCAGACAACTGCTTGTGGTTCACCCGTAGCGCAAATCCCAGTGACTTCAGAATTCGACTCACGGTGCGGTCACTCATGGGAATCCCGAGCCTTGTGAGTGCCGAGGCAATCAAGTGTGTCGTTCGCCGATACCATCGCTGCCCAGTAAATGGGTCTCCCGCAGTATCACACTCCATCTCATTCTGAATGAACTCAATCACTTCAGGCTTTTTTTTTCGATGGATTTGCGCCCACCACCGGCTTTACGGATTCGTTTCTCCTCAAAATCTCCAGCCAAAAGCTGCCGCCGACCTTTGGTGACCGTGGCACGGGCCATCCCCAGTACTTTAGAAACTCGCCGATCCCCTCCACGACCCACACGAAGCGAAAACCATCCAGCGAATAATCGCCGTTGCTTCTCATTTAGGGTGTTCACCAGCGTCCGGGTCCCCTTTGCCATGGTGTCATTCCAACCCAAAGACAATTCTTCCTTCTTGCGTCGTTGCCGCCGCCGTGTACCGGGATCCTTGGAAATATACAGATAACGCCGTCCTACTTTTTTTCTTGAAACACGATCTTCTTGACTTAAACGGGTCAAGGTAACCAGTACATCCACCTTTACAATGGATTGGAGATCCCGCGCAAATAGTCCCGCGGAAGATTGTTCAATCAATGCGGTCAGCGTGGAAGTCAGCGTACCCTCTCGGGAAAAACGAATCTCGTTGTACGACCAGAGGCCATTCTGGTCAAACTCTACGAGTTCATCCAAGGTGTAATAGCGGCCATTGTGAGAATAGCTGGTTCGGCAACCTGCCTGGGTCATGACCTGGTGCACCGTGAGATCACAGACGGGGTCGAGTGCAGCGCAGACCTCGGCAAAGGTAACGACCGTTTGTTTCCGGATGAGTTTCTTCACGAGATTGATTTTCAAAGTTCTGCGTGACATGGGAAAGTTTTTAGTAAAAATGTTAAAGTATAAATATAAGCATTTAAAAGCAAACCGACAAAAAATTGGACTAGATCGAAGCTTCTGGCCAAAAGCGAAGAATAATTGAGGGAAGTCTCCAGATTACACGGGGAGAAAGAGACTCAAGAATAGAAAATAGCAGGATTAGTGGACTAATTTATTTTTTCGCCAGCCCTAAGTATACTTCAAAATATTGTATGGTAGTCCAAAATTTTGGAGATGGGGTTGTCATCATCCCGATCAGTATGTTTCGTTCCATGTATTATTTTTGGGTTGGTCTTGTCACGTCATGACGATTAAAGTGTCATTACATCATGGGCTGCCGCGCATGAGTTTTCAGGCTTTCACATTAGGCAGGTACGAGGTCATGTCTACCTTTCGGCATTTAGGTCAGAAGCGTCATACTGGCTATGTCCTTTCTCCCCTGTAGAGATTGATGCGATCTATTTCTCCAATTGATGTAGCGGGTTTTGCATGTTTACTGGCCTATGGCCTACTCTCCTGGATCACTCAAACTTCTGGAGATCCCTCTCTTCATCTGTTCTTGGGGCTCTCTATCTGTGTTGCGGTAATTACGTTTATCCTTTATGCCTATTACCGTCGTCATCCCGACCAAAAATTATCTATGACCCGGCTCATTGGCTGGTCTATCATATTTCGGATCTGCGGCCTGATTGGCGGTCCCTTCTACGAGGACGACTTTTACAGGTATTTGTGGGATGCTTTTCGCTTCATTCAGGACGGCACACCTTACGGCATCGCTCCAGAAGCCTTTTTCCTGGACATGAATGTGCCGGACCAGTTTCAACGTATTCTGGATGGCATCAATTACCCCGAATTGCCAACGATCTATGGGCCGGTGACGCAACTCGTCTTTCTGGGGGGATACGGACTTGCGCCTGGCAGTGTCACTGCATTGCAGGTGCTCATGATCCTTTTCGATCTGATGACCATAGGCCTGTTACTTCGATTGGCATCTGCACCGGCAGTATTGCTCTATGCATGGAATCCATTAGTGATCAAGGAGATTGCCTTTACCGCCCATCCTGATGGAGTTGCTGTATTTCTTGTGCTTGCTGCCATAGTGCTGGCTCGAAGGGATAGGGTTTACGGTGCTGCTGTCTTTTTGGCTTTGGCTGTGGGGGCTAAAATTCTTGCCTTGCTCGTTGTACCGTTTATTCTATTGCGTACACGTTTACGTGTCTGGGGGCTCTTTTCAGGAACATTGGCACTGATCTATTTGCCCTTCGTATTGCAGGGCAGCACAGATTTAGAGACGCTTCTTGTATTTACCCGCGAATGGGAATTCAATGCTGCTTTGTTCAGTTTATTAAAGCCCTGGGTACCTAATTCGCCGGCTCGGATGATATGCAGCCTCGTGCTTGCAATCGCAGTAGGAAGTTACTATTTGGTGTACAGGCAAAGGGCTCTTGGCACAATTGTTCGGGGCGATTGGATTTATGGCGGGCTGTTTGCGCTCTGGCCGGTCGTCAATCCCTGGTACCTGTTGTGGTTACTGCCCTTTGCGGCGATCCGTCCCAGTGCCTGGGCGTGGACGGCATCGGTTGCAGTGCTGTTATCGTATATCACGGGATTGAATCTGGACAACATGGATATGCATCCATTTGCACATCCAAACTGGGTGCGCCCGTTGGAGTATGGATTGATCTTACTGGCCTTGTCCTATGACATATTTAGACGCAGATCCACCAGGTCCGATCATGTATAGGGGCAAGCCATCGGCCCCTTGGATCTCTAAGTCGGAGGGAATATAGCTGTATATAAAAGGGAATCAGAGGCTTCGATAGGGTGATGCTCGCTACTGAGTAGCTGCCTCATTAAGACGCCAGTCATATTCATGATCAAGCGATCCATCAAAGCTTTTCAACTGCTCTGCCAGGTCCTCGTCTGCATACTTTTGCAGATGAGCCAGCACACCCTCCTCAGAACCACCAAAGTCTTCCATGTACCAGAAATACAGACTTGACGTAACCCCGAATGCCTCGTCCAGGAATTCCACTGCACGCAGGTGATTCACAAAATCTTTCGTGCATTCATCCATCAGTCGCTCCAGGTTCTCTGCAGTGAAGGCCTCGGATGCCAGGTTTGGACATCCTAAGCTGGCGCAATTGACTGCGTAATGAATCCGATTGTCCTGCCAGATCGGACGCAGGATATCGTGTTCAATATTGTCTAGCGTCAGGGGAACTCCAGCTACGGTTGCATGGATATCTTTCCATGGCCCGGAATCAATGGTTTCTCCATTGTGGATCTGGAGAATTGATTCAACGGGGTAGGCATCTACAACGACACGTATGGTCACCGCATTGTAGAGGTTGATCCAGTAGGCCATCTGAACATCTCGTGCATATTGCCGAGGATCCAACTTCTGAAGATGTTCGAGGTATCGATTTAGTCGCTGCCGATCTGTTGTGTTTGCTTGGAGTGTCTGGTAGTCAAAAAGATGTATGCCGGATGGATCATCCGTGACCAGATAAGCGTCCAGAATTACTTGCCAGTCGGAGTGGTCAATCGTAGCGGTATTCGCGGAATCAAATTTGTCCCAAATACTATCTGTAGACTGTCCATAAGACAGGGGAGCAGTGAGTATCAACAATCCTAAGACTCCAATTCCAAATTGAGGGAACCCGGAATCTATCCGAGTCCGCTTACTCCTTATCGTTTTTATGTGCATTCAGAGCTACCTGTTGTCAACTTATTGGTGGTGATTATAGACCACCACCAAAGCCACCGCCCAATCCTACGCTAAGACCGATGCCGAACACGGTAGATTCCGCCGTGTTACGACCTCCAACAACTCCTCCAAAAAAAGCATGTGCGCTCGTGCTGCCAAACAGGTCGGCAAACAACTGGCCGCCAAGAATTTGGCTATCTTCTTCCAAGCCGGGAAACCGGCTTGGTGAAAAACCAGTTCCACCAATATCAATTCCCGAGGTTGCATTCACCATGCGGTAGTTGCCTCCTACTCTTATACGGTTGCCAATGGGAACAAAGACCCACAGGTTCATAAATATCTCCGAAGGAACATCAACATCATCACCGCCCTGACCAGCACCTACTGCATTAGAGTTTACCGAAGTGGATCCTCTGTGTCGGTAGCCAATCTCTCCCGATGCCCCTACCATATTCCAGAACTTACCAACGATTAATGATCCCTCAAATCCACTGGCACCATCTCCGAGCGAGTTGATATAGCCAGTGTCGTATCCGCCAGGGATTGTTAAAGCAACACGTGCCGCAATACTGGGTGCATTACTGCTGACCAATTCGTCTACAAAACGCCAAGTCACGGAAAGGTTGGTATCGAATAGTCCACTGTAGCTCTCTTCTCCACCGGATGGGCCAACCGCACCATCCACATTGCTTTTTGCCCAGGCCGTCTGCAGATCCACAGCAACCGCATCATTCAGTGCATAGTTGGCATGAATCCACACCGTATTCTGTCCCAGGCTTGCTCCTGTAGCCTCCAATGGTCCTTTAACGGTTTCTGTACCCCGATAGAACTTCTCAGCATTTTGATTATAATATGAAACACTGACACTACCGGTGCGGGGCTCCGCAATCCATGGCGTGCCCTGAGAAAGGGCCGTCTGTGATGGGCCCCATAGCACCATGCTTAAGAAGGCAGGCAGTAGTAGCCCGCGCAGAGCGCACGCGATTTCCTCGCTTTTGTTATCCTTCATCAATGACCTCGTTTTGTATGCCACGGATGGGAGTTTGAAGCTTATAGCGGCGGGTTAGAAAATAATGGACGACTTCCATGCGGATACCGCAATCATCTTCTTCTGTGTCTGGGCTGCACAGTCCTTTGACCGCCTCGTCATATGGCGATCCAGTTTCTTCCCCGGCGTAGATTGCCTCTAAGCTGGCGGCCAGGCTGATTGCCCGATCACGGTCCAACTCGGACTTCTCAATCGGGCATCCCTTGCAGGCCAATACTTTGAAAGTCAACGATTTACCCTGTGCATACGCTTTACGCGGGCTGATCTGCCCAGGTCCCGTACCGATTGAACCTGATGGCGCGATTGTCGGAGCTGTAAATCCGAAAAAGACGGCAACAACTGCGAATAGGCAAATAGAACGAATCATGAAGTTTATCTGAATAGTTATTAGTTGCAGGAACCCAAAATATACATATCCAAAAGGGTTCTACCACGATTTTGCATGGAATGATCAATTTGGAGTTCAACCAAATATACTAATGGAAAAAGATTCTCCTGCAGTGAGGGATACTGCTTAGGATTAGAGCACGACTGAAAGGTTAATCAGATGCTGGTGAATGAGCAGCAGCGGGCTAATGCCTACATTTCGCATTCTGGGGGCACGTTGGTTTATTCCGAGACAGGCGAGCCGGCGACGCTATATGATCATCGGAGAGATCGGGCCTGGTGCCACTTGAATTGATTTGGATTCTACCGTGATTTGGCCTCGATCCACAACATTCGCGGTAGAACCTTCAAAAGGTCATTTGGGTGGGCGGAGTCAGTAATTTTGAGTAACCATTTAATCGTGTCTTTCTTCGAGATCCACTCCTGTGTAAGTAAGCAGGATAAGACGAGTCATCGGGATTAGTTTGGTCATGGGGCAAGAATATCGCTGAATGTTGAACCGAAATTGGGCAGTTTTAGGTTAAGCCGAGTACCCAATCAGTACTGGTGGAATGCTTGCGAGACAAAGTGAAGCACGACCGGAAGGCTATCACGCCAGTAGGTCCATGTGTGACCACCGTCTCGAATACGAAATTCGTGTGGAATTTCACGTTTCCGAAGCTCGATGTGCGCAAGCGAATTGCCTTCATACAGAAAATCATCATCACCACAATCAATAAACCATCGAACGGATCGCAGGCCATCTTCGGGTAACGAACGGATCAGTTCGACAGCATTGTGTCGTCTGACGTATTCCTCAATTGCATCATCTGAGATGCCCGATAGGTCGTTTCCCCAGCGCTGCATTACGTTTTTGTATTCCTCAGCTGAACTTGGTCCGACCCATGCGCTCAGTGGGGCGGCGGATGAAAAAAGTTCAGGGCGGCGGAGTGCATAAATAAACGAGCCTCCTCCGCCCATGGAGAGGCCGGCAACGGCGCGATATCGTTTCTCGGGTTTAATCCGAAACCGCTCTTCTACATGGGGGATCAGTTCCTCAAAAAAGAAATCCTCATAGCGCCATGAGTTGGTAACGTCATTGAAATACCCTCGAACTCCCGTATTAGCATCCGGCATGACGATGACCATTGGGGTTGCCTTCCCTTCTCTAATAGCTTTATCTGCGATATGCCGGACTTCACCAAACTGAATCCATCCAGTCTGATCATCTCCTGCACCATGCAGCAGGTATAGTGCGGGGTAGCTTCGTTCGCTTGTGTGATAATCGGGTGGGAGATAGACAGCAAATTTCCGTTCCGAATCCAGGATTTGACTTTGCATGGTCAACTGGTCATGGACCGTGCTGTGTTGTGCAAGGGTGCTACTGGGGATCACGACTAAAAGCAATGCCAATAGAGCAGCGCTCCCGGCAGTTTTTCCAGCAAACCTGTAATCAATGCTATATTTTCCTGGGCCAATCAGGAACTTGCCGACGCAGACAAAGAAATTCTTGAAAGCATGTGCCGGATCACCAGATCCAGTGATGGAAAGTGTCAGCGTTGCTACAAGCATGGTGAGTCCCAGCATCACAAGTGCGGGGCGATAGAAGAGTCCGAGAATGACACAGATGGCTCCGATTGACTCGGCAAAAGCAGCCAGAAATCCAAAGAAGGTGTGCCCAAAGCCAATCCCAAAGATCTGCATGGACTGGCCGACGGAGTTCCATACCTTCGGGCCTCCCATCAATTTATCCCAGCCATGGAAGATCAGCATACCAAGGCCAAACCCTATCCGCAAGATGAGTAGTCCCAAGTCGGTGTGTTTGTTCAGTTTAGTCCAAATCATATTTCTGAATGAGTATTGTTACAAAAGCTACAAGTTAAGCACTGGCGTGGAGAGCAAGTCATTTTTGCCCCGATCCATAGATCTTCCAAAAGGTTTCCAGCTTTGTGTCGGCATTGATTTCGTGAAAGTGTCGTAGTTTCCCAGACCACACCAGACAGTTGACTAGCGGATATGTCAAAGACGGAGCACCTGAAGATATTGGACTGGGCACTCTGTATTCTCGTCAAAGAATATGCAGATGCCACCTACACGGCACGCCGTGTGCTGATGCATCTTGCTGGCAGTTCTGGTAGTGAATTGAAAGTGCTCAATGTGAAGCCACGCCAGCTCTGCACCGCACTGGGGTTGAATGAGCGCACATGCTACTGTGCGTCGCAACGTCTTGTGAAGCAGTTCCCGATTGAGAAGCAACACTTGATGCACGGAAGACTACTACCGCTTGATGTCCAAAATTGATTGATGCAACCACCATGGCACAAAACCGAAACCTGCACGGTGCAAAACGCGCGAAAAAGGATGATTTCTATACGCAGTTGAGTGATATAGAGAATGAACTCGCCCACTACAGAGCGCACTTCAAAGACAAGGTGGTCTACTGTAACTGTGATGATCCGCGTGTGAGTAATTTCTTCACTTTCTTTTCCAAGCAATTCGAGTTTTATGGTCTCAAGAAACTGATCACCACCTGCTACAAGAATCAGCAACCAGATTTGTTTTCGCAGCATGATTCGGAGCGGGCAGTTTACCTGGAGTACGAGGGGGATCAGGACGGGAACCGTCGTCCAGATCCCCATGAAATCGCAGTAAAGCCCCTGCAGGGGGATGGAGATTTCCGTAGTGCCGAGTGTATTGAGCTACTGAAAGAAGCCGATATAGTGGTGACCAATCCACCGTTCTCGCTCTTCCGTGAGTATGTCGCCCAACTGATGGAGTACGATAAAAAGTTCTTGATTATTGGACACCAGAATGTGATAACCTACAAAGAGATTTTTCCGTTGATCAAGGAAAACAAAATCTGGTTGGGTTATGGTTTCAAAGGGGGAGCAGGGCACTTTATTAGCCGGTATGAAGATCATGCAACTGCAGCGGATAGAAAGGAGGGAATGATTAGGGTATCAGGTGTTCACTGGTTCACGAACTTGCCCCACAAGAAGCGTCACGAGGAGCTAATTCTTTACAAGAAATACTCGCCTGAGGAATACCCACACTATGACAATTATGATGCGATTGAAGTGAGCAAGACGAAGGAAATTCCAGAAAATTGGGGGGGGGGGGGGCAAATGGGTGTTCCTATTACATTCCTGGACAAGTATAACCCAGAGCAGTTTGAGATAATTAGATTCAGAAAAGGAGATGACAATAAGGATTTAAGGCTCAAACCTGAAGACTTTGAACGACTGAAAAATTTAGGATTTCTACCCAAAAGGTCTAAATCCCTTTACTTCAGAATCATTATCAGAAACAAACAACTGTAAATGCTGGAAATCCACGAGTGCAAAATTGCGATTGGAAACATCACGGGGGCCTACTATCGTTTGATGTCCAAAATTGACTAATACAACCCATGACACAAAACCGAAACCTGCACGGTGCAAAACGCGCGAAAAAAGATGAATTCTATACGCAGTTGAGTGATATAGAGAATGAACTCGCCCACTACAGAGCGCACTTCAAAGACAAGGTGGTCTACTGCAATTGTGATGATCCGCGAGTGAGCAATTTCTTCACTTTCTTCTCTAAACAATTTGAGTTTTATGGTCTCAAGAAACTGATCACCACCTGCTACAAGAATCAGCAGCCAGATCTATTTTCGCAGCATGATTCGGAGCGGGCAGTTTACCTGGAGTACGAGGGGGATCAAGACGGAAACCGTCGTCCAGATCCCCATGAAATCGCAGTAAAGCCCCTGCAGGGGGATGGAGATTTCCGTAGTGCCGAGTGTATTGAGCTACTGAAAGAAGCCGATATAGTGGTGACCAATCCACCGTTCTCGCTCTTCCGTGAGTATGTCGCCCAACTGATGGAGTACGATAAAAAGTTCTTGATTATTGGACACCAGAATGTGATAACCTACAAAGAGATTTTTCCGTTGATCAAGGAAAACAAAATCTGGTTGGGTTATGGTTTCAAAGGGGGAGCAGGGCACTTTATTAGCCGGTATGAAGATCATGCAACTGCAGCGGATAGAAAGGAGGGAATGATTAGGGTATCAGGTGTTCACTGGTTCACGAACTTGCCCCACAAGAAGCGTCACGAGGAGCTAATTCTTTACAAGAAATACTCGCCTGAGGAATACCCACACTATGACAATTATGATGCGATTGAAGTGAGCAAGACGAAGGAAATTCCAGAAAATTGGGGGGGGGGGCAAATGGGTGTTCCTATTACATTCCTGGACAAGTATAACCCAGAGCAGTTTGAGATATTGGGAATGGATAGACCATTGATCAAGAAATTAACCGGAAAACAAAGTCGTTTCTGGTTAAATGGCAAGGAGATCTATGCCAGAATCATCATCCGAAACAAACAGCTTTGACCGATGGAAATCCACGAGCACAAAATTGCGATTCGAGATATCGTTGAGGGGTATCATGATGATGGCAACGGGCATGTCATTGGGTACGCAGGATTGTTGAATATCCGCCCGCCATACCAGCGTGAGTATATCTACGATGGTAAGAAAGACTTCCAAGAAAACCTCATGAGTTCGGTGTATTATGGACGTCCAGTTAATCTGATCTACTTCGCGAAGGCAGAGGATAGTGAGTATGATTACGAGTTACTGGATGGGCAACAGCGAATTGTCACAATCTGCAAGTTCATCAAGGAACGAAAGTTTAGCATCACGCTCTCCGATGAGGAAATCGAGTACTGGCAGGGATTGTCCGTCAAAGATCAAGATCGGATCCTGGATTACCAGCTTCATGTGCATGTCTGCGAAGGGGGTGCAGATGAATTGATGCGATGGTTCAAGACCATCAATACGGGCGCAAAAGAGCTATCTGACCAAGAGTTACGAAACTCCATCTACAACGGTCCGTGGGTGACCAATGCAAAGTATTATTTCACGAAGAAAGGGGGGCAGGAGGAAAAATGTAAGACGTACATGAGAGGGAAACGTAACAGGCAGGAACACCTTGAACGAATTCTACAGTGGAAAACAGGTAGCTCAAGGGATCGTGACATCCGAGACTACATGGCGAAGCATAAAAAAGACGAGAATGCGAAACCCCTGTGGAACTACTTTGGTGAAGTAAAGAACTGGATTGATAGCCTATTTAACCCACATCAAGCTATGAAACAGGTCAACTGGGGAGTGTTGCACAGGGAATATGGAAACCGTGAGCACGACACAGACTACACACGAACGGTGGCGACTAAGTTAATCAACGACGATGAGGTGCAGAAGAAAAGTGGGGTCTATGAGTACGTGTTGGGAGGTGAGATTACTAAGTCGCTCCTGAATCTCCGAACGTTTGATGATAAAGTAAAATTCAAGATCTATGCCAGGCAGGAAGGGAAGTGCAATCTCTGTGGGGCAGAAATCAAGAAACACGAGGCGCATGCGGACCACATCAAGCCATGGTCGAAAGGAGGAAAGACCGATGAAGAGAACTGCCAAGTGTTGTGTGCACCCTGCAACCTCCACAAGGGAGCGCGCGGATAAATCAGAATGTGAACATGGAAGCATGCTTGATTATGGTTTCACACAAATGGTGATAGAGCCGTCCAGAGCACTTGCAGAAGTAATCACGGTCAGTTTAGAGACAGCCAAGATCGTCGAAGCCTTCCGAGAGGTCGAATTATCATAATGACCCCAATGCTGATAGATACGCACGCGCATCTCTATGATAATCGGTTTGAACAGGATCTGGATGCTGTTCTGCTGCGGGCACAGGAGGCAGGAGTAAAACGGATTCTTCTGCCTGCTGTAGATGTGTCGTCTGTCTATCAGGCGTTGGATCTATGTGCACGGTATGAAGGGATCTATGCGATGGCAGCCATTCACCCAACACATATTCCAGAGGCAGGCGATCATGATTTTGACGAAATCACCCGCTTATGTGATGAGCCGAACGTGATCGCAGTGGGGGAATTCGGGCTTGATTATTACTGGGATAAGTACTACGATGAGCGGCAGCCGGAATTCTTTACCCGCCATATCCAGCTGTCCGCGGAAAAGAATCTGCCACTGATCATCCACCTGAGAGATAAACAGCATCGGGACCACGCGCATCGTGATGCAATCCAGATACTTGAACGCGAATTACCTATTTACGACAACACGCGCCCCCGCGGGATTTTTCACTGCTTTACTGGGCCGGATTGGCTCCCGGAAGCTGCTACGGGACTAGGCTTTCTGATCGGGGTTGGTGGGGCAGTAACCTTCAAGAATTCAGGCGTGGCCGATAGGATACGTGACGTTCCCTTAAACCAAATCGTCCTGGAAACCGACGCACCTTACATGTCTCCCGTCCCGCATCGAGGAAAGCGGAATGAGCCAGCTTGGACGGCATTGGTGGCCCAAAAGATTGCCGAGGTCAAAGGTTGCACAGTTGCCGAGGTGGCAGAGATTACCTGCGCGAACGCTCGACAACTGTTTAACCTTGACTGAGTGGGAGACTATTTATTTTCCGGCTCCTCATCAACGATCTCAAAATCAGCATCATCAATCACATCGTCTGCTGACGCCTGACCGTTTGCAGAGGGTTCTCCTGGGGCAGCTTCATCCTGTGTTGCAGCTTGCTGCGCTGCATACAGCTCTTCGCTGGCAGCGGCCCAAGCCTCATTTAATTGCTCAATACCACTCTCCAGTTCATCGAAGTTTTTGGCTTCGTGCAGACTCTCGAGTCGCTCAAGGGCTCCAGTGATCTTTGCTTTCTTATCTTCGGGGAGTTTTTCTCCGAACTTCGAAAGATTATTTTTGGAAGTGTAGACCAGACTGTCCGCCTGGTTAAGAAGGTCAATCTCTTTCCGGCGTTTCTTGTCTTCATCTGCATTCTCTCTTGCCTGCTGACGCATTTGCTCAATCTCACTCTCCGAAAGCCCACTGGACGCTTCAATCCGGATAGATTGCTCCCGTCCAGTCGCCTTATCCTTGGCGGTCACGTTCAAGATGCCATCTGCATCAATATCAAAGGCAACCTCAATTTGGGGCGTTCCGCGTCTTGCCGGAGGGATTCCATCCAGGTGGAATTTGCCGATTGTCCGATTATGGATTGCCACATCCCGGTTGCCCTGAAGCACATGGATCTCAACGGAAGGCTGGTTATCCGATGCAGTTGAGAATATTTCCTGTTTCCGTGTTGGGATTGTGGTGTTTGACTCAATCAACGTAGTCATGACGCCACCAAGGGTTTCGATACCCAGGTTGAGCGGAGTCACATCAAGCAACAGGACATCATCAATGTCCTGAGACAAGACACCGCCCTGAATTGCTGCACCCATGGCCACGACCTCGTCGGGGTTGACCGATCTATTTGGTGTCTTGCCAAAAAACTCTTCTACCGTTTTTTGTACGAGTGGAATTCTGGTGGAACCACCGACCAGGATGACTTCATCAATATCATCACGCGTAAGCTTGGCATCCTCGAGCGCCTGCTTCATCGGAGCAACCGTGCGTTGCACCAAGTTACCGACCAACTGCTCAAATTTCGCTCTCGACAGTGTAGTAGTCAGGTGCTTGGGACCATCTGCTGTTGCAGTGATGAATGGCAGATTGATGGAGGTCTCACTGCTACTGGAAAGCTCCGTTTTGGCTTTCTCAGCAGCTTCTTTCAATCGTTGCAATGCCATTTTGTCGGCACGCAAGTCGACTCCCTCGGACTTCTGGAATGAGTCAGCGAGGTAATCGATCAGCCGATGGTCAAAATCATCACCACCAAGGTGCGTATCCCCGTTGGTTGATTTTACTTCAAACACGCCACCGCCGAGTTCCAGGACGGAGATGTCGTAGGTACCTCCGCCAAGGTCATAGACGGCGATTGTACGATCCTTATCCTGTTTCCCTAGGCCATACGCAAGCGCGGCGGCAGTCGGCTCATTAATGATCCGGCGAACTTCGAGGCCAGCAATTTTTCCTGCCTCTTTGGTCGCTTTGCGCTGGGCATCGTTGTAGTAGGCGGGCACCGTGATCACGGCCTCGGCGACTTTCTCTCCCAGATAATCTTCTGCAGTGCTTTTGAGCTTCTGCAAAATCATCGCTGAAATTTCCTGAGGCGAGTACAGCTTGTCGTCAATACGTACACGTGCGGTTCCGCTGTCGCCTTTCTCAACCTTGTATGGTACTGTTTTAAGTTCGTCGGGCACCTCATCATAGGCACGGCCCATAAAGCGTTTGATGGAGAAAACAGTGTTCTCCGCGTTCGTCACGGCCTGGCGTTTGGCTGGTCCACCAGCAAGACGCTCACCGTCTTTCTTAAAAGCAACCACGGACGGGGTTGTGCGACCACCTTCCGAGTTTTCAATCACTTTAGGCTCACCGCCTTCCAATACCGAGACAACCGAGTTCGTTGTACCAAGGTCAATTCCAATAATCTTGCTCATATTTTCCTTAGTGGTTATTAGGGTTATGTTCTAAACAGACAATCACTAATTGGGCAATAATCCTGCCGACCGACCACATCGGACAGAATGGCAGATCATGGGACATTTATGCAACCGTTAGCCGATGAACGCACTGTCATAGTTACGGTAGAATAACTCTGTCTTATTGTTGTGTCATGCAATCCCTTCCGAATGCCATCACGGTATTTCGCATTCTAGTAACCCCGGTTCTGGTTTTCTGTCTTTTCCAGAAAACTCTTTCGTTTGTATCGCTCGCGTTTGTGCTCTTTATCCTTGGAGCGGTTTCGGACTTCGCGGATGGATACGCTGCACGGGTGCTAAAGAATCAAAGTCGGCTGGGGCGACATCTTGACCCCATAGCGGACAAAATTTTTGTTCTGGGGAGCTTTGTTGCACTAGCTTGGCTCTATCCACAGCAAGTACCTTGGTGGGCGGTTGGGTTGATTGTATCCCGGGATGTACTGGTGACCGGACTTCGAATGGCTGCTGAATTTACAGGAGGATCTTTGCCAACCATCCGATTTGCCAAGGCCAAAACAGTTCTGCAAATGACGTATTTAGGTCTGTTCCTATTGACACTTGTGTTGCAGTATCTCTCTGGAACACAGACACTTGCTCAAGCATTTCTGCAAGGAAATCTCATGTATGGATTCATGATAATAGTCGTTATCGTAACTTGCCTGAGTGGGCTGTCTTATATTCGCATATATCAAAAAACTTGACTGTATCGTAATGAAGGAGCAATCTGATACAATTGCACTTGAAGTAGCCCGGGAGTTACTTAAAATCGGGGCCATATCAATTACTTCAGGGAAGCCATTCACTTGGTCTTCTGGTATGTTGGCTCCCTTTTATTGTGATAATCGGCTTACGCTCTCCTATCCCAAAATCCGACGAATGCTGATAGATGGGTTCATCGAAAAGGCTTCAAAGTATGAGTTTGATTGTGTTGCGGGTGTAGCTACGGCTGGAATTGCCCACGCGGCAGGGGTAGCTGAGCGCCTTTCTTTGCCTCTAATCTATGTTCGACCGGAACCCAAAGGTCATGGACATCAGAATCAGATTGAAGGCCATTTACCTGAAAGTAGCGAGGTCTTGTTGATTGAGGACCTCGTGGCTACTGGCCTCTCGTCAATCCAGGCTGCCGAAGCTATACAAAAAACTACTGGCTCAATGCCGGTCGTCACCTTGGCGATCTTTACATATAACCTGGAAGGTGTAGCCGAATTATTTCAAAAAAAAGGGGCTCCGCTGGAAACTCTGTCTAATTTTGATGCCTTGTTAAAAGTAGCATCCGAAACCGGGCACATAACCTCCGAATTGCAGGATTCCCTCCTAGAGTGGCGCAGGGATTATCAAGCGTGGACACTAAAACACTGAGAGGTTGAGGTGACACAGCTCATCGCAAGTATTGTAACAGTAGGAGATGAGCTTCTGGTAGGGCAGGTGGTGGATACCAATGTGACTTACCTTGCAGCGGAGTTGACTCGTTTGGGGATTTCCGTTTCGTATTCACTGACAGTTGGCGATGATCAGGAAGCGATAAAAGCTGCAATTGAGGATGGTATGCGTTGCTGTGGACTCACTTTGGTAACGGGAGGCCTTGGTCCTACCTCTGATGATCTTACGAGAGAGGCCGCTGCAGCATTTACCGGTTCCTGCCTCACGGTAGATCCCACAGTCTTAGCTGCAATTGAGCGTTACTTCGCATCCCTCGGACGCTCCGTGCCAAGTGGTTCGGAGCGAGTCGCGAGTATTCCAGATGGTTTCGAAATATTTCCAAATTCCGAGGGCACAGCCCCAGGCTTGTGGCACAAAGGAGCAAATGAGAATGTGGTTGTTCTTCTTCCAGGGGTTCCCCACGAAATGAAAGCTATTTTTTCTGA
This sequence comes from Rhodothermales bacterium, assembly GCA_965207565.1. GTDB lineage: Bacteria > Bacteroidota > Rhodothermia > Rhodothermales > Bin80 > Bin80. The sequence goes on along the minus strand of CBDBMQ010000031.1, from coordinate 45,375 downwards.
TCATGTGATCCCTCGAATCACGCAGATGGATGGTCGTGCAGAGACTGCTCAGCGTACGATCAAGACTGCTGGAGTAGGGGAGACCTTGCTTCAGAGCAAGATCGAATCTATATCTCATTTATTGGAGCCAGATCTTCGGGTTGCGTATCTGCCTGGAGCTTACGGCGTTCGTATCAGGTTAACAATCAGGGGAAATGATGCCGGTAAGCGTCTGGACGCTGCGGAAAAATGTGTCAGAACGAAACTTGGATCAGTGATCTTCGGCCAGGATGACGACACATTGGAAAGTGTTTTAGGAAGTCTATTGAGGAGTCGAGGAAAGACCATTGCCATCGCAGAGAGCTGTACCGGTGGCTTGGTGCTGAATCAGCTAACGGATGTGCCAGGATCTTCTGATTATGTTCTGGGGGGCGTGATTGCTTATTCAAATCTGGTAAAGCAGTACCAGTTGGATGTGGATGTTGATATGTTGGATCAGTTCGGTGCTGTCAGTGAGCCGGTTGCTGTGCAAATGGCGGAAGGAGTACGCGTCCGCTTTGGCAGTGATATAGGGTTGTCTGTGACAGGGATTGCTGGACCTTCGGGAGGAACGGCAGAAAAGCCTGTTGGTCTAGTCTGGATTGGGTATGCGGATGCCCACGAAGCATGGGCGGTTAAGCATCAATTCGGACAGAACCGTGATCGCAATAAGCAGAAAAGTGCGATCGCTGCCCTGAATCTCGCACTTCAGTCATTACGCAAACGTAGCAACTGCAATAGGAACACTGGTTTCTCTTCAGACGAACCAGGCAAGGTTGGTTGAGCAGGTTTAGAACAACGTGTTTCGCGTAATCACCAGTTCGGGGATCCGTTGATGATTTGTATTTTTCATTTCAACTGAAACTGCCTCAAAACCGTAATGCTCTACTAATTTTCTGACTTCAGGCGAACAATCATAGGTCATCAGAAAATTTGCATTACTGTCGGCCAGTATTGCGAAAATGCGCTCATGATCTACGGTGTTGTGGGAATATAGGCGGGCTCCTGCCTGCTTCCCGCCATCTATCGTATATGGTGGATCAATGAAGAATGCTGTGTTATCTCGGTTACACAGTAACTCCAATATCCGTAGACCATCGCCCTCATAGAATAACAACCGATCAGAATGCTCAGCAATGGCTTCGAGTCTGCGAATTAGCGTATCAGGATACCATCGGGAACAGAGGCCACGATTATTTTCGCCATTTCTTATATACGAACTTCCAGATGCCAGAATTCCACCACGACGTGTACGATTTAATACAAGTGTCCGAAAACCTTGATCTTGAATCGTTTCCGGGAGCTCAAGAGCGATACGTTCAACGTCAGCACGAGTGGGGGTGAAGGTTCGAATGCGCTGGATTATTTCCTCTGGATACTCTAATGCTGTCCGCCAGAACGAAGAGATATCCCGATCCAACTCCACCATTATCGCCTGTTGTGCAAGATTATCCATAACGGCTGTCAACGATACGATTCCCCCGCCAGCAAATGGCTCTACGAGTAATTCAACAGGGTTTTTGAGCCATTCTTTGATATGAGGCACAAGCCATGTTTTGCCGCCGGGATAACGCAAGGGGCTACGCTGCGCTACACAAGAAACATTCGCGGCCAAGATGGACGATATTCTGAATTTCTGAAGAACTGATGAATTGATACTCATTCAAGCAGGTGTGCAATGGACTTTCAAAAATTCCTAGTTTGCTGTTAGCGAGGTTCCTTAGTAAACCGTTACCCGACTAACATCTGAATATCACAAATCAAAGTAGTTCTTCACCCAATCCGAGGCTTCCTCTAATTTGTTGAACCCCTCAACTTCAACATTGTCCTGAACCAGCTTTTTCGGCTTTCAGTACGCGACCGGGTACGCGAAGACGATGTAGTAGATTCCCGACTGTCACAACATCGTCCCTGAATGCTTCATCGGGACGGGCAAATGGAATGACATGATACGCGATCATTTTGGTCGCAGGTTGACGTCTGAACCAGCGTTTTGTAAAACGATTGTTGATCTGGCTAAGAATTGATTTTTCCTTCCAATTTTTCCCTGTCGCGACTTGGGCGGCTACAAGTAGAAAGCCGGGCAGACCATCCTTGGGTTCCTGGCAGGCAAATATATCCACCCCATCGTCCTTTGGCGAAGTAGGGGCGGATACATCAGGCTCTACGCCTCCATCTTTGAGTATGCTCCAAATTTCCGTTAATTTCTCCAAAAAACCTGAATGGTCGAGTCGCGGGAAACCAAAAGACCAAGCGCGTCCCCCAATCTCGCCGGCAATAGCAGCTGTTGCAATGTATTGAAAATACTCCCGGAGTATGCGCACATTGGAATCGGATGGGTATTCATCAAAATCGTCCAGTAGTTGTGAAACTGCACGTAAGTTCGATAGAAGAAGGGATATCAGATATGCTGTATGGGCAAAATTGAGTTGCTCAGAAGTAAATGAAATGGTCCCTCCGTGAGCATCGAATTCGAAAGGATAAGAGGTCTTTAGTACATCCTTTCGCGATTGCATCCGTCCTATAGTATCCGTGACTACTCTTTCGCGTTCCTCTATTTCGGTAGTGACATTTTTAAAATCATAATCAGATGATATTTCCAGCGCATCAACAATATCTTGGCTGAGAGAGAACTTGTCTTTCGAAAATATAGTTTTCAATTCCAGGTAATCAGCAGCTAGGTCTAGATCTGGTTGGGATTCAAAGACCTGTTCACGCGGTAAGTACACACTGTTACTCATTCATTTCCCTGGAAACATCCGCCATCTTCTTTTTCATTCGCTCGTGTATCGCTTGCGCTGTCTCGGAGATATCCTCTGCTATATCTATGAGAGAAGTATCTTGGCCATCAAAACCACGCAGGAAGTGAGATACTTCACGAATTTTCGTGCGTGTAAGCAGCAATAACTCTGCAAGCTTTTTCTCGGCGGGTAGCGTACTTTCGTGGGCTTCATCCAAGGGACGACCTGCTCTAAGAACCGTCAAAGACGCAGCGTTATCTAATACTTCACCCAGACGCCTAATATCTGGATTCTGCGACCTTATTACCGGATTTATGCCATCCTGCTTGGATCCATAGATCCATGTCAGCAATTCATCTAAATGTTTCTCCTTGTTTTTAGAGATGGGATCCGGTTGTGGTTCATAGTTTGGCCATTGCAAATCAAGGCCGAGAAAATTTCTGTAATCTGGACGTGATAATGCTGTGTACAGATGCGAGAAACTGAAACGCGGGTTCCATCGATCTTCTATGTCAAAAAGCGATTTTTTTTCGGCCTGTTCTAGTACATAGATTGCATAGACCATCCGTTTTATAGTCGTGTGACGATCTCCAATCTGGTTTGCTATCTCAGTAAGAGAAAGGTTGCTGGTCCTGTGCCATTGAGCCGCAAATTTAGCTTTAGCATAAGAACTCCATCGGGCAGCACCATTGATATGTTTGAATCCGATGAATGCATCGGCGTCTTCACGATTACGGACACGATACACAGAAATCTTCTCAAGTGTGTCTCTACACCGCTGGGTTATTTCGGGGACACGAATCCTGGCTCTCGTTGCAACTAATATTTTGTTACTCAACCCACGATCCCTCAATAGACGGACCGCAGCTAATCGGCGATTACCTTCGAGCACAGTAAGTTTTCCGTTTTCCTTACAGACAATAAATGGCTCAATGTCCATGTATCCATTCGCAGCAATTGATTGGAGCAATTCACTGAGGTCCTCAACTCGATAGAGATGTGCGATGATTACTTCATCAGACGCTCCTGTATCCATGTCAGTTAGGCGCGGATTGCGAGCATCTAGATCCAGACAATCAACTGAAATCTGCGTGACACTTTCCAAGGGTATCGCTTCCTGGGGTTTTGATGGGCTATCAATGTTAGACATGATTTGACTAAAGTTGAATGGCTAATTTAGTGCTTAATCGGGAATCATGATGGATTAAGTTGGTCACGGACTTAATTGATCTATTGGCTCTCAAATCTACGTAATGCGCTCTTGAATAGAATACGACTCAACGCTGCTCCTTAACGTATGGCTTAAAGACTTGGCAGTTAGGAGTTCTGTGAATACGTGTCACCGAATCAAAAATACCAATGGCTGGTACCAGAACACGGTCTTCTAAAAGTTCTGAGTTCTGAAGTGAGACTTTCTAAAGAGTTACTTTCTAGGAGACTTGATATGGGTATATAAAAGAAATCTATCCTGTCTGGATCCGAGAAGGCACAAATCATTTTCGCCAAATGCTCAGTTCCCCTCAGCCATCCCTCCAGTTAACCAGTGTATATGGAAATTGCACACTTTACATCAATATACCTTGTTACGGGAATTCCACACAAGCAGTGGATATCTAACGCCAAATGCGTTTTTGGGAGCTTAGGTCTCTATGTCTCAGGGCTTTTTGAGAGAGCGTTACAGAATAATGACAGAAGGAAGTAAAAAACTTGGCCAAAGTGTTGTATCATTGAACGGCGTAATGCAATAATGTAATCATGAGTACAAAAGAAAATCCCAAAATACGGGCTCTCAACCTCGCAATCAAAGAGATTGAAAAACAACATGGCAAAGGATCCATCATGAGGATGGGGGATTCCCCCCCTGTACAGGTGGAAGCCATCCCAACCGGATCCATAGCTTTGGATGCCGCGCTAGGTGTGGGCGGCATACCCCGTGGACGAATTGTTGAGATCTTTGGCCCTGAATCGTCAGGCAAGACTACTTTGGCTACACATTGTCTTGCCGAGGCACAGAAGTTGGGAGGGCAATGTGCATTTATTGATGCCGAGCATGCATTCGATCCATCCTATGCAGAGCAATTGGGTGTAGATATTGATCAGTTGCTCATATCGCAGCCCGACACAGGAGAACAGGCATTAAACATCTGCGAAACCCTGGTGCGCAGTGGTGCACTTGATCTCATCGTGATTGACTCGGTGGCAGCCTTGGTGCCTGCGGCTGAAATTCAAGGGGATATGGGGGATAGTCATGTTGGCCTGCAAGCCCGCCTCATGAGCCAAGCCCTGAGAAAGTTGGCCGGCATCATCAATCGATCAAATGTGGTTGTGGTTTTCATTAATCAGCTCCGTGAAAAAATTGGGGTGATGTTTGGAAACCCTGAGACGACGCCAGGTGGGAAAGCTCTGAAGTTTTACAGTTCAGTCAGACTGGATATTCGCCGGATTGGCGCGATCAAGAGTGCCACCGAAGTAATTGGTAACCGAACGCGTGTCAAGGTGATCAAGAACAAAGTAGCGCCTCCGTTCCGTAACGCTGAATTTGATATCATCTACGGAGAGGGGATTTCATCCGTAGGGGAGTTGGTTGACCTTGCAGTGGACATTGGCCTCATCACCAAAAGTGGTTCCTGGTATGGCTATGGAGACGAACGAATTGGTCAGGGACGGGATAATGCGAAAAATTGGCTCAGAGAAAATCCCGACGAGTACCAATCCATCAAAGCTGTCGTACGCGAGAATTTAGGTCTCAGTGTTCCCGCAGAGAGTGCGTAGCGACTGTCATTTTCCTGAAAGAGCGTCCACGCTCGATCAATACCAAGTGTGGGCGTTCCGGGTGGGTTCTTTTGTTTTTGCACTTATCAAGGTTCCGAATCTGCTGTGAGACCGGTGAGCACAAAACTGGCAGTCCGATTAACCAGAGATTTCCTATGTCAGTGATGCGATAGGAGTCCAATCTTTAAGTTTATTGGAGTGGGTTAGACGTGGAGGATGGATGTTCTTTGCGTGACCAATGAATGCAAGATTGCTGATTCTTGAAGAGCATGCGAGAGTATTCGTAGAAGTGTTAGTTTGGTTCGTCAAAAATGCCATGAAGCCGCGATGCGATTGCGTTCCTTATATGGCCAATGGCATTGATTGACTCTTGAACTGTTTGAAGATCAAACTCGCTGGCTATTGCCCATTCATCATCTTTATCATTAGATGTTATTTTCAGACCAACAATTCTTTTTTCTCTTTTACGAGCTTCATCAATTGCATTTTGCAAATATTCTTCCCAGTCAGATAAAGCTGACAGGAATCTAGTCAGTGGGTCTCGTGGTTCTCCAGTTCGGGGGTCAATAACGTTGATATATCCTCCCTCCATTATTGCATCCAACATCGCCATTAAAGCTATGTGCGTTGTCTGCAATATCAAATCATGATCGACCTTTCCTTCATTTGGAGTAAGTAAGTCATCTATATTCGCCCCAGGCATCAGAGGTTTGCCCGGGATGTCATCATTTTTTCTCATTAGTTCTCTCCCTTTCTATAGCTACAGGCTCCAAGGTGGTTACCAGTTTCAACAAGATGGGTTTTGCAAGGGCCCTCATTGACATGTTATCTACCTCAATTTCATTTCCCCAAAACATACAACAAAATGAGTAGAATCAAACCCAAGTATGTGCATATATAAATCTGCTTAAGCATTGCATATTCCGAGCCATGTGAGCCATCGAACGCCGCCTCCACTTATGAATACTCGTTTCGAGGTAAAGGTCGAAATCACAGCGATTCGTCGAATACACAGTCAGGATCTGGCCCAGTATGAATCGCTTTCGACGACCCAAAGGCAGTTGAATTCTCCCATCCCTGAACATTTTCATTAAAAGATATGTTTATATAAACAACTATTTATAATATGAGGCCTGATGAACGTGTGTCAGAGATCACTGATTGGTGCTATGAAGGCAGCGGGCGAGCCGAACCGGTTGCGCATTCTTGTGCTGCTGCGCTGTGGTGACCTTGCCGTTGGTGAACTGGCACAAATTCTCAATCAAAGCCAACCTCGCCTATCACATCATCTAAAGACTTTGGCACGAGCGGGTTTGGTCGAACGGCTACCTGAGGGATCCTGGGTATTTTATCGAATCCAAAGTAGAGGCTGGGCCGGGAGGCTACTGCAGGGGCTTTTCTCTGAATTAGAGATCAATAGTGATCCATTCACTTCCGACCTTAGAGCCCTGCAGCGGGTGCGCGCAACTCGTGCAAAATCAGCAGCATCCTATTTCTCAGAAATCGCCGAAGATTGGGATCAACTGCGGGCATTGCATTATCCCGATGTAGCAATTGAGCGGGCCATTCTTGATCATATTGGGACACGCCAGTTCGAGCGTGTCATTGATCTTGGGACGGGTACCGGGCGGATGCTGATTCTGCTTTCCCCGTATACGCAGGAAGCCGAGGGACTTGATCTCTCTCATCATATGTTGACCGTTGCACGGGCAAATCTCAACCGAGCGGGGATAAGTAATGCACGCGTTCGTCAAGGCGATGCCACGAATATCCCCTTCGAGAGTGACAGTGCTGATTTTGTTATCGTGCATCAAGTGTTGCATTATCTTGAAAAACCCGAGGATGTAATCACAGAGGCAGCACGCATTCTCAAACCCGGAGGGCAACTTCTTGTCGTTGATTTTGCCCCACATGAACTCGAGTTTTTACGTGAATCCCATGGACATTATCGGCTTGGAATTTCCGAAGACGGTATGTTGCAATGGGCAGAAGCAGCCGGGTTTTCCGTACAGGTGAAAAAATTTGACGCACCCGCCTCACTTGACCAGGGCATCAGCGTTCTCATTTGGACAGCGACCTGGCATGCCAGTCCACCAGGAGGCTATAGCGTGAATAAACTCGCCGTTGCGGAACAGCAATCGAAACCAGCCCCCAACGTTTCATTCGAATTCTTTCCACCGAAAACGGATAAGATGGAGGCCAAGCTCTGGGAATCGGTTGCACGCCTCACACCGATGGCGCCGCGCTTTGTATCTGTAACTTATGGAGCTGGCGGCTCTACACGGAGTCGAACGCAAAGGATTGTCACTAAAATCGCACAGGATACTCCGCTTTTGCCGGCCGCACACCTCACCTGTGTGAGCGCAACCAAGGAGGAAGTATTAGAGGTTGCAGTCGATTTATGGCAAGCGGGCGTACGTCACCTAGTGGTATTGCGAGGCGATCCCCCCGAAGGCATAGGCGCAAAGTTCGAGCAACATCCAGGCGGTTTTCGCAACAGCATTGAATTGATTGAGAGGATTCGAGCGCATGAGATCAAACCCGGTGCGAGATTTGAAATCAGCGTTTCCTGCTATCCAGAGCAACATCCCCATAGTCGGGGCTGGGGCCAGGATATCGCGTTTTTGAGAGCCAAACAGGATGCCGGCGCTGATCGTGCGATTACACAATTTTTCTTTGAGCCGGAGATTTACCTAGCCTTTCTTGACCGTGCACGGGCGGGTGGAGTGACCATGCCAATTGTACCCGGTATTATGCTGCAACCAAACTTCAAAGGCATGAAACGTATTGCAGATCTCTGTCAGGTCAAGTTGCCGGACTGGCTGCATGAGCTTTACGAGGGGACCGATGAAGATACGGCAACATGTGAGTTCATTACGGCGAATGTAGCCGCCGAACTCTGCCACAAGCTATCAGAGCAAGGCGTGAATGAGTTTCATTTCTATACGCTTAATCGCGCGAGCCTAGCACTGTCTACCTGTCGATTGCTTGGATTGAAGCCGCAGGTGGTGGTGTAATAGGGCCATGGAAAGTTCTTGTTCATTACTGCACCTGTCTTGTCAATGCACTGCCCCGGCAGAGCTCTTTAGGATTCATTCATGACGCAGTCAAGAGGAACAGGTTTCACCATGCTCATTTATGCAACCGTCTCCAAAGCTTGATGACCAATCGCCAAGACCATATTGATCAGCTCTACTTGGCTGTTAAGCAGCGCATATTGCTACTTGATGGTTGTTGGGGCGCGATGTTCCAAAGAATGGGGCTTGAAGAAGAGGATTATCGTGGGTCACGGTTCTCCAGGGAAGAATACCCGATTCACATGAAAGGCAATAATGATATTCTATGCTTAACACGACCGGAACATGTGACGAAATTGCATGACGCTTATTTTGCGGCCGGGGCGGATATCTCAGAGACGAATACGTTCTCCGCGACAACCATTGTGCAGGAGGATTATGCACTTGATCTCCAGTCAATCACTGATATCAATTACCAGGGCGCAAAACTTGCCCGCGCATCGGCAGATAAGTGGACAAAAAAAGAGCCAAAGAAGCCACGCTTCGTTGCAGGCTCAATTGGACCACTGAACAAGATGCTCTCCATGAGCTCAGATGTAAATGATCCCGGTGCGCGGGAAGTGACATTTGACCAGGTCTATCAAGCGTATCGTGAACAAATTGAAGCTCTGAATAGAGGTGGGGTACATCTCTATTTGATTGAGACGATCACCGATACCTTGAACTGCAAAGCAGCAATCAAAGCGATCATTGATCTCGAAGCAGAGGGCCTCGAAAAGTTGCCAGTTTGGATTTCCGGGACCATTACGGATCGCTCGGGGCGTACCCTGTCAGGTCAAACGGTTGAAGCTTTTTGGCATTCGGTACGCCACGTAAAGCCATTTGCAGTGGGGTTTAATTGTGCACTCGGTGCCGATTTAATGCGCCCGCATATTGCCGCCATGTCCCGTGTTGCAGATACTCTGGTTGCTGCATATCCAAATGCCGGGTTGCCCAACGAGATGGGGCAGTATGAGGAGTCACCACAGGAGACCGCAGACGAAGTCGGTAAATGGGCTCAAGATGGCATTGTGAATATTCTCGGGGGATGTTGTGGCACCACTCCAGATCATATTTGTGCAATCGCGGAAGCGATAGAGGGTTTGCGGCCGCGAAGTCCAGTCGGAGGTACGAATACGTTGCGACTTGCGGGCCTGGAATCTTTTGAATTGGCGAGCAAAACCGAGGAACAAAAGGGATCTATGGCCAACAGGGTGACCAATACTGATGGTTGTAACCTCAAGAGCTTCTGGACAAATAAAGGACCAGATAAAGAATGAGCACAGCCGCCCAGACATTTGTAAACATTGGTGAGCGGACCAATGTGACCGGCTCTGCCAGATTCCGGAAATTGATCGTGAGTGGTGATTATGCTACCGCCATAGAAGTTGCACGACAGCAGGTCGAAAGCGGCGCACAGATCATCGATGTCAACATGGATGAGGGGATGCTCGATGGGGTCAAAGCCATGCAAACCTTCCTCAACCTGATTGCCGCCGAGCCCGATATTGCCAGGGTGCCAATCATGATTGACAGCTCAAAATGGGAGGTGATCGAAGCAGGTCTCAAATGCGTACAGGGTAAGGCTGTGGTCAACTCAATCTCGCTGAAGGAGGGGGAGGATCAATTTCGGGAGCGAGCACGCGCATGTTTGTCTTACGGTACAGCAGTCATCGTGATGGCGTTTGATGAGGTTGGTCAGGCGGACACCGCATCGCGCAAGATTGAAATTTGTCAGCGTGCATTCAAAATTCTCACCGAAGAAGTTGGCTTCCCCGCCGAAGACATAATTTTTGATCCAAACATTTTCGCCGTCGCCACGGGAATCCCAGAACACAATAATTACGCAGTTGATTTTATTGAAGCGGCAAGAGTCATCCGTAGGACATGCCCTGGTTGTCATATCTCGGGTGGGCTCTCGAATGTATCCTTCAGTTTCCGTGGCAATGAGCCAGTGCGCCGGGCGATGCATTCTGTCTTTCTGTATCACGCGATTTCCGCCGGAATGAACATGGGAATTGTGAATGCCGGTCAACTGGATATCTATGATGAGATTGAGCCGACGCTGCGAGAATTGGTCGAAGATGTTATTCTCAACCGTAATGAGGGCGCGACAGAGGCGCTCGTTGATTATGCCGAACAGTTCCGTGGTCAAAAGGGAAAGTCGGTACAGAAGGACATGTCCTGGCGCGAACTCCCTGTGGAGAAGCGGCTAGAATACGCGCTTGTAAACGGCATCACTGAGTTTATTGTCGAGGATACCGAGGAGGCCAGAGCCGCAGCAGATCGCCCGTTGCATGTTATTGAAGGTCCGCTTATGGATGGCATGAACGTGGTGGGTGACCTGTTTGGCTCCGGTAAAATGTTCTTACCGCAAGTCGTGAAGTCTGCCCGAGTCATGAAAGCGGCTGTAGCTTATCTCGACCCGTTTATGCAGGCTGAAAAAGAAGAGTTGGGAGTCGTCGACGTTTCGAATGGCAAAATCCTGATGGCTACTGTCAAAGGCGATGTACACGATATCGGAAAGAATATTGTCGGTGTAGTGCTTGCGTGTAATGGCTACGAGGTTGTTGATATGGGGGTCATGGTACCGTGCGAGAATATTCTCAACAAAGCCAAAGAAGAACAGGTCGACATTATTGGTCTTTCTGGACTCATCACACCAAGTCTGGACGAAATGGTCTATGTAGCAGGCGAAATGCAGCGCCTCGGTATGAAACAGCCCCTGTTGATTGGAGGGGCAACCACCTCGCCAGTGCATACGGCCGTGAAAATTGACCCAGCCCGCCGCAATGGCCCATGCATTCATGTTACCGATGCAAGCCGTGCAATTGGCACTGTCTCATCATTGCTGTCGGACGATGAGCGGTCACTTTTTGTAGAGACCACAAAGGCCAGATATCAGCGTATGCGTGATCGTCGAGTCGGCGGCCCACCGAAGCCACGCTATCCGATTCAAGTAGCACGGAGCCATGCGCACAGGCTACAGACTCCAGCGCCTCAAGCCCCAAGTTTTACAGGCGTCAAAGTGTTTGAGGATTTTGACCTGTCACTGCTTAGTCGATACATTGACTGGACCCCTTATTTCGTGACCTGGAATCTGGCCGGACGTTACCCAAAAATCTTGGAACATAAAGTAATTGGGAAAGCGGCACGTGATCTTTGGCGTGATACCCAGGCGATGTTGCAACAAATCGTTGACCAGGGTTGGTTCAAGCCCAAAACTGTTGTTGGTTTTTGGGGGGCATCCCGGGACGGTGACGATATCAAGCTCAATACTGGCGACACGTTCTATACACTGCGTCAGCAAATGATTAAAGACAATGGCCGACCCAATTTTGCGCTGTCTGATTTCGTTTGCAGAGAGGGATGATCATGTTGGGGCGTTTGCGGTCACTTCCGGGCCTGAGGCGGAGGAGATTGCCAAAATGTTTGAGGCCAATTCCGACGACTATTCAGCGATTATGGTCAAATCCCTTGCGGACCGATTTGCGGAAGCTCTGGCGGAGTATATGCATGAGCGTGTCCGCAAGGAGCTTTGGGGGTATGCGGTGGATGAAAATTTTGACAATGAAGCTTTAATCAAAGAAGCTTACTCTGGTATTCGCCCGGCACCGGGCTATCCCTGTCAGCCCGACCATACGGAGAAGGAGACAATTTTTCGCTTGCTCAAAGCGAGTCGCATTGGTATGGAACTGACTACGAGCTACGCGATGATGCCCGCTGCCTCTGTTTCAGGGTTGTACATCGCGCATCCGGAAAGTGCTTATTTTGCCGTTGGCCGGATTGATCGGGATCAGGTTGAAGACTATGCCCGTCGCAAAGGAATGCAGATGCGTGAAGCGGAGCGCTGGTTGGGGCCGATTTTAAACTATGACCCGGCAAAAGTCGGAGCAGTGGTGGGGTGAGTGGCTGGATGATTTGGGTATAATTCCGGGGTATGCCCCCTGGATAGATCAAACCCCGAAAAACCCCAAGGAAACCAGCATAAATCCGGCCTTTGGGAGAAATGCTGCCAAAATACCCGCGACTAGGCCATGACCGCTTGAATTGATACTGCAGGCGTATGCAAGCCGTGGCTGCGACTGCCCCCACCATTCGACAAAAATAGCTATCTTCCAACTGACACTAATCCCTTCACAAATGTTTTGGTTGTCACGATGACGCGATCCATTATCCTCTTGACTGCATTCCTGCTGTGTGGGCCGACGGCGGCGCAGCAAGCGCTTGACGACATCCCTGCCGGTTCGTGGCTTGTCCGTAGCAGCGCCGCGTGCCGAACATGTTGTCGAATTCGTCGAATTCATTCATAATGAGTTGATCCCGATGGACATCAATACGCTGGTTCTCCGGGTGGACTACAACTATCAGTACGAGTCTTACCCTGCAGTGCGGGACGAAGACGCGCTGTCAAAGGGCGGACGTACAAAAAATTCTGGCCGCAACGCGCGAGGGGTCCATCCGCGTCATTCCGCTGCTCAACCTGCTCGGGCATCAGTCCTGGCATGGGACGCCCAAGGGTCTGCTGCGGGCATTCCCGGAATTCGACGAGACACCGCACATTGAACTACCGGAAGAATACGTGTGGCCCAATGACGACGAGCTCTACGTCAAGAGCTATTGCCCGCGGCACCCGGGATGTCCACGATGTGGTCTTCGCTCTGATCGACGAATTGGTCACCGTGTTTGAGGCGGACGCGTTTCACGCTGGGATGGACGAGGTTTTCTATATTGGAGACGAGCATTGTCCGCGCTGCGCGGGGCATGACAAGGCAGAGCTGTTCGCCGACGAAGTGACACGTATTCGGGACCATCTGGCGGCCCAAGGCAGGGAGTTGTGGATTTGGGGAGATCGCCTGCTGGACGGCGAGGCAACGGGTCTGGGCATGTGGGAGGCCAGCATGAACGATACGCATGCGGCGATGAATCTCATTCCTAGGGATGTTGTCATAACAGACTGGCACTACACAAGGGCCGCCCCCACCGCGCCGCTGTTTGCGTTGAACGGTCTTCGCGTGATTTCCTCTCCGTTTCGCTACCCTGAGGTGGCCGTAGAGCAGTTGGCCCAAATGCTCCAGTATCGGCATAACACTTCGCCGGAAACCAAGGAACTGTTCGCCGGCGTGCTGCAGACTATTTGGACGGACGCGAAGACATTCATGGATCAGTATTATGGTCGCGTCGATTCCGAGCATCCTCGCGGTGGCGATGCCATAGCCACCTTCAAGATACTGTTCGAAGAAATCAGCAAGCTCAAAACCGGGAATTAAGCCGCGCCACCCTGGTTGACCGCTTGAATTGATACTGCAGACGTATGCAAACCATGGCTGAGACTGCCTCCAATTCGGCAAAAACAGCTATTTTCTGGCTGACACTACATAGTCATGACCTATATCGTGATGGATGCTTGCATCCGCTGCAAATACATGGATTGCGTTGAAGTTTGTCCCGTCGACTGCTTTTACGAAGGTGAAAACATGCTGGTCATTCACCCAGATGAATGTATTGATTGTGGTGTCTGTGAACCTGAATGCCCCGTTGAGGCGATCAAGCCAGAAATTGAAGATGATTCCGACTCCAAATGGCTAAAAATCAACACGGAATATTCCAAGGTCTGGCCGAATATTACGCGAATGAGAGAGCCGCCAGAAGATCATGAAGAATTTATTCAAAAAACGAATAAGTTCGCAGAATTCTTCAGCCCAGATCCAGGTAAAGGCGATTAGAAGTCTGTCCAGCGATACAGTCTTATGCATAGGTAACAGGCAGTGAAACCTCAGGATCGCAGACACAATCACGTATCTGACTCCCGGATCACTACTGTGCGGCTGCCGCGTGGATACTGTCTGCAGTCACAGCCCGGTGAGATGCGTCATAGATGGACTTACCTCGGGAGATTAAAATCACTTGGGGCGATTCGTGTCGAATCCCAAAATGAGTCTCAATATGATTGGACAGAGGACGTGCTGTCTGAACAACAAGCTCAAAGACAGGGAGTTTGACGTTTGCCATTTCATCCTTTGCCGTAGCAGAGAGATCACAAGTAGAGCTATGCTTGAAGACTGCGACCGTTTCTGAATCGGATTGTTTGAGGACTGCATCAAAATCATTAATAGAGTCAATTGATTGATAGGGCATCAAAATATTTGATTGGGTTATTAGGTCGATTTACAACAATTTATAGCAATCAAGGTTCTACGCGGTTCCTAATTTCTATGGTGTAATGGATACGCAAACGACTGGTGCTGAGAATGTACATTGGGATCTGGCTCATCTTTATTTGAGTGAGTCCGCTTTACGTAAAGACTTGATTGATGTAACCAGTGAAGCGGAAAGATTTAACAAGTCATGGAGAGGCAGGGTAGCAAATCTGGAGGCGATTCAGATGAGGGAAGCGATCACCGAGTATGAGTTGATTCAAGAACGGGTTGGTCGCGCGATGACTTATGCCTATCTCTCTTGGGTCACGGCTACGGATGATCCAGAACGTGGAGCACTGCTGCAGCATGTTCGTGAGTTGTCCACGCAAATCAGCAAGAATCTGCTATTCTTTGGGTTGGAGTGGGTGAGATTGGATGATGATCAGGCTCAGATGCTAATGGAGGATGACGAACTTGCCGGATATCGACATTTTTTGGAATGTGAGCGACTTCTTAAAGATTACATCCTCTCAGAGGCGGAGGAAAAGGTTTTGGCAGAGACGCAGGTGACCGGGAGATCTGCCTGGATGCGCTACTTCACCGAGACAATCAGCAGGATGCGCTTCACACTCCAGGGAGAAGTCCTGCCTCAAGAGCATCTGCTTACAAAGCTTCATGCCCATGACCGAGAACTACGCAAAGAGGCTGCGGACAGCTTTTCAAAAGGGCTCGTCTCGAATGAGCATACACTTACGTTTATCTTCAATACATTGCTGGCTGACAAGGCTGCAAATGACCGCATGCGAGGATTGCCCCATTGGCTCAAGTCCCGCAATCTAGGTAATGAAATTGCAGATGAAACAGCAGAAGCCCTGGTACAGGCGGTAGTGAGCCGCTATGACTTAGTGGCTCGCTTTTATGAACTTAAGGGCAAAATTCTGGGACTCAACCCGCTCTATGATTATGACCGGTATGCACCTGTCGGAGAGAGCGACACTTACTATTCATGGAGTGATGCCAGGCAGATTACCTTGGAGAGTTACCGGGGATTCCATCCACTTCTGGCGGATGTTGCCGAGCGTTTTTTCGAGGAGAAGTGGATTGATGCACCTGTGCAGGCGGGCAAGCAGGGTGGGGCGTTCAGTCATGGCTCAGTCCCCAGTGTGCATCCCTACGTGCTGTTGAATTATACTGGGCGTGCACGAGATGTACAAACCCTGGCACATGAACTTGGGCATGGGGTGCATCAGTTCCTTTCAAGAGAGCAGGGTTACTTGCAAGCTTCCACTCCGCTAACCACAGCAGAGACTGCCTCCGTATTTGGGGAGATGCTTACGTTCCAGCGCCTGTTGGCTCAAGAGTCTGATCCACGTAACATGCTGACGCTTCTGATGAGCAAGATTGATGATACCATGGCAACCGTCTTTCGCCAGGTTACCATGAATCGATTTGAGCACGCAATTCATACCGCAAGGCGTGAGGAGGGGGAATTATCTTCGGATAAATTTGCAGAGTACTGGATGTCTACCCAATCTGCTATGTTTGGCAATAGCGTGATACTCACTGACCAGTATCATAGCTGGTGGAGTTATATCCCGCATTTTCTGCATACACCAGGCTATGTCTATGCGTACGCATTTGGAGAGCTGTTAGTGCTAGCCCTGTATAAACGCTACCTCGAGTCTCCTGACGAATTTCCAGATCAATACATTGAGTTAATGAGGGCAGGTGGATCCGATTGGCCACATATCCTTGTTGGTCGCTTGGGGGTTGACTTGCAAGATCCAGAATTCTGGCACAAGGGGCTCAGTGAGATCGAAGCACTGATTGAGCGAGCCGAAGCCAGTTATGCGGCCTCTTGTCTGGATTGAGCCAGTGCAACGCGCTTGAGATAGGCATCACGCGCAATTTGAACATCTTCCAGAAAGAATGGAAGTTCATCGGGACGTAGTGCCTGGGGGCCATCCACCAGTGCCTTGGCAGGTTTAGGATGAAAATCAACAAGCACCATATTTGCTCCGGCAATGATGCCCTGTGCTGTGGCATGCATCACATCCAATAACCCATCCGGGCTTCGTTGCCGGTTGCCGACAGAGTGGGATGGATCAATGCATACAGGCATTCGAGTGAGTCGATGGACAACCGGCACATGCGAGAAATCAACGAAATTTCGATGTGGATCACCCAGGTTCGTTTTCATTCCACGTAGTGCAAAGATAACGCGCCGATTCCCTTCACTGGCCAGATATTCCGCCGCGTTCAGCGATTCATTCAATGTGATTCCAAATCCCCTCTTGAGCAGGACAGGGTAGTCGTCCTGACGGCCAGCACACTTGAGCAGTTCAAAATTCTGTGTGTTACGCGTACCGATCTGTAGCATGACACCAGTGGGATACCCGGTGGACTCAAGCGCCTCATGAATCTCTAGAATGTGTGACTCGTGTGTAACCTCCATACAAATGATTCGGATGTCGTATTTACCCGCCAGGTCAAAGACATAGGGGAGACAGTTTTTTCCGTGTCCCTGGAAAGAATAGGGATTGGTACGTGGTTTGTAGGCTCCCATACGGGTACAGACTTGACCGTTTTCCTTGAGTGCCTTCATCATGAGCTCTACATGCTCTGAAGTATCCACCGCGCACAGTCCAGCAAATACATGGAGATTCGTCTGATCGAATGTGACCCCGTTGTATTCGAACTGATGAGGGAAGTCTTCCTGGCCATGTCTTCCGAGCACTCGGTAGGCTTCCTGTACACGGACCACACGCTGCACACGAGGCAGGCTTCGCATGAATTCCTTCGAGAGGGATTTGGTATCCCCCAATAGATAGATCTCAGTCAGCCGCTGGCCAGCGCCCTGAATATGCCGTACTTGATACGTAATATTCACGAGTGAGTCCAGGTAACGCCTCAGGAGTTCGTACCGCGGTGATTCCTGGTCCGTATTGGGTTTTAATATGAGTATCACAGTTAAAGTGGATTATAGGTTATTATTTGTTAAGCCCCGAAGCTGCGGCTTCATCCAGCAATACAGTGACACTGGGATGAGCCTGTAGGCAACTACCTGGGACCTCTTCTGTCTGGAGGCCTTGCAGGCACCGGGCAACCGCATCGGCTTTTGCGGGGCCGCATGCGAGCAGCAAAATCTTGCGAGCTTCCATGATTGTTTGTATTCCCATCGTTACTGCTTGATGGGGTACATCTTCTATGGAATCAAAAAATCGTGCATTGTCCTGGATCGTCGATGGGGCAAGCGACACAATCCGGGTACGGGAATCAAATGGAGATCCAGGTTCATTGAAGCCAATATGGCCATTGCTTCCGAGCCCCAAAATCTGAAGATCAATCCCCCCTTTATTCTGAATGAGTTGCTCGAATACGGACGGATTTGGGACTGCTGCCGGGAAATGAATGGAATCTGGTCGCACATTGACATGCCCAAAAAGATGGCGTTGCATGAAAGTTGTGTAGGATTGCTCATGGCTGGTAACAAGCCCAATATATTCATCCAGATTCACCGTAGTGAGTCGATCAAACGAGATCTCGCCACGCTGATAACGAGCGACGAGTAATTCGTAGAGTCTCTCTGGCGTACTCCCTGTCGCGAATCCAAAAACACCATTGGGATTTTCGGAGATAGCCTCACATACGAGTTCCGCAGCACGTGAGCTGACGGACTCGTAATCCTGGAAGCATTCAATCACCATCTGTTTTACTGGTAGATGATTCTTCCTGGAAAAGGTTGAGGAGGTGGATCAATGTTGTACGAAGCTTTCGTCGATCCACGACCATATCAACAAAACCATGGTCTTTGAGAAACTCGGAACTTTGAAATCCTTTCGGGAGGTCTTGTCCAATCGTTTCGCGGATGACTCGGGGGCCCGCGAAACCGATGAGTGCACCAGGTTCAGCGATATTGATATCACCAAGCATCGCAAAGGACGCGGTTACACCGCCAGTCGTTGGATTCGTCAATACGGAGATATATGGAATCCCTTTTTCATGTAGTCTGGCAAGGTGTGCACTGGTTTTGGCCATCTGCATAAGACTGAGCGCACCTTCCATCATCCGAGCTCCACCGCTTTGCGCTATGACAATGACGGGAATATTCTGTTCAACCCCTCTACGTATGGAACGGGCAATGACTTCGCCGACAACGGAGCCCATTGATCCTCCGATGAAATTGAAATCCATGGCAGCGATAGATACAGTATGTCGATCGATTTGCCCAATAGCGGCCTGTGCTGCGTCAGGCAATCCGCTTTTTTTTCGCATACTCTCAAGTCGATCAGAATAGCGTTTTCGATCTGTAAACTCAAGAGGATCTGTTGAGATAATTTCCTGATCCTGGAGTTGATAGGAGCCATCGTCAAGCAGCAACGCAAAGTATTTGCTTGAACCCAGGTGGCCATGGTAGTCGCACTTGGGGCAGATGTTCAGGTTACCATCCAGTTCTCGGACAGGGTTAACAGCTGCACATGCCGGGCACTTTTGCCATTGTCCGGCAGGCATTTCGTGCTGCCCGCTACGACTAGTCAGAATTCCCTTTTTCGTTCTTTTGAACCAAGGCATTGTTTTCGGTGCTACAATATAGCGACTTAAACGGTTTTATACGAGGGTGTTCTCCATTGAGTACAATTACGGCAGAAAAGCAGGTAAATTCTTTCCCAGGCTGTATATTTTGCGGCGGGCAAGTTGAGAGACATCTAAGATAAGAGCCAATGAAAGTATATAATCCTGAACATATCCGAAATGTTGTGTTGGTCGGCCATCAAGGCAGTGGAAAAACCTCCTTAGCTGAGTCCATGCTGTATGTCAGCAAAAAGACACGCCGTCTAGGTACGGTTACCGAAGGATCTACGGTCAGTGATTATCAACCAAGTGAAAAAGAGAGGCAGATGTCTATCTTCTCGTCTCTTTTGCATGCGGAATGGAAAGAGCATAAAATCAATATCATTGATACTCCGGGATATCCAGATTTTGTAGGCGAGGTCGTTGCAGCTGTTCGAGTGGCAGACACATCCATTTTTGTGATGAATGCCCAGGAAGGGGTTGAGGTGGGTACAGAGTTGGCTTGGGCTGCGGCGACGGAGAATGAGAAGCCGGCAATGTTTGTCATTAACCAGATTGATCGCCCCCAAGCGGATGTTGACTCACTCATTACCCAGATGCGGGATCGTTTCGGTTCCGGGATTACGATCATTCAATTCCCGGGTGGGGCCCCGAATGAATTGATTGATGTGCTGATCATGAAGAAGGTCAGCTTCGACTCAAGCTCTCAGGGACCGCCTGTATTTAGTGAAATTCCAGATGAATTCCTTGAGCGTGCAGAAGAGTTACACAATGCATTGGTAGAGGATATTGCAGTCAGTGACGAGGAGTTGATGGAGAAATATTTGGAGTCAGAACGATTGACCGAGGATGAAATGCGTGCCGGGCTTCGTGATGCGATGTTGCAGAGATCGCTGTATCCAGTTTTTTGTACAGCAGCGACCGCGAATGTGGGATCTTCCCGCCTGATGAGTTTTATCGGTAATGTGGTGCCATCCCCGCTGGAAGCCGCTTCTCTTCCGTTAACGGATGGCAAGGCGACTGAACCGAGCATGGATGGGGATCCGGTGGTTTTTGTCTATCGAACCATGGCGGAGCATCATGTCGGGGACTATTCATTTTTTCGTGTATGCAACGGTGCGATTGAATCGGGAATGGATCTTGAGAATGCTCAATCCGGGGCATCTGAGCGTTTGGGGCAGCTCTATGTGTTATGTGGGCGCGATCGTGAAACCGTCTCACGTATGAATGTGGGGGACATCGGGGCGCTGGTCAAGTTGCGGGATACCCATACCAATAACACGCTTCGCAAGAAAGGAGACAGGGTGGTTGTTACTCCCATCCCTTTCCCAGAACCGCGTTACCGTGAGGCAATTCAAGCGAAGGTAGAGGGCGAGGAGGATAAACTCGCGCAGGGATTACATCAAATCACTGCAGAGGATCCTTCTCTGGTGGTTATGCATGAACCGCATTTAAGTCAGATCACTTTGGGTGGACAGGGGGCGATGCATCTTAAGGTTGCTCAGTACCGGCTCAAGTCCAAGGTGAATGTAGAGGTGGAATACACTCGTCCTCGGGTTGCCTATCGCGAAACCGTTACAACCGAAGCACGCAATTCCTACAGGCACAAGAAACAGACGGGAGGCGCAGGACAGTTCGCTGATATTTCTGTTCTGATTGAGCCATTTGATGGCGAGTTTCGGAAACGACCGGATATCAACGTGCGCAATGTCGCGCAAGCCCAAACTGCGTGGGGATCAACGATTGAGTTCATTGATGCAATCGTTGGGGGTGTGATTGATATGCGGCGCTTTTTTGGTGCGATTCAAAAAGGTGTCTTGGAAGCCATGCAAAGGGGTCCTGTGGCGGGTTACCCGGTTGGAGATGTTCGATTTGTCATCTTCGATGGGGGAATGCACTCGGTGGATTCGAATGAGAATGCCTTTAGAACGGCGGCACGAATGGTGTTTCGGGAATCATTCCGCAAAGCAAAACCGGTCATTCTGGAGCCAATCCATGATGTGGAGGTCACGGTACCAGATACATATACGGGGGATGTGATGGGGGACTTGAATGGACGTCGCGCGACGATCAAGGGCATGGAAGCGGAAGGGACGATGCAAAAAATTCTTGTCCAGGTCCCGGAAGCCGAGTTATATCAATACTCCACCCGTGTTCGTTCAATGACACAGGGACGGGGCATCCACAGTGCACGGTTTAGCCATTACCAGGCTATGCCGAGAAATGTGCAGGAAAAGGTCGTAACTGCTGCCGCCAAAGAGGATCGGGGTTAGAAGGTCAGTAAGCAAGTTCTTGGGCACCTGCAACTCAAATACAATTGGGGAAGCCCGTCAGCTACGATCCAGGATAGGATGTCCCTGATGGGATCGAGCTAGGACCCCGGGTCCATCTATCTCACGACTGACATGGCTTTTGATCGTTGGATCACTTGATCTCCCATATCTACCCTGAGTGTATAATAATAGACTCCCGAAGTCAGGTTGTCGGTGTCAATCTCTACCGTATGATCTCTGCCGGCTTCATACCATCCATGGGGGGTCATTTGAACAGTCCGTCCCAATAGATCTATCACACGAATTGATATTTGTGCTGGTTCCGGCAGATCAAACACTATTTTTGTGAGGTCTGACACCGGATTGGGATAATTCCCCCAAAGCGTAATGGAGATGGCTGGCTCTTCATCTTCGACGCTTACGCCCATATTATCTCTGATCGTTACCGCCAATGTGTAAGACACTTCATCATAGCCTCCTCCCGATGCCGCCAGTGTCAATGTCACTTCATCGTTTAACAGGTCACTGTCTTCTGCCGTGGTTAAGGTTACGGTCTGTGAAGTGTTATAGTTGTTGTGTGTAAATGTCAGTACCCCCTGATCAGGCTCCAGGTCGGTATTTTCATACCCGGTGATGGTCACGGTCACATCGCTCGAAGGTTGCGTCATGAGCGAAATACGAACCGCTTCTGATTCCCCTTCGTCAATCTCTACGGAGGTGGGGGCCAATATCCCCGGAGTATCATTATCTATGATCTTGACTTCGATGGAAGCCGGGTCCCCCAAAATAATCCCAGATAGCAGGCGACCAGTATCTATGCCCACCGTGAAGGTTTCATCCTCGGTATCGGCATCTTCATAGGTGTTAATGATATGCTCAGCTTCAGTTTGACCACCAGTGATGTCTACATTTACCGGAGATGTACTGTCATAATCATCGAGTTCAGCGGTTCCAGGTGTAAGTATTAAGGAAATGGTTACATTATTTTCTAGGGCATCAGATAGCATTATCGTCACTGTTACCGGTTTTCCTTCTGCGACAGAATTTTGATCTACAAGCAGTCTTACTTCCGGTACATCGTTATCTGTGATCTTGACTTCGGCGGAAGTCGGGCTCCCCAAAATCATCCCAGGTGGCAGATGGTCGGCATCTATGGCCACTGTGAAGGATTCATCTTCGATATCGGCATCCTCATAGGTATTAATGATGTGTTTGGCTGCGGTTTGACCACTGGGGATTTCTACATTGACTGGAGACGCACTGTCATAATCATCGGATTCAGCAGTCCCCTGTGTCAGTATTAAGGGAATGGTCACATTAATCGCCAGAGCTTCAGATAGCTCTATCGTCACCATCACCGAATCTCCTTCCTCTACAGAATTTTGATCTATTGACAGACTTACCTCCGGCATACTGGCATCTCTGATCGTGATGTTTGCTGAGTCTGGGCTACCTAAAAGGGTACCAGATGGCAGATTGTCGGCATCTATGGCCACCGTAAAGGACTCATTCTCAATGTCGTCATCTTTGTAGGTATCGATGATGTGTTTGGTTGCGGTTTGACCACTGGGGATTTCTATGTTGACCGGAGACGCACTGTCATAATCATCGGTTTCAGCAGTCCCCTGTGTCAGTATCAAGGGAATGGTCACATTACTAGTCAGAGCTTCAGACAGTTCTACGGTCACGGTCACAGATTCTCCTTCCTCTACAGAATTTTGATCTACCGACAAAGAGACTTCCGGCACATCAGGATCTGTGATGGTAATATTCGCCGAAGCTGGACTCCCTAAAACAACCCCAGATGGCAGGTTATCAGTATCGATGGCCACACGGAAGGATTCATCCTTCGTGTCGTCATCTTCGTAGGTGTTAATGGTATGCTTCGCTTCAGTTTGGCCACTGTCGATTTCTACATTGATTGGAGACGCACTGTCATAATCATCGGATTCAGCAGTTCCAGATGTGAGATTAAGAAGGATGATTACATTACTCGTCAAAGTTTCAGACAGCTCCACGGTCACCGTCACCGGCTCTCCTTCTTCTACAGAATTTTTATCTACCGACAAAGAAACATCCGGCGCATCGGGATCTGTGATGGTAATATTCGCCGAAGCTGGACTCCCCAAAACAACCCCAGATGGCAGGTTATCACCATCTATGGACACTGTGAAGGATTCATTATCAAGGTCGTCATCGTCATAGGTGTTAATGATATACCCCACTTCAGTCTGCCCACCGGTGATGGTGACGTTCACTGGAGATCTGCTGTCATAGTCACCGGATTCAGCGGTTCCAGATGTGAGTTCGATGGGAATAGTCACATTATTCGCCAGAGCTTCAGACAGTTCCACGGTCACTGTCACGGATTCTCCTTCCTCCACAGAATTTTCATCTACCGACAAAGAAATTTCCGGCACATCGGGATCTGTGATGGTAATATTCGCCGAAGCTGGACTCCCCAAAACAACCCCAGATGGCAGGTTGTCACCATCTATGGACACCGTGAAGGATTCATCCTTCGTGTCGTCATCTTCATAGGTGTTAATGGTATGCTCCGCTTCAGTTTGCCCACCGGTGATGGTGACGTTCACTGGAGATGTGCTGTCATAGTCACCGGATTCAGCAGTTCCAGATGTGAGTTCAATGGGGATGGTCACATTACTCGTCTGAGCTTCAGACAGTTCTACGGTCACGGTTACCGCCTCTCCTTCCTCTACAGAATTTTTATCTACCGACAAAGAAACATCCGGCGCATCGGGATCTGTGATGGTAATATTCGCCGAAGCTGGACTCCCCAAAACAACCCCAGATGGCAGGTTATCACCATCTATGGACACTGTGAAGGATTCATTATCAAGGTCGTTATCGTCATAGGTGTTAATGGTATATTCGGCTTCAGTTTGTCCACCGGTGATGGTGACATTCACTGGAGATGTGCTGT
Source organism: Rhodothermales bacterium (assembly GCA_965207565.1). Lineage (GTDB taxonomy): Bacteria > Bacteroidota > Rhodothermia > Rhodothermales > Bin80 > Bin80. Next base: position 20,859 of record CBDBMQ010000031.1, on the reverse strand, counting down.
CATAGTCACCGGATTCAGCGGTTCCGGATGTGAGTTCAATGGGGATGGTTACATTACTCGTCAGAGCTTCAGACAGTTCTACGGTCACTGTCACCGCTTCTCCCTCCTCTACAGAATTTTTATCTGCCGATAGGCTCACCTGGGGCATGCTTGACTGCAGTTCGAAAACAAAGCTTCCTACTGATGTAACGGTCCCATTAACCAAAAACGGAGATGTATTGATGCGACTAATATTTTCCCTGGGATTGGTTGGCTGATTTTGCGAGCTATAGTCGGAGCCGCTATCAGTTCCTGCATCATAGACAAACAATTCCACCTCGTGTCTTTGCCGCCAGTTATTATTCTCATCCAGCAGGTTCAGTCCCGACACACCAACAAACCAATCCGGGCTGGGCGCCAGCATTGAAGTAACCGTCACCAGATTCCACGGAGGGCGAATCGTAAAAGTGGTTGTTGTAGAAGTTGGAGGGCGGCCTAAACCAGACCCACTAATGATCATATCGGCATTATTATTCGCTTTGGCCTGGTTGATTTCATTTTGAAGCGTTCCCTTGGATCCGAACTCTGCCATATTCTTGATGCCGTTACTTGCGGTTTCCCCAATACTCCAGAATTCGACTGAACTGTTGTGGGTCCCCCCAATCAGCCCAGAGAAATGGGGGTTGCCTGGATAGCTCGTAGGGTGTGTACTGGCAGTCCATGTTGACGTAAAGGTGAGTCTGTAGGTGGCGGTGCCCTGTGCCATGGCTGTTGACAGGAGCAGTACACTGCTTATTGCCCATAGGGGCACACATTTTCGAATTATGTTTACCAATGCATTCATCATGAATTCATTTTTTTGGGGGGAACTCAAGTTCCCAAAAATGTAATTTTGATTGAGTCCACCCAATCATATCCACGGATCAAGTTATCATTCCTTATAGCATGGATCTCAGTCAGCCACTGGAACCAATTCCCTTGTAAATTACAATTATATAGCCAAGCGGTTTGTTTTCGCTGATAGCAGGAATCATGACACAGCCATACTAGCCGAACGGCTATCTATTGAGTCGTCACTGATCAGCAACCCACTGCTTAACTGTATTGCTTCACCGTTTGGATGGTCAGATCCATCTTGGATGAACCGTAAAATAAGTAAATAAAGTCAAATTTTTGCGGTGAAAATTGCACTGTATTGCTCCTCCATTCTACAGGTGTTTGACCAAAACTCATCTCCCACAGTAATCGTGGTAGGATAGCTTCCAAGTAACGTTAGAGGATACAGAGCAGAGCAGTGCATGGTACAGTTTCAGCCAAGATGAGCAAATGCTGGAGGTCTGAATCCTTTGTTGGGAGTGTATCTCAGTTGTGGCGCCGCTTTGATTGACTCTTTTTGCGTGCAGGGCTACGACCACGCTGTGGTGGGCGCTTCTTTTTAATGTATGTAATTTCCGGGAGATCAAATTCCTCAATCAGATTATTATTGAGGTGTACGCGGACTGTACGGGAGAAAATATTCATACCCAGGACTCGTCCAGAGCCATTGGCGGTATCCACTTTCGCGTTTTTCCGAGGGAATTCCTCGAGTATTTTCATATACTGCTCAAGCTCGTAATTCAGACAGCATTTCAGTTGCCCACACCGTCCTGTCAACCTTTCGTGAGTGAGGGGGAAGTGCATTTTTTTTGCTGCGGAAGCGGACACCGGTGGAATCTGTCGCATCCAGGAAGAGCAGCAGAGCTCTCGCCCGCATACGCCAAGGCCACCTATTCGAGCAGATTCTTCGCGAGGACTCAAGCGAAGGAATTCGACACGTGTCTTAAAGCGTCGGCAAAGTTCGCTGATGATCGGACGCATCGTAACCCGGGTTTGGGAAGTATAGAAGATGGATAGCCGTTTTCGATCAAACTGCCATTCTGCATCCACAAGTTTGATAGGGAGTTGCCGTCTCCCGATGGTTGTTTTCGCAGCCAGCAGGGCCTCTTTTTCAGCTTCCTTGTTCTCCTTGTGAATGCTCCGATCATTTGATGAAGCCAGACGGAGGACTTGGCCATAGTTTGGGTTCTGTCTTGCACGAATATGTACCAGTTCGCCAGCGAGTACAACCTGTCCGTAATCCAGCCCCCGCTGCGCAGAAACAATAATGTCATCACCGGCACGTACAGGTATTTTTTGTCTATTGTGATACACCTTTCTACGTCGGCCCTTAAATACGACTTCAACCAGATCACAATGGTCCCGGCCAGAATCCTTGGAGGATGCAGGAAGCCAGTCAAAAATCTGCACGGACGGACAACTATCGTTGCAACCGCCGTAGCCGGTCAATGTACTTCCGCTGCAACCGCAGGCACCGTTTGCGCCACAAGCCATGATGAATCCGATTATTTCAGAAAGGGGCCCTGCATACTGGATATGAATTTACGCCGTGAACGTAACAACGTTCGAACGATGAGCTTGTGAGAAACCAGCCCCTGTATCTGGAGAACTGAATTTTGAGGTGATAAAAGAGATGATTGCTATGAAATTGTATTGAAGCTTGTAAGGGGTTCAAACAGCTTGCCGCTATGTGGGCTTCGCATGGCTTTGCCCAGGCTCAGTGATAGGTTCATCAGCAATAGTGTTGTATTTACATTCGATTCGCTCAGCAGAAGTGCTTCTTCAGTGAGACGAGACATTGCATCCAGGTCGGCACTTTGAAGATTCTGGCTGAACTTCGAAATTTCCTGTTTCTGGTCACGATTCGTGATTGGTGCATCTTCCCCGATCGTCCGGTACAATGCAACATCACGGATCCAACTCAAAAGAAGCCGGAGTAAATTCCTGATGCGATCCCGGCTAGACTGACTAATTTCTGCGATGAGATCCGTTTGCTGAGCAAACCTTTCTGTAAAGGCCAGGCGAAGAAATGTTAAAACTCGTTCACGGTCACGTCGGAGTTCTTCGCTCTGAGTCAGTTCCAGAGCACGCAGGTAAGAGCCTTGAGACATATTCGCGACAATTTCTGCAAGCCCCATCTCAACCCCCTTACGCTCATGTAACGCTCTGGAGATCGTATCCGGCGAGAGGTTCTCAAATGCCACATGCTGGCAGCGTGATAGGATCGTTTGCAAGAGCAGATCTTTTCGGGATGTCGTCAGGATAAACAGCGTATCAGGACCAGGTTCTTCAAGAAGTTTTAGGAATGTGTTCGCTGCCTGCTCGCGAATGGCATCTGCGTCGGTGATGATTGCTATGCGATATTTTCCCCTTAGGGGGCGCATCATCATCTTTTGGCGTAAATGCAGGTTGATCCGATCAACAGAATAAAATGCTTGCTTAAGTTTTCCGGGCGCACTTTTTCCAGATCCCAATGTGGGGGCGCGAACAAAGTCTACCGCTGCGTATGGATCTTCAGCCAGTAACGCAATCCGTTCGCCTACATCCCGGGGCTTGGCATCACTGGGTTCAGGAATCAAAACATGTATATCAGGATGATCCAATTGGACCGCTTGCTTGCAAGACATGCAGGGCTGGCTCCCGTTACAGCCTTCACATTGCAATTCTCGTGCAAATGCCAGGGCAACTGCACGCTTTCCGGTACCCTCCATGCCATGAAACAGATATGCATGAGCCACGCGCCCGGAATCCACCGAACGCCTTAAGAGCTCAACCACTTTTTCCTGCCCGATAATGCCGTCCCAGTGCATATTTTCGATCAAAATCTGTGCTTGTGGTACCAGTGCTTCTCTGGGTGGTTGCAACCCGCTTCGAACTATCTCCGTTCAAGTATCCACTTGGCGTGGTAGCTCAGTCGGTTAGAGCGTGCGACTCATAATCGCAAGGTCGAGAGTTCGAGTCTCTCCCACGCCACCCTCTCACAGAGCATCTGGGTAATCCAAACTCCTGCCAACCGCTCTTCTAGCGTCACGTAAATCATCAGGATTAAAAATCTGATCTTGGTGAGGTCATTCCTTGAATCCAGTGGTTCACCGATTACGTCTTCACACTCAGCTACACACGCAGGCAAAACCAGCCCGGACTCGGTCCGCTACTCACCGCTATATGGCTTGGCGAGTACACGATCACCGACAAGGATCAACTCTGACGTGATTCAGGATGTATTCTGTCAAGGTCAATGGGCTTTGCTTTGCTCTGATCAAACGTCGATTTTAAATAGAGGGTCGAAACGATTGCCACAAGCAGCATCAGAATACCGGCCAGGGGATTTCCAAGAATCAAATAGCCTGCCGAGAAAAGACAGGCGTATACCAGCACAACTCCGGCACCCCATTGACGTGCCATAGAAGTAATAGTCGCATCCGGTTGTATATCCGGGTGCAGAGCAGCAATTGGGCGCCAGCCAGGGCCTGCAGGTCGAACCAGGGTATAAAATGCCTCGAGAGTAGACGGGGCTGTTGGTTTTGTCAAGAAGGTAACTATGAGCCAAAGGGCCGTGGTTACCCCTACGACAACGAATAAGTTGGATGGGAAGGGTTCCTGAATTCCGGGAATCGGAATCCCGAACAGTGTTAAGAGGACCATCACAATTGGAGCCAGGGTTGCCACGAGTTCACTCCAGGCATTGATCCGCCACCAGTACCAGCGAAGGATCAGTACCGTCCCGAGTCCTGCGGAGGCCGTGATAATCAGTGTCCATGCCTGACTGATAGATTCGAGTTGGGTGGCTAGAAGAATACTCAGCAATCCCACAATGAACGTGAGGGTTCGCGAAATAAAAACATAATGACGCTCACTGCGACCAGGCTTTACGAATCTGCGCCAGAAATCATTCACCAGATAGGAAACGCCCCAATTCAACTGGGTTGAAATGGTACTCATGAATGCGGCCAAAAATGCCGCAAATACAATTCCGAGTACCCCAACCGGTAGCACATCTCGCATGACCATCACAAATCCTTCCCGTGAGTGGGTAAGATCGGGGTAGAGGACCAGCGAAGCCAGGGCAACAATAATCCAGGGCCATGGGCGAATGCAGTAGTGAGCAATGGTGAATAGAAGGACGGAAAAAGTCGCATCCCGCTCACTGGCAGTTCCCATCATGCGCTGTGCGCTGTATCCACCGCCACCAGGCTCAGAACCTGGATACCAACTGCTCCACCACTGAACTCCGATGAAGGCAACAAAAGCGGGGATCGACAGCGCAAAAGCCGCTACAGCTCCAGATGCCTCTCCAATCGTAGGGAAGAAGCGAAATGTTTTCTGCCGGCAGGTGTGATTTCAGGCCGGCGATTCCCCCTACTTCGGGGATACGAAGCACAAATACTGCCATCAGGATCGAGCCAATCATGGCCAATGTGAATTGCATCACATCGGTGACTGCCACTCCCCACAAGCCAGACAGTAGTGCAAAGACGGAAACCAATACTACAAGTAGACTGACAATCACCAGCGCTGCACTCATCGTGAGTCCACCGATAGAGACCGTGGCATGTCCGAAGATGGTCAACTCCGGCCATAGGACGTTGATGGCCGTTTCCATCGCGAGCGAGACCCAGCCAATAATGATGATGTTCAGCAACAGGCCAAAGTATATGGCCTTGATTCCGCGAAGCCAGGCAGCAGCCGGCCCTGCATAGCGAACCTCCACGAACTCGACATCCGTCTGAATTCCGCATCGTCGCCACAGGCGCGCAAAAAAGAACACCGTCAACATGCCACCAAAGGCAAAATTCCACCAAATCCAGTTGCCGGCAATGCCATTCTGGGCCACAAGTTCTGTTACGGCCATCGGTGTATCTGCCGCAAAAGTGGTTGCAACTATACTGATTCCCGCCAACCACCAGGTCATCCGTCGTCCGCTCAGAAAAAACTCAGAAGTATTCTGCCCGGCACGTCTCGAATAATACAGGGCAATTCCAATGGCTATCAGGAAATAAAGCCCAACAATTGTCCAGTCAAGTGGTGTCATGTATATGATGGCTGCGTGGAAATGGTGATCATGTACTGGATCCGTGGCGCTGAGGGGATTTCTTCGTAAAGTAGGCAAATGGATGGTAATCCATCTAATAGATGCTTTTTCCCAGTCCACAGTTAATGATACGGCCCCGTTACAAATTGCGGACTCTGGTATGAAGAGATCATCTTTGGGGGGTAACGTAGAAAGCACATCAGAAGGGAGATGCCCCGGTGATTCAGAGCGGAATGGCATTATATCTAAAAAATCTGATGTTGTAAAATGCACGGCATGATTCCAATGCAGCTTGAGATCGTATCACCATTGAAAGGACTTGATCCTGGATCAACTGCAGGACATCTTTGTCGGAATTGTAGCAAGGATAAAAGGAAAATGATATTTTTGGCAGTATTTTCATGGAATAAACCAGATCTGTGCTGAGGGAATGGACCATACAGACTCTGCGCCGCTTCATGAACTTGCAAATTCGAGGTATCTGAATTATGCGCTGTCGGTAATTACCAGCAGGGCACTGCCAGATATCCGAGATGGATTAAAGCCGGTGCAGCGCCGGATCCTGTACGCTATGTTTGCAGGTCTTCGCTTGTATCCCCGATGCAAGGTACAGAAAGAGTGCGACCATCGTCGGGGATACCATGGGGAAATATCATCCTCACGGGGACAGTGCAATCTATGATGCAATGGCACGGATGGCACAGACCTTCTCCCTGCGTGACCCGCTGGTGGATGGACACGGCAACTTTGGATCCATTGACGGGGATCGACCCGCCGCGATGCGGTATACAGAGGCAAAATTACGCCCTCTAGCGATGACCTTTCTGGAAGAGATCCGCCAGAATACCGTTCCATTCAGGCCAAACTTTGACGCAACCTTATCAGAGCCGGTGGTATTGCCTGCGCGTGTCCCGAATCTGCTGATCAATGGTGCTACCGGCATTGCAGTTGGAATGGCGACCAGTATTCCCCCCATAACCTCGGTGAAGTTGTGAGTGGAGCCATCTATATGGTAGAGTCATTGCTTCGGCGATCAGAGCATACCTGGCCTGTAAATGCATTAAACCGTTTACTGGATCGCCACATTCTTGGGCCGGATTTTCCGACTGGTGGCAGGATGATGAATTCCAAAGAGGAGTTGCATCAGATCTACAAGAAAGGTGAAGGGGCAATTATTCTGAGGGGGACTTATCAGGTTGAACGTAAATCAAAGGTGGTCATCACCTCCATTCCCTATGCCATCAACAAAAGTGATTTGGTTGAGAAAATTGCCAATCATATCGGAGATGGGCGAGTTCCGCAGCTGGTGGATATCCGGGATGAGTCCACGGATGATATTCGGATTGTGATGGACCTGAAGCGTGGAGCGAACGTGGAGGCAGCCATGGGCTATCTCTACAAGTACACATCACTGGAGTCACGATTCCACGTCAATCTGACCTGTCTGCTCCCAACGATGAATCCACAGATTTGCGAGCCGAAGCGGATTAATCTGCAGGAAGCCCTGGAGCATTTCCTGCTCTTTCGGCTTGAGGTGGTCACACGAAGGTTGCGATATGAGTTGCAGCAACTCGAAGAGAGGATTCATATTCTTGATGGCTTTGACGTCATCTTTGATGAACTGGATGAGGCAATCAAGATTATCCGGGCTTCAAAGGATAAGGCAGATGGGGCGCAGCGTTTACGCCATCGGTTTTCACTTTCTGAACTACAAGCGAATGCCATTCTCGAAACAAGGCTCTACAAACTCTCACAACTGGAAATCAATGCAATACGGGATGAGCTCAAAGCCAAGCGGATACGGGCCAAGGAGATTCGGGATCTGTTGGCCGATGAGCTTGCACGCTGGAATCTGGTTCGGAGTGAACTAAAGGAGGTACGGCAGCAGTTTTCCACCGAACGGCGTACGACACTGGCTTCGGGGGATGAAGGACTCTATGAGTATTCCGAAGAAGACTTTATTGTGGATGAAGATACTGTAGTGATCGTGACTCGTGCCGGCTGGATCAAAAGGCAGCGATCCTATACCGAGATTCAGTCTATTCGTGTTCGAGAAGGCGATGAGGTAGGATGGGTGCTGGGCACAGGAACACGCTCTACAGTAGTACTTTGGACGAATTTTGGGAGGGCATACACGATTCGAGCCAATGATATTGTCAGCACGACGGGGCATGGAATCCCGTTGCAGAAGTTATTTGATTTCAAGGATAAGGAGCGGGTTGTTGGTGCGGTTCCTTGCGATTCCAGGGTTTTGCGAACGAGCAAATCATTAGAGAAGGAGGCTGCTCCTGCTTTAGGGTATATAGTGGCGGTCACATCCAAGGGGATGGCTCTTCGACAGCAACTACAACTATTTTCTGATGTATCCACACGCAAGGGGAGGCTGTGTATGCGTCTGAGTGAGAGAGATGAAGTTTTTGGTGTGTGGCCGGTTGCCGGGGATGAATTTGTTTGTCTGGTCTCCCAAAAGGGGCATGCAATAATTTTTTCAACAGAGGAGATTCCCTTGATTAGTGGGCCGGGGAAAGGTGTCATTGGGATGCGTGTAGCTGCGGAAGACATCCTGATTGGAGCCAATGTGAGTGTACAGGTGCGCGAGGGAGTTGCTGTCGAAACCCCGCGTGGACGGCAGGAGATTATTCGTCGAACCAAGTACGAGGTCGCCCGCAGAGGCGGCAAAGGGCGCAAAATCATCCAGCGGGGAGAACTGGTGCCCAGCGCGGTTGAACCACATGAAATTCGTTTGCCATGAGTTCATATTCAGGAGCAGATATTATTGTCTTGGAAGGCCTTGAGGCAGTACGTAAACGTCCGGGTATGTACATCGGAGGTACAGGTAAGCCGGGGCTTCATCATCTACTCTGGGAGATCGTGGATAATGGCGTAGATGAAGCAGTAAACGGGCATGCGAATTGCATTGAAGTCACGCTTCATAAGGATGCAGCGAGTGTGACGGTGCAGGATAATGGGCGTGGAATTCCAGTGGATCCTCATCCAGAGAAGAAAATTCCTGCCCTGGAAGTCATCCTGACTACTCTGCATTCCGGTGGTAAATTCGAGGGGGATCAGTATGTGACTTCTGGAGGATTGCACGGGGTAGGGGCCTCGGTTGTGAATGCGCTCTCCAAAGAACTGGTCGCCAGAGTCAAACGTGAAGGAACGACCTATGAGCAGCGGTTTCGACGTGGGCGTCCGGTGAGCAAGCTAGTGGACTTGGACAAGCGTACTCGATTAACGGGGACGAGCATCTACTTTGCCCCGGATCCTGAAATTTTTGACTCGGTAACCTTTGATGCGAATCGAATCCGGGCACAGCTTGAGATTAAAACCTACTTAAATCATGGGCTGCGCATCATTTTTAGAGATGAAAATCAGGGGGAAGAAGTTGAGTTTGTACATGAGGGAGGCATTGTTGATTATCTGGGACATTTGATTCAGAGTGATGGAGTATCTCCGGTGCACCCGGAGATTTTTTCCATCCAGCAGGATACATTCGAAAACGCTGTACGATTGGAGATCGCGCTCCAATGGACAGAGTCAACGCGGGAATGTCTACAATCATATGTCAATGGGATCCCCACAAATGATGGTGGCACACACGAACAGGGGTACAAAGATGCAGTCAGAGCGGCAGTACGTTCCTGGATGGACACGCATAACGCGATTCCTCGCGGGGTGGAGGTCACCTCCGAGGATATACGTGAAGGACTCTTCGGGGTCGTCAATATGTTCATGTCGGATCCGCAATTTCAGGGGCAGACGAAGGATAAGTTGAATAATCCTTCGGCACGCTCACTGGTGAGCGGCACGGTTCGCGTTGCACTGGAGCAGTTCCTGAATTCCCATCCATCGGCCAGTGATGCCATTGGCGCTCGCGTACTCCAGGCAGCGCGGGCGCGTCAGGCGAGTCGTGCTGCTGCAAGATCGGTTCGCTCCAAAGCGCGTCAGCGGAGGCGGCTGACGCTGCCGGGGAAATTAGCAGACTGTTCGTCCATGGATCCCACGGAGGGAGAGCTGTTTATCGTGGAAGGAGATTCCGCGGGCGGTTCCGCAAAGCAGGGCAGAGATCGAAAAACACAGGCGGTGCTCCCATTGCGCGGAAAAGTGTTGAATGCAGAGCAGGCAACCGCCCAAAAGCTACGAGACAACACCGAGTTGTCCAACGTGGTTCAGGCACTTGGTTGCGGAATGGGAACCAACATCGAACCTGACAAACTGCGTTATCATAAGGTGATTCTACTTATGGATGCAGATTCGGATGGGCATCACATTGCTACACTGATGCTAACATTCTTTTATCGCTATATGCGTCCACTCATTGATCGTGGACATATCTATGTTGCCGAACCGCCACTCTATAGATTGGATGCGGGGAAGCAGACCTATTGGGCACTGGATGAAGAAGAAAAAAGTCGGATTGAAAGGCGTCTAAAGCGTAAAAATTCTCGGATCAAGATAGATGTGCAACGCTTCAAGGGTCTGGGTGAGATGATGCCACAGACATTGAAAGAAACCACACTAGACCCGGCGCGGCGCCGAATCCTGCAGGTTACCATCCCCGAAAAAACCCGTGCAGAAGCCACGATTGCTGGATTAATGGGGCGGGATCCGTCTGTCCGTTACCGTTTCATTATGGAGAATGCCCGGAAGGCGGAAGATTTGGATGTATAGCTGATCGGCGCCGATGGGCCGTAATCACACTGCCACCCGCGACGAGGATCATTCCGATGAGAGACAGAAGGTTGGGGTAATCTCCAAAGATTACAACTCCCCAGACGACGGCAAACAGGATTTGAACGTAACTCACTCCCATGGCCCGGGAGGTTTGCTCCCGATGCAAACTGTGCGTAAGGAAAATCTGTGCAGTGTGGGTGGAGATCCCAATCCCAATCAGTACCAGCCACTCCGTGGGAGATGGGATCGCATAGTGGATGGCGACGAATGGGACAGCTGAAAGTGCGGATACGAATGAGAAATAAAAGATGATGACCAACGCGTGATCTGTCTCGCGCAGTTTGCGCACGGATACGAATGCAAGGGCAGCCAGGACTGCTCCCAGGAGTCCCACAGCGACAGATGGTAGATGCAGTCGCTGCACATTAAAAATAAATTCAGGCTGGATGACGAAAATTACTCCAAGGATGCAGATCAAAAAGCCAATGATCATCCCGATAGACAGATGCTCGCGCAGGATGATGGTTGCCAAGATTGCCGCGAGGCAGGGGGACATATAAAAAAGTATGGTTGCTTCTGCCAGGGGAAGATTGATCAGGGTCCAGAAGAAACACATCAGAGCACCAAATCCGGTCACCCCTCGAAAAATCAATAGTTTTTTATTGGACCCCCAGACTCGGACACCAACCGCACGGATTCCCCAGTATGCCAGAATACTCCCAACTACCCCCCTGATCAGAACAATCTGTCCTGTTGGAATGGTCGTAGAGATCAGCTTTGCCAGCAGTGACATCAGGCTGAAGAAGAAGACCGACAGGATCATGTACCCCAGCCCGATGGAAAACCATGAGAAAAATCCAAAGTTTTTCGATGGCGGGGTGAGATCGTGTGCCGACTGTAGGTTGGCTGCTCGCAGGGACATATTTATCACACGCTGGTCGTCAACCAGTAGATCACGATGGTGGATACGGATGGGGAGATCCCCCATCCAAATGCGAAGGTAATACTACGTAGCGACCGTGTCAAGGATTCGGTCAATCAGGTCAGTCACCGATACCCCATCCGCCTCCGCATTGAAATTGGCAATGATGCGGTGGCGGAGTACCGCTGTGGCCAGTGTCTGCACATCACTGATCAGGGGAGTATACCGGCCATCAATGGCCGCGAGTGCTTTTGCACCGAGAATCAGATATTGCGAGGCACGTGGTCCCGCTCCGTATGCGATATACTCGTTGACAAAATCGGGTGCTCCCTCACGATTGGGGCGTGTGCTGGCGCTCAGGCGAACCGCATATTCGATGACATTATTCGCCACAGGGAGATGACGAACAAGTTTTTGGTAATCAATGAGCTCAGTTTGAGACATCGCAGGTTGAACAACGACAGTCTGGCCAGCGGTGGTTGAGCGAACGACTTCAATCTCCTGATCAAAGGTAGGGTAATCCAGCCAAAGATTGAGCATGAACCGGTCCAGTTGGGCCTCAGGGAGAGGATAGGTCCCTTCCTGCTCAATCGGGTTTTGAGTGGCAAGGACAAAAAATGGTTCTTCGAGAGCAAAGGTGTTCCCTCCGGCGGTAACGCGATGTTCCTGCATCGCTTCCAGGAGTGCAGCCTGCGTTTTTGGGGGAGTCCGGTTCACCTCGTCGGCCAGTACAACATTGGCAAAGATAGGCCCTTTGACAAATTTGAAAGCACGTCCGCCGGTTCGTCTATCTTCTTCGATGATTTCTGTACCTGTGATGTCACCAGGCATCAGATCGGGAGTGAACTGGATTCGGGTAAAATTCAGGGCCAGTGCATCCGCCAGTGTACGGATGAGAAGAGTTTTTGCGAGTCCGGGTACTCCAATGAGCAGTACATGCCCCTGGGCCAACAGGCATACCAGTATATTTCGTATGATCTCTTTCTGGCCAACAATAATTTTGGAAATCTCCCCTTCAAGGCGTTTGCATGCCGAAGGCAGGGCTTCGGCGAGAGCGGGGAAGAGATCCTCTACTGGTGACTCTTCGTTGTTTTGTGCTTGTGGCATGATGTCAGTTGCTGGCTGGATCACTTTCGGACGGTGGCTGCATTGTGAGCGCTTTTCCAAGCAGTTCAACAAAAACATCTTCTCGCAGTAAGTCCAGCCAACGACGCATTTCCAGGCTACGTTTATTTTCCAGTGCCAAGGTTTGGATACGAGTATAATCGGTTTCGATGTTGATCCGGTGTGAGGGCACCTTGCGTTGGAGCAGTACGAGATGCCAGGCGATGTTTCCATCAAGGAGAGTAACCTCTGCCGGTTGACTGATTTGTCCAATTTCAAGCGTGTCGGTGGTCGCCTTCCAGTCCGGTCCCAGGGCATCAACAAAAAGGTCTCGTTCTCCTGAATTTGGGTCGATTACACGGCCGCCGATTTCAGAAGAGGATTCCTCTTCTGAATGTCGCCTCGCCATCAATTCAAAGGAAATGTCATGGGTCAGGATTGAGTCTCGTAGCACTTCAAGTTCTGCGATAGCCCTAGATGGATTCGAGCGTGAGCGATCAATGTTGATGAGGATGTGACTAAAATCTATGACATCTCCGACGCGCTCATTCACTCGAAGGATATGATACCCAAACGGGCTTTGGAATGGCTGGGATAATTCGCCCGGCTCAATGCGGGCAGCAATTGCGGCAAATTCCGGAACGAGATCCCCCAACGCCATGTCTTCATATCTCCCCCCGGTTTGGATGGAACCAGTGTCTTCTGAGTAGCGACGGGCCAAGTCCTCAAGTGCGCTCACTCCCGTGGTGATCGAATCCCGGATTGCACCGATAATCTCAAGTGCTTCCTCAGTGGCTTCGGGAAGGATTTCAGGGTACTTAACAATATGCGAGACACGTACGATTGCGGGGAGTACAGGCAGGGAGTCGGTGGGAAATTGCGCAAACCATTCCCGCACCTCGGTGGGGGTAATCCTTAGATTGCGGAGCTTTGAGTTTTGGTATTGTTCAGCCAGAAGCCGATCCCGTATTTCGTCGCGCAGGTCAGCCCGGATCTGAACGAGGCTTTTGCCGTAGATCTCGACCAGTCTAGCATCGCCGCCCAGTTGCTGCGACATGATTCCGATGCGCTGGTTCAGCGACTGGTCCACCTGATCTTCAGTGATAACAATGTTGGTATCTCGTCGTGCATGCTCCGCAAGTACTCCCTGGTCGATGAGTTGCTGCAGCGTCTGGAGCCAGAGTTCGTCACTATACTCAAGTCCCTGCTGTTGCGTGATACTCTGCACAAGTCCGTCAATCTCTGAGCGCAGGATAATTTTATTCTCTCCGACGACCGACACAATTTCGTCTACAACATCCTCTTGTGCCAGCACGAAGGAATGCGGGGCCAGGAATATGGCAACGAGTGTGAGTGATCGAAGAATTTGGGCGTATTTGGGCATTCGAATGCAAATGGAAGCTATACCGGGAACTCAGCTAGAACGGATTGTACAGGACAATTAGTGGATGCTGCCGGTGCCCTGGAAAATATCTTCACCTAATCTCAATGTCTTCGCGAAACTCGGCTTCCACGCGTAAGTGCTGAACGCTGCGTGTATAATTCTGTTTCCTGAAGCGGATCGTTAGCTGCTTTCGAATGAAGGTCTCCATCCAGGGTAATTCTGGAATTGTACCTGCCGGATTTCGTGCTATAATCTGTAGGAAATGATACAGAGAATCCCCCTGTAGAATTTGTGGCAGTTGTCCTGCTTCGGTGTTTCTAAGAAGATTACTAAGTTCGAATTGATCAATAAAGAGTCTAGTTTCAGGGAAATAATTCTGATTCATTTTGAGAGCATCAGCGGGAGAGCTACTGAAACGCTCAATCAGGGTGACAAATACCGAATCCGGGTTGGCTGCCTGGTTCAACAACTGCCCGGCCAGTTCTAAAGAATCCTGGCTTGGGTTACTCAGATAGCGAATATGTACAAATGGCTCAAGAAAACGCAGTTGTTCCTTATTGTTTTCGTAGTAGGTTGCCACATCAACCGGGGTGATCTCATGATCAGCCTGCGTGTGGTAGTCAGAGATCAATCCTTCAATCAGAACTGCACGAGCGCTCTCATCCAGGCGACGTTTGATGTCTTCTCGATTTGAGAGGCGCAATCTCAATGCTTCCTGATAGAGAAGTTCATTATCAATCCATTGATTAATGATTTGCCTGCGTACCTGCGTAGTATCAAAATTGGAAGCTAGGTTTGCGAGGCTGGCATCCAGGTCTGACTGCAACAGGTAGGCATCTCCCACTCGAGCAACAAATTCGTCAGATGAATTCGGCTGCTGGCAGCCAGTGATGCTGATCAAAAGCAGGGTGGTGATCCCCAGCAAAATTCTCATTGCTCCTGGAATGCCTTTTCGAGCCGATCAGGGAAAGTTGCCACTCGGTATTTTTCGCGCAGCCTCTGATGAAGTCTTTGCTCCAGTTCAACCTGGACATCGGCCATAACCTCGGATTGGGCCTCCTCGAATGTTTTTGTTCGGGCAGGCTCCGTTCCGTCCATATACAACACGAGTTTACGGCTGCGTATAGGAAGGATTTCCGTATGTTCTCCAACGGATAGGTCGACCGCATTGTCGTAGACACTGTTGGTTGTCTCGGCAACCAGTACCGTATCCAACTGCAATGTCCATGTTGAATCTGCGGCAATCTTATTTTCCAGGTCCTCCCACGTACTACCAAGTTCCAGCAGGTTCACTGCTTCAGTCAAAAGGGAATCGGATGCTCCCGATATCTCAATGAGCCGGTATCCTGTCTGGCCACTGATAGCGCTCAGAGTTTGCCTCGTAGTGCTGCAGCAGGCGGAGGGTATCCTGGGAGGCTGCATTCCAGACTGAATCTTCCATGATTCTAAAGATGGCAAGCCCATCCTTAAAATCTTGCATGGTTCCCTTGAACTCCTCGTCGGTGTGTTCGAGTTCGAAAGAATGATAGAAAAGGACTTTATCATCAAGGAAGGCCTCCGCGTGCACCAGTACCTGTTCTGTCGAGGTCAGTGCAGAGTTGGTCGGGCGCGGCTGAGTGGTTGCAAAGTGTACAAACTCTTTCAGTGTGTAGACCGAGTCTTCTAGTGTAATCAGCGGCATTGTTCCAACAGAGTCATGCTCAGCCAAGTCCTGCAGGTGTTTTTGGACGGAGTCGGGAAGGACATCTCCGATTAAGCGGGTCAACAACAGAGTATCAACGGTGCTCGTATAGAGCCCACGCAATGACTCTGCGAGTGCCGCCTCTGCAGTTTTGATGCGGGGGAGCCTCTGTGCCATCTGGGACAGTCTCTCGTAGGACTGTTCCAATGTTCGTACTGGAGCGATCTCGTCCAGTTTTATCAGATGTAACCCGGAGGGAGTTTCAACGATATCCGATATCTGGCCGGGAATTTCCAGGGCGAAGAGGGCATCATGGAAGGTCCGATTAAAGTTGGGATTTCGGAATTGGATCACTCCCTGGAGAGAGCCTCCATGCTGTGCACTTGACCGATCTTCCGAATGGTACATTGCGACTTCGGCAAAATCCACTCCCTGATCAATCAGTGCCTTAAGGCTATCCATCTTGGCGTATGTGCGGGCAGAGTCAGCCTGCGTCGTGTCCTGGAACAGCACCATGATGTGTGAGGCGAGATAGTCCGGCTGGGTGGGCCTCACGATTATGGACTGTGAGAATATGGTAGCCGTAAGAACTGCGAATGATGTCAGACACTCCTCCAACGGGTGTATTATAGGCAGCAATTTCGAATGGCTCAATCATTTGCCCTCCAGTAAACCATCCAAGATCCCCCCGATATCCCCGTATAGATCTTGGACTACTTGCAGAGGGATCTTCGGAGTTTCGCTCTGCGAGGTCTCCGAATGGGATACCCTCTCGGAGAGAATCCTGCAGAGCAAGCATTTTATTCCAGGCTCTTAGTGTATCAACAGGCGAAGGGTCATTCGGGGCAAAGGTGGCCATAATATGGCTGGCATGGATGTACTCTTTACGCTTTTCGTACAGGTCCTGGACCATCGGTTCCAGGATCTCATTGTCAATGAGATAGGGTTTTGCAAAGGAGGTGCGGTATCCATTAATTTCGGAGAGAAGTTCTTCACTCTCAAAGTATCCGGCGACATGGGCTTCTTTCAGCTTCACCCGAAAATTCACGTAACGGTCCAAAAAATCAACATACTCTTTTAGGGAATCATCACTTGCAGCGGCTCTGCCGCCGATGGTCTCTGCGTATACCCTGCTCAAACTTTTGCAGCGTCAGAGATTCCCCATCAATTTCTGCCACGATCGTATTATCCTGAGCGGAGGCATTTGAGAATAAGAATACTGCTGTGAGAAGAGCAGTACAGCGAACGAATTTCATCTATCGGAATCTGATTTTTAAGCAGCACCGTTGCACCGTGATCAGCTACAACGGTTCCATAGGTGGATCGATCAGGCCAATCTAGTCTGGGAGAGCATTGTTTTTTGCGGATAGGGGAATTGGGTATTCCAATGCCTCTTACATCAGGCTTGGTACGTGAGATCAACCTACTCCCCCACAATATTCATCTCAACTCAGTTTTTCGGGATAGCCTAACCGATCTAGGATTTTCGTGTCCATTGTACGTTCCTTATAAAAAGGACTCATTGCCCTTTTTTTGCGGATTTTGACCGAACAGGGACTTGTTTTTACTGTGGATCACATGCGCAAGCGCCCTTTCGAAGTAATCTAAAAAATTCACCTTGGAGGTGAGATTATGGCAAAGTCTACGGAGGCTCTTTTTGTGCTTCCCTACAACCAGTCGGTTCGGATCAAGGCGGCCAGCAACGACCAGACGACGTTTGACGCGGGTGCGTTGTTGATGCGGTCGGTGATCGCGCGAACGGGTCTCATTGAATTTCTGACCGAGCGGCTGTACGATCCCCGGAAACAGTATCGTATACAATATAGTCTGGCGCAGTTGCTTTTGCAGTGGCTGCTACAGTTGGTTCAGGGATGGAGTGTTCTATGGACAGCGCAGTTGCGCACCGATGCAGCATTTGGCACATCCACCCGCATCGAATGGGGTGCGGTTGAAGCGGGTCGTACGTTGGCATCGCAGTCAACCATGCCCCGTCTGTTGAGTCTGCTCGGCAAAGCGGACAATCCGTCGCACTTGGAGGCGGCGGTTCAAAAGTTGGCGATTGAGCATATGCTGGTTCGCAACGGTGGTCGGCGCTGTGATGAAGTGGTCATTGATGTGGACGCGGTGCCGGTGGATACGCATGGCAAGCAACTTGGCAGCGCGTATCATGGGCACTATAAGCGTACGGTTTTCTTGCCGCTGATTGCTTCATGCGGGGAGACCGGGGATGTACTCGGGGCGCAGCTGCGTCCAGGTAATCGGCGCGAAGTCACCGACTGCGAAGACTTCATGGTTTCCATGGCCGATGGGGTGCGCCAGCACGCCGCTGACCCGCGTCATTATTCGTTTGGATGCAGGGTTCAATAGTGGTGTTGTATTTACACGGCTGGAGGCAGAAGGTCATCACTACGTGATGCGTTTGCGCAAGAACAAGGTGTTAGAGGCATTGGCTGCACCGTACGTTGAGGATTGCTCGTATGAGACGAAGACGTACTTTGAACTCGAGTATGATGTGCAGTCCTGGGGGAAGACCCGTAGGGTGATCCTAGTGATGAAACCGCGTCCGGGGGAGTTATTCAATGATTTCCACTTTTTGGTCACTAATCTTGACGCGGATACGCATTCGGGAAAGGTTCTGGCAGCCCTGTACAGTCGGCGCGGGAAGGCGGAGATGCATCAGGGCGAAATCAAAGCGATCTGCACGCTGTCGTTTTCGTCATCGCCACGCGCCAAGTCGCATTACCGTAACGTATCGATTGAACGTGAGGATATTGCCGAGACCGATGAGAATGTCGTGCGTCTTCAGGTCTACATGTTGGTCTACCAGATTCTTCACATCAGTCAATGCCTCTTGCATAGTCCGCCCCCACCGGTGGGATCTAAACCCGATGAGATGGCACCGTTGGCCGAGGGGCTGCACGACACGGGTCCGCGGTCTTCTGGAACAGAAACTGCGTTGGACGAATCAACCGATGCGTTCTCGGAAACAGCGATGGAGGCGGCCGGCCGTTCTGCTGCAGACACGGATTCGTCCTCATCGGAACTACCTCACATGCACCTTCGCACTTTCAGACTGCAAGTGCTGAAGGTCGGTGCAACCCTGGCACGTCATGCCCGCTATGTTACATTCTATATCGCTCTGTCCGCGGTGCAGGCATGGAAGCGTTTCTGGGAGCACCTTCGGCAATTACACTGGCTGTCTGTACCTGACATCTAAACCCGTGCACCTCATCTGAGGTGTCCAGAGGAAATGGTGGCGAGCAACACAACACATCGCATGGGATTGGACTGCACTTGCGGTACGTGCACCCTTGGCATTTCCCCAAACCAAGCTGAAAAACAGACGCAATGCTACATTTGACGCTTGGTCGCTAAGGCTATAGCTTACTTTTTATCCCGCACCGGAAATCCTGACGCCCCCCCAACCAAATTCACACTTTGTAGCCTGTATCCAAATTGTGATGAATAAAATGGGTTTGTACCAGCGGTTGAGTTTCTTCAGGCTTCAAGGTGCCGGTCAATTCTTTTGCAGCGTATGAATGAGACAATACAGAAGGTGGATGTGTTTGTGTCTCCGACATTCGGGGGTGGGACATTGTCCATAACCAATCTAACCGGTCATCCATGTGTGAGCGTCTCCAACGGATTTGATGTACTGGAAGATTCGCCGGATTCTGAGCGTCGTCAACCTCGCAGCATCACTTTTTCCGGACCACTCTACGCAGATGCCATGGTGTTACAACTTGCGCATGCGTATCAGTCTGCGACAGACTTTCATTTGCAGCGCCCGCCAATTCATTGAGACAGAAGAGATGAATCTTGTACCTCGGACCGGCGAGGTCAGAAAAGATTGGCAACCGTTGGAGCATAATCTGAATGGGAATAATATCCGTGAGTAACAAAGCCATGCAATGTCTCTTGAACTCATTTCACGGGTCGTTGGAGTCACCAGTGTGAACGCTTCTCGCCGTGTAGCCCGTCCAACTCCTCACCATTCCAGTCACAGAATCCTTCCACTGGAAGGCCCAAATCCCACTAGCTACAATATGGTGGTTACGGTTGTGCATATCACCCCTGTACGTGATGGTTTGTTAGGTCTCTTTGTACTCAAGCTAACTTTTTTTCCGGCGACAAGCCGTTGATGCGTGCTGACGCACGCAAAAACCGCCCACCCTGCAGGGCAATTTTCAGTCGTTTTCGCTATGCTCAACCGCACTCAAACCGTCCGCCCCTGCGCACCGTGCCGTAGTTTCCGCGCCCCCGGGTAAGCTAGGTCGCGCCCGTGCGTATGTGCACACGCGTATGCGTGCGACCTGCCAACGGTTAGTGCCATACGGCACTAACCGTTGGCATTCTCTCCGTTCTCTACTAGCATTATGCGTTTGAAGAATGAGCCTTTTTTGCGGGGTTTACCGATGTTGTGAAGAACCATATGTATCGTCGGCATCCAAATACCAAAAAACAGCATATACTCTCCCCATGCTCTAAATGCAACCGGCAGATAATAATAATCTATAGCCATTATGCACCCACCTATCACAAGGGTTACCGCAATAAGTAGCCCCAAGAACCACGATAGGCTAAAGTATTCAATCTTCTTCGCTACGGGGAAGTACAGGAAAATGGCTACAGACAAAACTACCGTAACCACTGCGCCCCATAACAAGTCCATCCCACTGTAATCCCCATCAAATTCCCGCAAATAGATGATAAAACTGATTATAGGATACACCACTGAACTAATAAGTCTACGAGTAAAAATCTTGATTTTCATCCGATATTACCATCTTTCGGCGGTCGAACAATTAGTGCCCGCCCACCACTCGGTATATCCCGCTGGACATACTATACATTGCTCGCTGCTCTTACAATCATTTCCACATGTATAGGCTCTCCATAGCCAACGCCCTGCATCCACGCCAAGACCTATAAGTGTCGAAGGAGAACATGCAGCCCATGATACGGGTCCGGTTATCCAAGACCAGCTAACGCAGGAACCATAGGAAATTAAGGGACCCCGATATAAGTTAAGGAAGTCTTCCCATTTTTCCCGATGGCACCCATTCCTACATTTGCAACATTCTATGCAGCATGATCCGCACTGTTGTCGCGACCATTGCGGCCGCGCATCGCTGCCTGAAAACCATCCTATTATTGTTTCCATGGATGGTACGGGAAGAACAGTGGCATGGTTTACCATAATTTGA
>CBDBMQ010000030.1:0-56959 GCA_965207565.1 Rhodothermales bacterium | reverse complement strand
GTCGCTGTTGATGCATTGCCTACGGGGGTAGAGCGTGGCAGTCCTTCCTCGGTGGAGATCACGATTGCAGACAATGACCCGCCACCTCCGGTGGAAGTGACGCTGTCCGCATCTCCGAATCCGGTGGACGAAGGCAAGTCGGTGACGATCACGGCAAGGCTGACGGGCATGCTGGAAATCGATGTAGAGGTTCCATTGGTGTATAACGATGAGACGGGTCATCCACCGGAGCCTGGCGATTACACGTCACTTCGGGGGGTAACGATTCTTCGTGGTGAGACGCAGGGATCGGGGCAGATCCAGACATTCACGGATGCAGACATAGACGATGAGACCTTTATCGTCGCATTGGGGGATCTCCCCCCGGCGCTTCTGGTACCGGGCAGAGAGTCTTCCCAGTTCGTGACCATCCGGGATATTACGTCGCCGGCAGCGGTGACGGTGGTTCTGTCGGCATCTCCGAATCCCGTGGATGAGGGGAATGGTGTCACGGTGACGGCAACGTTGTCAGAGGCACATGACACTGATGTGGTGATTCCATTGACATTGACGGGTGGCACCGCGAATGCCCAGGATTACGAGGCATTGCCTCCAACCCAGATAGAGATTGAAGCGGGAGAGAGGAACGGGACCTACTCAATCTCTACGATTCCGGATGATATTGCAGAGACAGATGAGACCTTCACGGTGGCACTTGGTGTCCTGCCGTCCGGTCTGACCAAGGGGGAGCCGGTGGAGATAACGATCACCGACGACGATGAGGCAGGGATGAACGCTCCCCAATCTGTATCGGTCACGGAGGGGGGCGCGAAGTCGTTCGGGATCTCGTTGACTTCGGAGCCATTGGATGAGGTCGTGGTGACAATGACCTGGCCTTCGGGAACCGACTTGGCCGTGAGCCCGATCACTCGGACCTTTGGGCCCGACAACTGGCGTACGGAGCAGCAGGTGAGCTTGCGCGCTGCGAACGACATGGATTTGATGGATGATCAGGTAGAGGTCACCTTGACAGCAAGTGGTAGTGTCGACTACACCGGGATCTCCAAAACAGTATCGGTGACCATCACGGATAACGATACGCCGGGAATCGTGGCCCCGGCGTCGGTAACCATGGCGGAGGGAAGCCAGAGGACGTTGGCAGTTGCACTTGCACAGATGCCATCTGGCCTGGTGACGATGACCATCACCGGACATGCGGGGACCGATCTGTCTCTGAATGGCTCCCCTCTTACGTTTACGACCGCAAATTGGAATATATCGCAGACAATGGTACTGACGGCGGCAGAGGATGATGATTTTGTGGACGATACAGAAACATTGACGCTCACAGCATCTGGAGGCGGCTACGCCGGGGTGACGACCGATATCACGGTCACGATCACGGACAACGATGCGGCGGGGCTCGTGGCCCCGGAGACAGTGCAGATGGAAGAAGGAGGAACGCGCCCGCTGACGATTCGTCTATCCGCATCACCACCGGGCCCCGTGACGCTGACTTTCACCGGGCACGCGGGAACAGATTTAATATTGAACCAACCCTCGCTCACGTTTACGGCCGCAGACTGGAACACATCCAAGGCCGTGACCTTAACGGCAGCGGAGGACGACGAGGATTATGCAGACGAAACGGTCGGCTTAAAGGTTACAGCATCGGGCGGGGGGTATGACGGGGTGACGGCAGATATCACGGTGACGATCATGGACAACGATGAGCGGCCGGGGCCGCTTACGATCACCCTCTACGATGAACAGGCATTGGAACATGCAGAGGCGATCCAATTGCCCATCGAACTCAGTCGTCCTGTGGATCAGGTGGTGACCGTGCAATATGCAAGCACGGACGGCACGGCAGAGGCGGGCCTGGACTATATGACCTCGCGGGGGATTGTAATCTTTGATCCGGGGCAACCCGGGGCGTGATTGAGATTGAGGTGACCGATGATGAACTCCCGGAAGAGAATGAGACGTTTATGGTGACCCTGTCAAAGCCTCGCAATGCAATCATTGCACGTGAGACGGGGACGGGCACGATCCTGGATGATGATGGTGCGAGTGCGATTCTTCGGGTGGAAGATGCGCTGGTGCTGGAAGAAGAGGGCATGGTCCGGTTCCGGGTCCTGCTGTCGCATCCGCAGCGTCAGATGATCTCGGCAGCATACCGGACACGCGATGGGACCGCCAAGGCAGGTGAAGACTATGAAGCCTCCTCGGGGGTGGTCACGCTGGTACCGGGAACGGTGGAAGCGATGATAGCGGTGCCACTCTTGAAGGACGGATTGGATTGGCGCGAGGAGACGTTCACGGTGCATCTGGAGTCGTCGAAGCATGCAGAGATTGCGAAGGCGGTGGGGGTGGCGACGATCCAGGAGTCGACCACGGTGAGTGAAGAGGTACTGGAGGCGTATGCGGCGCGGTTTGTACGGACGTCGGGGGTGCAGGTGGTGGAGGCATTGGGGGAGCGGTTCCGATCCGGGGCGGATGGTGCCGCGTGTGGTGCGGCCGACCGCGCAGAGATGGCCCGGCTCTGGTACTCGGCCTCCTCATGGGATCCGTCCCTGGGCGAGCTCTTGGCGGGTTGTCGCATGTCTGCGACTTCGTACAGTGGGTCCTTCAGCGTATGGGGACGGGGAGCATTCCGTCAGTTCAATGGACGGGATGACGATGCGTTGACACTCCGTGGCGAAGTAACCACGGGGATGCTGGGGGCGGACTACCGCTGGCGGGGAGGTTGGCTGGCGGGGGTACTTCTGGCCCACAGTCAGGGAGAGGGATCGTTTGAGGTGGTGCAGCAGTCGGGAGAGATTACCGCAGGGTTGACGGGCGTCTATCCGTATGTGTCGTATGCGCGTGCAGGCTGGGATGTATGGTTGAGCGCAGGCGCGGGTCGCGGGCAGGCAGAGGTGCTGGAGTTGGAAGGGGATCTGGTGTCCAGGTTTGGGGCGATGGGGGTTCGAGGGAAATTGGTGTCAAGTGGCACGATCGGACTGAACTACCATGGAGATGTTCTGGTGACGGATGCAGAGATAAAGGATCATGAGGTGACGGCAGAGGTGTACCGGGTCCGGGCAGGTGTGGAAGCGAATGTAAAGATCAGTGATGGACTCCGTCCATTTGTGGAGGCGAATGTGCGCAGCGATGGTGGGAGTGCGGAGACGGGCGTGGGGTTGGAGTTTGGCGGAGGGATCCGGGTTGCCTATCCGGCGTGGCGCCTGCAGGCAGATCTGCGGACACAGGGGCTGGTGATGCACACAGCGGACGGGTTCACCGAGTGGGGGATCTCGGGATCCGTGCAGGTGGGCCGTCAATCAGAGGGATTGATGATGCGCGTGCGACCATCGTGGGGACGGGGTCAGGGGGTGTCGATGTACGGTCAGCAGACGATCCTGGATGCGGTGCCGCTCGGGGCAGACACGCAGCGGACCGAGTTGGAGCTGGGATACGGCGTTCCGTGGAAAGATGGCACCGCCCGGTCCGTCATGGGGGTGACTCAGTTGCATCAGGGAGTGATGTACCGGTTGGGTGGAGAGCTCCATCCAACGGAATGGCTGTCGTTCTCGGTCTTTGGTCTGGCACACGGACGCGCAACTGCGCTGGGAGATCTCGGATTGAATGTACGAGGATCGCTTCGGTATTAGGGCTCACAGAAGTCGGTGTGTAGTTCGGATCTACTGAACTAAGATTTCGTGTAATCAACGAGGGTTACGTTGATTACTTCGGGTGGGGATGAGAAAAAGGATGTAGGGCAACCGGAGGAATGGTTGTATGGAGCGCCAGACTAACTAGTGCCTGCCCGAAAATAGTAGTTCAGCACTGACAACGGATGCACTACGCGGTGCACCAAGGGGGGAAATGGATTGGACAGGTGCTCAATGGATGGCTGAACTACGATGCTGTGCCATGGAGTATGCTATATCTACAGAGATGCTATAAGCGACTGAAATGGATCTGGTTACATGTCCTACGTCAGCGACCCCATCGGGATCGAACGACATGGAAACAACCGGAAATATTAGTGGAACGCTATTGGCCGAAACTGAAAATTCGCCACGACTGGCCGACAAAACGATTTACCGTTATGCACGCCGGTGCAATCCAAGGGAGGAACCGGATGCGTTAATGCGCACGTTCGGATCTGTGCGGGGGCTCAGGGAAACCTGGATTCCTACCGAGATATCCGGCGAATGGTGATTAAAAATTCCCGATCCACGCATTTTAGCAAAAAATCGCGAGTCTGTACAAAAACCAGTCAGGATTGAACAGGAATTATTAGATCAGGTTACTTGTGACAGACTTGGGTGAGTATCAGTCCTCACTGTTGGAGGGAACAGATTTTTTCTCGTCGACGGGTTTTCCATTGGTTGCTATCTTGGGTTCTTGATCCCCCGTCTTGGAATCTTTTGATTTTTCTGCAGCAGGCTTCGCCGCGTAGTCCGTTTGGTAAAATCCAGTCCCCTTTAAGATAAATCCGGTGCCTCCACTGATGACCCGCTTTACGGGCTGACCGGTCGTGGGGCATTCTGTGAGCGGCTCGGCGATAATGGATTGAAATGCCTCAAAGACAGTTCCGTCGGCACGTTTGTAGTCGTATGTTGGCATGCAGGATGCGGTACGCATAAAGACAACCCGCGTCAAAGCATTACGGGGAGGATTGTTCCGCTTTGGGATTCGTGACCGGCCAGAAGGATGCTTTATAGGCGGCATCGGCAATCAATCCGTGAATTTCCTGGAAGCGTGCGTACTCATCTCTTGCCGGATAAATACGGTCCGTGAGCGGGCTGATATCCTCCCGGGATCAAAAGTACAGCAGAAAAAACGTAAAGAGTCCAGCGATTCATCGTCTTGTCTCCTCAAGGGGCAACGGAGAATGTCTGGCAGCAACTGTGCCCGACATCTATCGGCTTGAAAGTAGAATAGATGCCCAGAACGTCAGTATTGGTGGCGAGGTTCAATGCTCCGATCAATTTGAAACACGGCTTCCCTGAAGTTCCTCATTTCCTGAATAGCATCAGGTATTGAAGTATTACTGAGTGGAGTCCTCTGTTTCTTGGCTTGGGAGGGGCCAGAAGAATGCTTCATAGGCGGCATCGGCAATCAACCCGCGGATTCCCCGGAAGCGTGCATACTCGTCTCTTGTCGGATAAACGCGGTTCGTGAGCAGGATTACCCAGGCTTTCGAGTCAGGATCAATCCACATCGAAGTGCCAGTGAATCCAGTGTGACCATAACTTCTCGGCCCGAAGTAGAGGCCCGCAGAGGAGGGCTCATCGTTCAGGTTCCGGGTATCCCAACCCAGTGCACGTGTACTCAATGAAGTGTCTACGACCGTGGTAAACAGATCAATCGTACGGGCCTGAAGAAATGCTCTTCCATCATGAGAGCCCCGTTGCACCATCATCCGGGCAAATTGGGAGAGGTCAAGTGCTGTAGAGAAAAGCCCGGCATGGCCGGCAACTCCTCCCAAGGTCCATGCGGTTTCGTCGTGGACCTCTCCTTGGATGAGGCGTTTGCGGAAGTAGTCGTCCAGTTCCGTGGGAACGACATCGGGATCTGGCTTTCCTGTGCTGCGGAAGCCGGTCGACTTCATGCCCAGTGGATCAAAAATATTACGGATACACCATTCATCAAAAGGCTCTCCGGTGATTTCTTCAATGACCAGTGCGAGTGAAATCATACCAAAGTCGCTGTAGCGATATTCTTCCCCTGGTTCGGTGAGAAGTTCAGTGGAGAGGATCGCTTCCAGAACGGCATCACGCGTAGTAATTCCATCCTGATAGAACGGCTGCCACGCAGGCAGTCCGCTCGTATGTGTCAAAAGATGCCGGATTATAATTGATTGCCGCTCTGGAGTGTTGAATGCGTCCAGATAATGGGAGACAGGGGCTTCTATATCCAGCTGACCCCGCTCATAAAGCAGCATGGATGCCGTCGTCGTCGCAACCACTTTGGTAAGGGAAGCTAGATCAAAGACAGACTCCGGCAGCATGCGCCGTCTGGAACGATAGGTGTATGCACCATAGCCGGTCAGTTTGACGATTTCGAAGCCTTTTCCCACAGAGACGACCGCGCCAGGAAAGGCCTGTGCGTTGATGAATTCAATGATCAGTGAATCTATGCGCACGAGGGCATTTGGATAAACGGCGGTCGGTGAATCCAGAGCAGAGATGGATAGTTGGATGGAGGGGAGATTGATAGGTTCTGGATTGAGGGGTTCCTGGAGTACAGTTTCTCTGGTGGACTGGCAAGCTCCTAGAACTAGCAATCCAAAAATAAGAAGACGAGGAGTCCAACAAAACGGTTTTTTCATGATTTATCAGAGTAGAGGCAGTATATTCGGTGTAGTCGGTTAAAACTTCAGTCACCAACCAAAGATAATAGTCATCATGCCAAAGATAACAGTCCCGGGGCATGGGACATTTGAAGTAGAGCACGGGCAACGGCTCGTCAAGGTACTGCAAGCACATGGAGTGAATCTTGGACATCGCTGCGGTGGTTATGCACGTTGTACGACCTGTCGTGTGGAGTTCCTTGCGGGAGAGCCAGAGATCATTTCCCGGGCGGAGCAAGACAAATTAGTAGAGGGCAAATTACTCGGTGAGGTTCGACTCTCATGCCAGATCCTAGTAGAGGAGGATATGACTCTTAAGCCATTAATGATGGTCGAGGAGATGGGATGGTCGGATCCAGGACCGCCTCCTGAAGAGACCGTCACACCTATACCAGACTGGATTGAACGCTCCCTGGATGGAGCATGAATCGATGGATCGTCCTGATCGAAGTAGGTTCTGATGCCATGTTTCCTCGCATCCCCCCAATCCGTCCATTCCCTCCAAGTCCATATCCCATGTAGGAGTTCCATCCCGAATGTTGTGGATAGAGGTCCAGTCCTCCGCAGAAGAAAAAGATTGCAACTCTAAAGTTTTCAAACGTTCTGTAGCCTCTACCGATGGTTTTGACCTCTTGGATTTTGCCGTTGCATGCTTTGGCATTGGACTGTTCATGACAAAGAGCATTGCAGACGCCGTCAAAATGTCGTTCGAACATCTCTGCAATCTTGATCACTTCCGTTACAGCTGCATCTTGAACACTGGCAAGCCAGAGTTCAAAGTGCGCCTTTGCTTCGGCGAAGGAGTGACATTCAAAAATCCCCTTGAATTCTTCGCGTAACCGCCAGGCGAGGCTCACTTGGAGGTTCGATTTCTGGATGACCTTGAAGATCTCATCTTGCTTTTGGGTACGATTGGTTTCATTCTTTAAAAGTACATAACGAGTCCCTTTCAATTCGGGATTGGTCTTTGCTTCCCGCCTGCGTACCCGGTTGATTGCTTTATTGAGACACTGGATTAAGTGAACGCGATCGTGAATCAGGGTCCCGTTGGGAAATACCGTCTCAACGGCCGTGATATAGGCCGTCCACATATCGGTCGTGATCGTTTCCACAACGTCTTCAATCTCCGCAAAAATGCGCTCCAACAGTGCGATGGTGCCTCTTTTTTAGTTCGCCCCTCGCCTACATCAATGACCACGCCACGCGCTGAATCACTCACGATTGGCGCATACACATGATTCCGATTCAGCACCTTCTCATCCACGCTCACATGCTGAATCCCCGGCAGAGATCACCGATGAAGACCCCGCTCAACACTGCGATGCATGATCCGGTTGAGTTGGTTCAATCCGCACCGGAGCAGCTTTGCCGTTTTGGTCTGGTTCTTTGTCGCCTCTAACAAATCAATCGCCCACCGCTCCAAGGAATAGGTCACACGGCTTGATGCATCCGCCCAAGGAATCTGAATGGTCTTAATCCCCGCAGAAGATTTGATCCGGGGAATCCGACAATGTATAAAACACTTGCATTGAAACCAGTCCAGATGACGCCAAGACCGCGATCTGCGATGATCATACAACGTCCCATGCTCGCCCGTCTCTGGACAAACAAGATTCTTCCCCGAATGCGATAGATACACATCTACACGTTGGGTCTGTGTATCCATAGTCACCTCATTGACCTGCCAGTCAGAACTGAGTCTCAAGGTGTAGCGCATCATCAAATCTATCGTAGTAGTATCTCGCATGAAAATGTCAATTTTGATTTGCCAAATTTAATCATCCCATACAAATGGGATAGAACCGAAGTATTAGGTCTGACCTTCCAGGATAATAGTGAGGCTAAAACCTTATATTCTGTATCATAATAACGCATAAATCCTCCCAATAGGCACACGTTGTGTCACAAAAAGCCAAGATTGGAAATGAGTAAAACTTCGTTCATGATTCAAAAGTGCCTGTCCTGTTGCATAGTGAGTGCTTTTTTATTCCTATCCATGGCGATGGCACAAGGCACCGCCACCTATGAGCTCACCTTCACATCAACATGGACTGCCGAAACACACCCTGACGGCTATCCACCTAACCCCCACTTCTCCGGGCTGATTGGGGGGACCCATAATGATGCAGTGAAGTTTTGGCGTACGGGGGAGACCGCCAGTGACGGAATCGAGAGTATGGCAGAAACCGGGGGCACGGGGGTGCTTCGAGGTGAAATCAACCAGGCCAAAGGGAGCGGTAATGCCGATACGATTATCTCCGGGGGTGGTTTAGGCCGTCCTCCAGCCTCTACAAAAACAACATTCGAGATTCGACCTCCATGGAATCTAGTCACCGTTACATCCATGTTGGCGCCCAGCCCGGACTGGTTCGTCGGTGTGCGAGACTTGAGCCTGCTGGATGATGATATGAACTGGATTGATACGCTTGAGGTAGACTTGTATGTCTACGATGCAGGAACAGACAGTGGCCCCGACTATACCTCACGGAATCAGGACACGAATCCACGGGAGAATATCACACGCATAGAGGAATCTCCATTTTTAGTTGACGGAAAAGTCAAACCAGTCGGAACGTTTCGCTTTGTGTTGCAAACAGTTCAGCTTCCTTCGGATGGCTACTTCAGTGTCAATGGAATCGAGATTCTGGATGGAAGTGGTCAACCGGTTGTTATGCAAGGGATCGGGCTGGGGGGATGGCTGCTACCGGAAGGCTATATGCTGCATATCTCAACGCCAGGGAGGACAGATGGGCCTACCGGGATCCGGGATCAGATGACTGAGCTCGTCGGTGAGGCGAACACAGATAGGTTCTTTGAGCTATTTACGGAGAAGTATGTGCAGGAGAAGGATATAGAAGCAATCAAGGACTGGGGGTTTGACCATATTCGATTCCCCTTCCATTATCGCCTGTTATATAATCCTGAGATGGACGAGTGGGATGAAGAGGGATTTGATCTACTGGACACATTTCTTGAATGGTGCAGGAAGAATGACCTTGCAGTTCTTCTTGATATGCATGCAGCTCCAGGAGCGCAGAGTGCGGGAGGGATTGCAGACAGTGATGGGGAAGCCCGGCTTTGGACAGAACCCGACAAGTACTGGCCGCAAACCATCAAGATCTGGCGTGAAATCGCCAGACGCTACGGCGATGATCCCATCATTATGGGGTATGACCTGATCAATGAGCCGGTGTTACCTAGTGGCGTCATGGGATCAGAGTTGGCAGAACTGTATACCCGGATCATTAACGCAGTTCAGCCGATTTCTCCCAATCATCTGTTTTTTCTGGAAGGGGACCAGTTCGGAAAGGCGTTTGACGAGCATCTGCGGGCTATTCCAGATCACAAGGACAACATTGTCTATGCGTTCCACTATTACTGGGGGGGACCAAATCAGGATGCGATCAATTATCTGCTTGGGTATAGGAATCAAGATCAGGTCCCTCTCTATTTGGGGGAGACAGGTGAGAACTCCAATGGCTGGTTTTATGCTATGACAAAGCTGGTAGAGAAACATCGGATTGGAATCAATTGGTGGACGCATAAGAAAATTGAGACGATAACCAGCCCGCTCAGTTCGCCGTTTGCACCGGGTTACGAGGCTGTGATTGAGTATTGGCGCGGGGGACCTAAACCCTCCGCAGAAGCAGCAGCCCGAGGCCTTTTAGCGATGGCCCAGAATCTGGATATTGATTCTGCCAAGGTAAACCGTGGCCTCTTGGCTGCTCTCTTTGATCCCGAGTTTGGAACGAAACAGAAGCCGTTCAAGAAGCATGAACTCCCGGGCATTGTCAATGCAGTTGACTACGACATAGGCCATCAAGGGGTTGCGTATAATGACACGGACTGGGCCCGTACGGGAGATGGCGGCACTGGGAACAATGGCTACGAGTACCGCAATGACGGGGTGGATATTCAGAACTCCACAGATCCCGATGGGTTTCAATACAATGTTGGGTGGACTGAGCGTTTCGAATGGATTGAATATACCGTGGATATCCTGGAGGATGGGATCTATGAAATTGATATTCGGGGTGCGAGTGCAACTGGCGGTGACCGAACCGGGGCAGATATAATATTTTTAATGGATGGCGATCGGATCGGGGAGGTCGAAGTTGGCAACACCGGAGGCTGGCAGAACTGGGTGCCCCGGCAGGTGCGTACGCCCGAATTAAAGGCTGGCAGTGGACGCGTTCTTCGAGTAACTTTTGCAGACTCGGACGTGAATCTCAATCGGATGACATTCCGCAAGGAATCCCCAGTCAACGTGGAACCTGAGCGAAGACTCATTGAACCGGAACTGCTCGCTAGCTACCCGAATCCATTTACAGAGGAGGTCAATATATCATTCTCTACCCCAGAGTTAGTATCCGTTTCTGCGGTATTATACGATGTGTTGGGGCGCCAGGTATTTGAGTCAGAAAAGGCGTCTTATGGCGCGGGGAGGCATGAACTTGCATTGGCACCGGACTTGGCACCGGGAGTGTATATCCTGCGATTACAACTCACAGGATCTCAGGACCCTCGGACGTTTACGCAACCACTGGTTGTCGGAGGCAGGTAGCGTCAGGCCATTTTTCAGACTGGGGGCAGGTGTCGGCCGCTGATGTGTTTGAATTTTACAGTGGATCGGGCCGTGGTCATTCCACCATCCGGTGGCAGCTTGCAATGAATGCGAATGCGGGCTAGTCTCTATTGCGGTCAAGAATTGACAGTTCTCATAGCGAAGGCATGGATTTTTCACGGCATATTGCTTGGTTCGTTCGTTCTCTCAGAGTACATCTTGTGGATTGATCTGACGGCAGGTGTGTTCAATCTGGAAGTTGGCTAATTTTGCCCTCCAAGATTGGGGGTATTATGAATAACCTGTGTGAATTACTGCGTACACTGCCCCAGTACGAATTGCTTAAAGTAGTGGGGGAAGAAGCCCGGAGCCGGAAATTGGAGGTTTATGCGGTTGGAGGATTTGTTCGTGATGCAATTCTTAGGCGTTCAACAACAGATATAGATTTTGTGACGCTGGGCCAGGGATCCGGGATCCGGTTAGCCCGTGCGGTAAGTACCCGTCTGGACGGCTCCGTCGCTCATGTCTATCCGAAATTTGGAACGGCTGCGGTTCGGATGAAGGATGTAGTCCTGGAGTTTGTAGCTGCGCGGCGTGAGAGCTACCGAAAGGATTCCCGCAAACCCATTGTGGAGGATGGTACGCTTGAGGATGACTTGCTTCGGCGGGATTTTACGGTAAATGCGTTGGCGATCAGCCTCGCCGGGGAGTTGTCATTTGGGGAGCTTCTGGATCCGCTTGGTGGATTGGTGGACCTGAATGCAGGGAGGCTCCGAACCCCCAGATCGCCAGGGGTCACGTTTGCAGATGATCCGCTGCGGATGATACGGGCTGCGCGGTTTGCGACTCAACTGAACTTTCGCATTGATCAAGAGACGCGAAAAGGGATGAAGCAGGAAGTGCAGCGTCTCGAAATTGTGAGCCAGGAAAGGATCACCGATGAGTTGCACAAAATTATGGCTAGCCTCAAACCCTCTACAGGCTTGAAAATTCTGGAAGAAACAGGACTCTTACACGAATTTTTTCCAGAGCTCAGTGCACTCAGAGGTGTTGATACGGTGGCAGGGCAGCGCCATAAGGACAACTTTTATCATACGTTGCAGGTGGTAGACAATGTTGTTGCAACGGCTCCATCGGGCCGGTACTGGTTACGCTGGGCAGCACTGTTGCATGACGTGGGGAAACCACAAACCAAACGCTTCATCCCCGGAAGTGGCTGGACATTTCACGGACATGAAGATCGTGGGTCAAGAATGGTGCCAAAGCTTTTTAGGAAGCTGCGCCTGCCGACAGATGAACGTATGGTGTATGTCAAAAAGCTGGTGGCTTTGCATCATAGGCCAGTTGCACTTGTGGATGATGAAGTTACAGATTCCGCAGTCCGGCGACTATTATTTGATGCCGGTGAAGATATTGATGATCTGATGATTCTGGTTCGGGCAGATATCACATCCCGCAATCCGCAACGCGTGCGGCGTTATCTGCGGGCATTTGATTCGGTGGCCCGTAAGTTTGAGGAAGTGGAGGCGAAGGATCATCTGCGGAATTTTCAACCACCGCTCGGTGGAGAGGAAATTATGGAGGTGGTTGGGATCAAGGCCGGCGTGGCGGTCGGGATCATCAAGCATGCGGTCCGTGAAGCGATTTTGGATGGAAAAATCCCGAATGAACATGATGCCGCTTTTGCATTGATGATGCAAATCAAGGACGACGCACTGCGCCGGGCCAAACTCTATGAGGAGGTGGTGTTGTCCATGCGCGTGAGCGAGCGGCCTGCGGCCCACGCCCTAAAGCAGGAAATCATGACCGGCGACCTTCCGGAGGATCACCGTGCGGCGTTGGAACACCTGGAGTCCATGAAAGCGCGGCTACTGGCCTGATGCGCTGGGGCGCACATCCCAGATCAGCATCTGCTCAATGTTGGCGTAGTCCTCCTCTCCATCAGGATCCGTAAAGGAGTAATCCCCAAGCATCGTGCGCGCCATGGGACTCAATCGTTGCCAGAGAATCCCTTCCTGATCCCTGAATTCATCAGGAAACGGGCTGGGGATTTCATAATTGGGATGATAGGTCTTATACGTTTTATGTGCCTGATAAATTGCTGACCGGCGTGCCCCGGGCTCCGAGACACTGGAGCCTGTGACTTCAAATGGGCTCACCGTGATCGTAGCCATCACGGTCCCGTCTTCAGCCTCTTCATATTCAGGGCGCATGACCTCAAAATCCAAAGGTTTGGGATAGGCACTCCGTTCGTCAAAATCAATCATTTTTTTCTCCGTTTAGAACAGTTTTACCCGTGCACATGGGGCGGGGTTCGTTTTTTATTCACAGTGAACGGTGGGTTTCTGGTGAATTTTCTGTGCGATCTTGTGCGATCCTGTGGATAGAACAAAGTGAGTTGAATTAACGGCATTGTATTTTTCGAAAACCGTCCAATTCTCCGGAAAACGAACAAAATAAAATTTTTTGTCTGAATCGGAACATAAACATTAATGACATTGATACCTTATTTTTTCTTATGTTGTAACAAAATTTTTTCTTATGTTGTAACAAATTGGGACACTGTGCCCCAATCGCCATACACTTATATCTATATCAACTCCTAAGTTTTAGCCATGAAATCGCCGTCTGCCAAATCTACTGCAAAGCCATCGTCTGCGACTTTTCAGAAGGGACTGTCTGTCGAACGTGTTTTCTCCAACGAGGGGGAGAATGCACTTGATTCGCTCGAATGGGAAAAGCGAGATGCCGCAATCAAGAATCCTCAGGGAGAGTCCGTATTTGAGCAAAGAGATGTGGAGTTCCCAAAAAACTGGAGCGCCCTAGCGACGAATGTAGTCGCTTCAAAGTACTTCTATGGAGATCTGGCCAATATCCATATGGAGCCGGATGAAGGAGGACGCGAGCATTCCTTGCGTCAATTGATCTATCGTGTGACGCATACCATTGCGGACTGGGGACACAAGCAGGACTATTTTGCCACAAAGGAAGATGCAGATCGGTTCCATGACGAGCTGACCTGGCTTTGTGTGAACCAATATGGTGCCTTCAATTCGCCGGTGTGGTTCAACGTTGGCCTGCATGATCGCTATGGAGTGAGCGATTCTGGAGACAGAACGATTTGGGGCTGGAGTGCGGAAAAACAGAAGGTTGTGGACGTAGACCCCTATGAGTATCCACAGGGGTCGGCCTGTTTTATCATCTCCGTCAAGGATTCGATTGATGATATATGGCAGTTAATGTCGGAGAGCGCACGGCTGTTTAAGTTCGGATCGGGCGTAGGGGCAGATTGGTCTACACTTCGGTCAACGCATGAAAAATTGTCGGGAGGTGGTATCCCCAGTGGGCCCGTGAGTTTTATGCGCGTGCAGGATGCAACCGGAGGAACCATCAAGAGTGGAGGGAAGACGCGTCGGGCTGCAATCATGCAGACACTGAAGATCTGGCATCCAGATGTAGAGGAATTTATCAACTCTAAAAAAGAGGAGGAGAAAAAGGCATGGGCGTTGATTGAACAGGGATATGATGGATCATTTAATGGTCCGGCATATGGCTCCGTAGCGTTTCAGAATGTGAACCAGTCGGTGCGGCTGGATGACGAGTTCATGAAAGCGGTGGAATCGGGGACTCCGTTTGCACTCCGCACAGCCACAACAGGGGAAGTAGTTCGACAGGTTGATGCCAACATGCTCCTTGATCAGATTGCCGAGGGAACCCATATCTGCGGCGATCCGGGGGTGCAGTATGAAGACATCATTCAGAAATGGCACACCTGCAGCGTAACGGGTCCCATTAACTCAAGCAATCCCTGCTCTGAGTACATGTTTCTGGATAATTCTGCGTGCAATCTGGCCAGTCTGAACCTGCGCAAGTTTCAAGAGGAGGATGGTTCGTTTGATGTTGAGCGCTTCAGGGCTGCAGTACGGATCTATATTACCGCAATGGAGATCATCGTGGATAACGCCGGGTACCCGAGTGAAAGCATTGCCAGAAACAGTCATCTTTTCCGTCCATTGGGACTCGGCTTCGCCAACCTGGGTGCGCTCCTGATGGCCATGGGACTCCCCTATGACAGTGATCAAGGGCGTGCAGTTGCGGGTGCCATCATGGCGATTGAACACGCAGAAGCATACGCTCGAAGTGCGGAGATCGCAGCCAACTCCAAGATCGGCCCCTTTGCTGGTTATGAAGAGAATCGTGAGAGCATGCTCAAGGTCATGCGCATGCATCGTGATGCTGCGGCTGAGATTGATGAAAGTTGCCCTGAATATCTGCGGAGTGCTGCGGAAGAATCACTGGATCGAATGGTTGCACTCGGAGAGCGTCATGGCTATCGCAATTCACAGGTAACCGTACTCGCTCCGACAGGAACGATCGCCTTCATGATGGACTGTGATACCACCGGGATTGAACCGGATATCGCACTCGTAAAATACAAGTTGTTGGCAGGTAAGGGGGATGGCACGCTCAAAATTGTCAACCACACTGTGCCGGAAGCGCTTACTCGCCTAGGGTACGATGAAGAGCAGGTCGAGAAGATTCTTGCGTATATTGATGAGCATGATACGATTGAGGGGGCACCAGACCTGAAAGAAGCAGATTTGCCGGTCTTCGATTGTGCATTCAAGCCCTTTAACGGGACCCGTAGCGTACACTTCATGGGGCATATCCGTATGATGGCAGCCTGCCAGCCGTTTGTATCCGGTGCAATCTCCAAGACGGTGAATATGCCTGAGGAGGTCACTTCAGAGGAGATCGGGGAGGCCTATATGGAAGGCTGGCATCTGGGCTTGAAAGCATTGGCGATCTACCGCGAAAACTCCAAGCGTAGTCAGCCTTTGTCCACATCCAAAGGTGGCAACACGAAAAACGCTGCCTCGGGAGATGGATTGCCATCGGAAGCGGAAATTGTCAGCCCCCGTGTGATGTACAAGTCGATGCGCAAGCGTCTTCCTGATGCGCGGCCTGCCCTTACGCACAAATTCAGTGTTAGTGGTCACGAAGGATATCTACATGTAGGGCTCTATCCTGATACAGAACTGCCAGGTGAAATCTTCATTAGGATGGCGAAGGAAGGATCAACGATTTCCGGGCTGATGGATGCCTTTGCCACGAGTATCTCAATTGCTTTGCAGTATGGGGTGCCACTGGAAGATCTATGTGCCAAGTTCAGCTTCATGCGCTTTGAGCCGAGTGGGTACACGAATAATCGGAAGATCCCAATGGCCATGTCCATCATGGATTACATCTTCCGGTATCTGTCACTTACCTTCCTGGAGAAGCCGGTTATTCCGGAGGTCATCAAAAATGCGGTTCAGGATATCGAGGAAGATGTCCAGGGACACTGGGATGCAGAAGATGTAAAAGAGCTATCGGCGCAATCAGAGACGGCTCCGGTGAGTTCTCCTCAGAAGGCAGAAGCGGTTGGAGCTATGGAAGCAGTGGATGTTGAGAACGGTACGTATCAGAATCAGGACGATGCGCCGATTTGTTCAACTTGTGGGGCGATTACGGTGCGCAGCGGTGCTTGCTATGTCTGTTCACAGTGCGGGAGCTCTAGTGGTTGTGGGTGAATGGCATAGGCCCATACAGACGGATTAGAGAGCTTCCGGTTCATGTTCAAGTGGGCGTATCACGGCACGTAGCACCACCCGAGCAAGGAGTGCCTTGGCGCGACGTCCGTTAAGTGTCGTCCATATAAACGGTATTTCAGCGTTAAGATTGGGGTGGTATTCCTTTTCATAGTGCTGTAAAGTGTAAAATCAGGCTGAGTCTTTTGATGCGAACGTAACAGCGGTGTGGGCAATCGCCGTACACAGGTAGCCAATGATGTCTACACATCCATCCGGTAAGGAAGCAGAACCTATATCTTCCTCTCTGAGTACACACATCGCGGTAGGTGTTGCATTTACTTTACTTGTCCAACGATGTCGGACCGGAATCCAAACCAAAATCGCTTCAAAAAAGCGAATGAACCACTGGATCAATTAGAACATCTCTTCAAGACTTTCTTTGAGGAGCAGTTCAAGAACGCCAAAGTTGAGCTAATTAAGATTCGGGAACCACTTCCATTTGAAGATGAGGGGTATTTGCGTGTAACAATTGTTTATAGTGCAACGGGGGACCTTGATCCTCAGCGTTCACTGAGGTTTGGTATGCTGATTCGCCCCAAACTCCTCGAACTCAATGAGGACCGTTTTCCAGTTGATTCATTTGTGACATACGATGATTACCTCAACAATACCCCGGGAAGCGTAGTCATATGAATGAGTGTCTACTTGCGTAATTACCATGGCTAAGGTTATGAATGTCTATGGTACGTATGAGAATTAAGAGGCTGTAGGGCATACTTGGAGTTTGTTGTTATGTCTAGGATTTGGGGAATAGACGGGAGATTCTTGCACGACTCATCAAGTTGAAGGTTTTATTGCGTTATGGGTCTTTGCAGGTACTCTTCTCCACTTGGAGATTAGTTTGGGATTTATATACATGAGTACCCTGCATGAAGCGGTCTCTTTGTATCCATTTCACGGGTCTTTGGGGTCTCTAATGAGAACGCCCCTCGCCGTGCAGATGCCCCAATCCCGGAGGCCAATATATTTGCCGCCGCATTCAGGTCGGCATGATCCGCATGCCCACAGGACATACACTTGAATTTGCTTTGAGTCTTACGATTATCTTTATCCGTGTACCCGCAAGCGTTACACCGTTGGCTGGTATACTGTGCAGGGACTTTGATCACACGCCGGCATTTGTACTCCAGCATCTGATCCAGCTGCCCCCAACCGGTTCCTAAAATACTACTATTGAGTCCAGATTTTGCCTTAACGTTCGTGCCTGAATTTTCTATCGTCCCTTTGGCACTGGACGTCATGTTTTTGATCTTCAAGCCTTCCAGTACAGATGTGGACGCATGATTGGCAATCTTCCTGCTTGCTTGATGATTCGCATTCCTGCGGGTATTGGCAATGCTTCGATGGGCTTTCTGAATCTTCAGCTTCGTACGGTGCCGGCGATTGGACCCTTTCTGTTGCCGAGCCAGCTTTCGCTGATACCGGTGTAATCGTGCCGTTTTCCGTTTGACCTTTGGCTGGTGAATCAGCTCTCTGTTTCCACTGGTCGACACGGTAGCCACCTGACCGCAATTCCGGTCAATCCCTGTGGCAACCCCATTATCTACCAGTTCCGGTAGCTCTACTTTGTAGCAAACAGTGACATACCACTTTCCTGCCAGTTTCTTGACGACCGCCTTGACCGGCACGCCATCTGGGTACGGGTTGTTACCGCGAATCTGTACATATCCCAGTTTGGGAACAAGTAGCTTCCCGTCCTTGATCTTAACGGCCTCGGGAATCGTGAAAGAGGGTGTGCTGCCATGCCGGGAGTGAAATTTCGGTCGTCCCTTACCGTGCTTGAAGAATCCCTGCCAAGCATCCGCCTGATACTTCAAGGTGTAACGAACGATGGCAAACGAGTATTCAGGTAACCAATCCACATTATCTCGTAGCTCTTTGAATCGTTTGCCAAGCGAAAAGAAGCTCACAGACGGAGTCTTAGTCTTCTCTTTGAACTCGTTCTCTTTTGCTTTGGCGTACGCCTCATAAGCTTTATTCTGTTGTGCCAGCATGGCATTCCAAACGAACCGGCAGGCACCAGCTAATCCCGCCAGCTTCTTCGCCTTGCTTGGGCTTCCCGGTAATAGCCGATAGACGATGCTTCGGTACGCGTATTGGAAACTAGTCTGCTTGTTTTCGTTCAATCCCTTAACGGGCATGGTATCAATCCAACTGATATTATGGTAAGCAATAGGGTGGATGGCAGCCCATCCTATTGCATCCGTTAACTCCTTACAACTACAAAGGTTCATGGGTACACACGTATATAATTCCCATTAGTTTCTATGAGGGAGTCTAATGAAAAAATCGGGAATGGTTCTACCGCGAATGTTGTGGATAGAGGCAAAATCACGGTAGAACCAATTATTATGCTGTCCCATGGAGTTATTGGTACTTACGGAGGTGTTCTAAGTCTTTGAAATGGATCTGGTTGCGAGTGCTACGGAGACGGTCCCAAAAGGATCGGACGACCTGGGAGCAATTGCAGCGTCTAACAGAGCGTTACTGGCCCAAGTTGAAAATACGCCACGACTGGCCGACGAGACGATTTACCGTGAGGCACGCGAGTGTAACCCAAGGGAGGAGCCGGATGCGTTAACGCGCCCGTCCAGACCTGTGCGGGGGGGGCCGAGGAAACTCGGGTCCCTGCCGCGGTCATCTGGTGAGATTCAAATTGATCCGAATCCGCATTCACTATTGGTTATGATTCCCTTCAGTTGACGCGAGTCTCAATTTGGCATGCTCTCAGTGATTGGGAAGATCGAAACATGCAAGTATGTCCGAATCGGAATCATCGCTGCTTATTGATGCAGAGACAGAATAGAAGGATCACGGGGAACATGGAGTACAAGTCTTTGTATTCCTGAATAGTTTTGCTAATTACACAACAACCGAGAGTGCGTCATGTTTGGACTTGGACCTTGGGAAATAGCCGTCCTACTTCTTCTTGTTTTGGTGTTATTCGGGGCCAAGCGTATCCCTGAAGTAGCACGTGGACTCGGGAAAGGAATTCGGGAGTTCAAGTCGGCCACGAGCGAGATTAGCCGTGAGTTGACTGTCGAAGATCGTCCTCCTGCGTATCGTCCTCCAGCACAGCAGAATCCTCCAGGCTACGTTCCTCCATCTCAGGAGCAGGAGCCTGTTCAGGCAAATCCTACGCCTGAAACTCCTAAGTAAACTTTTTCGGCCTTGGCACGTCCGGGGAACCGCACATGGCTTTGCCGTCGTTTGCCGATTGTAGGAGTGCGTTACTCGAAAAAAGGATCAGTTGTGCAGAGATTGCACAGCTTGCCTTGGACACAATTCAGGCGAAAAATCCTCCCCTGAATGCGTTCACGCACGTAGACGCTGAGTCTGTACATCAATCGGCGGAAATGATCGATCAGGCACTCGCTCAAGGAAAGAAGTTGCCGTTGATGGGGCTGGTGCTTGGCATAAAGGATGTGTTGAGCACAACCGAGTGGCCGGTAACCTGCTCCTCAAAAATTCTCAAGGGATATCGCCCCCCATTTGAGGCGACTTCGGTTGCCAGACTTCGCAGGGCCGGTGCACTCCTTATCGGGCGCACGAACTGTGATGAGTTTGCGATGGGGGCAACCACCGAATATTCTGCGTACGGCCCCACGCTGAACCCCCATAACCTGGAGTACGTCGCAGGAGGATCCTCGGGAGGATCTGCTGCTGCCGTTGCAGCCGGGATGTGTCATGCTGCATTGGGTACAGATACAGGAGGATCCATACGTCAGCCGGCATCTTTTTGTGGAGTCCTGGGACTGAAGCCAACGTACGGACTGGTGAGTCGTTACGGTCTGGTTGCATTTGCATCTTCGTTTGACTGTGTTGGTCCCTTTGCCCGCAGTACTGAGGTTGCTTCAAAGATTCTCTCACACATGGCGGGTAGTGATCCGAGTGATGCCACCTGTATGGATCGTCCCTACCACGATGTGGATTTCTCGGAGAACCAATCCATCCGTGGATTACGGATCGGTTTGCCAAAAGAATATTATGGTGAAGGGCTTGATCCTGAGGTCAGGAAACTTGTTGATCAGACTGCGAACACCCTCGAATCGGAAGGAGCAAATCTGGTATCAATCTCAATGCCTCATACAGCGTATGGGGTAGCAACGTATTATATCCTCGCAGCGGCGGAAGCATCCAGTAACCTGTCTCGTTATGATGGAGTAAAGTATGGGCCTCGACATTCAGATGAAGCGCACTCCCTCGAAGGCATGTATACGGGTACCCGAAGCAGCGGCTTCGGATTTGAAGTGAAACGGCGGGTCATGCTGGGTACGTACGTGCTTTCAGCCGGCTATTACGATGCATATTATGGGAAAGCGCAGCGTGTTCGTAATTTGATTCGCAAGGATTTTGGTGAGGCATGGCAGAA
The DNA here is from genome assembly GCA_965207565.1 of Rhodothermales bacterium. Lineage (GTDB taxonomy): Bacteria > Bacteroidota > Rhodothermia > Rhodothermales > Bin80 > Bin80. Next base: position 36,065 of record CBDBMQ010000030.1, on the reverse strand, counting down.
GGTTGATGTGCTCTTGACCCCCGTAAACCCGGCTGCAGGAATGCGGGTTGGACAGCGGGATAAAGATCCTCTTCAGATGTATCTGAGTGATGCCTATACGGTGGCGGCAAATTTGGCAGGTATCCCTGGGATATCCATCCCTGTAGGGAGTACAACGAAGGGTCTGCCCGTAGGGGTGCAGTTGTTAGGGGCACCATTTAGCGAATCAACCTTGCTCTCTGCCAGCAAGACAATTATGGAGTTATTATTATAACGTGCACTTTTCGTGTACATTGAATCAAAAGATTGATTAATGAGCATTTTAATTGACAACAACACAAGGTTAGTCGTACAGGGGTTTACAGGCAAGGAAGGATCATTTCATGCAGAGCAGATGATCGAATATGGTACGACGGTGATTGGAGGGGTTACCCCAGGCAAGGGGGGGATGCAGCATTTGGGTCGCCCGGTCTTCAACACGGTTAGTGAAGCCGTTGCTGCGGAAGGTGCCAATACCTCGGTCATATTTGTCCCTCCCGCATTTGCCAAAGATGCAATCATGGAGGCGGCGGAGGCAGGGGTGGAATTGATTGTGTGTATTACGGAAGGAATTCCTGTGAAGGACATGGTTCATGCGTTCCATTACACCAAGTCCCAGGGCACCCGTCTTGTTGGACCGAATTGTCCAGGTCTATTAACTCCTGGGCAGGCCAAGGTGGGGATTATGCCGGCAATGATTTTTTCCGAAGGCCCCGTTGGTGTGATTTCCAGGTCCGGGACCTTGACCTATGAGGCGGTTGATCAGCTTACCCGTGAGGGATATGGCCAAAGCACTGCGATTGGAATTGGCGGAGACCCAGTCATCGGGACTCGTTTCATAGATGCATTACAACTCTTTGAAGAGGATCCTGAAACTGCCGCCGTTGTACTGATTGGAGAGATTGGAGGAACGGATGAAGAGGACGCAGCGGCGTATATCAAGGATCATATGAGCAAGCCCGTGGTCGCATTCATTGCTGGTGCAACTGCCCCTCCAGGGCGCCGAATGGGGCATGCAGGGGCCATCATTGCAGGTGGTAAAGGCACTGCCGAAGATAAATTTGCAGCACTTGCAGACGCAGGAGCCCACATTGTTCGTAATCCGGCGCATATCGGAGAAGCGGTTCGGAGTACGGGGGTTTGAATGCACGATCCATGGAGGTTCGGCACATCACTTTTGTCACGAGTGCGCAAAACCTGACGCAGATGCCAAGTGAGGGGCTGCCCGAGGTTGCCTTCATAGGGCGTTCAAATGTGGGGAAGAGTGCTCTTTTGAATATGTTGTGCCGGAGAAAATCTCTGGCCCGAATCAGCGCGACTCCAGGCAAGACGCAGACCTTTAATTTCTATGAGGTGAACCATGAGATGTATTTCGTGGACATCCCAGGCTATGGTTATGCAAGGGTGAGCAAAAAAGCAAGGGCGAGGTGGAGGAGAAATATTGTGGCATATCTCACGCAACGCGTTTCATTGAGTGCGGTGCTCCATCTCGTGGATAGTCGCCATGCGCCTACGGATTTGGATAAGGAAGTCATGCTGCTTTTGCGCGAGACGCATACAGAACGTTTTTTGGTTCTTACGAAGGCGGACAAATTATCTGGAAATGCAATTCAGCGGAGTATTCAAACGGCACAAGAGGCACTGAGCGCGCATGGAACAGAACTGCCGATCATTGTAACGTCTGCGGTTGACCGAAGGGGGCGGGAAGAGTTGCTGAGTCGAATTGCAGACGCAACAACGACGGATTCATAAGCGCCAAAAAGGAGAGTAAAAACAAATGAAGTGTGTCTTCTTGGAAATATAGAAGACACACTCGGAAAAGGGTTCTACCACCAAAGCAGTTAACACAGGGGTTTACGACTTGATTGATGTCCTCCTCTACGAGATGACACTATCCCAGGTACAAAGGGCGCAGGATTTGGCACTGGCGCGCTTCAACAGGATCAAGGCACACATAGCGCGGGACCGTTCGAGATATTAACTCTTCGGAATTACAAGTTATCGGCCATGAAAATGCGTTGCCGGTCCCCGATCAATCACGGCGGGGGTGGGATTAGGTGGACGGGTGGGCGATCCAGGAGACGGCATACCGACGGGGATTGTATGGTCTGTGTACTCACATGACACATGCAAGGTCCCTCAATTCACCCGCTCACTACCTCGTAAGGGGTGGAGCATTCTGGACAGTTAACTGTTATGGGGATCCCGAGTAGAGGAACTCTGCTCTTCTTTTTGCATCTGGGGCAAGAAATGATTTGTTTATTTAACGCTGGTGGAAGATATCCAGCCCTCGGCGTTTTCCCTGCGGGGATTTGCCATATACTACCTGCCTCATCCAACACCTTTACCACATTCATGATGGGAGCATTGAAGAACTCCTTTCCGGGATTGAGGCGGGAATCTTTCAGTGTCTGGTGCACATATTTTTCAGCCTCCAAGTGATCGGACACATGGATGAAGTATACGAGTTGGAATTTTTGGGGCACAGATGTTGATGTGCTCAGTCCCTTAATTCGCTCCGAAGGAGATACCCGAGTTTGCCCAATTTTGAATATGGTGTCCGCGAACCCTGGATTCCATGCCACATACACCCATCCGACGTATTTGTATTCACGCCGCCGCTTGTCAAGCGATTCTAGCTGAAGCCTGCTAAGCATTTCCGCTTTATGGAATGCTCCAGGCGAATTTACGATCTCCTCTAGTAATCTCCACCCCTTCATATTTGACGTAATATCTGGTACCCAAGCTCTTTTGCCGGTGCAACACTGGCAATGTCCCCTCGGTTTCCGAGGTGTCCATGATGCTGGAGTTGGCGTGCGAGGAAAAATGGAAACATGGATGCTGTAGTGGTCGGTGTGTGGGGTCCTTGGAAATAACTCTCAAGTCATCCTCATCCAAATAACAAAACGATTGTAGTGGCACTTTCTCTTCTGGCAGGTCCGACAACTTCATTGGATTGCTCATTCGGTAAACGTTGTCAAGAACGAAGGCGCTGGCAACTTGAGCCTTTGAGTAATAGTCCAATAGAGGCTGTGCGAAATGCTGGATCTGGATGTCGTAGCCATCTACACATTCTTTACCAAACCAAAAGCCGTCCCTCCATTTCTGCCACTGCAGTTATTCTCTTGATGGAGGAAGTACAATAAAGTGCCAAAATCATTACGTCCCAGGAGGGCAGTATGCTCTGAGTGTATTGAGATGAGGGCGGCACTACTCATCGGAGCATCTCCCCGAGGACAAGGATTCCGGCAGATCATCCCGTGTTCACCCATCAAGGCTCCTGCCCATACATTTTTTGATGGGTCCACCCCGCTGCTTGAAGAAGAACGCTACTCCACGGCGCATGCAGTTGTTGCGGATTTCCCTAACCCACTGGAGATTCATTTCACGTGTTCCAGCCCCCGATTCCCCACCAACGATCGCCTAGGCAACTTCGTCCAGGGGATTTCTGGGAGAGGCCCCAGAAGAGGTTTAAGGGATAAGATTTTCAGCATGATCCCCGTTTGCTTCAGGGAATTGATTCGGTGCTGCCACTTGGCACTTTCAATGCTCACATCCAGTCAGATATGTTGTTGTCGACATCCTCATGGAATAAGTATTGCAGGTATCGCTCATCGCTTTTGGTGAAACCAAAAACTATGAAAAATCATACCTGGATCAGATGAAAATTAAACCGCTTCCAGAGTGGATGAACACATATCAGCGCTCCAAAATACTGGCTTGCAGGGTGGCCCACTTCAGTCGGAATGCGCAAGTAAGTGTCGGAAGTCTTGCATAGAAATTTGTACTCTTGGCACTGGACAAGGAGTTGGTAAAAACCCGGGTCAATGCAGTGAATGAATGCACGCTCACGAAAAATCTGCCCGTGGGAATAATCCACCCCAAAGTGGGCAATTTGGATCTCAATATCCAAGTGAAATATAAACACGAAAAAAATGACAATAACAGGGCCAAATCGTATCTGTAAGGCCTGAATACCCACACAATGTCACTTTAAGTTGCCTGTTGGAAATTCAGGCTAGGGGAGCGAAATAAACTATATCCCAAAAATTGCGTAATTTGGGATAGGCATCGGTGCCGATGAGAATGCTTGCAAGTGCGAACATGGTACCGTCCATCAATCCGTTGGTGAGTATCTATATGCCAAAATCTTCACAGAAAAAACGGTTGATACTCAGTCTTTTTAGTGGCTGTGGGGGTCTTGACCTTGGCTTTGAGCAAGCGGGATATCAAACTGGGCTCGCATATGATCTTAGACCATCCGCAATTGCATCTCACAATTATAATCGAGACAAGAATTCTGCTTTTATACGGGATGTCACACAGATCAGGCTTTCTGACTTGGATAAAGATTTTGGAGAGAAGTTCCTCCCTTGTGGCGTCATAGGAGGTCCCCCCTGTCAAAGCTTCAGTAGAGGAAATTCATCAAAAAAAGCAAATGATCCAAGGACAAAGCTCGTAAGGTCTTTTTTTAGTCTTGCCCTCAGAGTTCACCGCAACCGAGGAGGTCTGGATTTCATCGTGATGGAAAACGTTCCTGAGATCATGAAGGCAAACCGCGGCCGACTGCTTCAAACAGAAATTGATCGCCTTGAAGCTGAAGGATTTGCTGTATTTTGCGATGTCTACGATGCTGTGAATTATGGAATACCTCAAACGCGAAAGAGACTATTCCTGATCGCACTCAATAAATCTCGTTACTCGAAAGTGTGGTGTAAGCCACGGAAAGTTCATAAAATCAAAGTTGTGGGAGACGTTATCTCTGGCTTGGCTGAGCCGGTCCATTATATCCACTCAAAATCGCTTCAAATCTATCCAGAACACCCAAACCATTGGTGCATGACACCCAGATCAGAGAAATTTTTTAATGCATCCCTTAGCCCTGGATGTTCAAGTGGTCGTAGTTTTAAAACACTTGCATGGAATAAACCCAGCTATACAGCATCTTATGGCCATCGCGAAGTGCATGTCCACCCAGATTGCAACCGACGCCTGAGCGTATTCGAAGCTATGCTGCTCCAAGCATTTCCCCGCTCTTATTTGCTTCTTGGAACACTCTCGTCTCAGTTTTCTCAGGTAAGCGAGGCTGTTCCGCCTCCATTAGCCAAGGCAATTGCTCAATCAATCTCTGGAGCATTGTTAATGTATTCGGAGTCAAACTTTGCCAGAGTCGCAGGCTGATATCCGGCGTTAGCAAGTAAATCCCTTTGCTTTTTGGCATATTCGACCATCATCTCTGGCTTTTCAATAAAAAGAAGATCTATATTTTCCATTTCCTGTGTGCTTGTGATTGCCCGCATTGAATAATCGGTCTTTTCATCTGTTCCAGTTGCTGGCGATTCCACTATTTTGATCTGGTCAGTGTAGTCAATTGGACGTGGTTTGAATTCATAAGCAAGACAGGGCATTGAAATTTGTTTGGCATCCGGTGAGGTTGAATAACCATAAAACCGCAGGCATTTGACATCCCAATCTACACGTTCCGCATTATAAAGGAGCCATTTTGACAACCCCAAACTGAAGAGTGCCTGGAACCTCAATGGGTCCTTTGCACAATTTATTGCACCTTCAAGATCATCGGCATTTGGACCACCCAAGCAATTGATTGCACCTTGTTCAAAATCCTCTGAATTTTCAGCATTACGTTTAATCACCTCCTCCAGTCTTGATCTTACTTCACAAGAGAGAGTGTCTGGACGCGCATCGGTGGTAACAAATAAGAGCCATGGGTCTCGCATTCGATTCAATTGTACTTTCACCAAATGATGTAGCGCAGTGATAATCCTGTTGGAGTGGTGTGCAGACGGTGGAGCTATGGAACCACAGGCATCAATATTTATTATGTGGAAGGGACCCCGAGTTATGACTTCGCGGTATGCCTGACCATTTTCATGCACAATATCTTGTATTCGATACGGAACTGTGATTGACGTGTCTTCCATCAAACCTCTTTTCACAAGACCCTCCGCTCTGAACTGAGAACGTGCCTTTACTGGTGCCTTTTCTGCCTCAGATAGGAATCCCAGCGTCTCCAGTTTTAACCCGGCATTTTTGACGACTTTGCCGATTACTTCGACATCAAAGTGATCAATTCCCGGAAATGAAAAATAGTTAAGTTTTCCCGCTCTGAGGGCATGTCTTCTATTTAATGCTTTAATAAGGTGCTTAGTATGGTATTTCCATTGCCGTTCACGGATGTACTGTTTTCGAGGTTTGTGCCATGGTTGAAGTTTGTCGAGCGGAAGAGGAACTGCAGGCTCATCTACTTTTACCGGTAAGACGGATTCCTCCGATGAAACTTCAAAATCGTCACCTTCATGCTGTGTCATGAGTAATCATCTAAAACTATTAGGATGTCTCTTATCAACGCTGCGCGCTCGGTAGAGTCAAGATGGCTCAAAACACCGTAAGCTTCCAAAACGATCGCTAGTGCTGAAGCTTTGGTGTTATCAAAATTTTCTTCTTCAAGCTCTCTCCATTCTAACTCAACACCACCGACTTCGGGAGTGGGGGCTTGATCACTGATATTGGCAACAGGCGGGTCTGCTTCTTCACCCCGTTGGTTTTCCCAGACAGATACCGCCGCGTTTATACGTACTTCTTCCGATAACGCTTTCTGCTCTTGGCGCTCTCTTTGTAGGTCTTCCTTGGCAAGTCTTTTGTTTAGATTAATCAAAAGTCTCAGTGCTCGATGGAGCCACTTCTGAATGTATAAAAAATGTGGATGACTGTAGTTGAGAGACTCTCGATCAATATTGATAGCGCTGTCCAAGCCATCACTTACGAAGATTTCGGCAGTAATTTGCGACAGTCTGTTTTGTTCTGAAATTTGATACTTCAAGAAACCGCGGTCAAACAAGGTCCCACTTGCCTCACGAACACGAATTAGGACTCCTGCGGTCTCTTTAGGAATAATCTGGCTGTTCCAATAGAGATAAGCTTCAAACGAAAGTTGCCCACCCGCCCGCATCAGGTCTTTCTCTTGGAACGCTTTTTCAACACGACCGACCAAAAACATTGGTGACGGAATACGAGACTCACGTCTAAGTTCAGAGAGAATATTGATTGGTCTACGTAGTTCAACTCCATCTACCAAAACTTTAAACGGAATGTCCGCCGTATCATCTCTTGCATTCAGATTTAGGTCTAATGAAAAAGCGGGGCGCTATCTTCCCGCGTCGTTTCCCATTCATTAGATCTTCGTTTTCATGCACAAATCTCTTTACCTGGGGCTGGATGCCCACACTCGCATCTGTGTTCTGGCGGCAATGGACCCGTCGGGACGCATAATATATAGCAAGTCGTTTTCGACTTCGGAAGCAGCGCTGATCCGTCATGTCATGGAGCTGCCTGCGCGCTCGAAGCATTTGGCTTTGGAGGAATCTTCATTGGCCGGTTGGATCGCTTCGGTGCTGCGTCCGTACGTCACGCGATTGATCGTTTGTGATCCTCGGCACAACACGCTGATCAGTCGTGGAAACAAGGATGACCACCGCGATGCGGCGGACCTGTGTCGTCTGCTCCGACTGGAGGAATTGGTCGAAGTGTTTCACCCGGATCAGGAGGACCGGGTAGACTTTAAGATTATGGCGCAACAATATTTGCGTTTTACGCGTGATCGCGCCAGTTTAAAGTCCCAAATCAAGTCCAAGTACCATCAGGCGGGGCTGACCCATGTGGTTGGGACCCAAGTGTTCTCGAAAACGCACCGTGTCTCGTATCTGAAGCAATTGCCAACGAACGCCCGGCGGTCAATGATGAAGAACTTGTACGATCATTTTGACAAACTGGACGATCTGCGGGACCAAGCACGTACCTCCATGGTGGAGTTGGGCAAGCGTTATCCGGAAATCGCCGAGTTCCAGCGCATGCCTGGCATCGGTGTGGTGGGCTCGCATGTGTTCAGTGCGTTTATTCAGACCCCACATCGGTTTGCAACCAAGCATAAGTTGTGGCGCTATTGCGGGCTTGGGGTTCGTCAACGCAGCAGTGCAGGCAAGCCATTGGCGTACAAATGTCTGGACCGTTCAGGATCGGGAATCCTGAAAGCCATCAGCCATCAGTGTTGGACATCCGCCATGCGAACGGCAGAACCGAATGAGGTATCCTTGTTTTATGATGCCTCCCTGCTCCGCACCGGGGACCCGGTGCATGCACGGTTGAATACCCAGCGCAAAATACTCAAGGTGCTCTGGACCATCTGGAAAAAAGATGTAGCCTACGATTCAAAACGTTTTTATTCACCACCTGTGTCCGCGGTGACCATGTAGATATTGGCCACACCATTGTGCCATGTAAGGGTTGCCTGCGGATCTGGGTAGCCGGGATATACTCCAGCGACAATTTAGCTCCACTGTGGAAGCTCGAATTTTAGGTTAGTAGCCCGGCCTCCATGCCCCATTAGACATTAGCGCCCATTTGAGGGACGCTCACAAACGAGTATGGTAGCTGCAGAACGGCTCCCCTTTTCTTTCGTCTTGTTCATCCGCATCCAAGCAAGCCGAAGCATTGCATGAATATGGATCTCCAATAAAAATCTACATGATCAGCGGTTTATTGCAGTGTGCGCCCTGCAAAATTTCACACGTTTTGTAGCATGGGAGAGGTGTGTGTGAAACTTTCTTTTTCAAACGAGTGTGCGCCCTGCAAAATTTCACACGTTTTGTAGCATGGGAGAGGTGTGTGTGAAACTTTCTTTTTCAAACGAGTTGTGGCGCTATTGCGGGCTTGGGGTTCGTCAACGCAGCAGTGCAGGCAAGCCATTGGCGTACAAATGTCTGGACCGTTCAGGATCGGGAATCCTGAAAGCCATCAGCCATCAGTGTTGGACATCCGCCATGCGAACGGCAGAACCGAATGAGGTATCCTTGTTTTATGATGCCTCCCTGCTCCGCACCGGGGACCCGGTGCATGCACGGTTGAATACCCAGCGCAAAATACTCAAGGTGCTCTGGACCATCTGGAAAAAAGATGTAGCCTACGATTCAAAACGTTTTTATTCACCACCTGTGTCCGCGGTGACCATGTAGATATTGGCCACACCATTGTGCCATGTAAGGGTTGCCTGCGGATCTGGGTAGCCGGGATATACTCCAGCGACAATTTAGCTCCACTGTGGAAGCTCGAATTTTAGGTTAGTAGCCCGGCCTCCATGCCCCATTAGACATTAGCGCCCATTTGAGGGACGCTCACAAACGAGTATGGTAGCTGCAGAACGGCTCCCCTTTTCTTTCGTCTTGTTCATCCGCATCCAAGCAAGCCGAAGCATTGCATGAATATGGATCTCCAATAAAAATCTACATGATCAGCGGTTTATTGCAGTGTGCGCCCTGCAAAATTTCACACGTTTTGTAGCATGGGAGAGGTGTGTGTGAAACTTTCTTTTTCAAACGAGCTTGTCTCTGATTGTCTCGTGATTTTCAAGCTCAATTTCAGTAGCGCTCTTTACATCCTTCGACTCCCTAAAAAAGAGAATATTCGATGCCCCCTTAAGGTCGAATGGGTGATGATCAGTATACTTGAGAGGAAGTGCAAGACTGAGGTTCCAGATTAGCTTCAAATATTCATCAAAGTGTTCAAGATTGGCAGGCGCTTTGGAGCGACCTGAAATGTTTGAAGCGGCTTCGACAAGTTTTTTGAATTTGTCTATCCCACTGTCCTCCTCCTTCCATGGAAGGCTCGCCTCCTTCCCGTCTTTCATTTCTTGAATCTGGTCAGGCACCACGCCAATATGGTAAACAGGGGCATCCCTAACCGGCTTGCCATCAGGGCCCATAGAATCTACTAACCGCCACCGTTCTTCGCTCCGCAGTGAGCGTCTGATTTCTGGTCGAAGCTCATACAGTACAATGGAGGTGCCATGTGTCTTAATATCGGACTCTTCTACACGTTCGCTTGTAATACTCACAACACCAGCGACATATTCGTCATCGTCATTGCTTGTTAATTGTTCTTCATCATGTGTCTCCAGTTTAATCGTTGCAGAAGTACGAATACTTTCACCGGCAGATTTTGTAATAATTTGGAAGTGTTGGGTAAGCTGTGCCACCGAGAATAGTCCGATGCCGATTTTTCCAATCAGATGTCTGCCTCTCGGGCTTTTATCTGGGTTTTCGGTTGATACGGTGTTGTACCTAGTTCCAGCACTAGTTCGTTTTGAACTCCCACCAATGGACCTCAGCATATAAGCTACTGCGCGCGGCGACATGCCATTGCCGTTATCCCGAATTATTACCTGCTCAAAGTCAGGGGCTCCCGTTTCAACAATGACTCTTGTTGCATCTGCATCGTAAGCATTTATAACAAGTTCACGGAAAGCTGCCCAAGGTTCGCGGTAGATACCGTCTGTTATTCGAGCAATAATACGCTGGCTAGTTGCGAGCTTGGTTTGGACAGCCTTACCCGTATCGACACTACCCTTTATTTCGGCCTCCAACCTGTCTATATCTTTCTGTTGAGTAGACATTGTTAAAATTATCTTTCTAAATGAGTACTCCGAGCAGAATGCTAGGCCGACCAATATACACTATTTAAAATTCTTAGGCTCATATCCATGTTCACTCCATTACAAGATTCTGCAGAAGCCCCAGCATCTGTGATTTGTTCAACTCGGAATCTTACCATTGCCCAACCCTGCCGGTGGGTAACATTACCTTGCCACGTTTGATTCCCGAGCCTTGGAATCGTGGACGAAGTACGAACACTACATGGGGATGCCCCAAATTTAGTGGGGGTTCAGGGGGAGTTGTGAGAGTTTACCAGTGTACTGATGTTTGGTTCGCTCGTGTCGTTCCAGTCCCCGTAGCAAAGTTTCCCACTGCCAATCTTGGGGGATGGGATTCAGGGATCGTTGTTCAATGTCCAGGCACGCGGCAGCAATCCATCGTTGGCGCTGGTCCGAGTTACTCCATCGCGTGATTCTGCGAGTTGTATGTGCCAGTCTGCTATTAACGCTCTCAATGATGTTCGTGGTTCGAAGCCGATCGCGTAGCGACTTGGGGAGCCCCAGTTTGTGAAGGGTGAGGGTTTCCTCAAGTCCCTCTTTTAAGCTGGCCGCTGCGTTTGGGCAGCGGGATTCCAGGACTTGGATCAATGTGGTCAGTGGTTCGAGTTCCAACAGTGCCGCGCACAGGTGCATCCCGCGCTGGTGGACCGGAGTGTCCGTCAGTCTGCGTCCTGCACGAGCCAAGAGCGTCCTGAGTGAATTCAGCACGCGCAGCCCCCGGTCACTATGCAGCAATCGCCCAGTACGTTGCAAGGTGAGCGTTGATTCCAGTGCATGCGCAAGCACGCTTCCAGAGGAGCGATTCACCTGGGTCAACGCGGTCGTGATTTGCTCAAGATCTGTCCGAGCCTGGGACGCATCGCACTGTTGCCATGCCTGCTGGAGGCGGTGACGAAACTGCAGCGCCTCATCGGGATCCAGTCCGCTCAGTGCTTCGGCCATTACCGTATTCAGACATCGCTGTACCCTCACGCGGCCTCCCCATACCCGGGACACCGCCGCGTGGAGTGCGACATTGCCGGAAACAGTCAACAACATCCCCGAACCCAATCCACGAATGCTCAAATCGTCCAGCACCGCCTCCATTCCGGATTGATCCTGGGGGCCGCATTCGGTCACAGTCACGATCCGACGATGCCCCCGAAGACTCACACCGATTCCAAACAATACATGCAGACCCATCACATACGAGGGGCCGAAGCCACAAATGGACCAGAGGCTCCGTATGCCAGTCACGACACGCCAGCACAGATACCGCAGATTCCCAGCATAAAGTCGGCGAAGGTGCCTCCAGGACCGCCGCCAACTCCTCTAGAGCTGATACCACAGCATCAGGCACCGCAGGTACGGAGGAAATCCGATCGGTCAGCATGCGAAGTACATCCACATAATGTCGAACCAATTCAACATGCAGATCCTGAACAGGCTCCTGAATTGGCGGAGAAAAAGGAAAAGAAGATTCTGAGTTCATCAAGGAAGGATAGGGTTAAGTTATTATCGTTACTCCCCTGAACCCCCACTAAATTTGACGCATCCCCCTGCATTCATATTCGGCGGCGGTATTGGCCTAATCCTGTTCTTCATCTTATGCAAAGAAAATCCTGATCAAGCTATGAGGGTGTTTAACGCCATACTGCCTATTGCAGCAGGTATTGTAACGTATTGGTTTGCTACACGATCAAACAAAAAATAGTCCCTGCGGGCGAGCAAGCCATCTACAACAGAACCATTAGAGAATTTCTATGGCGACTGCAATGTGCGCAGCATCACTGGTCGCAAGGGCAAAAACCCAGTCAAACAGCTTGCCAAGTCCATCACCGGAATGAGCGAATGCCCGCTCACCGGGGACCGCTCCATTTGATGAAACCTTTAATTGTAGGCAACTTAAAATCCAGTTGTCGCCAGATGTCCGGACGGTATCGTCTGCTCAATGTCGTAACCGAAAGGATCGTGAATGCTCTGCCGGATCCGTTGGCCAACTCTGAACGAGATGATAAGGAGACAACGATGAGCTCGGCCATTTCAGATTTCGCACACGCCGGTGCTGAAATCGACGAGATTTCTGTTTCCATAAGTTACGACATTATTCGCCTCTTCTCGGAAGGACTGTACAAGAGTCGCATAAGGCGATAGAGGAGTTCGTGAGCAACAGTTACGATGCCGGAGCTAGCCGTGTCCATGTACTCCTTCCAGACTCGGAGAACGGAACGGAGCCACTCCCGCCGCTTTGGGTTATCGACGACGGCCACGGAATGAACGTCGATGGTTTCCATCAACTCTGGCGGGTTGCAGACTCCGACAAGGACGACGCACCTTCATCAAGCGGGCGCCTCCCAATCGGCCAATTCGGTATCGGAAAGCGGCGGCCTACGTCCTTGCATGGCACCTCGTGCATCTAAGCCGTGTCGATGATCAATTTCTCTTGACGGTAATGGATTTCTGAATTGTCACGGGACGGCAAGTTGATCATCCGGAGCCGGCTAAGATCTCGCTTCGTAAAGTTGATGAGCAAACGGCGAGGAGTTTTCTGAGCGATGTCGAAGTACGTGACCCCGGCGCCTGGGATCTCTTGTTTGGAGCAAATGGTTCCAGATCGTGGACTGTAGCTGGTTTGTCTGACTTTCGCGACCTGTACAATCAGCTTTCGGCCGGGACATTGCGATGGGTATTGAGTACCGGACTTCCGCTCCATTCAGATTTTCAAATCTGGGGCTTCCCCTTTCAAGTGGGTTCGGAGTCAGAATTAAAATGAACCACGATGCGATTGAATAGATTCAGAATGAATTTCTTTATTTTGGGTCTGTTTTTGAGTTCAAATCAAATGTTTCATTCACCATGAGTGCACGTATTCAAGATATCAATCACCTTTTAGGGATTCAGTCTCCGTGGGAGGTCTCGGAGATCAAGCAAGATGATGCAACGCAGCTGGCTGAGATCCATGTGATCTTTTCGGAGGGTTCGGTACTTCGATGTCCTGAGTGTAACAAAGTTTGTCCTGGCTACGACCATCGTCTTCGGAAATGGCGCCATACGGATATCTGCGAGTATCAGACGACCGTGGTTGCGAAAGTTCCTCGGGTGGAGTGTTCGGAGCATGGAATCAAGACGGTTTCGGTGCCCTAGTCCTGCCCTGTACGTTTAGGAGGGACTTGACAATGGCTTTCCTATTGCTTAGTTTAGCAATATGCAAGCACAATCCGCGATACTTACAGTACTGCGTAATGCTCTTCCGGCATTGTCGACAACGGTGGCGTCACATCAAGACGAGAGTCGTCGATCTTTGGGGCGAATTGTGTGTGCGCAGTTCAATTTCGTGAATGCTCAGGGAGGCCATCGGCTTTCGGGTTGCATGAAGGCATTAGTGTTACTGGAATCGGAGGGGCACTTTTCTCTACCGAAGCCACAAACCGCGTCGTTTGTCCGCGGTCCCCGTCTATTGGATGAACCGGTTCCGAAGGCGTTGGATGTCCCCACGGATGTCCGTGAGATCAAGGATTTGGAGATTATTTTGGTCACGGATTCGGGGGATCGAGCGATCTGGAATACACTTCTGGATGCGGAGCATCCACAGGGGAGTACCACCTTTGCGGGCGCGCAGCAGCGCTACCTGATTCGGAGTGCGCACGGTGAACTGGGGGTGGTCGGTTTTTCTGCTGCGGCGTTGTATCTCAAGGCTCGGGATCAATGGATGGCGTGGGATCATCCAAAGCGCGCGGAGAATTTGAACCGTGTGGTGAACCTGAGTCGTTTTCTGATTCGACCAGACGTGTTCTGCAAGAACCTGGCGAGCCACGCGTTGGGACGAGTGCTGCGGCGCTTGCCCTCCGATTTTATGGCAACGTATGGGTATTGCCCCTATGTGATTGAGACCTTTGTGGGACCCGATCAGGAGGGGACTTGTTTTCGAGCGGTGGGATTCCGATATTTGGGACTCACGCAGGGGCGGGGTCGCCATGCACCCTCGAAGGCACGCACGCGCCCGCAGAAGAAAGTATTTGCCTATGAACTGGATCCAAACTGGCGCACGCACTTGGCCGTGCCGTATGTGGAATTGCGTCCTCGGCTGGAGGTGGGCGCAGGTCTGGACAGCGATCGGTGGGCGGAACAGGAGTTTGGTGGTGCGGATCTCGGGGATCGGCGTCTCAATGTGCGTTTGGTAAAAAACGCGGAGTTAGCGGCAAAGACGATGGGCAATCCTGTCACCACAACCCCCGAGCGAAATATGAAGGACGTTCGGGCCTACTGGCATTTTTGGGAGAGGGCCAACGAACGTGGGATCACCCCGGCACAGATTCTGTTCCCGCATCGCCAGCGGACGATTGAGCGAATGCGAACCCAGGAGACGGTTTTGTGTGTTCAGGACGAAACCAAGATCTCATACAGTACGCGTTCGGACACCGAGGGACTGGATATCATTGGACAGAACCAGACCTCTGCGAAAGCCCGCGGGGTGTGTCTGCATGCAACGATCGCCCTGAATGACGAAGGATTACCGTTGGGGGTGTTGCGATGTGCCTATGGGACAGAGAACCCAAAAACCCAAAGTTGGCTACACGGTCTGTCTGACATTGACGAGGCAGCCGAGACGCTGCCACGCAAGACGAAGGTGGTTTGTGTGATGGATCGGGAAGCGGATGCGTTCGAGATTTTGTCTGCGCATCGGACGCTGAAGCGGACGCATCTATTGGTTCGGGCCAAGCACGACCGGAAGCTGAATACAGACGAGGGGCGATTATTTAAGGCGATGCGAAAGGGGTCGCCTGCGGATGTGATGGAGTTGTCGGTGGAGCAGTTGAGTCGTCGGATGAAGTCGGGGCGGGTCACTCATAAAGGTCGTCCGGCACGAAATGCCCGGATGGAGTTGCGGTATTGCAACGTGACTCTACCTCCGACCAGGGACCGTACGCAAGCCCCCATGGAGGTCTGGGGAATTCATCTGCGTGAACTCAATCCGCCGGAAAATGCAACGCGGATTGAATGGTGTCTGTTGACCACGCAACCCATCACAAGCCCGGAGCAGGCGAAGCAGATGGTAGAATATTACCAGTTGCGCTGGCGTGTGGAAGACACCTTCCGGGTGCTCAAGAGTGGCTGCAAGGTGGAGAAGTTGCGGATGCAGAAGGCGGGCTCTTTGCACCGGGCGATCACCCTGCACATAGTCACGGCGTGGCGAATCATGTTGATGACGCTTTTGGGGCGTGTGGACGCGGACTTGGACATGGACGTATTCTTTCGAGAGTCCGAGTTAGAGATGATGAAGGTCTACGCCCGTAGCTATGGCCTTGCGGTCCCCACCAGCCTGCCCTCGGCCATCTTACTGGTGGCCATGATGGGCGGCTACATGAATCGCAAACACGATCCACCGCCCGGGCACACCATCATGTGGCGCGGCTATGCAAACCTTCAAATGCGTGCCATCGCCTATGAGGAGTTGGGGGGCTTCTTTGACTTGGTGGAGCGTCCGCCTCCATAGCAGCCAACGTGCTCCATTGCTCCCTCCTGATCTGCTGTTCCCTCCTTGAGCGCCCGAAAGCTTCATACCCTTGCTGTGTGCAGGCTACAGAAGAATGTCGTGTCTGCGAGATCTCGCTTGTTCCAGAACGCGAAAAATACGGAAAATCGCAGTGCCAGACGGTCAACCTCAGAGAAATGCGCGAAATCTGTCGTACCTTGTCGGACAAGAACTCAGGAAAATTCGCCTACATAAACCGAAGAACCCCCATTGTCCAGTCTTTTTTCTGAGTACAAGGCAGCCCTAGGCGGATGAGCACGTGCGTTTTACGGTAGCGTTTGAAGCGAAGGTCATTAATTAGTTGCTGGATGCCACCAGTATTTCAACGGTGGCCTGCAGGATGGGAGTCAGTTGGACGATGATTGCCAACATTATGGAGCGTGCGGTACTGCGAGGACGTGCCCGCAAAAAAGAGGAACTGATCGCGCATCTCTGTGTCGATGAGACCTCTTATAAGAAAGGTCACAATTACATCACTGTGGCGTCCAATCCAGACACGGCAACCGTGCTGTATGTCGGGGAGGGTCGGACAATGGCCAGTTTGATCGGGTATTATGATGGATGTTCTGCGGAGCAGTTGGACGCCATTGAAAGCGTCAGCCCAACTTCGCCAATTGTAGTGTCATAAAAATACGGATCTTCCACATTCCCGATTGCGGGATATTTTTTCGAGGGATTCCAGACTTTGTAATTTCCCAAATGGGTTGGGAAAGGTTTAGGGAGGTTCAGACATTGGTTTTTGCTGGGTTTGCCGCCCTTCTCCTCTGCCGATCTGCCTCCAGTTCTCCTGGCCGGACACAACTTTTGCTGCTCTACTTGGAGTTTTTTTTTCAACACGAAGGAACGATTTCGACAGTTCATGAATCAGGAGGCGGTTGATTTGGGGGCACCTTCGGATCCGTGTATTCCTGTTTCGTTCTGGTCGCATCAGGATCATAGTTGAATCCCAGATGCAGGAAGATCTTCTCTAATCTCGGCGTTAGATCCTGATCTACGTTGGTGAGGATATAGCGGTACCTGCTTTTGGGCAGCACGGTCGTAATTCGTTTGACCTTGTTGAGCTCGTTGCGAATGGTATCCCAGCTGTCATGGATGCCATCTTTCTTGAGTTTGGTACGAACCGAATGAGCCACATGATAGGCCAGCACGGTGATGAATAAATGTCCTTCAATTCGTTCATCTTTACTGTGATAAATCGGTCGTAAACCCAGGTCCGACTTCATCACCCGGAAGGTGTTCTCAATCTCCGTAAGTCGCCAGTAGGCGCGTGCCACATCTTCCAACGGCCAGTCGATAAGGCTGGTACGCAGAATATACCCTCCTGCGGCCAGGAGTCTGTCTTCATGCACTTCAAGCTTGGTAAAGCGCACACTCTCGGCATGTTTGGTTCCCTTTTTTCTCGTGACCGTCACTTGATAGGTGTGGCTCACCTTCTTGTATTTTTCTCGCAGACGACCGATTTTCACGAGCACCTTCTCATAGTTTTTCAAATACTTGGGCTTGGAAAGTCCTTCATGGAGCTTGGTGAGCGCCTCTTCATAGTCTGCACATTTCGTTTCAAGGATCTGCTCCTCGGTGGCCTGTCGGGCTTCACTGTGCACATACACGAATCGCTCCTGGTCTTCCAGTTCATTCTCTTCCGATTTCCCTTCGTTCGGTTCACTCTCTTGCGTTTTCATGTCCTGTTTGGATAATTCCCAAGCTCTGATCTTGACCCCACCTGCCGTCTCAAACGCCTGATCCGCCTCCCGAGTGGGCACCGCAGAGGCTTGAGTCCGCTGAACACAGATCCAATTCAGCTTCTTTTTTTTCAAGTACGCAATATTCTTCTCGGTCGCAATGCCCGCATCCATAATGACCGTTGGCGTTGCACCCTTCAAGTTCTCAATGGCTTGCTTGAGTGTACCGGGTTCCCCCACATTGCCGGGTAAAATCTCCGCACTGCGCGGGAAGCCCGACCCATCCAAGGTCAGGGCCAGCGTGACCAGAGGACAATCATTGCGCTTCTGCTTACTGCGTCCATACCGTAACAACTCCCCCTTTTCCTGACCATGATAAAAGGTGTTGGTCAAGTCATAAAAGATGAGCGTCTCATCACAATCAAACAACTCCTTTGTGTTTCCATAGAGACGATCCATGATCTCATGAGAATGCTTGTGCAACTCATCCGAGCATCGGTACAAGGAGTTCAGACCCGGCACGTTGAGTTCAAGAATTTCCAGGATACTGGAAGAGTTGACCATCCACTGATGCGTGGCACGGTCACTGCCCGGGTTCAGCATGCGTCCGACGATCATCGCACAGGCAAGTTGAACGTGGGTTTCGGAGAAATTGAGGGTGCGTAAAATCTCTGGGATGCCCAAGCATTCCATGGCCTCCACCGCCAGACGCTCTCCTGCGACCGTGCGGGAATCACGATGACGAATTTCATCCGTAAGGATCGTGTCCCGGGTATCGGGCGGCTTTGCGTAGACATCATAGTCGTTGTCCTGAAGTCGCTCGACGATGTCATCCACCGCATTCTGAAAGTCTTGGTCGTCTTCCTTGTAGGGGAGCCGAGTTTGCCCTTTGAGACGTGCAACGACCTGTTGGGTAAGTTCCCGCCAGTCTTCTTCTGCAATGTTGAACTCTTTTCCAAGATTGAGTAGGGTGAGATTTTTGGGTTTTCCGTTCACACGTTGGGCTTGGATGAGCGCAAAGCTGCGGCGTTCTTGGCCGTTTTTGAGGGTACGTTTTCGTGCACGAATAAACATGGATCAAAGAGGATGTCTTGGTGTCAAGTTGTTGGAACGGGTTGCGGGGACAAAAAATCCTTTACAAAAAGCGCTACAACGACTTTTTAGACAAAAAAAGTGCCAGTGAAGGCCCTCAGACAGGATTCGGTGCGGAAAAAAGACGGAAAATCAGTAAATTTTAAACCCTAAAGGCAAAGTTGGGTTGGCTAGTTTGGAAACGTTGATGTCATATGGATGATGCAATGGTGGGATGGATAGTTTTTCGCTTAGAGATAATTTCCATGTCCTCCTCATCCAAATAGTAAAACGATTGTGGCGAAGTCTTCTGGCCCGGCAGATCAGACAAATCCATTGGACTTTCCATTTGATAAACGTCCCCAAGGATAAAAGCACTTGCGCTTTGTTTTCCCGAATAATAATCTAAATAGGAGTTGCGGGAAATTCCAGAACCGTGTGATGTATTATTCCATATCTCTGCTAACGAGCCCACAAGGCGGCTCTTTACTTCTACCACGGCAGTGATCTTCTTAACTGGTGCGGTGCAATAAAGCACCAGAGACGAAATGTCTCGTTTGGGTAGCACCTTTCGGTATTCATACACCTTTTTCCCTGAGATTATGCTGTTAGCATGTTCTGGGCGAATTGAGATAAGTGCAGCACGGCTCATCAGATTACTTTCCCCGTTTGATGCATTGCATGTATTGTTCGTGAGAAATTTTCCGTATTGTTTGAATGGTTCCCTTGATCCCGGCTTGAGAAAGCATTTCACGGCTTACGGATGGAAAGTTCCGCAAGAATCGAAAGAGGATTATTAAAGTTTCTTTCTGCAGCCATTGCTCATTTTTTTTTCGAGTAAACCGTCCGCTTTGAAACCATGGGAAGTATTTTGTCGATATCTCTGCTCCGGTAAGTTTGTTCGACAACACCAACGCACTCAATACTTTTCCTGTCTTTAGTCCTGTAAAACAGCAACAAGTCCCCAGGACGGATTTGTGTTGTATTTGAATGGCAGATATAAGCTTTTTTAATCGTGTTGGATTCGGATGTGTACTGACTCTGGTCAGCTGCAAACAAGCCTTTCGCAAGAGAACTTTTATCCACAAAAAGATTCTCATGATATTGCGGCCGTATCGGAACGATAAACTTTGCGATGGCAGGACCGTCAAGGTAATTGGGGTAGTATTTTACCGCATAGGTCAAAGGATTGCACTCAGAATCGGACGGTTCCTGCGGGGACATCTCTTTCAGATACGCCTCGTCCCTGTTTTTGTACTTCCCAACCGTTCGGAACCCGTAATCTTCGCATAGCGAAACTAGCATCTCGTGCTGTTCGCCGAATATATGCAGATATATGTAAGAAATGCTTTCTTCTGCAGCGTACTTGAAAGCACAGTACAACAATCTTTCATCGAGTTTGCGTCCACGGACTGTTTCTCCTACCTTGAAAGTGCAAAGTTTCAGTACATTACCATTCAATTCCAGGTCTGAATCGGTGATTTTAGGCGATTCCTCCCGCTTGTAAATGCAAATTGCGTCAACGGTTCCGTTTTCACGAATACACCAAGCTTTTCGTCCTTCCTTAGCCTTGTCTAGGTACCAAGCGTCGTAGTCGCTATAACCTTCACGCAATGAATCAAAGAAGGGCTGACGGACATTGATCTCGTGCAAGAAGATTTTCTGAATTCCGGGTGGAGGAGAATCTTCTTTCTTTGTCTGGGTTCTCAAGTAAGCAACAAATTGATCGAAATAATGCACCTGCTCTTGGATTCCGGGGATTCCGGCTTTACGAGCATTCGCATGGATTTTTTTATCGTTAGTGACAAGAAAGTGAACAGCACCTCGGCAAACAGCGTGCAGGAGCAGGTTGTCAACTCGGTCATTAGGTTTTTTCTCGTTCCATCCGTATTCCTCTAGTTCGGTTTGGGTCAGCACTGGAGGAGATGGGATTTCTTGATATTGTTCTAGTCGAGAAAAAACAATTCTTTTTCTTTTCTCGTTAGTGTCTCTAGAAATATCTTCCTTCTGAGATGGATGAATGCTTAAAATATGTCCATTCTGTTGGGACAGTCTGCGCATTTCTGCCATATGAGGATCTAATTCTTGCTCCGTATCCTCTAAAGGAATTAGGATGTTCGTGTCCATTAAAACGTTCATTGGAGGCGGAAATCGGGACAACACCGGACAGTAAAGATTCTGCATACGGTGTCTGCGGAATCGGCCATGCAAGGTAGAAGGTTTTCATTTGATACACATTGCAATCTGAGAAAACGAAATAGATTTTGGCTAGGCCGTTTATTTCGTTTCCCGAGGAAGCTGCCTACTCCTAACTTCAATAAATCCCCAAACCAGTCCATGGTTTTCATTTTATCAATCCTCATTTGTAAGCGCGACTGAAAAAATAGGACTTTTAGATATAATTCCCGCCAAAAAGCAGAAGAAGATTCTCGGCATTGGTCGTTTTGTGTTGATGGAATGACGACCGGGTGTGCCACAATGGTCTTGACACTTTCGATATTCGAGAATCATATGGAATCAGTGCAGGAATTCCAGACGGGAGAGCACTTGATCTGACCCGTAATGATACTAAATTCTCAACCCTGCCAAACGAGTTGTCGTCGAGTACTCGTTCCGTCAGTTTTTCTGGCTGCCAGCCAAATATCCGATGTATTCCCTGGCTCGTTCACGATCCCCACTCCTTCGGTACAACTCCGCCAGATACCGAAACAATGCACTTCGCTCATCCTGCTCAAGCGTATCTATGCGTGCTTCCGCCATGTGCGCATACCGGATGGCCGCGTCCAGGTTGTTTCTCAGAAGAAGCGCTGCATCAAATGCAGATCTGGCCGCGATCTGTGCATCCAGGGATGCGCACTGCAGTAAATAGGCAAGTGCACCCCGCAGATCTCCTCCGCGGCGCAGTTGTTGTGCAAGGTTGTACGTCATGACCGCATAATCCTCTGCAAGTTTTTTCTGGTGTGGATCTTCCGCCACCAGTGCTTGCATCAAACGGACTGCCTGCTCCTCTGCACCAGAGGCATACCTGGCCAGTGCCAACTGGTGGCGTACTTGTATCTGAGCATCCGGGTCCTGGACATTCTCAAGCAAATTGAGCAAGCCGTCGGCTGCCCTTTCTGGATTCACGAAAGCTTCGCTGAGAAGAGCATCAAAGCGTTTGCGTGCAGTCAGATTCCCATCATCCCAGGCCAACCAGATGCTGTCCGCATGAATGAGTGTACGCTCTTGTTCGGTGCGCTGCCAAGCCTGCGCACTGCTTAATGACGCGCGTGCAAGTGAACTGCGATTGGCCATTACAAACGCCCGGCTCGCACGCACATGGTACGCAAACAGAGCTGCCGAATCCGGGGCTTCTCTCAACCCCATCGCCACATCGTCCAGGGCAACCATTGTAGCACGCTCCCATAAGGCTCCCGCCGTCATCCCAGATGCTTCGGTCGGTATCCCTTCCTGCGCCGCTGCCAAAAGTGCGATGTAATCATGCCGATCTTGGTTCCACATGACTAGACGTTGCAATACGCGGAGTTGGTCCTGGATCGCACCAGTCTGTTGGAATCGCTCCGCCAAAGTTTGGTACACACGAGCCAGCCACTGCCTCGCCTCATTATCGAATGCGTCCGCTTCAAGTGCTTCCTCAAACTTCGCCGCCGCGTTTTTGAGTAGCCCAAGTGCCTGTAAGCTGTCGGCTTCAGAGTATTGCCCGAGTAGATCCACCCCCGCGTGAAATAAAACCAGTGCCTTGGCCGTATCTCGAACCTGTGATACGGGTGCTGACAGCAGGAAGCTGTCCGCAAGCGCGGCCAGCTTCCTCCCTTCTTCCGCCGCATGTGCAGCTGCTTCGGCATCGCGCGCAAAAGATGCTTCTGCGAGCTGCCAGGCCATCTGAATCTGTGTACTGTCGATCCCCGGCGGCATGGGGCTGGCAGGTGTGGGAGGCTCCACAATCCTTGGTGGCACACTGCAGCCAGCGATAAGGAGCACAAGTGTAAAAGCGAAAATTCTCATTGCAATGTCAGTCTCAACTCGTCCCACCACGCGAGAAATACATCGTAATGGAGCACTGCTTCGCTACTGGAGGCTGCATGCTCTTCCGAGGTGATCCCGGTGATCTGGCCACCACTTCGGCGGGCAACGCCCACCCGAAACCGCCGCCCATCCCGCTTAAAACTCGGATCCACGACATAGTACGTCGCGCTGTTCCGAACAATCACGACATGCAACTCTTCCGACGGCATACGAGCCATTAGATAAATCTCCCAGGGTTCGCCCTCATATTCGAGGAGTGCGGTTGCACTCAAGTTCCCTGGCTGATACCCTACATGGCGCTTGATTCCGGGTGGGAGATCCGACTCCGCAAGCCGGATCCACTGGATGATCTTTTTTGCTTCTTCGGTTTTCAGAACACGGTTTGCCTGTGGGGGATATTCAATTTCCAGGGATATACGTGAGGGATCTGATCTTCCGGTTACCTCGGCTACTGCACGAGGCGGCTGGTGCAGGTTCTGCTGTATCCCGGCATGTTGTGATGGGGTTAGTGCCGAAGATGCCCGTGAAACTCTTGCAGTCACAGCCACCGAGGTCCCCCCGTTGTCCCTGTGCGCAGAGTTTAATGGGATTCCTTTCTGTTGCAGTTGCAAAGTAGCAGGGAGTACGCGCTGGGTCGGAGCAGAAACCGATCGCTCCGACTGGATGGACTCTGGCATCCGGGGAGTCCGCCTCGAGGGAACGGGTGCCGCCGGTTTGATCACGCTTGGTGGAGCAGATGAAGGGCGGCTGGTTACGGATGCGAAGCTCTCTGTCAGTGACAGTTGCCGCAGTTTTGGAGGGTGACTTCGCAGCTCTACCCAGGTTGCAATCAGTCCCAGTATAAAGAGGAGGGCGGCCGTCATGCCGCATGCGAGCAGTCGTTCCTGTGTTTTGATGTTCATGGTTGTAATGGTTCGATCTCGCATGGATGTGCAGCTCTTCTGCAAAGATCCAACAGGGTCACTACCTGTTGCACGGTCGCTGCTTCCACGGGGGCAAGCAGGAATCGCATGGATGCGTGCTGTTCCATGCACGTAGCAAGCTCCACAATATCTGCTGTCCGGCAAAGTATTACGGATTGATCCAGGCGCGTTAGCATCCCCTCCCAATTTTGGTTAAATACCACGCGCGCGGCTGCCACCTCCTGGGGGCTTCCGGGTTTTCCGGGAAGGGGAACCTGCAATGTGGGGTTCAGCTCTGCAACGGACAAAAACGCAAGCAACAGCAGTAGGCCAAGGTCGATGAATCGAAGAAAAAGTCCACTGCTTCGCTTCATGGCGCACCTCCCCGCCTGTGCCGCACCCGGAATGCGGCCTGCCGGTTTAGATGCCTTGCGACGGCGTGTACTGCGAGCAATCTTTCCGCAGGTGCCTGCGCATCTGAGATGAACTCCACTTCAGCAGGCCACTGGTCCAGAAGGCTCTCCAGTTCTTCCAGTGTGATGGATGCTCCGTCTTGGGTATGGATGCTGCCATCTGGCGCAATCCCGATCTGCATCGGGGTCAGGAGCACTCCCTCTTCTTCAAGCTCATTGGTGAACGGGGGTTCAAGCCCTGTTGTCGTAAAGCTGGCGGCCGCCATCAGACTCAGTAGCAATAGAAGCGTGATATCCACCAATCGCACAATCAGTGATCCATTCATGCGTCTTCCTCGGAAAGAAAAAGCACACGACTGCGCACTTTTTGCGCCCATGCCTGAGCAGATTCGATATACCGGCTCACATGGCCGTGCATCAGTGTCTCAAAGAATTCCAGCAGGATGCTGGTCACAATGCCCAGAAGCGTAGAGACGACCGCGATGGCGATTCCTGCAAAGATGGTTTGGGGATCGCGTGTGCCCGCAGAAAAGAGCGCATAAATCCCAACCAGCGTACCTAGTAGGCCAAGCCCGCCGGCAGTGCTGGAGCAGTAGTTGATGATTCGCTGTGTCCGCTGGTATGCAGTATGTGCTGCAATTGCTACATCGCTGACCTCCCGGCCCATGGCTTCGGGGTTGCGGTGCAGCTGCAGCATTCCCGAAAGAAGCCGGGTATAGAGACTGTCGGCAGCGCTACGTTGCGCATTTGTCAGTGCAGCGTAAGTGATGGAGTCCAGACGTAGTCGCATGAGTGGGCGCGCAGCCAAATGATCCCGAAAAAGACGCACAACCCGAAGCATCAGCACGATCAGCCCGGCAGTCAGTACGGCCAAAATTGGCCACTGGAAGCCCCCTGCCTGGCTGAATAGCTCAAGAATCGAAAAGGTCCGGATCTCCTGTGGAAGAAGCGTTGAATCCTGCAAAGTTTCTGTCATGAGTTTTGGTTGGTTAATGAGTTTGTTTGCATAAAAATGTCACGGTCACCTGATCGCCCTGCTGCTCGTCGCAGAATGCTGCGTCTTTGGGGCGAAAATCCGCCACCTTTTGCATGAGCCCGGCGACTTCTGGTGCCTCGGTCACTGGTGCCTTGGGTCAGAGGAAGGGATCTGCTGTCTGAGCTGGTTTTGTAGGCGGGTTGGCTCATGTGGCGTCGGCAGGGCAGTGGGGGACATCGAGAGCCGTGGCCATGGAGTTATGGACTGGCATACAGATCAGAAGGATGAGTCCCGTTCGCATCACTACTGATCCCTTTTTAGATCGATCATGACATGAAGTGGGTCGATGCCAACTTCGATCATTTTTTCGGCGAGTGGCTCCTGGTCCAGGATATCCACGACAGTGAGGGTATAGTGTCCAGGGCGTAGATGCAAGGCGAACCCGCCATCCCGATACACATCCGTCGCCTTTGTCTGGTTCACATGTACTTTGAGCCTGAGCGGTGTTCGATCCAGTCCGGTGATCTCTCCCATTACCGGAATCAGTCGCTGCATCGGTACATGGATGATCTTGCTCCGCCCCGGATCCGCTGTAAAGCTGAACTCCAATCCTGTGGCAGGGTGAAGGGATGGATCCCGGATAGATGCCTCCAGGATGCGGAC
This sequence comes from Rhodothermales bacterium, assembly GCA_965207565.1. Lineage (GTDB taxonomy): Bacteria > Bacteroidota > Rhodothermia > Rhodothermales > Bin80 > Bin80. The sequence continues at coordinate 10,301 of CBDBMQ010000030.1, read as the reverse complement.
CTGGTAGCGCTGGTAGGGCTCCAGATAAGCCGCGTACAACGCGCCTGTTCGGAGGCGTGTCCATCCGCCCTGATAAAGCTCCGCATCAATATGAGACAGGATCGGCTCGGCGAGATCCTGCGAGCCGTTCCCATTGATGTCTTCAAAGATTCGAAGTTCTGAGGCACTCTGTTGATGACCGTAGGGGGCAAGCCTTACGGTGTCCCAGAGATGCACGCTCCCCTGAACCTGCTGCGAATGCGAGATTCCGTGCACATCCCGGCGCCCCTGGGCAAACAGGCTCCCAAACGGTGATGAGAACTGGAGGCTGAGACTGCCGACTGCCATTTGATGATCGGCATCCCATCCCACGCGGAACGCCAGGGATGGATGCCCAAGGGTCAGGATTCCCTCCACGCCATAGGTTTTTTGGATATAGTCCTGGGTCGCAAATCCCACGATTCGAAGCTGCGGGAATGCCCAGCCTGCGGCAAAGCGCCAGCGGTGATGTGTTTCTCTTTCCACATTGTGCAGCTGGTCAACATCCCAGCTGGCCTGCATCAGTAGTCCGCTGGCGGCATGAAGCCAGACTTCGGGATGCAGCGATAGGCGTCGCCCCCATTCTGTGAAGGATGCCAAAAAGGATGACCTTGTGCCTCGAAGCAGTACACTGATTGGACCTTTGCTGGCCGATGCGGTCGCATGCAGGTTCTGGAGTCGGCGCTGCCAGCCATCAAGATGAGCCGTGACCTGAACCCCTGAGCGCCACAGTTGAAGCGTAGTCAGCCAGTACGCAGACGGGATCTGTACTTCGGTATCAACCGCCAGGAACGTGATCGGGCTCAGCGTGAAGCCGACGGATGCTTCCGGGCGGCTGCCATGCAGTGCCAGTGCACTTTGGAGTGTCAGTCTCTGGTGCACGCCGTACTGCAGATCCAAGGCAGAGTGCTGCTCACGGGCACGCAGTTGATAGAATACTTTGCCGGGTGGCACAAGAGAGGTTGGCGTGAAGAGGTAGTGATGATGCGATTGCATGCGCTGTCCTCCGAGCGGTTGGGTGCGTACTTCCAGTTTTGTGGTTCCGTACCATGCGGGGGCGCTCAGTTCATAGTGTCCGTTGGCATCCGCTTGTACCTGATCCACGACCTCGCCGCTGATGACTGCCTGGATGAGCGCATGCGGGGCGGACTGCCCGCGGAGATTCCGCACGCGGTGCAGGCGCTGTCTTGCCAGGGGCACGTTCGTAATGGAGACCCCGGCGAATCCATTTGCATCGCGTCCCATTTCTATCTGGGTCAACCATGTTCGCTCTGGCCAGTCATACCGGTAAACCCATGAATGACCGCGATTCAGATCTGCTTCGACGCTGCCATGCAAAACGCTGCCGATGAGTCGGAGAGAAGGATGAACTCCAAATGCATCCCGGCGCAACTGCCAATTGACCATCATCCCACCCCAGACGCTGCGTGCTTGACCAAACAGGTGAGGCCCTGGAACCTCCGCCCAACTACGCTGGCGCGTTCGCAGCGAACGTACATCAAACGCAGTTGCAACCGAGGATGCAGTCAAATGCAGACGGTTTTGATCAAAATGCAATGCGTTGCCAAGCCGATCCAGCACATCATTCATGAGAACCTTGCACGATGGACCGGGTGGAGATGAGCACATAAACGCATAGCGATGCAGCGTATCCAGTGCTTCCAATCCTGCTTCACTGCGCTGCACGGTGAATCCCAGAGCCGGAAAGAGCTCGCTGCCCTCCACGAGAAACTCCTCTCCATCATACCATGCCCGGATCAGATCTTCCCTGCCGGGCAGTTCCAACAGAAGGGGCACTTCCATCAGCACCTGCGCGGTTGCCGTGCGCAAAATGGAGAAGGCCAGCACGGCCCAGAGTGCCCATTGCCGCATCAATACCAGTTCAGGTTGATGGGGCCCGGGATACTCAGTTGACGCTTGATCACCCGTGACAACCCGGTGTAGTCCCCGTCAAATTCCAGCTGCAACGGGCCTTGTTCAGGAAGCTCAGCCACAGGGATGCGTACCAAGCGCGCTGTATAGACAGCGGACTCGGCTCTGCCGAGTTGCCGTCCGTTCTGGATCACACGCACCCCTCCCAGGAAGGGCCATCGGCTGTGATTCTCCAGGTACAGGGACAATTCGTCCGGGGTACTTTTCAGGAAGCGGGCAGACAGAACCGGCATTCCTCTGCCTTGGAGGTAGATCAGGGGTGCAACGAGATTGTATACAATACTGAGTCCGCTGGCAACCGAGGGGATCTGTCCGTCCACGATGGCACCCCGCTCCTGCATCGCGAAGTGCATGAGTGCAATATGCGCCCCTTCGGGGGCTTCATGAATCCGATAACGCACTGTCTGCTCCCCGCCAGCCGGCAGGATGCACCGGTCTGGAAAAAAGGTCAGGTACCGGGATAAATCTCCCAGTTCTCCCGCCTCCTTGAGCATCACTGCAGTGGTAGAGTCCGTGGATGCAATCACGCCGTAGTTGGCGCTGATAGTGATTTCCACTCCCTCCGTCCCCTGGTTATGCAATACGAATGCTCCGTAGGGCTGCTCATTGGTCACCACGGCATAGGCGGGTGTCACACTGAGTGCAGCCTGGGCATGCACCTGGCATGGCAGCCAGGTGCATGTGATCAGCAAACAGGGAAGCAGGCGGATCATCTTCTATAGAGGGGTGATTCGGACTGCGAGGTGCCCCGCATAGCGGCCCTGCGCCGCTCCCAAAAGGTGGATCGTCCCCCCAAATCGGAGGGCTGTGCATCCATCCTTGCCGAGCATTCCTGTAGCGGTTTGCCTTGCGGGGATGAGCATGAATGCTCCCTGATTGCAGCCTCTGCTTTGGGCCCAGGATGGGGTGAAGCGAATCTCGTGACGGGTTCCGATCTGTTGGAGTGTGACCGGGGGATCAATACTCACCAGGAACCCGGCTCCGGCCGGGCCTTGCACGATCACTTCCCCCATCGCATGGGGCCCGCCCGCCTTATGGCTGGCAAGCCCGGTTGCCGGGTCCAGAGTAACCGCCCCTGCATCTGCGCGCTGCTGCGCGAAGTCCAAGTGGCTGCTGCTGACACTCACGGTCAACACTCTTGGAAGTACCTCCAGCTGCACCTGCATCGTGCCGCTGGTTTGTGCCTGAGCGGCTCCGCAAAAGACAGTCAGTCCAAAAAGGATGTATCGCTTCATGTTCAATTGCAGGTTGCGGTAGTCGTAATGGTGCCGGTGTAGGTCCCGTTCGCCTTACTGAGTGTAATGCCACTGACGGTGCCACCGAACCTGAAAAAACGGGTAAATGTCGACCCCGCACCGCCGGAGGTTCCGCTGTATGAGGAGCCATTGACGGTGGTATAATTACTGCTTGAGCTTGAGGATTGCGCCCATGTACCTGCGTAGGTTAAGCTGCTGCTGGAATTGGTCAGCGTGGATGGAAATGTCCGCGCTACGCTGTAGCTGGCTACATTGGATCCGCTCAAGCGTGCCTGTGCTACACTGCTGGAGCCGCTGATGGATAAGGTGCTGCTGGTTCTCGCACCCGTTTGGGCATTTATGACGATGGAGCCGGTGCCGGTACCCGGCTTCTCTACGGTGCCATAATTAAGGTTGGAGACCGCAGAGATCGTGCACGATGGTGAGGGGGTAGAAAGGGAAATGGATGCCGTTACCGTAGTGGATTGTCCGAACATGGGAACGGCCCACCAGAAGCTCAAAACAAAGAGTATGATGATAGATCTCATGATTAGTTACAGGTCGTGGTGATTGAAATTTGTCCGCTGTACAAGCCGGGCGGTGTGTTTATGGAGAGCCCCTGGATCCGGCCTCCGACACGAAAATGTCGTTCGAAGGCCCCTTCTGCAGATTGATGGAATGCCGATCCCGGAATCATCTTGAATGACCCGGTGGCCGCGGTTGCCTGCTCCCACTGCCCTTCATAGGCCAGTGGCGTTCCCGGGCCGGTGATCTGGTTCGGAAAATCAATGCTGACCATGTACTCCGAGGCATATTGCCCCAAGAGGGTGAATCGCCCAGGCGTCTGGTGTCTATTAGATGATGGGGATAGGCGGAGCACCTCCTGCCGCCCCGTAATCACACCAAAGTCCACATGCTCCTGAATCACCAGCGCACAGGTAGCCTGTGGAACGCGCAGTTCAAGCCGCACCTCGGTATCCACGGCCTGTGCATAGGCGGGGGATGCAACCAAGATCACAAAAAGGATGGTGTTCATTCGCATGGACGCGTACGGACCTGACCCTCTTCCGCATAGGTTTCAATACAGTCCGTCGCGTCCTTGAAGGCCATCACGACCGCGGGTGCCGCGAACCGGAATGTCTGCCAGAGTGTGTCTTGGCTCACAGGGTTGGGCGGTTTTCGGTAGTGCAGGGCTTCCGGGTCATAATTCCAGATTTCCAGGCGTACGCCTTGGGGATCCTGCGACATGCGCAAATCAAATGCATCTCCGTCATAATAGCGGGCCACCGTGCTGAGCACATCTCCGGTGAGTGCTGCGCGTGCATCCTGACGCAGATGGGCATCCGAGGGGACGCGCAGCGCTTCCTGGCGTGTGGCATCCAGCCGGTAGTCGGCGGCGATCTCCCATGATTTCATGGATGTTTGCAACGGGTGCGGCACATCGCTGCCGATCTCATAGGTTTCCATTGAGGGGTAGAGGATCACCAGGTCATTGGGGCCGAACCCATTGGCGGTCACATCCACGACATCTGCCTGATGGACGTGTCCGACAGCTGGAATCAGGAGTGCATCCAGCATTGACTGGATCTGTGTGCTGTCGGTGAGTGTGGCCACCGGGCGTGTGAGTTGATCAAACTGCTGCGCATTTGAAGCTTGCACAACACCGGATACAAGGAGAGCGGTGGCAAGTACTTTAATCATTGGGTTCATGTTTGAAGTATTTGAAATCTTCCATTGGATGAATGAGGGTCAGTTGTAGAGGGACCTTCGTTAGCAGATGATTCCGCCAGTTCATCGGCTTGGGGAGCGGAATGTGGTAGGTGACGGAATAGGCAAAGCAGCGAAGCTGATCATCCTGATACAGCTGCACGGGCCGTGCAGCGAGGAAGGCTTGTTCGAGAAGATCTTTTGTCGCCCGTAGGTGGAGGTTCAGGGCATCGTAGTGGTCCATGACCGCTCCACAGCGCCCTGTCTTTTCGATGCGTACGAGCAGTTCACGCGTAAGCAGATTGGTCACCAGCTTTTTTGCGAGGGGGCTGGCGGCGCTATCACTCACAATGGCCCGCGCGACGACGGACGAATCATGCGCCACGCGAAGGTAGAGTTCCCCGGACATGGGCCTGTCTGCCTGCCTCCAAAACATCAGCATCAGTGTCACCACTAGAGCGCCCGCTCCACAATAGAGATATTTCATCTATATACATGTACTTGGTATGTATCATGTATACTGTTTAATTTCTGAGAGGAACTCTTATTGTTTGACGATCCTGACAAAAACCATCCGTGACCGTCCGATTATCGTGAGTGTCTATACACAATGTGCTTTTGGGTGCTACGCCCGAAAACGGCCGTTCAGGAGGGGAAAACCGGGGAAATTGGCAATGAAATCTGTGTTTGGTCAGATCAAATGGCGAAGGTGGGTCTTGCATTTGGCAGGTGACCCGACATGTATCGAGTCATTGTTCCTATGCAGCAGGGGGGATGTACGGGCAAGAAGCTGGAATTACAACCATGGAGTATCTTGGCGGGTCGCCAACAAGCCGCAACACATATAGAAGTCAGCAATACGAAACTACAGATTAGATTGGGACTCAGTCAAGAACGAAGGCAGACTGTCTCTGCCTTCCAGACACGGCACAACTGATAAAACAGGCCGTCGAGTTGGCGAAGGAATTGAGTGACGATATCAATGTATGTTCCCCCATGTTTTGGGAGGTAGATTTGATAAATGGCATCTATACCGTCAACGCAACAACGAGATCGGGCATCCTCAGCATATGTCGTATTACGCAGATTGCACCGGCCTGCGCATTCATGTCAGCAAATATGGAGAGTTCTGAAGTCGTGAGATACAGTCAAACAAAGTGAGTAAGCATCGCCTTGGCAGAGGTGCAAGCGGGGAACCAATAATTCTGGACGGGCGTAGAGATGCGCAGAAGCGATGGATATTTTTGTGAAAGCATGATAGATACTCTCACAATTGCCCGTGATCTCAAAGATGCGGGGGTTGCATGGAAACAAGCACAAGCGCATGCCAAAGCGATTGCGGGTGCCGCCGAAAAACAACATCAAGATGTTGCAACCAAGGATTTTGTGACTAGCCAAATAAAAACTGTACGCGCCGAAATAAGTAATGTACGCGCCGAAATAAGTAATGTACGTACCGAAATAAGTGATTTGCGCGGCGAAATGAGCACTATGGCAAGTGATTTGCGTGGCGAAATGAAAGCTCAAGAATCTCGGCTTTTGCGTTGGGCTATTGCGACGGCTCTCACTGTCGGGGGGATCCTTTTCGCTGCGTTGAACTCCTCTCTTGGCTAAAAGAAGGGAATTATACCCATAACTGCACTAATCAGATGGTCTGGTTATGGATCAACTTCACGGGTTCTTGGAGCCACTAACATGAACGATTCTCGCTTGCAGTTGCGCAATCCCGGACGCCAATAGCAGATACAGCCATGCAATACCACGCAATGCTATCAGCATCTTGTTCCAGAAACGGTTCAGCTTATAAGCTACAGTTTGTCGTAAAATTCCCAAAACGAAGGGTGGTACGCCATTCAGGATATGGAGATCATAGAAGAAAATGAGGTTCTGCAGGCTGGTTTAAAAATTGATTACGTATGCGTACCTGTTCCGTCATCATTACCTTAGCAGTTATAGTTTCCTGTCAAACTTCCGAGCCACCAGTACCAATGGTAGAACGAACGTATTTTGGCACGCTGCCGGATGGGGAGGAGGTCGAGCGTTTCCGATTACAAAATACTGCGGGTGTTGAGGCTTCGATCATCACGTATGGGGCAACGCTTATTTCTCTGGCAACACCCGATCGGGGTGGTTCTATAGAAGATATTGTACTGGGGCACGACACGCTGACTGGTTATCTTGAAGCAAACCCGTATTTCGGTTCGATTGTAGGCCGGTACGCCAATCGTATTGCCGGGGGTTCCTTTAGCCTGGACGCGGAAACCTATACTCTGGTTCGCAACAATGGTCCGAATCACCTGCATGGAGGTGTAAAAGGATTCGACAAAGTAAATTGGAAAGTAGAACAAATCATCGAAGGCACGAATCAGGTGGGTTTATCCCTGAACTATGTCAGTGCCGATGGAGAAGAGGGATATCCGGGTACGCTCAATGTACGTGTTACATATCTACTCACGGAGGACAACAGGCTTGTTGTTGACTACGAGGCAATGACCGATAAAGCCACACCAGTCAATCTGACGCAGCATGCTTATTTCAATTTAGCGGGAGGGGGGTCGATAGAGGACCATCATTTAACATTGGCTGCGAGTCACTACACACCAGTTGATTCAACGCTGATTCCGACCGGGGAAATTCTTCCTGTGGAAGGAACAGCGTTTGATTTTCGAGGAGGAAAAAGGATTGGTGAGCATATAGATCACGATGATCCGCAGTTGCTATATGGGGCAGGGTATGACCATAATTTTGTACTTGACCGTGTATCGGGAGGTCTGATGCCAGTTGCAACTGTGTTGGAACCGGAGAGTGGTCGTATTCTCGAAGTTCATACTACCAAACCGGGGATTCAATTTTATACGGGTAATTTCCTGGACGGAAGCATTACGGGCAAGAAGGGGGCACGGTATGGACGAAGGACGGGTTTTTGTCTGGAGACTCAGTATTACCCGGATTCGCCGAATCAGCCAAACTTTCCTTCTTCAATTCTGCGACCAGGGAAGGTATATCAAACACAGACAGTGTTTGTATTTCGTGCAGAGGGGTAATGGTGTTTATCGGAGGGCATTGAGCTTTGCCGGTTTCACTGCAGTTCGTTCAGGCTCGACCAGATTTAATGTCGCCGCTACTCATCCGTCACATATTTCGCCCGGTGGATAAACCGGATTTTCGGCGAGCAGTGCATCCAGTAGCATTCGGAAGCCCGATTGTTTCTTCATCCGATGTTTCGGGGAGCGGATGCGTTGTGGATCGCTGTGAGCGGCTGGGTTGTTAATATCGGACGATATTGAGAGGACCTGCCGCAAAAACGAAAAAAGGGGAATTATTTTTTGGCAGCTACCACGTATCCGTACGCACTCGCTATCCTGGCCAGTTTTCGTGTCTTATTTCTTGCTCCCCAGCAACAACCTGTATGTGATATTCCGGTATTCGGTTCGTTCTTGCTCAGGATAAAGATGATCAGAATCGATCGTTTAATTGCGCTGCGGGTGTTCAGCGTCAATGCAGCTGATGTCATGGTAAGTACTGGATCGAATGGTCATCGGGCCCAGTGTCTCCGTGGATCTCTTCACCCTTAGAAAAGATCAACTAAAATCGGGACATCCCCTCCAGAAGGACGGGAGGATTCAAGTGACAACACCGATTCGTTTGTTGCGCAGCCCCCCTTGCACTGTCTGAATACGGAGATGCATCTTCATTGCACGCGGTGCGAATGGAAGCACTGCAGATCTTTGATACGCGGCGGTTGGATCACGAGGGGTATGTGGTTTTATGGCTGGATGTGTTCCAGCTGTAGGGGTATCCGCTTCTGGTGTGCAAGGCGGTCACAATAAACGGGGATCGGCGGATTCCGGGCCTTGCGGAATGTGGCTTTCAGAATGTGGCAATGCTTCCTCAGCCTGTTCCTACAATCTACTCCCCAATCGTTTCTGTAACGTTACAAGTTGGCTGGAGTTTAGATATAAATTATATATATTATATGTACAGAAAGAAATAATCCAAACATCTCCAATCATTCCGGCATCAATCTATGAGAAGAATATAAGAATGATCACGACCTCATCTATCATCCTTTGCTGCCCGATGCATAAAGATGCAGGGATATTTCATTACTACATCCTCAAGATCTGGGCAATTGAGATCGGCAAGTGGGATTTCGAATTCCATTTTTCCTATAGCCAGATCACAACCCCTATTTATATCCTTTGTGGCAAGAGCCCGTCCCCACAGCTCTGGCCTTCACTCGGAATACAAAGCTAACTGAAACCCATGACTCAACTACGCCTCGCAAGCTTGTCTCACGACATGAAAACCCCTCTGAATGCGATTGCACTCTATAATGACCGATTACGCACGATGAGGCCGGATGACCCCGAGCGTCATGCCTGTCACGCAGTCATTGCAGATCAAATTGATCGCCTCGTCCAAATTGCACGTAGTGTGCTCGAAAATCATACAGCTTCTGGAAGGTACGGCGAAGTAGATATTGTGGCCTTACTCGAAGACACGGCATCCATATACCAGAAATTGCATCCAGATTATACATTCCTATTGCATGCAAAAACAGAGTTGCCTCCCATTTTGGGGGATGGGCCTGCCTTGGGACGCGTACTCACCAACTTGCTTGATAACGCGATCAATTATAGCCAACCCACTCAGATTGTGATCGCTGCAGAACTGCAATCCGGTGGATTGCAACTCAGAGTGCGAGACCGCGGATATGGGATCCCTCCCAAATATCTTCCCCATATTTTCAAGCCTCATTTTCGAGGAGATTCCACGGTTCCCGGCAATGGTATGGGACTCGCGATTTCCCAGGAAATCGTTCACGCACACGGTGGGCGGATTGAAGTAGCCAGTACTGTGGGGGTCGGCACGGTCATCCGCATCATTCTTCCACAAAACATCTTTCTTGACTCAAAATGATCTATACAGCAGCCCCAAAATCATTTTCCAAAGTGCTGATTGCCGAAGACGATGACGCAACCGCCAGAGCAATCAAGCGGGTCTTTGAGAAAGAGGGAGCACAAGTCACCATCACAGCCAATGGCTATGATGCCGCAACCTTTATGCAATCCGAAGACTTTCTTGATGTGGCCATCGTGGATGTAACCATGCCGGGCATAGATGGAATCACACTCGTACGACGGGTACGGAAGTTTGGCTGTCATACCCCTGTCATTATAGTCTCAGGGAGTGATTCCGTGGGAGATCGCGTACGCGGCCTGGAAGCGGGTGCAGACGACTACATGGGGAAACCGTTCAATACACATGAGTTAATGACCCGGGCAAAAGCTGTTTGTCGGCGTGTACACTACGGCGGTAATCAGCCCAGGCGGATTCAGGTAGGCGGTACCCTCTGCAATTTTGAAACCCGTACCGCACAAAAAGATGGTGAGTCCGTGCATTTGA
>CBDBMQ010000029.1:0-71174 GCA_965207565.1 Rhodothermales bacterium | reverse complement strand
AGGCCCGTAAGTTCTCGAACCTTGCCCATACACGCTTCTGCCCGTTTGCGTGCATTGATGCCTCCCTGGCGAAGTACATCCCGAACATAGTCGGGATCTTTGAGCAGTTCTCTTCTTTTTTCACGCGCCGGTGCAAAGTATTCGGTAATCAGCTGTGTAAGTACCTTTTTGGCATGTCCATAGCCATATCCTCCACGCTGATAGGCTTCTCTGATTTCCGACTGCTGTTCTTCAGACGCAAACAGCCGAATCAAGGCAAAGACATTGTCCTGATCGGGGTCTTTGGGGTCTTCGAGTGGAGTGGAGTCGGTTACAATACGTTTAATACGGCGAGTTAATGCTTTGCCCTCGTCAAAAATCCCGATTGTATTATCGTAGCTCTTCGACATCTTGCGCCCATCAATTCCAGGAACGATCGCAACGGTTTTCATGATGTGTGCGTCGGGTACTGGAAACAGTGGCTGGTCAGGAGACCATGTACGATTAAACCGTTGGGCAGTATCCCGTGCGATTTCAATATGTTGCTTTTGATCTGCCCCAACAGGGACTAGCGTTCCTCCGTAGATGAGAATATCGGAGGCTTGCAGAATTGGATAGTTGAATAAGCCGCAGTTTGCTGAAAGTCCCTGCGCCACTTTATCCTTGTACGAGGTTGCTTTTTCCAACTGTGAGACGGGGGTGAGGCAGAAGAAAATCCAGGTCAGCTCATTGAGAAGCGGCACATCACTCTGCACGAAAAGGTTGCCCTTGGAGGGATCAAACCCGAGTGCCAGGTAAGTGACCGCTGCGTCCAGAGTATGAGCCCATAGAGCATCAGGGTCACGAACCGTTGTCATCGCATGATAATTTACGATGAAGTAATAGGAGGGGTATTTTTTATGGAGTGAGATATGTTGTCGCAGTGCACCGAAGTAGTTCCCCAAATGCAATGCACCGGAAGACTGAATTCCAGATACGACGACGGTTTTATCTGGTGTAAAGGGATACGGTACCATGGGGGATTTTATGCGGCTGTCAGTGCACGGTGGACACACTTCCGGATAAAGGAGAATCGGATATCGCTATTATTGCGTAGACGACCAAGCACCGCTTCTGTGCGAATTTGATGCTGAACAGGACGCTCTGCATCCAATTGTTCACGGAATACATGCTCACATTCCCGTAAGTCTGAAAGTGGATCATCGCTGGCCAGTTTGAATGATTTCGGTTCCAGTGAGGTGCCGTTAAAGGCTATTTCACCGCAGCTGAATACAAGCTCCTTGAGCTTGCCAACATCAAGTCGAAGCGTCTTCAAAAGGCGTTCCAGTTCTTGTCGTTCAGAATCTGATGCAAGTAGGGGCAGGAGGCTGGCATATGTAAGTTTCAGTTTCACCTGTGCCTCAATCAATGGATTGAGCCTCTTTGCGGTTTCTTTACGGCTGACAGTCTTTCCTGCCCAGCCTTTCCTGAGTAAAGCAGATTTGATTTCCTTAACGGTCATGAATCAGTGGTGCTGTACAAACTAAATATTACAAGAGTCCTTGCGACGCAATTAACAGTGCTTGCCGGAGCGCCTGGGCCTTATTTTTTGTTTCCTCATATTCAAGCGCCGGCATGCTGTCTGCAACAATGCCTGCACCTGCCTGAATGAATATGTGATTCTCCTGGGCGACCATCGTTCGAATGGCAATGCACATATCCATATTTCCAGAAAAATCAATATATCCCACCGCGCCTGCATAAATCCCCCGCCGTGTTGGCTCAAGCTCATCAATAATTTCCATGGCTTTCACTTTAGGGGCTCCGCTGACTGTCCCGGCTGGAAAGCAGGCCCGGAGAACATCGATGGTCGTCGTATCATCGCGTAAAAGCCCAGAAACCGCGCTTACGATATGCATGACGTGAGAATAACGTTCAACATAGGCATAGCGGTCAACGGTTACGCTACCGAGCTTGCTGATTCGTCCGAGATCATTTCGTCCAAGGTCAACCAGCATCAGATGCTCGGCCCGCTCTTTCGCATCCAGGAGAAGATCCTGCATAAATTGTTCATCTTCTTCAGGTGTTTTGCCGCGGGGCCGGGTCCCTGCAATGGGGAGTAACTCAGCGCGTCTATCCTCAACACGTACAAGAACTTCAGGAGAGCTACCAATGAGTGACACCTCGCCCAGATCAAGGTAGAAAAGATAGGGAGAAGGATTGATTTGGCGAAGGGCGCGGTACAGATTGAACGGGTCGCCCTCGAATGAGAGAGAGAATCGTTGGGAGAGTACGACCTGAAAAATATCTCCCTCATAAATCCGTTGTTTTGCCTCTGCAACGATAGCTTCAAAGTCCTCACGTACAAAATTCGAGGATAGTTGCTCGGAGCCAAGCTTGACGGGGTCTGGGCTGCGAAACGGAGATTGCAGATCGTGTTCCAGCTCTCGAATCCGTTCTGTAGCCTGGATGTACTCATCATCCAGATCCGAGTCAGGTGTGATAAACACATTTGCGATCAATACGATCTGATGCTTTACGCGATCAAAGGCAGCCAGGGTATCGTAGAAGCACCAGATTGCGTCTGGAAGGTTCACATCATCCGTTGGCGGGTTCGGTAAATGCTCAATGAGACGTACATTATCATAGCCCAGATAACCAACTGCCCCACAGCGAAACCGAGGCAACCCAGATAACTTGACCTCTATAAACTCATCCATGAAGCGATGAAGGACATCAAACACATTCGCCTCGGGGACCGTTACAGTCTCCTGCGTTCGAACTTGTTCAACCGTGACTTCTCTTCCCGCAGATCGTACAATCCGGTATGGGTTGCGGCCCAGGAAAGAATAACGGGCCATATTTTCGCCTCCTTCGACACTTTCGAGTAGGAATGCATAATGACTATGCTGTCGCAGTGCCAGAAGGGCACTGACCGGAGTAAGCAAATCAGCACTTAAACGACGGTTCACCGGGACAACAAAGCGTTCAAGCCCCTTTGCGTGCTCCCGCCTGACCACTGAGTGAAATTCATGATGCGTCATGCTTGCTTATACGCACGATCCGACAATTCAATGCCATATAATCTGAAGGGATGGATTTCTGTATGGTATCAAGCCCACATTTGATAGATTGACCGGATAGAATTCATTAGTTTTGGAAGAATCAAAGACAGGAGCTATGGCTTTTTTTGTATATCGCAAGAATCTTGAACGATTTCTTTATGTGCTGGCACTTGCAGGTGTTGGTCTAACACTTCATATCGCGCTCTGGTATAGCGAGGGAGGTAGTGCTGATGGAGATCCACTCTGTAGCATCGGGTCGGATTGTACCGGTGTCATTGCCAGCGACCCTGCTCCATTTGGAATCCCAAGTGCATGGTGGGGTTTTTTGTTTTACGTGGTCATCGCAGTTGGCAGCATCTTGATTGCAAGAAATGCCGGCGGATGGGGAAGCCAATTCATCAAAGGTCGGGTGGCCATTGTCGGATTGGGCTGGATTTACTCGTTATTCCTGACGCTCCTGCAGGCAACGGCCATTGATGGGTGGTGTCAGCTCTGTCTCTATTCATTTTCAATAGTGACCCTGATTGCAGGCATCACATTCTATTCTTTTCTAAAGAAATCCACCGCGAACGATCGGCATAAAACTCCAAGGAGCGAGTCCAGATTCCACGGCATTGCAGCTCTGGTTCTGCTGGTGCTTCTTGCATGGGACTACTACAATGTACCTAAAAATGAAGCGTCCGCTCCTGCCACTGCTTTGAATGAAACTGATGTGGATCCGGCAATATGTATGTATCATTCAGATTCTCCGACCTTTGATAATCTGGAGCAGATTGTCATGGATTATGATCCTTTCATTGGCCCAGAGGATGCTCCGGTGATGGTCATGGAATTCCTTGATCCAAATTGCAACCATTGCAAGACCATACATCCAAATGTGGCGGCACTGGCGGAAGCTTATCCTGACTCTGTTCGTGTGGTATTCAAGCCAGTGGGAATCGTGGGAGGGCCAACCCATTCGATGGATGAGATTGGGGCTCTTTATTTTGCAAATGACCACGGGGTCTTTGAGGAAATGCTGAATTTAGTCTTTGAGCATCAATCTCCGGCAACAGGTTTATCCGTTGATCGACTGGTCGGGTTTGCTGAAGATCTTGGTCTGGATGAGGGGGATTTTCGCAGAGCATTGAGTACACGGGAATTTGCTTCCAGGACTGTTCAGACCCGTCAATTTTTCACGGGAATGGGCTTCACGGGGGTTCCGGTAGTTATTGTCAATGGTCGCCGCATCAGCAGTTCGAGTCGCAGTTTAGGCTGCCTCAAGCACTTCGTTGAGCAGGCTAAACTTCAATTATAGCGCTGATGACATCAAAAGGACTTGAATCTCTCTGCATTGATACGATACGGATGTTGGCGGTTGATGCCGTCGAATGTGCCAGGAGTGGGCATCCCGGGATGCCTATGGGTGCCGCTCCCATGGCTTATGTGTTATGGACTGAGTTTATGCGGCACAGCCCTTTGAATCCAGATTGGTTCAACCGGGACCGCTTTGTTCTATCCGCCGGACATGGATCCATGCTTCTCTATGCATTATTGCATTTGACCGGCTATGATCTTTCACTGGAGGAGATCAAGGATTTTCGGCAATGGGGGAGCAAAACCCCGGGCCATCCCGAATATGGCGTAACACCAGGGGTTGAGACGACGACCGGCCCTCTGGGGCAGGGGTTTGGGAATGGAGTTGGCATGGCAATCGCAGAGGCACATCTTTCTGCGCGCTTTAATCATGAAGAAGAAAAAATCATAGATCATTACACCTACGGGCTTGTCTCAGATGGTGACCTCATGGAGGGAGTTTCTCATGAGGCAGCATCCCTGGCGGGGCATCTGGGCCTGGGAAAATTGATCTATCTGTGGGATGATAACCGGATCACGATTGATGGTGGACTGGATTTATCGTCTTCTGAAAGTGTACAGGATCGATTCGCAGCCTATGGGTGGCAGGTTGTTCGGGATATTGATGGGGAAGACACGCAGGCGATTCGGGAAGCTTTCCATGAAGCCCAGGGATGCGCGAGTCAGCCATCGCTGATTTGTGTTCGCACAACAATTGGGCATGGAAGCCCAAACAAAGCGGGGACAGCGGCCGCACATGGAGCACCACTTGGTCCCGATGAAGTAACGCTCACGAAGCAGGCTCAGGGTTGGCAAATAGATTCTCAATTTTATGTGCCGGCGGATGTGAAAGCTGCAATGGATTGCACTGCATCGGGGGTTGAACAGGAGAATGACTGGGATTCGCACCGGTCCGCATATGAAAGCTTGTATCCTGCGGATTGGGCAGAATTCGATGCACTGCAGACGAATGAATTACCAGCCGGCTGGTTTGATGAAGCCGAAAAGATCAGCGTAGACCAGACGATGGCTACAAGAGCTGCGAGCGGTAAGGTATTGGAGACACTTCTTGTAAACGTGCCAGGTCTTATCGGAGGATCCGCCGATCTCACAGGTTCAAACAAGACAAAAGGAAAGGTGCAAAACGTTCTCACACGGAACGAGCAGTCAGGGAGTTACCTGTACTATGGGGTCCGCGAACACGCGATGGCGGCAATCAGTAACGGTCTGGCACTATATGGCGGCCTGCGGCCGTATTGTGCAACGTTTTTGGTATTCAGTGATTATCTGCGTCCGTCTCTACGCCTCAGCGCACTTATGGGACTGCCGGTCATCTATATTTTTACGCATGATTCAATTGGTACGGGTGAAGATGGCCCGACACACCAAGGTATAGAGCAGGTTATGTCTCTGAGGGCGATCCCCAATCTGGTTGTCCTGAGACCTGCCGATGCCAATGAAACACGGTACGCATGGCGTGAAGCAATGCTGCGGGAAGATGGCCCGACCGCCCTGATCCTGACACGGCAAGGGGTTCCGCCGTCGACCAAAGTGTTGGATGAAGTTGCTAAAGGTGCCTATATCGTTACGGGAGAGAATGAGTCAGAGCCCCAGGTGATCTTGATTGGAACTGGAAGCGAGCTGCAGTATGCGGTTGCCGCTGCGTCCATATTGATGTCAGAAGGGATTGCCACCCGTGTGGTGAGCATGCCATCTTGGGAATTGTTTGCTCTGCAGCCCGATTCCTACAGAGAAAAAGTCCTACCCAGATCCGTCCCGGTTCGAGTTGTTGTCGAGGCGGCTGTATCGCTTGGTTGGGAGCGGTATGCCAGTCACATGGTGTGCATGGACCGGTTCGGTGCCTCGGCACCCGGCAAGGTACTCTTTGAACAGTTTGGCTTCAGCGCCGAGCGAGTCGCTGAGGTGGCGCGGCAAGCTCTAGCGGAGGCCTGATCATGCTTCGTATGGCGGCCGTCTGTGCAGCCATGTTTCTTGTCCACACCAGCGTAGCACAGAACTTTGCCGGTGAAGAATCATGGAAAGTGCTCTTTGAATATGAAGGAGTCCGATTCCTGTATGTTTTTTACCCCAAGGCGGATGCCATCAATGATGGGGTGGTCATGATGCTCCAGAATCAAAACGAATACGGAGTCAACTACAGATTTACGATTATTTTTGAATCTCCAGAGGGAACCGAATCCGCGGATGTCGAAGGGTCTATGGAAGCATTGGAAATGAAAACGGGAGACGCAGCGGGGCTGTTTTGGATCCCTTTCGACGACGAACGTTCACTCGGGGCAATTCGAATGCGGAATTATAAGGTGACCCGGATAGATGATAGTTCTTCTTCCACAAAATGTGATTCTGTATGTCTCTGAGCAGATGCCATCCTATTGTACACGTTCTTCCATTACGATGTGGATTACAGTACAGCTAAGAATTGCTTTGCATGACAAAATATTCACGACAGTACAGATCAAATGAGTAATCATATGGATACCGAACGTGCGGAGCTCCACAAGATCATTTGGCGTATTGCCAACGATTTACGGGGTTCCGTGGATGGATGGGATTTCAAGAGTTATGTACTGGGAATGCTGTTCTACCGGTTCATTTCCGAGAATTTAACTGGTTACCTCAATGAGCAGGAGCGTAGGACTGGAGATGTTGATTTTGATTATGCCCGTTTAAGTGATGTCGAAGCCGAATTCGGCCGTGGTACAACGGTAGAGGAGAAGGGATTTTACATCCTGCCCTCGGAGCTCTTTGCCAATTTGCGAGCCAGAGCACGGCATGACTCCAATCTCAATGAAACTCTGAGCCAAGCCTTCCGAAACATTGAAGGCTCTGCTATTGGAACGGATAGCGAAAATGATATGAAGGGATTGTTTGACGACTTGGATGTCAACAGTAGCAAGCTTGGTTCCACGGTCCGGATACGGAATGAAAAACTGGTGAAGCTTATGGATGCGATCGGGGACCTTCCATTAAGCAAGGATGGGGGATTTTCTCGCAATACCATTGATCTGTTTGGAGATGCATATGAGTACCTGATGATGATGTATGCATCTGCAGCGGGCAAATCAGGTGGTGAGTTTTTCACCCCGCAGGAGGTTTCCGAACTGCTTGCACGGATTACCGTGCTCGGCAAGAAGGAGGTCAATAAAGTCTATGATCCTGCCTGCGGCTCTGGCTCTCTGCTATTGAAGTTCGCCAAAGTACTTGGCCGAGACAACGTACGTCAGGGATTCTTTGGTCAAGAAATCAATTTGACTACTTACAATCTGTGTCGAATCAACATGTTTTTGCATGATATCAATTTCGAGAAATTTGATATCGCCCATGGGGATACGTTGATCAATCCTGCACATCCAGATGATGAACCGTTTGAAGCTATCGTTTCCAATCCTCCTTACTCCATCAAATGGGCAGGCAAGAACGATCCTTTATTGATCAACGACCCGCGCTACGCGCCTGCGGGAGTACTTGCGCCGCCCAGTAAAGCCGACTTGGCTTTCACCATGCATATTCTGTCCTGGCTTGCCGTGAACGGTACAGCGGCGATTGTTGAATTTCCCGGAGTCCTTTATCGGGGTGGGGCAGAGCAGAAGATTCGCCAGTATCTGATTGACAATAACTTTATTGATACCGTGATCCAACTGCCACCGGATCTGTTCTTTGGTACGAGTATCGCCACCTGTGTTATCGTCTTGAAGAAATCAAAGACTGACAATGCGGTTCTGTTTATAGACGCCTCTGCAGAGTTTGTGCGTAGCGGGAACAAGAACAAGTTATTGCCAGAGCATCAGAAAAAGATTCTGGATGTATTTACCGGGCGTCAGGATCTTGAATATTTTGCACGGCTGGTAGACCACGATGAAATTGCAGAGAACGACTACGACATTGCGGTTTCTTCCTATGTTGAGGAGGAGGATACTCGTGAGCCAGTTGATATCCAAGCATTAAATGAAGAGATTGTTGGGATCGTAGCACGACAGGTGGAACTACGAACAAAGATTGATTCCATTGTTTCTGACTTGGAAGGCAGATAGAGGATGAATAAGATTGAAAGGCTGATTGCCAAATATTGTCCAGATGGGGTAGAGTTTCTGCCAATCGGCATGCTTGTTGAAAGTACGACCAATATTCAGTGGCAAAATACCCAAAGCAAGAAGTTCAAATACATTGATTTAAGTTCGGTTGATCGATCTACCCATATCATCAGTGATACCGCAGTCATTGATAACCAAACGGCTCCAAATCGAGCGCAAAGAATTGTACATAAAAAGGATGTGATCTTTGCCACAACGAGACCAACGCTGAAGCGGTACTGTCTGATTCCGGCAGAATATAACGGGCAGATTTGTAGTACCGGTTTTTGTGTATTGCGGGCGAAGTCCAATCTCCTTCTTCCTAATTTCCTGTTCCATATCCTTGGCAGCGAAGCCTTTTATGCCTATGTGGAAGCCCACCAGCGTGGTGCGAGCTATCCGGCAATTTCTGATAGATCTGTGAAAGCATTTCGCATTCCTGTTCCACCCCTTGAAGTACAGTACGAAATCGTAAAAATCCTAGATACGTTTTCAGAACTTGAGGCAGAACTTGAGGCAGAACTTGAGGCGCGGCGCAAACAGTATCAGTACTATAGGGATCAATTATTGAATTTCGCCCCCCCCCCTAAACGTATGTAATACATATGAATTATTTTCAAGTTTTAATGAATCGTCAATAAAATATGTGGAATTGGGAGAATTTCTCAGCTACGAACAGCCAAGTGCATATCTTGTCGAGTCCGTTGAATATGACGACGAATATGCCACTCCAGTTCTTACAGCAGGCAAGACTTTTCTTCTCGGCTACACATCAGAGAAAAGGGGAATATATTCTGCGTCTCCCACTGAACCTGTCATTATCTTTGATGACTTTACCACGGCGTTCAAGTGGGTGGAATTCCCCTTCAAAGCCAAATCTTCCGCTATGAAAATAGTCACACCTAAAACAGACTCCCGCGTATGTTTCAGATATCTCTACTACGCTATGAGAACGATTTCTTATACGCCTCAAAATCACGCAAGGCAGTGGATAAAGACATATTCAAAATTTCAAATTCCCGTTCCGCCTTTTGAAATCCAGCACGAAATCGTCGACATTCTTGACAAATTTGATGCGCTGGTGAACGACCTGTCCAGCGGTCTACCCGCAGAAATCAACGCACGCCGCAAGCAATATGAGTACTATCGTGATCGGCTCCTCACCTTCAAGGAGGCTGCATGAGTAAAAATCAGAAGCCCCTTCGCTACGAGCCGGTCGCGCTTTCGGGAGAGAGTACGGTCGTTGCCGAATTCGTGCCTGATGGAGCCCGGGAAACGGCCTATCAGTCCGAAGCTGAACTGGAGAAGAAGTTCATTGAGCAACTCAAATCGCAGGCCTATGAATATCTTGCTATTACTACTGAGGAAGAACTCATCATCAATCTGCGCCGCCAACTCGAAAAATTGAACGGGTTCGATTTTTCCGACTCAGAATGGGAGCGCTTCTTCAAAACCAGGATCTCGGGTGCCAATGACAGTATCAAAGAAAAAACCGCTCGGGTTCAGGAAGATCCAATCCAGTTACTTGATCGGGATGATGGCACATCCAAGAATGTCCGACTCATTGATAAGGAGCACATCCATAATAATACGTTGCAAGTCATTAATCAATACGAGTCTGTAGGGAAGCGCATTAATCGTTACGATGTAACCGTGTTGGTTAACGGCCTGCCGATGGTGCATATAGAACTCAAGCGCCGAGGTGTGGATATCCGTCAGGCATTCAATCAGATCAATCGTTACCAACGTGAAAGCTTCTGGGCAGGTAGCGGCTTGTTTGAGTATGTACAGTTGTTCGTGATCAGCAATGGTACTTTAACAAAATACTACAGCAATACGGTGCGCAAAGGCCACCTGGAAGAACGCCGCAACTACTCGTGTCAGAAAACATCCAACAGCTTTTCGTTCACCACTTGGTGGGCCGATTCAAAGAACCAACGCATTGACGAATTGACCGACTTTACCCAGACATTCTTTGCGAAGCATACCTTGTTGAATATTTTGACACGATACTGTGTGTTTGACGTAGATCGCAAGCTTCTGGTCATGCGACCTTATCAAATCGTGGCAACCGAGCAAATTTTACAGCGCATAAAAACGGCTACGAATTTTCAAAATCTAGGGAAGATTGCTGGGGGAGGTTACATTTGGCACACGACAGGTAGCGGAAAGACATTGACCAGTTTTAAGGTAGCCCAGTTGGCAGTGGCATTGACGCAGATAGATAAAGTGCTGTTTGTGGTGGACCGCAAGGATCTGGATTACCAGACCATGCGAGAATATGATCGATTTGAGAAAGGAGCGGCTAATTCCAACACGTCAACGAGAGCATTACAAAATCAGCTGGAGGATACGAGCAAGCGCCTAATTATCACCACCATCCAGAAACTCAGTCGCTTTGTAGCAAAGAACAAGAAGCATCCTGTATACGGGATGCATGTCGTCATCATTTTCGATGAATGCCATCGCAGCCAATTTGGAGACATGCATGCAGCGATCACTCGCGCCTTCAAACGTTATCACCTGTTTGGCTTTACCGGTACACCGATTTTTGCTGATAACGCCAGCAGTCAAGGTAATCCAAAATATCGCACGACTGAGCAGGTGTTCGGTGATAAACTGCATGTTTACACGATTGTAGATGCAATCAATGACAAAAATGTACTACCCTTCCGTATAGACTATGTTAACACCATAAAGACTGCTCAAAATATCAAGGATGAGCAGGTTGCTGGCATTGCCAGGGAGCATGCCTTACTGGCCCCGCAACGGATCACTCAAGTAGTGAATTATATCCGGGAGCATTTTGGGCAAAAAACCAAGCGTAACATCGGGCACCATTTTTCGGGAAAGAAAATAGCTGGGTTCAACTCAATATTTGCGACCGCTTCTATTGATGCAGCGAAACGGTACTACCTGGAATTCATCAAGCAACAGGAAAAACTACCGCGTGAAAAACAACTCAAGATCGGCTTGGTGTACAGCTTTGCCCCCAATGAGGAAGAATTTGATGGCCTGTTGAGCGAGGAAAGCTTTGAGACCGGTAAATTAGATCAGAGTTCACGAGATTTCCTGGAAGGTGCCATTCGTCATTACAACAGCCAGTTTTCGACTAACTTTGATACCTCATCCGACAAATTTCAAAACTACTACAAAGATGTGTCAGAGCGCCTCAGAAAATGCGAGTTGGATCTTGTGATTGTGGTCAATATGTTTCTGACCGGCTTTGATGCTACAACGTTGAATACCTTATGGGTTGATAAGAACCTGCGTGCCCACGGACTGATTCAGGCCTATTCACGCACCAATCGAATTCTCAATTCAGTCAAGACCTACGGAAATGTTGTTTCCTTCCGGGACCTCGAAAAAGCGACTAATGATGCTCTTGCTTTGTTCGGAAATAAGGACGCAAAAGGTATTGTATTACTGAAGCCCTTTGCTGAGTATTTCGAAGGGTACAAAGACCTGATCGCCACACTTGAAGCCGATTTTCCGTTTACCAAGGACCTCGTCAGCGAATCGGCAAAAAAGGAATTTGTCCGACTTTTTGGTTCTATTTTGAGGCAGAGAAATATTCTAACTGCTTTCGATGATTTTGAAGGAAACGAAATCCTTGATGATCGTGCATTCCAAGATTATCAGAGTCTCTATCTAGATATAATAGAAGAGATTGTCGGTGGACAGGATTTCGAAAGGGAGTCAATTGTTGATGACTTGGTATTTGAGATTGAATTGATCAAGTCCGTTGAAATCAATGTAGATTATATTCTGATGCGGGTTGAGCAGTACCTGAAGAAAAAAGGCCAAGGTGGGGATAAAGAAATCCGTGATTCAATCCAACGTGCGGTTAGCGCAAGCCCAAGTTTGCGCAGCAAGAAAGACCTGATTGATAAGTTTGTAGATTCTGTGTCCATAGAATCAGATATAGGTGCAGCATGGGTCAAATTCATTGAGATCAAAATGCGCAAAGAGTTGGATCGGATTATCAAGGATGAAAGATTACATTCCTCCGAAACAAGAACATTTATTGAGAATGCCTTCCGCTATGGCGCAATACCGGATACGGGAACCGCAATCACGAAGATATTGCCACCAACCTCAAGATTCAGTCAGAACAACAATCATGCAATCAAAAAGCAGGTGGTTCTCAATAAACTTGAAGGATTCTTTGAGCGTTTCTATGGCTTGATTGCTTAACGATATGTACGCCTCTTATCCTGCTCTATTGGAATACTCATCCACTGAAATAAAATCCCCCACTGCAGGATGCGATTTTCCGTTGTTTGGCAAGTCGTTTTGATTGTATCTCAGTTTTGTCGATCAGTTTTGATCTCAACAGTATATTCCTGTTTCGCCATGCACAGATGCGCTGAACGTTACGATCTTGTCGTCCGTCAGGAAGCTTATGCTGGTAGGATGCAACGAAAATTTCGGCGTCTACTGCCTGCATGAGATGCTGCGAATTGATATTACACAAATTAAGACTCATGCCTAACCATAATGGATAACCAAGTTGTTGAATACGATGAGACGGCCAAACGTCTGACTGACTTGCTTGGGTCAGTTGATCGCCCAGGAGATTACTGTGTAGGCGATAAGCTGTATGTGCCGATGCCGCGGATCACTGTTGATAGTGTGGGAGCTCTATCATTTCCAGTGTTGCAGGCACAAATTGATGCACTGATTGATATGGCGGAACGAGCTCCCTACGGTAAAGGAACCGAGACACTCCTGGATACATCCGTGCGAGATTGCTGGCAGATTGATGCTGATAAGATCCATATAATCGGTGGTGCTTGGTCTGATACGTTCACAGAAATCATGGACCTCGTGAGCAAAGGCCTTGGGCTGGGTGAAGGAGATCTTGATGCAGAAATGTATAAGCTCCTCATCTACGAGAAAGGTGGATTCTTTGCTGCTCACCGAGATACGGAAAAAGTGCCAGGGATGATTGCTACCCTAACTTTATCGCTACCGACTTCTGGAGAGGGTGGGGAGGTGGTCATTCGTCACGGAGGCCATGAGACCGTCTACAATATGAGTACTCAAGAACCCTCGGAGCTTTCATATGTAGCGTTCTATGCAGATTGTCTTCATGAAGTCCGACCCGTGACCAAGGGGCACCGTATATCTCTGGTTTTTAATCTGTTCATTCGCTCCGGCAAAAAATGGGCTGGAGCACCTGAGTATACCACATTGACTGAGAAAGTCAAGTCGTGCCTCATCGACTGGAGGAATGATGGGCAGACGGACAAGATCGTCTGGTCGCTTGATCACTCGTACAGCGAGGATGGTTTGTCATTTGACACATTAAAAGGTACTGATGCAGCCGTGGCAAAGGTTTTAGGAGAAGCCGCTGATGGCGCAGACTGCGACATGTACGCCGCTGTACTGTACATCCAGGATACAGGCGAGCCAGATATAGATTACGATGGAAGCTATTGGGGAGAGCCCTCAATAGGATCCACAATCGCGGAGATATTTGAACGTGTAGAACACCTAGAGAACTGGGTCGCCCGTGATGGTAGCAATCCACCTTTCGGCAGTCTTTCACTGGAAGAAAATGAACTCCTTCCTCCAGGTGCAATAGAGGGTGCTGAGCCTGACGAGGAGTTGCTGGAAGATTACATGGGGAACTATGGTCCGACGCTAGATCTCATCTATCGCTTCGCAGTCCTGGTTGTATGGCCCAAGGAGAATACCGTGAAAATTGTGATGAAAGGGGGCGGCATTCGACACGCAGTGTCTTGGGTGGGTACGCAACTCAATCAGATTAATGACACTGAAATGCGCAGCCTTCTATCCAAATTGGTGGACCTGTGGCCGGAAAATAGAATGACACATTACGATCGTAATCTGCCTGAAATGCTTCAACTCTTGGTTGAAACGAAGCATGCGGACCTTGCGACGGACTTTCTTCACCGGATCGTGGCATATGATTACATCGGCAGCGGTGACGCGTCTATTGTCGGTCTGGTGCGCATAGTCGGCCCCGAGGCTGCCAAGGAGTTTTTGATCAAAATAGTGGAGCAATGCATGCCGAAATATCCCGATAAGGTTATCTCCTTATTGGTGCTGATCAAAAAGAATTTAGGCGAAGCCGGACCTGTTTGGTTAGATGTTGAGCGAGAAATGACCCGATCAACCATTTCGATTCTTCGGACGGTTCTGGAAGAGATCAATAGAATTCTTGATAAGGAGGAAGCTGGTCAACGCATGTACATGGAAAGGTCTAAATATTTTCCCTCAGTACAAGGGGATGAAAAACCCCTGGATTCCGCCGCAATTTGCAATCTCTTCAAACTTTCTCTGAGCCTGGGCTTGACGCAAGAATCCGTATACGCTGCAACGATCATTGCGGATTTTCCGAAGGCAGTTACTCCAGACCGGATGTTACCTGAAATTTTGGAAGATTTAAATAAAACCGAACAGATTAGCGGCACGCAAGCCTACAGATTGCTATGGCAGCAATCCTCCGACTTCTTACTCCAGCGTAGCAGTGTTCCTCCTGACAAACCTGCGGACTGGATCATCAATACTGAGATCCCATCCACAAGCGATCTCCTCGTTCAACTCCAGGCGTTTTGCCAGAATCCTGAAGCACGTGTTACTCGGTTCAAGGTCAGAAAAGATCTGCGTGTGCATATTGAGCAAACCGTCCAAAGTCTAAGGCTGGATATTGATCTTGTGACCGAGCGCCAAAATAGGCCCTATACGCTGGTCTGCACCAAGAATCGAGCCACTTATAAGCGAAGACTCAAAGAGTATTCTGAAGATGTGCGCTGCATAGACTTGCTTTTGTCGCTGGTTCCACGGGAAGGAGCGAAAAGCTCAGAGGCGGAGCGGATACGGCGTCTTGAGGCAGCCAAGGCGGCTTTCAAAAGCAGCGAATAACTCGGGATAACTTGAATGAAACAACGCCTGCCTACTCAGGGGCCATAATTAAAGAAATAATCCAGATGTCCTTGAGTCGACGTCATTTTCTTGCAGCGTGCTCCTCAATCGGGGTAGTGGGCACAACATTCCCCAACATTCTTTCTCGTCAGAAGGGCCCCATCACCGTAGAAACCATTGCGTGTGCAGAGGAGATCGCGGGGATTGAGCTCACTCAGGAGCAGCGAACACAGTTGGTAGAAGACCTTGAGGAGCATGTAGACCATTATGCTTCGATCCGTGAACTGGCACTGCCCAACGATGTGCATCCTGCACTCATATTTGATCCAAGCAGGTCCGGTGTACGGCCTGCACCCGGTGGACAGGGTTTGAGATGGGATCCCAATCCTGTAGAGCGCCCAGCCAAAGCGGAAGACCTTGCCTTCATGCAGGTGGCAGAGCTAGCATACCTGCTCAAATCAAGAGACGTCTCCTCCGTTGAGCTCACCACATTGTACATTGAGCGGCTGAAGAAATACGACGGTGTCCTCCAGGCCGTCATTACCCTCACGGAAGACTTGGCATATACACAGGCCGCGCAAGCGGATGTTGAATTGGATGCTGGAATTTGGCGGGGCCCCTTGCACGGAGTACCCTGGGGGGCCAAAGATTTGCTCAGTGTTCCCGGCTACCCTACGACCTGGGGAGCAACGCCGTTCAAAGATCAGGCCTTGCGTGAGAAGGCTGCTGTGGTAGATCGTTTAGAATCCGCCGGTGCAGTTTTGATTGCGAAGCTGTCCCTTGGTGCTCTTGCCTGGGGGGATGTATGGTTTGGGGGCAAGACAAGGAATCCATGGAATATTGACCAGGGATCCAGTGGGTCAAGTGCCGGTCCAGGATCCGCAGTCGCGGCGGGACTGGTTGGATTTGCGATTGGATCCGAAACGCTGGGATCCATCGTGTCCCCTTCAACCAGAAACGGGGTGACAGGCCATCGTCCCACCTATGGATTAGTGAGTCGCCACGGGGCGATGACACTCAGTTGGAGTATGGATAAATTGGGGCCCATGGCACGCTCCGCGCTTGATTGTGCGTTGGTATTCGAGGCAATTCGGGGAGCAGATACGCGAGACCCTTCAACCATTCAGGCACCGTTCCCCTTTTCGCTGCAAAACGATGTCAATGCTCTGAGAGTTGGATATCTGATGGAAGCGTTCGAATCCGATTACTCAGGAAAAGAAACGGATACGGAAGCCTTGGATGTACTGCGTAGACTAGGCATAGACCTCATTCCAGTTACACTTCCGAGAGATCTGCCAGTTGACGCGATGCTGACGACGCTTGGCGTAGAAGCGGCGGCTGCATTTGATGCATTGACACTCAGCGGTGGAGTAGATCAAATGGTGCGGCAGGGCAAAGGCACATGGCCGCATGAATTTCGGATGAACCGTTTTGTACCGGCGGTTGAGTTTCTTCAGGCTTCAAGATGCCGGTCAATTCTTTTGCAGCGTATGAATGAGACGATGCAAAAGGTGGATGTATTTGTATCTCCGACATTCGGGGGTGGGACATTGTCCATAACCAATCTAACCGGTCATCCATGTGTGAGCGTCCCCAATGGGTTTGATGTACTGGAAGATTCGCCGGATTCTGCGCGTCGTCAACCTCGCAGCATCACTTTTTCCGGACCACTCTACGCAGATGCCGAGGTGCTACAACTTGCACATGCGTATCAGTCTGCGACAGACTTTCATTTGCAGCGCCCGCCAATTCATTAAGACAGAAGAAATGAATCTCATATCCCGGACCAGCTATGTCAGAGAAGATTGGCAACTGTGGGAGCATAATTTGAATACAAGGTTTTCGGTTTGTACACATCAACAGACCTCTTTTTCAATAGGGGTGGTTTTGCAGGAACATAAAGTGATCCATCTCCTGACGGGAACATGGAGACAGAATTAGGGTAGCCAGCGCATGTCTTCTAAATTTATTTCTGCGGGGATCGTGGCACGATCCAGTTGACGGTATTTTTTCAACGACTTAAAAGCCATATCAAACCTGAATGCTGAGAACGGGGATTGAGCGTCTAAAGTTGACCCACTTTAAATATGATGTTCCGAGAGAGCTGATCGCGAAGTATCCGGTTGATCCAAGAGATTCGTCACGTATGATGGTGGTGAACCGGGCGAAAGGGACGATTGAACATCGTCATTTCTATGAAATCGGAGACTATTTTTCAGAGGGGGATATTCTTGTTGTCAATGACACTAAAGTATTCCCTGCCAGATTGCGGGGGAAAAAGGAAAAGACCGGTGCAGAGATTGAAGTCTTTCTGTTGAGGGAACTCAACTCTCAAAGTAGACTCTGGGATGTTATCGTTGACCCCGCACGCAAAATCCGGATCGGCAATAAACTTTTTTTCAAGAACGGATTGGCCGCCGAAGTCATTGATAACACAACTTCCCGCGGCCGCACGATCCGGTTTGACTGTGACGGGGATAATGAGTTGCTCTATCGCATGATTGACGAGGAGGGGATCACGCCGCTACCACCTTATATAAAAAGGGAGGTGGAGGCAGCAGATGTTGCCCGCTATCAGACGATTTTTGCTGAGCATCGTGGAGCAGTTGCCGCGCCGACTGCCGGACTACATTTCACGCCCAGGCTTGTGAATGAACTCATCGAAAAAGGGATTCAGGTCGTCCCTATAACTTTACATGTCGGGTTGGGCACGTTTAGTTATGTCGGTGTTGAAGACCTGACCAAGCATCGAATGAACTCTGAATACTATTCGGTGCCGGAAGCCACGGCGGATTCGGTGAATCGGGCACTAGATTCAAGTGTTAACCGTGTGACCATTTGCGGGACAACTGTAGTCCGGGCCGTAGAAACCAGTCTGACGGTGTCCCGTCACCTGAAAGCCAAGTCAGGCTGGACCGACAAGTTCATCTATCCTCCCTACGAATTTGCCGTTACCGAGCGGCTCATCACCAATTTCCATATGCCGGCCAGCACGTTGATGATGCTTACGGCTGCATTTACGGGCTATGAGCTTCTTCAAGAAGCCTACGAGGTTGCGATTAAAGAAAAGTATCGCCTGTATTCCTTTGGTGACGCCATGTTGATCATCTGATTGATGGTTGCTGTAATCATTCCAGCAGCAGGATCGGGTTCACGTTTAGGCGGCTTATCTAAGCAGATGCGCCTTTTAGGTGACGCTCCGATGCTGCTTCATACTGCGCAGGTTTTTGACCAGCATCCCGCTGTTTCCAGCCTCGTGGTCGTGGGGCCGCCGAAGAATCTCAATGTGATCAAAGGAATGCTTACACCATTGAAAAGCCCCTATCAGGTCGTAGCCGGAGGCGCAACCAGGCAAAAATCTGTGGAGGCCGGATTGAAAGCGGTTAACGAATCCACAAGTATCGTGCTGATTCATGATGCTGCACGCCCGTTTGTTTCAGCACAGATCATTACGAAAGTGATTGAATCTACAAAGATCGCAGGTGCTGCAGCAGTTGCAATGCCGGTGACGGACACTGTGCGTTACGGGGAAGAGGGCTCTTTTACCAAAACAATTTCTCGCGACGGGCTTTATGCAATGCAAACGCCACAGGGATTTAAGTATGATCTTTTGCGGCGGGCATTTTGTCAAGCGGCGGGCGTTTCACAAGCCACCGATGATGTGTCCTTAATGGAATACATTGGACAATCCGTTCGAATCGTAGATGGGGATCGGTGGAACGTTAAAATCACCACACAATCCGACTGGGAATGGGCGCAGCAGGTATGGAAAAAGAAAAACCTGATACGATGAGCACTAGGGTAGGGATTGGGTATGATGTTCATCAACTCGTTGAGGATCGACCTCTGATCATTGGTGGGATAGAGCTCCCTCATTCAAAGGGGTT
Source organism: Rhodothermales bacterium (assembly GCA_965207565.1). GTDB lineage: Bacteria > Bacteroidota > Rhodothermia > Rhodothermales > Bin80 > Bin80. Next base: position 51,944 of record CBDBMQ010000029.1, on the reverse strand, counting down.
GGCAGGGCATTCGGATGCCGACGTATTGCTGCATGCCATCTGCGACGCTCTTCTGGGCGCAGCAGCATTGGGAGATATTGGGATGCATTTTTCTGATTCTGACGCACGCTGGAAGGGAGTAGACAGCCGCATACTGCTTCGCAAAGTGAAGGAAATGGTGTCGGACGCAGGATACGAACTTGTCAATATAGACGCGACGATCGCCCTTGAGCGTCCGAAGCTTCGTCCTTATATCGACCGAATGAGACAGGTCATTGCCGAGGATTTAGCTGCGGAGCGTAATCAAATATCAGTCAAAGCCACGACCTCCGAAAAATTGGGCATGGTCGGGCGTGAGGAAGCGGCTGCAGCCTGGGCAGTGTGTCTGCTTACAGGATCTGCCAAGCAATAGGTTTGCGATGGAACAGTTCTTTGCTGACCTTCTGGAAAGGACGACGGAAATTCCAGTAATCTGGGGATATGCATTGGTTTTTTTCATCGCCTGGCTGGAGAATGTTTTTCCTCCAATTCCAGGGGATGTGCTTGTTGTTTTTGCGGGATATCTGGCAGCGATTGGTCCGATGGCCATTTTTCCGGTGATCGCATTTAGTACACTGGGAGGCATTCTTGGCTTTATGTGCATGTATTATATCGGGCGCTATGGTGGACCAAGACTCCTTGAATCACGCGCAATGCGCTGGCTGCCAGGTGAATCGGTTTCTCGCGTTCAGAACTGGCTTCATGCCTGGGGATACACGGTCGTTGCAGCGAACCGGTTCTTGAGCGGAGCACGTACGGTTATCGCCTTTACGGTTGGTATGAGCCGAATGCCGGCTTTGCCTGTGGGACTCTTGGCCTCTCTGAGCGCAGCGGTCTGGGTAACACTGATCGCTGTACTGGGGTATGTTATCGGGGATGAATGGGAGCGCGTGGTTGAGTACCTGGCACGCTATGGACGATTGATCTCAGCACTGATTTTTATATTTCTTGCTTGGCAGCTGTATAAAGCAATTCGACGAACTCGCTCAAAAATTTGACTATTTCATATTTGTTGCGTATAATGAAAGGCTGTAGTGTAATGGGGCTTTGCTGCTGGCGTAGCTCAGTTGGTAGAGCAGCTGATTTGTAATCAGCAGGTCGGGGGTTCAAGTCCCTTCGCCAGCTCTGTATGATATTTCATAAACCTGGGAGACACAGGAACGAAAAATTCTCAACAATACAACCAGTTTTTGCTTTGGGCAGGTACCCAAGTGGCCAACGGGGGCAGACTGTAAATCTGCTGACTTAGTCTTCGGAGGTTCGAATCCTTCCCTGCCCACACCAGCGGGAGTAGCTCAGTTGGTAGAGCATCAGCCTTCCAAGCTGAATGTCGCGAGTTCGAGCCTCGTCTCCCGCTCAATTGTTTTTAATGGCCGCCTTAGCTCAGGGGTAGAGCACTTCCATGGTAAGGAAGGGGGCCTCGGTTCAAATCCGAGAGGCGGCTCTGCATTAACCAACTAGATTATCAGCTAGACAATGGCAAAGGAAGTATTTCAGCGTACGAAGCCTCACGTGAACGTGGGGACGATCGGTCATGTGGATCACGGGAAGACGACGTTGACGGCGGCAATCACTCGGGTGTTGAATGATCGTTACGGCGGAACGGAGATCCGTTCGTTTGATTCGATAGACAATGCACCGGAGGAGCGTGAGCGCGGGATCACGATTGCGACGGCGCATGTGGAGTATGAGACGGGGAATCGTCATTACGCGCATGTGGACTGTCCGGGTCACGCGGACTATGTGAAGAACATGGTGACGGGAGCGGCACAGATGGATGGGGCGATATTGGTGGTGGATGCATCGGATGGACCGATGCCGCAGACACGGGAGCACATTTTGTTGGCTCGTCAGGTGGGGGTACCGTATATCGTGGTGTTCATGAACAAGGTGGATTTGGTGGATGACGAGGAGTTGTTGGAGTTGGTGGAGATGGAGATTCGGGAGTTATTGGATGCGTATGAATTTCCGGGGGATGACATACCGGTGGTTCAGGGTTCAGCGCTGGGGGCATTGAACGGGGAATCGGATTGGGAGGATACGGTGTTATCATTGATGGAGTCGGTGGACAGTTATATACCGACACCGGAGCGGGACAAGGACAAGCCGTTTTTGATGCCGGTGGAGGATGTATTTTCGATCACGGGTCGCGGGACGGTGGCGACGGGTCGTGTGGAGCGGGGGATTGTTCGTACGGGTGAGAAGGTGGAGATCGTGGGGATTCGGGAGGAGAAGACGGATACGGTGGTGACGGGTGTGGAGATGTTCAGGAAGATATTGGATGAGGGTCAGGCGGGGGATAATGTTGGTTTACTTCTTCGGGGGATTGCGAAGGATGGTGTGGAGCGTGGCCAGGTGGTTGTTCATCCGGGTTCGATCAAGCCGCACCGGGAGTTTACGTGTGAGGTGTATGTATTGAGCAAGGACGAGGGTGGTCGTCATACGCCGTTTTTTCCGGGGTATCGACCGCAATTTTATTTTCGTACGACGGATGTGACGGGGGACATAGAGTTGCCTTCGGGGACGGAGATGGTGATGCCGGGGGATAACACGCAGTTCAAGGTGAAGTTGATCCAGCCGGTGGCGATGGAGCAGGGACTTCGGTTCGCAATCCGTGAGGGTGGCCGGACGGTCGGTGCCGGTGTGGTTACCAAAATTCTTGACTAAACGTACGCCTGATCATGACAGGGCAAAAAATCCGTATTAAGCTCAAATCCTACGATCACTCGCTGATTGATAAGAGCACGGAGAAAATTATTAAGACAGTGAAAGCGACCGGTGCTTTGGTCAGTGGCCCCATTCCGCTTCCGACCAAAAAAGCGGTGTATACCGTACTGCGAAGCCCGCATGTGAACAAGAAAAGTCGGGAGCAATTTGAGAGCCGGAGTCATAATCGTCTCATTGATATACTCTCAACCAGCACCAAGACAGTGGATGCGCTGCTTAAGCTTGAGCTTCCCAGTGGTGTTGATGTAGAAATCAAGGTGTAATTGAAAGTAGCCCTTTTTCGCGTGGTAATGAGTGGAATGATTGGTAAAAAAGTTGGCATGACCAGTATCTTTGATGCAGCAGGCAATAATATCCCCTGCACGGTCATTGAAGTTGGCCCAAACCGCGTTGTGCAGGTTAAACGGCACGATGGGCAGGACGGGTATGATGCGGTCCAACTGGGATTTGGTGCTCGTAAGGAACGACGGACCAGCAAAGCACTGAACGGCCATTTTCAAGCGGCAGGGGTTCCTCCTCAGCGTATACTCAAGGAGTTTGAGTGGGACGGGGATACGCCGGAGGTCGGAGACGAGGTTCGTGTAGAGAATGTTTTTGTGGAGGGGAAGATGATCGACGTTGCGGGATTGAGTAAGGGGAAAGGGTTTCAGGGGGTTGTTCGGCGTCATGGCTTTCACGGGGTGAACGACCGGACTCATGGACAGCATAACCGCGAACGTGCACCTGGATCCATTGGCGCTTCCAGTGATCCCTCGAGGGTGATGAAGGGAATGCGTATGGCAGGTCAAATGGGAAACGCGCGTGTCACGGTCAAAAATCTTGATGTGATCCGCATTATCCCTGAGCATAATCTGTTACTGGTTCGTGGAGCGGTTCCGGGGCCGGTCAACGGAATGGTAGAACTATTTAAACAAGGCTGATTGGAAGCATGGAGTTGGACGTTTATCAGCATAATGGATCGCCTGCAGGTCGCACGATTGCCCTTGATACGGCAGTCTTTGGTGTAGACCCGAATGATCATGTTCTGTGGCTAGATGTGCGCAGAACACAGGCTGCAGCACGCCAAGGCACTCATAAAACCAAAGAGCGGGGAGAGGTCAGAGGATCAAACCGTAAGCTTTACCGCCAGAAAGGTACCGGGATGGCGCGCGCCGGGAATGCGGCTTCTCCGCTTCGAAGAGGTGGCGGGAGAACTTTTGGCCCGCGGCCACATCAGTATAATGTGCGGCTAAGTAAAAAAGTGCGGCGTAATGCCAGATGCTCTGCACTCAGCTACAAGGCTCGCGAAGATGCGATTCGCGTGGTGGCTCCTCTCGACTATGAATCCCCCAATACGCGTACACTGCTTACTCTTCTGGGGAATCTGGAACTGGAGGGGCAGCCGGTATTGATCGTGACGGCCTCCAATCGCCCTGAGCTATTTCGCTCCAGCAAAAATTTGAACCGTATTGTGGTACGTGAAGCACGTAACGTAAGCACCGAGGATATTCTCCGAGCCCGGATATTGGTGTGTGAGGAGGATGCTCTCGCGGTATGGAGTGATCTTTGGGCCTCAACGCTAAGCAACTGATTGCCATGAGTCGACAAGTATTGATCCGACCTTTAGTTACCGAGAAACTCTCCGCACAGATGGAAGAGGGTCACTACGCGTTTATCGTGGATTCGAAGGCCAATAAAATCGAAATCAAGCAGGCTGTACGGGAAAGATTTCCGACGGTCAAGATCAAGGAAGTACGTACAATCAATGTGCGCGGTAAATACCGCCGCCAGATGACACGTCAGGGAGTCAGACTCGGACGAACCGCCAGCTATAAAAAGGCGATTGTGACGCTGATGCCGGATAGTGAGCAGATTGACTTTTTCGAGGGCATATAGGACCATGGCGATTCGTAAACTTAATCCGGTTACCCCTGGGCAGCGTCAGCGCTCGGTATCTTCTTTTGATCAGGTTACCGACAGTACGCCAGAAAAGAAGCTTTTGCGCCCGGTCAAACGACGTGGCGGCCGTAATTCTACCGGGCGTATCATGGTACGCCATCAGGGGGGGCGGCATAAGCGGCGCTACCGGGTAATTGATTTTCGGCGCAACAAGGATGGCGTTCCTGCGCGTGTAGCAAGTATCCAGTATGATCCAAACCGGTCGGCGAGGATCGCGTTGCTGGTCTATGCAGACGGCGACAAGCGTTATGTTATTGCACCAGATAAGCTTGCCGTGGACCAGCAGGTCCAAAATGGTCCTGATGCACCGCCGGAGATTGGTAATTGTCTTCCATTGGGAAGGGTCCCCTTGGGGACTTTCGTGCATGCAATTGAGATGAAGCCTGGTAAAGGTGCTCAGCTTGCACGTTCTGCGGGCACATTTGCCCAGCTGACCGCTCGCGAGGGCAAGTATGTTACACTGAAGCTGCCCAGTGGTGAAGTTCGTCGAATTCTTGCTGAATGCAGGGCAACGATCGGTACGACCAGTAACCCTGATCACATGAATATTGATTTGGGCAAAGCCGGTCGCCGGCGCTGGATGGGGGTCCGCCCCAAGGTCAGGGGAGTTGCCATGAATCCGGTTGATCATCCGATGGGTGGTGGAGAAGGAAAAGCGAGTGGAGGACATCCGCGCTCTCCTTCAGGGGTTCCAGCCAAAGGATATAAGACTCGTAAGCGTAAGTCCGCTTCAGACAAGTACATCGTGCGTCGACGTGACGCTAAACGCAGATAACCATGTCGCGATCTCTCAAGAAAGGACCTTTTGTTCACCATAAGCTTCAACGCAAGGTGGACCAGTTGAACCAGACAGATAAGAAAAGGGTAGTAAAAACCTGGAGCCGTGCGTCTATGATTACCCCGGATTTTGTGGGACATACATTCGCGGTTCATAATGGGAGACAGTTTATTCCGGTTTATGTGACCGAAAATATGGTGGGACATCGCTTGGGTGAATTTTCCCCGACGAGAAATTTCCGCGGTCACGCCGGATCCAAAAAAGACAGACGGGGGAGCTAATTGATCATGGAGGCACGCGCGATACGCAAATATATTCCCAGTTCGCCGCGCAAGATGCGGCGCGTTGTCAATGTGGTTCGGGGCCAATCGGTTTCCGAGGCACTGAATGCACTGCATTTTCTACCACATGCTGCGACCAGGCCTGTATCTCTGGCCATCCGGTCAGCGGTACATAATCTCATGGATAAAAATCCGGACGAGAGGTTCGACGAGGATAATCTTTTCGTGAAGGAAATCAGGGTGGATGAAGGCCCTGTACTCAAACGGATTCGACCCGCCGCTCGTGGTCGGGCACACCCGATCCGCAAGCGTATGAGCCATCTAACCGTAACTGTTCAAGCCGAAATCTAGTAGCTCTTAATCAATGGGTCAGAAAACACATCCAGTTGGCTTTCGCCTCGGTACCATCCGGGGTTGGGATTCGAACTGGTATGCCAAAAAGAAAGATATTGCTGCCAAGCTCTTCGAAGATGAGGAATTGCGCCGCTACCTTACGGCTCGACTGAAGCGTGCCGGTCTCAGTCGTATTGTGATTGAACGTACACCGAAGCGGATCATCCTCACGCTCCATACCAGCCGACCAGGTGTCGTTATCGGCCGGGGAGGTCAGGAAGTCGAAAAATTGCGTGAAGAACTCAAGCGGATCACAACCAAGGAGATCCAGATCAATATTAATGAGATCAAACGGCCAGAATTGGATGCCAGCTTGGTTGCGCAAAATGTAGCACAGCAGCTCGAAGGACGGATTTCCTTCCGGCGTGCCATGAAGCAGGCACTCCAGGGAGCGATGCGTATGGGAGCACAGGGAATTCGTATCAGAGTGGGCGGACGGCTTGGTGGTGCCGAAATGGGGCGGGTCGAACAGTATCTGGAGGGGCGTGTGCCTCTGCATACGATCCGCGCAGATATTGATTACGCAGAGGCAACCGCGTATTCGATTTATGGAACCACGGGAGTGAAGGTATGGGTTTACCGTGGTGAGATACTAGGGCGCCCAGACCTTAGTCCAAACGTGCAGGCCCAGCGCCAGCAACTGCGTCAAATGCAGACGGGAGGACGTGGCAGTGAGAGTAGTAAGGCCCGGGATCGCCGCCGCGGTAGCCGTGGAGGTCGTGGAGCCCGTGCAGGTGGTCAAGGCGGTGGTCGCAGCAGAGGTGGAAATCGACGATAGTTATCCAAGGTAAAGAGAGACACAAATCATGTTGATGCCAAAGCGGACGAAGTACCGCAAGCAACAAAAAGGCAGAATCAAAGGGAATGCAACGCGTGGTGCACGCGTGAGTTTTGGAGATTTTGCGATCAAAGCTCTTGAGCCAGGACGGATATCCAGTCGACAGATTGAAGCTGCGAGGATTGCAATGACCCGGCGAATGAAACGCATTGGGAAGGTCTATATCCGAGTTTTCCCCGACAAGCCGATCACCAGCAAGCCTGCAGAGGTTCGGATGGGGAAAGGCAAAGGCGCCATTGATCATTGGGCGGCTCCTGTTCATCCAGGACGGATCCTGTTCGAGATTGGTGGAGGGGTCCCCCTTGAGCTTGCAAAGGAATCCATGCGGCTGGCTCAGCAAAAATTGCCAATCAAAACCAAGTTTGTTGTGCGGCCTGACTATGTGGAGAATTAGATGATTATGAAAGCAACAGACGTACGAGCCCTCAGCATCCAGGAGGTGCAGGAGCGGATTCGTGAAGAAGAAGAGCAATTGGCCGAATTAAAATTCAGACACGCCATTGCACAATTGGAGAACCCGATGCTGCTTAGAGAAAAGCGTCACTTTCTAGCACGTTTGAAAACAATTCTCAAGGAGCAGGCTGTCGAGGATAAACATGAGTGATGTAAAAAGGTCTTCCCGTAAAGAGCGTACCGGGATTGTTCTTAGTGACAAGATGAACAAGACGATTGTGGTCGGTATTCAGCGCCAGGTCCGACATCCGATTTACGGCAAGTTTATCAAGAAAACCGGACGTCTGTTCGCACATGATGAGCAGGAACAGGCCCGCGAGGGCGATACGGTGCGAATCAACGAAGTCAGACCGCTGAGCAAGAAGAAGCGGTGGCGTCTGTTGGAAATTGTGGAGCGCGCGAAATAAGCCAATCCGATGATACAACAAGAGTCCAGATTAGCTGTAGCGGATAATAGCGGTGCAAAAGAAGTGCTGTGTATCCGTGTTTTGGGAGGAAGCGGCCGGCGTTATGCACGGATCGGAGATCGTATTGTGGTCTCCGTGAAATCTGCGATTCCTGGAGGAGATGTCAAAAAAGGGGATGTATCCAGAGCCGTTGTCGTACGTACGCGTAAAGAATTGCGTCGTGCGGATGGGTCCTACATCCGATTTGACGAAAACGCAGCGGTTCTGCTGAACGCTCAGGGAGAACCCAGAGGCACTAGAATTTTTGGACCGGTGGCACGGGAATTGCGTGAGAAACAGTATATGCGTATTGTTTCCTTGGCGCCAGAGGTGATTTAGAGAATTATGGGTCAATCACGACGAAAAACAAAGAAAACCCATGTCAAAAAAGGAGACATGGTCATGTTGACAAAGTCGATTACGGCTTCTAAGGGAAGTCCTGACAGGGATCGGGGATACGTTGGGAAGGTTCTTCGCGTTTTTCCTGACAAAGGGCGTGTGATTGTGGAGGGGGTCAATTTGCGGATCCGCCATACCCGTCCCAGTCAGGTCTACCCACAGGGCGGCCGCGTGCAGCGTGAAATGTCCATTCATATTTCCAATGTACAGCCCGTGGACAGCAATGGCCTGTCAACACGAATCGGACGTAAACGGATTGAAGACCCGGAAACGGGCCGGGGAGAATGGATCCGTTATGCAAAATCAACGGGAGAGGAGTTGAATTAGGGTTATGGCACAGTATGAACCGCGTTTGAAGACGCAATACAAATCAGAAATTATTGGGCAGTTGACCAAGCAGTTCTCTTACGGGAACCGGATGCAGGTTCCACGCTTGGTCAAGATCACGGTCAATAAAGGTGTCGGTGAGGCTACCCAGAATGCAAAGCTTTTGGATGGTGCAGTGGATGAGCTCCGGCGGATCACTGGGCAGCAGCCGATTGTGCGGCGTGCACGCAAGAGTGTTTCGAATTTTAAGCTCCGTGAGGGGATGCCCATCGGTGCCAGTGTCACGCTTCGCGGGGATCGTATGTGGGAGTTCCTGGATCGGCTGATCACGCTGGCTTTGCCACGGGTACGAGATTTTCGTGGTGTCCCTGATGGAAGTTTCGATGGTCGGGGAAATTATTCTTTGGGAATCAAGGAGCAAATTATTTTCCCCGAGATCAATGTGGATCAAATTGATCGCATATCGGGTCTTGGACTCACGTTTGTAACGAGTGCATCCTCGGATGAAGAAGCTTTTGCACTTCTCAAGGAGCTGGGGATGCCATTTGTACGTCGACAGAGCGCAGCTGCCTGATAACGAAAGAAAACAGAATACATGGCAAAAAAGAGTGTTATAGCCCGACAGAAAAAGCGCGAGCGGATGGTTGCGCAATATGCCGAGCGCAGAGCAGAGTTGCGAGCCAAAGGGGATTATGAAGGCCTGCAGATGCTTCCGCGTGATGCAAGTCCATCAAGGTTGCGCAATCGGTGTCAACTGACGGGACGCTCACGCGGATATATTAGGGTGTATGGTCTGTCAAGAATTGCATTCCGTGACATGGCTCGGGCCGGGAAAATTCCGGGAATTCGTAAATCAAGTTGGTAAGCAAATGGGGGTTATTACAGATCCGGTTGGAGATTACCTTGCCAGGCTGCGGAATGCGCAGATGGCGGGACATAGGTACACAGACATTCCGGCATCCCGAATTAAGCGGGCGATCACTCAGATCCTGAAAGACAAAGGGTACATTGTGCGATTTTTGAACGTTGACGACGAAGGTCGGGGACGTTTGCGCATTTTTCTCAAGTATGACCGCCATGGGAATGGTGCAATCCGATCAATGAAGCGGATATCCAAGCCGGGTTTGAGAGTGTATGCAAAAGCAGATAAGTTGCCTCGTGTAGAGAATGGACTTGGAGTTGCCATCTTGTCTACTTCACAGGGGGTCATGACCGATAAAGAAGCCGAGCGCATTCATGTGGGTGGTGAAGTGCTCGCACACGTGTTTTAAGATGTCAAGGATTGGAAAACAAAGTATTGCAGTCAGCGAGGGGGTTCAAGTCAACATCTCCAAAGGGAACGAGGTGACGGTGACGGGCCCCAAGGGGACGTTGCAACTTCAGGTTTCACCTGAGTTGACCTTATCGCAGGACGCGAACATGCTCAAGGTTGAACGACCGACGGACCAGAAGCGTCATCGCGCCATGCATGGCCTGTATCGTTCGCTCCTTTCGAACATGGTCCAGGGGGTCACGGAGGGATTTCAGAAGGAATTGGAGGTCATTGGGGTGGGAACACGTGCGGAGGTGAAGCAAGGAGTACTGGAATTGGCAGTCGGGTTCTCTCATCCCATTTACTTTGTACCCCCTGAAGGGGTGAACATTACCGCTGAAGGGGGTGGACGTGGACGAAACCCCAAGGTAATGGTGTCCGGGATTGACAAGCAGGCAGTTGGACAGGTTGCCGCCAAAATCCGTTCCCTGCGGCCACCGGAGCCCTACAAGGGTAAAGGGATCCGCTATGTGAATGAGTATGTTCGAAGAAAAGCCGGAAAAACAGCTTCCAAATAGTCGATCAGTAGATATGGCCACCAGCAAGTTCAAATCAGCTAAAGCAGTACGGAGATTCCGTACCAAGCGCAGTATTCGTCGCAAAATACATGGAACGGCAGAACGTCCCAGGTTGACCGTGTTTCGGAGCAATCGTAATATCTATGCGCAATTGATTGACGATGATAAATGTCGGACACTCATTGCTGCATCCACGCTTGACCAGGGGCATGAGGCCGGCTCTCCAGTAGATGCAGGCTCGGTCGTAGGGGAGCGACTTGCTACACGCGCGGCGGAGCACGGAATCCGTAAAGTCGTGTTTGACCGGAACGGTTACAGATATCATGGGCGTGTTCGTTCGTTGGCTGAAGGTGCACGTAAGGGCGGATTAGAGTTTTAATTTGAAAAGTATAGGACGCAATGCAAAGAACGCAAAATCAGCAGCGCAACCGCAGTGAATCCACGGACCAGACGGAGTGGATTGATCGCTTGGTTAAGGTGAAACGTGTGGCCAAGGTGGTCAAGGGTGGACGTCGTTTTTCATTTAATGCCGTGGTCGTCGTTGGTGATGGTCAGGGCCATGTAGGTACGGGGCTTGGTAAGGCAAATGAAGTTGCGGACGCAATCAAGAAGGGGACGGAAGATGCAAAAAAAACGCCTAATCTCCGTTCCGGTAACCAAGGCAGGCACGATTCCTCACCAGGTTATTGGCAAGAAAGATGCGGGGCGTGTGTTGTTGAAACCTGCATCCCCGGGGACGGGCGTGATCGCAGGTGGTGGAGTCCGTGCAGTCCTCGAATGTGTGGGGATCACCAACGTATTGTCCAAGTCGCTTGGTACCAGTAATCCGCATAACCAAGTTGCAGCGACCATGAATGCACTCAAGAGCTTGGAGCATCCTCTGGAAGTAGCGCGTCGTCGGGGAATTCCTCTGCGCCGTGTGTTTGAAGGATAAGATGATGTCACTCAAAATCACTCAGTCACGGAGTTTGATCGGTTCATCGGGGCGCCAGCGCCGGACGATGGAAGCTTTAGGATTGCGTCGCTTGCATCATACGGTAACGCATCGTGATACCCCGATTATTCGAGGTATGGTGGACAGCGTGTCTCATCTCGTCGAGGTTGAAGAAATCGCTATTCAAGAGCAGGAAATGGAATAAGCACATGAATCTAGGAACGTTAAAACCCGCGAAGGGCTCGACAAGGCGTAATAAGCGGCTTGGTCCGAGGCGTCGGATCCGGTAAGGGAGGGCATAGTTCTTCGCGAGGAAACAAGGGACAAAAAAGCCGCACCGGTAATCACCGGATGCCAGCTTGGTTTGAAGGCGGCCAAATGCCGCTTCAGCGTCGAGTTCCCAAGTTTGGATTCAAAAACCCGAACCGGGTATCCTACAGTGTATTGAACTTGGGCCAGTTAGGCTCGCTGGTTGAAACCGGGAGGCTGAGCGCGGACACCCCGATTACGCCAGATTCATTGGTAGAAGCAGGCATAGTCCGCAAGAATGATCGAATTAAGATCCTCGGAGGTGGTGAACTGACCGTTGCCTTGAATATTGAGGTTCACGCTTTCAGCAAGTCAGCAGAAGAAAAAATTCAGGCGGCAGGTGGATCAATCCAGCACCTGTCAGCTAACTAACGCAGTCGAGAGAACTCTGAATGGCAGGATTTGCCGATAGCTTACGCAGTATTTGGAAGATTGATGAGTTGCGCAAGCGAATAATTTATACCCTTGGGATTCTAATCATTTATCGGGTTGGGGCATATGTAACTCTGGCCGGTATTGATGCTGCAGCGCTCACGGACGCATTTGCGCAGGGAGATCCGAACAATCTTTTTGGATTCTTCAATCTCTTTGTGGGAGGCGCTTTCCTTCAAGCGGGCATATTCGCGTTGGGGATTATGCCGTACATCACGGCCTCCATCATTATCCAACTTTTGGGTGGCGGCAGTGCCGTATTTTCAGAAGCTTCAACGTGAAGGAGAGGAAGGGCGCCGAAAGATAACGCAGTTGACGCGTTATGGTACGGCAGGCATTACAATACTGCAGTCAATCGGTTACAGCCTGTTCCTGTGGGGGACGGTTCCATCCGCAATCGTGATCCCCCAGGAATTTTTCATGGTGTCAACTGTGATTATCTTGACGGCGGGTACCATGTTTGTCATGTGGCTTGGGGAGCGAATCACCGAAAGCGGGATCGGTAACGGAATTTCACTAATCATTACGGTTGGGATTATTGCATTTTTGCCTCAGGCATTCATCAACGAAGTGCGTCAATCGGCGAATTGGTTCCTTGTCATTTTTGAAGTAGGTGTCTTGGTGGTTGTGACCGCATTTGTGGTTCTGATGACGCAGGGCACCCGGCGGATTCCAGTGCAGTATGCGAAACGTGTCGTTGGGCGTAAGGTCTATGGAGGGAGCACCCAATACTTACCCGTGCGGGTCAATGCCGCGGGTGTGATGCCCATTATTTTTGCACAGTCTATCATGTTCGTGCCGGGCACCATCGCACAGTTTGCACCAAATAACGAGTTGATGCAACGTTTCGGGGCACTCTTTCTGGACTTCACCAGTTGGGGGTATTCCATCATTTTCTTTTTCGTATGTGTATTCTTCACCTATTTCTACACTGCGATTGCGGTCAATCCGAAGGAGATGGCCGATACAATGAAACGTCAGGGAGGATTTATTCCTGGAATCCGGCCAGGTAAGCAGACCAGTGAATTTATTGATACAATCCTGACGCGTGTCACGCTTCCTGGCTCCCTGTTTATCGGGTTTGCAGCGATTCTCCCGGCATTTGCGGTACAGCTTGGTTTGACGGAGACGCAGCAGTTTGCTCAGTTTTTTGGAGGGACGAGCCTGCTCATTATGGTTGGAGTGACGCTGGATACGTTAAAACAGGTGGAGAGCCATCTTTTGATGCGCCACTATGATGGATTTATGAAAAGCGGTCGTATTCGAGGGAGGTCCCGCTAGATGAGTATGCTGAAAACCCCTCATGAAGTTGCTCTGCTTCGCGAGTGTGCGAATTTGGTCTCACAAACGTTGGCGGAGGTCGCCGGGTATATATCTCCGGGGCAGGAAACCCAGGTACTTGATCGGATTGCTGAAGATTTTATTCGAAGCCATGGTGCGGAGCCTGCATTTAAGGGGTATCGTATGGGTTCGCTTCCCCCGTTCCCTTCCACGCTCTGCATATCGGTGAATGATGTGGTGGTGCATGGATTTCCGGGCAGCTATATTCTCTGTGAGGGAGATCTGGTGTCCATTGATTGCGGCGTACATCTGAACGGCTATTTTGGTGATAGTGCGTATACGTTTGGGGTTGGAGATCTGGATCCAGACAAAACTCGGCTCTGCACTGCAACGCATGAGGCTCTAATGTTGGGAATTGCAGCAGCGACCCCCCATGCGACGATTGGAGATATTGGCTTTACAGTTCAATGTCACTGTCAGGCACAGGGTCTGGGGGTGGTGCGGGAGATGGTTGGCCATGGGATTGGAAGCAAATTGCATGAGTCTCCGCAGGTCCCCAATTTTGGCAGACCACGTAAAGGGCGTCGTCTCAGAACGGGGATGATGCTGTGTATAGAACCAATGATAAACCTTGGAACGTCTGAGATCACTGTAGATCCAGATGGCTGGACGATCCGATCTGCCGATGGCACCCCTTCGGCGCATTATGAGCACATGATCCGTATTTGTGCGGATGCCCCGGAAGTGCTTACGACTTTTGAACATATTGAGGAGGTTATTCCTGCTCCCTATGAGAGAACACAAACATTAACGTATGGCTAAACAGAAACCAATTGAACTTGACGGCGAAGTCACCGACGCCTTGCCGAACGCGCAATTCAGGGTACGTCTTGAAAATGGACACTTAATCCTTGGATTGCTTGCCGGGAAGATGCGAATGTATCACATCAAAATTCTTCCTGGTGATCGGGTGAAGGTCGAAATTTCACCTTTTGACCTTTCGAAAGGCCGGATTGTATATCGCTACAAGTAGGAACCCGCAAGGTTCGTAGTGCGTACCACTGAACTTTGCTTGGAAAATTAGCCACTTGCATACATCTAAAGATGAAAGTACGAGCGAGTATCAAGAAGCGGAGCGCGGATGACAAGGTTGTCAGACGCAAGGGCCGTCTTTATATCATTAACAAAAAGAACCCGAAGCACAAGCAGCGGCAGGGATAGGATTATATGCCTCGAATAGCTGGAGTTGATGTGCCGCCGAATAAGCGCGGTGAGATTGCACTTTCGTCCATTTTTGGCGTAGGACGCTCTCGTGCACAGGAAATTCTGGAACGGGTTGGGCTGGATCCCAATGCCCGTCCAGAGAACTGGACAGAAGAACAGACCAAAAAAGTCCGCCGCCTGATCGAAGATCATTATGTCGTTGAGGGACAGCTTCGATCCGAGATCCAGATGAGTGTGAAGCGGCTGATGGATATTGGTTGTTATCGTGGTTTACGGCATCGGCGTGGCTTACCTGTGCGTGGTCAGCGAACGCAAACGAATGCGAGGACACGCAAGGGACGCAAGAAGACCGTCGCCGGGAAAAAGAAAGCACCACGCAAGTAGTTACAGAATAAATAAATGGCACAAAAGCAGGGGCGTAAGGGTTCAAGTCGTTCTGGGAAGAAGAGGGTGGTGGTTGAATCAAACGGCATGGTATTTATCCGGGCGACATTCAATAATGTGATTGTCACCATTACGGACCAGTATGGGAATTGTATTTCCTGGTCTTCTTCGGGTAAGGAAGGGTTCAAGGGAAGTCGTAAGAGCACTCCCTATGCCGCGCAGGTTGCATCCACGACTGCAGCGACAGAGGCGGTCAATCTGGGATTAAAGCGTGTAGACGTATTTGTCAAGGGGCCTGGTTCTGGACGTGAATCTGCCATTCGTGCACTGAACACTTCGGGATTGGACATCACAACGATTCGCGATGTGACACCGATTCCGCACAATGGTTGCCGTCCGCCTAAGCGTCGGCGTGTCTGACTTCTCTATCACCGATTCGAGTAAAAAACAATCATGGCCCGTTACAGAGGACCAAAACAGAAGATTGCACGGCGGTTCAATGAACCGCTTTTTGGTCCCAGTAAATCACTGGAGCGCAAGCCGAATCCGCCAGGACAGCATGGCCAGAAGCGTCGTCGTCGTGAAAGTGAGTATGCTGTTCAGTTAAAGGAAAAGCAGAAAGCAAAACATATTTATGGCGTTCTGGAGCGGCAGTTCAAGAACCTGTTTGAAAAGGCTGCCCGCAAGAAGGGGGTGACCGGTGAGAATCTGCTTCGATTTCTCGAGGCACGATTGGATAATACGGTCTTCAGATTTGGGTTTGGTTCAACCCGGCGGCAGGCACGGCAGATGGTCACACACGGGCATATCCTGGTCAATGGCCAAGTTGTGGATATTCCCTCCTATCAGTTGCGCCCGGGAGATATTATTTCGGTGCGGCCGCGGAGTCGACAAAACCCCGTATTTATTGAAAATATAAAAAAGAACCGCCGCGTGTTTTCGTGGCTGGAAACGGACCGGAGGGCACTGAGTGGGAAGTTTCTAGATTTCCCCGAGCGCTCTGATATACCGGAGAATATTCGGGAACAGTTGATTGTAGAGCTTTACTCTAAGTAACCAACTGTGATTTTTTGAACTCAATTGTTGAATATGAGCAGACACGGAATTCAAATGCCGGCGGGGGTTCTGACGGAAGAGGTGACCCCCACTTTTACACGGTTTGTAATTCAACCTCTTGAACGTGGATTTGGCCAGACGATTGGCAATTCTCTCAGGCGGGTTCTACTTTCCTCGCTTCAGGGGACGGTGATCACTGCGGTAAAGATTGACGGGGTGCAACACGAATTCTCGACGATTCAGGGAGTTTCTGAGGATGTATCAGATATCATCTTGAACCTCAAGGGGGTCCGTTTCAGGCCGATGGATTTTGCGAATGGGGTGATCAACCTGAAGATCAAGGGCCCCGGCACTTGGACGGCCCGGGATATTGATGAAGCCACGAATGACTATCAGGTGCTGAATCCGGACCATCATATTGCTACACTCTCTGAGGGAGTGGAGTTTGGTGTAGAACTTCGGGTGGAAACGGGGCGTCGATATGTCCCGGCCAATGAGAACAAGCGGGACACGGACCCGATAGGAGTCATTGCTATGGATGCAGTCTATACTCCGATCAAGAGTGTTCGAGTGACCGTAAAGCCTACTCGTGTAGGGCAGCGTGTAGATTATGAGCGATTGGAATTGGAAGTGGCTACCGATGGTTCGATTGTCCCACAGAATGCTTTGAAGGAGGCCTCCAGCATCCTGAAAGATCATATTAATCCATTTATAGATATGGATTATGTTGAGGTGCCCACCATTGAATCGTCGAGGATCGATTTCGATATCCTGCAGATTCAAGAGCAGCTTGAATTGAGTGTCGACACCCTTCCATTGTCCGTTCGTGCAAAGAATTGTCTGAAGGCTGCAAACATCGAAACGATCAGGGATTTAGTCACCCACGATGAGGCGACCATGCTGAAGTTCCGTAATTTTGGAAATAAGTCTCTGAAAGAACTTTCGGCTTTGCTTGCAGAGCGGGGTTTGAGTTTCGATATGGATCTTTCACGGATTGCTCCTGGATCGGCTGCTTCTTAGTCAGTTACTAAAATGAGACACGCCAAGAAGGGATACAAGCTCAGCCGGACTGCCTCACATCGCAAGGCAACTTTGGCGGCACTTTCCGGGGCGCTGATCCGACATAAACGGATCACTACAACCCTCACGAAAGCCAAGGCGCTACGCATCTACGTTGAGCCATTGATTACACGGGCTCGTGTAGATACGACGCATAATCGCCGAGAGGTCTTCCGTCATCTGATGGATAAGATTGCGGTGACGGAACTCTTTGATGAGATTTCTGAGAAGGTAGGTGATCGGCCAGGTGGTTACACCCGGATCCTTCGATTGGGACAGCGTCAAGGGGATGCTGCAGAGATGGCGGTGATTGAACTTGTGGACTATAATGACTCGGTTGCCGAAACCGGTCGTACACGCCGCCGTCGTACACGTCGGGGAAGCCGTCGTAGAAGCTCGACTCCTCGGCAGGTAGAAGTTGCTGATGCCGCGCCTGAGGTAGATGACGTGTCGGCAGAAGCTGTCGCCCCCGAGGTAGAAGACGTGTCAGCGGAGGATACTGCCTCCGAGGTAGAAGATGTGCCAGCGGAGGATGATGCCAAGAATTCTGCCGAGCCTAAGTCGGATAAATCGACAACTGATGAGAAAGAAAGTACACCATCGTAGAAGCCCTATTTCCCGTACATCGGCGAAAAAAATCATCAACCCGCTTGGAAATTGATCCCAGCGGGTTTTTTTGCGTTTGTATGTAATTGCAACACAAGTAGGTAGATTGTGCAGCCAAGATGTTGGAAGCCTCGGGAATACTTCAGGAACGTGATATAGCAATTGCAGAGCCATATGGGCAGCAATTGGATGACCTGATTGCAGATTGTCATCAGTACCTCCCGGTTGTTGATGAGGCAATGATTCGGCGGGCTTTTAAGCTCAGTTATTGGGCCCATAGAAATGATAGACGTGCATCCGGCGAATCCTATATTTCACACCCACTCGCAGTTGCCCGTATTGTCGCCCGGGAAATCCGACTGGACGATACAAGTGTTGGTGCGGCACTCCTGCATGATGTGGTGGAGGATACCGATCTAACCATTGAAATTCTGAAGGCAGAGTTCGGCGAACAGATGGCTCTGCTGATTGATGGGCTGACTAAAATTCGTGGCATCTATGCGAACCGCGCTCTTGGGCAGGCTGAAAATGTTCGTAAGCTCATCCTGTCTATGGCCCAGGATGTGCGTGTGATCTTTGTAAAGTTCGCCGACCGCCTGCACAACATGAAGACTCTTGAGTCGCTTCCCCCGGCGAAGCAACTCAAGATTGCTACGGAAACATTAAGCCTGTTTGCACCTCTGGCACATCGTTTTGGGTTGCAACGCATCAAAAGCGAATTGGAGGACCTAGCCCTCAAAGTTCTTGAGCCAGAGGCATATTCTGCAATCGTTTCTGGGCTCAAGGGCAGCAGGCAGCAGCGGGATGCACACATCCGTAGCTTCATCGAACCACTCAGTGTCAGCCTTCGTCAGCAAGGGTTCGATTTTGAAGTCAAGGGACGATCCAAGAACCTGTATTCGATTTTTCAAAAAATGCAGGCCCAAAATAAACCGCTAGAAGAAATCTATGATGTGTTTGCAATCCGGGTCATATTAAAAACCGCCGAGGGAAAAGGAAAAGAAGATTGCTGGCGGGTATACTCTATCGTGACGGATCTCTATAAACCGATACCTGAGCGCTTTAGGGATTTTATTTCTGTGCCAAAATCGAATGGGTATCAGAGCCTGCATACGACGGTGCTGGATTCGGATGGACGTCGAATAGAGGTTCAGATTCGAACACAGGAAATGCACGAAATCGCTGAGCGTGGTGTGGCTGCCCACTGGAAGTACAAGGAAGGAGTGGATGGAATGGATGCCAAGATGGACCAATTCCTTACCTGGGTGCATGATCTTATGGAGAACCCGGATGCGGAGCAGGCAACCGAATTTGTTCAGGAGTTCAGCCTAGACCTCTATACGGACGAGATTTATGTATTCACTCCGAGAGGAGACTTGAAAGCACTCCCCAAGGGGGCAACACCAGTGGATTTTGCATTTCAGATTCATACCGATATTGGGTTCCATTGTATTGGTGCCAAAGTTAATGGCAAAATGGTCCCCTTATCGCACAAACTCAGGAGTGGTGATCAGGTTGAGATTATTACATCAAAGAAGATCACGGCGAACCCAGGATGGATCAAGTTTGTGGTCACACACAAGGCACGAAGTCGCATTCGTCACCGCATTAATGAAGAACGTCGGGAGGCGGTACGATACGGGCGGCAACTTTGGGAGAAAAAAGCAAAGCGCGCGTGGATTTCGCTAACGGAAGATGAACTCATACAGCTGGCATCTCAATTTAATTATTCGACGTCAGCACAGATGTTTTATGAGATTTCCTCCGGTCTTCTGGATGTACAGGATCTCATCCAGTACCTACGCACGGGAGATTCACCTGACCTTGATGAGGAGGTTGAAGTTTCGCCGGAACCCTCCGTGTCCTTTCTTGAACATGCGCAGGACCACGGTGCTGAGGCACTGCTCATCAATGGAGAGCGCATCCGAGGTCTGGCAACGGTGTATGCTTCGTGTTGTAACCCGATTCCAGGTGACTCAGTTTTTGGATATACAAGTAAAGCCGGGTCCATAAATATCCATCGTACAGGTTGTCGGAATGCGGTGCACCTACTGGTAAACCACCCAGACCGCATCCAATCGTGTGCATGGAGCCGACAGAAAGATGTGCGATTTGTTGTGGGGCTTCGTGTCATTGGGGAGGACCGGGTTGGTATTCTTCACGATTTGACGACGGTCATCTCCAGAAACCTGAAGACAAATATCCTGTCCATCACGGTGAAGACTGAGGATGGCTTTTTTGAGGGTACGATTATCCTTCAGGTCAGTGATCTGCAGCATCTCAAACGTTTGATTGAGCGCATCAAACGAGTTGACAATATCCGCGGTGTTTATCGTTTTGAAGAATAAGGGAATTCAAATACCTCCGCGGATTGTGTCTGTAGATTATGGCACCAAACGAGTTGGGTTGTCGATAGCGGACCCGCTGCATCTGTTTGCACAACCACTGGATACCTGCGGCCCTAAATCTTCTATAGATAAACTGGTTTCTCTTCATAAGAGAGAGCCCATCCGAGTGATCGTAATTGGCTGGCCTCTAAACGAAGATGGGACGGAAGGGGAAGCCACTCGGTGTGTGGATCGGTATATCCATCAACTACATAGGCGCCTTCCTGATGTAGAAATCGTACGCTGGGATGAGCGTTACACCTCAGAGGAAGCCAAATTGCGGCTGGCTGGTTGGCATGGTAAAAAAGGGCAAGGGAGCATTGATCAGGTTGCAGCCTGTATTATTCTGCAGGAATATCTGGACTCAACTGTCGAAACCACTGGACTTCGTTAACGTACGCACAGAAAAACCATAATTTAAATATGCGCAATCCAAGTACATTGATATTAATCGTAATTGTTCTACTTGTAGGCTTTGCAGGCTGTGCAGGTTGTGGAACTTACAATAGTCTGGTTGGCCAGGAAGAGGCAGTTGAAGAAGCCTGGGGCAACGTTCAAACCGCGTACCAGCGGAGGGCAGACCTGATTCCGAATCTCGTAAACACAGTGCGCGCTGCCGGGGATTTTGAGCAGGAGACACTGCAGGCCGTCACCGAGGCACGCGCTCGAGCAACATCCATCAATGTGTCGGCGGAGGATCTTCGTGATCCTGCGAGTCTGGCACAATTCCAGCAGGCACAATCCCAATTATCAGGTGCTCTGGGTAGATTGCTGGTGGTCAGTGAGAATTATCCACAGTTGCAGGCAACCGCAGGATTCCGTGACCTGCAAGTGCAATTGGAAGGAACGGAAAATCGCATCAATACCGCGCGTACACGGTACAACGGTGTTGTACGATCTTACAATACAGCAATCCGCCAATTCCCTGCAACCATCTTTGCCGGTATGTTCGGACACAGCCGCAGATCACCATTTGAAGCGGAGAGTGGTGCACAAGATGCGCCTGAGGTTGATTTTGATTCGTAGGTGCAGCATCAAAAACTGGATTCTCCTTATTGTCCTGGTTGTTACTCCTCAGCAGATCTTGGCCCAGCAGCAGAGGATTGTTGTTGATGATGCCGGGATCCTGACTGCACAGGAGGAAGAGCGGTTGTCCCTTGTATTACGATTATATGAGGACAGCACCTCAAACCAAATTGCGATACGTACGCTTCAATCGTTAGAGGGGCAGGATATAGCCGAGTATGCAACGGAATTGGGCCAATCTCTTGGAGTCGGTCAGTCAGAGACAGATAACGGTGTCCTGATCGTTGTTAGTACGGAGGATCGCTCCGTATTTATTGCAGTGGGGTATGGTTTGGAAGGGGTCATTCCCGATGTGCTGGCCGGTCGCATTGTGCGCGATATTGTCGTACCGGATTTTCGAGAAGGTAGATACTACGCTGGTTTAGTCGGCGCAGTGGATGCAATTATGCTGGCTGCGGCAGGTGAATACACGGCTGAATCCTTACCACCTAGACAATCTTCAAATCGAGGCGGTGATTGGGGCGGGATGCTTCTATTTTTGATGGCTGTGGTGTTCGCAATTGTAATGTCAACTCGAAACAGAGGGGGAGGTGGTGGCCATAAGCGCCATTACGGTGATGGCGGTTTGATTCCGCTCATGTTTTTGTTAGGGCATGCCAGCGGTCGTGGTGGCGGTGGCTTTGGTGGCAGCGGATTTGGTGGGGGTGGCGGCTTTGGAGGTGGCTTCGGTGGTGGTTTTGGAGGGGGAGGGTTTGGTGGAGGAGGTGCTGGCGGGGGCTGGTAAACACGAATCGATCCAGAAGGAAGATCACGGTTTTGAAATTCTGACTCTCAGGCAATCTGAACCACATGGATCGAATAAAATTGCTCTTAGAGCTCCATGAGGCGGATCCATCGGATCCATTCACCCTGTTTGCTCTTGGATTCGAGCATCAGAAACGGGAACGGTTAGAAGAAGCTCTGAAGTGGTACAGAGCCACTTTGTCGGCTGATCAGGACTATACGGGAGTCTATTATCATTTAGGAAAGTTGTATGTGGAGTTAGGCCGTCCAGTGGATGCTGAACAGACGTACAGGGAGGGGATCTTGGTTTGCAGTCAATTGCGAGCGCTCAAGGAGCGTGCAGAATTACAGCAGGCACTGATGGAATTGGATAATGAGTGAAGATGGTTCCAAGTATACGGACTCCGTAGAGCGTGCAGGTATCCAGGGATATTTTCAGTCCACCCGTACAGCAACCTGGGGATTCCTGATGGCATTGCCCCTCGTGATGCTCTATGAAGTGGGGATCGTATGGGTCAATATGGGTAGAGATTCAGGGGTCCGTATTTCTTCCGAGGGTATATTCAAAGATGTTTTTTCGAAAATTGGACTTACCCATGAGCTCGTTTTGCTTGGGATAGTTCTGATTTTCGGGATTGGCATCATTGTCTGGGAACGGAAAAAGAAGGTGATGTTCAGTACTCGGTATCCTGGCCTGATTCTTCTGGAGAGCACTGTTTATGCATTCGGTCTGGCATTTTTTGTTTCAGGGGCTACGCGGCTATTACTCTCTCCATTGATGATGATTCAGAATGGGGAGAGTCATGGTCTGGCGACGAACCTAGTCCTTTCCCTCGGAGCTGGGATCTATGAGGAGTTGTTATTTCGGGTATTGATTGTAGGTGGAGCTTTTCTGGTGCTGCAGAAGCTTTTTCCAAGTCGGCGACGAATGATGTACGTCATTGCCGCAGTGATCGGTGCACTCAGTTTCAGTGCTATACATCATCTTGGTGCTTATGGAGATCCCTGGACATTGGGGGTATTTCTTTACCGGGCCATCTGGGGATTGGTTTTTAGCGTTGTCTTTTTGGTCCGGGGATTTGCCGTTGTTGCCTGGACGCACGCACTCTATGATGTCATGGTAGTGACAGGGGTTTTTTCGTTATTTGGGAAATCTTGAACGGGATCACGCTTTGAGTTTTTTCACACCGGCAATCAGCCGATCAACTTCCTCGCTGCTGGTGTAGCAGGCAAGTCCCGCTCGAATCAGCCCCTCAATTCCCAGTTTTTCAACGGTAGTGGAGGCGTAGAAATCACCATGTGAAAGAAAGAGGCCGTGATGACTTAATTGTCTACAGGCCTCTTCGGAGGTAAATCCCTGAACGGTAAAGCTCAGGGTAGGCGTGCGGGGCTGTGATGGCAATGGTCCATAACAGGTGACACCATCAATATCGCATAGTGCTTCCCATAAGTACTTGAAGAGCAGCTGGCTACGCTCATGAAGTGTGCAGTAGGTGGATTGAAGTGCTGCACGCCGGGGTTGACCCGGAGTCAGAGATGCAAGAAAATCGACCGCTGCAGCGGATCCGGCGATGGCCTCATGGCTTAACGTGCCGGTTTCCATACGCTCTGGAGCGTCCGAACCCGCAGGCTTGAGACGCGAGACATCCAGACGTTCAAGTAGCTCATGACGGCCATAAAGTACGCCTGCATGGGGGCCATAAAACTTGTAAGGGGAACAGGCAAAGAAGTCGCATCCAAGAGTTTGCACATCACATAAAACGTGTGGAGCATAATGCACCCCATCCACATACGAAAGAATCTGGGATTCACATGCCAGTTTGGTGATCGTTTTTATATCATGAATACTCCCCAATGCATTTGATGCACCTCCGAGCGCAATCAGCCGGGTGCGTGCAGAGATCAGGCTTTGGAGATGATCCAGATCCAATTGCCCGGTATCAGGGTTGAATTTTGCAGAGCGTATAACAACCCCGCGTTCCCGGGCGAGGTCTTTCCAGGGGTCAATGTTTGCATGGTGGTCAAGATCAGTAATGAGTATTTCGTCCCCGCGCTGCCAAGAGCGCCCCAAAGCGCGTGCGACATGAAACGTGAGGGTGGTCATGTTTTGACCAAATACAATTTCTGTAGGCTGGCAATAGAGGAAGTCGGCAAAGGCTTCACGGGCATGACTTAGAATCGCATCTGTTTCGATGCTTGAAGGATATGCCCAATGTGTATTTGCATTGTGGTGGAGCAAGTAATCTACGATGGCATCGGTCACCACCGTGGGCACCTGTGTCCCCCCCGGGCCATCGAAATATGCTACCGGGTCGCCATTATGCTCACGTTGCAGCGCGGGAAAGGATCGGCGAATCGCCTCTGTTGTCATCGTTGCTTGATGCATGACTTGTGGTTGAATGGCGATGAGCGTAAGTTATTCTATTATTGCATATAATTCAACGAATAGAAACGCGCTTGCGTCCGAAGTATAAAACTTTTGCAATCTCATATGCTCTGTGTGGACTGAAATGAGTACTACTAAGACGAACTCTGCAAGGTTTGCAGTTGGACTGATCCTGAGTATCAGCCTGATCGTAGAGGTGTACGCACAGAACAATCCGCCATTGGCAGATTCGTCATTTGTACCGGGTGAGGTCTATGTGCAATTTGTTGATGGGTTATCATTGGGGAACGTAGGACGAAAGACAGGATCAAGGGTGTTTGATGACGTAGCCGATCGGTATCAGTTTTCTGCGGTGAAGAAGACGTTTCCTGCCCTTAACAAGGTCGCACGAAAGACAGATAAGATTTCTGCTTTGGGGAGGATATACACCATATATTTCAATGAGTCATATTCACCTGGGCAAGTTGCTTCCGCACTCGCACTGGATCCCAATGTTGTCTATGCCGAGCCCAAACTCATTCGGTACATTCGGGAACAGGATCTTTCCATTAAACCAAATGATCCTCTGTTCGATGCACATCAGGCAAAATATTTTGAGTTATTACAGCTACCAAAAGCATGGGAGGTTGCCAAGGGCGAGCAGGGGGATGTCGTAATTGCGATTGTAGATGATGGGGTTTATTGGAGGCATGAAGATCTCTTGGCAAATGCATGGACAAATCCTGGTGAAGTGCCGAGCAACGGAATTGACGATGATCAGAATGGGTACATAGACGATGTTCATGGTTATAACTTTGGTGGAAATCATCCCTATGATCCAAGAGAATTCATCCATCCAAGGCATGGCTCGCATGGGACGTCAGTTGCTTCGATGGCGGTTGCGGTCACGGATAACGGAATAGGAATGGCGGGTACCAGCTGGAATGCACGTTTTATATCTGTTGGTGCTTTGTGTAATATAGGCGGCGGAGTTTGTGATGCAACAGAGGGGATGGTTTACGCCGCGGCTCTCGGGGCGGATATTATCAATGCCAGCTTTGGCGGTGCGAGATCTTCGAAAACGGAATCCTTAGCGATACAGGCGATCACAGATATGGGTACACTGGTTGTCGCAGCCGCTGGCAATGAAGGCTGGAATGTGGACAGACGTCCCTCGTATCCAGCGGATTATCCCCGGGTATTGTCCGTAGGTGCTACATCAAGCGATTACGATATTGTGATGCTCAATTATGGTACAAATGTTGACGTATATGCGGCTGGAAGAGATGTGACTGGACCTCACGAAGGAGGTTATGCTCATGGCTGGAATGGTACATCGTTCTCCTCTCCCTTGGTGTCTGGCATTGCAGCGCTGGTCAAGACGGCCTTTCCAACCTATAATGCCGATCAGGTTCGCGAACAGATCCGCTTTACGGCAGATCCCATAGATTATGCGAATGTCCCCGAATTTGAGGGTCTATTGGGTTTTGGCAGGGTGAATGCGTTCCGAGCTGTGACCGAGACGGGAATCGCCGGTGTTGTATTGGACACCGCAGTGGTTGAGATTCATAGTGGTGGCTGGCGACTTGGTTCAACCGGTCATGTGAGGGTGACGGTGCACAGTTATCTGGAAGGAGCAGGGGATGTAGAGATCAATATGGTAAAAACTCCAGATGCACTTGAATTCGCTTTGCGAACTACTACAGTTGGCAGTATTCCGCGGGGGGGTTCCAAGACCGTCACAATACCGTTTACCGTTGTAGAACATCCTGGATACAGAGTAGAAGACTTGTATGTGGTTGAGGTGCGAGCAGGCAATGAAGTCAGCAGAGAAGCCTTTCTTCACTCAATTGAAGGATGGGAAATAGAGGGAGTTACAAGCAATAAACTGACATTTGACGTGACATCAGAGGGCAATATTGGGTGGTTAGACAGGAATGATGCACATCTGTATGGATTTTCTCGTGGTAGGGGAATTCATTTCAGAGAAACTCAACATCTGCTCCAGGAAGCCGGACTGATCCTGGGCACAGGACCAGATCATGTATCCAGAACTGTTCGGGGTATTGAGGGGGTGGAGAATAATATACATTTTAGGCCAAAGCCGGACGCCGGCCTCAGGATTCGAACGCCAGGCAACATTGCACCGTGGGAGGCCGAAGTCACGTTATTGGATACAAAAGCCCCGAACCCTATAGGCTTGGAAATATTGCAGGAGACCTATTTCGACACCGGAAGCCGGAACTCAGGCTTTGCTATACTGCGGTATACAGTCACCAATCCGACCAGTACCGCGATCAACAACCTACACATTGGTATGCTCTTCGATTGGCTCATCAGTGAAAGATGGTGGAGTGATATCCCTGGATATGATTCGGATAGAGGCGTCGGTTTTCAGTACACGGAAGCACATGAAGCACCCGTAATGGGTGCAAAGGTGCTGACCGATGATGCAAAGACCCATTTTATGACGTATGACCTTGGGGTATACCCCTATCCTCAATCAGAGTCGGCGTGGTGGTTCATGAGCGGAGGTGTCAACTCACCTCAGAATACTGCTTCTTCTTATTGGGGGCAGGTTCTTGGGACAGGCCCTTACACTACTGTGCATCCCGGTGAAAGTGTCGAAGCGGCGTTTGCCTTCTTTGGAGGTAATTCAATAGATGACATGCTGCTCAATGCCGATCGGGCACAGGACTATTGGGATTCTCGTTTCAGTAGCAAAGCGCGGGTTCAATTTCTGCGGATTGATTCAAAGGTCGCTTTGGATCTATATGTGAATGGCCAACTGACCATAGAGGATTGGCATCCAGAAACGGCTACGAAATTTCTGCCGATGGAATCTGGTGATTCGGTTCTTGAATTGAGGAATACAGGGGATTCCAAGATATCCAATTCGCTTGCTTCGGCGAGGGTAGACTTTGATCCGGCTGGCAGTTATCAAGTTACATTCTTTGGAACGCCCGGTAGCACACAGTTCATAGTAGAGCCAAATGCCCGTCGAACCGCGGTGTCCGAGGACAAGGTGGAGTTCCGGGCAGTAAATGGGATCACCGGCTCCCCCAATGTAGAACTACGGGTTCTGGATGGTCATAGCCATATTCAGATATCCACATTACAGGCTGCAGTAGGGACCGTGTCTAGCTTTGCAGAATTGGAACCTGGCCCATATGTGATTGGGTTATGGGACCCGGTGTCGAGTGTCCTGTTGGGTACGTACAATTTGGATACGGGTTCGTACGCAGGCAGGAGTTTTGTGTTGGTAATGAGTGGTTCGGCATCGTCAGGTGTCGAAGTGAAAAGCTTTTGGCCTGATGGTACAGAGCTTGTTTCTGCTGCGGAAGTGACTACAGTTGCATCCCATATACTGCCATCAGAGTTGGTTTTGCACGGAAATTACCCAAATCCATTCAATTCATTCACGCAGATTCGTTTTGATTTGCCCATGCCTGCACACATAACGGTGGAAGTGATGGACCTGATTGGTCGGCGTGTGTGGCAGGGATCGGAAGAATATATAGAGGCCGGGCACAATCGCCAATATCGCATCAGCACTGACAGATTAGCATCGGGAGTTTATTTATATCGCCTATCAGCAAACACATCGTCAGGAATACTGACACAGGCCGGCCGGATTGTGGTGGTCAAGTGAGAAGACGGATGAACGTTGCAGTTATGATGAAAGGAATTCTAAAATGGATGGCGCTACTGGCGGGGATTGGGTTTTGTATCCCAAGCCAAACGGTAGCGCAAGTTCAATTTCCTGATCCAAAGGCAGATGCAGTTCCGAACGTTGTACTGGTGCAGTTCGCTGACGGTACATCTCCAGTCGGGAAGCAATCTGGATTAACACTTTTTGATGCGATTGCTGACTCCTATGGTGTTTATGCAATTGACCCCGCATTTGCACATCTGTACCAGAGTGGGGTGTCATGCGATAATATGGGGAAGCTGTCGAATATCTACCGTGTCCATTTTTCGGAAGACACACCACCAGAGTTATTGGCTTTAGTCTTCGAAAGTGATCCCGGTGTTGTGTATGCGGAGGCCGAATACTACTACAGAACAACGGCTTCAGTAGGTGCGAGCGTTCCAGATGATCCAGAGTTTGCTTATCAAACTACCTATATGGACAGGTTGCAGTTGAAAGAGGCATGGGATACGGTAAAGGGAGAGCAGGGGGAAGTGGTGGTCGCCATTTTAGATAGTGGCACAGACTGGCGGCACGAGGATCTAAGAGCGAATGTCTGGACGAATACCGACGAAATCCCCGATAACGGCATTGATGACGACGAAAACGGCTATGTAGACGATGTGCATGGTTTCGATTTTGGTAATTGGTTGCCCTATACGCCAGGTGTGATGATTGACCTAGCCTCTAATAGTCATGGCACCGAAGTGGCCAGTGTAACCTCGGGGGAGAGCAACAATGCCAAGGGGGTGGCAGGAAGCAGTTGGAATACTACATATATGCCGCTGGCGGCAGATTGTGGAGGTGGACTCTGCAGAACTCCAGAGGCGATGCTATATGCCGCTGCAAACGGTGCCGATATCATAAACGGCAGCTTTAGCACCCGTAGATATGATGCAACCAGCCACCTTGCGGTGCAATGCGCAATGGAGATGGGAACTCTTTTTGTTGCGGCAGCAGGAAATGATGCCACCAATAATGATGTGATGCCACAAGGCCCGGCTAGTTTCCTTGAGACACTTGCAGTTGGTGGTACACAAAGAAACAGGGATCGTATCGTATTCAACTATGGCTCCACCGTTGATGTCTTTGTAAGCGGAATTGATGTAGCAACGGCTCTTCCGAATCATCGATATGGTTACTCAAGTGGCACATCGTTTTCATCGCCGCTGGTGGCGGGAATTGCTGCTCTGGTTAAGACTAGATTTCCACATTTCTCTGCCGAACAGGTACGGGAGCAAATCAGGTATACCTCCGAAAGCATCGAAAATGCAAACCCTTCGGGATTCAAAGGTTTGCTGGGTCGTGGTAGGGTTAATGCATATCAAGCCGTGCAAGCATCGGTTCCAAGCGCGATCCGGGTGACGGGGACTAAGCGTAAAAATCCTTCCAATAATTCACCTTCATCTCTGGTCGTTGATGTGGAAAGTTATTTCGGAAGTGGAACGAGTCAATCTGCGTCCGTAGAGTTGGTGAATGCCCCCTCGTATTTGGAATTTGAAGCAATTTCTCATAGGATTGATTTCCCCACTGGAGTAGGTGCAGACAGCGTCACGTTTCCATTTAGTTTTTTAGGTGATCCCCCTTACCGGGTAACTGATCAGATTGAGATCAGAGTTATACATAATGGTGTGACAGAGAAGATAAACTACAGTTTCGAATCACGTTCGGGCGAGACGCTGCCTGTTGTTAAGGCGGTGGATGATATAGGCGTGTTGTTCGGCTATAGTATAACCTCGGAGGGTAATTTGGGGTATTTGGATCAGTGGGGAAACAGCGGTGGATTAGGAATTCTTATAGGCGGTAATGGGACAGGACCGCTTTATGAAGCAGGATTGATCATAGGGACCGGTCCTGATCAAATATCGTCATCCGTCTTCGGACACAAGAAGAGTTATCCAGGCGGGGACATACAGCCAATTCATTTTAATCGCAAGCCGGGAACCAAGATGGAAGTCTCTGCACCCGATGTAAACGGCATCCTGAGTACTGAGGTGACCCTTTTGGATTCAAATGCTCCGCGCCCGATTGGTGTGGAGATCTTAGAGGAGACGCAGTTTGTGGCGGATGATCATCAATCTGGGGCATTCATCATTGTAAAGTATACGATCACCAATCCACTCCAAGTACCCATCGAAAATCTACATGTAGGTTTATATGCGGATTGGATACTTTCATACTATTGGGATGGTGACCAGCCGCGGTTTGATGTTGAACGGAAGGCCATTTACCAGATCAGTGAGGGTATGGAGAGAAGGCATGGTATGTGGATCCCAGGTATTAAGGTTCTTACAGAGGATCTAGACACCCGCTACGGAGCGCTGATCAATTACGGCACCTATCCCGGTACATGGAGCGAGATTATGTGGAGATACCTGAGTGGAGAGGATAGACTTGGAGGCCCCTCAGCGGATAGTTGGTCACATATTGCAAGTGTGGGTCCTATCCAGTTGGAGCCAGGCGCTCAGAGGGAAGTAGTGTTTGCCCTCATAAAAGGGAAATCTGAGATGGCATTTCTGGAGCAGGTGGACCGTGCAGTGGATTACTGGAATAATGGAGGTCTGAAAGCTCCTGGAAATCTGCAGATCATAAACGCAACAGACGGCCAGTTGGATCTGTATTTGGACAATGCAGTCATCCCGCAAAAAATTCCTGCGTTTTCGTCTTCAGATTACATCCCCATCCGTGCTGGACTCAGGGAACTTGCGGTGTCCGAATCAGGTGATCCAAACAGCAATACCCCGCCGGTCATATCCAATCTGGAGGTGTCGAGCGACTCTAGTTATCAGGTCATCTATTCCAGTGGTAAGGGCCAGGTTCAGGCCATGACTGCCTGTTGCGCACGGGATCAAGCAACGTCAGCGGATGTAGTCACTTTTCGTGTTAACCATAACCTGACGGGTCATTCTGCACTCAGCTTGCGACTTGCTTCAAATCAAGGTTTTGTTGAGGATATCCAGATAGCCACAGGTACAATTTCTACGTATATCAATATGCCGCCAGATGAATATTCGTTGGAGATTAGCAAGAATGGTACACCTTGGCTACATTCGGAAGTAGACCTTAGAAATCTTGAAGGTGAAGCTCTCTTTTTCACGTTCGTACCCCAGGCTCCCAATCCTCCACTGATTGCCGTGTTTGGGGCTAAAGAAGGGGAGGTTCTTTTCTGGTTGAATTTTACGGAGATTCCAATTGGTACGAGTACGGAGCAATCAAGCCTGCCACTTGAATTCGTGCTACACGGCAACTATCCCAATCCCGTCAATTCAACTATGCGAATACACTTCGACTTGCCCTCTTCGTCTCGCGTATCGCTGGAGATTATAGATATTCTGGGCAAGCGTGTTCGCGAGATCTCCGCCGGTGAATTGGGTGCTGGATTTGGTGCTTCCATTACCGTGGATAGCCAAGGGCTTAGTTCGGGGGCGTATTTGTATCGCCTGATGGTGCAGTCAAGTGCCGGGATATTTACGAGGGCAGGCAGATTCATTGTTATCCGATGACGGCAAGTTGTATTGTTAGGAGAGTTATTTCAGAAAAACATTCATTTCGGAATCCGTCTGCTGGCACCGCAGCCATGACTACTGGAATCTACAGGTGAACGGGGATAGGTCTGCCTTCTGGGATAACGCGAGTTGTTGATTTTGTAGCTATTTTCCCGAAAACCTAGCACCTTTGTGCCGAAATAAATAATTGGGACATTGCGTAAGGGATTGTGGAGTACTTTTACAAGAGAGGAATCATCCGTTCGGAGCGTAGCATGATATTCCTGTCAGAAACAGCGGGGATCAAGTTTTTTGGGCTCCAGCACATTCTGATCATACTCATGGTGATCGGTCTATGCGTGTGGCTCCCGTTATTTGCTCACAGGAGATTGAGTCCAGGCCAGCAACTATGGGTTCTGCGGGGGCTTTCAATCCTTATCTGTGCTGGAATTCTCAGTTCAGTTGTTTTTCGGATGGCGGTGGGGAGCTTTGATTGGCGCCAGGATCTACCGTTGGATATATGCAATCTCTTTGCACTCTTTGTGCCTGTTTTATTCTGGCGGCAGCCCCCCAAACATCTGGTAGAAGTATTTTACTATTTGATTTTATCAGGAACGGGGCAAGGAGTACTAACCCCTGATTTAGTCGAATCATTTCCGCATCTACTATTCATGTCCTACTGGATCGTTCATGGTGGGCTTATTCTTCATATCGTCTGTGTGGTTGCTGTATGGCACATAAAGCCCCGAAAGATTGGTATTCTCTACAGTCTCCTTTGGCTCAATGTTTATGCATTGATGATCATGATCTTCAATTATTTTGCAGAAGCCAACTATATGTACATGATGCAGAAGCCCCCCTTCGGCTCTCTTTTGGATTTTCTGGGACCATGGCCTTGGTATATTCTAGTTGCACAACCACTGGCATTGTTGCTATTTTGGCTGGCATGGTTGCCCTTTGGACAACACAGATTTACTTTATCCGTGAGACAAATCTTATCCAGAATGTGATCCGTTCATTGAGTTCAAACGACATTTTCTTTCGTGGTCATCGAACGGATGTAGCACTGGAGATCCGATCCTAACAGTCTTGTTATCTGGAAGTGGGAGGGGGCATCATTTTTCGTACCTTGATTTTTCGGCTAGGAATGAGGAATTTTCCGATCCGCGCCGCGAGTTGATCTTGACTGATTGGGCTGCAGATGTTAAGTTTAGTTCCTCCATTCTCCTCTAATTCATGAATCAAACTACCAGTATTGAACCGACGAAAGGCTTCTTGGACCGATGTCTGAGGGGAATTGAAGTGGTCGGCAATAAATTGCCAGATCCGTCAATGCTTTTTTTATTGCTATTGATTGTGGTCTGGGTCCTGAGTGCATTTTTTATCGAATTTCTCCTTTTCTTCGGTCATTGATCCTCGCACCGATGCACCGCTGGTGATCAACAACTTACTGACTGGCAGTGCGATCACCGACTTTATGAGTCGGATGGTTTCAATCTTCACTGGGTTTGCTCCGCTTGGCGTGGTGCTGGTTGCGATGCTTGGTGTGGGAGTGGCTGACGAGGCGGGATACTTCAATACGGGGATTAAACTACTCTTGTCAAAGACCTCCGTAGGGCTTTTGACCCCAGTAGTCGTTTTGGTAGGGTTGTTGAGTCACAGTGCGGTAGATGCAGGGTATGTGCTGGTTATTCCTTTGGGGGGCGTGATCTTTCAGGCCGCCGGCCGTCATCCCTTGGCCGGAATATCCGCGGCTTTTGCAGGGGTTTCAGGTGGCTTTAGTGCCAATCCACTTCCATCTGCTCTTGATCCTCTTTTGCAGGGGTTTACACAACCGGCTGCGCAGATTCTTGATGCAGCCATTTTGGTCAACCCCCTTTGCAACTACTTTTTCACGATGGCCTCCAGCGGATTGATCATCGCCCTGGGGTGGTATATCACAGATCGTATAGTAGAGCCCCGTCTTCGGAGAGACACGCCTGTAGATAAGGATGCTGAGAGATCCGAGGGGATGGATCAGATTAGCAAGACAGAATCGAAAGCATTCTGGTGGGCCACAGGGGTAATGCTCCTTGGAATTGTGGTCCTCATTCTGACCTTATTACCATCTAATTCTCCGTTCAGGGATGCTAGTGGGTCATTGAATTCGTTTCAGGCACCCATCATGCAATCCATTGTGCCACTCATCTTCCTATTGTTTCTCGTACCGGGGGTTGTATACGGGTATGTCGCCCGGGTATTCAAATCATCAAAGGATATGGTGGATGCGATGACAAAGGCGATGAATGGGATGGCGTACTATATTGTGATGGCCTTCTTTTGTGCACTTTTTGTTCATGCCTTTGGTTCATCAAATATTGGGGCGCTCTTGGCACTCAAGGGGGCAGCCGCATTGCAGGCACTGGCGTTACCTGGCTCCATCACGATTGTGGGGATCATCCTGCTGACTGCGTTTGTGAATCTCTTTGTGGGATCTGCATCTGCAAAATGGGCACTCCTGGCACCAATATTTGTCCCCATGCTAATGCAGGTCGGAATCTCTCCAGATTTGACGCAGGCGGCCTATCGGGTTGGAGATTCTTCTTCCAATATCGTCACACCACTTATGCCGTACTTTCCCTTGGTGGTTGTTTACTGTCAGAAATACTTTAAGCAGACGGGAATCGGAACGCTGACCTCCATCATGATTCCTTATTCGATCACGTTTCTGATTGTCTGGGACAGCGTTTCTCGTTTTGTATTGGGTATTGGGGATTCCTCTGGGATTGGGGGCATCCTATGTTTATCCACCAGTCTGATGTCCGTTGGGTCAGAATTCGGGCGAATCATTTGTGGGATGTTCCGAGGATTCATGCGCTCACTACTTCGGAGTCTCTTCCGGCGGTGATGTTTTTGTCAGTGTGGAGTCCATCAGGTCAATGAGTTCGAAGCGAACCGGTAGGCGCATTCGGATTCGTGCAGATTTGCCTAGATGTCGACCAGGGATAAAGCGTGTTCGACGCAATGCTTGCACGGCAGCAGAATCAAGCAACGCATGCAAGGGTTGAGAAACCAGGATGTCACTTACTATACCATCGGGATTGACGGTGAACGTGAGCGTCACCTTGCCCTCAATCTCTCGGTCGATAGCTTCTTGTGGATAATCAATCAGAATATAGTATGCTCCCAGTCCACCTCGTATTTTTGGCATAATTTCCGCATGATCCAGGACAGGAACAGCAGACGTTTTATGGGATGATGGCTGGGAGATTTCAGGAATCGTATCCTCTTGGACGATGATCTCATTGGGTGCAGAGGCGATAGCATCGGCACCGGCAGTGGATCCGATTGATTTCGTGACGGTAGTGGGGATCAGGGGTATTGTCTGTTCGATTTCTGTACTGATGCCACGAGGGTTAAAATTCAGCCTCCATGGTTTTGGGGCAGGATCGAATTGTAGAGGAATCTTGAAGCACAGCGTAATGAGCACCAGGCTTACCGCGAGGGCAACCATGAGGCGTAAATGATAGAATGCATTCTGAATCTGACTGGAACGCATGGGAGTGAAGTGCTCAACCCTCTGCAAAATGGTACTCAGTTGTACAAATAAGTTCATAATGTCAGATCAACATAAAGCACTAATCTTGACGGCTCCAGGTAGATGTTCAATTAAGTGGAGGGAGCCTGTATCCATCGCAGACGGCCCCATCGTGATTGCGGTGGAGTATTCAGGGATTAACTATAAAGATGCATTAGCGGTTACGGGAACGGGTAAAATCGTGTGTGCGCCTTTCCCGTTTGTGCCAGGAATTGATCTAGCAGGTACAGTCTTAAGATCTGAGTTTGACAACTACGCGCCAGGAGATCGGGTCGTTCTGACCGGTGGTGGGCTTGGGGAGTCATACAGTGGAGGATATTCGCAGTTGCAATCGGTCACATCCGAGTATTTGTTGAAGCTTCCTGAAGGAATGAGTACACGCACATCTATGATATTGGGCACGGCAGGTCTCACGGCGATGTTGAGTGTAATGTCCCTGGAAGATCATCAGATTAAGAGCGGAGAGATTCTCGTTACGGGTGCATCAGGGGGTGTGGGGATGATCGCAGTCAAATTACTCGCAAGTCTCGGATACACCGTGATAGCATCCTGTGACAGTTCACATTTATGGCATAAAATCTCAGGCTTGGGAGCATCGAAAACAATCGGCCGGATCAAAGCCAGCCGACCACTTGAGCATGCTTTGTATGATGGTGTGATTGATGCTGCAGGGGGGAAGGTATTGGCCGCAGCCCTAGCCCAAGTGAGGCGTCATGGGTGTATTGCTACTTCCGGGAATGCAGCGGGTGCCGAGTTAACAACAACTGTATATCCATTCATCCTCCGCGGCGTGACGCTTGCCGGGATTGATTCAAACACAGCATCTGTGCAGGATAGACTGACCGCTTGGCAGCAGTTGCACGCACTCATCTGTGAACACGAGGTTGATCAGCTTTCTATGGGAACAGTTGGTTTAGAGGATATAGAGAGTGTTTGCCGAGCTAAAATGCGGGGCAAGGCTCCCGGCAGGTTCTTAGTTGATCTTAACAGTAAAGGGTAACGGCTGCAGATTTCTCAAGAATGATATGTTGGATGACTCGTGAGGAACTCACGCCTGAGTTAGGATAACGGCGACTTGGAGCATATCTTTCATAGATGTCACATCAACGACAGTGGCTACATTCAAGCCTGTCTTACCAGAAGTTATTGTCTTCCCGCTGACTCACGTACGCGACGCAGTATTCTGCCATCCTCGGCTTTGGCACCTGGCAGGGCCACAGCAACTAGAGGCGCGGCAAACAAGGGCGCCCGCAGGGAGAGACTGCCCATACCGCTTTGAATTATCCGCTGAGTCGTGGGCCGCAGGGTTAGTCAGTGCCTTGAGGGTTTTGGTCTGGTGGGTGTAGGCCCGCGCTTGTGCATTTCCCGATCCCGTAGGCACGCCCATTGTACAGTTTCCTCGCAAAACAAGGGATGCCTTCCTTCGTCCAGTCCTCCCGGCTCTGGACAACGGAGCCCGTCCTTCCCGAACGTCGGAACGCTTGGCTCTCATCCTAGCCCCATGTGGATCGAGTTCCAGCCATCAGTACCGTTCGCCCATCCAACTGCGGACCTTCGCGTTCGCAGCGCGAATCAGATCGATGTTTTCCCGATCAGGCCGTTCCAGTTCGTCCAGCAGGCCGCGGCGTCGCGCCTTGTTGCGCTGGTAGGCGCCGCACAGATGAAACCCGATGCAGCCGGGGTTGTCGAAAAGAGACGCCAATACATCTGCGTACCATTCCCCGTTGTTGGGGACAAAGCCCCCAGGGGGAACGGGCTCCTTCAGCCCCGCCGCGTCGGCCAGCAGCACGGGCTTTCCGGTTTTCGTGTGCCATTCGTCGAGATGGGCCACTGGATCGCGGAAGTCTTGAAATGACAGCACATCGACGAAGGGCAATGCGGCTTCGACGACCTCCATCGCGATGAAGGCGTTGGCTTCGTAGCGGTCACCCAGAATCAAATGGTGCTGGTCGTAGCGCCGAATGGCGTCGTGCGTTGTCTGGTAGTAGGCACGGCCCAGCTCGCTGAGTTCCTTGCGGCCCGATTCGGTCTTTAGGCGTTCAGGGTCGAAGATCGGTCCGCGCCAGGCGTTCTCGGCACGCTCATGCACCCAGGTTGGGCAGTCGCTGTAGAAGTATCCGATGAGATTGCGGTCTTCGCTCAGTTCTGCGCAGTGCGAGCGCGCGACATAGTCGACCCATTCCTTCCACTGGGAACCTCGGAAGTCGAAGTGACGGGTGTGCTGCTCCCACTGGTGCGATTCGGTGAACGGCAGCAAGTGGCAAAAGGGCATTCCTAGTGCCCGGTACTCGTCATCCGTAAACGGACGAGAGTGCCGCCACTTGCGAACGGTCACTTCTTGGACCCAACCGACGGTATTGAAGCCCCACTCCTTCAGGTTGGGCACCACGGACTCGCGAATCCATCGCGTTGTACTGCCGCCATACTTGTCGCGCCAGATGTGGATGTTCTCGGGATAGCGCAGGCTCGCCGGGTCGATATGGTTGAGTCCGAGCGAAAAGAAGGGCTTACCGTCGGGCGTGACGAGCCACCAGTGGTCGTCACGTTGGTCCAGTGTGAAGAAGCCGTCCGATTTGGCTTGCGTGGTCTCAGCCTTGGCTATCGCCGCGATAGCGGCATAGCTGAGGAACTGTCGTCGGGTCAAATCCATGGCTATTCCTCCCCAGCCTTCTTCAGCAAGGCAAGTCGCTGCTCCATATCGAACTATGTGATGTATTTACCCCGTCGTGGATGAAGGATAAGGATTGGGAATCATTTTCTGCGGTTTTAATAAACAAAAAGAGAGGCGCACGGAGCCTATCGATTCAAGCTAGTGGATCTTGAACCCAATAACTTGAAAACAAGCAAAATCTATGGTATAGCCACAAAAGGCTGCGTTTCATGATTGAACAAAGTTCTATTATAGCATACTACGAATGCCAGAATACTGGAGCTAAAAGGAGTAAATCAATCCGTTTCATGGTTGTAGGGTGTACGCGATCTTGTATCTTTTAGAGTATGCAGATGCGATGGATTCATTTTCCAAGGACAGCAATTTTTGCGATCCCCCTCTAATTTGTTCATTCAGCCAATGAATTTTCAATCGAAAGAGAAGTTTGATGTGATCGTAGTTGGTTCTGGGATGTCTGGTGGATGGGCCATGATGGAGCTTTGTCGACTCGGCCTCAAGACACTGGTTTTGGAACGGGGGCGATTCGTCCAGCACCGTGAGGATTATATTACGGAGCATAAATATCCCTGGGAATTACCACACCGGGGTAGGGTGCCTCCGGCTACGGCTCATGAGCATTACCCGATACAACGTAAGACCTATGTATTCTCCGAGAGTACGCGTCATTTTTTTATGCGCGATTCGGAACATCCCTATGTTCAAGAGGAACCCTACACGTGGATTCAGGCGAATGTGGTCGGCGGTCGATCCTTAATGTGGGCACGGCAGAGCTATCGGCTCAGTCCCATGGATTTTCTGGCAAATCTTGAGGATGGACATGGGGTTGACTGGCCGATCCGATACGAAGACCTAGCGCCATGGTATGATCATGTGGAGAGAACGATTGGTGTGAGCGGGCAGGTAGAAGGGTTGCCTCACTTGCCGGATGGGATTTTTCAGGCACCTATGGAGATGAATGTGGTGGAGCGGATGTTGAAAGCACGTATAGAGACTCACTTCCCAGAACGAACGGTTACCATAGGAAGAACAGCTACCCTCACGGAAGCAATAGGAGATCGCCTTGCCTGTCATTATTGTGGTCCATGTGAACGAGGATGCTCCACCAGCTCCTACTACAGCACGGTGAGTGTTGCACTTCCTAAAGCACAGGCGACAGGGAACCTCACGCTTCAACCCGACAGTCTGGTATGTCAAGTGAATTATGATGAGACGACTGGCCGGGCTACGGGCGTAGATGCGATCGATCAAAAAACGGGAGAGCGGAGGACATTCAATGCACGTATGATCTTTTTATGCGCATCCTCAATGAATACGGCACGCATTATGTTGCTTTCTAGTAGCCGTAGTTTTCCAAATGGGATCGCAAATACCAGTGGAGCCCTGGGGCATTATCTCATGGATCATCATTATCATGTCGGGGCGAATGCGGTATTTGAGGGGTATGAGGATCGATATTATCAGGGCAATCGGCCCAATGGAATCTACATCCCAAGGTTTCGGAACTTAGGGCCGCAGACGCATCATCCCGCATTTGTGCGCGGATATGGATTTCAGGGTTCAGCGAGCCGACAGGGATGGGGGCGGGGTTATAGTATGGCTGGCTTTGGGTCAGAATTTAAGCATCGCCTTCGCAGGCCAGGGAATTGGAGCATGGGATTGGGTGGATTTGGTGAAACCCTGCCACGCTATGATAACTATTGTGAGTTGGATGCAGCCGAGCGCGATCAGTGGGGACTGCCGGTACTTCGGTTCCATGTAACCCGGGATGACAATGACCGGGCGATGCGAAAGGATATGATGGAGACCGCTGCAGAGATGCTGGAAGCCGGTGGAGGCAGAGAGGTTACTCCCTACGATACGTGGCAGGATGCCCCTGGTCTTGGGAATCACGAAATGGGAGCCGCCCGAATGGGGCGCGACCCTGAAACCAGTGTATTGAATGCATACAATCAGTGTCACGATGTACCTAACCTGTTTGTGACCGACGGTGCATGTATGACATCCTCAGCCTGCCAAAACCCCTCACTCACCTATATGGCTCTGACTGCGCGTGCCTGTGACTATGCGGTAGGGCAATTGAAAAAGGGGCTATTGTAAATGAATCCTTGAACATGGCATCCGATCAAGTTATCACCTGTATGCTGTCGGAAGATGCGATGGCGCGTCTTCGGGGTCGTTATTCTGTCTCGGTGCGACACCTAAAAGCGTTCATTTCCGATGAGGATCTGCGTGAGGCGCATGCAATTGTAACGACACCGTACGACCGGGTTGATGCCGTATTCCTTGATCGTGCGTCCAACCTCAAAATCATAGCGCAGTTTGGAGTCGGGACCGACAATATTGACCTTGAAGCGGCAGAGGCACGCGGGATCGTTGTCACACATACTCCCAAGGTCGTTGTATCCGCGACCGCTGAGCTGACTCTTGCGCTGATGCTGATGGTGACTCGCCGACTTAAAGAAGCGGAAGGAGTCCTTGGTCGGGGGCCGGAAGCGATGCCACTTGGATTTGAGCTTTCCGGTAAAACACTCGGTATTATTGGCATGGGGCAGATCGGGGCTGCCGTCGCACGCCGTGCACATGCATTCGGGATGAAAATCTATTATGCCAATCGCAGGCGGGCCAATCCGACGATTGAGCGTGAAACCACCGCCGTGCGACGCACACAGGAGGAGTTATTCGAGATCAGTGATGTACTCTCATTGCATTGTGATCTTAATGCAGATAGCCGCCATTTGGTTCACACAGCTTCATTAGAGCGTATGAAGAGTTCCGCAATCCTTATCAACACAGCACGCGCTGAGGTCATTGATGAGGTTGCTTTGGCACATGCCCTGACATCGGGACAGCTCTGGGGAGCAGGATTGGATGTGTTTAGTTCATATCTCCCCGAAGAGATCCGCCGCCATCCAAGGGTGGTATTAACCCCACACTCAGGAACAGCAACGACGCAAACACGTGACGCAATGTCGAACATGGTAGTTGATTCAATTATCGCCTGTCTAACACAAGATGACCGGATCCCGAATCGTAAGGTTTGAAATACTGGTTTGTTGGCTCGTAATCCTTAGTATCCCGTCAGGACTCACTTGGGGACAAACAGATACGCTGGATGTTGCGGGTATCTTGGAATATCTTTCAGCGGGAAACGCAGAAGCGTTAGTGAGTCATGCAGAAGGCTATTTGGAACTTGCATTGCTGGAACAGCCCCGTCGCTATACCCGCTCCCAGGCGCTTTATGTTCTGGAAAAATTCTTTCATCAATATTCACCTGACGGGTTTAGGCTTGACCACAGTATGACGCAGGGCGAAGAATGGTGGCTCACAGGATCCTATTCTGTACGCGATGAGCGTCAGGGCCTCCGTTTCTATCTGCGTTTTGGGGGAGTTTTTCCAGAGTACAGACTCATGGCAATACAAGTTATCCGTTCCTGATGCAGATCCCGTCGCGACACAGGGGTTTTGTTGGGGTTGCAGTTGCATTTCTGTTGGTGATTCTATTGGCTTGGGTTGGTCAGCGGGTGCATGTTGGGCTTGTGGGGCAGGGGAGTGAACTGCGTCAACAGGAAGCAATCACTGCTTCAAGAGAACTGATTGAGTCTGAGTTTGCGAATACTCAGAAGGCAATGCAGATCATTGCTTTTGAGGCGGTTCGGCTGGCTTCAAATCATATGTTACCGTTGGAGAGTATCCCTTCTACCACACTGATTCAAGAGTTGGAGAGTATTCGGCTTCCCGATCAATGGTCCTTGTCCATTTATGACATGGAGATGCAGTTGATCGCATGGCGGGGGGAGAGTATCCCATTGGTGGGAGAGCCACCTGTGAATCATGCCGATTGGAGGATCATACGGGATGATGACTGGCGCACGGCACTGGTTTTCTGGGAGCCGCTCATTGTAGGGGATGCGATGATTGGCAATATACGTGTGACGCAGAACCTCTTTTCAAGGGCTCCCGTGTATAATTCGGTTCTAGAAGATTATGATATTGTAGATACTTGGAGGCGTCGTGCGAGATTGGACATCCAAGTGGCTTATGGGGATACGCTTGGCGAGCATCTACTCCAATCCCTGGATGGGAAGCCGCTTGGAACCTACGTCATTGCACCACCTTCTGAGGCCAAATTGATCGCCGCAACGGCAGCGTTCTATGACAACCTGATGGCCTTGGGTGGGACATTGTTGGTTTTGTGGTTCCTATGGGGAATTTGGCGATGGTGTCATGCAAACCTGAAATTGACACGCCTGATGGTCTTTGCAACTGCACTGGGGCTGGGCCGTTTTATTTGGCTGTACCTAGAAGTACCGGCAAGGTATCAGACAGGCAAGGCTCCGCTGAGCCCACTGTTTGATCCGGTACACCTAGCCTCCACACTAGGGGGTGGACTCATGCGTACGACGGGTGACCTGCTCATCAGTTCGATGTGCGTTTTCGTTCTGGGAGTGGCGGCGCTCCGGTATGCACATGCATGTTCGAGGCCGTCTACCAATCACCAGGGCATTGTATGGACCCGTCTTGGAATTGGGATCCTGGTCGGGTTGACACTGGCCCCAATTTTGGTGGCTGTCTTACATGCCAGCGTATTGGATTCGACACTCAGCTATATAGGGCGCAGTGAACTGGTTCCAAGCTCTCTGGAATTGGTTGTATATGCGTCCCTGGTCCTTTTGGCATTGGGGATTGTTCTGATCGTATCTGCCGGTCTCACCACAGGTTTCAAGATGAAGCCGGGCCGTATTTGCCTAGGGGTTTCAGGTGCGGTAACGGTAGTGACGGTGATAGTATTGGACTGGCTTCAATGGAGTCCCTGGATACTTAGTTTGAGTTTGATGATCGTCTGCCTGTACACTGCCGTATGGGCCACGAAAGCAGATATATACCTTTGGCTTGCAGCCAGACGGGCAGTCCCCGCCGCATTGGCACTTTGTTTGTTACTGTACCCGGTGTACTACAATGCCCTGAACCAGCGCAAGCAGGATCGCATTGCGTATGCGGTGTCCACCTTTGAT
The DNA here is from genome assembly GCA_965207565.1 of Rhodothermales bacterium. GTDB lineage: Bacteria > Bacteroidota > Rhodothermia > Rhodothermales > Bin80 > Bin80. Next base: position 9,234 of record CBDBMQ010000029.1, on the reverse strand, counting down.
CAGGTGGGTAGTCCAGAAGTATCTCTGGCGGTCCGTGAAGTGGTAGAGGAAGCACTACAGAATCTTCGAATTCATGACCTGCTTGCGTCCGGGGAAGATCTTGAGGCGGAAGCAGAGAAGTTGCTAAAGGGTTCTCTTCTTTCTTCGCTTGGGGCATATGATGCCAGTATTACCTTTTTGTCTGCTACCGGTGAAGAGCTTCACAGTAGTGGCAGTGCCACACTGTCTTCTGAGTCCACTCAGGATCTCCTGGTAGAATTAAGCACAGGAATTGAATTACAGGCCAGTAATTATACATTTGTTGAACCTCAATCAACGGGCGCTGCCCGATACCAATATGCAGGGCTTGCCGCGATCGGAGAGGGATGGGTTCTGGTTCGGGCACAACCGCATATCGTACCCGAAGAAGCGAATACCCCGCTTCTGCGAATCCTGTCAGCTTCGGGTTCCCTTGATTTATACGAAGATCTATCTCTGGCCTCCTATCGTAATGGGCGGTTGATGCGCACGTTCGGAGATCGGTTTTCCAAATATCAACTAGATCCTGAAGTTGCCTCGGATGTCACCCGGAATGGGTCATTATGGAGGCAAGGATCTGCGGGAGAGAGTAGCAGATACCTCACCTATTATCTTCACAGAGACCATCATGTTGTTGCAGCACGAATGACCATTGATGGAGCGTTTGATCATCTTTACTACCTCCTTCGACTGGTTGTTGGCGGGTTAATCCTGTGTATTCCATTTTGCACATTCGGGTATGTGATGCAGTGGAAGATCGGCCTCATCCCCCGAGCGCGTCTGAGGTATCAGGACAAGGTGATGAATGCGTTCCTGTTACTTGGAGTCATCGCGGTCATCCCGGTTGGGATTGCTGGATACAATGTGGTTACGGAAGAAAATGAGAAAGCGCTTCAAAGTTGGCTCCGCCAACATCTGGAGCGTGTTGAGTCAACACTGGTACCTGAAGGGAGGATCGGAGAAAATAGTGTCGCAGCTCTTGAGCGCAGTAATATTGATTCCTTATCTGCCCGTGTTGGATTAGATCTGAATCTTTATCGTGGTACACGGCTTGTTGCAGCAAGCCGCCGTCAACTGATTGATGATCGCATCGTGGATGAACGGCTTCCTGCGGAGGTTTTCAGTGCTATTTATGGGGGTGCAGAACGGTTTACTTTCGTGGATCATAAACTGGGCGAGTTTGAATACACGGCAGGCTATCGTGCAATCCTGGATTCAAATGGAAATCCTGCATACGTTCTGTCCGTGCCAACCCTACCGGAAGCGGAGCGGATTGAAGAAGAACGTGCGCGGACGCTTGCGTATTTGTTTGGCGCAATGCTGGGTTTGGGGATTCTGGTAATGTTCACTGGATCCGTACTTGCTCGTGCACTCGCCCGACCGATTGCAAGGCTGCAGCAGGGACTGGAAGAAGCCGCGCAAGGAAAATTTGAACGAGTACTGCCGGTGGAGTCACGCGACGAGGTCGGGGCACTGGTCAACACCTTCAATACGATGCAGGGACAACTCGCAGAGAGCAGGCAGAAGTTGGCCAGACAACAGCGCCAGTTAGCCTGGAGAGAGATGGCCCGCCAAATCGCCCACGAAATCAAAAATCCGCTCACACCGATGAAACTGTCAATTCAGCATTTACAGCGCTCACTCGGAGACAAGGATCCTTCCCGGTTCAAAAAGCAGTTCCAGCGCACGACCGCTACGCTCATTGCACAGATTGACTCATTGGCCCATATCGCCAACGAATTCTCCTCTTTTGCCCAGCTGCCCAGACGGAAAGTAGTGACACTGGATTTGCGTAAGGTGATGAATGAAGCGCATGCTCTCATGCAGGCAGAGGCATCTGCTGCAGTGGTATTAGACTTACAACTTCCTGACACCCCACTGACCGTTCGAGGGGATCCGAACGAGTTGCGCCGCACCTATATTAATCTAGTCAAGAATGCATTGGAGGCGGTGCGTGATAAGGATCAGAGAAGGGTGCGCGTCACGGCCAGAGTGGAGGCAGATCAGATCATTACCGAGGTGATTGACAACGGCAGCGGAATCCCGATGGAGGTACAGGACCGGATCTATGAGCCTAGTTTTTCAACAAAAACAAGTGGGGCAGGGCTGGGACTTGCCATCGCAAAGCAGGCGGTTGAGCTTTCTGGAGGGCAGATCAGTTTCACCACAGAACTGGGACAAGGGACCACAATGCAGATTGCCCTGCCGTTATGTTCAGATGGAGTATAGCAGAGCTCCTCTCAAGCGGCTTCTTCACCGGAAAAGTCACGGAAACCAAAGTAGTGCAGAACATATTTGATTTTGGCAGCCTTGCCAGCTCCAAAACCCGGCATCGCTTTGATCCGCCGTTCAATGACTTCAATGGCCGCGCCATCATTCCACAGACCTTCTGGTTTGCCATCATAGTTGTCCACAAGGAAGCGTGCGACCTTCCGCGTCGTATCCGCCATCTTATTAGAGAAGCGATGCACCGCAGGTGATTCTGCAAACGTTACCCGTAGTGCTTCCTCATTCATGTCTGCAATGATAGCCAAGTCAAGATGCCCGAGGCGGTCATGTAGGCGTTTCGCTCCGGTAAAGGCAACCTCAGCGCGTACACGCTGATCGAAAAGCAGGCCCAGGATTGCTGCTGTAGGGCTTGCGGCAATGAAGGCATCTTCGTCTTTGTCTCCCGTCAGTGTTCCAGAATCCACAAACCGTTCCATCATCCGTCCCAGTCCTCCACCTACGGTACTAAAATCAATCGTTTGAAAGTACATGTTGTTTTAGATATTGCTTTTTTTGTGCCACGAGGTGCCGCTTGGGCTGTCCTTAATTTCAATGTTCATTGCGAGTAATTCATCACGAATTCTGTCAGCGGTGGAAAAGTCACGTGCTTTCCGTGCAGCTGTACGTGCCTGGATCAGCTGTTCAATCACATGTGTTTGCGAGTCCGGTGACAATTCCGGCTCGAGATACTCACTGGTTGCTGAGACCCCATTTTGGGCCGTTCCCTGGAGCTCTGCAGTTTGAGGTACAATCCCCAGTAAATCCGAAACCTCTTTCATGAATTGATAGGCCTGACTGCCGAGCTCATCCTTGTGCCTTCGGATCGTGCGCACGCCGTCTAATGCCTGAGCGATTGCAGCAGGCGTATTCAGATCGTCAAGTAATGCATCCAGAACGGATTGGCGTTTGTTTTCGAGGATTTCCGCGATGGCGGTTGCGCCTTCTGCGCCGCGGTCATGTGCCTCTTTTGCCATTTCGAAGGCTTCCTGGAACCGTTTTACATGTCGTTCGCTGTCCCGAAGTGTTGCAAAAGTGAAGTTAAAGGGCTTACGGTATTGTCCGCTGATCAGCGCGAGGCGCACTGCGAGCGGGAGCACACCACGCTCCTGTATCAGGTCTTTGACAGTGAGAAAATTTCCGAGTCGCTTGGACATTTTTTGCCCTTCTACCTGAAGGAAGCGTGTATGAACCCAGTGTCTGGAAAATGGACGTCCAGTCAATGCTTCTGCCTGGGCGATCTCGCATTCATGATGCGGGAAGATCAGGTCTTCTCCCCCGGCATGCAGATCAATTTCGTTTCCGAGGTAGGCCTGTGCCATGACCGAGCACTCGATATGCCACCCGGGAAATCCCCATCCCCATGGGCTGTGCCATTGCATCAGATGCTCCGCATCTTTTTTCCACAGCGCAAAATCACGCGGATCCTTTTTTTCGGAATCTACGACCACATCGCGCACTGCAAGCTCCAGCGCTTCTGCAGCCTTATTGCCGGACAGCTTGCCATAATCCGCGAAGCTTTCAACCGAGAAGTACACACCGGATGAGGTCTGATACGCGGCTCCGCAGGATAAAAGTCGCTCAATCGTTTGGATCTGCTCCCGTATATGTTCGGTCGCCCGTGGTCGGACATCCGGCTCCAGTAAGTTCAGCGTTTGCCAGTCAGATTGAAGGGCAGACGAGTAGTGACGGCTCAGATCCCATACGTTCGCAAACCGGTTCCCTTCAGAGGAATGCAGTGCACGGGTCATCCGGTCTTCCCCGGAGGCATCCATGGTGTCATCATTGGTGAGATGCCCTACATCAGTGATGTTTGTGACATAGGTTGTCTTCCAGCCAAGAGCCTGAGCGGTTCGCAAAATGAGGTCTGCGGTCAGAAAAGATCGGAAGTTGCCGATATGCGCGTAGGAATAAACCGTCGGACCGCAGCTGTAAAAGCGCAGATGACCGGGCTCAATCAGGGACAGAGACTCAACCTTGCCGGCAAGGGTATTGTAAAGTCGGAATTCGTGGTTCATAGGAGATGCCGAAGGCACCGCATCTAACGTTATTGCAGCCTCTGTGTGCCAATCAGGGCTGCCTCAATACCATGATCAAGAATCTTTTGCAGGCTGGTTTGTACGGCTCTAGTAAACCCTGGTAGATCATTCAGTGAGATCCCCCACAGACTCTGACTGGATAAAACCTCTTGCACAAAGCCTGGAATCAAGCGATCCTCCATCGGCCACCAATCTTGAAATTGTTCTGCATGATCATCATAAATGGGATGCAGTTTGCCTTGGAAGTGACTGTAGATCGTGCCATCGGACTCTGAAATTCCCCGCATGAAACGAAGCCATGCTGCAAAGCCTAGTGCGATATGCTTGGGGGCGGGTCCAGTGGGATACGTCTCATAATAATTCTTGAGGGTTGGCACAGCCCGGTGTCGGAGTTTTGTTGTGGCTTGAAGAGTAATATCAATCAGACGATGGTGCATACAAGGATTTTTCCATCGCTGGAGCACCTCATCAATGTAGGGGGCCACGGTAGCAGAATCTACCGGCAACACGGGACCAATCTCATCTCGTAGAAGTGACTTGATAAATTTACTAACGGCCGGGTGGGTCATGCTATCCAGTACGGTCTCACATCCTGCCAAAAGCCCTACAGGTACAGAGAGCGTATGCCCCCCGTTGAGCAATCGGATTTTTCTCGTTCGATAAGGGGAGATTTCCGGGGCAATGACCACGCCATCAGCATCCTTGGAAAAGCCTAGCTTTTCATGCAGAGTTTCGTCTCCCTGAATTGCCCAGAGCCGGTATGGCTCACAGACCGTAAGAAGCTCATCCTTGTAGCCGAGGCGAGAGTATGCTGTCTCCAGTTCAGTCTTTCCGGGCAGTCCAGGTACAATGCGATCCACCAGGGTATTGCAGAATAGGATCGAATGCTGAACCCAATCCGTGAAGCGTGCTCCCAAGTTCCAGCGCTGTGCCTGTTCCATAACCAGGTTTCGTAGCAGGTCTCCGTTATTGTCAATCAATTCACAGGGCAGGATGGTGACATGACTTGAATCTGCATAGTCAAAAAATTCTGCACGCGTATACAGCAGAGCACAAAGCCGTCCAGGAAAGGACTGGGGCGAGGATTGCAGATCATTGTCCTGGAGAGAGATGCCGATTTCTGTGGTATTGGAAAGGATGACTTCCAGATGTGGGCTTTTTGCAAGAGCGAGCACTTCGTCCCAGTGTTGGCTAGCAGACAGGGCGCGGCTCACGGAGGTTACCGAATGAAATTCATCAATCAATTCGCCCTGCTTATGCCCGCGAGTCCATAGGGTATAGCGTCCCTTTTGATTATTCAACAGTTCTGCACGCCCACTGGGAGTTGAGGCAACCATTACAATACGGCCATCATAGCGTCCAGACTTACAAGCTTCGTCAATTAAACAATCTGCAAAGGCTCTCAAGAAACGGCCGGTTCCGAACTGGAGTATTTTCTCTACCACGTTACTTTTTTCTTAGTTATTTGAGGAAAAGGCTGGGCAACCACAGGCTCAGGCCAGGGAGGTAAGTGACCACCATGAGTGCTACGATCATTGCGATAAAGAAGGGTAGAAGTGGACGGGTCACGTCTGAAATTCTAGTTCCGGCTACCCCGACCCCAACAAAAAGCACACTCCCTACCGGCGGTGTACATAGCCCGATACAAAGGTTCAGAACGATGATGATCCCAAAATGAATGGGATCAATTCCTAATGTAATTGCAATTGGCAGGAAGATGGGTGTAAAGATGAGCACAGCGGGGGTAATATCCATAAAAATGCCTACGCACAACAGGATCACGTTGATGAGCAGTAGAATGACAATCCCATTATCAGTTAAGGCTAAAAGCGACTCTGTAAGCTGTTGTGGAATGTTGACGTAGGCCATGATCCATGACATGCCAACCGAGGTTGCAACGAGTAGTAGAACGACGGCTGTTGTACCACTGGCATCAATGAGGATTTGGGGGAGGTCCCGGAAGGTGATTTCCCGGTAAATCAGAGCAAGGATCAACGCATACAATACGGCGACGGCCGCAGCTTCTGTGGCGGTAAAGAAGCCGGCGACGATGCCACCCATGACCACCACGAGTAGGGTGAGGCTGGGGATTGCATCCAAAAATCGCCACAAAACTGTTCTCATCCCGGAAGCTTGTGTAGCACCGTATCCTCGCCGAAGTGCAATGATCGCAGCCACTGCCATCAGGGAGAGTCCGACCAGGATTCCTGGGAGATAACCGGCCAGGAACAATGCCGCGATGGAGACACCTCCACTGGCAAGTGAATATACAATCAGGATATTACTGGGGGGAATCAGAAGCCCTGTGGTTGCCGAGGTAATATTCACGGCAGCGGTATAGTTGCGATCATATCGATCTTTCTCCATTTGGGGGGTCATGATTCCGCCAACCGCGGAGGCAGCGGCTACAGCGGATCCAGAGATGGCTCCGAAGAGCATGGATGCAAGGATATTCACATGTGCCAGTGCTCCCGGCAAAAGCCCTAGCAAGGCGCGTGCAAAATCAATAAGTCGCCGAGCCATTCCGCCCCGGTTCATGATCTGGCCGGCAAGAATAAAGAAGGGGATAGCTAGTAGAGCAAAACTGTCCAGTCCCGTCGCGATGCGTTGTGCCTGTGTCGTGAGCGAGGGCCATGTTCCCATGGTGACCAGCATGGTAGCCAGGGTTGCAAGCCCAATGCTATAGGCAATCGGAACCCCGATCAGGAGCAATCCTACAAAGGAGACCACAAGTACGATAATTTCAACGGTTTCCATTACGAAGTTTGTTTACCTCGTCCATGAGGTCCAGGATTGCATACCAGGCAATGAATAAACCGCTGAGTGGGACTGCGAGATATACATATCCCAGCGGTAACTGCAGGCTGGCGGATGTCTGACCAAGTGTGAGCATGACCCACACTAGGCGTAGCCCTCCGGCAAAGAGGGCAGCCAGTGCAAAGATGAGCACGAAAGATTCAATCAAGATGCGTAGAATGTGTGCACGATTCCCTGTGAGCTTCTCCAGTAAGAGGTCAACGCTGAGATGCATTCGACGGCCCGCGGCATAGGCAGCACCAATGAGTCCCACCCAGATCATCAGATATCGTGCCATCTCCTCTGTCCATGAGCTGGGGTCTCCCAGAATAAACCGTGTAAACACCTGCCACAGTACATCCACGACCAGTACGGCCATGAGTATCGCAACAAGTGTTGATAGAGACCGATCCAATATTTTTCGGGTATAGGTCATACAGGGTTGGAGGTCATCATTCAGAGGAGAGGGAATCATTTGAGCAGTCTCCCAGGGAATCACATGGCACGGTCGCACGGATTCGTTCAATCAATGTGAAGATTTCAGGCGTATTCTGGTACTCATCATACAGCTGCAGTACGCGTTCCGCGAAAGGTTCTTTATCGGGATAGATAACCTCCACACCAGCCTCCCGCACTTTTTGCAAGGCTTCGTCAGTCGCTGCCTTCCAAAGCTTTTTTTGGTGCTCAGCAGACTCATCTGCCGCTTGTTGGATCCAGGATTGTTGTTCCGAGTCCAAGCGGTCCCATATGATGGTGCTGATCAGCAGTACATCGGGGAGTCCGGTATGCTCATCCAGCGAATAGTATTTGCATACCTCGTAGTGCCTGGATGTGTAGAACGAGGGCGGATTATTTTCTGCGCCATCGACCACCCCCTGCTGAAGTGCGGTATAGAGTTCTCCCCATGCGATTGGGGTTGCAGATCCTCCCAGGCTGTTGACCATTTTTACCTGTGTTGCACTCTCAAGGGTGCGAATCTTTAGCCCCTCCAGGTCACTGGGCGAGTAGATTGGCCGGTCTTTGGTATAAAAGCTTCGGCTTCCGGCATCGTAATAGGTGAGGCCTCGCAACCAATATTGCTCGCTTGACAACAGAATTTTTCGTCCGATTTCTCCTCCGAGTACATCATAGCGGTGGGCTTCGTTACGGAACAAGTACGGTAAGCTGAGCACTTTGTACTCCGGTGCAAACCCTTCAAGTACTGCCGAAGCGACCTTTGTCATACCCAGGCTCCCGAGTTGCAGAAGTTCCAGAAGCTGGCGCTCCGTACCAAGCTGTTGGCTTGGATAGATCTGGATCTGCAGAGTGCCCCCTGACAAGCTATTCAATCTCTCTTGCATGAAGACCATGGCATGGTGGACTGGATGGTTGGTATCAAGTCCATGACCGAGTTTGATGACTTCCACAGTACCTGTCTGGGCACAGCCGGCCGAAAGGAGAAGCACCAAAATTGCGATTCGGCCTAACATTCGTTCTTTGTCCCAGAATCTGTTATCATGGTGGAGAGAGAGAGTTCTCTGTGAATGCCCGAAAGATAAGGGAATTATAACCAAAGCTTGTTACCAGGAACTTTTTGGCCAGGAATATAATTCCCGTATACTTACTCGCATAATAATGTAGTGGTTGTGGCTTGGCAGAGAGAGACGGTGGGGCAAAGTGAGATCAAAATACTTATCACCAGGCAATCGATGATCTATGAGAGAATTTCTTGACGAGAATTTTTTACTTCGCAATAACGCAGCAGAAATACTCTATCATGAATATGCAGCAGAGATGCCGATTATTGATTATCACTGTCACTTGCCGGCTGAGGACATTGCGATAGATCGGAGATTTCAAAACCTTACGCATGCATGGCTGGAGGGGGATCATTATAAATGGCGTGCAATGCGCATGAATGGCATTCATGAGGACTATTGCACCGGTTCTGCGCCGGATCGGGAAAAATTCGATGCTTGGGCACGCACCGTCCCTTACACGGTCATGAATCCACTGTATCACTGGACCCACTTGGAATTGCGGAGATATTTTGGGATTCAAACCCTTTTAGCCCCCTCGTCATCGAAAAAAATCTATGACCAATGCACAGAACTCTTGCAAAGCCTGGAGTACAGTT
>CBDBMQ010000028.1:0-26107 GCA_965207565.1 Rhodothermales bacterium | reverse complement strand
GAACACGACCACGATATATACATATACGTTAATCTGCTCTGATCCTTCTATTTCGTCATCATCTGCAATATTTTCAGAGATTCAGGGGATACTCTTGTGACCTGATCTATGTCCACGATCCTTCATCAACCCCTCCGCATCCTGGTGACAGGAGGTGCCGGCTTTATTGGTGCAAATTTTCTGCACCGGATTGTCCCGCAGCTCTCGGATACCGTAATCGTGAATCTCGACAAGTTGACCTACGCTGGCAACCTGCAGAGCTTACATGCAATTGAGAAGGCACCCAACTACAGATTTATTCATGGGGACATCTGCGACCTAGATTTAGTGCAAAAATTGTTTGCCGAGTATCAATTCACAACCGTAATTCACTTTGCAGCTGAAAGCCATGTGGATCGGTCCATCCACTCCCCGATAGATTTTGTCCGGTCAAACGTCGTCGGGGACCGCCTCTGTTTTACAAGCCGCCAAAGATTCCTGGATGCCCACCTCATCAGACATGCAGGAATTTCGATTTGTGCATGTCTCTACAGATGAGGTATTCGGAGCCCTGGGGCCCTCTGGTAAATTCTCGCCCGATACCCCCTATGCACCTCGTTCCCCTTATGCGGCTTCCAAAGCATCTTCAGATCACTTCGTTCGCGCATATGCAGAGACTTATGGTCTTCCAGTGGTGATTTCGAATTGCTCCAACAATTATGGACCCTATCAATTTCCAGAAAAGCTGATCCCACTGGCGATTGTTCGAGCTCTGAATATGGATCCCATTCCGGTGTACTCAAAAGGAGAAAATGTACGAGACTGGCTTCATGTCAGTGACCACTGTGAAGCATTAATGTGCATGCTTCAGTATGGTTTAGCCGGTGAAACCTATTTGGTTGGTGGCTCGGGAGAATGTTCAAACCTGGAATTGCTACGATTACTGCTTACCATTGTGGATGAGGAGTTAGGACGTACCCGTGGAACCGGTTGGAAACTGATCAAATTTGTCAAGGGACCGACCAGGACACGACTTCCGTTACGCAATTGATGCGAGCAAACTCATGACCCGAGCTGGGATGGACAGCAAACCATACTCTCGCAGAAGGATTGCGTGCAACCGTTCGATGGTACTTGTCCAACCAATCATGGCTACAATCTGTTATGGACGAGAGCTATCGCATGTACCTAAAAACTCAGTATGAGACCGCATGAAGCTACTGCTGTTCGATATTGACGGAACCTACTCAAACCCATTCAATCCAGCCGCAGACATATCGAATATGTGCTCGGGGAGCTTTGCGGTCAACCCATTTCAACACAGGGAGTGGCATTTTCTGGTCGCACAGACCCGCAGATCCTAGAAGACACCTTACACTTGGCTGGGTTCAGCCCAGAAGAAACGGAAAACCTTCTACCGGTTGCGTTAGAACACTATACCGCCCACGCAACGTATGTATCCGACGAGGTTGAATCTTCGGATGGTGTCGTGGATCTTCTCGAATACCTGAAACCAAACAAATGTGTCCAACTGGCACTGTTGACCGGGAATGTCCGTGTGACTGCATATCGAAAACTGGCTGCAGCCCGGCTGGATGACTTGTTTCCGTTCGGTGCATTCGGGTGCGACCATGCTGACCGGAATAAACTTCCTGCAATCGCTGCCACGCGTGCGCTGGAGCACTGCGGGAGAACGTTTGTGAAAGATGATATTGTCATTATTGGCGACTCTGTGCATGATATAACTTGTGGACAGGAGATTGGAGCACTGAGCGTCGCCGTTGCAACTGGATTTACAAGCTACCAAGACCTCAAATCAGCAAAGCCCGATGTGCTACTACAGGATTTGACGAACATTGATGACTTTTGTCATCAAGCGGGAATCCAGCCGGACACTTGTTGAACAACGCCTTTGGCCACATTCATCCAGTCAATATCAACTCCAATGGTCAATTGATCGGATGTGACGCAAAGAGTTATCCTATCCGCTTCTTACAAAATTCCCGAGTCGGGAGTTTTTTTGAAATTTTAACCTTTTGCAGTCTCTGTTTCTGATTGGCGGATCTGGGTATTGATTTTGATCGGAATTCGTATCTGCCCAAAAAAGCATAGACACATCCCTCTCTGGCATCACGCCAAACACCAACCCAAATACACCGCGAGCGAGCCATCATCCCTCTAATTAATTCTCCAGACGTATGCAAACCATGGCCGTGACACACTCAATTCGACAAGAATAGCTATTTTCTGGTTGATACTATCTGGTAAAGAGCCAATAATTAGAGCTAAAATGTGGCATGCTCAATGCACACTGTGATTTCATCCCATTTACAGAGTGCTTCCCACTCCTCCTTTTCAGGTCCTCCTGACTTCCCGATCAGAAATTTTCCTGCATCACACCAAGGGGAAATATTCGGGCATGGATTATCCGGTGCATAAACGCTGGTCATAGAGTAGACTGGTGGCTTTGGAGTAGAAGTAAAAACATTCCAAACGTAATCGGCACCCACACACTCCGTAAGCATGTACAGTACACCATTAGCGTTGAGCGTGGGATAGTCTTCTATTGACTCGTAGATTCGGATGAGTTCGTTCGCTACTCCGAGGTAAGGAGATCCATCATGGTACTTGCTTTTGCCAGCCCGCCGCAGCCCCTCCAGAGCTACCTCCATCCTCCAACCCGTTTCCCCAATCCATATCTAAAAAAGATCCCTCACGAACGCATCCAAATCAATTCTGGGGTCAGACTCAAGACCTTGCTGGATCATGGCATACAGTGCATTTTCCGCCCTCACAAGCTCTACTGTTTCTGTCGAGGAGCCATAGTCGTCGCCCAAGGCCATCAGCATTTGCATTGCCTCATCCGCGGTAGGAGCTCTCCAGGCACCCTTCTCAAAGATCATGCCTCGTTCGGGAGCACGGGGCCAGGATGTGTGCTGGGCTGCACAAAATTGTCCAAAAAGAGCAGCATGCATGACAACGCAAAGAAGAACCGATCGGTGCCTCAAGCTGAGAAAGCCTCTGGTTTCCATTCGTCTAATCTTGATGTGATTTACTTGTTTAGTAACTTGGCATACGGCGGAGATGCTTAATGCCTACCACCCGTGCGTACGTCGTACACCCAGTTCCCCAAATGATAAAAGAAGGGATAAATGGATGTGGTTGGCTTTGCTGCATTAACACCGGCGGCGTTAAGCTTCTTTCGATATTCCGCCCACATCCCGGAGTCATTTGCAAAGTTCAGGGGAAACATCTGATCTGCTACCAGTCAACTTCTCCAAGTCGGAGAAGTTGATGGATGTCGCTGGGTTCTGCAAGTAGCGATTGGTCCCGTCCCGATGCTCTCGCTCATGGCGAAGAATTTGTCTGCGCATCAAACGATAGTGAAGTTTGATGAAAAACAGACGCATGTTTCGTGTCCTCCCCTATTCTCATCAGGCCTTACGCAAGTTTGCAATGTAGTGGATTTTTTTGCGAATCTCTGCTGCCCCTATTTTTCAGGGTGGTCTCAAAAAGGGCTATTTTCCCGTTCTTTTTTTACCTGTCAGCGTCCTCTTTTTTTGGGCGTTTCGCCTTGATTCGTTGGGTGTAATTTCCGGTGTTGAGTTCCAACGCCTGGAAGACCTTCCGTTGGAATGGTTTCAGGTCTGCATCTTGTTTGAGCAGGATACAGTGGGTTTTATTTTGTGGAAGTACCGTGGTCACCCGGTTCTGGTGGTTGAGCGTTACTTTGAGCGTTGCCCAGCTCCGATGAATCTGATGGATTCGCAGTTGACTCCGAATCAGGTGAGCCGTATGAAAGGCAAGGATCGACAGGAACAGATGTGCCTCAATCCGCTCTTGCTTCCGATGGTAGATGGGGCGTAATCCGAGGTCGGATTTGATGGTACGGAAGGTTTGTTCAATCTCGTTCAATCTCCAATAGGTGCATGCAACCTTTTTACAAGGCCACTTGATGTGACTGGTTCGCACGATATAGCCCCCCGAAGCATTCGTGCGTTCGTCAAAGGCCGACCGACGCTGGATGCGAATGGATTGCGCATTCGGGCTGTCTTTTTTCTGACATACCTTCACCTCGTACTGGTACGCCACCTTTTTATATTTCTCCACCAACCGCCCGACCCTCTTTTGGATGACCTCATACGTCTTGGGTCGCCCCTTTACGGTAAGCCCCTCGTTCAGGTGTGCAATGGCCTCTTCAAATTGCTCCCGCTTGGTCTGGAGGATCTGATCACTGACGGCCTGCCGGGCCGCACTATGCAGATACACACGTTGCTCTTGATCGTCCTTCCCAATCGCCCACGCACGCACCAGGGTCTTCGTACTGGTTTCAAACACTTGATCGGGCTCGCGTTCGGGGACCGGTGGGGTCTTGGTCCGCTCCACGCAGATCCAACCCAGCCCCTGCTCCTTCAAATACGTCAGATTCGCCTCGGTTGCAATGCCCGCGTCCATGATGACCGTAGGTTTGGCCCCAGCCAACTGCGCAATCGCCTGTTTCAGCGTACCGGGCTCACTGGCATTGCCGGGAAGAATGTGGACGGTGCGAGGAAACCCGGATGCGTCAAGGATCAGCGCTAACGTCACCAGCGGACAATTCGATCGCTTCTCTTTACTGCGTCCATATTGGAGTAACGTCCCGTGGGAACGACCGGTATAGAAGGTATTTGTCAGATCATAAAAGACAATCGTTTCGCCAAATCCCAACAGGTCCCTGGCGGCCCCAAAGAGTCCATCCATGATGGACTTGCGGTGGTGGTACAGCAGGTCTCCAACATCGTAGAGCGACCGCTCACTCGGGAGTTTTGCTCGGAGAAGTTCCAAGATGCTCGAGCGATCGCGCATCCATTCGTGGGTTTGCCGTTCACTTCCCGGGGAAAGCATCCGTCCGACTACCAGCGCCGTGGCCCAGTGGATCTGATCTTCATTCAAGTCCAGGTCTTGAAGAATCTCGGCGAAACCCAAACGCTCCAACGCCTGCAACGCCACACGCTCGCCACCAACGGTGCGCGTATCGGTGTGATGAATCTCGTAGGTGAGAATGGAATCCCGATCATCCCGCGGATCGTCTGGATCATAGCCCTTGGCCTGGAGACGGTGGATGATTTTCTGACTGGCTTTACGGAGCGCTTCATCTTCAAGAAACATCGGTTCATACCCCCGCAAGCCATCCATGACGAGTCGGGACAGGATCCGCCATTGTGCTTGGGGGATGCTGAAATCCTGGCCAAGATTGAGTAGGGTACGCTGTTTGGACATCCCATTCACCCGATGGGATTCCACCAGGGAAAAGGTGTCGGCTTTGATCCCGGATTTCAGGGTTCGAGATTTCGACCGGATATACATGAACCAAGGGTAGATTTGAGGGATTTTACAGGTATTGAGTGGGATGGTTCCGTAAAAATCCACTATTTTGAGAGATTTTGGAACAAATACCAGAAAAACGATGAATTTGTGCGAAAAATGGCCGATTTAGACCCTGAAATGACCAAATTGAGGGCAAAAATCTCTAAATTAGCGCTAGATGGCAGTCACTATCCGGCCGATTTTGCAAACTTGCGCTTAGTCAATTCAACTTTCATATCTTCCAGAAGCGCGTCACATGCCTGACTCACAATCAAGTATACCTCCTCGAAGATACCCGTGTAATACGGATCCGGTACCTCATCCTGCATAGATTCTGGATCAAACGTTCGCAATAATTTCACTTTATCAGCATAGCGGCCTCGCTCATCCAGTGCCAACACATCTCTCAAATTGCTCCGATCCATTACCAGAATGAGTTCACAGTCTTCAAGATCCTGTTTTGTAATTTTTTGCCCCCGAATATGCCTGAGTGTAAATCCATGCTTCTCTGCAACCCGGCACACCCGCGAATCAGGGAATTCACCAAGATGCCAGCCACTTGTCCCCGAAGAGGCTACCTCAATCTCATGTTCCAAGTGATGCTTTTTCAGCAAAAATTGAAAATAGCCGTGTGCCAGTGGACTTCTGCAATGATTACCCAGACATACAAACATGATGCGTCTAGGCTTCTGATGGGGAGGCTTCATGCGTGTGTCTCTTTCTGGATTGTTATGAGTTTATGGGGAGTCTGCTTTAACTTTCCAAACCAGTCCATGATCAGAGCTGATTGCATGAGACTGCCGAATTTTCTATGGCCACGATGAATCTACACAGTAAATAGCCAAATGGGTAGTGGACAAGACGCGGTAATTTCTGTAGGAGAATATCTCTCCCGCCTACGCAAACACGTTCAGGATCATGGACGTTACTGTGTTGAGGGAGAGCTTTCTGAACATGTAGCCCGAAGAGGCCATTGGTACTTCACGATTGCAGATGAATCAAGCTCCCTCAAATGCGTGATGTGGCAAAGCCGGGCACGACTCGTAAGCTTTACCCCCGAACCTGGACAGCTGTTGCGGGTCTATGGCGCACCTACCGTTTATCCCAAATACTGCAAACTGCAATTTGATGTCCGCAAAATCGAACGTCGCCACACTACGGGTGAACTTCAAAAACGCTTTCTGGAGCTCAAGCAAAAACTTACCCAAGAGGGCCTTTTTGACGAAAATACAAAATTGCCGCTACCCCGAATTCCCCGACGCATCGGAATCGCAACTTCTGCGGAAGGGGCTGCGCTGCAGGACATGCTTCGTATTCTACGAGACCGATTCCCCCTCAGTGAAGTAATTCTGGCCTCCGTCCGCGTTCAGGGTCCAAGGGCTGCACCTGAAATCGCAACAGCAATCAATGATTTCAACCGGCTTGATCAGGACAAACGTCCTGATCTGCTCATCATCGGGCGTGGTGGAGGCTCTCTTGAAGACCTGTGGGCCTTCAATGAAGAAGCGGTTGCACATGCGATCTACGACTCGAAAATTCCGATTATCAGTGCAGTGGGCCATGAAACCGATACAACCATTGCAGACCTTGTCGCTGATCTACGTGCCGCCACGCCCACACATGCAGCACAAACTGCCGTACCAGAACAGGCAATGCTAATCCGGGAAATCCAGGAATATGAACAACAGATGTATCAGACTCTGGAAACCCGGGTCGCCTCAATGCGCAGACGAATAGCGCAAATTACCGAGTCCTACACGTTCAACATGCCGATCAATTATGTCCGTGATGCACAGCAGACGCTTGCCAAACAAACAGATCTGCTGTATGAGGCATGTAATGCCCGTCTCTTAGCTCACAGACATCGGATCGAATTGCTCAAGGAGCAGATTATTGGACTGAATCCCCGTCAAGTTCTTATGCGCGGATATGCCCGCGTAGAACGAGATGGGAAAGTCGTGCGTTCTAGTCAGGAACTGAACAAAGACGATCACCTGTCCATTCACTTTGCTGATGGGCACCGAGAGGCGATCATCCGTGATTAGCTTTGTCTTTAATCTATAAATTTTTTGATACTTAAAGACCTGATTCCATTCGCAAAAAAAATTCTACCATAGCGACCACGATTGATCTTTCTCCCGGATCCCGTCTTGACATCAAAAATGTCTCTCCGACACTGGCAGAAATTGACAGTCCATCCTTTTCTTCTTTCGGAAAAATTGCCCTCTGCTCGTTGCATACCACAGCAGGGTTCCTGGAACAATCCCTCGCTACCAAGCTTGGGAATAATCCGGATGGGGTTGATCATCTAGTCCGCTCCGCCCATCGACTCTTTCCAGAGGGCGCGCCTTATTGGCATGACCGAATGGAACTTCGCAATGAGTTGACCGCCGAACAACGAAAGTCTGAGCCTCTGAACGCAGACTCGCATCTAGCTTTCATCTGTCTGGGGCTGTGCAGTTGTGCCCTCTACGAATTTGATCCAGGCGATCCGATCTATTTTATTGATCTTGACGGAGAATTCCAGGGAACGTTTCGGTCCAGGAAAACTCTCGCTGTAGGATATAACGAGACCCATTGTGTGCATGAGGAGGTCCTTTCGATAAGAATGCCCCATAAAGATCAGCATGCTTTGAACCTCAGTCAACACCTGAATAACCTCCAGGCACTTGTAAACAAGCATAAAATTCATCGCGGCCTAGTCACCTTTGAATTGGATTCGGATGAAAAAAATGCTGGAATTACGGTCAATGAATACGAAACGCTACTGGTTGAACGGGATATTACCGACGTACTCAAGAACCCCTTGCGGTATATGCTTGACCATGCCTCCGAGTTAGTACGTCATCCCCTTGCACTTCCCGGCAAAGCCAAAAAAATGCTCACGTATGAGATGCATCTTGCAATTCGGGATGGTCTTCGATTAGCCAGCCGCAGTGTTTCTGCTGTTGAATATATGGTCGAGCGCCTAGGTATGCGCTTACCCTTGCTGGAATCTGTGATTGACCGGCTGGCAACCCCTCTCGAAACCCGCTGGATGAATTTGGGAACCACTGCCCGCTTCCTTATCAACGCAGGGGATGAGGAGCCGCAGGGACGGATCACAACCGGCACCTACCAGAGTCCCATACTGATCCAATGGAGAAAACCTGACTCAGATATACGTAAACTGCGTGTCCGCCTGCTCCAGTTTGTATAGATGTCAGATTAAAGACCGTGACTGCCCCCCGTCAACATTCACGCAGGCACCGGTAATCAGGCTTGCCCTGTCCGAGAGCAAAAATGCAGCAACATCGGCAATCTCTTCGGCCGTTCCAAATCGGCCAATGGGAAGGTTCTCTGCAATAAAGGTCTTCATGCCTTCTGGATCACTCTTGACCCGCTTATCCCAGGATCCCCCTGGAAATCGTATCGAACCGGGGGCCAATGTATTGACTCGGATCCCATCCGAAGCCAACTCAAGTGCCATAATTTTTGCGGCACTCATCAATGCTGACTTCGTCGTGTTATAGATGGAGAGTCCGGGGCCACCTGCTTCGCGACCAAAAATGGATCCCATAAACAGAATTGCTCCCCCACCACTGTTACGCATATGCGGGATTGCCGCCCGACTGGCACGCAAATGCATCTTTAAATTCAATGTCAATATATCCTCCCAATCCTGATCCGATAAATCGGCAAATTTTCCACGGCGATTCCCTCCAGCATTATTGATGAGAAGTTGAACGGTCCCATACTCGCTGACCGCCGCCTCAGTCAACTCTTGCGGCTGCCCCGGAACTGTTAAATCCATTGACTTTGCCAGAACCGGCACATCATACAACTGGGTGATCTCTTCCTGTGCTGAGGATAATGCCTCTTCCCCACGCGCACAGATTACCAGCCGACATCCCTCTGCTGCGAGTTGTGTCGCAATCGCTTTCCCTAGACCACGACTTGCCCCCGTGACCACGGCGACCTTTCCTTTAAGTCCTAAATCCATCCTTATATTTAATTGAGTGTATAACGAATCTGTGAACCTACTGCATCAGTCCCTGTCAACATTCACCGATCTCCATGAAGAGCGAACTTCCTGAAACCAACGATTCCCTTGATACGCTTATGAAGCGTCTTGAGTCTATTGCGAAGGCATTATCGGAGGATTCCGGTACGCTGGAGTCTTCCCTGAAACAGTACGAGGAGGGGATCGGGCTTGCGAAGGAATGCCTGGAACGACTTGATGCAGCTGAGCAGCGTGTGACGGAGTTGCGCAACGTACTGGAGGAACTGGACTCTGATCCGAACAGCCCTACCTCACTTACCGACCAATCTTTCCCTTTTGACTGATGCATCTGCCTCGTGAAACGATCCTGCCTGACCGTTCAGATCAGGCCCGACTCTGGGCCATTCCCCTTGAGGGAACGCACACAGATCTGCAGAATCTCTTGACTCAAGTACAACTTTTTCTCGAAGAATGGACCTCACACGGCCACACCATCCAAAGTTCAGCGGCACTGCATTCAAATCGGTTTTTGCTGATTGCCGGCGAAATTGCCGGTGGCACGATTAGTGGGTGTGGAATTGACTCCCTGATGAATGCCGTGGAAGAAATTTCTGAAAACCATCATTGCCGCGTACTCTCCTCCATGTTCATCTACTACAGAGCGGAACACGGAAGGGTTGATTTTGCCTCCCGGAGTCAGTTCCGAAAAATGATGGCCCAAGACCTGATCTCTCCAGAAACGAGTATCTTTAATCCTGGAATTCACACCTTGAGCACCCTGCGTGCGGGAGAATTTGAACTCCCCCTCTGCAATTCCGTCTATGCACGGATTTTTCGGATTCCTGCCACTGCGTAACCCCCGGCTTCATGGCATCCGTACTAGATCGCCCGGGAAATTTGCGTGAACGGACGCCAAAGCGAGCCGAAGTTGTGTACAGTGTCCTCTTCCTGATTTTTTGGATGGCAGTTGGTACGCTGGGTTATTCATTTCTGGAGCACTGGAGCCTCATGGATGGACTCTATATGGCATTCATTACGTTGACAACCATTGGGTACACCGAGGTTCATGATCTGTCACATACGGGGCGAATCTTTACCATTGTTTTTGGACTTGTTGGAATCGGTTCGGTTGGTGTTGTAACATACAGATGGGCAAGACTGCTCATCGCTGGAACCCTCATTCGGAATCGGCGCCGAATGTACAGAATCAGACACATGAAAGACCATTATATCATCTGTGGGTACGGGCGTGTTGGACGGGATGTCACTAAGTCTCTTTTAAGAGCAAAGAAAACTCTCGTCGTGCTGGACAGAGACGAAAGTATCACCAAGCACTTGAATATAAACGGGATCCATGCCGTCACTGGCGATGCAGCTCATGATAGTGCATTACTGGCCGCAGGAATCGAAAACGCAAAAGGCCTCATCACACTTCTTCCCAATGATGCTCAAAATGTATATGTGACCCTCGTTGCACGCGAAAAAAATCCAGATCTGTTTATTCTGGCGCGGGCATCTGATGCGGTGAATCGACGACGAATCCTGCAGGCCGGAGCTTCACAGGTCATCTCACCGGTCCAGGTTGGAGCAGAGCGAATGGCCCAAGTTATTCTACGCCCCCATGTTGACCAGTTTATGTCTCAGGTTCTACAGGCAGAGGATCTGGGATTGGGCATGGAACAGGTGGTTGTACAAGCAGGCTCCAAGCTTGCAGGAAAGACGCTCAGGCAGGTAGATTTTCGACAATCATGGGAAACGATTGTTATTGCAATGATCAAGAAATCTGACCAGAAAATGCATTTTTACCCAAAGCCCGATGACCTGATTGAACAAGAAGATATCCTGATCGTGCTGGGAAGCATCGGAATGATTGAACGGCTTGCAAACGAAGGCTGTAAACCCCAAGGCCAACTTTCACGTAAGAAGAGATAAGGTTTATTTCAACGACTCACATGCGCTTGTTTTGCGTACTTTGGATCTCGTTTCTGGCTCCTTGGGCATATGCTCAGGGCGGAGGCTACATTGATCAGGATGCTGTTGCAGATCTGCTTGACCTGCGCTTTGAAAGCCTCGATCATGTTCCAGAAGTTTTTTACAAGTACCACATAATGGAAAATGAGCGTGGAAACAGCGCCCTCGCTCGAAATGCATTTTATCGGATCATTGGTGATGGAGACACCCGATTAGGGAGTCACCGGTCCATGGTTGTCGAAATGATTAATCGCCGACTGATGCAGACCTACACCGTCGGCGACACCATCATCTATCCCACAGAGTTCGAATTGGACTTCAGGGCTTATTCCCCCTTCCCACGGTATTACCCCGGAGGGAGGGAGTTCGATAAACTCTTCATCATGGACAAGACAATCCAGGCTTTTGCTGCGTATGAGTACGGGCAATTGATGCGTTGGGGAATCATGAATACTGGCGACCCCAATGAAACCCCGACTCCTTACGGTCGCTACAATTTCAATTGGCGCGAAGAGTATCGTGTATCCTCGGAAAGCCCCGAAGACGAACCCTGGGAGATGTATTGGGTGATGAATTTTCATCAGTCCAAGGGCATGCATGTCCATCAATATGAAATGCCCACGGGCGGCCCTCTAAGCCACGGGTGTGTCCGCCTGGTTGATGCCGATGCCAGATGGGTCTATCACTGGGGGGATACGTGGCGAACGACAAGCAAGTCGGATGGGATCGCATCCACAGGAGCAAAAATTCTAAAACAGGGAACCACGGTGCTGGTCATTGGACAAGAGCCGGATGGTAAGCCGCAATTGTTTGATTTCGGCCGCCGTTACCCAATCCTGAAACGCGTCCAACTGCCTGCACACCCGTACGACGTGCCACCTGGAACCCCGCAACAGGTCATGTTTGACAAAATTCGTAAATCGTAACCCCAAGTACAGGAGCTATTTACCAAACTATGATTCGTACGGGAGGGTTTCGTATAATTTGGGGACACACTCGTAACAATCAATAACACTTAGCTCCCAGTACAACAGCACGCACAAGACCACATCAACAAGCACCATTCTCGCGGTGATGCGGTTGCTGCCAATCACAAACTTTGTCCAATGAATACTAGTGTCACGAGCATGGTGAGTAAGTGGATGTTCTATGTAGAATTCACGGCTTGATCATTCACAAATGTGACGAGATCATGAGAAGGAAATCTTCAAACCGAAATAATTTCAACCACGCATCCCATGAATTTAGCTTTAAAGAATCCGGGTAGAGCGGATGCCGTAAACAGACTGTTAGAAGGGCAGGCCAGACACGAAGATCAAATTCGACAAGACCTCGCTCGGATGCTTGATGGACTGGGGATTGATAACCTCCTTTCCTATAGAACACCAGCTGGACCAGCCGATATATATCTACCAAGACGTAGAGTATTCATCGAAACGAAGAGTGTTGGTTTGGCGGACGACCCGAACTTAAAGCAGGGGCGCGAAAATGATGAAACACCTTTTGAGCAGGTCACGCGTTACCTAACTGCAGAAAAGAATGATGAGCTTGGAAGATTGTTCGCGTCTGAGCAGCACGACCTTCCATGGACAGCGGTTGTTACCGATGGCAGTATCTGGCATGCATGGCGGTTCCCCCATACTCACCGGACTGAACCGGAGTGTGTACTCAGCGGGTTCAGGCCTCAGAACGAAGATGACCTGCTTCGACAGATCACACCCATTGTCAAAGCGAAGCTCGTAGGGAAGCCATGGATTCCATCCGACCCTGTCCCACTCTTTGCAAGTGCTTTGGAAAAGTTACGGGCAATCTACAGAGATATCACGGATCCTCGCGTCCGTAAAACCACCGAGACGAAAAAGCATCTGTGGCTGGATATTCTTCGGGGCTCGGGAATGGCACCGGAAAACTCGTACGCCCAGGATAGCTTATTCATCACCCACTGTTTTCTTGTTACCCTTGCTAGGGGCGTAGTGCATACGGTGAGCAGGCCCGACGATCAGCCCAATCCCAGTGAACTGTTGCGTGACGGATACTTGGCATGGATAATTGAGGTGGAATCCGGTCGTAGATGGGCACAGCAATTGCTTGACCGCGTTCATTCCTATGAGTGGCGGCGCACATCTGGCGACGTTCTACGCCCCCTGTACGAGGGCTTGGTAGAGCAACATGATCGCAGAGATTTTGGGGAGGTTTATACGCCTGATTGGTTGGCAGAAATGATGGTTGAAGAAGTGCTTAACGACGAATGGTGTGACCAATCCGTCAGTGCAGCCCTTGCCGTATCGCACGGACAACCCATGCCGGATGGCATTGGGGTGTTAGATCCGACCTGCGGATCGGGCACGTTTCTATACCATTGTGTAAAGCGGATTCTAGCAAGCAAGGCTGCAGAGAGGCTTCCGCCCGTTCAGCGATCCGACGTTGTCTGTCGGCTCGTGCATGGCATCGACATTCATCCTGTCCCAACTTCGCCAATTGTAGTGTCATAAAAATACGGATCTTCCACATTCCCGATTGCGGGATATTTTTTCGAGGGATTCCAGACTTTGTAATTTCCCAAATGGGTTGGGAAAGGTTTAGGGAGGTTCAGACATTGGTTTTTGCTGGGTTTGCCGCCCTTCTCCTCTGCCGATCTGCCTCCAGTTCTCCTGGCCGGACACAACTTTTTCTGCTCCACTTGGAGTTTCTTTTTTCAACACGAAGGAACGATTTCGACAGTTCATGAATCAGGAGGCGGTTGATTTGGGGGCACCTTCGGATCCGTGTATTCCTGTTTCGTTCTGGTCGCATCAGGATCATAGTTGAATCCCAGATGCAGGAAGATCTTCTCTAATCTCGGCGTTAGATCCTGATCTACGTTGGTGAGGATATAGCGGTACCTGCTTTTGGGCAGCACGGTCGTAATTCGTTTGACCTTGTTGAGCTCGTTGCGAATGGTATCCCAGCTGTCATGGATTCCATCTTTCTTGAGTTTGGTACGAACCGAATGAGCCACATGATAGGCCAGCACGGTGATGAATAAATGTCCTTCAATTCGTTCATCTTTACTGTGATAAATCGGTCGTAAACCCAGGTCCGACTTCATCACCCGGAAGCTGTTCTCAATCTCCGTAAGTCGCCAGTAGGCGCGTGCCACATCTTCCAACGGCCAGTCGATAAGGCTGGTACGCAGAATATACCCTCCTGCGGCCAGGAGTCTGTCTTCATGCACTTCAAGCTTGGTAAAGCGCACACTCTCGGCATGTTTGGTTCCCTTTTTTCTCGTGACCGTCACTTGATAGGTGTGGCTCACCTTCTTGTATTTTTCTCGCAGACGACCGATTTTCACGAGCACCTTCTCATAGTTTTTCAAATACTTGGGCTTGGAAAGTCCTTCATGGAGCTTGGTGAGCGCCTCTTCATAGTCTGCACATTTCGTTTCAAGGATCTGCTCCTCGGTGGCCTGTCGGGCTTCACTGTGCACATACACGAATCGCTCCTGGTCTTCCAGTTCACTCTCTTCCGATTTCCCTTCGTTCGGTTCATTCTCTTGCGTTTCGGAGAACTCCCAAGCTCGGATCTTAACTCCACCTGCCGTCTCAAACGCCTGATCCGCCTCCCGAGTGGGCACCGCAGAGGCTTGGGTCCGCTGAACACAGATCCAATTCAGCTTCTTTTTTTTCAAGTACGCAATATTCTTCTCGGTCGCAATGCCTGCATCCATAATGACCGTTGGCGTTGCACCCTTCAAGTTCTCAATGGCTTGCTTGAGTGTACCGGGTTCCCCCACATTGCCGGGTAAAATCTCCGCACTGCGCGGGAAGCCCGACCCATCCAAGGTCAGGGCCAGCGTGACCAGAGGACAATCATTGCGCTTCTGCTTACTGCGTCCATACCGTAACAACTCCCCCTTTTCCTGACCATGATAAAAGGTGTTGGTCAAGTCATAAAAGATGAGAGTCTCATCACAATCAAACAACTCCTTTGTGTTTCCATAGAGACGATCCATGATCTCATGGGAATGCTTGTGCAACTCATCCGAGCATCGGTACAAGGAGTTCAGACACGGCACGTTGAGTTCAAGAATTTCCAGGATACTGGAAGAGTTGACCATCCACTGATGCGTGGCACGGTCACTGCCCGGGTTCAGCATGCGTCCGACGATCATCGCACAGGCAAGTTGAACGTGGGTTTCGGAGAAATTGAGGGTGCGTAAAATCTCTGGGATGCCCAAGCATTCCATGGCCTCCACCGCCAGACGCTCCCCTGCGACCGTGCGGGAATCACGATGACGAATTTCATCCGTAAGGATCGTGTCCCGGGTATCGGGCGGCTTTGCGTAGACATCATAGTCGTTGTCCCGAAGTCGCTCGACGATGTCATCCACCGCATTCTGAAAGTCTTGGTCGTCTTCCTTGTAGGGCAGCCGCGTTTGCTGTTTGAGACGCGCAACGACCTGTTGGGTGAGTTCCCGCCAATCTTCCTCTGCAATGTTGAAGTCTTTGCCAAGGTTGAGTAGGGTGAGATTTCGGGGTTTTCCGTTCACACGTTGGGCTTGGACGAGTGCAAAGCTGCGGCGTTGTTCGCCGTTTTTGGTGGTATAGTTTCGTGTACGAATGAACATGAGGGGAGGAGAGTTTGGTATTGAGTTATTGGAACGGGGTATGGGGTAGAAGGTTCCCGCTACTAATAGCACTACAACGACTTTTTAGACAAAAAAAGGGCCAGTGAAGGCCCTCAGACAGGATTCAGCACGAAAAAAAGACGGAAAATCAGTAAATTTTAAGCCTGAAAGGCAAAGTTGGGCTGTGGCAGTAGAATTCGCCCGCGCTACCCCTGCTCTGTACGTTTAGGAGGGACTTGACAATGGCTTTCCTATTGCTTAGTTTAGCAATATGCAAGCACAATCCGCGATACTTACAGTACTGCGTAATGCTCTTCCGGCATTGTCGACAACGGTGGCGTCACATCAAGACAAGAGTCGTCGAGCTTTGGGGCGCATTGTGTGTGCGCAGTTCAATTTCGTGAATGCTCAGGGAGGCCATCGGCTTTCGGGTTGCATGAAGGCATTAGTGTTACTGGAATCGGAGGGGCACTTTTCTCTACCGAAGCCACAAACCGCGTCGTTTGTCCGCGGTCCCCGTCTATTGGATGAACCGGTTCCGAAGGCGTTGGATGTCCCCACGGATGTCCGTGAGATCAAGGATTTGGAGATTATTTTGGTCACCGATTCGGGGGATCGAGCGATCTGGAATACACTTCTGGATGCGGAGCATCCACAGGGGAGCACCACCTTTGCGGGCGCGCAGCAGCGCTACCTGATTCGGAGTTCGCATGGCGAACTGGGTGTGGTCGGTTTTTCTGCTGCGGCGTTGTATCTCAAGGCTCGGGATCAATGGATGGCGTGGGATCATCCAAAGCGCGCGGAGAATTTGAACCGTGTGGTGAACCTGAGTCGTTTTCTGATTCGACCAGACGTGTTCTGCAAGAACCTGGCGAGCCACGCGTTGGGACGAGTGCTGCGGCGCTTGCCCTCCGATTTTATGGCAACGTATGGGTATTCCCCCTATGTGGTAGAGACCTTTGTGGGACCCGATCAGGAGGGGACTTGTTTTCGAGCGGCGGGATTCCGATATTTGGGACTCACGCAGGGGCGGGGCCGCCATGCACCCTCGAAGACACGCACGCGCCCGCAGAAAAAAGTATTTGCCTATGAACTGGATCCAAACTGGCGCACGCACTTGGCCGTGCCGTATGTGGAATTGCGCCCTCGGCTGGAGGTGGGCGCAGGTCTGGACAGCGATCGGTGGGCGGAACAGGAGTTTGGTGGTGCGGATCTCGGGGATCGGCGTCTCAATGTGCGTTTGGTAAAAAACGCGGAGTTAGCGGCAAAGACGATGGGCAATCCTGTCACCACAACCCCCGAGCGAAATATCAAGGACGTTCGGGCCTACTGGCGTTTTTGGGAGAGGGCCGACGAACGTGGGATCACCCCGGCACAGATTCTGTTCCCGCATCGCCAGCGGACGATTGAGCGAATGCGAACCCAGGAGACGGTTTTGTGTGTTCAGGACGGAACCAAGATCTCATACAGTACGCGTTCGGACACCGAGGGACTGGATATCATTGGACAGAACCAGACCTCTGCGAAAGCCCGCGGGGTGTGTCTGCATGCAACGATCGCCCTGAATGACGAGGGGTTACCGTTGGGGGTGTTGCGATGTGCCTATGGGACAGAGAACCCAAAAACCCAAAGTTGGCTACACGGTCTGTCTGACATTGACGAGGCAGCCGAGACGCTGCCACGCAAGACCAAGGTGGTTTGTGTGATGGATCGGGAAGCGGATGCGTTCGAGATTTTGTCTGCGCATCGGACGCTGAAGCGGACGCATCTATTGGTTCGGGCCAAGCACGACCGGAAGCTGAATACAGACGAGGGGCGATTATTTAAGGCGATGCGAAAGGGGTCGCCTGCGGATGTGATGGAGTTGTCGGTGGAGCAGTTGAGTCGTCGGATGAAGTCGGGGCGGGTCACTCATAAAGGTCGTCCGGCACGAAATGCCCGGATGGAGTTGCGGTATTGCAACGTGACTCTACCTCCGACCAGGGACCGTACGCAAGCCCCCATGGAGGTCTGGGGAATTCATCTGCGTGAACTCAATCCGCCGGAAAATGCAACGCGGATTGAATGGTATCTGTTGACCACGCAACCCATCACAAGCCCGGAGCAGGCGAAGCAGATGGTAGAATATTACCAGTTGCGCTGGCGTGTGGAAGACACCTTCCGGGTGCTCAAGAGTGGCTGCAAGGTGGAGAAGTTGCGGATGCAGAAGGCGGGCTCTTTGCACCGGGCGATCACCCTGCACATGGTCACGGCGTGGCGAATCATGTTGATGACGCTTTTGGGGCGTGTGGACGCGGACTTGGACATGGACGTATTCTTTCGAGAGTCCGAGTTAGAGATGATGAAGGTTTACGCCCGTAGCTATGGCCTTGCGGTCCCCACCAGCCTGCCCTCGGCCATCTTACTGGTGGCCATGATGGGCGGCTACATGAATCGCAAACACGATCCACCGCCCGGGCACACCATCATGTGGCGCGGCTATGCAAACCTTCAAATGCGTGCCATCGCCTATGAGGAGTTGGGGGGCTTCTTTGACTTGGTGGAGCGTCCGCCTCCATAGCAGCCAACGTGCTCCATTGCTCCCTCCTGATCTGCTGTTCCCTCCCTGAGCGCCCGAAAGCTTCATACCCTTGCTGTGTGCAGGCTACAGAAGAATGTCGTGTCTGCGAGATCTCGCTTGTTCCAGAACGCGAAAAACACGGAAAATCGCAGTGCCAGACGCTCAACCTCAGAAAAATGCGCGAAATCGGTCGTACCTTGTCGGACAAGAACTCAGGAAAATTCGCCTACATAAACCGAAGAACCCCCATTGTCCAGTCTTTTTTCTGAGTACAAGGCAGCGCTACCCTGTTGCGTGCACTACCCACTTTGCCTTCTTTGGGTTTGGCGGGCATAGCAATATATCAAGGAGATGCCCTGATGCTGCGTCAGACTGACGAGAACAGCTTGTTCGCTCCCGAGAACGGAGAAATCCTGATACGTTCACCAAGGGGACATGAGATACGTATCCCAAGAGAATTTTCCGACCACCAGGGGTTTCCAGGTATGCTCCCACGAATCGTGGAAGCAGCCATGAAGGACGATCCAGTACCCGCCGATATAGGAATGGCTATGAAGGATGTGGAGAGCAAGATCATTGAACTTCACAAATCCCTCACGAAAATCATAAAAGAAGAAGGCAATTCGGTCTGGACATGGTACATTCAGAATATTCTCGGACCCGACCGGCTGGCGAGACGCAAGGTTAACCGAATCGTAGCTAACCCACCATGGGTAAAACTGGCGAATATCCAAGTTCAAGATAGAAAAAGAGAGCTTGAAAGCGCCGCGGGCAAAGGAGACCAATTAGATGACAATCTTTGGGTTGGAGGAAAGCAGGCACCGCATTTTGATATTGCGCAACTATTCATTTGCCACGCCCGCAGTTCTTACCTCAATCAGCCAAAGACGGATCCTGCGGCATGGGTTACGAAGGCGTCAGCCATACGGGCTGGGAACTGGAAAAATTTTCGAAAAATACATGAGGAATATATTTCTCAGATTCTTGATTTTTCCTCAGCGAAGGTCTTTGGCGGAGGAGATGCCAGACGCAGTTGTGTGATCTTTGAGATTCACAAGTCATCTCTGGGCAAAAGTACAGAGCTAAAAGCGGAATGTGCAGGCCCAACGCCCGAAGCATCCATGTCGTGGGAGGAGGCGCAATCGTTGCTTGATTGGAAAGAGTCAGATCGCTTCACCGCAGCTCAGTCCGACTATAGACCAGAAGGGTGGCGACAGGGGGCTACAATCACACCAAAGGTGTTGACCACAGTGGAGATATGCAACGCAGGGAGCAAGCCAGGCACAAGGTACGTGAAGACCGCAAAATCCGACAAAGGCAAATGGAAAAAAGTGTCCACCAAATCAGGCGAGGTTCCTGTGAATTGGCTGTTGCCACTGCTGAACTCTGGGTCATTACTCCCATTCTTAACAAGGAAAACGGAATTGCGGACGGTTATCGTACCTTGTGGTGTGGGAGGGTACTTACTCAACTCCCAAGAAAAAGCGAGGGAGAACGACTTTTGGAGAGAGCTTGATAATCTTTACCAGGAACATAGAGGGCTGGGTGGAAATACCCCCAAGTATCTTCTGGCACAGATAAATTACAGTAATAAACTGTCACGGCAGTTGCCACTACAGTCCCAGACCGGCTGGCTGGTAGTCTATCCTGCGAGTGGGGATATAATGCGTGCTTCGTGCATCCAAGTGGGTAAAGCTGTGATGGACTCAGGTGTGTACTATCAAAAGATGGCTAGCCACAAGGAAGCACGTTATCTGATGACTGTACTGAACGCACCCTGCCTTGAAAAGGCCTTTCGGGACGCTCGTACCAGTGGCCGACATTTTCACAAGTCTCCGTGGAAAAATGTGCCTATTCCTGCGTGGGACGAGGAGAATAGTACTCACCGGAAACTCTCGAAATGGGGAAAGAAAGCAGAGAAGACAATCAAAAAGATGAACCTGCTCGTTGACCAAAAAGCAGCGTCCAATCGCATCCGTAAACAGCTTGCTGAGGATGGTACGTTTGAGGAGATTAATAAGCTGGTACAAGAGATACTCCCCAACCATATATCCCCCTGACCAACAACACCTCTCCAGTCTACGGTAAGGTTACATCTTACCCAATAAGCACCAATAATTATTGAATTGCACGAAACATTCTGTTGCCGCGGATCTGGCCAATCAGGAATGGGCTCCCCTGGCTATTCCATGAGAAATAGATTGCGACCGCACGACCCACAACATGATCCATGGGGACGAATCCCCAGAAGCGGCTGTCCTCGGAATTGTCCCGGTTATCTCCCATGACGAAGTAGTAATCCTGGCTAAACGTGTAGGTATCCCGCACTTGGCCATTAATGAGAATACGATCTCCGGCCAGGGATGCGGGCTGCCCTTCATAGTCGGTGATTACCGACTGGTAGACCGGCCAATTTTCAGCGGTCAGATTCACCGTCCTACCCTTTCCAGGAATGACCAGTGGCGCAAAATTATCCGTAGAATTGTTTGCGTTTGCGGGATAAAGAGAAATGCCCTGATTGGGACGTGTTCCCCGAATCACCGGGCGAACCTCCGTTACATAGTCCCAACCAGCGACTGCTTCTGCCGCAGCTTTCGTAGCCTGAATACGCTCTATTGTGGGATTCATCGTGGGGAACGCTTCCGAAATTCCTAATTCCCTCAACCGGGCACTGGGAAGCCGGACACGGGGGTCCTCTTTGTAGACAAACCAGAGGTGCTGCATGGTGTCTTTCAAAGGTTCTGTCGTCTCCTTGAAGAGTAAGGTATCGCTATTCACGTGCACCACCTTGTCAACGATTGAAAGTGTATCCCCCGGCATGCCGATGATCCGCTTAATGTAGTATGTCTTTCGGTCAACCGGCTTGCCCTCATCAACTGGCCAGTTGAAGACAACTGTGTCAAAGCGCTTCGGAGCGGTGAATCCGGGGAACCGGGTCCAGGGAAGTTCAAGTCCACGCAGATAGATCGGTGTAAAGGGAATCCCCAGCGTCATGGGCGATCTCATACCGTAGTGAATTTTGGACACGACGATATAATCTCCAACCAGTAAACTTTTCTCCATGGAAGGGGTGGGAATCCGGAACAGATCAAAGAAAACCGCCCTCAGAATGACCATAAAGATGATCGCGAACACGATAGCATCCAACCACTCACGGATTGGTCCCTTTTTCTTCTTTTCCACAGGCGTACCGCGGCGTTGAGCCCGCTCTGCTGCGCGTTGTTTCCGCCGATGCTTCCTTTCAGATGATTCCGACATAAGCTCTTTGTTCTTTGATCATTGACCCTGCAATAAACGTTGATCCGGCCTCCCAGGTTTAAGATCTGGCTCGAAAATTTCACGAATAAAATACTCTGCACCGTTGAATCCCGTTAAATACCACTTCTCTGCAAGCCGGTGATAATAGTAATCTACATAGGGTACCGGCTCACTTCGGCGTATCGCCGCACCCAGAAGCGAGCGCCGCATACGATAGAGGAGCGAACGAAACCGATGATCTGTGGCCACAATAACACCACGATCAAAGGGTCCCCCCACATCCATGACGATCATTGGAATTGAATCATTGACTACAAACCAATATTCAAACTGACTATAGTCATCCTTGGGGAAATGATCCTCCTGTTTTATTTCCACAACCGTTTGCGTTGGTGAGCCAAAATACGCCTCCAAATGAGCTCGTATTTCAGAGGTGCCCACCGTGTCCATCGGCGTAAAAAAATTATTGCCCAGGTAGGACCACTGCACATCTTCAAATTGTGCCAGCCCGTCCGGTTCATCCGTCAGGGAAATAACCTCCCACGTATGAATTTCGCCTCGAAATACAGGAGGTGGCACTTTCTCGCGCAGTCCCATCGTTTCTGCGATCCAATCCAAAAGCGAATCACTGGCTACCTGTGATCGGGCTAGGTCAAGGGGGTGGACATACTCTCCGTTCGACTCAATATATGCCTGATAAAGTATTTGGGATCTTGCCTCTGCGTAAACAAGGCCCAACTGATCCCAGGTAATCCGCCTACTTTGCGCATAGACATGTGATACGCAGGTAAAGAGGATCAATACGACGAAGGTGCTGCGGCCCATTGCGTTAATTCTCCATTGAGAGTACCGCCAGAAATGCTTCCTGCGGCACTTCAACACTACCAACCTGCTTCATACGTTTTTTTCCCTCTTTCTGCTTTTCTAAAAGCTTGCGCTTTCTTGTGATATCGCCTCCGTAGCACTTGGCCGTTACGTCCTTGCGGACCGCCTTGACCGTTGTCCGTGCAATGATGCGGCTTCCAATGGCTGCCTGAATCGCAACCTCAAACATTTGACGCGGAATGAGATCCTTTAGTTTAGCGGTGAGTTTCCGTCCCATCTCATAGGCTTTGTCCCGGTGAACAATTGCACTAAGTGCATCCACAGGATCCCCATTAATCAGTACGTCAAGCTTTACCAGATCGCTACGTTGATAACCGGAAAATTCATAATCAAAAGATGCATACCCCCGGGAAATGCTCTTGAGCTTGTCATAGAAATCAAAGACAATTTCCGCCAAAGGCAGTTGGTATTCCAGTGTAGCCCGCTCGGTCCCGAGATAGGTCTGGTTGACAAACTCACCTCTTCGATCGGTGCAAAGGTTCATAATATTTCCGATGTACTCTGTCGGGCAAATGATCTCCGCTTTTACAAACGGTTCTTTGATATAATCTAGTCTACCTGCCGATGGCACCTTGTTGGGATTTTCAATGATTTCAATCTTTCCATCACTGGTTGTGATCTCATACTTCACATTCGGCAGGGTTGTAATAATATCCAGATTGAATTCTCTGTCCAATCGTTCCTGTACGATTTCCATATGGAGCAATCCTAGGAACCCAACCCGAAACCCGAATCCCAGTGCTACCGAAGTTTCAGGTTCATACTCAATGGCAGAATCATTGAGTTGCAGGCGTTCCAGGGATGCACGAAGGTCTTCAAAATCTTCTGTACTGGTGGGATACACGCCCGAGAACACCATTGGCTTTACCTCCCTGAATCCTGCAATTGCAGCATCTGCGGGCTGGCGTGCATGAGTGATCGTATCCCCTACGCGTGTGTGTCGGACATCTTTGATAGACCCGATTACATATCCGACATCTCCGGCCCTCAATTCGTCCGTTGGCTGCATCCCCAATCTGAGCACACCAATTTCCTCAGCGAGATATTCCTGACCAGTCACCATAAATCTGATTGGCTCCCGTTTGCGAAGCATGCCCTGAAAGATGCGCACATAAGCGACTGCACCACGATACTGGTTAAAGATTGAATCAAAAATCAGTGCCTGCAGTGGGCCATCTGATTCGCCTTCTGGAGCAGGAACGCGCTGAATCACAGTCTCCAGAAGTTCCGAAATTCCCTCGCCGGTCTTTGCACTGATACAGAGTACATCTTCCGCCGGCTCGCCAATCAGGCTCTCAATGGACATTGCAACCACATCGGGCCGGGCCCCCGGCAAATCCACTTTGTTGAGGACGGGAATGATCTCCAGGTCATTATCCAGGGCCAAATATAGATTACTGATGGTCTGTGCTTCAATCCCTTGTGCTGCATCCACGACTAGAATTGCACCTTCACAGGCTTTGAGTGCACGGGATACCTCATAGGTAAAATCAACATGTCCCGGCGTATCAATCAGGTTCAGGGTATATTCCCGTCCGTCCCTAGCCTTATACGTCATTTGGATCGCATGGCTTTTGATGGTAATACCACGCTCACGCTCCAGGTCCATGGAGTCCAGTACCTGGTCCTGCATGTCGCGCTTTTCAACCGTACCGGTAATCTCAAGAAACCGGTCAGCAAGCGTACTTTTGCCGTGATCAATATGCGCGATAATGCAAAAGTTGCGGATACAACTCTTATGTGAGGTCATACAACTGATTCGCAACCCGGGGTCGCCACGTTGAGGATCAAATAATTTTGTGGCGTCAATGCTCAAAAGCTTGCCAATGATTCAGGCCTATACGGGTATACCCTGCCTGTTTTGTGGGTGCCCTGGAGAGGACTCGAACCTCCACGCCCGTATGGGCACAGCATCCTGAATGCTGCGCGTCTACCAGTTCCGCCACCAGGGCTGATGGGCGTGATACCATTTTGTAGGCCAAAGTTTCCCCATGAGCCTCTGTAGATGGAACATGATGCATCATAAAATGGTTAGCGGGGCGTTTCCTCGGTAGCTCAATGGTAGAGCATGCGGCTGTTAACCGCAGGGTTGTAGGTTCGAGTCCTACCCGGGGAGCTTCTCTCTACCGTCTCATGATCTTTACGGATAGAACCCGCCTTGGCTTAACGACACCTACCTCATTGAATAGAATAGTATTAGAATGCGGGAGATCCAATATCCGTGGGAACCTGCTCCACAGTTCTTGGCCAATCTGTTAAGAGCTTCGTCATAACGCCTGCGGCCCCATACTCATCAATCCTGGCAGAAAAAGCGTGAACCAAGACAAACTTGCTGAAATTATCGCGCTGGGTGAAAGTACTACGATTGAGTTTAAACGCTCCGTTACGTCTGACCTTGGAAGAGAGATCTGTGCATTTGCCAATTCGTCAGGTGGCGAGATTTTATTAGGTGTCTCGGATAACGGTGACATCGTTGGAATATCTGACAGCAATCGCCTCAAATCCCAGATCCAGAACATTGCACGCTCGGCCGATCCCCCCATCACCATAGAGATTGAGCGCTTAGAGCCTGTATACTGTATCAGGGTCCCGCCTCAACGAGGAAAACCTTTTTCGTTTAGAGGCAAATTTTATTCTCGGGAGGGTACAAACAGCCAGCAAATGTCAAGGGATGAAGTCCGCAGGTTCTTTGACAAAGAGGGTCTCATCCACTTCGATGAAAATATTTGCCATAAATTTTCTCTGGACGCCGATCTAGACGAAAAAACTTGGGGCCTATTCAGAACCCGTGCCAATATCCCTGCCGAAATGGCACCTGAAACTGCCTTGCACAACCTCAATCTGATCAACGAAGATTCCCAAGTCACCAATGCTGGTGCTTGGCTGCTGGCCAAAGACATTCGTAAGTTCAATATCAGTGCGGACATTTCGTGCGGTCTATTTATGGGCACCGATAAAGTACAGATCCTTGACCGCCGTGATTTTCACGGAGACATCTACTCAATGATCAATGAGACAATGGCATGGATCCTCTCCAAGATCAATATTGAGTTCATCATTAAACAGCTAAAACGAGAGGAACGACCTGAACTTCCTAAAGAAGCAATTCGAGAAGCGGTGGTCAATGCTTTTGCCCACCGTAACTATCGTTCAACTGCTAATATACAGATCTATCTGTTCTCGGATCGGCTTGAAATCGTCAGTCCTGGTGGATTGCCGACTGGCATGACCGAAGCCGATCTGGGTGTTAAAAGTGTTCCGAGGAACCCACTACTGTTCAATCTTCTATATCGAATGAATGCAGTTGAGCATATCGGGTCTGGCATCCGCCGTATTCGTGATCTTTGCCACGAACATGGGATAGCCGAACCGGTGATTCAAGTATCCGAAGACTGGGTTACCACTACATTTCTGCGCTCAAAAAAAACGGACTGGGCTCCAGAAGACTTTGCTACAACAGTTCTATCGGAAAAAACTCCAAAAAACCAGATCGGTGCAGTATCAGAACAGGATTCACCTC
>CBDBMQ010000027.1:0-42564 GCA_965207565.1 Rhodothermales bacterium | reverse complement strand
GAGTGCTATTGGTGCACATTTGCTCAATACTCGGGGAGTCATAACTCGAATTCATTATTGGCGTGATCCCCCTCATGAAGTTGATTTTGTCGTATCACGCGGCCCTCACTTGCTGGGAATTGAGGTAAAGAGCGGGCAATCATTAAAAAAGTATGGACTTGATGCATTTAAAGCTCGCTTCCCAAACGCTAAGACCATGATCGTGGGGCCCCAGCGGGATTCCAATTAATGATTTCTTTTCGCTAAGCACTGAGGAATGGCTGGAGGAGGAAATATGACTTTCATTGCAGATCGTACGGTCAGTCAGATTAAACCGAATGAGGATGGGGATTTCAAACAAGAACCACGGCCACTCAGTGGCTTTGACTTGGAGTACGGCTATGTGCTACCTGGGGGAACCGGGGATGGGAAAAAACCACCGAGTTTTCTAAGGAAGCTGACCGAGTTGATGGGCTACTCATACCAGTACGACGCTTTATCAATCGCGATCCAGAAAATCATCCCGAGTGGCGAGAAAAACCGCTCTTCCTTGATGGTTTGGACGAAGCTCGGGCAGGAGGAGCCCCAGGAGATGTGATCCATAAGGTTGTATCACAACTGGAGGCATTGGGCGTTCCCCGATTCCGTCTTTCTTGTCGATCTAGTGGTTGGCTGGGAATTAACGATCTGAACGAACTTTCCTCTTTCTCATCCGCCGACACAATTCCGGTGCTACAGTTGAAACCGTTGGATTACGATAACATCCGGAAGATTGTCTCAAGCTATAGAGAAGATGCGGATATATTCATCCAACAGGCCATGCAGTATGGCATGGAAGCCTTTCTCTGGAACCCACAATTGCTCAATGTACTGCTCAAGTCTATGACAACCGACGGCTGGCCTAACAGCCCGAATAAGATATTTGAAAATGCCTGTAAGGAACTCGTGAAAGAACGGAACCTAGAGTATCGTCCCACTCATTTATTTACCCCCCTACCCCATAGCAATGCAATTCTTAGATCTGTCGGTCAGCTTTCCGTGCTCATGTTGATTTCAAACAAGGCTGGTTGGTCTGTAGATGAGACAGAGGATTCAGAGATTCTCTCTTTGCGAGATGTAGAGACCCAAGATAGTTTAGCTCTTTGCACAGCTTTAAACTCAGCACTCTTTGAGGGTAGTCCTGCATACCGGGTTCCAATCCATCGACTCTTTGCCGAATTTCTGTCGGCCCGGTATCTGGACGAAAAGATCCGAGATGGTCTGAGGCGTGCGACGGGTCTTTGCTCTTCTCACGGGGCATGATGGAATCCCCTTTCCTGATCTTCGGGGACTTACAGCTTGGCTTGCTGCCCTGAACACCGAGGCACGACAAGACCTGATTCTTGCAGATCCGGTTGCCATAGCTTTCAACGGCGACGCGAGTAGCTTCAGCGCTGAG
Source organism: Rhodothermales bacterium (assembly GCA_965207565.1). GTDB lineage: Bacteria > Bacteroidota > Rhodothermia > Rhodothermales > Bin80 > Bin80. The sequence continues at coordinate 41,147 of CBDBMQ010000027.1, read as the reverse complement.
GAACGCCAAAAACTGCTTAGAGCACCTCGAACGAAAAATTGTTTTCACATATACTTGGCCTTCTGCAGCCGCCCTCGGCACCTTGGCTGGTAATCAAGGCAGATCACTGATTTGGGGACTGACCGACTCGCCGATACGCTCAAATAGAAGGCAAACGCTCGTTTATCAACTGCTTAGAGGCGTTTATCAGATGCACCATAGTGCGGGCATGAACGAGCAAGCCCTCCTAGACCAACAGTTGAAAAATGAATACAATAAACTGTTGCAGATCATCTACGATCATAGTTGGAATGGAAGTGTTCGCCGCCAGGCTCTCCGCGTGCTAAACCGGATGCTTACGGACACTCCAGGGCGCGGTGAAATTCTGCGGGGAATCCTCGAGGACTTGGTGAAAAATGAGTTGTTGGATGAAAAACCTAGCCTACGAGAGATGGTGTTGGGATTCTTATATCCCGGTGAATTACAGCCCTCGAAAGTATGGGATTATCTACCAACCGGGCCTATTGAGGACTACCTTCCGGCTTACCCAAACTTCTGGATGGATCTCGTGACTAGATCAAATGAAGAACAAATTAAAGAATTGATCAACTCTCTTTGTAATCAAGCTCCCGAAGTCATCCCGCAATTAGCACGATACAACCTCGCGGATACTGTACTCAAACTTCTTGCACGAGGATTGGAATTATCTGGAGATAAACTGGAGTTCCCTGAGCTATATCGCTGGTTTGAACTTGTTGAATTAGATGATTTCTCATCCGACCTAATTCCGGCAGAGAGTTCAGTTGATTTCATTGGACAGCATGACCGTGAAGCGAGTGAAAAAATCCATAATTGGCTAGGTCAACGAAAAGAAAAACAGTATGTCCTCATTGAACATGACCTGATCACACAGAAATCCAAGATCGTGAACGATCACACGGTCGGACTAAAGTTCGTAGGGACGAATACACCTACCGGATTTCGTTCATGGTGCATTGCCCGTGCAGCAGAGCTTTGGGACACATATCCAATGATCGCAAAGAGGCTTGCAGAGTGGTCCGTCTTGATAAGGGAAGGATGGGGAGATCCGTTGTCCGACGACAAGGTGGAGCAAGCCTTGTCAGGTATATCAAGCTTATGCGAATGGAATTGTGGGCGGCTGAGAGACAAAAACCAGCGTGAACGGAAGGAAGCCGAACATAGAGAGAGACGAGCAGAAAGACAAGCTGCCCTTCAGGAACGGAGACGAATAGAACTCGAACCTGTACGGCAACAAAAAATCGAATTAGCAAAGGGGCGCTGCTCACCGGTATTGCTAGACCGGCTTGCTCGTATCTATTTCTCTGGATCAATTTTCCAAGACAATCACCCAAGGGCTTCCCTAGAATCCTACATGAGTGGTGACCAACGCCTTGCCCAAGCGACACGTGAGGGATTTCGAAGTCTATTGGATCGTGATGACCTGCCGGATCTTGAACAGATTGCTAAACTTCACGAGAACAACCAGCGGTCGTATTTTGCACTCCCCTTCTTAGCTGGAATGCAGGAAGTGGAGTATGAGGCTGGCATGATTCTAAGTCATCTAAATGATCAAGAAATTCGGCGGTTTCTTGGGTTTTACCTCGTTATAGATATACCTCATCTGCACAATTGGACAGGCAACAACGCCAATTCTAATTGCCCCAAAACGTGGTTTGAGCAAGCTCTTAAACAATATCCAGAGGCTGTGGCTGATTCACTCGTTGCTATTCATAACGCTTGTGTTCTCGCCAAATTACTGCCGAATGAGTACTTGTATAAGATGGCTTACGACCGGGAATATTTCCGAGTTGCACAACTTGCTGTGGACAGAATGTTCACGGTCTTCCCTACTCGGTGCAGCGGGTACCAGTTGGACTCGCTTCGCATCGTCCTCTGGAGTGTTATTCTATCCGGCAGCATGACCACCGAAGATTTGCAGAAGGTTGTCTTAAAACGATTGAACCGTAAAAATATGGATACAGGTCAAAAGGCATATTGGCTTTGTGCAGGATTGTCCGTTGCCAGAGACCATTGTCTTCCATTGATGGTAGATTTTCTTTCTTCTGGAAGAGAGCCCCGTATACGTCATATCTTTGATTTTCTAATAACGAGTGGCAGCAGAGAATTCATCTTCAGAGACATGAGTGATTGGCAGCCAGAAGAATTATCTTCGCTTATCCAAGCGTTAGGTAAACGGGGGCAAAGTCTCGTTTTTCAGGAAGGCCCGTACGTTCTTGGTAACGGAATGAGAGATAACCTGTCCTCCCTTACCCCATGGATTGAAGAACTTGGCAGGCGTAGTGATGACGATGCGGCAGAAGCACTTGCTTTGCTGGTTGACGATCCCGACCTGGCTACCTGGAGGCAAGAGATTCGACAAGCTCAGGAAGTTCAGGCATGGAATAGCCGCGCAGCGAAACGACCGGATCTCAGTATTGTACAGATTCAAGAAACTCTCCAAAATGGCCCACCTGCAAGTGCCTCTGATCTTGCGGCTCTAACAACTGATGTCCTTGAAGGGCTAGCAGATCGGATTCGTAATGGGCAGACCAATGATTGGCGCCAGTATTGGGATCGGGATCATAAAACGAAAAAACTCACACACACCAAGGATGAAAACGAGTGCCGCGATGAACTGCTTTCAGATTTGAAAGCAGTTCTCCGGCAACACGATATTGACGCTCAATCAGAGGGAATGTATGCAGATGAGAAGAGGGCCGATATCCGCGTATCGTACGGATCCGATCTCTCAGTTCCCATTGAAATAAAGAAGAACTCACATCGGGAGATCTGGCACGGAATTAGCGAGCAACTCGTACCGAAATACACGCGCGATCCCAATGCCGACGGGCATGGGATCTATCTAGTGTTCTGGTTTGGTGCAGATTATATGAAATCGCTGCCATCCGGCGGTGGGATTCCGAATAAGCCGGAAGAACTGAAGTCAATGCTTGAAATACAACTTGACCCGATGCTCAACAAGAGAATCCATATCGTTGTAATTGATGTAAGCCTGGGCGGTAAATATGCAGCGGACGAAGATAGTATGCTTAAATCAGACGCTAGGTTATTTTCAAGCTCATAGAATCCCATCACTCTTCACAACCCTGCAATGATCATGTTCGATGGAAATCTTGCCAGAATATCCTGTTCGTATATTTCAAGTCTGCATATTCCGATGATGGCGGCAATAATATCTGTTCATCTTGTTGCCCGTAGCATACATCTGTTGAATTTAAACCAAACTCACCCATGCTTGTAACGGTCAGTGGGGATGCGCATAATAATAGGAAGAGTCTTCTTCGCATTGAATCTTCATGGTCCACACGTTTGATGTCTCAAGATATAAAACCCATGTCGTACACCCGGCCATAGTGCATATTAGCGAATCTGGACCATCTGCTGTGTCCGCAGTGGATGGACTCCCAATAAACAGAAACAGGCAGATGACAGCCAGATTAAGTAATTTTTTCATCGAAATATGTGGAATGTTCTGAGATAGTGAGATACAGTCAAAGGAAACGGATAGGCATCGCTCTAGCAGAGATGCAACCAGGGAACCAATATCTTCGGCCGAGCATAGAACCGATAGCTCTCTTTTGAAGACATGATAGATACTCTCGCAATTGCTCACAAACTCAAAGACGCGGGGATTGTATGGAAACATGCACAAGTGCATGCCAAAGTGATTGCTGATTCTGTTGAAAAGCAGCAACGGGATCTCGCTACCAAGGATTTTGTGACTAGCCAAATCCAGACTGTACGTGCAGAAATAGGTGATTTACGCGCCGACATAAACAGAATGGAAGGTGATTTACGCGCCGACATGAACAGAATGGAAGGTGGTTTACGCGCCGACATGAACAGAATCGAAGGTAATTTACGCGCCGACATGAAAGCTCAAGAAACTCGGCTTGTGCGTTGGATTGTTGGGGCATTTGTTAGCATCGCGGGGCTCCTCGCTGCGTTCCTCGCTGCGTTGAACTTACCACTTTTTGGCTAAAGGAAAACTGTGTGCCAACTCGTCTGATTATGACTTGCTTTATCAGACCTGCATGCTTCTTCCCTCAGTTGCCACCTGTTCACGGTGAGTGACAGTTTAAGATTTCATCCATATACTCGCAGTTCCCGAAGGATTGGCTGTTTAGTTGTATGAGATCATTACGCCCTTGGAGACGTTTATCTCCACTGGATTAACCAATGCCGGTCGTGGAATCACCACGGTTTCATACATTGTATTCGCGTTTCAGTCGGATTCCACTCAACTGATTGCAGTATTATATTGACGTTTCTTCGATCTATGTATGCTTGTACCGATCAAATCTTTGCGTGTCAGTCAGGCAGATGATGATCTGCATCTCATCCGGTTGTGGTTGCAAGGAAAAAGCCATCATTCCCAGGAAGCCTATGTACGCGATGTAGAGCAATTTGTAGACTTTGTAGATCTACCACTAAGTGAGGTTAAGCTGCAGCATCTCTGGGACTGGGTGGATCATCTAAAAGCAAAAGGAGCCTTACCTGCAACTCAAGCCCGTAAACTGGCAGCAGTCAAGAGCCTGTTCAGCTTCGCTCATCGAATTGGATATTTACTCTTTAATGTGGGAGCAGCTGTCACCTTGCCTAATGTCCCTGAAAAATTGAGCGAGCGTATTTTAACCGAGGCAGATATTCAACAAATTCTTGCTCAAGCAAGCACACTGCGGAATCGTGTGCTGCTGAAGCTGTTTTATGCGTCCGGTGCGCGTGTGTCAGAGTTGAGCCGACTCTATTGGGGTGCCGTGATTGCACGAAACCGTAATCAGCAGGGCCAGATCACGCTTCTGGGTAAAGGCAACAAAACGAGGACCTTAGTCGTCCCTGCCTCAGTCTGGACAGAGCTAATGGAACTCAAATCGGAAACAGAGGCCACCGAGCCAAATCAGCCCGTTTTCCGGTCACGTAAAGGTGGACCACTGTCTAGGCAGCAGATCTGGCGAATTGTTCGAAGTGCGGCAAAGAATGCAGGATTTGACCAGAATATATCTCCGCATTGGCTCCGACATGCTCACGCATCCCATGCCCTTGATCATGGGGCCCCAGTCCACCTAGTAAAAGAATCTCTGGGCCATCAGTCTCTTACAACCACCAGTAAGTATGCTCACGCCCGCCCAGATGAATCTTCTTCCAAGTATATCGATATCTAAGCTGCTCTGATAACGAGTATCCATGGTCAGGGCAAAGAAGCTCGTTGGTCTTATCCTCCCTACCCCACGTCATCTCCACGAGCAATCAACTTGCCTGTTTTCGCATCAAAAAAATGGATGTGGCGGAGATCCAACTCAAGTTGCAACCGCTGCCCAATTCCGAAATTTGAAGTGCCAGCTACACGAGACATAAATGTGGTGGAAGGTATTTTGCCATATACATATGACTCCGCTCCCAAATGCTCCTCAAACACAATCTCCGCCTCGATAATGCCCTCATCATGGCTGTTTCGGGAATTTGAAACTGGCTTGATATCCTCCGGGCGAAAGCCAAGCATCACTTGATGATTAGGTTGAACAGTAGCTGATTCCAGAGGAATCCTAAGGTGTAGGTCGCGTTTTTCGGAAATGAACTGCCATGTTTCATCCACTACTTCAAGGACTCCATTAACAAAATTCATCCCGGGGCTACCAATGAATCCGGCTACGAATCGGTTCTCGGGCTGCTTGTAAAGCGTGACAGGGTCATCGATTTGTTGAATGACTCCCTCATTCATTACAACGATTCGATCCCCCAGTGTCATTGCTTCAGTCTGGTCGTGAGTTACATAGACCATTGTAGCATTTAGCTCCCGGTGCAAGCGAGCTAACTCGGTACGCATTTGGACTCGCAACTTCGCGTCCAAATTTGAAAGAGGTTCATCAAATAGAAAGACTTTTGGTTTACGAACAATTGCACGGCCGACTGCTACTCGTTGCTGCTGTCCACCGGAAAGCTGCTTAGGTTTGCGGTCCAAAATATCCGTGATTCCTAGAATTTCAGCGGCCTGCCCTACCCGCTGTTTGATTTCAGCTTTTGAATATTTCCGGAGCTTTAGGCCAAAAGCCATGTTGTTGAAAACTGTCATATGTGGATAGAGTGCATAATTCTGAAATACCATCGCTACATCTCTATCCTTTGACGGAATGTCATTTACAACTACGTCATCAATATATATATATCCCCCCGTTACAGATTCCAGGCCGGCCAACATGCGTAGCGTGGTGCTCTTACCACAACCGGATGGCCCCACCAGTACCATCAACTCACCATCTGCGACCGTGAAATTCACTCCATCAACAGCCAGATGGTTATTGTCGTATACTTTTTGAACATTTTCAAAGGTTACACTTGCCATCGAATTTTTGAATAAGAACAGCTACATTCAGAATATAGTATAAGGCGCTTGCATTACGCTTATGCTACCGATCTTCACCACCTACAACAATGGGGATTCGCCTATGGCACGCTCCAAATCACGTGTTACGATTTATGAAGTTGCAGACAAGGCCGGAGTTGCCATTTCTACCGTGTCCCGTGTGCTGAATGATTCTTCGAATGTTGCAGAAGATACCAAGAAACATGTTCTTGAGGTAGTCGATGAGCTAAAATACCTTCCAGACCGTGTCGCAAGGTCCCTGGCACAACAGGGTTCAAGTCTGATCGCAATTGCAACACCCACGCTAACGACTGCCTTTCACAACTCACTGTTTAAGGGATTCCGTACGGTCCTTGCTGATATTGACAAAGATTGTGACTTGCTTCTATTTGATCTCGGTAGTACGAATCCCTTGGAACGGTTGCGAAGTAAATTGAAAGGTGGGAAGGTAGATGGCCTGATTCTGGCAGGGATCCCAGTTTCCCCTGCTCTTTCGAAAGAATTAAAGGCTTTCAGCGCCCCCGTTATACTGATTGGCCATCATCATACAGAGTTTGACAGTTTCTATTGGAATAATGCCAAGGGGGCCGAAAAAGCTACGATCCATCTATTGAAAAAAGGACATCGGCGTATCGGTCTTATACGTGCCTATACAGATGGCTATGTTCAACTTGAGCGTATTCGTGGTTATACGAAAGCATTGAAAAAACACAAGATACCATTTGACGGTAGCCTTATTCAAAGCGGTACTACGATCAAACATGCTGGATTTAGTGAAGAGCATGGATTTGAAGCAATGAATCAGCTCCTGCAGGTTTCTCCACCAATTACAGCGGTTCTAGCGTCCAGCGATGTACAAGCAATTGGTGCGTGGAAGGCAATACGAGATGCAGGCAAGCGTGTGCCGGAAGATATTGCTCTCGTCGGATATGATGACATCAAGACCAGCTACTACCTTGGGTTGAGCAGTATTGATCAACGCATTGAACATACCGGTAGGCTGGCTGCTGAGCGTTTAATTTTTCGTCAGAGAAACCCTTCAGAATCTGGACGAATCGATCAAGAGCTTGTGGCCAAGCTTCAGATACGAAGGTCCAGTGACTATCCCCGAACATTAAAATAGACATGCATACCAAAGCAATCGAAAACCAACTTGACAAGACATTAACTGGGACAGATTTTCTGGACCTGGGCACCAAGTATCGAGGTAAAGTGCGAGACACCTACGACCAGGGGGATCGCTTGATCATGGTGACTACGGATCGGATTTCGGCATTTGATCGAATTCTTGATCAGACGATTCCATTCAAAGGCCAGGTGCTCAATCAGCTAGCCGCCTACTTCTTTGACGCAACTCGTGATATCATTGCTAATCATATTGTGAGTGTGCCGGATCCAAACATTACCATTGCACGCAAGTGTGATCCAGGAAAACTTGAATTTGTGGTAAGAGGTTATCTGGTTGGACATGCCTGGCGGACCTATCGCAGTGGCAAACGGATACTCTGTGGAAAATCATTACCTGATGGGCTAACCGAAAACGATAAGCTCCCTAAACCAATTCTCACGCCAACAACCAAGGCACAGGTTGGTCATGACGAAGATATCAGCCGTGAAGAGGCAATCAAACAGGGCTTAATCAGTGCAGATACATTTGATCAACTTGAAGAAACCTCGTTGGCACTGTTTCAGAGGGGCACAGACCTTGCCGCTGCTCAAGGACTGATCTTGGTTGACACCAAGTATGAATTTGGCCAAACTCCAAATGGCGATTGGGTCTTGATTGATGAGGTCCATACCCCGGATTCCTCACGTTATTTCTACCTTGAACCCTATGAAGAACTCCTTCGGCAGGGAAAACCGCAACAACAACTCTCCAAAGAGTTTGTGCGTGAATGGTTAATGGATCAGGGTTTTCGTGGACAGGAAGACCGATCGGCCCCTGCCCTTCCCGATGAATTTCGTATTCGGGTATCCGAGCGCTACATTGATCTCTTTGAGAAGGTATCGGGAAAACCGTTCGTTCCAGATACTCACGAGGATCCAGAAGGCAGAATCATGAACATACTAAGGCACCTCTAGTAGGTCACTTTGGGATAATTGGTTTAATAAGGATGATATAGAGAATGTACTCCAGAAGTCATATGATAAAAATATATATCTCTGCCTTCTGCCGAGAATATGTTTCAATAGGCTAAAATTATTACCCGTTCGGAAGAACTGGATTTGGGATTGAGACCGTGTGGCCTCGCGATGGTTTGCCGATGCTGACTACATTTAGATTCATAGCCTACTAGAGAATCATTCAGAACACAGCGGATAGTTCCATACTTAAATGGGCTCGAATATAGAGATTATCGTTGTGATTCACCGAAATAATTGAAGAAGTCAGTCATGTCGTTAGAAGAAAAAATAATTGCTTGGAGTGAGGAACGACCAGAATGGCAACGTGATATCATGCGTCGACTGGCCATTGGAGAAATACTTTCCGATGAGGACTATGACAATATTGTAAACAGTATTCTCAATGAGAATGCTGGTTCCATGATTCCTATAGATTTGGAGCATTTTTCTGGGAGAAGAGCACAAGATCCAGCGGTGAGGATTTTGTCTGTAACCAAGGCCGAACATGTTAACGCTCTCGCTGCAGACGAATCTCTGAACCTTTAACCCTAATGGCCTTACCATCGTATATGGCGACAATGCGAGTGGAAAGTCCGGTTACGCGCGGATTATTGAAGAAAATTGCAGGAACCCTACACCATGAGGATATATTATCTGACGTTTTTCGTGATACAGCAAAGGACAAACCCAGCGCGACTCTTAGCCTTCGCATTGGCGATCAAGTAGAGAACATAACATGGCCGGAGTTGGCGCGACAAGAACTACGTCGAATACATTTCTACGACGGACAATGTAGAGATATATATGTGAATGACGAATTGGACTTCCCCTACCGACCTTCTCCACTCGCTATTATGGATGGACTTATCAAAGCTTGTGGGGTAATACGAGAGCGCATTGATATTAAGCTTCAGGAGAATGCCAAACAGAAAAAACCTCTACCCTCACTTGATGTCAAAGTTGCTAATTCCGATGCAGGTAAGTTTCTTAGTCAACTTTCGAGCAACAGTCCAATCAAATTTTTTGATGAGGTGGATTCCAGATATGACGAGACGGTCGAAACAATCAAAGAGCTTAGAGCACGAGAAATTTCCCTTCGTAATTCGGATACTGGTACAGAGCGGCAGCGCCTAATAAATCAGGCTGGCAAACTGGAAACCCTGCATCAGCATGTTCAGAAATTAGATTCAATTTTTGGTGGAGAGGATGTGGTTGCAAATTACGGAATTCGCAGTCAATTGGAGTCTCTCCAGCAAAAAGCAGACGATCTGGCAGTATCCTTCGATGAGGAACCTCTTGTAGGTGTCGGTAGCACTTCTTGGAAGAAATTATGGGAATCAGCTAAGCGCTTCTCAGAGCAGAAAGCTTATCGAGGCCAAGCCTTTCCCGTCGTGGGAGATGAGAGCCGATGCGTACTATGTCAGCAAAAGATACGCCCAAAAGGTCGTGACAGATTCAAAAAATTCGATTCTCTTGCTGAAAACAATATTCAGATACAGCTGAAAGAAACTACTGAAGCCTATGAAACTATATTGAAGGCCATTAATGAAGTAAAGATTTCATCGAATTCCATTGTTGAACTTGAGCGAGATCTGGAACTGGATCAACCTCGGCTGATTGAGGAATTTCGAGAATTTCTCTGCAACTATGAGGATGTCAGAGAGCAGATTCTTGACACTCTTAGAGGAAATAGGCAGGAAGAGCCAAAACATCTTGATATTGATCCCATCTCGGACAAACTCAAGAAAGCTAGTGCAGAAACTCGAACATTTGCCAAGAATCTCGACGATCCCATCTTAGTACAGAAAAAAATAGGAGAGATTATATCTCACCGGGAAGAATTGGAACTTCTGATTCAGATCAGTGAATCTAGGGAAGCTATTCTCCATGAGATTATGCGCTTAAAAAAGAAAGAAGAACTTGAGGCCACCAAGTCAACTACTGGAACCGCTCCGATAACAAACAAGGTTAAGCAATTTTCTGAGGAGGCCATTACGGATGTGATTCGGGATCGTTTTACCCGGGAAACACAGAAACTGCACCTCGAACGTGTAACACTAACTCACACTCGTGCCAGCAAAGGAAAATTGCTACATCAACCAAAACTTGTTGACCCGAGGCAATCGGTAGAACTCCCTAAAGTCTTTAGTGAGGGCGAACGCACTTCTTTAGGGCTCGCTGCCTTCTTCACTGAAATTGCCCTTGATGACTCAAAATCAACTCTTATTCTGGATGACCCTGTAACCTCTCTAGATCATCGTCGACGTACATTCGTGGCTACCAGATTAGCGGAACTGGCTGTTGATCGTCAAGTCGTTATATTCACACACGATGTAGCCTTCGTTGGAGACATCAAGCGTGAAGCCCTAGAGAGAACAGTTCAGGTTACAGAGCGTTCGGTATCAAGGAGTCGAGCCGATGAAGGGAAGACAGGATGAAGGGAAGACAGGTGTATGCAGTGAAAAGCATCCATGGAAAACGAGAAATGTCAGAGAACGTCTGGGCAACCTTCGCACAAAGCTGGGTGAAATCAAGACGAAGTGTAGGGACTGGAATGAGGAGGAGTACGAAAATCAAGTGGCTTTGTGGGCGGGACGTCTATCGGAGGTATGGGAGAGTATATTCAGTCAAGAAATAGTTGGACGGATTATCTCGGAGGGTGGACTGGAGGTCCGCCCTCAAATGGTTAAAATAATGGCAAAATTTTCCGATAAGGACTACGGAGAATTTAATGCCAGCTATAGTCGAATATCCGGCTGGGCCCCCCGCCATAATAAAAGTGAAATAGTAAATTATGTCGCACCAACGATCAGTCAACTTGACCAAGAACTGGAACTGGTGACCAAATGGTTTAAGCGTGTGAAAAAATATCAAAACTAGCACCCAGGCTATAGTTCTTTGCATTAACTAAGTTTCTGAAACCCCAACCTTCATCGGCTTCGTTGTTAGACATCGGAGTTGGATTTCTGCTGTCCCTTACATTCAGAACTGGAAACCTCTGGTAATTCGGGTCCCTGGATCCATATTTTCTGTCCATCAGCGAGGTGTTCCTGTTTCCAGATCGGCACCTGTACTTTCAGTCGGTCAATTAGAAATCGGCTGGCTTTGAAAGCTTCAGGGCGATGCGGTGTGGCTACTCCAACCAGTACACTGGCCTCAGCTAGTGGCACTTTGCCAAGCCGATGGAGCAGGCACACACGACGAATCGGCCAACGATTCACGACAACATCTATCAGCCTGTGCATCTCTTTGAGTGCCATGGGTTCGTAGCTCTCGTAGGTCAGAGACAGCGTTTCCTGTCCGGCTGTCCATTGTCGCGTGGTCCCAATGAAGAGTACAAGGCCCCCTGCTGCGGGAGTTTGCAGGAATTGATATGCCTCAGTGATATCAATAGGCTCTCGCGAAAGCTCTACCCATCTTTTGCCTAAATTTTCAGCCACCACTTACCGGGGTTATGATGGCGATTTCATCACCATCTTGGATGATACTTGAATCTTGGGAGTACGCCTGGTTTACCACCAAGCGCATCACACTTCGATACGGAGCCATCGTAGGATACTGCTCACATGCCAAATCAAGAAACTCACTTACGGTAATTCCTAGTGGGGTTTTCAGGTCAATTGAATCTGTGTGCAGCTTTGATTTCAGGATACTATAGAGTTGAATCTTAAATGATGACATGAATAGGCTCTGATTTTGCCTCTATGAAAATTCAATCTCACGAAATGTATCAACGATCTTGATTGTTTCCAGACTGACCGTGATTACTTTTGCAAGCAACCTAAGCGGATAGGCAGGGTCCTCCATTGTTTCAATTGCAAACCGGTTAGCATCATCGACGATCCCACTGGCTTTGTCGGTTTTCACGCGTTGCCTTTCCATCACCCATTTGATGGCAGGCTTCCCGTTGACCATGTAGTTGTAGGCTTCTTCAGGAATTCCTTGTACAGTAATATGCCCGTTATAGATAATCCGAGATTGATCTTTCTGGCGTGCTTTTCCTGGATGACGCATCCCTCGATCCTCCACTTTGAACCACTCTTCAGGCTGTATGCCCTGGGCAGGTTTCCAGTCTCCATCTTCAAAACTGATGGGATATTCTTTGACCTCTTCATAGCCAATATGTAAGTCTCCAAGCTTCCTGCCTGCCTCAGCAAGGGAGTAGAATTCTTTAGCATCTTTGGGGAAAGGGATCCGAGGCAATTCCTTGCGAAGATTTGCGGCGTATTTTGCTCGGTAGGAAGGGACATGAAATACCCCGTAGATGTAGTGGAATAGGTCATCTGCCGAAATGGATTTTGCCCTGTATCTTATAGGTGATGTTTAACTGAGTCCAATTTTGTAAAATCATAAAATAAAAAATCGGCAGTATAGCTGGATGTTTTGAATTGCTATACGGTCGGGTTTTTCAGATTTACAAAACAACAGCTTTTGTTTTGCATCATGTAAATGCGGGTAACTCCCTGGGAGCAACCAAATTGCCCCTGCGTCTTGAACGCCTGGGGGGGATCTGTGCCCCAGGGAGTACCGTGATCCACGTCCAGTAGGGAGTTAGTGCCATTGAGTACCGATACAGGGACAGACGGAACGTCACGGCGACCCGCAATCCTCTAACCTTAAAGATACTCAAATCATGTCTATAAAATCTAGATTCACCATCTTTATTGGTGCGGACTGGGGTTCTCAGTTTCACCAAGTCTGCATCCTGACCTTGGAGGGCATTCTTCAAGGTGAGAAGGTGTTTTCTCATTCTGGAGAAGGCCTCCAACAGCTGGCAGATTGGATCCTTGACCGCGCAGGCTGCGCTGCAGATAAGATTGCAGTCGGCATTGAGGTTCCGCACGGTCCCGTTGTGGACACTCTGTTGGAGCGAGGGTTTCACGTCTTTTCCATCAATCCCAAACAAGCAGACCGATTTCGAGATCGGTTATCGCCGGCAGGGGCCAAAGATGACCGCCGAGATGCCCGCGTCATCGCCGATGCCCTCCGGACTGATATAGGATGCTTTCGGGAACTGAATCCAATGGATCCCAAGATTGTCCAGCTGCGTGAGTGGTCACGGATGAACCAGGAACTGACGAACCAGCGTACTCGCCTCACCCACCAGATCCGAACCCAATTCTGGCGTTATTTCCCACAGTTCCTCACGCTCGGGTTTGCATTGTATTCGCCAGCGCTCCGAGACCTCTGGAAACTCATTCTCACGCCTAAGCGTGCTCGCCGGGTTCATCTTAGTTCTGTGACAAAGGTGCTGAAAAAACACCGTATACGGCGTTTGAATGCGGAGCAGGTTCTAACCCACCTGCGAACCCAACCCATCCGCGTTGCAGCTGGTGTCGTTGAGGCGGCAACGGCCAGCATCCGAATTCATCTGCAACAGCTTGAACTGCTTGAACGGCAGATCAGCGAAGCGAAACAAGCCATGAAAACGATCCTTGATTCGCTCAACGATGCTCAGAGCCCAGCTACTTCAAACTACGCTTTGAACCAAGAGAAGAAAACATCCTCCGAGGAAAAACCCTTGAGCGATGTGGAGATCCTGTTATCCATTCCAGGCATGGGACCAACGGTCCTGGCTGCGCTCATCTCGGAGGCCTATGGATTGCTCAGTGAGCAAGACTATCGAGCCCTACGATGTTTGTGTGGGGTGGCACCCGTGACCAAACGTTCTGGGAAATCGTGGAAGGTCGTTCGAAGAAAAGCCTGCCAAGCCCGCTTGGGTAATGCAGTATACCACTGGAGCAGAGTGGCCATTCAGCATGATCCCATCAGCAGAGCAAAGTACGATGCCCTACGTAAGCGAGGACATAGCCACGGCCGAGCTCTGCGATCCGTTGCTGATCGACTCTTGGCCATCGCCTGTGTGATGCTTCGCGACCGGACACTCTTTGACCCCAGTCGTAGAACCGCCGCCGCCTAATGAATTGCTCTACCAATTGTCCTCAGGTTCAGAAGAACTCATGGCGATGGAATGAAAAAATCAAGAAAGAACGGTGCGGAAATTACAGATTTCAACGAAAAATTTCGCCGGCAAATCCCGTAAGTATCACTTAATGAGACAGATTCTCGAAAAAATGTAAAATAAATCGAAATTAACCCGTTTTAGATTTGGTAAAATGGTAGGGAGTCCCCCCCCCCCGATTTTTTCTGAAAAGAGCTGTAATGCCTCCTCTTTGATCGCACTCTCCCGTGCGTATCCATGAGACTCCAGTGCCATCTCTTCCGTAAATAATTGGTCCTCATTAGGTTTTGAGTATAACCATCGTGGAAAGCATTGACCTGAAGCGATACTATGGAGATTCGGAACATCCTTCACCATAAGACAAGAAAAAGCATCCGTCTCCCCTCTCCCCGTCGCACAAATCAACCGATTTCCCGCCTCTTCGTGTGGGAAGAGATGAGGGATCCGATAGACCATATCGTTGAGTCGACGGCTAAAATACAGATACTTCCGAGTGAATGGTCTGTACTGAGATAGTACGATTCGCCCCTCTTCAATTCTCAGATCTTTATTTATCCGAAGGTCATTTTTCAATGAGCGACTCCAGCTGATTTTCGTGGAATCATTGTTGATAAAGCGTGTGATCTCGCGTGGAGTTAATCTGCGTCCTTTGGCACCTTGCTCCTCGAGTCGCTGCTGCTCACTCTCGTAAAATTGAATCATCGCGCAGATATTCCGACGAAGTGCAACTTTCGAATAATTATAGCACCATGCATCACGACTCGTTGCCACCCCCAGCGAGTAATTCTTGAAAACCACCTCTTTTGATCCCCCCTTCTTGTCTCCCAGAGCCATGAAATCCTCAAACCCTGCATGCCGCTGATTGAGCCAGTCGTGATAGGCATCCGGCTGCAGTGCGTCCCACTTCCCCTCAAGTCCATCTATCCCTCGAAGTTTGGTAATTTTCTCCAGCTTCTCCTCACGACTCAGGTAATCGCCAATATCATGATACCGAATCCTGCATCTTTTATCCTCTGGATTCCGCACAAAGAGAGTAACGGTGACTGGCAAACGGGAACCCTCAAATACGGCCTCGCCTTCCCGTCGCCCTATCTCGCCTTGAGTTCTTGCATTTCCCCGCAAATTCAACACATAAATGGAAGTAAACTCCTCCACCAGACACTTCCGCATCCCGTCCGCCGAGTTCGATTCCAGCCAGCCGGCATTGGTGACGAATCCGATTACCCCACTTTCTCCGATACGATCCGAAGCCCATCGAATTGCTAAGATGTAGCTGTCGTACAAAGTCCGCTTACTGGAGGCATTTGAGTATTTAGCATACGAAGTCTCAATCTTCTGATTTAGCACTGGATAGGATTGGTTTTGCGCCGCATCATTTTGGCTTCTTTGGCCTGCACTCCACGGGGGATTCCCTACAATCACTCGAATCTGTGCCTCTTTCTGTCTCTTCCGCTGCTCTGAGTTTTCAGGCAGGATGTCGGCGATCATATCTTCGCCATCCTGTATCTCGAATGTATCCGTCAATATTATCCCTGGAAAGCGTTCGTACTTTTCGCTTTCCATTACTGCATGGTATGCTTCTTCAATATTTACGGCTGCGATGTAGTAGGCCAGAAGCATAACCTCATTGGCATGGATCTCAGACCGGTATTTTTGGGGCAATGTCTTCTGATTAATTAATCCATTCTGGATTATCCGGGTAATAAAGGTCCCCGTTCCCGTAAATGGATCCAGAATTTCTACGCCTTCCGAGGAGAGCGATTGACCAAACTCATCCCGCAAGATCTTATCAACAGAATGAAGAACAAAGTCCACCAATTCTATCGGTGTATAGACGATCCCCAGCCGCTCCGCTGTCTTAGGGAAAGCATGCCGAAAGAACTTGTCGTACAAATCCGTAATAATCTTCTGCCGGGCATTCGTCGTATTTGCCGCCTTGGCCCGCCGGGCAACACTCGCATAGAAGTCCTCCAAAGTCTCCGCCTCTACCTCTATATTTTTTGGCTTGAGTACATCCATCACCAGTTGCATTCCTTTGCTGATCGGGTTCTGATCCACGAACTGCCCATCTCCATGCAGCGCTTCAAAAACTGGCCGTGTCACCATATGCTGTGCAAGCATCTCAATCGCTTCCATCTCAGAAATCCCTTTATTTAGGTCATCCTGTAACTCTTCGAGAAAGTCCTGAAATACTTCTTGTGCCGCCTTATGTCGATTCACCATCTCCGTGATTCGAACAATATGCCTCTGCGCAATCTCGGCAACATCTACCGCCCATTCATCCCAGTACTTTCGATTTCCACACTTCTCAACGATCTTTGCCTTGATTGCGGAAGGCAGATCAAACTCCAAGGTCAATTGCCTCCCATTTGTATCTGGACTTTCGCGCGAATCATTTCCTGAAGTTCCAATGTCAATAACAGGAGATGGCGATTTCGATTGCTGCTGCCAATTTGACAGTGCAATGATACCCAGGTGTTTTCCAGATTGACCTTCTTCAAGCAGATTCAGCATTGCCTCAAAGCGTTCATCATGTGATCGAATAGCATTGAGCACCTGCCAAACTACCTTGAATGTATCGCTTTTGTCCAAATATTCATTCAGATCTGAACCGGATGGAACTACGACAGGCAATATGACATAGCCCATTTTCTTATTTGAAGATCGGCGCATGACTCTGCCGACCGCCTGCACTACCTCAATTTGACTCTTGCGGGGATGCATGAACAGGATCGCATCCAATGCGGGCACATCAACACCTTCGGACAAACACCGCACATTTGAAAGAACATGGCATGTGCGATCCTGCGCCTGCACCGCATCCAACCATTCCAGCCGCTCTGATCGGCTCAGTGCATTAAATGTCCCATCTACATGCTCCGATGCAATATCATGCTCAATGAGTTTACTGGCTTCTTCCGTTCCCTCCTGAGATTTTCGATACTCATGTGTAACCTCCTGAAAAAGCTCTGCCAGCAGTTTTGAGGTTTTGATATCCTTGCAATATGCAATTGCGCGGCGCATGGATAAAGGATCATCTTTGAATTCCTCTTCATCTATTTTGACAAGGGCTCTCCAACATCCAATCAACTTGCCTGCATCATCCAGTTTCAGTTCATACTTTGCCATAGTATTTCTCACAGTACGGGCAATATTCTCTTGAGGTACCGTCAGAACGATCACCTTGTAATCCGACAGAAGCCCCCTCTCTACTGCATCTCCAAACCCGACCTCATAAAGTACTGGCCCATAGAGGTTCTCGTCTTCCATGGAGCAGAGCTCAGCATTGAGTTTTCCCGCCTTGTTACGCGCAGATGAAGCATATACCTTGGGAGTCGCAGTCATGTACAGACGCCGATCCGCCCGAACCTGCTCTTGATCATGGATTTGTACAAAATGACTGTCCGGCTCCCCTTGGATCTGGGCTCCTGCTGTGCGATGTGCTTCGTCACAGATGGCCAGGTCAAAGTCTGCCAGTCCATATTCTCGCTGTGCCTTCCCGATCACAGGAAGTGAATGGTAGGTCGCAAAAATCGCCGTGAATTTATCTGGAGAATCAGTCCCCGCATGTTTTGCTAGGATTGCAGCATCCGTTGTTGCAGGATACGCTAAATCAAGAGAATCCATATCTGTCCGATCATCATTGCGGCATTTACGACGACCGACCTGCACATCTGAACATACTGCATAAGCTCGCAAAGGAAATCGCGTATCTGCAACCCATTCCCGGATAGTTTGAGACATCAGCGCTAAGCTCGGGACGAGATACAAGACGCGGCCTCCAATACCAACCAGATTCTCTGCAATGCGAAGCGAAGTGAAGGTCTTGCCCGTGCCGCAGGCCATGAGAAGCTTTCCGCGTGATCCAGGTTCTCTGAGGCCAGCAACTACGTTACGAATCGCATCCTTCTGATGTGGACGCGGTATCTTTTGAGGCGCTTTGTCTTTTACCCTCCCGTAGGCAATATATACATTCCAATCAATCGTACTTTGTTTGAGGTCATGGAGGCCAATTCGAACGACTGGTGGAACCTGATCACGAAGTGTATTCTCTGCCTGTTTGCTCCAAGGCTTACCGGTCGTGTCAATGATCAGGCGGCCTCCAAAATATTCTTTACTAGACTCAGATAAAAAGGAATCTATGTCCCTCTTTGGCAGTGTTCTACCTTTGGCCCAGAACTTACATTGAATCGCACACCAATCCCCTGAATCCCGAATCTTTGCAACCAGATCAATACCGGCGTCATTCCCTGGTAGTCCTTGACCGGCTGCCCACTCCGCGTATGGCACGGGAGCTTCATACAGCATTTTCTGCAACGGATCGTGCGTCAGAAAGTCTATGCAAAGCCTCTCAAAAGCAGTTCCCTTGATACGTTCTTAACTATAGTCGGATGCCGCAGCTTCTTTACGCCAGTCACTGAGAATATGGTCTAGACTGGGCTGATGTGAAGACATGATTGCTTGGTAAAATGGTCCCAGTCTCCTTTGGAGATTTGCATCTATTATTTTCTCAAATATGAAGGAGGGTTAAATATCGTGATTTATCACCTGAATGCGCATACAGAAGGTCAAGATAGTGAGATTCCTGGCCCCGACCGTACAGAAATAACCTCTAAATTTCCCTCTCTGATCTTAGCATCGTACCTCGAAATATCTGTACAATGCTGAAGGCCTTTGCTCATCAACGAATTCTTAATTTTTATACTGGTACATAACCTCTATTTTCGTGCAGACAACGATGTTCATTATGTCAGCACATCTCTACAGAACATGCACTATTAGTGGTTTTAGACGTTCATTCAATACAGATTCAACCGCATTCTCTAAGTACTACTAATCATCTCGTTATTCGTTGGCGTCCAACTTAAAATGAAGGCTATCATGAAAATTTTTTCAAAACGTTGCAAACAGGCAAAAGGCAAGCCCCCCGATGTATACGAGTATGACACGTTGCCAGAGCCATTTCGAGTGCAAGTTGTGCATATCCTAAATAGGATGTTTGGAAGTTATGACGGGGAGTATCGTGTAACGTCTAAGCAAGCAAACTGGTTTGGCGTGATTCACCAGGTTCTGGCCAGTGAATATGGTGTATTCAAACTTGACCAAAACTCTTCCCATGTTCATGAAGCGATCCTGAATTTCATCCTAAGGGCTGAAACTAAGCATGTTTTGGATGCGATAGAGATATCATTTCATGCAGCGAAAAAAATTGGATCTCATCAACTTAAGCAAGCTATAGAGATGTCACGACCGGAAGAGACGTTGCTATTTATACCTGTCGAAAATGCTTTGACCGAACTAAATGACCGTTTTCAAGAGCATGGCATTGGTTATCAATATGAGACTGGACAGATAATAAAAATCAACTCGCAATTCGTGCACAAGGAAATCACTAAGTCAGCACTAGATCTTCTGCAAGATTATAGTTTCGCTGGCGCACAAACCGAATTTTTAAATGCGCATAAACGGTATCGGGCTCAGCAATACGAAGACGCAATCGGCGATAGCTTAAAGGCATTTGAGAGTACCCTTAAGATTATCTGCTCCCAGAAGAAATGGTCTTATGACGAGAAGGACACGGCAAAGCAATTGGTTGAGAGAGTTTTTGAGCAGGGCTTGATCCCAGATTATCTGCAGAGTGAATTTAGCAGTCTAAGATCCACATTAGAAAGCGGAGTCCCTACAATACGTAACCGTAAAAGTGGACATGGTCGAGGAAATGAACCTCGTCATATACCTCAATACCTTGCTAGATATGTATTGCACCTAACTGCATCCACCATTGTTTTTCTGGTAAGCGCATCTAAGGAATAGCGAGTTACTAGTGTAGTGTATCATTAATTTTTGTACAGTAGATTTTAATGGATTCCAGAATTTGGTCGGCAGATTTGGTCCAAATAAAGGGCTTGGGATCCTCGTTGTAGATTTTCAAATAGTCTTCAATTGCAGTTTCCAGTTCTCGGGTACTGCGATGCGTTCCCCGCCGTATTTGGTTATTGGTGATCATGGCAAACCAGCGTTCGACGAGATTCAGCCAGGAGGAACTCGTTGGCGTAAAATGAAGGTGAAATCGTGGGCGACGAAGCAGCCAGTTATGGATCAGCGCCGTTTTATGGGTGCTGTAGTTGTCCAACACGATATGGATCTCGGTGTCTTTTGGAACCGACCGGTCAATGACGTGCAAGAATTTGAGGAATTCGGTGGAGCGATGTCGCCGGTAACAACGTCCAATCACTTCACCGGTGGCCACATTGAGCGCCGCAAACAGGGACGTTGTCCCACAGCGTTTATAGTCATGAGTACGACGTTCTGGCAATCCTGGCCGAAGGGGCAGGATGGGTTCGGTGAGATCCAAGGCCTGGATTTGGGATTTTTCATCGACACACAGCACCACGGCCCGCTCGGGCGGCGACAGGTATAACCCTACAATATCGCGCACCTTTTCAATGAACAACGGGTCCTTGGATAGCTTAAAGATCTCAACCCGGTGCGGCTTGAGTCCAAAAGCACGCCAGATTCGGCTAACGGTGCTCGTGCTTACGCCGCTGGCCTCTGACATCTTGCGTGTGCTCCAGTGTGTCGCATCGCGCGGCGTAGATTCCAGTGTCTTCGTGATTACCTGCTCCACTACTTCGTCC
Organism: Rhodothermales bacterium; assembly: GCA_965207565.1. GTDB lineage: Bacteria > Bacteroidota > Rhodothermia > Rhodothermales > Bin80 > Bin80. The sequence continues at coordinate 20,041 of CBDBMQ010000027.1, read as the reverse complement.
GACACCGTCCGTGGTTTACCCGGACGCTGCAAATCAATCAGCCCATCACAACGCTGTTCCAAAAAGCGCCTTCGCCATTTGCCCACGGTTATCCGGGACGTCCCCAGTGTCTCCGCGACTGTCTGATCACTGTGCCCCTCGGACGACTCAAGGATGATCCGGGCGCGCAAAGCGAGAGCCTGTGCGGTGTTTGGTCGGCGGATCCAACGTTCCAGTTCTGCTCGTTCTGAATTACTCAGCACGGGAATTTTACGAGTATAATGGTTTGGCATCGGGGGTTCGTTTTTGACTTGAACCCAAGATACAACAAAATAGGTTACTGATAAAGCATTAACGATACGCTACACTAGTGCCCAGTTACACCGGCTGACTCGATCCTCCTTAACCCGTCGCGTACTTCGTGGAATTCTTTAACGATGAAGCATTATTCATAGCCCATGCATACTCCCAAGAGGCTTTAAACGATGGGGAAATCTGGATACCAGACTACGACAAAATTGTTGCCACACATTTTTCTATGAGGTTCTACCACGAATGTTGTGGATAGAGGCAAAATCACGGTAGAATCCAAACCAAGTGGCACCAGGCCCGCTCTCTCCGATAATCATATAGTGTAGTGTCGCCGTCTCGCCTGTCTCGGAATAAACCAACGTGCCCCCAGAATGCGAAACGTAGGCATTCGCCCGCTGCTGCTCATTCACCAGCATCTTATTAACCTTCCAGTCGTGCTCTAATCCTAAGTCGTATCCCTCACTGCAGGGGAATCTTTTTCCATTAGTATATTTTTGATTGAACTCCAGATCGATCATTCCATACGAATCGTGGTAGAACCTTCTATGATATCCAACCAATTCGAAATTACACCAAACTACACCGTCAACGAAAGCGCAGTACACGTAGAGGTAGAATTCGTGATGCAGGGCGTGCAGGGAAATAGGAAGATCCCAGACACAATAATCACGATACGACTGCAACAAGCAGGAGATCACCGACACGCATAGAGATAGGCGCTGCATCCATGTAATAGGCCTCTGCGGTAAGCCAATGATACCATATAATGCATTACAGTTTACCAAGCCCTGCCTGATCTATTCCTTAGGGTACGTACCTCCTGTGAAAATTACTTGGCATCCACTCACGAGATGTCGGAAATGAACAGCAGAATGGCATGGCCATTTCCAATCCCTGTAATTTAGATTCTTCCAGGGCAGTGGCTGAAGATGCCTTGAATTGTGCTTGCAACGTTTGCCCCCTACTGAGGTCGTCTGCAATCCGAGTCATGATTTTCCATGCGACGTCGATCCTGCCTGTGCCTTGAACTGGTTTCCTGCCAGAATAGATTTCATGATGATTCGCACTGATAGAATGTTCGTGCTCATTTCTCTTATGAGTTTGTTATGGCTTTTGAGCAGTGGTTTCGTGGTTGCCCTTGGAAGGTCGGAGAGACTGTCATCACCCGCTCATCAATCTTCTATTTCTGAGAGGCTATCCAATGCTGTGCTTCGGTAGGTCCAGTGGGCTCGCATTATTTCAATGTCCGCTTCCATCGACTTGGTTATTGCCTGTTCAAGTTTTTCAGGCAATGGCTCCCTATTCTCTTGAATTTCCCTCAAGGTTTCCATGATCTTATCAATAGCATCTTCAGTGCCCCAGAACCCTTTTCCTGTACCCGCACATTCAGCGAGGAATCGTGCAAATCCGGCGTCTCCGGTCAAGAGTCGAATCTGGGTCTCTAAGGCTCTCTCTAGCTCTTCTATAGCCTTGCATACGATTTCGTGGGCAATAGCAGTTCGCTCCTTCTGTGTCTTTGCATCTGCCAGTAATGCCTGATGGTCTGGGAAACTGACTGGCTGCTCGCTCAAGATTAAAAGATCAGTGAGGCCTTTGATCTCTTTAATAAGCCACGGCTTATCCTTGGCGGACGGCTTCATCGGCCCATTCTCACGGAAAACGGCAGACTCGGGCTTAATGATGGGGACGTTGCTTGCACTATATCGGAGATCCTCCGCCAGTTGTGCACGGAAACTGGCCCCCTCTTCGATTCTGCTCTTTTCGGAGATATTCTGGTCTTTCTTTCCTCTATGGTTCATGAATTGTTCTGCCTGCCTCGAGGGAGCTTTGATGGATTTTCGAGGTTTTCTCATTACACTGAAAATTTGTAGTTCTGGATGATTCCAATGTCATCCTCACTTTTAACTTAGCCAGGAAGAGCAGCTTGTACTCAGCCTCCGCAAAGTTAGCATTGCCCCAGTCTCAATTCAGATCGGATCACTACAGTTGCGGGTTCACTCGCTATGCGCTTGGTAAATTAGAGTATAGCTGTCTCGCATTTTGTTAAGCTTCACCTTCCGCCATATGAGCGTTTCTAGAATAATGAATTGTTCACGATTTTCTGCTATCGATGGGTATTACCGTAAAATCCCGCAATCCAGCTTGATGGGATCCGTATTTCGCCGGAGTTTCCTTTGCAGCACACCCTCTGGCAGATGCGCAATAATCATCATGCTCCAGTCCTTCTTTCAATAAGGACATGCTGTTGGTCTCGTGGATGCCTGTTTTGCTGTAGCTCCCTTCTGCACATATCCCCTATACGCAATGGTTAAGCTGATTTGCCATAGGAGACAGTGGCTAACAGCACTTTGATTTGTGCGAGAGCTTCTCCTCCGTCTAAGTGCCTGTAAGCCTCTGTGATGGTAGTATAATAGGTGGTCATAGCGAGTAAGAATGGTCCGATATGTTCTCCCGCATCATTATATGCTCGCTGAAGTTCCTCTGGAACTTGCTCGCCCTTGGCCTCCATAGCCAGTATGGCATTGTTCAGCTTTTCGCTTGCATCAGTAGGATGCCAGAATTCTTTCCCTGCTCCTCCACATTCGGCGATGAACTGAGCGAATCCTGTTTTTCCTGGCAAGGCCCGAAGTGCGGTTCTTTGAGCTTCCTCTACGACTTCTGTCGCTTGACACAGAAGTTCGTGGGCCCTTGCAACACGTTCCATCTCCGTCTTTGCATCTGCCAATAATGTATGGTGATCTTCAAAAATACCTGGTTGACTTCGCCGGGCGAGGATGGGAACAAACATTTTGACTTGCTCCACAATCCACGGCATGTCCTCGGGTACTGCCACTGGAGGCCCCCCTTCACGGAGAACAATGGAATAGGGCTTAACCATGACGAGGTTAACCCCCTTCTGGCGCAGTTTTTTCTCAAAGTCTGCTTGGTACTTGGCGTCCTCAATCTTCTTCTGTTCTGCAGCGCTTTTGCGGTCTTTCCTCCTACTGGCATTCACAAGCTGCTCCGCTTTCGGAAGGATTGGTTTGAGTGGTTTTCTCATTGGGATGCGAGTTTAGAATCGGGAACTGGAGTCATTGGATATCAACTCAATGATATATAATTTCTGGAGCATATACTTGCATTTTGCGAGAGTGTGCCCGTATAGTCCTTTGTCTCAACATTTCATTGAGTACTATGATTTCTTCTACTAGCCCGTTAACGCAGTCTGAGACAGATGTACGTCTCGGGGAAGCTTCCCTCTATGCAATGCCTACCCTGAATGACATCCCCGGAATACTTCACCAGATATCGCGTCGTGTGCTCTATGATCGTTTGCATTCGCTGTTGATTTCTGTGAACGATGAAAGTTCGCAGGTCTCTTCAATCCCAACGCTTCGCTCAGTTAGAGACTGGCTCACCACCTTACCGAGTACCGCATTGCAGAGTATAGAATCCAGTAAAATTCTCTTAGACCAGTTCTGTTGCTGATTTGAATGCTAACGGCAGCATAACAGAGTGGAGTGTGGATCCGACCCGCGCCTGATCAACGGAATCGGAGTACACGTAGAGGTAAAATTCGTGATGCCGTGCGTGCAGGGAAATAGGAAGCTCCCAAACACAATAATAGTGATACCACTGCAACAAGTAGAAAATCACTTACATGCATAGAAATAGGTGCTGTATCCATGTAATAGGCTTCTGCCGGTAAGCCAATGATACCATAATGCATTTGCAATGTACCAAGCGCCCACGCAATGATCAATCCGATCACTGTCCCCAGCCCGCCTACAAAAAAACCCAGATGTAAATATAGCTGCCGAATATCACGCTGTGATGCCCCCATACTGGCAAATACCCCAATCTCCCGAGTTTTTTCTAAAACGATCATCAAGAGTGTGCCCATTACGTTGAATGCAGCGACAAGAATGAGAACGCCGATGACCAATGGAATAATCGCCTCCTGAAGATCAACCCACGCAAAAAGTCCGCGGTAGATCTCAAAAATACTGCGAACCAAAACCCCGAGGCCCAACGACTCTTCAAGAAGCAGTGCCACCGATTGGGCCGCTGCCACATCTTGAAGCATCACATCAAAACGTGATACTTGCTCGGACGTGTAATCAAGCAATTGCCGTGCTGTATTAATATCAGTGAACACATAGGTTTGATCGAAGTCTGTCAGGGCAGTTTCATAAATTCCCGTGATTTCGAACTGCTTGAGACGTGGCCGCACAGTAAGGAGTGTTTCGGTATTGCTTAAGTTCCTCGTGGAGAGTAAGGTCACGCGGTCGCCAATTGAAAGACCAAGGTTTTCAGCAAGGCGGTTGCCAATGACAAGACGCGGGGTTGTGAGTGGTTCAAAATTACTTGAACCACTGATGACATTCTCTTCCAGATAAACCGGAAGCTGATCCGTTCCCCATAAGCCGACTCCATCAATATTTTGGCTGGATCTGCGGAGCAATACAAACTCAGTGACCACTGGTTGAACAGAAACGACCACATCGTGCTCTTTGATCTCAGTCATGAGCTCAGAGGCCTGATCCAGCGGAGCATGCCGGATGCTCTCAACTTGCACGTGGGCACCGAACCCCGTAATCTTGGTCTCAATCTCTTCACTGAAGCCGCGTACGACAGCAAGGGCGAGAAGCAATGTTGCAACGCCAAGTGATACCCCTCCAATCGCTATATAGGAGATGAACCGTAAAAATTTGCTGCCACTCTCTCCACCTTGAGCACCGCGCAAATATCGCCAGGCTACAAAAATCTTAAATGACACGGGGCTAAGGGTGATTGTTTAAAATGAAGTACATAAGCGTCATCCAATCCTAGTATTCACAGGGTAGAATGCATCGTTTTGGCAAGGTAAGGAGAACGCACGAATTCATCTGATTGTTGACCTCATCCTAGAATGATGAATCCCTACTTTAATTCATAAGATCCATAAGCCAGGAGTAGACTTTGTCGCTGAGCATGTCCAGTATAGCCTATGTGTCTTCTCGGCTTCAAACTTTGTGGCCGGCCTAGAGCGGTCTTATCAACAATCAGCATATCATATATGCAGTATTTTTTTTAGATGATCGCTGCAATACCCTTCCCCAACAATGGGGAGCGATCCCAAGAGGTATAACGACTCAATGAAGATATCAGTCTTGATCACTCATGCCTCGGCAAGGAAATAGTCGTCATATGCTCAGAGAAATTTGGAAAAGTTCTGGAACTTGAGGAGTATAAGAGCGATTCCCTCATTCTCCATTAAACCCCCGGCTAAAATCAAATCTGCAGATGAACAATAGTAAGCCCGCCATACCCGAAGCAATCAATGAACCAGTTTTGGACTATGCTCCTGGTTCTCCTGAACGTGCATCCCTTCAGGCTAAGCTGCGTGAACTCAAGCAAAGTGAGCTGGAAGTCCCCGCATTTATTCACGGGACTGCCGTGTGTACCGGGGATACCGAAGAAATCAGACCTCCCCACGAATTAAGCCACCAGCTTGGCACCGTTCATAAATGTGGAAGCAGGGAAGTCAACCAAGCCATTAACTCGGCACTTGAGGCTAGGAAAGAATGGTCAGAAATGGACTTTACAGATCGGGCAGGCATCTTCCTCAAAGCAGCGGAGTTGCTCTCTGGTCCTTGGAGAGATACACTCAATGCCTCCACAATGCTGGGGCAAAGCAAGAATGCGTATCAGGCCGAGATTGATGCGGCATGTGAACTGATCGACTTCATTCGATTCAATGTCGAATATGCATCCGAGATCTATGAAGAGCAGCCCTACTCCGCCCCAGGGGTATGGAATCGCCTGGAGTACCGACCTCTTGAAGGGTTTGTATTTGCCGTGACTCCATTCAACTTTACAGCCATTGCCGGAAATCTGCCCACTGCCCCAGCACTCATGGGAAATACGGTCGTCTGGAAGCCGGCATCCACCTCAGTCTATTCGGCATACTTTACCTATAAATTACTTGAAGAGGCAGGCTTACCCCCAGGTGTCATCAACATGGTGCCCGGTTCCGGGCCGATGATTGGGGATCCCGTACTCGCATCTCCAAGCTTTTCTGGACTTCATTTTACCGGTTCAACCGGAACATTTCAGCATATGTGGCGGACCATTGGGGCCAATATTGCAAACTATAGTACCTACCCCCGTATTGTTGGAGAAACCGGCGGGAAAGATTTTATTCTAGCTCACGCGTCCGCAGACCCGGATGTGGTCGCGACAGCAATCGTGCGCGGAGCGTTTGAATATCAAGGGCAAAAATGCTCTGCAGCCTCACGCGTCTACTTGCCTAAATCCCGATGGAATGCGACCCGGGAGGCTTTAACCGGGCAATTGGACGAGATCAAGATGGGGTCAGTTGAAGATTTCTCGAACTTTGTCAATGCCGTCATTGACAAAAAATCCTATCAGAATATCTCAAGCTACATTGAGCATGCAAAAAAATCTGATGACGCAGTAATCATTGCTGGAGGCCATTGCAGCGATGACGAGGGATATTTTATTGAACCGACCGTCATCGTAGTGACCGATCCGTATTACCGGACGATGTGCGAAGAGATTTTCGGACCTGTTGTGACGATTTATGTCTACGAGGACAGCGCTTTTGCAGAAACCCTTGAGCTTGTCGATCAAACCTCACCCTATGCACTGACCGGTGCTGTCCTTGCCCAAGATCGACGCGTCATTGTGCAAGCAAGCAATGCACTGCGTAACACGGCGGGGAATTTTTATATCAATGATAAGCCCACCGGGGCGGTCGTAGGTCAACAGCCATTCGGTGGAGCACGGGCATCCGGCACCAACGATAAAGCAGGGGCACCTCAAAACCTGATGCGCTGGGTTTCGGTTCGTACCATCAAAGAGACCTTCAATCCCCCAACCCACTTTGGATACCCATTCAATCAACCAGACAATTCATGAGCATAGGCGAGGATCGCCCCATTCGAGTTGTTCAGTATGGATTAGGACCCATCGGCCAGAGAGCTGCTAAACTAATCCTGGAAAAAGCAAAGACGGGTCAATTGGAGTTGGTAGGTGCCATTGACATTGATCCCCAGAAAGTAAACAAGACACTGGGATCACTGGTCAATGCTTCCTCTGATGTGATCATATCACCAGATGCAGAAGAAGTCCTAACTGAAACCCAACCCGATGTTGTTGTTCACACCACGAGTTCATTTATGCCTCAGGTGGAGCGGCAGTTGCTTCAATGCATTCGACATGGTGCATCGGTCGTTTCCAGTACTGAAGAACTCCCCTACCCCTTTGTCAGACATCCAGAAATCACCCAGAAGTTGGACGCCCTTGCCAAAGAATATGGAGTCGCTGTTCTCGGTACCGGTGTGAATCCCGGCTATGCCATGGATGTACTTGCCCTCGTAGCAACCGGTGTTTGTACTCGTGTCCGTTCTGTGGTGGTCAGCCGGCGTGTAGATGCAGGCCTAAGACGTCGACCTCTTCAGAATAAAGTCGGGGCTGGAATCACAGTCGACGAATTTCGAGAACGCCAGGAAAAAGGTGGCTTCGGGCATATTGGTCTGGTCGAATCCCTGCGGTTGGTGATGCATGGCCTTGGTTGGCCAATTGAAATATTTAAGGAAAATCTCGAACCGGTGATTGCTGAGAGAGAAATCGAAACCCCGTACCTGACCGTGCAACCCGGTAGAGTCGCAGGAATTAAGCATACCGCTCAAGCATTCAGAAATGACAATATCGCCGTATCGTTGGACTTGCGCATGTACGTGGGGGCAAGTCAGCCGGAAGATCGGGTGATCGTAGATGGCGATCCTCCCATTAACTTGGTGGTGGAGGGAGGTATTTTTGGAGACACGGCGACGGTTGCAGCTCTGGTAAATGCAATCCCGCAGGTGCTCAATACTTCGCCAGGGCTGCGAACCGTGGCAGATCTTCCTGTTCCCAGATGCTTTTTACCTGAAGTGTAGCTTGATCAGGACCTTGAGGAAACCACAGTCAGTTCTATGAGTCGATCGTTTCAGGATAGCTGACACGCACATGATGGATGGCCATAAGCTGATCCTGTAGTACCTTTTTGATGCGGGGGATGTCCCGGAATGTCAGGCCAGTCTCATCTAATTGACCACTGGTTACTTTATGGGTGATCAGGCGGTCAACCAATCCTTGAAGTTTTTCGGCGGTTACATCCTGCATCGTTCGACTTGCCGCCTCTACGGTATCGGTTAACATCAGGATACCAGCTTCCTTCGAATGTGGCCGCGGCCCCGGGTATCTAAATACAGACTCTTTTAAAACAGTCCCACTGGCTTTGCTCTGTTCAACTGCTCTCTGAAAAAAGTATTCTGTCCGCGTAGTGCCGTGATGCGAAACAATAAGATGTAATACTTTAGAGGGTAGGCGATAGCGTTGTCCCAGTTCGGCACCTTTGGTCACATGGCTGATAATAATTTGAGCACTTTCTTCCGGTGGTAAATTATCATGGAGGTTAACGCCGCCTGCCTGGTTTTCAATGAAGTATTGAGGCGAAGAAAGCTTCCCTATATCGTGATACAATGCGCCAACTCGTGTGAGGAGCGTGTTTGCACCTACTGCATCTGCTACGGATCCCGCAAGACTGGAGACTTGAATGGAGTGATTGAGCGTACCAGGAGCCTGTTGCATCAACTCCCTAAGCAGAGGGTGATTCGTGTCAGAGAGCTCCAGGAGACGCAAATCGGTAGTAATATCAAATACCCGCTCAAGTACCCAAACGAAAGGATAGGCAGTAATCAGCAAAAATGAGCCAATCCCCGCAAACAATAAGGGCTCCCAAATTGATGACCAAGCAATTCCCTCGTAGAGCCAGACCGTAGCAAAAGCAAGTGCGTACCCTCCAAATGCATAAGCAGCTGTGAGGAAAAGCTGCCCCCGATTATTTAAGCCCCTGGCGCTAAATGTCGCAAACACGCCCCCGACAAGCGTTGCCCAGGTGTAGGTGAAGTCCGAGTGCAACAAAAATCCTCCGACGACCGCGAGAGCAAGTGTACCTAAAAGCGCCAAGCGTGAGTCAAAAATTACCGTTAAGAGCACGGATACAATTACAACCGGCACCGCGTACATGAATTCCATCGGTGCAAGCCGAATCACTGCGGCAAACGTGATCACAGTACCGGCATAAAGCAAGGAAAGGAGAATCATAGATTTATTGCTGGAATAGATATTCGGCCGGGCATTTCTCAAGAAGAGTGCAAAAATTCCGATCACAATTAACGCCAACAATATCTGCCCAAGAAGCTGTAATCGCTCCTGACGTTCAGGTAATTCGCTACCACGCTCCCGTTCCAGAGAATCCAGTTTTTGTTTGATCTCTGTGGTGATGAGCTCCCCATTGCGTACAATTTCTTCCCCCTCCGCAACCATGCCCCGTACAGGGAAGATTTGAGACTCCGCTTCTGTTCTCCTCAATTCCGTTGGGATGGATTGATAGATCAGTGAAGGAGTAAAAACGGATTCAATAAATTGGAGCCATTGCAGTAGAGGTGAGCGGGGAATCCTCCTGAAGTACCGTTTCTTCGAGCCATACTTGAATGCGTTCGCGAGCTGCATTTTGCCCCACCACCTCTGTTGTAGGCCTTCGGTCAAACGTCTGCTCAAGTGTGTCCCGTACGGTCAGATAGGGTACACGAATCGAATCTATCGGGACATCCAGAGCTCCTTGAAGCTGCAACCGCTGGCTCCGGCTTGCAATTTCGTTCAAGATACGCTCGAAAAGAGGTGGGCTTGTTGGTGCCAACCTAGTCGCCGTTGGGATATCCGGGCTGCGTAGCGCATAATCCCATCCCAGTAGTCGCCATACCGAATCACTAAGCCGAATGGGGACCTGAAGACGTAATTCCATGAACCGGAGAGAATCTTCAATCGTGCTCTCCGATAAGCTTACCAATGCCGGATCGCTTCCAGCTGCTATCGTATCTCTCCTCGCTCCTACCAGATAATCTGTATACGCGTCAAAAGCAGTATCCAGTAATGCTGAAATTGTATCAACTGCCATGCGTGTTTGCTGCCTGGCATCCGGATAGGTATAAAATATCGGTTCGATCGAATCCCGTACACGCTGCCTCTCCGCCTGCAATGAATCAGTAGACTTATAGAGGGGAAATTCCGACTCGGCGACTAAGGTTTCTTTCTGCCACCGATCCCCTACCGAAAATGAAGTTTCCGTTCGAATGCCCTGCTTAAAGGCCAGTGTGGTCAAGACAACCAGCACCACGAACAGGCCAAGCTTTATGCTAACGAGCTTTCGAAGCCCCACAAGAAGCTGCCGGATATCAATTTTCTGTGACACGCTCATGACGGTCCGTGATTCGTGTATTTATTACGAAGTGACAGCAGAAATCCTACAACTATGCACAACGCACTCCCAATCAACGTGTACCACGGCCAAGCGATTTGGTGCAGCCCTGAGGCCTCGATCATTGAATCTGTTGGGTTAAGAACAAAGATCCACCCCTCTTCCGGACTGTGCCATACCCCGAAAATAACCAGTACCATGGTCACAATCGTAAGAGAAAATGCTATCACGGCATCCCACTCCCGCGCCTCTTTGACAATAATTCCAAGAAGGAATCCACCCAGAAGCCCGCCATATGTGAACGAAGCAATGGCCAAACCAAGTTCAACGACTGGATTCTCGGTGTTCTCAAACAGACTTGCGAATACAATAAACAAGCCTGCCCAAAACAGAGTCAAGGCCCTTGAGAACAATAATCTTCGAGCTTCACTGATTGTCCTCTTAACAGATCGTTCGACCAAATCCAGCATAGACGACGAAGCCAGGGAGTTCAGTGAAGAGGACAGCGTACTCATCGCTGCAGCTAAAATTCCAGCTAGAAGTAACCCCGATATCCCCGCAGGCAACCCTTCAATGATATAACGTGGAAACACCTCATCCCCACGGCTCAAGCCTAATTCCTGGGGACTTACCCCACCATAATGAATCCAGAGCAACACCCCGACAATCAGGAAAAGTGCAAACTGCAAGGCAACTAAAACGGAACTGCCGACCAATGCCCGCTGACTGTCTTTCAGGTTTCTGCAGGTGAGTAACCGTTGAACGATGAGCTGATCTGTACCATGGGAGGCCATCGAAAATACACCTCCCCCAATCACGGCGGTCAAAGCAACATATGGCTGGGTAATCAAATCGGTAAACGAGCCTCCCAGTCCCAAATCAATGACAGTGAACTTACCCTCCTGTGCGGCCATTTGAAACCAGTTTTCCGGTAAACCATTGACCAGAAGAATAGCACAGAGCAAACCTCCCAAAAGATAGAGTGCCATCTGTACCACATCAATCCAGATCACTGCCCGAATGCCCCCCACCATAGTATAAATGGCCGTGATAATACCAAGTAGAAGGATAATCTGACCATAGGAAACCGGCGCTCCCATAAAGCTCATTCCAGCGGAATCCGTAATCACCTTGATCGGAATGGCCGTTGCAAACAGCCGCACGCCATCTGCCAACAGCCTCGTAACCATAAAGGTGACCGATGCCGTTGAGCGCATACGGTCCCCAAAGCGTTTACCCAGATAGGCATAGGCCGTATTCATTTCCCCCTTAAAGTAACGCGGCAGGAAAAGCAGGCTAACCGCAATACGTCCGACAAGGTATCCACCTGTGAGTTGAAGAAACGTCATCGTCCCTCCATAGGCAACGGCAGGGACCCCAATGATAGTTAATGTACTGGTTTCAGTTGCTACGACTGAAAAACAGACGGCCCACCAGGGAAGATCTCGTCCCCCCAGAAAGTAGTCATCCGTTGAGCGCTGGCGCCCACCCAGCCGGATGCCTAGAATCGCGATACCGACCAGGTAGACGATAATTACAAGAAAGTCGAATATCGAAAGCATCCAGGGTTACTTGATCCCTAACTTCTTGCTCATTTCTTCGAGTGGAACCCCTTTCGTTTCCGGCATCACAAAAATGACCCACAGCAGCTGCCCAACCATGCATAGCGCATAAAACGCGAAAATATTTGCACCAGATATTTCGGCAATCATTGGGAACGTCAGAGAAATGATGGCGGCCATAATCCAGTGTACAAAGCTGCCGAGACTTTGTCCGCGAGCCCGGATACTGTTCGGGAAAATTTCACCAATGAATACCCAGATTACTGCACCCTGTCCAAATGCATGCGATGCAATAAATACAATGAGACTTGCCAGTACGACAGGACCTGTTGTGTCGGTATAGAAGGCAACGGCAGTCGCCCCCAGGCTCAGGATATACCCGATGGACCCCACGAACATGAGCTTCTTGCGTCCAAGCTTGTCAATGACCATAAGAGCAGCGGCAGTCATAATCAGATTGACCCCACCAATGATCACGGATTGTAAGAGTGCGGATGTACCGGATGCCCCAGCCATTTCAAAGATCCTGCGAGTATAGTAGATGAGCGCATTGATTCCAGAAAGCTGATTGAATGCAGCAATGGCTACCGCAAGTAGAATTGGCTTGAGGTACTTACGCTGGAAGAATTTTTCAGTCAGGTGGTCACGTGCTTCTACGAGCGATGAGCGGATCGCATTGAGTTCTTTTGTAACATCAAACCCACTTCCGCCTATATCCTGCAGTACGCTCTCCGCTTCATCATCGCGCCCCTGTGCCACAAGCCATCTCGGACTCTTGGGGTTTGTGAAGAGCAGCGTCGTGAAGGCAAGTGCAGGAATGGCTTCGACACCAAACATCCAGCGCCACTCAGCAGCACCCAACTCAAACGATGCAATAATATAATTGGACAAATACGCAACCAGGATCCCCAGTACGATATTGAGTTGCACCATTGCTACGAGTCGTCCCCGCATACGGGCTGGGGCAATTTCGGCTACATACATAGGGGCGACTACCGATGCTCCGCCAACACCCAATCCTCCAATCAGGCGAAAGAGCGTAAACGATTCCGCATTCCACGCTACTGCACTCCCGAGCGCCGACGTAAAATAGAGAAGCCCCATGAGCATCAACATTGGGCGGCGTCCATAACGGTCAGCAGGTTTCGCAAAGGCCAGAGATCCGATGATTGTCCCTACCAGTGCACTCGCGACAAGCGCACCATGCCAGAAGGTGGGTGTGCCAAAAATAGAGCTTAGATCCTGATACGTCGGATCATATAAATTGCGAAGAGTGCCTTCCGCCCCCGAGATTACAGCTGTATCAAAGCCAAATAATAAGCCGCCGAGCGCAGCGACAATGGAGGCCCAAATCACACGAGTCATTCGTATTTACGGTTGTGAATTTTCCCCAAATTGCGTTAATCCGGGCAGAATACCAAATTGATTGTTCCGAAAGATAAATCTCGCAGCGAATAAAGCGAACATGTCGTGGGGAAAGAGCCTTCGTTTCTCATCAAGCAGTGGAGAATATTACCACTCCGGCCCCATCACATAATTTCTGAATGGATTACACTACAAGACTCCATCACATATAATAAAAAACCGGCCCTTGAAATGGACATATGTTTTATGGGTTTTCAGGATGGGCTACCCTGCGAGGTACAGTGAGGGCCTTGATGATTGCTGCTATCACAGTCATCATGAAAAAAACTCACTTCTGCGACCTTATTTCCTGCTTTGGAGGTGCTGAAACTCGACTTACCCGCCAATATGTGGAATTTTGCTTCTATGTGGTTCCAGCAATGATTGTAAATGTAGGCAACCCGTAAACATATAGCTTAACCGAATGAACACGGTTAAACATATGTTAGACGCTGATGCACTGTACTGGCTATATGTTATCGGATGGGATGCCATGTTCCCCATTCCACATCAGTATCCATCAAAGGGTTTTGGCCGGGATTCTGAATTTGATGTAAAAATCAATACCATGTTCTATGGATAGACTCGCTCGTGTTTCATGCCTTCGTTGGTATGCTCATTTGGCGATAAACACAAACAGGTTTGATCCTTCGTGCATTATCCCCTGCCCTATCGTATATTTCCATTTCTGGTCGTTGGCATACTGATGAGGCACTACCCAATTCTAACTATACTTCTGGCAGTGCTGCTTTGGGGCTGTATAACGACTCCCCTGGGAGTGACTGTTACCTCTCGGGCCCCCAAGGACTCAACCGCTTCTGGACCTGTTCAAGTGAAACGAGCATGGGTTTTTGTGGAGGGCTCTCAGCAGGGAACCACACCCGCTACCGTTCGCATTCGACGCAGTTATGAAATCACAAACGTTTCCCTGCGTGTAGGACAGGATTTTGATGAAGTCCGTCGATATGAATTGGAAAGAAGTATAACCTCCAACCGGATCATGCAGGATTATACGTTTCGGGGCACTAATGATGGTGGACTCCTCACCTTCAATTCCACAGAATTATCGAGTGACAAAAAAGGGCGGTTGGTTGTCCCCTACTATCAAGGCCCCATTCAAATCCTTGATCATGAGTACGATTTAGTCTTGATTGTGACCCAGTAGCGTGAGTGCCCGACCGTACGTGCTTCAAGAAACCAACTGGAAATCAGTCAGGGAGACCGACTTCCAGGTTGCCGTGCTCCCCTGGGGAGCTACGGAAGCACATAATACCCACCTCCCCTACGGCACGGATAACATGCAACTGGACCGAATTGCAGCAGATGCCTGTGCGGTTGCGTGGGAGCAAGATGCACGGGTCGTTGCATTGCCGACCGTTCCCTTCGGAGTCAATACAGGGCAACCAGATATAAAACTGGACTTGAATATGATGCCCAGTACACAGTTGGCATTGATGAGAGATATCGCTCGCGTTCTTGAACAACAAGAGGTTCCAAAACTCGTGATACTAAACGGACATGGCGGGAATGATTTTCGCCAGATGGTTCGTGAAGTGGGATTTCATTGCCCTAGGCTCTTTATCTGTGAAATAAACTGGTTTAAGGCCCTTGATACAACACGCTACTTCAAGAATCCCGGCGACCACGCAGGAGAACTTGAAACAAGCCTCATACTTGAGATCTCTCCCGAACTTGTCCTGCCCCTTGATGAGGCAGGAGACGGGAGTGTGCGTTCATGGAAAATCCCTGAATTCCATGAAGGATGGGCCTGGGCGGAACGACGTTGGAGCGAGGTGACAGACGATACAGGCGTTGGAGATCCCCGGGGAGCGTCAAGTGCCCAGGGAAAGCGATTTCTTGATGCGCTGGCTCAAAAGCTTGGCACATTCCTCGTCAAATTAGCTTCGACCGACAATAGCGATCTTTATGAATAACCTTCTAGTTGAACTGGTACCATACATAAGTTGCCTACACTCATGATTCAAACCATACGCATACTGTGCTGCACATTCATCTTCACAGTGCCATTACTTGCTCACGCGCAAGATCAGGCCGGCACTTACCTGCTGGATATCAATGACTTGCTGATGCAAGCTTCTGCAGCCAGTCAGAGCGCCGTAGACGCTACTGAAATTCAAGAAATCAGAGCCCAGGCCGAAGTAGTCACAGAGACAATCTGGGGCTCGCCTTCCGGCTTACTCACTCAAACCGGCGCCGCCGCGACCCATGGCTGGAAAACAAGGTGGCAAACCGATGGGACTGAATTTGATGAGGCACATTTCGAGCGTCATGGCTCCGATCCCCCGCTGATCGCAGATCCCAAAGAACTCGGGATGATGGGACGAGGACGTGCGGTCATTAAACTGCTTTCCAATTCAGAAAATGAGGCACACGTAGATCACGTCATGGCTTCCCTCAGTAATGTGATTGGATGGATGCGTCTCAGTGATGGCGTAACCAAAGGAGAACGCCAGCCGCGTATTGACCTCACTCATGTCTGGGACGCTCCTTCCCGCTTCTGGAATACAAGTGCAGATACCGGTTGGCTTTTGGAAGCCTACGCTCAAGCACTCAATATCCTCAAGACAGACTACAAGGACAATCTTGCCATGGCTCGTGAGCATGCAAGCGCAATGGCAAGCCTTTTAGAGAAGTGCAGAACAGGTCAGGATGAGAATGGGGATGGAACCGTGGCGCCAGTCATGATGGAAGGCGGAATTGATACGGCAATTCAACATGCAGGATATTTGGGGATCATTGACAGATAGAGATAATGAAAAGCATAACTACCGGCATTTTACGCGCGACATGTATTGGGCTTCTGATTGCGCTGGGAGATCTTCTGCCTGCCCAGGCACAATGGCAAACCCTCTTTGATGGCTCAACACTTGAAGGGTGGCATCAGGCAGGGCCAGGACAGTTTACACTGGAAGCGGACGGATCCATGGTCAGCAGAGGCGGGATGGGACTCTTCTATTACAAGAATGAGTCATTCCGTGATTTTGAATTAGAATTCGAGTGGATGGCGAACAAGTACAATGCAAATAGTGGTGTGTTTGTGCGATTCCCCGAGACCGATGATCCATGGGTTGCAGTCGACGAAGGGTATGAAATTCAGATTGATGACAGCCGGGATCCCGACCACAAAACCGGCAGCATTTTTGCGATCAGTAAGGCATTTCGATCAAATGCGCGCCCTGCTGGAGAGTGGAATGACTTTCGTATTCGTGTCACTGGACAAAGATACGAGGTATGGCATAACGGTGCGAAGGTCAACGATTTCGTAGGTAATCGGGGCCGGGAAGGTTTTGTTGGATTCCAGAATCATGACGACGGTTCCCATGTGGCTTTCAAAAATGTACGGATCCGCCCCATCGAGGAAGGTAGTTATGACTCTCTTGCTGAAATGATGGCGACTTCAGAAACAGGTGAAGAGATCCGTGTACTCATGCTGACCGCAACGCAAGGCTTTCGGCATGGAACTGCAATTGAGGCACAAAAAGAAGCCATGATAGCACTGAGCCAAACGACGGAGCTTCGTGTGGATACGACGGAGGATGTCAATATGCTGAATCCAGAGAGCCTTGCCGATTATGATGTTCTTTTTCTGGCGAATTCAACTCTGCGACTACCCCGCCCTGAAGGAGCCCCCTCTCCAGAACCCGTAGAAGAGATGTCAGAAGGGACATTGGCGAATTATGATATCACGATGATGGTGCCGGATAATAGAATCGAGGGAAAGGTTGCCATCAGTGAAACTTCTGATTCACTTACAGGGATGGTGAAATTCAACATGTTTCCTAATCCGGCATCCTTAATGGATATCCGGCTGGATGCTGATTCTCTGGTATTCTTATGGGATACCGGTGGAATGGGCATCGGACAGATGATGCTTGGGGTTGAGGGGGATTCATTGCGCGGGATGATGGTCCTGGGAGAAATGCAAATCCCGGTTGTTGGGACTGAAAGCGAGCCTCCACCAGTAAGCTACACAGTCACGGTCACAACCCCACAGGCCCCGATAGATGCCCGACTGACCCTCGAAGGGAGCTTAAGCGTCTTTGCCTTTCCAGAAGGAGAGGTGCCGATCTACGACCTGATACTTCATGAAGACTCGGTCCGATTCCATTTCAACATCCCCGAATTTGGCGATTTCTTTGCGGCAGGAATCATTGAAGGGGATAACATCCAGGGAACAATTACAGGCGGGTTTGGTGCAATGCCCTTTTCCGGCTCCAGCAGCCAGGAGGATGAGCCGGAATTTGAGGGAGAAACGCTGGATCCCAGTCATGTTGACGCAATCTTAGCATTCCTTGAGCAAGGTAAGGGAGTCGCCGTTGCGCATGCAGGACTTGATGCACTTTATCATTCCGAGGAATATCGTGAGATGGTCGGCGGTGGGCTTTTTGACAGCCATCCGTGGACGCACAGCGTTCGCGTTTCCATAGAAAACTCGGATACCCCGGCGACGCGTCATCTGGGCGATGACTTTTGGGTTCATGAAGAAATTTATGTGCTGGACGTCAACCCCCGCTGGAATTCCAAGGTTTTACTGTCGTTGGATACAGAGACCGTTGAACTGACCGAATCCGTGGCAGGCCCGGAACGTAATGACTATCCACTGAGCTGGATACGTACACATAACAATGGACGGGTGTTTGTAACAGCACTCGGACATTTTGCGGACACATGGCGGACTCCAGCATTCTTGGAACACGTCGTACAGGGTTTGCGCATGGCTGCAGGCCGTACAGAAACAGATTTTTCCGGGCATCGAATCAAAGAAGTGATTGCAGATAATATCTGGCCTGATGATATCGCTGTGGATGAACAAGGAGATGTCTGGATTGCTGAACTGCGTGGAAAGATTTATCATTACGATGCGGAAACGGACGAAGTAACACAGATTGCACACTTACCGACCGCGGACCCGAGGAACGTAGAGCATGGCTTGCTTGGAATTGAAGTAGATCCTGAGTTTTATGAAGGCTCTCCATATATCTATCTCTACTACACCGAACTACATACTTTCACTAATACTCTTTCACGGTTTATCTACGCGGACGGAATCCTTGATCTTGAATCAGAACATGTCCTCCTGCGGGTTCCCACTGAACCTCAGTGTTGTCACCAAGCAGGCGACATTGAATGGGGCCCCGATTCGACGCTCTATCTCTCAACCGGTGATACCGGCATGTCCGAAGTACGCCCAGGATGGAAGTTGTCCGAAGAACAATTGTCTGCATTCATGAACACACACGCTCTCAAGGACTACCATTGGGCGCGTGTGGTTGATTCAGAACGCTCCGCACAAAATTTGCAGGACCTGCGAGGAAAGATTCTTCGGATCAATCGCGATGGTACAATTCCGCACGACAATCCATTTTTTGGCGAGCAGGGAGTACGCTGGGAAATTTATGCCTATGGTCTTCGCAATCCATATCGATTTAAAGTAGATCCTGAAACCAGTGCGCTGTATATCGGTGTCGTGGGACCGGATGCTTCCTTTGATTACGATGAGTACAATATTTCTCTAAGCGGTGGGGAGAATTTCGGATGGCCCCGTACCCTCGGGAAGTTATTCTATAATGAATGGACACCGGAGATGATACCGGATTATGTCCCCCCATTCTGGGAGTACGATTATGAACATGGAGGCCGCTCAGCCACAGTTGGACCGATTTATCGCTCTAACGGCCAGTATGCGTTTGGGCCGGCGTTAAATAATCAGATCTTTGTATTTGACTGGGCAAGACGCTGGATTAAGTATGGGGAACTCGTAGATGGGACATTTGAGAGTGACCAGGAAGAAGATGTGCGCCAGAACGTTCCAGACATTCAAATCCCTGCAAAGCGGTTGGTCAATATCAGGACATTTGATACGCTGGGAAATACGGCTCCGATTTCCATGGAGATCGGACCGGATGGGAGTATCTACGTGGCTGAATTTGATGGTTTCTGGGACCCGGGACCAAATTCCAAAGTGACAAGGTACCGTTGGATCCAAAATACCCCTGCATCACAGGAGGATTCACCAGAGAACTGAATCGGACTTGGAAGAATCCTATGCTTTTCTTTGGGAATTATATAGTGTCTGTCCAGAAAATGGTCATTCAATGATAGGGATCAAGGATGGGAGTTACATCCCACGCATCCTGAATACCTCAATGTCTGAGTATGAATCAATTCTCTCTTTCCTGGTTCTCTTATATCCTTGCCAATATCTCGCAAATTCCGCTTCTGAATTAAAAACTCCATTGCCTGCAATAAAGTCATCAAGATCACCTCTTATGCTCCCAATGTTCGTAGTATTTCTACTGCCGGTTTTATCGCCAGCAATTCTCCATTTTTCCTGCACAAAAACTCTCACATCGCTAAAAGGTAACTGTATCTGTCTCAGTTCATCAAACGAGTAAATCTTCGGATCAATCGTTCGCTTTTTCACCGTCCTTTTATAGACAAACCCTATGACCCAATGCTCTTTATAGGTACTGTA
>CBDBMQ010000026.1:0-20477 GCA_965207565.1 Rhodothermales bacterium | reverse complement strand
TGGCCCCTATAGCCTCATTACCCAGCAGCCGCTGGGAGGTAAGGCGCAGTTTGGCGGCCAGCGGTTGGGAGAAATGGAAGTCTGGGCAATGTATGCCTATGGAGCTTCCAATGTATTACAGGAGATGCTCACCTATAAGAGTGATGACGTTCATGGTCGATCAAAGGCGTATGAATGTATCGTTAAGGGTGAGAATATGCCATCGGCTGGTATCCCGGAGAGCTTTAACGTGCTTGTTCGGGAGCTTCAGGGACTCGGTCTCGAGGTGTCACTTGACCAGTAGGACTGGTCGTTACCCATTCAACTCTAAATAGCCAGGTTGACCGCATCATGCCGTACGGGAATACCCCATCACAGAGTAAAACCTTTTCATCTATCACGATTAACCTTGCCTCGCCAGAGACAATTCTGGATCGGAGTCATGGTGAGGTTCTCAAGCCGGAGACGATTAATTATCGCAGTTTTAAGCCCGAGAAGGATGGGCTGTTCTGCGAGCGCATTTTTGGCCCCGTCAAAGATTGGGAGTGCTACTGCAGCAAGTACAAACGCATTCGCTACAAGGGAATTATTTGTGATCGCTGTGGCGTGGAAGTAACCCAAAAGAGTGTGCGACGTGAGCGCATGGGGCATATTGCCTTATCTGTTCCTGTTGTGCATATCTGGTACTTCCGTACCATGCCGAATAAGATTGGGCATCTGCTCAATATTCGGACGAAGAAGCTGGAGAAGGTCATTTACTTTGAGGAGTATGTGGTTGTCCAAGCTGGGTGCGCCGCTGAACATGGAGTTGAGGATAACCAACTTCTGAAAGAAGAAGATTATTACGAGATCCTGTACAAAATCAGAGAAGACAATAATCGTCTCTCTGATGATGATCCCGAGAAGTTTATTGCGATGATCGGGGGTGAAGCGATTGAGTTTATGCTGAAGCGTCTCCGATTGGAAGAGCTTTCTCATGAGCTCAGATTTCAGATCAAGACGGAGAGCAGTCAGCAGCGCAAGGCGGATGCGATCAAACGTCTGACTGTGGTGGAGGCCTTCCGAGATGCGAATCGACGGTTGGATAACTATCCAGAGTGGATGGTGCTGCGTGTAATTCCTGTAATTCCGCCTGAGTTACGCCCTCTGGTGCCCTTGGAAGGTGGCAGGTTCGCTACGAGTGATCTGAATGATCTTTACCGTCGAGTGATCATTCGCAACAACCGATTGCAACGCCTAATTGATATTAAAGCACCGGAAGTCATACTGCGGAATGAGAAACGGATGCTTCAAGAGGCTGTGGACAGTCTCTTTGATAATTCCCGAAAGGTAAATGCAGTACGAAGCGATTCGAATCGGGCATTAAAAAGCCTTTCGGATATGCTCAAGGGAAAGCAGGGGCGCTTCCGTCAGAATCTGTTGGGGAAACGTGTAGATTATTCCGGGCGCTCAGTTATTGTAGTAGGTCCTGAGCTTGATTTGCACCAGTGCGGTATCCCAAAGGAAATGGCTGTTGAGTTATTTAAGCCATTTGTGATCAGGAAGCTGATTGAGCGAGGCATTGTTAAAACCGTGAAGAGTGCCAAGAAGATCGTTGACAAACGAACATCAGAGGTCTGGGATATTCTGGAAAAAGTAATCCAGGGACGTCCGGTCATGCTGAACCGAGCACCTACGCTCCATCGACTGGGTTTCCAGGCATTCCAGCCGGTCCTGACAGAAGGAAAAGCAATCCAGTTACACCCTCTTGTATGTACGGCATTTAATGCCGACTTTGATGGGGACCAGATGGCTGTTCATGTCCCATTGGGGCATGATGCATGCATGGAGGCGATGATTTTGATGTTGTCAAGCCACAACATCCTCTCGCCAGCTCATGGCGGTCCCATTACAGTACCGACACAGGATATGGTCCTTGGTTTGTACTACCTGACCAAATCACGTTCAGGTTGTAAAGGGGAAGGAATGAAGTTTTCCTCTTTATCAGAGGTCCGACAGGCCTTTGATCAGCAAATGATTGAGGTTCATGCCAAAATCAAGGTCCGGTTAAGCACGGGAGAGATCACCGATACAACGGTTGGCCGCGTACTGTTTAATGAGTCTGTGCCAGACGGTGTGCCCTATATCAATGATGTGCTGACGAAAAAGAATCTGCGGCGTATCATCGGAGAGGTGTTGACGGCGACAGACTTCCCACAGACTGCTCGTTTTCTGGATGAAATTAAACGGGCTGGCTTTGAGCGTGCGACAACTGCCGGACTCACCTTTTCACTGGCAGACATTGTTGTTCCAAATAAAAAGATGGACCTCATCAGCACGGCGGAGACTGAGGTTGCCAAAGCCTATGATAATTACGAGGAAGGCTATATCACCGATAATGAGCGCTATAACAAGGTTATAGATATCTGGACTCGGACGAACAATAGCGTATCCGAGGTTCTCTTTGATACGCTGAAAGAGCATGAAGATGGCTTTAATGCAATCTATATGATGGCCGATTCAGGCGCTCGTGGTTCAAAAGAGCAGATCCGACAATTGGGGGGAATGCGCGGGCTGATGGCGAAGCCGCAAAAAAGCCTAGTTGGCTCTGCAGGTGAGATCATCGAAAACCCGATTGTATCAAATTTCAAGGAAGGGTTGTCAGTACTGGAGTACTTCATCTCAACACACGGTGCGCGAAAGGGCCTTGCAGATACGGCCCTCAAGACCGCCGATGCCGGTTATTTGACTCGTCGTCTTGTAGATGTAGCACAGGATGTGACAATTACGCAATATGACTGCGGTACATTGCGAGGGATTGGAATTACTTCACTCAAGGACAATGAGACGGTCGTAGAACCACTAGCGGACCGGATTCTCGGCCGTGTGTCACTGCATGATGTGCGTGACCCGCTTACGGATCAAACGATTGTGCTTGCCAATGAGGTGATTGATGAAGAAAAAGCCAAGCATATCGCGGAAACCAGTATCGAACGGGTAGAAATTCGTTCCGTCCTTACCTGCGAAGAGAAGCGGGGCACATGTTCTTTGTGTTACGGGCGTAATCTGGGTACCGGACGGCTTGTAGAGTCAGGGGAGGCAGTCGGTATTGTGGCAGCGCAATCCATTGGTGAACCAGGTACACAGCTGACCCTGCGTACGTTTCACGTTGGTGGGACCGCTAGTCGGATTGAAGCGGACAGCACAATCAGAAGCAAATTTGCAGGCCGGGTGGTCTTTGAGAATTTGCGCATGGTTTCGCTTGAGAGTACCGATGGTCCATCGGAAATTGTTCTCACCCGACAAGGTGAGATCCGTATCGTTGACGAGGAAAATCGACAGCTGTTTGCGTCCATCATTCCGTTTGGTGCTGAGGTCCTTGTATCAGATGGGGAAATCGTGGATAAGGATGCGGTTCTTGCCGGTTGGGATCCCTATAATAGTGTGATCTTATCTGAAGTGTCCGGCTCTATTCAATTCCAGGATATTATTGACGGCACAACATTGCGGGAAGAATCTGACAAGTTTATTGGCAGAAAGGATAAGGTGATTATTGAGAGCAGAGAACGCTCACTCACTCCTGCACTTCGAGTATTTATGGATGACAATAGTCACCGGGAATACCCGCTGCCGGTTCGTGCACGCTTACAGGTGAATGAGGGGGATTTTGTGCAGGCGGGCGAAGTATTGGCAAAAATCCCGAGGCAGTCGGCCAGAACGCGCGACATTACGGGTGGCTTGCCCCGTGTGACTGAGCTTTTCGAAGCACGGACACCGACCGATGCTGCAGTGGTCAGCGAGATTGATGGGGTAGTGAGTTTTGGTGGAAGGAAGCGTGGTGCGCAGGAAGTTGTCGTCACAAGCCGTGACGGGATAGATAAGCACTCCTATCTCGTTTCGCTGCAGAAGCATATTCTGGTCAATGAGCACGATTTTGTTCGTGCTGGGGATGCACTTTCGGACGGACAGATTTCTCCAAGGGATATCCTTCGAATCAAAGGTGCTCGAGCGGTGCAGGAGTATCTCGTGAATGAAATTCAGGAGGTATACAGGCTGCAGGGGGTTGCCATCAATGACAAGCACATTGAAGTAATTGTGCGTCAGATGATGCAGAAAATACGTATTACCGATCCAGGCGATACAACACTTCTGGAAGAGGAGGGAATCGCACGGTTCCAGCTTGAGGAGCTCAACGATGCCTTGTATGACAAGTTCATGGTTACGGATGCAGGAGAATCGGGGCTGCGTATCGGCTCTTTGGTAGATCGACGCCAGTTGCGAGAGGTGAATTCAGAAATGAAGCGACGTGATATCAAAGAGGTTACCGTACGTGAAGCACAGCCCGCCGTTGGGGAACCAATACTTTTGGGGATTACGCAGGCAGCACTTGCGACCGACTCGTTTATATCGGCTGCCTCATTCCAGGAAACCACTAAGGTACTCACAGAGGCAGCAATCGCAGCGAAAGTTGACCCGCTTTATGGACTCAAGGAGAATGTGATTGTTGGCCACTTGATTCCAGCTGGAACTGGACAACGTCGATTCCGCGATATTGTGGTCGGTTCTAAGAGTGAACTGGAAGAACTGCAAGCCTCAATTAGTGCTGACATTGAGCAGTCAGCAGGAGGCGATTCAGCCCCCAGTCAGCTCCCGATTAAGAGGGTCAAGCCGGTGTTGGAACTCAAGGTTTAATTGGCATCGCTTGAGACCATTAGGCTGCAATCTCGCTAGGGATTGTAGCCGACTTGTGTACTTCCAAGACGATGATCTCGGTACCGTGATAACGTTCATGGCGTACGGAGGTGGTCAGATGCTTCAGCATTCGGAGGGATATATCTCTTTCCAAATTTACGGCTGAGACATCAGATCCCATAAGTGCAATCCGATCCTGAAGGTTTTCGGTGGAATCTGCAGCGACAAATTCTAAAGTCGCCCGATCCGATTCTCCTTTGATCATCAGTTGAAGGACCCCATCTTTTTTGTCTGGATCGGTTTGGTGACATAAGATCAGGAGTGCTTCTTCAACTGCTCCCTCAACTCGAATTGTAAAATTGGATGACCATGAGTGGCTTTTGGAAAATTTTCGAATAAAGGTTTGCAGTTCGGGAAGTGCCTCAACGCTCAGTCTCGTTTGGATACGTTTCCGAACCTTAAAAGTCAGTTCGGACAGAATTGTCAGTAAAATGGCAATGAGCCCACCGCTAACCATTCCATTTTCGAATGTCCCAGCTGCCAGACCGTCAAAAAATTCCGGATAAATGGTGCGATTTTGGAGCCCGGATCCAATCCAGAACGAGATTCCGCAAATCAACCCGCTTCGATAGTTAATTCCATCCTGAATCACGATTTTCATCCCCAACACAAAGAGCATGGCAATCAAAACGGTCACGAACGCCCCCACTACGGGCATGGGGATTGCAAGAATTGCAGCTAGGAATTTGGGGTTCACCGACAGGAAAATGAAGATGACCCCAATCGCAACTCCGCAGGCCTTGGCAGCAACACCGGTCAGTTCAACTACCGAGACCGAGCTGGAATAAGTTGTGTTGGGAATCGTTCCAGTAATTCCCGAGAGAAAGTTGCCGACCCCGTCAGCCATGAGTGCTCCCTGTACCGTACGGAAATCCGACGCGCGAGGGCTTCGCCAAGAGACCCGTTGGATCGCAATCGAATCTCCAACTGTCTCAATGGCCCCGATTAGGGTAACAAAAATAAAGGCAGGGAGGAAAGCCCAAAACACGGGGCTAAACGTTAGGTCCATACCCGGCCACCCCGCCGCGGAAGGAATCCCGACCCATTCGGCATCTTGGATGGACTGGACATCATAGAGGCCATAAAGACTGGAGACAATGGTTCCAGCTAGAACGCCAATCATTGGTGCCCATAGCCGAAGAATCCCCCTTGCCTTGATTGCCAGAGTGATTGTGACAATCAGTACAGTACCTGCGCTTATAGCTGCTCCTGACATGGAGCTTCCCTCAGGGATCTGATTCATCATATCGAACAGAATGGGCATGACGGTTACAGCGATAAGCATAATGACGGTGCCCGTAACTGTAGGAGTCAAAATCCGCCTGAACTTGGAAAGCTTGGTGGCAAAGAGAAGTTGAAGGAGTGAGGAGACGATCACTAAGGCCGCCATGGTGGCTGGGCCACTTTTATTTAGTGCTCCAATACAGATTCCAATAAATGCTCCCGATGTTCCCATGAGCAGGACATAGCCGGCACCAATTCTAAATTTCCCCAGAGCTTGGAGGATGGTGGAAACTCCACTGACCACTACTGCAGCAAATACAGCCCAAGCCAAGTACTCGTCACTTCCACCTCCAGCACGAATCACTACGGCCGGGGTCAGCACGATACCGCCAATACTTAGGAGTGCCATTTGGAACCCCAAGCCTATGGTAAGAGGCAATGGTGGGGTTTCATTCGGTTCATATCGAATATCTGTAGAGGGTGCGGTGGCTTCCATGTTTAATGAAATTCAAGAATATCCGCAAGGTAGTGATTTTTGTTTGTTTTAGGAGACTTTTGCATCTTTATTCCTGTCAAGTAGATTGAATCGCTCAATGAACCGATTCGAGGCATTCTTATGATTTTAGAGGAGTTGTATATATATCCGATCAAGTCGACTCATCGCGTCGCACAGATACGTGCCCAAGTAAAATCTTGGGGCCTTGCCGGGGATCGGCGCTGGATGATTGTTGATGATGAGGCTAATTTTCTCACTCAGAGAACAATCCCACGCATGTCATTGATTCAGGCAGTACCTCAGCCTGGTGATAAGTTCATGCTTACCGGATTCGGACAGGAGTGTATTTCCGTTGACGTTCCTGGAGAAACAGCCCCAATTCTCCAAGTCTCAATATGGCGGGATTCCGTTCTTGCGCGGTTAGCTTCCAATCAAGTAAATATGTGGTTGAGTACTTTTCTGGGACGTACAGTTCGCCTTGTGCACATGCACGATCCCAATTCACGATTGGCAGATCCCACCTATGCTCAGCCAGGGACTACGGTCTCGTTCGTTGACGGGTATCCTTTGCTCTGTACCACGAAAGCTTCTCTCCTCGACTTAAACAGGAAGTTGTCTACTCCTATTCCGATGGGACGATTCAGACCAAATGTGGTTGTCTCCGGGGATCGCCCATTTGGTGAAGATAGCTGGAAACGGATCCGAATTGGGGACATCATTTTTTCCGTTGTGAAGCCTTGCACGCGATGCACTATCACAACGGTTGATCAGGACACGGCTTTACGGGGCAAGGAGCCACTTCGTACATTGAGCAGTTTTCGAAAAAGGGATGGGAAAGTGTATTTCGGAGAAAACCTAGTGCCGGAAAACACAGGTGTCATACAGAGGGGAGACCGTGTAAAGGTATTGGAATTCGATTGAGAAATACATTATGTTTGGAGCAATCCAGCGCTTACCTGATTTAACCACGCCAAGTTACCCCCTAATATCTTCGCTACCCAAGTTTTCCAAGTCTGTAGCATGTGTGTTTCAGCATCCAATCGGCGGGTCGGATGAAGGCGCATGTGCTTGTACTGAATCACGACTACAGTGCTCTGACGGTCTGTACGGTGCGTCGAGCGGTGGTGCTTGTTCACTTGAACAAAGCGGATCTTGTTGAGAGTGTGCCGGATCTTTTCCTTCGATCCCCTTCGATCAAACTGCCCTGTCCGAGTATTGTACGGCTCCGGGGATATGTGCGTGTTCCGTATCGGAACATCATGTTATCCCGCAAAAACGTAATCCGCAGAGATGGCCATAGATGTCAGTACTGTAATCGGCGCGACTCGCTGACAGTGGATCATGTTTTACCAAAGTCTCGAGGCGGGAAGGATCATTGGACCAACCTAGTCGCTGCGTGTATTGCCTGCAATAACCGGAAAGGAGATCGAACACCCGAAGAGGCAAAAATGTCCCTTTACCGGAAGCCGTTTCGACCCAGCCATGTCATGTTTATTCGTGATTATGTCGGCTATATCGATGAAACATGGAAGCCATATTTATTCCTAAGCTGAGGAAGTGAAATCCTGATGGTAAGCGTCATTGCGAGGATTTTCTGGGGAGTTCCAATCGCACTGGTTTGTCTGGCAGCGAATCAGGGCCTAGTTGCCGTACAGTTAAGAGAGACATGGAATCAAGGTGTGCCTGCAATCGCAAAAGTGAGGGAATTTGATGTGACAAATCGTGCAGATGTAACCTATGGGTACATCAACCTTCAGGTAACCTTACCCGATGGCCAAACGATCGAGCGCCAAAGAATGTCGCTTCCTCAATCGCTTTGGTCTCGCGTGAAGGGACAGGACTCACTCCATGTGCATGTACGACCGGGGGCGTCACAGGAAATTGTGATTGATCGCTTGATGCCGGCTCACTGGCTCATCGCAGCGTCTCAGATGGGTATTAGCCTGATGGGGGCAATCCTCTCAGGGGTGCTGGCCTATTTTTGGAATCGGTCGCTTCGCCGTAAGCGGACTTGAATGTTATCGGATAATTGGACCCGAAGGAGAGCGCGGTTCATCGGGGTATAAATCTCCGACCCATTCATCGTATCCGTTGAATAACTGCGTGCGGGTTCGTCTTTCCACACCTTCACTCGGCATAAAACGTTCTGATGCCTGGCTCCAGCGCGGGTGGGGGATATTGGGATTGACATTGGAGAGGAACCCATATTCCCTGGGCTGCAATTCATTCCAGAAAGTACCTGGTTGCTTGCGCGTAAACTCAATATGAGTAATGGCTTTGGGGCCTTTGTAGCCATATTTCCAAGGCAGAACCAGTCGAAGAGGGGAACCGTTCTGTTTCGGAAGGGGCTCCCCATACATGCCAACCGCGACAAAGGCTAACTCGTTCATTGCTTCATCCATCCGTAACGATTCAAAGTACGGCCAAGGGTACCAGGTAGCTTTCTTTTGTCCAGGCAGCTGATCTGGGCGATTGACACACGTGAACTTAACATGCGTTGCCGATGATGTTGGGTTACATTTATTGATGAGACTGGAAAGCGGAAAGCCTGTCCAAGGGATTGTCATGGACCAGGCCTCCACACATCTGAAGCGATAAACACGTTCTTCAAGAGGCATGGACTTGATCAACTGTGTCAGATCCCAGGTCTGTCTCTCCTCGACCTGTCCTCGGACTTGTAATGTCCATGGGAAGGGTATATAGTCATCCACCAGGGGCCAGACATGCTTCAGATTTCCCTGATTAATGAATTCATAGAAATTATTGTAGGATGAAGCGACGAGGCGCTCAGTCATTTCCCTCTCGGGAACCGTATAGGTTTCATTCCTTTGCGCGGGAAATCCATCACGTGGTGCATTGTCAGGGATTTTATCCAAAGGACCGTCAACCATATTCCGGCTTTGTGCAGAACATCCACCAAAAGCGGCAAATCCTATTGCACCCAGGCCGAGAGATTGAACAAACTTCCGTCGATTCGTATACGCAGCCTTTGTTGTGCAGGCGCTTTCCTTTAGTGCCCAATCCGGTGAGAGAATAATGTTTGCCATTTTTCAGAAAATTTAATTGCCTTCAGACTCAAACCATCCACAGGGAAGATACGTGAAAGATTCGAAAGCATTTAATTTTGATGGAGATTATGGTGAGGAGTACAAAGAACTCGCCAGTCGGGTGATCCCAGGCTATGATGAACTTTTTGTTGCCACCTTAGCACTTCTCCAAGAGCGTTTAGGTTCAAAGGCTCGGATATTGATCGTAGGATGTGGTACTGGCCGGGAAATTGAAGTGTTCGCTCCATCGGCAAGTGGATGGGAATTTGACTGTATAGATCCATCCCGGTCTATGGTTGAATATTCGCGGCAGGTCGCCGAGCATTTAGGGGTATCCTCGCGTGTGCGGTTTCACAACGTATATACCCACGAACTTGAGGTCGGCCATCAATTTGATGCGGCGACGGCCATAAATGTAATGCATTTTCTATCGGATGATGGATCCAAGGATACATTCATGCAGAGTATTGCGCAGCGTGTTAAACTTGGAGGAACTGTTGTTCTTTTTGATTTACATGGAGACCAGTCCGAACCCTATTTCAAGTTGTTCTACGATGCATGGATACGATACATGGATCTCAGAGGGTATACGGGAGAGAAAAAGGAGCGTCTTCTCAAAAGGCTTGAAGCTGGTATTGCTTATGTCGGCCCGGACCGAATCCTCCAGATCTGCCGTAATGCCGGTCTACGGTTGATCCGATCCTACTGGAGTGGGCTTCTCTACACTGCGTGGCTTTTTGAACGCGTGGATTCCTGAGCCGGGAGGAGTTTTTGTAGCCACGGGTACTGGAAGGGGGAATTCCAGATTCAACCCCAGTGGAGGAGTCATTCGCGGTAAGATCAAATCTCTGGATAGGCCCATGGCTCTCGATATGGTCGACGCATGAGTGCCTGTGCTGCAGGATCCCCAACGATGGTATCCTGGTCGTGATTCCAGTGAATTGCGCGATTGACTTTGAGGGCAATCATCGCCGCCAGACACATGTTGGTTGCCCGGTATCCATACTCAATGTCACATGCCGGTGCGCTTGAAGCTTCGATAGAACGGATAAAGTCATCCCACAGGGCACGAATATTTTGACTGTCTGGCTGATCCAGGACTGCTTCTTCATGGATAGTCGAATCGCGGGAATTGCTGGGATAAAAGGTCCAACCATCCAGCCACCCGAGGTGCAGGACACCTCTGGTTCCATAAAAATAACAGCCGATGTTGGATTTTTCCGAGCTGTTTGCGCCATAGAGACGATGCTCCCAGGTCGCGGTGTACTTCTCAAATGCAAACGTAGCAACCTGAGTATCCGGTGCATCGCTTGAATTTTCGCGAATATGCCTTCCTCCGGTAGATGTAATCGTATGGGGAAAAGGCTCTTCATCCATGAACCATAGGATTTGATCAAGCCAGTGGATTCCCCAGTCACCCAACTGTCCATTTGCAAAATCTAGGTATTGCCGGAAGCCACGCGGATGAATGGAACGATTAAAGGGTCGGTAGGGCGCCGGGCCAATCCAGCGATTCCAATCCAGTCCGTCGGGAATTGCACTGTCGGGTACAGTCTCTCCCCGATTGCCACCGTAATGTACGAAGGCGCGAACCATGCCAATTTTACCGACCTTGCCGGCCTTGAGAAAATCACGGGCGGATAGATTATGAGGCGAGACGCGGCGATGAGTGCCAACTTGCACAATCCGATCCTGTAGTCGGGCCGCTCCCAGGATTGCCTTTCCCTCGTCAATAGTGTGACTGACTGGTTTTTCGAGGTAGATATGAGCCCCGGCATCTATGGCAGCGATGGCAGGAAGTGCATGCCAGTGATCCGGTGTCGCAATAATCGCGATGTCGCAATTTTGCTCCATAAACAATTCTTCATGGTTCCGGTAGATTGCGGGGCGTGATCCTGTCATTTGAGCAATCTCATCCGCCGCCTGATGTAGATGTGTGTCATCTACATCACACAGTGCTACTGCATCAGCAGTGCCTGTGGCAATAGCGGTGCGAAGGATGTTCATTCCCCACCATCCCGAGCCAATTAATCCGACCCGGTATCGTTGAGT
This sequence comes from Rhodothermales bacterium, assembly GCA_965207565.1. GTDB lineage: Bacteria > Bacteroidota > Rhodothermia > Rhodothermales > Bin80 > Bin80. Next base: position 8,948 of record CBDBMQ010000026.1, on the reverse strand, counting down.
GCGGAGAGGCGTACGTATAAACGGGCCAACAGCGGAAACCAGAGTAGCCTTTCGGACAAATTCACGACGATCCATTACTGTGCCTCCTTATTCCAATCTTGGACACTTGAAATATTTGGCATTCCATAGTGCTCCCCATTCCAGCCCTCAAAACCATCCATTCGGAAGGTCCAGAACCCGGTGGTCATGTCACTGATTGCAATGAGTCCATCCTTGTTGGGGACATCCATGCCGCCGCGATTCATCAGCAGATCTTGATCTTCAAGACGCCAACGCAACAATATCTGTGGGCAAGAAGGATCACTTAGATCAATGATATCCATCCCTTTTGGACCGTCTTCAAGGATGGAAGCACGTCCTACGTACGCATAGGGTCGATTCAACTCCTGTTCTAGTTCCATATCGGTGACCGTCATTCGACCACCTAAAGGCCGATGTCCCAGTACGGTAATGTTTTCCGAGCCAGGATTATCGGGAGACCACTGCGCCTGAGCACTTGGAAGAAAGGTAAGGCAGTATAGTACGGTTACGGCACAGAACGTTCGCATTGGGACTGGAATTCAGAGGCAGATCCATCAGGAAGATAAGAAGAGGGGTTGAGTTACATCCTCAGCTGTAACTTACAAAACCAGCAGCTTCTGGAACAAGATTCCAGCAGCATCTGCGAGAACTCAGGCTTGATCGGTCAATGCATCTAAGCCAGGGAGGGATTTTCCTTCGAGAAATTGCAGCATGGCACCGCCGCCGGTGGACACATGCGTCACTTCTGTATGCAGGTTTAATTGCTTGATGGCGGCTACGGAGTCTCCTCCACCAATAATCGTTACTGCGCCATTGCGGGTAGCTGAAGCCATCGCTTGTGCCATGGCTTTGGTTCCAGATGCAAACGCTGGCATTTCAAACACTCCCATTGGGCCATTCCAGATGCAGGTGTTGGCATTCTGAATTTTCTGGGTATAGGCATGAACGGTTTCCGTACCAATATCCAGACCCATGAACCCATCTTCAATGCCTCCAGACACAGTCTTCGATTCTTCCGGCGCATTCAGGGTGGTACTGACAATATGATCACTGGGGAGAAGGATTTTTCCCTGAGCTCTGCTCAGCATTGCCTGGGCATCACCTAGGCGATCTTCTTCTACGAGCGAGCTACCGATGGGTATTCCCTTTGCCTTTAGGAACGTATATGCCATCGCACCACCGATCAGGATATGGTCCACAATCTCCAGCAGATTCGTGATTACCCCAATCTTGTCAGACACCTTTGCTCCTCCTAAAAGGGCAATCATAGGCAGGGTAGGGGCTTCCAGGGCATGTCCCAACTGCACCAACTCTTTTTCCAGCAAATGCCCGGCAGCAGCCAGAGAGAAGTGACTTGCAACCCCAACGTTTGAGGCGTGCGACCTGTGGGCGGTTCCAAAGGCATCATTTACGAAGAGATCTCCGAGTTTTGCCAGCTCTGCCGCAAAGTCTGGATCATTTTTCGTTTCTCCAGGAAAATAGCGGGTATTTTCAAGCAAGATCACGCTACCGTTTTGCATGGTGCGGACGGTTTTCTGCACAACGCTTCCAATTGTTTCGCTCGAAAATCGTGGAGTCGTACCTAAGAGCTCACTCAAACAATCGGCAACCGGTGCCAGACTGTATTGTGGATCGGGCTGCCCTTTCGGGCGTCCCAAATGGCTTAAGAGTACAGCCTTCCCACCCACCTCCGTGATTGTTTGAATAGTAGGCAAAGCGGCACGGATACGCGTGTCGTCAACGACTTCATAGCAACTGGTCTTCTCAGATAATTGCAGGGGTACATTGAAGTCCACGCGCACCAGTACACACTTTCCGCGCAGATCTAAATCTTTGAGGGTTAATTTCGGCATCAGTGGTGAAGCTGACCTCAGCCAGCTTTTTTCATCAGCAAGGCAGCAATGTCGACGACCCGATTGGCGTATCCCCATTCATTATCGTACCAGCCCAGGACCTTAACAGTATTACCCTGAACCATTGTCGCCAAGCTGTCAAAAATCATGGAGTGAGGATTGTGAACGATATCAATGGATACGATGGGGTCCGTGCAGAACTCCATGACTCCTTTTAGGGCTCCACTGCCCGCAGCATGAAATGCAGCATTGACCTCTTCTTTACTTGGGGAAGCATTGACTTGGACCGTAAGATCGGTCAGGGAACCACTTGGGATCGGAACCCTGAGTGCCATTCCATCAAGTTTCCCCTGCATATGAGGGAGAACCAAGCCCACGGCCTTTGCGGCACCGGTGGTCGTTGGTACAATGGAATATGCAGCAGCCCGTGCACGTCTCAGATCGCTATGCGGAGCGTCCAGTAATTTCTGGCCGCCTGTATAAGCATGCACGGTCGTCATCAAACCATTCTGAATTCCAAAGGCATCGTCCACCACCTTAATCATGGGGGCAATACAATTGGTTGTGCAACTGGCGTTAGAGATGATTTCCTCTTGTCCTGTTAGAACATGGTCATTCACTCCGAGCACGACCGTCGCATCGACTTGATCCTTGGCCGGGGCAGAAATAACAACTTTTTTAGCACCGGCTCCGATATGCTTTGCAGCTGCACTGCGACTCCGAAAAAATCCGGTTGATTCAATGACAATATCACAGCCGAGATCAGACCAAGGCAAATTCGCGGGATCGCGTTCACTCAGGACGGGGATTTTATGGTCGCCAATAAGCAGGCTGTTCCCGTCCATGGACACATTTCCCGGCCATTTGCCATGGACTGAATCATATTTGAATAGATGTGCAAGTGTGGCTGCGTCCGTTAAATCGTTCACCGCAACGACATCAAACGCCGTAATGTTGCGTTCTAAGATCGAACGAAGCGCGAGACGACCAATGCGACCGAAGCCATTGATTGCAAGTTTATAAGCCATTCTTAGGTTAATTGATTGAGTTGTTGTTGAATAGGAGAAGGTGAACAAGAAAACCTATGGATCTATTCATTCAAGTTCCGATAGATCAGACTAGAGGTTTTCAAGTTGAGCATTTTTCGCGAAAAGGAGTAGAACGAACAAGTACGAAAAATGATTACATGGGCTGGTTTCCAAACTCGCTCTACATGCTTGAACGAACCCAGTCAGAATCGTAGAAGGTTTGATCATCTAAAATTGGATGAAGGCCACATGGTATCTCAATCACATGAAGGTTTTCACGAAGAGATACTTCCTTGGATTCACTCAAACATAGAATTGTAGAATGTCAAAAATGAAAGCTCCGAAGGGAGTGATAGGGCAAAGAGGCAGTCAACGAGCTGAATCAGGCAAAAGCTGGTACACTCCCATATTGGCGGCCTATTATGGAAACCGGCGTGTCTTTACCGGCGTCGCTGTCGGGGTCATTCTGGTCATCGCAGGCATATTTGGATTTAATTATATCCAGGGTGAGCGGGATGCGCAGGCCCAGGAACTCCTGGGAGCCATTATTCTTGAGTACGAAAGGGGAGAATATCAGGTGGCTTTGGATGGTAGCGGTGAAACGCTGGGGCTCCTGGATATTATTGATCGCTATGGAAGTACCCCCGCCGGGAATACCTCTAGATTTTATGCAGGCAACGCTCTTTTTGAATTAGAAGAGTACGAGCAGGCCTTGGAGCAGTTTGAAAATTTCAACGCGAGTGATGATTTCCTTGGAGCTAGTGCAACGGCCGGCCGTGCTGCGATTCACGAAATGCAGGAAAATTTTTCACTTGCAGCGGACCTCTTCAAACGTGCCGCCGAGATGGACGATAATGAGGTGCAGAGCCCGTATTATCTGCGCTCAGCCGCGCGGGCCTATATGGAATCCGGTGAATTAGATGCCGCAGAAGAGATAATTCTTGAAGCGAAAGAGCGATACTCGGAGACGGATCTGGTTGATGAATTTGACTATATGTTAGGTCTTGTGCTGGCTCTTCAGTAAATAGGAATGTCTGCATCCCGTGTGCTGATTGTTGATGATGAAGTAAGCATTCGAAGGACACTCCGGGAGATCCTGGAGTACGAAGACCTTGTGGTTGAAGAAGCAACGGATGGCGAGGAAGCGTTAGGCAAGCTCAGAAAATCCACATTTGATGCGGTTCTTCTGGACATCAAAATGCCGAAGCAAGACGGATTACAGGTTCTGGCTACATGTGTGGAGACATGGCCGGAGTTGCCTGTGATCATGATCAGCGGTCATGCAGACATCAAGACCGCTGTAGAAGCTACGCAATCCGGGGCATTCCATTTCATTGAAAAGCCACCGGATCTACAACACCTTCTGGTTACCATTCGCTCTGCACTGGAGCGAGGAAAGCTGGTGATTGAGAATCGGCGGTTGCGACAGGCCTTGAAGCAGCAACATGGGGATGTTCTCGGGCCTATGTTGGGCGATAGCCGGGCTATGCACGCGGTAAAAGAATTGATCGAACGTGTTGGTCCTACCGAGGCCCGGGTACTCATTACCGGGGAGCCTGGTACAGGAAAAGAATTGGCAGCACGCTGGATCCATACTCAAAGCCTCCGCAGGGAGGGGCCAATGGTCGCGGTGAATTGCGCTGCAATCCCCTCGGAACTCATTGAAAGTGAGCTGTTTGGTCATGAAAAAGGCTCGTTTACCGGTGCGAACCGTCAGCGAGTCGGAAAATTTGAGCAAGCGCACAGTGGCACACTATTCCTTGATGAGATTGGTGACATGAGTATGCCTGCACAGGCCAAAGTCCTCAGGGTTCTGCAGGAAAACAAACTTACGAGGGTAGGTGGGGAGCGTACCATCAATGTAGATGTCCGTGTGGTTGCTGCAACGAACAAGGATCTACGCGTTGCTATCGAGGAGGGTAAATTCCGTGAAGATTTATATCACAGACTGAGTGTGATCCTTCTGAATATGCCTCCGGTTAGAGAGCGAATCGGGGATGTTTCGACACTAATTGAACATTTTGCTTCCCAGCTCTCAAAACGAAATGGGCTTCCGCCCAAAATCTTTACCAATGAGGCCATCAACAAACTCTCCTCATTGCCATGGCGTGGGAATGTTCGGGAAGTTGGTAATGTGGTCGAACGTCTAATGATTCTGAGCGAAACGGATACAGTGACCTTGTCGGATATAGAGCGTCTGGTCGTGCCCGCTTCTTCTGAGGAAGGTCAGATCCATACAATGGCGAAGCATTACGGTAAACTGGCAGATTTCCGTGATCATACAGAGCGTATGTTCCTTCAACAGAAGCTGGAGGAAAACAATTGGAATGTGAGCCAAACAGCAAAGAAAATTGGGATTCAACGCTCACACCTGCACACGAGAATAAAACATTATAATCTTGAACGGGATGCCTAAGATTTACCTATTCATTGTGCTTGGATTCCTGATGTTGATTCCGGCTGAAGTTATGAGCCAAAATGGCATTGGTGAAAGATTGAGTGTTTTTCTTGATTGTGATCAGTGTGACGAGTCTCATATCCGTACAGAATTGGACTTTATCAATTACGTTCGAGACCCAAATCAAGCCGATGTACATATTTTCGTGACCAGCAGTTTTACTGTACTTAGTGGTCGACAATACGAATTATCTTTCATTGGTCTTGGATCGTTAGACGGGTCAGAATTGAACCTAATCCGAATCGTCGACCAGGATGCATCACGAGAAGAGAGGCGGATGGTTATCAATGAGGCTCTTCGACTCGGTTTGGCACCCTTTCTTGGTCAAGGGGCGAACACAGATATTTTTTCGCTTGCCTATGTGGAGAGAGAGGAATCCGAAGCGGAAGAATTATTAAGCCGAGACCCGTGGAGACACTGGGTTTTTAATCTGTATGGTGGAGATTTTGAATTGGATTTGGAATCGAATCGTACGGTGTTTGATTCGCGGTGGGGTTTTTTCGCCGATCATCGAAGTGAGCAGTGGAAGGCGCGAATTCGACCATACTTCAATTATGATCTGGTGCGGATCCAGCGGGAGGGCAGAGCAACGGTGCGTAGAAGTATCACTCGGCATGGGCTGGATAGCTATTTGATCCGGAGTCTAGGGCCTCATTGGTCAGCAGGATTTTTTGTGGACTATGTGACTCGCGATGATCGAAATCTAAAGCATTGGGCTTCGTTCGTTCCAGGGATTGAGTACAGTTTATTTCCGTATGAGGTTGCAACGCGTCGGGCCATTACGTTTGTTTACCGAATTGGCATGCAGTATGCAGATTATTTTGAGACAACGATTTTCGGTGAGATGCAGGAATGGTTGCCCCGTCACGAGTTGGATGCTACGGTTGCGATTCGTCGCCCTTGGGGGGATATTTTTAGTGGGCTGGAGGGATCTCAATACCTACATGATCCATCAAAACAGCGGGCAGAGTTGTTTGCGAACATTTCGGTACGTCTTTTTGAGGGGTTTTCTCTGGAACTTGAGGGAAGTTTTGAGATGATTCGAGATCAGCTCTCTCTGCCGAAAGGTGAGTTGTTGCTGGAAGACATTCTCCTCCAGCAGCGTGAACTTGCCACTGACTACTATGCCAGTACCAGTATTGCCTTTTCCTATACGTTTGGTTCAAAGTTTGCCAACGTAGTGAATACGCGATTCTGATGCCGTCCCGCTTAATCGCAGAAGATCTGCATAAAGGATTCGAGACGGGTTCAGGGGGGAGACTGGAGGTGTTGCGAGGCGTATCTCTGACGGTCAACGTTGGCGAAGTGGTTGCAATCATTGGGGACAGCGGAACGGGTAAAACGACACTGCTCCATTTATTGGGCGCTCTGGATCGACCAGATCAAGGGACAGTGTCTTATGATGGGCAGGATATTTTTCAACAGAATGATGATTCACTCAGCCGCTGGAGAAATCATTCGGTTGGCTTCATCTTTCAATTCCATCATTTACTTCCCGAGTTCAGTGCACTAGAGAATGTGGCAATGCCAGCACTGATTGGTGGTGAGGCATTGCGTAAAGCTCAGCAGAGGGCAATAATTCTTCTTGAGCAATTAGGGCTTCAGTCGCGTCTTGACCATCGTCCATCAGAACTTTCGGGCGGGGAGCAGCAGCGTGTAGCTGTTGCGCGTGCATTAATGAATCAACCAGCACTGGTCCTTGCAGACGAGCCCACCGGCAGTTTAGATACAAAAACCGCTGGTGTGCTCCATGAAGAATTACTCAACCTGAGCCGGACCCATGACCAAGCCTTTGTGATCGCGACCCATAACCCTGCTTTGAGTGAATTGTGTGACCGTGTTCTGGTATTACAAGATGGTCAACTCCAGGAAAAGTGAGTCCTAGTTGCTACTGCATGGATCTGACTGATGGTCGCATTGTATTTTGGCACAAAAATACATTTGGATCGTTAGTCAGAGTGGATATGCAGATGCAGGTGGTGTCATGTTTAGCTTAGAATCATGCCTGTACCACAAGATTTTCTGAATAGTCGATTGGAGCAGATCGGGTTCATTGATGATCCTGTAGATCAAACCCTGGATCTCTATGAAGAGATTGAGATCCTCAAGAAGCGCAAGAATGCCATTCTGCTTGCACATTATTATCAGGAGCCTGCAATCCAGGACGTTGCTGATTTTATTGGAGATTCCTTAGGCCTTTCCCGGCAGGCAGCGGCAACTTCGGCGGATGTGATTGTGTTTGCCGGGGTTCATTTTATGGCCGAGACCGCAAAAATTCTAAGCCCTGAAAAGAAGGTCTTGCTTCCAGACCTGAATGCGGGCTGTTCTCTGGCGGATACGTGTCCGGCGGATGAATTTCAGGCATTTTGTGATCGGCATTCTGATCATTTGGTTATGTCCTACATCAACTGCTCCGCTGCGGTAAAGGCTAGGAGTGATATTATATGTACATCGACCAATGCAGAGCATTTACTGCGAATGATACCGGAGTCACAACCGGTCATTTTTGCACCCGACCGAAACCTGGGTCGTTGGCTTGAGCGCAAGACTGGACGTAAATTAAAAGTCTGGGATGGGGTTTGCATTGTTCATGAGACCTTTAGTGAACGGAAGTTGCTCGCGTTGAAAGTTGAATTTCCTGCTGCCAAGGTATTGGCTCATCCAGAATGTGAGGAAGCGGTCCTTCGGCATGCCGATTTTGTTGGTTCGACCAGCGGAATCCGCCGATTCGCACATGAGGATGAAGGAGATTCCTTTATCATTGCAACAGAGGAGGGGATTCTGCATCAGATGCGTAAAGATTCTCCCCACAAGCATTTTATTCCGGCCCCTCCTGAAAGCGGGTGCAACTGCAGTCAATGTCCACATATGCGACTCAACACGCTTGAGAAACTATATACCTGTATGCATCATGAGTTACCTGAAATCCGCATGGAAGAATCTATCCGCAAGCGTGCACTCAGGCCGATTGAGCGTATGATCGAAATGAGCGAGGGCGTGTCATGATTAACGCCGAGTATATTGCACTGTAACCGACGGACCCTCATGTTAAGGAGGCATCAACCGAGTTCAAGAATTCCTGTACAGTCGGGCGAGGGAGGGTATTTTTGGTAAAATCCCGATAACTTCCGGGCTAATCAGATTGTCCAGCGGTAAAAATTATTCGGACTTAGCCCAGCTCGGAGTACCGAACCATGCATCCATTTCCTCGATAAACGGAGCTACCACGGAATCTGGTTCCATAATTCGACCCAAATCATTGGTCTCGATGATCCAGGCTTCCAGTGCCTGCCGCATTTCTGTCAGTTGTCCTTCATAAGCAGGATCTCCTGCGAGGTTGTTGATTTCATGAGGGTCTGCCTCTGTATCGTAGAGTTCCTCCTCAGGAAGAGGAGACATCAGTGCTGCAGCTGCGCCAGTAAGCTCTCCCCGCTCATGCATGCTGCGCATCAGAGGTTTCACCAGGAAGCACTTTTCTTTGTAACGGTTTAATGTCGGAAACCCATCCTTTGCGTCAAAATTTCTTAAATAATGGAATCGTTTACCGCGTACAGAACGAATGCGCAGTATGGTTTCATCAATGCGATC
>CBDBMQ010000025.1:0-77238 GCA_965207565.1 Rhodothermales bacterium | reverse complement strand
CTGCAATAATGTCTGTGCGTGTGCTGCAGATCCACTCAAGTGACAATGTCGCAGTTGCTCTGACCTCTATGCCGACAGGCGTGGAGGTTCTGCCCGGTTGCGTGACACGGGCTCCTGTACCGGCAAAACACAAAGTTGTAACTCGACCTATCAGAGCGTCAGAGCCCGTCCTGATGTACGGTGTCATTGTGGGGCAGGCCTTGCATGATCTATGCCCCGGTGACCGATTAAATCAGAGAGATCTCATCCACGATACCTCCGCATATCATGTGAGAGAGGCGTCTCACGCCTGGAACCCCCCGGATGTCTCGAAATGGGCGACGATGGAATTTCAGGGGTATCACCGAACGGACGGCCAGGTGGGTACGGCGAATTATTGGATCGTTGTCCCAATGGTGTTCTGCGAGAATCGAAATATTGATGTCCTTCGACGCGCATTTGAGGATGAGTTGGGGGATGGGATCGTTTCCACGTACCGGAGGCAGGTCGCTGCTCTGGCCCACGCCTACCGCACTGGTAAGCCACCGCCCGATGAGGCAGACCTGACACCCGTTAGATCTACACCACTATTTGAGAATATAGACGGAGTAAGGTTCCTGACTCATCAACTGGGATGCGGCGGAACCCGGCAGGATGCCCGGTCTCTCTGTGGACTTTTGGCAGGATACCTGAACCATCCGAATGTATGCGGCGCAACCGTACTGAGTCTCGGATGTGAGAATGCCGAGTTGGATTTGTTGATGGAAGAGGTGCATGAGCGTAACCCGGCATTCGACAAACCCCTTCACGTATTCCGGCAGCAATCCTTTGCCAGCACCGACAGCCTGATCACACGGGCAATCAACGATACGTTTACCGGCCTGCAAAAGGCCAACCAGCTTCGCCGGGCCCCCGCCCCACTGAGCAAGCTCACGTTAGGCTTGGAATGCGGAGGCTCCGACGGGTTCAGTGGGATCACGGCAAATCCCGCCATGGGATACACGACTGATTTGCTTGTAGCGCTTGGTGGCAGTGCGATTCTGGGAGAATTTCCAGAACTCTGCGGCCAGGAGCAATCATTGATTGATCGATGTACCCATGCCTCGGTCGCAGAACGCTTCGTGCACTTCATGGAATCCTATTCGGCTTTGGCGAAAGCGGTTGGATCCGGCTTTGATATGAACCCATCCCCGGGAAATATCCGGGATGGATTATTGACCGATGCAATGAAGAGCGCAGGTGCTGTACGAAAAGGTGGCATCTCCCCCATCACAGCGGTTCTTGACTACCCTGAATATGTAACTACGCCTGGACTGAATCTTCTGTGCACACCGGGCGGTGATGTTGAGTCTACGACTGCCATTGCCGGTGCAGGTGCCCAAGTTATTCTCTTTTCTACGGGAATGGGAACTCCTACGGGCAACCCCGTCGCACAGGTCGTCAAGATCAGTAGCAATTCAGCACTCGCTGATCGCATCCCAGACTTGATTGACTTGGATGCCGGAGGCATCCTTAACGGCCAGGAAACCATTAAATCCGTGGGCGAGCAAATTCTCGATCTGGTCGTGCAGATCGCAAGCGGGAATCTGGTTCCTGCTTCTGAGCGTCTGGGTCAAAACGACTTCATTCCCTGGAAACGTGGTGTGTCTCTGTAGCTCATACTCCTCTATTGCCTTTCTTGATTTATCTCTGACTGCAACACGATTTAGCGAGCGACGTCTTCTCTCTGTGCGGTACCAAAGTCAGCTAATTTTATTTGACGGAAATTACCCCCCTCTTCTTTGATGAATTTAACAGCCGTTTCCCTTTTCAGCGATATTTCTCAACTGAATCAGACGCTTCGCGAGACTGGGAATACCAGCCAACCCATCCCCGTCAGGGAAAATGACAAGATGGCCTAATAGCGGAGTGATCCACGCACATTCACTCCGATATCTCCCGGCCCAGTTGCACGTCCGTGTGCCAGACCAAAGACCGAGAACGTCAACCATTCCGATGGATAAAGCTCTCCACCCAACCGGTACATTACGCCCTGATGCAACTGAGTCACCCCCATGACGGACCGGGCGGTGCCATCTTTCCACGGAACGCCGTATCCCAACTCCAACTCGGTCCGCTGCGCGTCTGCCCCGAGCGGCACCGCATCCAGGATCGTCTGCTGGCCATACATCGACATCCCCTGACCCCGTCCCCACGATGGACGCACACGCATCATCAATCCCTCTGATCGACTGCCCACCTGCAGGGATCCCGAGATCCCCCACTCGGTGAACCCGTCCGCCGTGTGCATCACCAGCCCCTGCGTCCGCAGATCTGCCTTCAGCCGCCATGCCGGATAGGCAACCCGGATCCCCCCGCCAAACTCCAACCCCACCCCGGTCTCCGCACTCCCACCATCGCTGCGCACATTCGCCTCCAAAAATGGACGAAGTCCATCGCTGATCTTTACATTCGCTTCCACACCTGCCCGGACCCGGTACACTTCTGCCGTCACCTCATAATCCTTTATCTCTGCATCCGTCACCAGGACATCTCCATGGTAGTTCAGTCCGATCGTGCCACTTGACACCAATTTCCCTCGAACCCCCATCGCTCCAAACCTGGACACCAGATCCCCTTCCAACTCCAGCACCTCTGCCTGCCCGCGACCCGCGCCTGCGCTCAGCCATACATCCCAGCCTGCACGCGCATACGACACATACGGATAGACGCCCGTCAACCCTGCGGTGATCTCTCCCGACTGCTGCACCACCTCAAACGATCCCTCTCCCTGACTGTGGGCCAGAAGTACCCCCGCCAGCCAACCTCCCCGCCAGCGGTAGTCCGCCCCCAGCATCCCCGTGGTCACTTCGCCACGGAGCGTCAACGCATCGTCATCCCGTCCATTGAACTGGCGGAATGCTCCCCGCCCCCATACGCTGAACGACCCACTGTACGAAGTCGCAGACATGCGGCAACCCGCCAATAGTTCGCCCAGGGACGGATCCCATGAGGAGGCCGAGTACCAGAGCCGGGCCATCTCTGCGCGGTCCGCCGCCCCACACGCGGCACCATCTGCCCCGGAGCGGAACCGCTCTCCCAATGCCTCCACCACCTGCACCGACGACGTCCGTACAAACCGCGCCGCATACGCCTCCAGTACCTCTTCACTCACCGTGGTGGACTCCTGGATCGTCGCCACACCCACCGCCTTCGCAATCTCTGCATGCTTCGACGACTCCAGATGCACCGTGAACGTTTCCTCGCGCCAATCCAATCCGTCCTTCAAGAGCGGTACCGCAATCATCGCTTCCACCGTTCCCGGTGCCAGCGTGACCACCCCCGAGGAGGCTTCATAGTCTTCGCCTGCCTTGGCGGTCCCATCGCGGGTCCGGTACGCTGCCGAGATCATCTGACGCTGCGGATGCGACAGCAGGACCCGGAACCGAACCATGCCTTCTTCTTCCAACACCAGCGCATCCTCCACCCGAAGGATCGCGCTCGCACCATCATCATCCAGGATCGTGCCTGTCCCCGTCTCACGTGCAATGATGGCATTGCGAGGCTTTGACAGGGTCACCATAAACGTCTCATGCTCTTCCGGGAGTTCATCATCGATCACCTCAATCTCAATCACGCCCCGGGTTGCACCCGGATCAAAGATTACAATCCCCCGCGAGGTCACATAGTCCAGGCCCGCCTCTGCCGTGCCGGCCGTGCTTGCATACTGCACGATCACCACCTGATCCACGGGACGACTGAGTTCAATGGGCAATTGGATTGCCTCTGCATGTTCCAATGCCTGTTCATCGTAGAGGGTGATCGTAAGCGGCCCCGGCCGCTCATCGTTGTCCATGATCGTCACCGGGATGTCTGCCGTCACCCCGTCATACCCTCCGCCCGATGCTGTAACCTTTAAGCCTACCGTTTCGTCTGCATAATCCTCGTCGTCCTCCGCTGCCGTTAAGGTCACGGTCTTGGATGTGTTCCAGTCTGCAGACGTAAACATGAGCGAGGGTTGGTTCAATATTAAATCTGTTCCCGCGTGCCCGGTGAAGGTCAGCGTCACGGGGCCCGGTGGCGATGCGGACAGGCGAACCAGGAGCGGGTACGTACCTCCTTCTTCCATCTGCACTACCTCCAGGGCCACGAGCCCCGGTGCATCGTTGTCCGTGATCGTCACCGTGATATCGGTCGTCACCCCGGCGTAGCCGCCTCCAGATGCTGTGAGTGTCAATGTTTCTGTATCGTCCACAAAATCATCATCCTGCCCTGCCGTCACCATCACCGTCTGCGCCGTGCTCCAGTTTGAAGTGGTAAAGGTGAGGGAGGCTTTGTTCAATGCCAGGTCGGTCCCTGCATGCCCGGTGAAGGTTACTGTCACCGGGCCCGATGGCATCTGTGCAAGCGCAATCCTCAGCGCCCTCTGGCTTCCCTCCGCCATGATCACCGATGCCGGGGCCACGATCCCAGGCGTATCGTTATCCGTGATGGTTACCGATACTGTTTTGGAGATCCCGGTGTAGTCGACACTACCACTTGCTGTCAAGAGGACCTCCACCTGATCATTTACCACATCCACATCGCCCGCGGCGCTCAAGGTCACCTGCTGCTCCGTACGCCAGTTGTCGGGCCCAAAGGTCCGAATGATCGGGCTCACGGTCAAGTCGGTCCCCGAAGGCCAGGTCATCATCACTTCAACCTCGCCCAATGGCTCCGAGGTCAATGCAATCGAAAACGTTTCGTCCTGTCCCTCCACCACCGAAACCGAACGAGGAACGTTCAGCCCTGCCTCATCATCGTCCGTGATCGTTATATCCATCTGTCGCGAATCCCCCGCGACTAGTCTGGATGGCAGGACACCAAGTGCCACCGTGAAGGTCTCACCTGTCTCTGCAATATCATCCGGAATCGTAGAGATTGAGTAGGTCCCGTTCCTCTCTCCCGCTTCAATCTCTATCTGGGTTGGAGGCAATGCCTCGTAATCCTGGGCATTCGCAGTGCCATCCGTCAGTATCAATGGAATTGTCACATCGGTGTCCGGCGCCTCGGACAACGTTGCCGTCACCGTGATCTTGCCACCCTCATCTACGGGATCAGGGGATGCGGACAGATCTACCGTCACCGCTGCCGGCGACGTAACGTCCTGGATGGTCACGGACTGGGAAGACTCTCTGCCCGGCACCAGAAGCGCCGGGGGGAGATCCCCCAATGCGACGATAAAGGTCTCATTCTCCATGTCTGCATCCGTGAGTGTCTGGATCTGCCCCGATCCCTCTGTCGCGCCACGGGGAATTACTATACTCTCAAGTCGTGTGTAATCATCGGACTCCGGTGGATGATCTGTCTCATCATTATACGCCAATGGAACCACCACATTAGTTTCCAGCCTGCCCGTCAGCCTTGCCGTGATCGTCACCGACTTTCCTTCGGCCACCGGATTCGGAGATGCCGACAGTGTCACTTCCACCGGGGGCGGCGGGTCATTGTCTGTAATCGTGATCTCCACCGAGGAAGGACTGCCACGCTCCACCCCCGAAGGCAAGTCATCAATAGCGACCGTGAACCGCTCATCCCCCTCGGAAACATCATCATCCCGGATGGCAATCGTCCCCGACCCGGTCCGGGATCCCCCGGCGATCGTGATACTTTGAAGGGAACCATAGTCGCCCGGCTCCGTCGGCGGCTCGCCCGGAGTATCCCTCAAGTTAATCGTCACCGCATCCGGTAATGCCTCTGTCAACGTTGCCCGGACAGTAACTGAATTACCCTCCTCTACCGGGTTCGGAGATGCCGATAAGCGTACGTGCACCGGAGTAGCCAGGGCAGTATCGTCATCCACAATCGTCATGTGAATCGTTGCTCCCACACCGTCGTAGCCCCCGCCCTTCGCCGTTAGCGTTAACGTCTCCCTATCGTTCACAAAATCATTATCCTCTGCCGCCGTCAGCGTCACTGTCTGCCCTACATTCCAGTTCGTGGGGGTAAACGTTAGGGCATTGCCGGACAAGGCCGTGCCCGACCAAGTCAGATCCGAGTCCCCATCATCGCTGAAGGTCACCGTCATGTTTGCCGTTGGCGGCGCCGCCAACTTCACATCTACAGTCGTGGTACTCCCTTCAGTCACCGTCGCCGCGTTTGGCACCGTAATCCCCGCCCCATCTACATCGTTGTCTTCAATCGTCACCGTGATGTTTGCTGTTTCCCCATTGTAGCCTCCGCTCTTTGATGCCGTCAGCGTCAAGGTCTCCGTATCGTCCACAAAATCATCATCCTCCGCCGCAGTCAGCGTCACTGTCTGCGCCACATTCCAGTTCTCGGTAGTAAAGGTCAAGGCATTGCCGGTCAAGGCCGTGCCCGACCAACTCACATCCGAGTCCCCGTCATTGCTGAAGGTGACCGCCACATCCCCCTTCGGCGCCGCCGCCAACTTTACCTCCACGGTCGTGGTGCTCCCTTCGGTCACCGTCGCCGCGTTTGGCACCGTAATCCCAGCCCCATCCACATCGTTGTCCTTAATCGTCACCTCAATATTTGCCGTTTCCCCGCTGTAGCCCCCGCTCATCGATGCCGTCAGCGTCAACGTCTCCGTATCGTCCGCAAAATCGTCATCATCCTCCTGCGCCGTCAGCGTCACCGTTTGCGCCACATTCCAGTTCGTGGCAGTAAAGGTCAAGGCAGCCCCGGTCAAGGCCGTGCCCGACCAACTTAGATCCGAGTCCCCATCATCGCTGAAGGTCACCGTCATGTCTGCCGTCGGCGCCGCCGCCAACGTCACATCTACAGTCATGGTACTCCCTTCGGTCACCGTCGCCGCGTTTGGCACCGTAATCCCTGCCGCATCAACGTCCTCAATTGTCACCGTGATGTTTGCCGTTTCCCCACTATAGCCCCCGCTCTTTGATGCCGTCAGCGTCAAGGTCTCCGTATCGTCCACAAAATCATCATCCTCTGCCGCCGTCAGCGTTACCGTCTGCGCCACATTCCAGTTCGTGGTGGTAAAGGTTAGGGCATTGCCGGACAAGGTCGCGCCCGACCAACTCACATCCGAGTCCCCGTCATCGCGGAAGGTCACCGTCATGTCTGCCGTCGGCGCCGCCGCCAACGTCACCTCCACGGCCGTGGTACTCCCTTCGGTCACCGTCGCCGCGTTTGGCACCGTAATCCCCGCCGCATCGTTGTCCGTGATCGTCACCGTGATGTTTGCCGTTTCCCCATTGTAGCCCCCGCTCTTTGATGCCGTCAGCGTTAAGATCTCCGTATCGTTCACAAAATCATCATCATCCGCCGCCGTCAGCGTCACCGTCTGAGCTATATCCCAATTCGTCGTGGTAAAGGTCAGGGCATCGCCGGACAAGGCCGCGCCCGACCAACTCACATCCGAGTCCCCGTCATCGCTGAAGGTCACCGTCATGTCTGCCGTCGGTGCCGCCGCCAGTTTCACGTCCACAGTCGTGGTACTCCCTTCGGTCACCGTCGCCGTGCCAGGCACCGTAATCCCCGCAGCATCGTTGTCCATGACTGTCACCGTGACCTCTGCCGTCTTCCCGTTGTACCCCCCGTTTGATGCCGTCAGTGTCAAGATCTCCGTATCGTTCACAAAATCGTCATCATCCGCCGCCGTTAGCGTTACCGTTTGAGCTACATCCCAGTCGTTGGGAGTAAAGGTCAGGGCATCGCCGGACAAGGCCGCGCCTGACCAACTCACATCAGAGTCGCCGTCATCGCTGAAGGTCACCGTCACAGTACCAGACGGCTCTGTTCCCAACTTCACCGTGAAATTCTGTGTGTCGTCCTCGGTGATCTCAATAGTCGAGGGAGTGATGATGAGTTCCCCTTTCTCATCATCTTCAACTGTGATCGTTACACTTGCGCTGACTCCATCATATCCCCCATCCGATGCAGACAATTGTAAGGTTTCAGTATCATTCCCATTGACTACTGAGTTGTCGGCCGCTGTCACGGTGACGGTCTTGCCAGTATTCCAGTTCCCTGTGCTCCCTGGCGTCAACGTAAATGTTTTGGGCGCGGTGGTCAGTGCGATGGAGTGATCAAATACTTCAGTCAGATTCACCGTTACAGTACCAGACGGCTCTGCTCCCAACTTCACCGTAAAACTCTTTGCGTTACCCTCGGTGACCTTGATAGTCGAGGGAGTGATGATGAGTTCCCCTTTCTCATCATCTTCAACTGTGATGGTTACACTTGCGCCGACTCCATCATATCCCCCATCCGATGCAGACAATTGTAAGGTTTCAGTATCATTCCCATTGACTACTGAGTTGTCGACCGCTGTCACGGTGACGGTCTTGCCAGTATTCCAGTTCCCTGTGCTCCCTGGCGTCAACGTAAATGTTTTGGGCACGGTGGTCAGTGCGATGGAGTGATCAAATACTTCAGTCAGATTCACCGTTACAGTACCAGACGGCTCTAATCCCAACTTCACCGTGAAACTCTCTGGTGTGCCGCCCTCAACCACCTCTATTGTCGAGGGTTTCACTACTAATATCGTTGCATTTTCCTTAACAGGTATCCATATCGGTGTCTGTGTTCCCTTGTAGTTACTATCATTGTCAGTTCGAAATACTAAATGAAGCACATTATCTACATTATCATTGTCTGGCAATCCAGTCAGTGTTAATATCTTTTCGCAGACATAGCCATCTGACACTGCCTTTATCTGTTTACAGCCATTCGGTGTAAATTCAATAGTGGACGGATTCCATGACACACCTACATAGTTGTCAGGATCTCTGACGGTAACCGTTACGTTTCCATTCGGTAGTCTACCTTCCAGTGTGACCTTTAAATCTGTTTCCAGACCTTCATAAACCTCAACATTGTCCCTATCTGGTATTCCGATTCGTGCAGAATGCTGGCCCAACGCAATATCTGGAATACAGCAAAGCAATAGCCCAACTATGAGCAGACAGCTATTAATGATATTGGCTCTTCGCTTTTATGAGTGGGTAGCTTGTTTTTGGAAGCCTTCCGGGTACAGATCCAGTCCACCGAGATAGAAGTAAATTGCATTGGTAAACCGTTGTTTGTTTCGGAATCCACGAGCACGGACTTTGACGGTTTTGATGCGGCTGTTGATGCTTTCGGCGGGGCCATTGCTGACCTTTAAGATCACTGCATTGATAATGCCCCACAAATGATTCTTGATAGTTTCCGCGGCGTCTTTCATCGGTTCCAGTCGGCAACGCATGGCCCAGGACAACCATCGTTTCCATCCTTTGAGTGCCCATGTGGGATGGACATAATGCCATAAGTTCTGGGAGAATTCCTTGATGGCCCACGCACGAGCTGTTTTCAGCGAACTGGTCTTTAACTGGTTGAATCGTTTCTTTTGCCGCGCAGACATATTCTTCGGATTGGTCAGCCAATCATACTTGGTTCCAGTGAGATCGTAGTTGTCTTCTTTCCGCAATTCTCGGTTCTCTATCCGACGGACTTTATCCACGGCATCGCTAATGTATTTGGCCACATGAAAGTGATCAAATGCAATCTTTTTTTCTGCGTTGGGGACGCACGTTTTCGTGATGCTGATATACGCTGGCCACATATCCATGCTCACACTCTCAATGGCCTCCAGTTGCTCGGGAGAACATCCATCATAATACCCTTTCAAACTCGCCTTTGTCCGACCCTCGCCGACATACAGCACGGTTGCCGTGTCTGGATTGGACACCACAGTGATGTAATTGTGACCTTTCTTATAAGAGGTCTCATCGACACAGAGATGCGCGATCAGTTCCTCTTTTTTGCGGGCACGTCCTCGCAGTACCGCACGCTCCATAATGTTGGCAATCATCGTCCAACTGACTCCCATCCTGGTCGCCACCGTTGAAATATTGGTGGCATCCAGCAACCCGTTAATGACCTTCGCTTCAAATGCCGTCGTAAAACGCACGCGCTCATCCGCCCAGGGCACTGAAACCGTCTTGATTCCATGCTCCGAACATTCCACCCGAGGAACTTTCGCAACCACGGTCGTCTGATATTCACAGATATCCGTATGGCGCCATTTCCGAAGACGATGGTCGTAGCCAGGACAAACTTTGGTGCACTCGGGACATCGAAGTACCGAACCCTCCGAACAGATTACATGGATCTCAGCCAGCTGCGTTGCATCATCTTGCTTGATCTCCGAAACCTCCCACGGAGACTGAATCCCTAACAATCGATTGATATCTTGAATACGTACACTCATGGTCAATGAAATATTTGATTTGAACTCCAAAAACAGACCCAAAATAAATAAAGAAATCCATTCCGAATCTATTCAATCGCATCGTGGTTCATCTTAGTTCTGACTCCGAACCCACTTGAAAAGGGGAAGACCCATGATATTCAATCTCAATCGCGAGCATCGCTTTATTTCGCAATTTTGAAATATCTCGTGATATGTCGGCGGACTCTTTGGGCTAATTTTTCCGCCTCCCCCCCCCCCATTTTTTTTACTTTATGTAGGGACTCCATTTTTCGCAGACCTCTTGTACAATCTGTCTAATTCGAGATGTTTCTTCTTGGCCCAAACTTCGCAAGCCAAGTGTAGCACCATCAAAATACAAACCTCTCTCATCCCTGATTAAAAGGGCATTTTTTGAAGGATACTAGACTTGCGGTTTCCAGAATTAAAACTCCTTTCGTAAAACAATGCCCTGCCAGCTTGTAGATAAAGCTTGGATCCTGGCTTGACGGGGTACACCTGAACCTCCCATCTTTGTTTTCTTGAAGATACAATATTTCCCAGAGAACTGCGATGGAACCGAAAAATTGCATATTCCGACCATGTGGAACACTCATTCAGATCAATCGGAACCACTGTCCCAGATCGCTCGGAATATGCAGCCAAGGCACTTATACGATCAATTCTTGCAGATAGTCGATATTTCCCCGAAAATTTCCGCCTCAAAAAACGCGGGCAAGGAGAAAGACGAAATCGGCCCAGAATAGGGCGTAGGAATGGTTTTTATACCCCGAAATCGGTTTGCGATAGCCTATTGGGGTTTATTGACAGGCACTATGCAGTAGTACATGTTGATTGCGTATTCAGCGGTTGTGGTTCTTTCAAGTCACCTAATACCGAAGCGATCCTCGTACATTCACTCCGAGGTCTCCCGGCGCAGCTGCACGGCCGTGTGCCAGACCAAAGACCGAGAACGTCAACCATTCCGATGGATAAAGCTCTCCACCCAACCGGTACATTACTCCCTGATGCAACTGGGTCACCCCCATGACGGACCGGGCAGTGCCATCTTTCCATGGAACACCATATCCAAGCTCCAGCTCGGTCCGCTGCGCGTTTGCCCCGAGCGGCACCGCATCCAGGATCGTCTGCTGACCGTACATTGACATCCCCTGGCCCCGTCCCCACGATGGACGCACACGCATCATCAACCCCTCCGATCGACTACCCACTTGCACGGATCCCGAGATCCCCCACTCGGTGAACCCGTCCGCCGTGTGCATCACCAGCCCCTGCGTCCGCAGATCCGCCTGCAGGCGCCACGCCGGATAGGCAACCCGGATCCCCCCGCCAAACTCCAACCCCACGCCCGTCTCCGCACTCCCACCATCGCTCCGCACATTCGCCTCCACAAATGGACGAAGTCCATCGCTGATCTTTACATTCGCTTCCACACCTGCCCGGACCCGGTACACTTCTGCCGTCACCTCATGATCCTTTATCTCTGCATCCGTCACCAGAACATCTCCATGGTAGTTCAGTCCGATCGTGCCACTTGATATTAATTTCCCTCGAACCCCCATCGCTCCAAACCTGGACACCAGATCCCCTTTCAACTCCAGTACCTCTGCCTGCCCGCGACCCGCGCCTGCGCTCATCCATACATCCCAGCCCGCCCGCGCGTACGATACATACGGATAGACGCCCGTCAACCCTGCGGTGATCTCTCCAGACTGCTGCACCACCTCAAACGATCCCTCTCCCTGACTGTGGGCCAGAAGTAGTCCCGCCAGCCAGCTGCCCCCCATTTTTGCCCAGCGGTAGTCCGCCCCCAGCATCCCCGTGGTCACCTCTCCACGGAGCGTCAACGCATCGTCATCCCGTCCATTGAACTGGCGGAATGCTCCCCGTCCCCAGACGCTGAACGATCCACTGTACGAAGTCGCAGACATGCGGCAACCCGCCAAGAGCTCGCCCAGAGATGGATCCCATGAGGAAGCCGCGTACCAGAGCCGGGCCATCTCTGCGCGGTCGGCTGCCCCGCACGCCGCACCATCCGCACCAGAGCGGAACCGCTCCCCCAATGCCTCCACCACCTGCACCGACGACGTCCGTACAAACCGCGCCGCATACGCCTCCAGTACCTCTTCACTCACCGTGGTCGACTCCTGGATCGTCGCCACCCCCCACCGCCTTCGCAATCTCTGCATGCTTCGACGACTCCAGATGCACCGTGAACGTCTCTTCTCGCCAATCCAGCCCGTCCTTCAAGAGCGGCACCGCAATCATCGCTTCCACCGTTCCCGGCGCCAGCGTGACCACCCCCGAGGAGGCTTCATAATCTTCGCCTGCCTTGGCGGTCCCATCGCGCGTCCGGTACGCTGCCGAAATCATCTGATGCTGCGGATGCGACAGCAGGACCCGGAACCGGACCATGCCCTCTTCTTCCAGCACCAGCGCATCTTCCACCCGAAGGCATCGCGCTCGCACCATCATCATCCAGGATCGTGCCTGTCCCCGTCTCACGTGCAATAATTGCATTGCGAGGCTTTGACAGGGTCACCATAAACGTCTCATGCTCTTCCGGGAGTTCATCATCGATCACCTCAATCTCAATCACGCCCCGGGTTGCCCCCGGATCAAAGATCACAATCCCCCGCGAGGTCACATAGTCCAGGCCCGCCTCTGCCGTGCCGGCCGTGCTTGTATATTGCACCATTACCACCTGATCCACAGGACGACTGAGTTCGATGGGCAGTTGGATCGCCTCTACATGTTCCAATGCCTGTTCATCGTAGAGGGTGATCGTAAGCGGCCCCGGCCGTTCATCGTTGTCCATGATCGTCACCGTGATATCTGCCGTCACCCCGTCATAGCCCCCGCCCGATGCTGTAACCTTTAAGTCGACCGTTTCGTCTGCATAATCCTCGTCGTCCTCCGCTGCCGTTAAGGTCACGGTCTTGGATGTGTTCCAATCCGCAGCCGTAAACGTGAGCGAGGTGTGGTTCAATATTAAATCTGTTCCCGCGTGCCCGGTGAAGGTCAGCGTCACGGGGCTTGCTGGCGATGCGGATAGACGAACCAGGAGCGGGCGCGTCCCCCCTTCTTCCATCTGCACTGTCTCCGGGGCCACGAGCCCTGCCGCATCGTTGTCCGTGATCGTCACTGTGATATCGGTCGTCACCCCGGCGTAGCCGCCTCCAGATGCTGTAAGTATCAATGTTTCTGTATCGTCCACAAAATCATCATCCTCTGCCGCCGTTAAGGTCACCGTCTGCGCCGTGCTCCAGTTTGAAGGGGTAAACATGAGGGAGGGTTGGTCCAATGCCAGATCGGTCCCTGCATGCCCGCCGAAGGTCACTGTCACGGGGCTCGCTGGCATCTGTGCAAGTGCAATCGCCAGCGCCCTCTGGCTTCCTTCCGCCATGGTCACCGATGCCGGGGCCCCGAGCCCCGGTGCATCGTTGTCCGTGATCGTGACCGATACCGTTTCTGAGATCCCGGTGTAGCCGCCCCCACTTGCTGTTAAGGTGACCTCTACCTGATCATTTACAACATCCGCGTCGTCTGCAGCGCGCAAGCTCACCTGTTGCGTCTCATTCCAGTTTTCTGAAGTAAAGATTCGAGTGATCGGGCTCACGGTCAAGTCGGTCCCCGAAGGCCAGGTCATCGTGACCACGACGTTGCCCAATGGCTTCGAGGTCAGCGCAATTGGAAACGTTTCGTCCTGTTCCTCCACTACCGAAACCGAACGAGGAACGTTCATCCCTGCCTCATCGTCGTCGGTGATCGTTATCTCCACCGGCTCCCCCTTGGTCAGGCCGGACGGCAGGACACCGAATGCCACCGTGAAGGTCTCATTCTCCTCTGCGACATCATCTGGAGCCGCAGAGATTCGGTAGGTCCCGCTTGTCTCTCCAGCTTCAATCTCTATCTGGGCTGGAGGCAATGCCTGATAATCCTGGGCATTCGCGGTGCCATCCGTCAGTATCAATGGAATTGTCACATCGGTGTCATATGCCTCGGACAACGTTGCCGTCACCGTGACACCATTCCCCTCATCCACGGGATTGGGAGATGCCGACAGATCTACCACTGCCGGCGACGTAATATCCCGGATGGTCACGAACTGGGAAGACTCTCTGCCCGCCACCAGAAGCGCCGGGGGGAGATCCCCCAATGCAACGATAAAGGTCTCATTCTCCATGTCTGCATCCGTGAGTGTCTGGATCTGCCCCGATCCCTCTGTCGCGCCACTGGAAATCATTATACTCGGAGGCCGCGTGTAATCGCCAGGCTCTGCAGTGCCGGGGGGATACGCCAATGGAACCACCACATTAGTTTCCAGAATGCCCGTCAGCCTTGCCGTGATCGTCACCGGATTGCCTTCGTCCACCGGATTCGGAGATGCGGACAGTGTCACTTCCACCGGGGGCGGCGGATCATCGTCTCGAATCGTAATCTGCACCGAGGAAGGGCTGCCAAGCACGACCCCTGGCGGCAATTCATCAATGATGGCAACCGTAAAACGTTCATCCCCCTCGGAAACATCATCATCCCGGATGTCAATCGTCCCCGACCCGGTCCGGGATCCCCCGGCGATCGTGATGCGTGGAATAGGGCCATAATCACCCGGTTCTGTCGGCGGCTCGCCTGAAGTATCCCTCAAGTTAATCGTCACCGCATCCGGTAATGCCTCTGTCAACGTTGCCGTGATGGTGACTGACGCGCCTTCGTCCACCGGATTGGGACTCGCGGACAAGCTTACATGTGCAGAAATGCTCGGGGAGTGATCGTCATCCACAATCGTCAGCGTATGTATCTGTGGTGTACCCAAATTGTACCCCGTGCCGATGGTCAATGTCAGAATAACCGTCTCGGCATCCTCAACCGCAGTGTCATCCGTAATCACAATCGGAATATTCACCGAAGTCCAACCAGTTGCCACGGAGACCGTGCCGGAACTGGTGTAATCCGTGTTCCGAGTTGCCGTACCGCCCGTGCCGTAACTCAACGTGAACGGTGCCGCGGGCGCAGGATTGATCCTCACGGCCACATGGTGGGTACCCTTGTTTTCAGGGGCTCTCGACGAAGACGAAGCAAAGCTCACCTGCGGCGTCTCATCATTGTCCGTGATCGTCAGCGTATGCACGTTCGGACTCCCCACCGTGTACTCCGTGCCGTCGGTCAGCGTCAGGATAACCGTCTCGGCAGGCTCGTCCTCGGTGTCATCGGTAATCACAATCGGAATATTCACCGAGGTCGCACCAGCAGCCACGGAAACCGTCCCGGAGCCAGTAATGCTGTAGTCTGCGTTTTCGGTCGCCGTACCGCCCAGCGTGTAGATCAACGTGAGGGGTGCCGTGGGCGCAGGACTGATGGCGACTTCCACATTGCGCGTACCATCACCTTCGTCCACGCTGCCCGCCGCCGAAATAAAACGAACCGCCGCCGGTGTATCATCGTCTTCTATCGTCACCGCGACGTCCGCCGTCTCCGAGTCGTAACCGCCCCCCGAGGCCGTGTGAACCAGCGTCACCGTATCGTTTGCAAAATCGTTATCCTCGCCCGCCGTGACCGTCATCGTCTGCGCCGTGCTCCAGAGATTCGACCCGCTCGGATTGAACGTCAGAGTTGTCTGGCCCAGCGTCAGATCCGTCCCTGAATGGCCTGTGACCGTCACCGTGACCGCCGCCGAGGGCTGCGCCGCCAACTTCACCGTGTAGCTCCCGCTTCCCCCCTCGGCCACCGTTACAGATTCTGGATCCACTACCAGCGACGCCGAGTCATCGTCTTCAATCGTCACTGCGACGTCCGCCGTCTCCGAGTCGTAGCCGCCCCCTGAGGCCGTGTGAACCAGTGTCGCCGTATCGTTTGCAAAATCATCATCCTCGCCCGCCGAGACCGTCACCGTCTGCGCCGTGCTCCAGAGATTCGACCCGCTCGGATTGAACGTCAGAGTTGTCTGGCCCAGCGTCAGATCCGTCCCCGAATGGCCCGTGATCGCTACCGTGACCGCCGCCGAGGGCTGCGCCGCCAACTTCACCATGTACCTCCCGCTTCCCCCCTCGGCCACCGTTACAGCCCCTGGATCTACCACCAGCGACGCCGAGTCATCGTCTTCAATCGTCACTGCAACGTCCGCCGTCTCCGAGTCATAGCCGCCCCCCGAGGCCGTGTGAACCAGTGTCGCCGTATCGTTTTCAAAATCGTCATCCTGCCCTGCCGTGACCGTCACCGTTTGCGCCGTGCTCCAGAGATTCGACCCGCTCGGATTGAACGTTAGAGTTGTCTTATCCGGCGTCAGATCCGTCCCCGAATGGCCCGTGATCGCTACCGTGACCGTCGCCGAGGGCTGCGCCGCCAACTTCACCGTGTAGCTCTTGCTTCCTCCCTCGGCCACCGTCACAGATTCTGGATCCACCACCAGAGGTACCGAGTCGTTGTCTTCAACCGTCACCGCGACGTTCGCAGTCACCGAGACGTAGCCGCCCCCCGAGGCCGTGTGAACCAGCGTCGCCGTATCATTTGCAAAATCGTTATCCTCGCTCGCCGTGACTGTCACCGTCTGCGTCGTGCTCCAGAGATTCGACCCGCTCGGATTGAACGTCAGAGTTGTCTGGTCCAGCGTCAGATCCGTCCCCGAATGGCCCGTGACCGCCACTGTGACCGCCGCCGAGGGCTGCGCCGCCAACTTCACCGTGTAGCTCTTGCTTCCTCCCTCGGCCACCGTCACAGATTCTGGATCCACCACCAGCGCCGCCGAGTCATCGTCCTCAATCGTCAGCGTAAATGTGCTCGGACTTCCCACCCGGTATCCCGGACCTCCTTCCAGCGTCAGGATGACGGTCTCGTCCCCCTCAACTACACCGTCATTGCGAATCTTGACCGGGATAACATTTAGTGGCACGTCAGCGCGCACGGACAAGGTTCCTGAATTCTCGATGTCGTAATCTTCGACTCTGGTCGCTGTGCCGCCCGTATTGTAAATCAAATCGAAAGATGCCGGAGGATCTGTGACTACTTCCACATCGAACCCCTTCTTGTTTTCGGACCTTCTGAACTTGGACCGATTAAAACTGACCTCCGGCACATCATTGTCCTCAATCGTCACTTCAATCGTTGCTGTCACATTGTCGTAACCTCCATCCGCCGCTGTCAGCGTTAACGTCTCCGTATCGTGTGCAAGATCATTGTCCTCCCCCGCCATCAGCGTCACCGTCTGTGCTATATCCCAATTCGTCGTAGTAAAGGTCAGGGCATCGCCCGACAAGGCCGTGCCCGACCAACTCATATCGGAGTCCTTGTCATCGCTGATCGTTACCGTTACTTCACCAGTCGGCCTACCCAGCAGATTCACCTTCACGGTGTTGCTACCCCCTTCGGGCACCAGGACCTCGGTCGGCAGCACCACAATTTCCGGTCTATTATGGTCATTAATCGTTACCTTTACCTCTTTCGGATGCCCTACAAACACTCCGCGTGCTAAGCTGCTCTCATCAATCGCCACCGTGAATGTCTCATTGTCCACATCTGCATCCAGACGGGTCTGAATTTCTACGCTACCCTCCAGAAAACCCGCTGGAATTGTGATTGAACGTAATTGAGTATAGTCAGTAGGCTCGGTAAGCTCGGCCGTGTCAGTGGTCTTAGCATTGGGGTAGTTCAACGGTACCGTCACCGCCCTAGAAGACTGGTGCTTCGAAATCGTTGCCGTGACCGTCACCGACTCGCCTTCATCCACCGGGTTTGGAAATGCATCCAGCTTGACCGTCGGACGGTCGATCCTTAACCCGCGGCATAGACACAAGGGATGGCCTCCCACCACTGATGATGTTCCCCACACATACGCAAAACCCTCTCTATCCCGGCGAGTTTGGAAGCTAAACGGAGAGGACTCCTTCTGTCCCGCCGCGATCGTGATCGACTTCGTCTTTTTTTCGATGGGATCATCATATATCTGGGGATCTAAGACATAGTCATCGAGTGGCTTCGATTCGACTAGATACCTCCTAGCCTGAATTTCCAACCACGTTTTTTTATGACAATATGCTATGCGAGTGAGGATGGGATTAGACGTATTCAAGGATGAGTTTTCGGTCATGCATCCATGAGATCGGGCCTTGAGATCCAACATAGCCGGCAGCCCGCAGTTCTGTGTTGTGTGCGCGTCGGGTGAATCGTACCACAATTTGATCGTTCTGTGAGATGATCGTGGCTGGGGCATGGACGAATTTATTGAAGATGGTACGGCTTTTTGCGGTCTCATACCGGGCTCCCAAGCGCTGAGCTAAGACTTGGTAGAATGTACTGGCGATGAGCGTCAATTGTAAGTCCAGATCAATCCGCAATGGCACGGTACTTGAGAGCGCGTCCATATGGAAGAAATTAATTGCGTCCTCAATGGCATTTTCGATGAGCATCCGCCGGGCATACCGGTCCACGAGCGTTGTGGGATGTTCATCCATGCGATTGGTAATCAGCAGGGTTGGTTTATCGTGTCCGAGTCCTTTGATGGCAATCTGGCGCAGGTTCTTTGAGTAGTTTCGCACGGTAATGGATTCGTCCAGGATTCGTGGGGTGGAATACTTGCGCCCGATATTTTGAAGTCGGATGGTTTTCCAATCCTGGGGCGGGCGTTGATTGAGTTGGTGCACAATTGAGGGGGCTCGCCGACGCAGGGTTAAAAAGTAGATATTGCGCTGATTGAGTTCGTTCAGGTTCGCATAAGTGGTAAAGCGGCTGTCAAAGACTAATTCTTTGGGAGGATTCCCGGCGCGTTGTTCCCAGAGGTCCACGAATTCCAGAACCGCATCATTTTGATCGGCTTTGGTTACTCGTGCATTACCGTAGATGAGCGCACGCTGACTCGCTTCCCGGGCAACGATGGCCAAGATGCCTCGTTGCCGTCGGCTCCGTTTGGAGACGAAGTGTTTCTGCATCAATGCTTCATCTCCATGATAGGGTATGGTATGGAAGTCCAGATCAAAGGAGGTTTCTGGTGCTGGCAACAGCCCCTGTGCAACGCCATGCCAGGCATCCATCAGCGAACGCAAATGTGTGGCATCTATGCGGGTACTGTACTCGGTAAGCGTTGATTTTTTCGGCATCACATTGAGCCCTGCAAACAGGGCACTTCCCGGATCCAGAATATCCGGCATCACATGATAGGGCCGTCCGATCCCCCAGAGCTTGAGGGCCAGCAATGCTCGGATCATGGTCGGGGCAGGCAGTTTCTTGCTGGTGGGCCATTCGGTCAGTAACGGATCCAGTCGGGCCTGCTGCAGATCCCGAGCAAAGAGGAATAGTCCGCCAAAACGGGTCTGCCACTTCGCGGAGGTAGGGACGAACTGGCGGACATCGGCTTCGGGGGCCTTCAACACTGATGGCACCGCGCGTGCCATTCGTCGGGGGAGTTTTGAAATTCCCGCGTTCTTGAGGACCAAGCCGATGGTGGTGGTGCCCGCGTTGATTCCTTCCGCAGCCAGACGCTTCGAAATTTCTGTATTGGAGAGCTGCTCTTCCAAACGCAGTGCAAGGATCCGCTGATCTCGTTGGGAGCGTTTTTGGGCAATGGGCGATTCAAACAGGCTGAGGGTTCCAGACTTGCGCACCTCTGAAGCCAGGTTGCGAAGTGTACCGGGGTTGAGTTGAAACTGTTGAGCAATTTCCGTCCAAGACATTCGATCCACGAATCGTGCACGCAGGGCCTCATACTGGCGTTGCATCGGGGATTGGGGTTGGAGGAAGAGATTTTGAAGTTCTTGGTCGGTAAATGTCATAAAAAAGCGTGATTAATTATGATATACCAATATAATACACGCACTGACAAATATCAAATAAAAGGAGATTAAATCGAATATATTTGACAAGAACCGGATAATCTCGGATATTTAAGGGAGTGATAGAATTGCTAAAGATGTTGGATAGTGAAATATAAACACGAAAAAAAATGACAATAACGGGACTAAATCGTATCTGTGAGGCCTGAGTACCCACACAATGTCACTTTAAGTTGCCTGTTGGAAATTCAGGCTAGTGAAATCGATTGTAACTGTAATATCAGTTTGATGCACCCCCGGTCCAACCGTTGCCTTCACGGTCACCCACTCTCCTGCAAATACTCTGTCCGACGAAATCTCTAAACATATCTCCAGATTACTATTGTCCTTGATCCCTACCATCGGCGTTTTCCTGTTGATAGTATCTACACTTGCAATCTGGTCATTGCCCAACACTGCTTCCGGCGGTATCGTCCCTGGGACCACTGGAAACTTCTCATACCTGGAATCCGTGCCCATCCCCAGATCGATTACAGGATGCACAGGCAAGCTTGCGGTCGGTGTGGAAGGCACTTGCCCCGTTACTCCTGTCGCTGAAAAAAACAGGTGGCCAACCAGAATCCCAAGTGCAGCGAATACTCCGATACCCAGAGATAAATGATCGGTCCAATCAATCAATGACAAACGAAGTTTGATCAATGAATACATTTTTCTGCCTACAAGAAGATTAGTCGGGCATGGCCTCGAAACAGGTCTTGTATGTTCCCAATTCGATGGGCCCAACGGATCCATGTCCTCTACGAGAAAATCGCGTACAAATCGCCCTCAATTGTTAGAATCGCAGGGGGATTGACGTGCCCCCCGCCACACGCGGCAGAAATATAATACTTTTTTTCAAATCTCATGCTTTTGGATTGGCATGGTTTCAGAATTAGTTGGGATATTTTGAAGACTATAACTGGTTGGGCTCCCAGTCCT
The DNA here is from genome assembly GCA_965207565.1 of Rhodothermales bacterium. Taxonomy (GTDB): domain Bacteria; phylum Bacteroidota; class Rhodothermia; order Rhodothermales; family Bin80; genus Bin80. Next base: position 56,325 of record CBDBMQ010000025.1, on the reverse strand, counting down.
TCCCTTGAAAATGGAACGATGACTGACTCAGAAACCCTTGTTGAACTGAATGAAGTGCTATCCCACCTTTTGCGCCTTTCCATAGCGCACGTTAAAATGGGTTAATACCTGAGCGATCCCCGCACATTCACTCCGATGTCTCCCAATGCAGCTGCACGGCCGTGTGCTAGACCAAAGACCGAGAACGTCAACCATTCCGATGGATAAAGCTCTCCACCCAACCGGTACATCACTCCCTGATGCAACTGAGTCACCCCCATGATGGACCGAGCGGTGCCATCTTTCCACGGAACGCCGTATCCAAGCTCCAACTCGGTCCGGTGAGCATGTGCCCCGAGCGGCACCGCATCCAGAATCGTCTGCTGACCGTACATTGACATCCCCTGACCCCGTCCCCACGCTGGACGCACACGCATCATCAACCCCTCCGATTGACTGCCCACCTGCACGGATCCCGAGATCCCCCACTCGGTGAACCCGTCCGCCGTGTGCATCACTAGCCCCTGCGTCCGCAGATCCGCCTGCAGGCGCCATGCCGGATAATCAACCCGGATTCCCCCGCCAAACTCCAGACCGACCCCCGTCTCCGCACTCCCACCATCACTCCGCACATTCGCCTCCACAAATGGACGAAGTCCATCGCTGATCTTTACATTCGCTTCCACACCTGCCCGGACCCGGTACACCTCTGCCGTCACCTCATGATCCTTTATCTCTGCATCCGTCACCAGGACATCTCCATGGTAGTTCAGTCCGATCGTGCCACTTGACACCAATTTTCCTCGAACCCCCATCGCTCCAAACCTGGACACCAGATCCCCTTTCAACTCCAGCACCTCCGCCTGCCCGCGACCCGCGCCTGCGCTCAACCATACATCCCAGTCCGCACGCGCGTACGATACATACGGATAGACGCCCGTCAACCCTGCGGTGATCTCTCCCGACTGCTGCACCACCTCAAACGATCCCTCTCCCTGACTGTGGGCCAGAAGTACCCCTGCCAGCCAACCTCCCCGCCAGCGGTAGTCCGCCCCCAGCATCCCCGTGGTCACCTCTCCACGGAGCGTCAACGCATCGTCATCCCGTCCATTGAACTGACGGAATGCTCCCCGCCCCCAGACGCTGAACGACCCACTGTACGAAGTTGCAGACATGCGGCAACCCGCCAAGAGCTCTCCCAGGGATGGATCCCATGAGGAGGCCGAGTACCAGAGCCGGGCCATCTCTGCGCGGTCCGCCGCCCCACACGCAGCACCATCCGCCCCGGAGCGGAACCGCTCTCCCAATGCCTCCACCACCTGCACCGACGACGTCCGTACAAACCGCGCCGCATACGCCTCCAGTACCTCTTCACTCACCGTGGTGGACTCCTGGATCGTCGCCATCCCCACCGCCTTCGCAATCTCTGCATGCTTTGACGACTCCAGATGCACCGTGAACGTCTCCTCGCGCCAATCCAGCCCGTCCTTCAAGAGTGGCACCGCAATCATCGCTTCCACCGTTCCCGGTGCCAGCGTGACCACCCCCGAGGAGGCTTCATAGTCTTCGCCTGCCTTGGCGGTCCCATCGCGGGTCCGGTATGCTGCCGAGATCATCTGACGCTGCGGATGCGACAGCAGGACCCGGAACCGGACCATGCCCTCTTCTTCCAGCACCAGCGCATCTTCCACCCGAAGAATCGCACTCGCACCATCATCATCCAGGATCGTGCCCGTCCCCGTTTCACGTGCAATAATTGCATTGCGAGGCTTTGACAGGGTCACCATAAACGACTCATTCTCTTCCGGGAGTTTATCATCGATCACCTCAATCTCAATCACGCCTCGGGTCGCCCCCGGATCAAAGATTACAATCCCCCGCGAGGTCATATAGTCCAGGCCCGTCTCTGCCGTGCCGTCCGTGCTTGCATATTGCACGGTCACCACCTGATCCACAGGACGACTGAGTTCAATGGGCAGTTGGATTGCCTCTGCATGTTCCAATGCCTGTTCATCGTAGAGGGTGATCGTAAGCGGCCCCGGCCGCTCATCGTTGTCCATGATCGTCACCGTGATATCTGCCGTCACCCCGTCATACCCCCCGCCCGATGCCGTAAGCGTTAATCCTACCATATCGTTCTCTAAATCCTCATCCTCCGCCGCTGTCAACGTCACCGACTGTGGAGTGCGGTAATTCGTTGGCGTAAACATCAGACTCGGGGGGGCAGCAGCCAGATCCGTACCCTCATGTCCGCTGATTTTTACAGTGACCGTACCTGCAGGCGGAAGCGTGAGTGCAACCCCAAACATCTTCTCGCTTCCTTCCTCCATGGTCACTGATGCTGGAGCCACAATCCCCGACGCATCGTTGTCCGTGATCGTTACCATTACGTTGGCGATTTCCCCAGTATATTCTGCGCCGAAGGCGGTCAAGTGCAGCGTTACGTCTTCATCCAGCATGTCATGGTCGTCCTCGGAAGCCGTGAGCGTCACGCTCTGCGGTATATGGTAGTCCAGTGGCGTAAAGATCAAATGCATCGGACTCGGGGGAACAGCTGCCAGGCCCGTTCCCGCATGTCCGCTGACCGTCACCGTGACATCTTCAGACGGCTGCCCCGAAAGTTTAATCTCAATGGTCTCCGACGTTCCTTCAAGCATCTCCACCAACCTCGGAGTGACCACAAGATCTGGCGCGTCATTGTCTCTGATCGTCACAACAACCCTCCCCCTCTGGCGATCAAAGCCACCCCCTTGTGCCGTCAACCACAGTGTTTCCAAATCGTTTTGTAAATCATCATCCTCTGCCGCCGTTAGCGTCACCGTCTGCTCTATGTTCCAATTTGAGGCGGTAAACATCAGACTAGTTCGATCCGCTGTTAAATCCCCCACAGAGGCGGGGACCGTCACCGTAACATTGTTCGATCCTGAATCTTCCGAAGGCGGATCCGAGAGCTTAACAGTGAATTCTCCACTGCCCCCCTCATCAATCTCCAAATTTGATGATCCTATCACCAGCCTCGAGACATCATTGTCTTCAATCCTCACATTAATCAGTCGACTAACACCTATGAACAGGTTCCCTGGCGGACCCGTGACCATTAATCTCATAGTATTTTGGTCATCCACAGCATCGCCATCCTCCATCGCCGTCAACTCTGCCGTTTCAAAATCAGTACAGAAGGTCCTTCGACCTTCAAAAATACAAGGCTGCCAAGTTTCTGATCTGAAGATCAACTGGGTTGGATCCACCGTCAAATCCGTATCATCATACCGGTCAAAGGTTGCTATATGGTCAATCTCACTACTTGGCCCGTCTGACTTTAACCTAAAATGAATCTCTTGCGTATCTCCCTCTGGAATCAATATCTCTTCTGGAGGCCTATCAATGATCGTCACATCCATTGTATACTTCAAGCCACTATAGCCTCCTCCTGATGCCGTGAGCGTCAGCGTTATGTCATCATCCACAAGATCATTATCCAATTCTGTTGTTAACACTATCCTTTGCCTTACCCGCCAAGAATTTACTGGAAACGTCAATGTCGTACTCGGGCGTATATCTGTATTTTCATGCCCGGTAACCGTGAATGTCACATCACCTGAAGGTGGTGCCAATACCTCAAGAAGTGAAACGTGGAAACTTGTCCAGCTACCCTCTTGAAGCGACTGAGGTGATAGTTCCCACGACCGTTCGACGTCTATAATCGTCACATCCACTTTTGATGGATTTGCACCTCCCTCCGAAGCCGTGAGCACTAACGCCACCTGATCATCCACCTCATCGGGATCTGGGTTTGCAGTTACACGCACCGGTTGCCGTAAATTCCAATTCATAGGAGTAAACGTCAGCACCGGAGCTACGATTAAGTCCGTGTTTTCATGACCCGTAATGGTGACCGTTACAGTGTCTGAGGGTTGAGAATCAAGGTCAACCTCGAATGTTTTTGAATTCCCTTCCAGAACCGTCACCGAGTTCTGGGCATTCTGGATCATCTGGTGTAAACTCCGCAACCTGTTTCCCTCAAATCCAACTGCATTGGTAGTCAACTCTGAGTCACCAATATTTAAATCCTGGGCAGGGATGTAAGGAGATGGTCCTTCCATCGGATCTGATTCGCTTAGACCAATCGCTCCAGACGGGTGAGGCGACTCCCTGTGATCAACAACAAGACTATAACTCACGACCTTCTGGCTACTTTTTTCAAAAGCCTGTGTGCTCGAATTGGGATAATGCCCGAAAGTCCGCCCCGGTATGGATTTGTATTTTCGGCGTTTGCTCCTGCCCCAGGGCGACAACAGGAAGATAGATTGCCAATAAACCGACAAGAATCAGCGCACGTTTCGCGCGAGCTACAAGACTGTAGCCATGGTCATAGAGTGTGAACAATGCTATGATCCACGTCATTTTGGATTACAGAACGGAACTCCACCACAATTAGTGGGATGATTGAATTTGGGCTTTACCAAAGTGACTCTTCATTAAATATAGTGGAAACAATATTGGATTGGAGATATTTTGAATGATGCCCCCTGCATTTACAGTTATTTTCAGACTGACTTGGGAGTTATTTCTCCAAGGTTATCCATTATCCAATACCTGAATCGCTGCAATGGAATGAAAGATCAAAGAAATCAGCCAGATATTGCATCAAGTCCCCCTGGGAGATTTTACGGATAACTACGAACCATGCATCCAAAGATGTTCGGAATCCATGGGATGAGATATAAGTCGAAAGGGCTATATCACGCCTCCCTTAACCAACGATTTTGGGGACCTTCCGGTGCATCCCAGTGGGGCCCCGTTAATTGAAAAATTCATCAGGAAGCATGTCTCTTACATCAAGAATCAGGTATCTGACTGATCTGTCCTTGCTGACTGGAAAACTTTGGAGCCAGTCTTTCGTGTAAGTTTTACCTTCACTTGGGTTTCAGGTTAACCTTTGAACCGATATTGAACAAAATCTGATCTGAGTTGGAGGAACAAAGAACTTGACGACATCTACTATTTGGCAGAACGAAATACAATGAAATACCTGGTAACTGTTACTCTTTTCAGCCTTTTGCTATTCAACGTAGCAACACAGGCGCAATCTACCGAAGAGACGCTTCTCGAAGGAATGGCGCTACTCGAAGATGGATCAAACAAGATGGATTATGACCAGATTCTGAGAGCACTTGGGATCCTGGAACAGATCCCCGAAGATGATGACCTTTCCGTCTGGGCTCATTATTATGCGGGATCTGCATCCAGTGCTCTGGCCAATATGATTACAGAAGGGCATGCATCTGAGCGAAAACGGGATCTCGTCGGCCATATCAACAATGCCATTCAACATATGGAAGCGGTCGTAGAGCTGGATCCAACACTTGCAGATGGATGGATCTTTCTTTCTACTGCATATCTACACAAAATTTCTGTGAGACCACTGAAAGCCATAGGCTTAAGTCGGAAGTATCGGCTGGCCAAGGCCAAGGCCATTGAACTGGAACCGAAGAACCCCAGAGTAATCCTAATGGGGGGAATTGTTGATTACTCCCTTCCCGGGATTGCAGGGGGTGACAAGGACCGCGCTGAGGATGCATTGAAAGAAGCAGCAAGCCTCCTTGCCGAAGAAGTCATTGATAACCCCCTTCTGCCCTCTTGGGGGCACGATGAGGCCTATGCACGACTGGGAATCGTTTACATGGATCGCGGAGACCTTATGGACGCCCGGAACGCTTTCGAACGGGCCCTTGAGATCAACCCAGAATTCGGATGGGTCTCACAAGACTTGATTCCCTCTCTGGAAAAACTCGAAGCTGCCGCATCAGACAACTAACTGCCACAAGTTCTTCGGACGGTTGATGCAGGACTCTGGCAACATGATCTGGTTGGCTGGCTTCAATAGGATCGCATCAAGCTTGCAGAATGGTAGTTCGACCTTAGGAATCAGAGACGCGAAGTGCGTAGAACGCTAAACGAAAGTCGCCGCATCGGTTCACTCAGAATTAGTTGGCGACTCTTTGGTAAATTTGTCTAAACCCTTTGCAGACGAAACATCATTTTGAATCATAACCCCAGCGTGAATACCTCCCGGATTCACTTCTCTATGATCTTTCAGTGGTACTGGATTTTACCTCATCCCGATTAAAAGTTGTAATTCAATCCTGCATTCGCTATCCCCACCTTTCATACTGCACCATGCCATTGGCCTTAGATCGAATAAGAACACATGCGAACATTCGCTCGAGTTGGTGTGCTCCATGGACTTCCCTCCCCCAAATCCTACTCAAACAAAGAAGCCGAGGGGTAACAAGGCACACCTGCCTCGCAGGGTTGCTTGCATTTTTGATCATCCTCCCACCTGCCGTACTGGCACAATCCACAGGAGATACATTTCGGGGGATCCCGATCCGCCCGGAAAATCGCTGCAGCCCTTATAGAAGCCAGGACTACCCTTACTCCCAGTCCGTGGAACCGGACATTTCAATCCGCCAGGGTGGATTCTTTTCACCCTACAGCATGAGATGTTTTGTGTCCATCCGACAAACCGATATTGAACACATCGTGGCTCGCTCGGAAGCGCACGATTCAGGTCTATGTGCCGCTACGGCTCAGGTTCGAAAGGATTTTGCAGAAGATCTACTGAACCTTACCCATGCTGCCCCCTTCCTGAATCGCCGCCAGAAGATTGCAAAAGATGCGAGCGAATGGCTCCCACCGAATAACCGTTGCTGGTATGCAAACACGATCGTGGAAGTCAAGCGCAAGTATGGCCTCACGGTGGACGAGGAAGAAGCGGCGGTATTATCTAGAATCCTTCGAAACTGCCCGAAAGTGGAGATGGAACTCCCCACATGCATTGATAAGGTACCGTTCAGAACCGTTCCAATCGCTACGAATACTCTATCTATGCCGCCAAAACGATATTCTGGAAAAATCACCTGTGAAGAACATCCCGCTACCAATGCACCTACAGCACTTGGATGGGTTGAGGCAGGCGAACTTGTACATGAAGAAGATTCTGTCCAATCTGCACTTGCTTTGTTGCAATTCTGTAAACGATAACCCGATGGAACAAGGCTCGGCTTGACTTCCTGTAAAACACATGCCCCGATCCGATCAGGAAAATTCGCCAGCCTAGGCAAAACACTATGCGCAAATTTGACGTTGCCGTGGATTTTTTTTCTTGGGGCATAAACCCCAAATTCCTTAATTTCGTGTGCACAACAAATTTTTCCCCGAACATAAGAACTTCGCCAATGATCCGTACGATACTATTTACCCTTATCGCTTTTCTTATAAGCTGTAATCCACCGGAAAAAACCAATGTAGTGATCATCATGGCAGATGATATGGGGTATGGTGATCTCGGGAGCTATAATTCCGACTCTGGCATCCCAACCCCAAACATGGATGAACTTGCTTCGGAGGGTATGCGGTTTACCGACGCTCACTCCCCCTCTGGGGTTTGTACTCCGACACGATATGCCTTATTAACCGGGCGGTACGCATGGCGATTACCCGAACTGGCCTCTGGCGTAACCCATGGATACTCTCCTCTGATCATGGACACAAGCCGGGTCACCATCGCGGATATAATGTCGGAGGCTGGATACCACACCGCTGCGATCGGTAAATGGCATCTAGGACTCGGAGACCTGGATTCCACACGTTATGATGCCCCCCTCGCCCCTGGCCCACGTGCACTGGGCTTTGATTATTTCTTTGGCATCCCAGCCTCACTTGACATGGCGCCCTATGTGTGGGTTGAAAATGAACATCCCACGTCACCCCCAACGGAATATGCCGACAACCCCATTGGTTGCTGCATTGGGAATTTTTGGAGGTCCGGTGCGATTGCAGCCGATTTTGATCACATAGATGTGTTGCCTGAAATTGCTCAACGAGCATCCAATTATATCAAAGAACGCGCAGAAGAAGAAACCCCGTTCTTTCTGTATGTCCCTTTAGCTGCGCCACATACTCCCTGGCTCCCCACAGATGAGTTTATCGGAACCAGTCAGGCAGGTGAGTATGGAGACTTTGTCGTCATGGTTGATGATGCGATCGGACAAATCGTCGAAGCATTGGCTGAACATCACCAGGCAGACAATACACTCCTGATCGTTACGAGTGATAACGGTGCTTACTGGCCGAAGCAGATTCAGGAACGCTTTGAACATCAGGCCAATCACCCCTGGAGAGGGATGAAAGCAGACATTCATGAGGGCGGGCACCGCGTCCCTCTCATTGCCCGATGGCCCGGTGTAATCGAAACGGGCTCTGTAACCGATGAACTCGTGGTGCACACAGACTTTTTCGCAACACTTGCCGACCTTGGCGGAACCCGGCATCAGGGCGAAGACAGCTTCAGTATGCTGCCTGTCTTTTTAGGCGGTTCCGGGGCCCGCAAAGAGGCGGTGCATCAGTCAGTCCATGGTATGCTGGCAATTCGGAAAGGAGCCTGGAAACTGATTGATGGCCAGGGATCCGGTGGCTTTACCCAGGTTGACATCCCCCTGGATGCTCCACCCAGGCAACTGTACAATCTCGATGAGGATCCAGCAGAAACGACCAATCAATACGAAATCTATCCCGAGATTGCAGCTTCGCTCATTGAAGATCTTGATTCTTTACGCTCACAGTGAGCCAAGCTTCCCCGGAATCATCTTCCGCCAAATCTGATTACACCAGTGTCACAAGTTGATGCTCTCCACCGCAATCAATACTAAGGTGCAAGCGTACCTGATTCAGGAAGCTGTCGCCGTACTTAGTCAGGTAATAGAGTGCAGACAATTCCCGTTCCTGAAAATTCCCATTGGGATACAGCGCCTCTTTGCAGTGTTCAATTTGAGTCTTTAGTTGTTCATGACGCCGCTTTTCTGCACGTTCGGCCCGCTGTTGCAGCTTCGAGAGATTTTTTCTCCATTGTGTTAGAGTCGCCTCTACGGTGGGTTGCAGCGTCACATCCACCTCCGTCACTGCCGGTCTTAATCCATCCGCACACTCATCAAGCACCAACTCGGCCTTTTTGAACGCTCGCACAAGCTCTGACCCTTCCAGTACGCGTTTGCGCATGAGTTCCGGGATTTCACTGCCCAACTCCTCTGCCGTCAAATCATGACGCTCCATCAGCTTTGCAATCCTTGGCTCAATGACCGTCAGACTCGCCCGTGGAAAAATAATGGGCATCGGGCGCTTTGCCCAAGTATATAGCGATTTAAGCTGAGCAAAATATGCGATCTCTCCCGGACCCGCTACATAGGCAACCGTGGGCAATAATGAATCCTGTACAAGCGGCCGCATGACAACATTGGGGCTCAGGTTGCACGGTGGAATTTCGTGAATCTGATCAATCGGAATGATCTTCTCTTCGGAAAATTGTGGGCTATAGCCGTTGTCTGTTGGATGTAATGCTTCCCGCTGCGACTCGCTGAGCAGAAACACATTCCCGGGACGGACATGAATCTGTGCATGATAATCCTCTTCCAGAGCGTCACTGGTAGCCTTTAACACCGTATGGGTTGTCGCGTACTCTTTTAATTCACGTCGAAGTAGAGGGGCGATCAATTCTTTCAGTCGGCAGTCTTCCGGGTTCATGAAGACCATCGAATCGCTGCCCAGGAGAGATTTTAATGTATGAGCAAATGCATCGGTGAATGTGGCTCCTTGGTGATACGCTGAGTAGTAGCTTTCCAGTACTTCATCCCGGAATTCTGTCGTTGGTAGTTGGTCCATGAACTCCCCTCGGACACGATCAATCTCTGAATTAAAAACCAGGGATCCCACGCTGCCAAGATTGCCTGTTTCGGGGAGTCTGTGTCCCTCGTACCATATCTTCCTGCCGGCCAGACTGATCTGCCGCACTTCATCAAGATCATGGTCCCCTCCTTCAATCCAAAAGACCGGTATGACGGGCCGGGAAAGTACCCTCGTCAGACGCTCCGCTAACCGAACAGCGGACAAGGCCTTGTACAGTGTGTAGAGAGGGCCACCAAAAATCCCAACCTGTTGGCCGGTGACCACTGCTAATGAATCTGGATCGCGAAGTTGTGACGCGAGGGTCCCATTATTCCAGTTGGAATTTTGCTCCTCAAGTACACTGACTAATATCTGACGATCCACGGGGCTTGCCGTCAGACTTTGGGCAACCGCTTCGTAACTGCTGTCTTCACGCCAGTCTCCTGCATAGTAATCCGATAGCCGAGCATAATCCGTTGTGTAGGTAGAGAAAAGCCGCGATATTCCCTTCATTCCCTTATAGGGAATCATTGTCTGGGTCATTTTGAGCGAATAATTGACAGCTAATTCTATCTGGAACTATTCCTTCAGCTTTGCCAAGGCGTCACGTACCCGTGCAGCTTCCTCATAATCCTCTTCTTCGATGGCACGCTCTAATTTTTCTTCCAATTGCTCAATCGGAGATGCCGGTATTTTAGCCTCCTCAGGAGCAATATCTTCGTCTTCACCTGATGGAATCCCTGCCTCTTCGAGAATCGATTCTGATACCAAAATATCAACATCCAGGCGCACTGCAACCGCAACGGCATCACTTGGGCGTGAATCCAATGCGGCGTGCTCTCCATTCTGAAAAAATCGAATTTTAGCAAAGAAGGTGCCCTCCTCCAACGAATCGATCAGAATGTCATTCACTTTCATCCCCGCATGCTCCATCAGACTACACAAAAGGTCGTGGGACATGGGACGTGGCGGGCGTTTTCTTTCAACACCAATTGCAATGGCGGTGGCCTCATTTTCTCCGACCACGATCGGAAGTTTTCGTGTTCCAGCTATTTCCCCCAACATCAAAACAAAAGCCCCACCACTACTTGGGCTCGTTGACAGCCCAACGATTTCTACTGGAACAAGTCCATCTTGCATTCGCATCGCGCTTTATAGCTAAAGAACTACGGGATTATCCGTGTCAACGCTCGTAGGAATACCCTGTTCTCTTCGGGAGCCCCTGCACTCACACGCAAAAAGCCCCTTAACTCCGGGTACCCACTCATGTCACGGACTAAAATACCAGACTCGGCAAGTTTCATAAACAGGTCATTACTGTTACCGGGAACTTTAAATGTAACAAAATTTGCTTGTCCCGCAAGCACATGTACCCCTTTTATTTGCTGCAAGGTCTGGATTAAACGCTTCGTTTCTGAGCGAATCCGTGCTATCCGGTCACGAATGAGGTGGGATTGCAAAAGAAGTACCCTTACTGCAGCTATACTGAAACGGTCAATCATGAATGGAGGCCGAACCTTCAAAACCTCAGACATTAACACAGGGTCCCCGACCAAGTAGCCTATACGTAATCCAGCTAGTCCAAATGCCTTGGAAAAAGTTCTGAGAAGAATCACATTGGGATAATCCCTCAATGCAGTGAGCATACTAGCTTCATCTGCGAATTCTATATATGCCTCGTCAATGAGCACCAGTCCCGGTGCCGCTTCAGCAATTGTTTTAATCTCTGCCAGCGGTAATGCTAAGCCCGTGGGATTATTTGGAGAGGTGATCACTACGACGGAAGGGGCCACTTGTTGAATCGCTTTTAGAATCCCGTAGGTGTCAAACTGTAGGTTATCACGAGGAGTAATGGACACGACCACTCCCCCAAAGATATCCACAACCCGCTCATAAAAAGAAAACATCGGGCGAGGCAACACCACTTTTCTGCCCGAAGAGATGAAGGTTAATCCCAACGTGTAGGTCAATTCGTTCGATCCGTTCCCAATGATAATTCCTTCTGAATCCCAGCCTATATGATCCGCAATTAACTTCGTAAGCTCATCGGGCTGCTCTGAAGGATACCGATGAAAGGCGATCTCTTTCCAGTTCTCAAGTACTGCTTCCCTTAACTCATCCGGCAGGTCAAATGGACTTTCATTCTGATTGAGCTTAACTGTAATTTGCCCGGGAGGGACTCCGACCTTATAGGGATGTTGTTTTTGGATTTCACTCTTGACTTGGGAAAGTGCACGATTCTGAATCGTCATCAATCTTCCACCCGGGCTTTTACACTACGCGCGTGGGCATCAAGCCCTTCACTATGTGCCATCAGAGCAATCTCATCGGCTACGACCCCTAAACGCCGTTCACTGTAGCTGATCACACTCTGGCGCCGAACAAAATCATCAACCCCCAAGGCAGAAGAAAATCTCGCGGCTCCCCCTGTCGGCAATACATGATTCGGACCTGCATAGTAATCTCCAACCACCTCCGGTGACCACGGACCAATGAAGACGGCACCCGCATGCCGAATTTTCTCCAAAACCTCCCAGGAATCTGCAATCATGAGCTCCAAATGCTCTGGAGCAATGGTATTCACCGTGTGAATCGCTTCCTCCATTGAAGAAGTGATGATCGCTGCACCATGTTCCTTCAGAGCCGAACCAGCTATATCCCTGCGCGGAATCAGCGGTAGAAATTTTTCAAGTGCCTGACAAACGGCCTTTGCAATCGTTTCATCCGGGGTTACAAGGATTGCACATGCTAGTTCGTCGTGCTCGGCCTGTGCAAGAAGGTCGTGCGCAATCCAGTCCGGTCTAGCAGTGGCATCGGCCAGAACCACTAATTCACTGGGACCGGCAAGACTATCAATATCTACATGACCATAAACCAGCTTTTTGGCTGCCGTAACATATGCGCTGCCAGGACCTACGATCTTGTCTACCCGCGGGACGGACTCCGTCCCGAACGCGAATGCGGCAATGGCCTGTGCTCCGCCAACCGCAAATACGTTCTCAATTCCCAACATGTAGGCGGCGGCCAAAACCTCCTGCCGAGGCAGCCCGGTAGATGGATCAGGAGGACTTGCAAGATACAGGTTGCCAACTCCTGCCACCTGAGCAGGGATTGCGGTCATTAAAACACTGGACGGGTATGCAGCGGTTCCACCAGGGACATACAAACCCGCGGCATCCACCGGCAAGATGCGCTGTCCTAGACGGACACGATCTCCATCGTCCACATACCAACTCTCGCGGCACTGCCTCGCATGGAATCGACGTACATTATTGGCGGCGTCCTGAAATGCACGCTGCCAAGCCGATTCAGCTTCTACCCAGGCCGACTCCAATGCCGCAGAAGGCACGGGGATGGATGTGAGTTCAACACGGTCAAACTGACTCGTGTAATCAAACAGAGCCGCATCGCCGTGCTCCATGACCTTCTTGATTACCTTAGCTACTCGCACCTCCAATGCAGAATCCAAGCTCACTGGCTTTCGTCTCCATTGATCTGGCGCAATCAAGCGGATCATGGCTCAACCAGACTACCTGCTGTCGTCGTCCCTGGGCGGAAAATCAACAGACGGGTAGCCATAAAACTCGTAGTCCGGTAGACGTTCGGTCCGTACATCCTCCATTGCCTCGTACAAGCCCTTCATAAACTTGGCGAAGTCTTCCTTATACACGAAGATCTTGTGTTTTTCGTGACGATGCTCGCCAACCCGCTTGCTCTCGGTGATGACAATGAAAAAGTCTTCACCGGATCGGGTTGCCTTCACATCAAAGAAGTACGTACGTCGTCCTGCTGGGACTCTCCTCGAAAATACTTCGTCGCGATAGCGGGATCCGCTGCCTGAATGCGGCGCATCATCCCAATCGCCACTGTCATGTCCATAGTCGTCGTTCATGCGCTGCAATTTGGTCTGTGATATGAGTATCGGGTTATAGGTAAAGTTAGATTCTGTATGGCTGAGGAGCCTGCGTTAACGCTTTGGCAAGTAAATCTGCAAGACTTGCCCGTGCAGCCTTGGCTGCACGAAGTACATCTTCATGATTTAACTCCTGCTCTTCCAAGCCTGCCGCACTATTGGTAATGATAGTGGCCGCCAGCACATGCATATCTAAAGCTGATGCTTCCATCGCTTCTGGTACTAAACTCATTCCAACTGCATCGCCACCTCTACGTTCAAAAGCGACAATTTCTGCTGGAGTTTCATAGCTCGGTCCAATAGTCCAAACATAAACACCACTGGAGACCGGTAAGCCGTTACAAACTGCAATCACACGCTCCCTCCAAAACATATCGTACACTGAACCTACTCTGTAGGTTGCAGTCAGTGGCTGGGCACAGATATGATCTTTTACCAACATAATTTCTCCTGGATTCAAAGTTGCCCGTATCCCGCCCGCCGCACTAACCAAAATGATGTTCCTGATCCCCAATTCATGGATGAGGCGTACCTGAAAGGTAACACGATCAACAGAAACTCCTTCATAGTAGTGAACCCGCCCTTGCATTAAGAGAACTTCGTGGTTTGCAAAGACACCAGATGTCACAAGACCCGAATGTCCAGCAACGGAAGGAGCAATGAATCCAGGGATCTTTGAAGCAGTCAGACTCCAATGGACCCGGTCCAATTCAAGACCACATCCAGATCCTAGAATTATCGCGGCCGAAGGCTGGACTTCTCCAAGATGTTTGCTTAACAAGTTACGTGCGATTTTTACTTGACTCACTTCGACTCAGTACCTCTTGAACAAATTCACTTGCCATTATATACCCGTACCCCCGTCTGGTCAGGTAAGCGATCAGTTTCTTTTTTCGCTCAGGGAATGTGCCCTGAACTCTAGTCTGGAATCGCTCAACCATGCTTTTTGCACGCGCAGCAAAGGCGTCCGGGTTGATCGTGGTTGCGATCGCCTCCGAAATATCCTCATGTGAAACCCCGTCTGCAGCTAATTCACGCCGAATCCTTTCTGGCCCATACCCTTTATGATTGAACCGTGCCGTGGCATATTCCATCGCATATTTCCGATCGTCAATATAGCCAAGATCCGTAAGATCTCCGATTGCATGATCAATCTCGTGATCCGAAAACCCCCGTTCTCCTAACCGTATGCGTATCTGATACGCAGTCCTCGGGGCATAAGCCAAATATCCTAATGCCATGGACTTTGCGCGGAGCATTTCTTCATCCTGCAATAGAATACTTATCTCTGTTTCATTCAGCTCTTTCCCCACATGCAATTTATTCTGCACAACCAGATCCGTCAAAATCCCAAAGGCATACTCTCCATCAATAAAAACCGATGTCCTAGCCCGATTCTTGACCTGCGGGCTTAATGCTGTGATCGTACCGGCTTTGAACGAGTACCCTTTTGCAATACCCATTACTCAATGTTGACAGTGAATGTATCCACGGCCAGTCCCGCAAAAATTCCTCGCCCTCCTAAAATGTTTGATGGCGGCTCATACTCACCCGGATTCGAACTCTGGGATACAAAATCTGCGTAGGCCTCTGTACAACGAACGATACTGATACGCAGACCATGCTTTGGAACCTGATCGGTCTGGCTTGCCACAGGTACCGCATAGGAACCTGACCAGGATCGTCGATTCGCATCAATAAATGGTATATCCTCTTCCGGCTGCAGTACCTCCGAGCTCAGAAAGTAATTGCTGAGTCTTTGGTCCTGCGTAAGTGTGGAAAGCAGCTGCATTCTGATCCACCAGTTATTCCCATCGTTTCCAGTATGGTCCTCCCAATACACGGTTGCCCGTACGATATGAACCAATCCTTCCCGCGCACCCGTACCGAGTGCCCGAATCCCTAGAGAATCAATCTGGGTCGGATCTATAAATAGAGAATCTAATAGCAATCCAGGTACAGGGGTGTCTGAAACCGAGATTTCTATGCTATCCAAGGAAATTAATGGCGGAATTCGAGTCCGGGCCGAGATCAATTGATCCTCCCACTGCACGTTCAATGCAATGCTTTCTCCAGGTATCGCCGTCATAGAATCCAATGGCACATACGCCCCAGGGCGCTGCATCAGGTAAGGAATTAGAACACCCTGCAACATGAGCTCAACCTGGGCACCTATGGCGGCAGTAGACGGATCCAGTTGATAAGGATCCTGCAGGGGAGCGGCCCGCCTTAGTGTGATTTTCGGTAATGATTGCTCGGACATCACAAATGCTTCCACAACAAGCAGGGACGTGTTCTCCGGTTGAATGGCATCACATCCTGCCAGAAAAATAATTGCAATCAATAGATGCCTGAACTTCATCGCTAAAATTGTGCAGTGATTTCGAGCAGTGGATACGCTGGAAGTCCATATCTGGACGTAATGGCGACCTTCTGCGGTAGCGCAGGATCATATACACGTCCAATCACATTCCGACGGAACGTGATGTTATTCACCTCCAGCTTGAATTGTAACGCTACATCACCCACCTTGAACCGATAGGATCCCTGAACTCCATAATTCACGTAAGGGGGTAGTCGGCCATTATTGATCTTGGGGAAGTAGAGAAATCCTTGCGGCTCTTCGGAAAGAGGATCCCCTACGGCATAGCGCGCCTCAGGAACCGTAATTGGATACCCGCTGCGCCAGTTCCCACTAACCCCATACGACCAATGGTTTTTCGTACGTTGCAGGGCGATTTGGAGTTGCTGGGGTATATCAAACCGCCCGGGACGGAACTGCTCTTCTCCAAGCTCAGGAGCCCGGCTGCGAGATCTGCCGGCCGCATAACTTACCCATAAAAAGGATGCCCCTCGCTCATACTGAAGATTGGCTTCCAATCCATGTGCCAGTGCTTTCCCCCTGGTGTATTGGCCTAAAATTGCACCGAGTTCAATCCCAGGCCCCAACAATCTGTCTCTGCTTTGTTGTTCATTGCGCGGAAGCAATAGTCCGTGTGTCAGGTGAACATACAGATCAACATCAACGGTAAAGAAGGTTCCCAGCAATACACTGGCACCAAGAGATGCATGATAGCTGTAGGACGGATCTACAGAACGACTAGCGGGGATCCACCGGTAAGAAATCAAATCGTACAGCACCGAATAACGATCCCGTACCTGATGTATATACTGAACATTAATCCCCGTAGCCATCCGAAGAATAACCTGGTCCAGAGCATATCGAACCCCCAAACGAGGGCTTAGTCGTAAATCTTTAGCACCCCTGAGTTGACTGACACGAAGTCCCGGCTGTATCTGTAATCTTGCCGTTGGTTTCCATGTATCTTGTGCATACAGTACAATTTCCGTGTTATCTAGTGCGCTACGCTCATCTGTGCCTTCGGAGATGGTATTCGTCTGTAAAATCAACGCTTCCAATTCACTTGAGAATGTGCGCTGCGCAACCGAAATACCTGCCCGAATATGATTGGTCAACGACAGATAGTAATCAATATTCAGCTTCACGCCAATATCCAGTATATCTAATTCATACACCGAATTCACCGATGAGATGGTTGTCGGGCGAATAAAAATGCGTTCATGTGCCCGATAGGAGGTCGCATACGCTGTTGCGCTCAGAAAAAGTCGATCCGTATGCAGATACTGATAACGTGCACTGATCAGGCGATTACTCCACCGTGTATCAAACTCGAACACCAGACTTGCTGGCTTCAGCCAATCACCTAGCGGCAATGCATCACGAAAGGAGCCTACCACCGACAAATTTACGGGCAGCCGAATATCCAGAACATCTGAACTTCCATAGACCCCTAGAGTCAGCCGCTGCCTTATGGATGGGCGCCATGCCAACTTCGTACTAATATCATACAAATGTATTCCTGTACGCATAGTGTCCCGTCTGCTCCCGTCGTACACCGGATGCCTGCGCCCGATAATTCGATCCAAATAGGATCGCCGTCCAGAGACCATAAACGATAGCCCCTCTGTGATTGGCCCTTCAACAAATATGCGTGCACTTAACACCCCTAGGCCTGCCAGTCCCGTAATCTGGTCCATCGTACCATCCTTCAACTCTGCATCCAGTACAGCCGACAGGCGTCCGCCATGTTCGGCCGGAAAACTTCCCCGATACAACCGTACATCTTTGAAAGCCTCCGGCTGATAGACCGAGAGAAGTCCTGCAATATGCCACATATGATATACCGGGGCACCATCGATCAAATAGTGAACCTGATCTGGCTCTCCACCCCGAACGATCAGCCCCCCTTGGTTGGTACGTACTCTCTGGACACTGGGAAACCAGCGTAACGATTGGAGAAGGTCTGCTTCGCCAGGAAAGCCCGGCAGTTTACTGATTCGATTCACCGGGACCTGCCGTACACCGGGCTCTACCTCATACGGATCTCGGCGATCTGAACTGACAAAAATTGCTTGGGATTCCAGGGTTTGACGACCTAATCGAATTGTGGTCGGATCCTCGGAGATTTCAAGTAAGGTGTCCCGGGTTGTATAGCCAAGAAAGGAAATCCTTGCCCGGTATTGCCCCAGTGGCAAAGATGGGATTGCATAGTACCCCGCTTTATTGGTTGCGGAGCCTATCGCAAATCTGGGCAGATATACGTGCGCCCCCGGCAAGGTTTCCTCGGACAGCGAATCCATCACAAATCCGTGCAGCGTACCCAAATGGATCTCTGCTGGATGCAGAGACGCGTCTCCACCCACTTCCACAAGTACATATTGCCGCCTTTTTAACCGGGTCACACCAAGATTCTGATCCGAGAGAATGCATGCCAGCGCAGCAGCAATGTCAGCACCAACATAATTGCATGTCGCCAAACGCCCCTCTACCTGTCGCTGAGCATAGACAAGGTCAATGCGGTATGAGGTTCCAAAGAAATCCAGAACCTGGGAAAGGGGTTCAGATGAGACATCCACCGAAATATCCTGGGCATACGAACTCGCCTCAGGGCTGACACCTACAAAGGCAGCAACCAGATACAAACAAAGTAATCGCTTCCGAAAAAACCACTGCCGAAGAGTAACGTGCATTTAGTGTGCGCGTTACACATCATAGCCACCTGTGTTCCACACCGCCCTTTAGGGAACAATGCGATAGGTCTCCCCTTCTCTAAGTACTTCGGCGTTCAGTGTGAGTGCAAGTGCCTCCAGAATTTCTTCAACCGCAACGTCTGGAGCGAAGGTGCCGGTTACCCTCTCATTGATCAGAGATGGATCAACTTCAACACGAATATTTCGGCTTGAAGAAAGCAGCACCGCTGCCTTCCTTAATGAAGTTTCTCGGAAAAAAATAAACCCGGTCCACCCCAATTGATCTTCTATGTTTACTTCCACCGGTGGCGTTGGTGCAGCAGATCCCCGCACTATACTTGTCATTCGCCCAGGAACGAGCAGAACACTCTGAGGATTTTCCGCCTTTGACGCGACCTCTAGTCGACCGCTCTCTAAAACAACTTCGGTAAGCCCATTCGCAGAGCGCACACCGAAGCGTGTGCCGAGTACTCTGGCTATCGCCTCCTTCGTTTGCACGGAAAATTGATCCGGTTGATGTGCAATATCAAAAAAAGCTATCCCCGTCAACTCTACAGAGCGTAGAAAATTCTGCTCGTCAAACCGAAGGGTTGCAGGTCCATTGAGGTGCGCTACGGAGCCGTCCGGGAGAAGAACACGCTCATATTCGCCCGGATCAGCAGTCGCCACCTGGAGTGCAACATCTCTCTGGTTTAGAAGCAGAAGGATGACAATCACAGAGACCGCCAGAACAGCGATGGCTGCAGCCATTCGAAATGCCCGCAAAGGAAATACCTTGGCCGCTGATCGTTTATCCTCCAACTCCCAGTGCCTGAAAAAATCCTGCCGATCCTGTTCGATTTGAGCAGATACTTCAGAAAACCCGGGATGTGATTCAATGACTGGATCAAGGGTTTCCCATTTCCTACTCACCTCGGTAGCTTCCTCCTCACTCAAATCTTCCGCATGCCCTCCAAAAACTAGCGAATAGAGTACAAAATCACGAGGGCTGGGAATCCGGTCCCGCAAATAAGCCCGGAACCGTTGCCAACCTGCAAGAGAACGTGCCAAATCTGAATCAGACTCCAGATTCTCAATGTGCGCCTGCTTCTCTTCGGCGGTGAGTGCTTCTTCGCAAAGCACCTTTTTTAGTATCTCAGATTGGTCCATCCTAGAATAAGAGTCCGTCTACTAAGACGCTGAAAAAATACAAAAGGTAACGGCTAGTCCACAAATACAGATCTCATTTTTTCAAACGCGCGTTTCACTTGCATTTTGATGGCGGTCTCGGTCGTATCCAAGATCTCGGCAATCTCCTTGTATTTATATCCATGCTCGCGGAGTTCCAGAATACGTCTGGCACGCGGAGTAAGCACTCCAAGAGCACGCTCCGCATCAAACTTGCTCCCGGACCACCCGTCAGACGAATTTCGTTTCTCGGGAAGCATTTGCGGCTCGTAGGTTTTCTCCTTGGAAGAGTGCCGTCCCCGATAATAGTCATGCAATTCAAATAAGGCAGCCTTCATCGCAAATGCTTTGAGTTTATCTGGCTGCTTTAATGCAGTCAAGCCTGAATGAACCCGCAATAGCGCACACTGTGTTAGATCGTCTACAACTGCCTGATTCCCAATTTTTGCCTGAAAGTAGCTTTTGAAAACTTTCCCTAATCGTCTTAAAAGTAAATTTCTGGCGACTCCATCTCCGTCTTGTGCACGCGTCACAATAGTTGGATCGAATTTACTCAAAGCCATTCTATGTCCAGATCGCGATCAGTCTAACTCCCTACCCCTCACCGGTGTTTTTCAAATCTGGCTGGAGTTACTCTTTGCACGCGCTGCCGTAGACTTAAACTCCAGTCACTAGCCCCATCATACGCTCTCACCTAAATTTTGTAACGCTACCCGTTCAAAAATTTAGACCCGGACTCTCAAGTTGCTTAAAAATGGTAACTGAGTAGAAGTTCTTTGTCTGCGCCCCTTGAAGAAATTCAACGCTTGAATCAGGTCATTGAACTACGTGGTCAAAACTGTGAATAACTCAGAATCGTCTTTACTCCGCAAATCAGTAGGTACTGCTCCACAAGTATTTGCCCCCATGTACGAGCAATCAGCATCCCATGTACGAGCAATCAGCATCCCATGTACGAGCAATCAGCATCCCATGTACGAGCAATCAGCATCCCATGTACCTGAACTTCCCCCCTTTTTGTTTTCTCAAGGGCACAAGATTCCCGGGAGAATTGGGGCTTTTTTGGATAATTGGCGACGACCAGAGGGGGTTGTCTGGGAGGAGGTTACATCGGCTCGTTGAACCGATGCCTACAGCAGTTTGATGTTCAGCAATTTGAATGCCTGCTTTTGGGTGGAACTGATTTTCTTAACCATGACGACTTCGGGGGTTGCATCCGAGCCAATCTTCGGAATGACCATCACTCGACATAGCCTCGAGAGTTCGTCCATGAGACCGGCAAAGCTCCAGACCTTTTCGCCCGTTGCGGTTCGTTTGGTTTGGGCTTTCTTTTTCGCCGATTCCGAGGGTTTGGCGGGTTCGACGACACTTTTGCGCTGCACTCGTTTTGCTTCCAGGTCATCCTCCGCAAACAGGATTGGTGCCAGCTTCCGGCGCAGATGATATTCCACATAGTAGGCCAGCATGCACAAAAAGACATGTGCAACGACCCGGTCTTTGGTGCGATGGTGAATGGGACGGACCTGTGACGACATGGATTTCATCGTGCGGAAGGCCATCTCCACCGTGGAAAGGCGTTTGTAATTGGTGACCAACTCGGCCACTTCCGGCCCCGGTTTCAGACTGCTACGAATAGCATACAGGCCGTCGAGTCGTTCCGCCTTCTGAATGGCTTCTTCATTGCGGGTATACGAAAAATGTCCCTCCCGGATCTCCAGATTGAAAAACTTCCCCATTTTGTTCTTTTCGAATACCCTCCCGACCCGCACCCCAATTTTTCCCGCATCTTTGAGCCGGCCCTGCTGGGTCGACTCAACGGTCTTGTTCAGTCTTTCCTGCGTCTTCACGAGCAATGCTTCCCGCGTCTGCTGACTCTTTGCCGCCTGTAAGGGGTTCCTGCACAGCACCAGGCGGTCATTGGGATACAGATCACAGCGCACCTCCACCAGATCCTGTTCATCAAATAGACTCATTTGGATGCCCTCCTGCTCCACCACATCACGAATCTCGCTCTTTTGCATTGCCGTGATCCAGTCCAGTCCCACAGGCAGGATCTCCTCCTGAATCTGCTTCTGCTTCAGGATCCCGCGATCTCCGACCAACACCACATGCTTGAGTGCAAAGGTGTTCTGAATCTTGTCCACCTGAGCGCGCAGCGTACGGATGTCTGAGGTATTGCCGCGAAACACCTCCACCGACACCGGACAGCCCTCTGGATCGGTCATCAGCCCATAGACAATCTGCTTCTTGCCCTCCTTCTTGTCCCGGTTGTAGCCATAGGTCGCCCATTCATTTTTCTCGCCTTCCACATAACTGCTGGTCACATCGTAGAGCACCAGACTCCCCTCCTTGAGATGTCGTTTCGCCAAACGACACTCAATGTCGGTTTTGCGTTTGAACAGTTCATCCATCGCATCATAGAGATCATCTTCATCCACGCGTTTGAGTCCAAGTTCTTCATTGAGCGTGGTGGACGCATGTTCCACATCCAGCATGGCACTGGTGGAGAGCTTGCTGGCCGGCTTGATCACGCGTGCGGCAATCATGCCGAGGATGAGTCGGCGGAAGCGGGAATTCTTCGGTGCAATCAGTTCGGGCAGCTGGAGCTGCTTCATAACGCCCAGTACGGCGGCGACATGTCCGTGGTTCTTGCTGCTTTGAATGGCAAAGGCATTGTCAAACGATTGGACGGCGGTTCCGCCTTTGAGGAGAATTCGGATCCCATCAATGACTTCCCGGGGGAGGTTGGTGATATTGGCGAGGGTGGTTTTAATGATTTTATTTCCCTCGCGCTTGGACTCACGGATGAGCCATGTGGGGTTGGAATTTCGGTTGGGGATCCGTTCTACATACATGGGTACAAAGGTTAATAACAACTTGGCATAATATACGAAATAACTAGAGTATATACTCATTAAAGATCCATTAAGTTCTGAAATTCAACGAAATATACATGGGTACACAAAATAAACCCAAAATTTCCCCGAAATCATGCCAAATACAGAATATCCATCGCGGAAAACCCACAACAGAACCAAAATAAGACCAAATAGGACCTTGCAGAAGCCGAAATAACCGGCCCTATGGCCTGAAATCAGAACAAAAAGAGGAAACCCCTAGTGAAATGGGGGGAAGTTCAGATGTACGAGCAATCAGCATCCCATGTACGAGCAATCAGCATCCCATGTACGAGCAATCAGCATCCCATGACCTCGGCCGCTGCCAGTCTTGTCAGAACTCGGCTAAAACAACAAAAGCCCCGAGGAAACCCCCGAGGCTTTTATTATTCAATTAAGCCCGTAGCCTAGAATAGATCTGCGACCAGGCGAAGAACATAAGCACGTCCATTATAGTCCCAAGGGGTACTTTCTGGACGAATATTCCCCTGACTCAGAGTTTCATCTGAATGTGCATCTGGTACCGTATCGAACAAATTATCTACCCCAAGAGAGACACGATAATTTTCAAGAAAACGATAACCAATTTCAGCATCCGCAATAACCGCCCCATCATACTCATCCAATAGACTCCCAGAGCTGTTCGCACACGCGTTACTGTTATTGCGGCAGGCAAACCAGCCATCATAGTAGCTCAGACGTAACATGCCCTGGACTGCACCACGTATATGACGCCCCATTAATACGATACGATTCTTTGGATTCAGGTCTTCAATTTCAAGTTGCCGACGCGCGGTAAGCAAGCTGATTGTAAATGGAGAACTGAGCTTCTGATCAAGGAACGTGCTAATCGACTGAGGTGCAGAAAAGGAAGTCAGCGTTGTGCTTGTCCAGTTCCATGCGAGTGTGGCCTGCGTTGCATTCCCTGACTCACTCTCGATGTCATACGCAAGGAGAAGGTCTATGCCCTGGGTGCGTGTATCATAGTCGTTAGAGAAGAATTTTACTTCCTGCAAATTCTCTACACCACCCAAAAGGCCGGCGTTGTCCATAATATCCTGGATTTCCTTTGTGATTGAAATATTGCCGGTAAGGGAAATCCTGTCCTTCAATGAGATGTTAAAATAATCCAGGGTAAGCGTAAGATTTGACGACAGATCTATAATCGTTCCCAGCGTAATGCTCTGGGCCGTTTCCTCGGTAAGTTCTTCTCCACCAAGAGCACTGGAAATCGGGTGAGTTGGCGGAAGCTGCCCTGTTTCCACAAGTTGATCACCTTCGCCGGAAAGTGCTGTCTGCAATGCCCAGAGATTTGCCTGTCCCGGTGTAGGTGCCCGGAAGCCTGTTGATGCCGAGGCCCGGAGGCGGAAACCATTGGTTACACGGAACAATCCTGCAAGCTTCCCGGTCAATGTTGATCCGAAATCATTGTAATAATTTTCATACCGGGTGGCAACCCCCAACGTCAAGCGAGTATTTACGTCCGTCTCCAAGTCAACATAAGCGGAGATATTCGGCCGGTCCCATGAGCCAGCAAATTTTGGATTCAAACCCTGATACCCATTGGAACCAACACTGAACCCTTGAGCACCATATCTTCCAACCTGGTACGAAGGCACATCTCCACCTTCTGTGGTAAATTCTTCTGTGTGCCACTCCAACCCAAAGGCAATATTGAGGGGAGTCTCAAACGCACCAACATCCACAGGAACGGATCCGCTTGCAGCAAGCGTCAATTCCTGCTGCTCATATCCACGAGGCTTAAACGATGTAGGGCTGTCCGGCCCCATGGATGCATTGATCGTGTTGTAGATGAAATAGTCTATGTCACTGTTTCCATATGCAAAACTTAGATCCCAACGAAATCCATCGTCTGCCCCGCCACGAATACCTGTATTTACACTCAAATCATAAATGTCGGCACCAAAGCGTGGCGTGAAGCCGCCCGGAAACAATTCATTGAAGAGAAAGCATTGGCCCTTGTACTGTGAAATGAAGCTACTCACGGCCGCAAAGTCCGAATCTAGACTAGGAGTCAGTTCACTGCATATGATATCGTCATTTTCGTTCAGATCTGCAACGGCACGGACCGCATCCGCGCCACCGCCAAACCGGAAGACAGAACCTCGCGCACTGGACGTGCCGGGAGCACGGAAATAGAAACCACCTTCTGATTTACGCTGTCCATAGCCACCAAATGCATAGATATGTGCGTTGCTGCCGACATCAATTCCCGCATTTACAAAACCAATAACAGAATTGCTCACATCCGGGCCTCCCCAAATTTGAGCAGGATTGTTGAGGGGATAGCCTCTTTGGAGCAACAAACCTTCATCCCGACGAAGTCCACTTCGAATTGTTGGGTTCGCATTGCGATATTCGAGGCTTAGATTCACAAAGCCCCTTTCCGTCAGGGGAAGCCCCACATTAACGGCTGCCAGAAAATTTCTACCAGAACCCGAGGATTCGTGTTGGCGCAGCCCATTTGAAGCTGTAATTCCAGTTGGGACTATATCCTCTCCACCTGCGAACTGGCCACCTTGCAACCGGACATGTACTCCTTGATTATTATCACGAAGTTGCATGTTGAATACCCCAGCTACGGCATCGGCACCATACTGTGCCGCTGCACCATCCCGAAGTACCTCAACCTGCTTCAGCGCAATACTTGGAATCATGTTCATATCCGCCCCTTGGGACCCTGTGTTTAGGGAACTGCCAAGAAGGGCCATTGATGCTGAACGATGGCGTCTCTTGCCATTGACCAGCACAACAACATTATCGGGAGAGAGCCCCCGAAGCGTAATGGGTCTGACTAACGTTGCCTCATCATCAATTCCGTGGCGCTGTACATTGTAAGAAGGAATCTGGTTGCGAAGGATATCATCAAGGTCTGTGCTGGTCTGGGAAGCCAGGTCCCTGGGACCAAAAACGTCAACCGGAACGGCGGAATCCTTTACAAGCCTCGGTAATCGACGTGATCCCACAACGACAACCTCCTCGATTTCCAAGACGCTTTCACTCAGTTGCACGTTGATCTCATTCGTGTCCCCTGAAACGAGAACTTCTTGAGTTCTATATCCCACAAAGCGAAATTCCAATGTGCTGCCAACAGCAACACCTGAGATTGAGTACATGCCCTCGGAATCGGTGACGGTACCATCCAAGGTGCCTTGGATAATAACTTGTACACCGGGGAACGGCTGACTCGTTGCAGCATCTGTGACTGTGCCAGTCACAGTAACCTGAGCCGCCACAAGGGGGACAATGAATAGTCCAAGTGCCAATAAAACGGAAGTAGCAAGTTGTTTCATTTGTTCGAAAATTTGTTTCTGAAGTTAAGTAGACGCACGCTCACGCCCCAAGCAAGGGTGATTCCCCGCAAGAGAGAAAGCCCTTCCTGCAGAAGATAATACTCTCAGACGGCAAATAAATCACGCCGCACATCATACATCACACATCATACAATGATGCAATAATAATATAAGGGAATATAAAAATCTTTAGAACAAAGTGAGGTGCTTTCCATGTACTCTCGTTGACATGGATAATCAGGTGGCCATATATGACCACACCCGCGCCGTGTACGGATTGAACATGGTTTAGTTTCTAGGGGATAAACAATCAAAGGAAACGATCAGATTACATCTTCTGGTTCCGGCATTTCGATGCCTCCCAGTGCAGATCCAATTCTTCTAACTCTGCTGCCCCCATGTCCGGCACATTTGCCTCTATGTATTCGAACCGACCACGGAAGCGACGGTTCGCAGCTCTGAGCGCATCTTCTGGATTGATTTGATTTTTTCGCGCATAATTGACCAATGCAAAAAGCAAATCTCCAAACTCGTCCTCGCGTTCATCCTCCGAGCCTGCTGTCTTAAATTCCTGAATTTCCTCTTCGACCTTGGCCCAGGTACTTTCCTGATTGGGAAAATCAAACCCAACACTCGCAGCTTTTTCCTGCATCCGGTAAGCGGACAGGAGCGCAGGTAACCCAGCGGGCACACCGCTTAGCACGGACTGTCCCTTTCGCTCTTTTGCCTTGAGGGATTCCCAATTCTGGAGCACTTCTTCGACCCCCGAAACATGAACCTGACCAAATACATGTGGATGGCGCCGAACCATCTTATCGATGGTTGCCGTAATCACATCGGCCAGATCAAACTGTTCGGCCTCTTCCGCAATGATGCTGTGCAGGATGATTTGCAATAGCAGATCTCCCAGTTCTGTGCTGAGTTCCTGCATATCCCCTTGATCAAGTGCTTCAACGGTTTCGTATGCCTCTTCAATCAGCAAATGGCGCAGTGAGGCGTGTGTCTGCTTCCGATCCCATGGGCATAGTTTTCTGAGTTGACGAACTACATTGACTAAGAGGGCCCACTGGGGGGTCGAGTCATTAACCTCTGAGTATTTCTGATTATAGATTTCTCGAAGCATTAATCTGGGGCTGTATTGGAATTTTAGTCCGCGTTGGTCTCATGGGGACGTTTTTCTATCTGATGCGTTTCAAAGGCGGACCAATGTTTTAACATCCTTCTTAACGTAACCCATGCAAGACATAAATGTAAATAAAGTCGTCCTCATTGGACGCATTGAAGAAGAACCTGTCCTTCGTCACACCCAAAACAACACGGCAATCTGTTCGTTTCGTGTTGCAGTAACCGAGACCTATGTCAACCGGGATGGGAATCCCACAGAGAGCAAATCCACGCATAGCGTAGTCGTTTGGGGGAAAAAAGCGGAGATGCTTAAAAATCAGGCCCACACAAACTCTCGCATATTTGTAGAAGGGAGTATTCGAAACCGCTCTTATGAAGACCGCGACGGAAACCGAAAATGGGTCACGGAAATAAATGCGCAAAATGTATTCGTGCTGGATGCCACGGGCGGACATCAGACGCATCAGGGAGCACAAGGTGGATATACGCAGCCTCAGCAGGGCCAACCTGCTACCTACCAGACCCCCGCTCAACAGCCTGCTCCTGCAGCTCAACAGCCTGCTCCTGCAGCTCAACAACCTGGACCTCCCCAACAACCTGCGCCTCCCCCGCAACAGCCCCCAACTCAGCAGAGACCACCGACGGTAGAAAGCTCTCCTCCATCACACGTACCGGAGGATGACCTTCCTTTCTAGAAAAATGGATTATTCCCGATGTATCACGTAAAAATTCCGTATCCATCCATCAATACGCGGTCGATTCCCTATCCAATCGCTCCCTGCCCTGTGACAGAAGTCTGAACTCGTTGTTGGTTACTCTCGTCGGACTAGGTTGCTTTTGACAAACTTCGCGAATTGATCTCCAAGGCAACTTGCAATCCCCGTAGTTCTTTATCTTAGGCGTTATTCTCAGTGAAAACCTATCTTCACAAGTAACTCAGAGCAAAAATAGAGATCATGGCATCACTTCAACAAGGCGGCGCGAATGGTCGCGAACAATGGAGCGGACGGATGGGCTTTATTCTGGCCGCCGCCGGAAGTGCGATTGGATTGGGAAATATCTGGCGCTTCCCCTATTCTGTGGCAGAAGGCGGTGGAGGCTTATTTGTCCTGATCTACCTGTTTTTTGTTCTTGCAATTGGCCTCCCGGTGCTATTGGCTGAACTCAGCCTGGGCCGCGAATCAAGACGCAACCCGGTCGGTGCATTTAAGGCGTTGATCCCTGGAAAATACTGGCCTTATGTGGGAGGTCTTGGAGTTTTGACGGGCGCAGGCATACTTGCCTTTTACTCCGTCATCGCCGGCTGGACGTTAGGATATCTTGGCAAGGCTGTATCCGGGACATTGACACAGGCACAGGATGGAGAAACCAGTGGAGCCATCTTCAACTCCTTCGTGGCAGATCCTTTCTGGCCTATCCTGTTGAGCGGGCTGTTCTTACTGTTGACCCTGTTCGTGGTGCGAGGAGGTGTTTCCAAGGGGATTGAACGGGCAACTACACTGTTGATGCCAGCCCTTTTTGTGCTGCTGATTGCAATGGCAATTCGAGCGGTCAGCCTCCAGGGAGGCATGGACGGACTGGTCTATCTCTTCACTCCCGACTGGTCTAAACTGAGCTTGAATGTGGTCATGGGGGCACTTGGACAGGCGCTGTTCAGCTTAAGCCTGGGGATGGGGGCAATGATCACCTATGGATCCTATGTCTCTAAACGGGAGAATCTCTGGAAGTCAGGCATCTTTATTGCAGCGGCCGACACCGGGATTGCCCTGTTGGCTGGACTCATTATTTTCCCAACCCTCTTCTTTGCAAACGCAGACCCTCTTGCCGGTCCGGGCCTCGTATTCGTGGTTCTTCCGACCATCTTTAACCAGATGCCCCTGGGAACTGTCTTCGCTGTAGCATTTTTCTCGCTACTCGCGATTGCTGCACTGACCTCGACCGTTAGCCTTCTTGAGGTCGTTGTTGCATATTTTGTAGACGAAAAGGGCTGGAAACGGAATCGGGCGGCAGCAGTGGTTTCTGGATTTTGCTTTGTTCTGGCCGTGCCTTCCGCACTTGCGTTCGGAGCAGCACCGGCACTGAGTGGAGGCGAAGGTTCTATCCTGCCATTCAACCTTGATTTTCTAACCCTGAACAATAATATCTGGGGGAATTATTCACTGAGTATCGGAGCGTTTCTGATTTGTATCGGAGTCGCATGGGCATGGGGCGTTCCCAAATTCCTGGCTTCCCTTGAAGATGGCGGTGATCGTAAATTCCCTATGCCCGGGCGTGAGGTTGTCGGCTTCTTGGTTAAGGTCGTTTGCCCGCTGGCCGTACTCATTGTCCTTATCTTTATTGTAGTAACTGGGCAGTATTTTTAATTGCGTGACCATCTACCTAGTTCTCTGATTCGTATACACCAAATCTTTTTGCAGTTTGGACCCTCCTGAAGGCCCCATTCTGGCCATACTCAGTCTGCTATCCCAGACTTTTGGTGTGCTGGTATCACCGACTGAAATTATTGTTTTTCTACTGCTGCTTCTTGCCAGTGCAGTCGTATCAGGTTCAGAAGTGGCGCTTTTCTCATTGAGCGCCACGGATCGAGAAACGCTCGCTGCGCGGGGAGATCGCCGTAGTCAACAGGTGCTGACACTCCTGGAAAAGCCGCGTCAGTTACTGGTTACGATCCTTTTGCTCAATACCCTGATCAACGTTTCCGCCGCTATCCTTGCGGCTATGGTGACAAAAAGGATCGCAGAACCGCTTGACCTCAGCATTGGAGTTATTTTTGCCATCGAGGTAGTTGCACTCACACTCACGCTGCTGATCGTATCCGAGATCACCCCCAAACTGATTGCATCCAGGTTTTCAATCACCTACAGTCGCAGTGTTGCAGGAATGCTTGCGATCATCTCTCGCCCCCTGTATCCGGTAACATTCCTGCTAACACGTATATCGTCCAGCGTACAGGGAGTTTATCATAGCTGGGGAGATCACGAAGACATTGACATGCTTTCTTCGGATGACTTGCGAGTGATGGCCGAGATCGGCAAAGATCATGGATCCCTAGAAGAAGATGAGCATGGCTGGATCCAGTCACTGCTTGATCTTGGTGAAACCACCGTCCAGACCATCATGGTCAATCGCCTGGATATTTCGGCCATCCCCGTAACAGCATCCCTATCCGAGGCATTAGACTTGATTCGCGCCTGTGGTCACTCCAGACTTCCACTCTATAAGGACCATCTGGATAACATCCAAGGCATTGTCTATGCGAAGGATCTACTACCCTTCATCAACCAACCTGACTCCAAAGTAGACTGGACTCAGATCATCCGATCTCCGATTTTTGTGCCACTTGGTCGAAAATCGGATGATCTATTGCAAGACTTTCAACACCGTAAAACCCATCTGGCAATCGTAGTAGATGAATATGGAGGTACGGCAGGACTGGTAACGCTGGACGATATATTGGAGGAGGTTGTTGGGGAAATCGAAGATGAACATGACGAGGCGCGAGATACGCTCATCATTCCACTGGGCGAACTGGAATATCGCGTGGATGCGCGGATCACCCTGACGGATCTCAATGACGCACTAGATATTTCCCTGCCAACGGACACCTATGCATTCGAAACCCTGGGTGGTCTCATATTTCATCTGGCCGGAGATATTCCCGAGCCAGGGTTTACAACCACACATGAACAATTGGATCTTTCGGTGGAGGAGGTGGAAAATAACCGGATTCGCCTGGTACATATCCGTATCCGCGACGACACCAAGGAATCGAACGGAATAATTTCATAGCAATATGAAACTCTAATGGGTTCACTGGATTCAATGGCTTATCCATCACTGCTACGCCGCTGAGCCTCGCATGGACAGCATAAGAGACCATTGCGGAATTTTTGGCATTTTTAACTCGCCGGAGGCCGCGCGGCTTACCTATTTTGGTCTGCACGCTCTCCAGCACAGAGGGCAGGAATCGTGTGGGATTGTCAGTTCCTCCTTTGACCCGGTACGACAGCGACGAATCATGTCTGCTGTACGTGACTTTGGTCTCGTTCTGGATGTGTTTGATGATCCCGGCCTGTTCCAAAGCCCCCTGAGCGGTAAATCGGCAATTGGCCACACACGTTACTCCACGAGTGGTTCTTCGGTAAATCGCGCCAATATTCAGCCTTTCCACGTCCAGTATCGCGACGGAAACCTCGCGGTCGCCCACAATGGCAACCTCTCCAATGCAGCCGAACTTCGGCGTTCATTCAGTGAGCAGGGAACGCTATTTCAGTCAACCTCTGATACAGAACTCATTCTGCATTTGATCTCCCAAAGCCGCCAAGAAAATCAGGTTGATCAAATTCTGGATGCACTTGCAGAAGTAGAAGGTGGCTATGCGCTGACGCTGCTTACTGACAACCGCCTGATTGCGGTTCGGGACCCCAACGGATTCAGGCCACTTGCACTGGGACAATTACCCAAAACGGAAGGGAATGGAAACATCTCCTACTGTGTTGCGAGTGAGACCTGTGCCTTTGATATGATTGGGGCCGAATATATTCGTGATGTTGAGCCGGGTGAGGTCATCATCATTGATCAGGATGCCTGTGAGACGGGGAAGTTCCGTAGCGAACAGCTCGATGGCCACCATGGTGTGAGCCAGTGTATTTTTGAATACATCTATTTTTCCCGACCGGATTCCCGGATTTATGGCGAGATGGTTGACAAAGTACGCCGCAAATTTGGCAAGCAACTTGCTCATGATGCTCCTGTACCTCGTGTCCCAACAGAAGAAAAAGCTCCCCTTGTGATTTCGGTGCCAGACTCTTCCAACACTGCGACACTTGGTTATGTAAGTGAATGTCAAAAGCTTGGATATCGTTGCAAGTACGATATAGGTTTGATTCGCAACCACTATGTCGGTCGAACCTTCATCGCACCAGGCCAGGATAGCCGCGAGTTACGGGTGCGGTGCAAGTTTAATACGGTTAATGGAGTATTGAAAGATCGGATTGTCGTCGTTCTGGACGATTCGATCGTTCGGGGTACAACTGCAAAGCTCCTTGTGAAGATGATTCGGGAAGCTGGTGCAAAAGAAGTTCATTTTCGTGTGGCTTCACCAACCGTTATGAATCCCTGTTTCTACGGAATGGATTTCCCCAGTAAGCAGGAATTGCTTTCAAGCAAATTTGATGATGTAACTGCCATAGGAAAATGGCTTGGCGTTGACTCCCTTGCCTATTTAAGCATCGAAAGCCTCAAAAAAGCGGTCGGGGATGCCCATAATAGCCCACACGGCTACTGTGATGCCTGTTTTACAGGCTGCTACCCCGTACCCGTGGGGGACTGTGTCACCAAAGATGCCTACGACTAGGGGCTCTGGTCCGGCACTTCACAGGTGGGTGGACGATTCGTGTCCGCCAGATAAATGATCTTCCAGCCCTCATCCGTCTGGTAAAGTTGCATTGAGTTCACCCCGCAGTGACTGAGCGTATCACCAAGAAAAAAGGCAAACTCCATCCATGCTGAAGCCAGCCGCCCATCAATTGAGATATGAACATCCCATATCCGCTCGTCCCATACCTCATCATGCGGTGTACCAACCGCCTGGACAAATCCATCCGTGGGGCCGATACGTAGACCTTGAGAACCAGCCCGAGCCATTAAGGCTTCTTCGTGCAATACGCTGCGTACCATCGTACTGTCACCAGCACGCATCCCATCAAATAAACGATCAATCACGGCCCGGACTTCAGCCTCATTCGACTGGGCATACGCAGGTACACCCATCACGGCAACTGTAATTACGAACCCACAAGAGAGAAACTAAGAGAGCCTTTGCATGTAGATACCGATATGAACTCCCAGCCAAACTCTTGCTTCATGGATCCGTTCCGCTCAATGATGCCTCATGATTCCTCCTCTCTTTTTCGTGACTGATTCGTCCCAAATGCCACTGGACATACTTGGGCACACATCCAATCTTCCCAGATCAGGTATATGTGTTACGCCAGATCACCGTCTATTCAACCGATGGCAACTGTTCAAACTCATCGATCGGTAGCGGGTATTGAAAAACCCATTAAGTTTGACGCGATATAGATCACTATCTTGTGTTTTGCATCCTGTTTTTGCGAATTTCTTGAAAAATCCTAGCTGATGAGGATCGGACGAACCACGGAGGAATCCTTTAACGGTGCACTTGGTGCCGCGCTGCGGCGCACGAGTGTGCGCTGGTCTGAAGCTCCAGAATATGTCCGGGTGGAAGAGACGGATCTCCTGCATGACAAACCGGGGTTGAAGCCTGATATTTTGATCAACGACGGGGTATTTCCACCGGTCGTTCTTGAGTGCTCATTTATCGGCCCCGATGCAGATCAGGATGCCATAAAGCGACTCGGCCTGGAAACCCAGCAAGGCCGATTCCGAATCAGCACCGCCATCGCACTCCATATCCCAGAGCGCTTTCGTCAGCAGCAGGGGTTCACCATCACAGAGACTCTGCTCAGCGGCGAACCGCTTGCATACGCGGTTCACCAGCTATTCGAGCGTCAGGGACAACTCTCCATTGCAGATACCTCTCGGCGGCGGTGGCCCAAACAGGGTTTTATTGAAGGGACCGTGTTTGATCTTGCCTCACTGCTTCCTTCCATTGGACTCCCCCGTGAACGCATGGAGGATATTGCAGACAATGTCGCACGACTGGTGAAGGAGGCATCCAGTGGACTGGAAATCACCCTTTCCCCCAAAGAACAGCAGGAAATTGCCCACCATCTATATCAACGCTCATCCCTGAAGGGGCTTCGGACCATGATGGTGTTATGGCTGAATGCACTATTGACCCAGCAACGTCTAGCCACGCAGGGGGCTGACGAAGTACCACATGTGGATCTCATCAGTGATACCTACCCGGATGTACGTGCCCAGATGAAGACGTGGTCCATGATCAATCGGCGTAACTGGAATTCGGTGTTTGAGCCGGCGATTGAAATGCTCCGGCTATCGAGCAAATTCAATCCAGCCGAAACTTCCCGGATGCTGTTCAAGCTCATCAGCGCCACACAGCAGATTGAGACTGCTCAACTGGGTTTGCACATCAGCGTGGGGGCGGAACTCTTCCCCAAGCTGAGCGAAGACCGAAAACAGGCGGCCGCCTTTTACACACAACCAGCCACGGCAGAGCTTTTAGCAAACCTGACGATTATACCCTCCCTGCTCAACAGAGACCAGTGGCGGGATGCAGATCTTTTCCGGAAGCGGCATCTCAGTGACCTGGCCTGCGGGACCGGCACGCTCCTTCGCGCGGGCTATCGCCGCGTCGCGACCTTGCATGAACAAGCCGGGGGAACCTCCAAAAGCCTGGGACGCCTTCATGCAAGTGCGATGGAAGGGGGACTGATGGGCACCGATATCAGCCCGATTGCGGCGCACCTGACCACCTCGTCCCTGGCTGCATTGGGATCGGGAGACCCCTATGGAGATACGCAAATCGGATGGGTCGATGTGGGCGGCGAAAAAGGACAGACAGGATCGCTGGAGTACTTTGCCACACAAAAAATCGTGGACCTCTTCCATGTGGGAAGCGGGAAATCTACCGGCAATGGCAATAACGGTGAAAACTCGGTTGCAGTCGCTGATGCATCGCTGGACTGGGTCCTGATGAATCCTCCCTATTCCAGGACACGGGGGGGACAGAGTGTGTTTGATGTTGCAGGGCTCTCAATCGCGGAACGCAGGGCCTGTCAGAAACGCTGGAAAGCCCTGGTGAAGAACGAGCCAGTCAACAATCAAGCGGGCTTGGCCGCCTCCTTTCTTGCACTGGCACGCCGCAAATGCAAACCGGGAGGACGCATTGGCTTTGTCCTGCCGCTCTCCGCCGCCTTTGCAGAATCATGGGCCATCACACGGCGCATGATGGAAGAAGAGTTTGAAGACCTGACAGCGATTGCGATCGCCAGTGGACAAGCACTGGGTAGAAGTGCCTTGTCTGCGGACACCAGTATGGAGGAAATGCTGTTGATTGGAACCAAACGAACCAATCATCGCACAAATGGCGAACCTGCTTCTGATCGGGTTTATTGTATTACGTTACGAGAACCTGTGCTGCGGGTAGGGGAAGCTGGTGAGGTGGCACGGGCGATCCAGCATGCAATTGGAAATGTGCAGAACTCCACGACCAGTTACCCGGTCCGAGTTGGGCAGGACGAAATCGGGCAGATCTGTGCGTTTACCGTCGGAATGCCCGGGGCTCCCTGGAGTCCATTGGGCGTTCTGCATGCAGATCTCGCACTGGCCGCCGATGCACTGTTGGAGGGAGAATTGATGTTCAACGGCCACGCTGTGCCGATTGGGGTGGCCATGTCTCCAATGAAGGATCTCTTCAAGATTGGCCCGACACATCACCTAATCGGGCATCTTCCTGGAAGAAGTCAACTTGGCGCCTTTGAGCTCAATCCGGTATTCGACCCGGTGGATGCCATCGGCCCTGATCGTGCGCTCTGGAAGGCCGACAGCAGTGCACAGAAACGCCTGGTGGTGCCCCTGACACACAAAGGATCCGCACCCGTGGGGGTCGGATCAAAGGCAAAGCGGGAAGCCATGCGACAATTTTGCAGTACACTGTTCTATGCGCGAAACATGCGCTGGACTTCACAGGCACTTCTGGCTGCCACGGCAGCGCACTCCGGCATGGGTGGTCGTGCGTGGGCTTCGTTGCAGCATGAGGATGAGCGGGTGTACAAGGCGTTCGCACTGTGGGCCAACTCTACACTGGGATTCCTGGTGCACTGGACCCAGGGCCAGCGAACACAAAGTGGTCGAGCTACGACCCAAATGAAGGCACTCGCCAATATCCCCTGCCCCAGACTGGACCAGATCCCGGAAATTCGGTTGGAACAGGCTGTACTTGCATTTGATGAGCTTTCCGATAAGGAATTGGGGCCTACCTGCCAGGCACATGCAGACGAGGTGCGAAAAAAGATCGATCAGGCCGCCCTTGAAATGCTGAACCTGAACCATGGCAAAATTCCCACAACCCTCAAAAAACTACGCTGGCTATGGTGCAACGAGCCATCCGTGCATGGGCAAAATCGAAAAGCACTTGCGCTGTTGAAGGAGAAAAAATCTCCTGACTGATCATGCTCAACCAAGCCGAGCATCTACGATATTCACGGCAAATCTCTCTGGATGAGTTAGGAGTTTCTGGGCAACAAAAACTCAAAGAATCTTCCGTAGCCATTGTTGGAGCAGGTGGGCTTGGATCCCCCCTCGCCCTCTATCTCACCGCTGCAGGCATAGGACACCTTGGAATTATTGACTTTGATATCGTAGGTGTGAGCAATCTCCATCGACAGATACTACATACCGATGAATTTATCGGAGTACCGAAACTTGAATCAGCTCTTGCCGCCCTGAAAGTCCGGAATCCTTACATCAAAATCACCCGGCATGATGTACGTTTGCAAGGAGATAATGCTATGGAAATTCTTGGCAACTATGATGTTGTTGCCGACTGTTCAGACAACTTTGCAACACGTTACCTTATCAATGATGCTTCTGTGCTTCTTGGCATTCCTAATGTCTACGGAAGTGTGTATCAGTTTGAGGGGCAGATCACCGTTTTCGGGGATGCAAAGGGACCATGTTACCGCTGTCTGCACCCTGTCCCGCCTCCTGCAGGTCTCATCCCGAGTTGCGCCGAAAGTGGTGTGCTGGGAGTCTTACCGGGTATCATTGGCACTCTACAAGCCAGTGAAATATTGAAACTACTGCTTGGCCTGGGCCAGTCGCTGATTGGCCGAATGATCCTGATCAATACGTTAGCTGCAGACTGGCAAACCCTTGCAGTTCCAAAAAAATCTGACTGCCCCCTCTGCGGCGAATCTCCTACGATTGATGCGCTCATGGATTACGAGGAGTTATGTCCCTCAATACCAAGCATCCAAGCAAGTGAATTAAAACTGCTCAAGCATCGCGGCCTCCCCTTCTTCCTTCTTGATGTTCGGGAAATACATGAATCATCCGCCATGACCATGGGTGCAGACCTGCAAATTCCGTTGGATGAATTGTCTGGCCGATTATCAGAGATTACCGCAGATTTCAATGACCGTGTGATCGTACACTGTCAAAGAGGTATTCGCTCCAAACACGCGGTACAATTACTGCAGAGTGCAGGATATACCCAGGCAGCGAGCCTGGATGGTGGCATCCTGGCCTGGATGGAGCAGGAGAATCCGTAACCCGCCATGAGTGCGATCCTATGAGTCAGGAAGAAATTTCTATGGCGCTTGGGCCATATTGC
Organism: Rhodothermales bacterium; assembly: GCA_965207565.1. Classification (GTDB taxonomy): domain Bacteria; phylum Bacteroidota; class Rhodothermia; order Rhodothermales; family Bin80; genus Bin80. The sequence continues at coordinate 18,873 of CBDBMQ010000025.1, read as the reverse complement.
ACTCTCTGCAACCTCACTGGCGATCTTTTTGCACTAAAAAGGGGCCAATCATCAAAATATCCATACGGGTATTTTTGAAGCAGTTCACTGCATCCTGAGGGGTACATACGATGGGTTCTCCTCGGACATTAAAACTGGTATTGATGAGGGCAGGGCATCCCGTCCTGGTTTCAAATTCCTGTAGTAACTGATAGAATAGAGGGTGATCCTGTCTGCGCACTGTTTGAACACGCGCAGAGCCATCGACATGGGTCACCGCTGCAATAGGGGACTCTATATTCTGCTGCCTCTCCAGACCATCCCCCTCTATGTGGGCCCCATTGACCTGTGCAGTCAAAAGCATATACGGGCTTTCATTTTTGAGATCAAACCACTCACTGCTTTTTTCTGCCAGTACTGCTGGTGCAAAAGGTCGGAAACTCTCTCTGAACTTGATGGATTGATTCACATGTTGCTGCATCGCCAGGTTCCGGGGATCTGCTAAAATACTGCGGCTTCCCAATGCGCGGGGACCATATTCCATTCGCCCCTGAAACCAGCCGATCACGTTCTGATCTACCAATAATTCAGCGACTCGTTTGCATAAAGCATCATTATCCAGCTCTTCATACGAGATCGAAGCCTGATCCAGTATCGTACGGATCTCGTCCGTTGTGTATGAGGGCCCCAATGTGGCACCCTTCATTGTATCGCGACTGCCCACCTCGCGGGAAGATCCCATATATTGATGCCATGCCATCAATGCTGCGCCCAGTGCACCACCCGCATCCCCGGAAGCAGGCTGGACCCAGATTTTTTCGAAGAGTCCTGATTCCAAAATTTTCCCGTTCGCCACACAATTCAAAGCAACCCCACCGGCCATGCAGAGCTTCCGGTCATCTGAAACCCTGCCTGCCTGCCGAGCCATTCGTAGAACCGCACGCTCGATCACAACCTGGATGGAACGGGCAAGATCAATTTCTTTGCGTGTAATTGAAGATTCAGGAGTTCGGGCAGGACCATCAAAGAGGCGCTCAAATTCACGGGAGTACATCCGCAGCCCCCATGGAAAAGCAAAATACCGAAGGTTTAGTCGATAGGAGCCATCTTCTTTCAAGTCAATCAACTCGTCCAGGATCGTTTGTACGTACCTCGGCTCCCCATACGGCGCCAACCCCATCAGTTTATATTCCCCGGAATTCACCCGAAAACCGCAATACCCTGTGAATGTGCTGTAGAGCAGTCCCAGCGAGTGGGGAAAATGAATTTCTTTTTCAAGTACGAGGCTGGACTGATGGCCAACTCCGATTGAGGTCGTTGCCCATTCCCCTACCCCGTCCGTTGTCAGAATTGCTGCCTGATCAAATGGGGACGGAAAAAAAGCACTTGCAGCATGGCTTTCATGGTGCTCACAGAATAGCAGCTTCCCATGAAAACCGATCTCTTTACGAAGAATTTCCGGAATCCAAAGACTTCGCTTCAACCACACTGGCATAGCCTTCAGAAAGGATGGAATTCCACGAGGAACACTCGCCAGATACGTCTCCAGGATTCTTTCGAATTTCAGAAACGGCTTATCGTAATATGCAACCGCGTTGAGTTCCTCTGCTTTGATTCCCGCATAATCAAGACACCAGGTAATCGCATTCACGGGAAATGAAGCATCATGCTTAATCCGTGTGAAGCGCTCTTCCTGGGCAGCGGCCAGGATCACCCCGTCCTTTAGTAAACAGGCAGCTGCATCATGATACCAACAGCTGATGCCGAGGATATAGGTCATGTTTCCGACCAAGCCGCCAGACTGTCCCGTAATTTTTTAATTTCTGCCTTGGCATCTATCTCTTTTTGGCGCTCAAGCTCAACCACTTTGGCGGGTGCATGGCTGATAAATTTTTCGTTCTGCAGTTTTTTCTGGACCCGAAGCAGAAAGGCCTCTTTCTGGGACAAGTCTTTGGTCAAACGCTCACGCTCCTCTGCCGGATCAACCATGCCCTGGACGTAAATCACCGCAGAACCCACCACCGTAGAGGTACTCTGAGATGGTTTAGAAAGGTCTACCCCCACATCCAAACGCTCTACACGGGCAAGCCTGGCGAAATACTCTGTATGGGCAATCATCACTCCAGTCAATTCCGACTGCTCTTCTGATAGGCTCAAGGTCACTTCAATTCTTTTCCCAGGAGCGACCCCATAGCGACTGCGAAGATGCCGGATTGACGTGACCGCCTCTTGCAGAAATGTAAACTGCTCCGCTCCAACGGTATCGCGTTCATCGTTGGCAACTGGCCACCTGGAAACCATACACGCCTCGCCTTCAGCACGAGGACGAAGACGATGCCAGAGCTCTTCCGTAATAAATGGCATAAATGGATGCAAGAGTTGAATCAATTGCTCATAGATTTCTATGGCAAGTGCAATGCTCTCCTCGGACATGACCGAACTAGATTGGGGTTTGACCAACTCCAGATACCAGTCACAATAATCACTTCGGAACGTCGTGTAAAGGAGGTTCGCCGCTTCATTCAACCGGTAACGGACTAGTGCTTCTTCCACGGATTCGATACATTCAGCGAGCCGCGTGAGCATCCAACGCTCGACTAACTCAAGCTCTTCGATTGATCTGGTGCGCTGATATTCTTTCCCGGGTTCAATAAACCGCCCAAATACATTAAACGCATTCCATATTTTGTTGGCAAAATTCCGCCCCATCTGAAAGCCTGCGGGATCCAACCGGATATCCTGACCCTGTGCACACAGGATCGTGAGATAAAACCGAACCGCATCCGCACCATACTCTTCAATCAATTCCAACGGATCAATCCCATTCCCAAGACTCTTGGACATCCAGCGACCAAGTTTGTCCTTGATCATACCGGTGATAAATATATCCCGGTAAGGCACCTGCCCGGTAAAATAGAGCGAGGCCATAATCATACGGGCAATCCAGAAGAACAGGATATCATACCCCGATACCAGTACATCTGTCGGGTGAAAGTACTCCAAATCGGCCTGAGTTTCCGGGTCTTCCTCCGGCCAGCCAAGCGTGGCAAATGGAAAGAGCCAGGATGAAAACCAGGTGTCCAAGACATCTTCCTCCTGGACCATATCTGGCTCCGGTTGCTTGATCGAAACCACGAACCCGCGAGCTTCATCAATCTCGCCCCTGGAATCTGTATAATACCAGACTGGAATCCGGTGCCCCCACCATAATTGACGGCTGATACACCAATCCCGAATCCCTTCCAGCCAGCGAAAATACTCATTCTCCCATCGTCGTGGATAGAACTTGATCGTCCCATCTCTCACCGCCGCGATTGCAGGTTCCGCCAATGGCTTCATTTTCACAAACCATTGACGAGACAAAAGCGGCTCTACGATTGCCTTGGAGCGTTGTGAGACGGGGACAGTACTTTTATAGGGTTCGGTTTTTTCGAGCAACCCCCCTGCTTCCAGATCCTTTACGATGCGCTCACGCGCCTCAAAGCGATCAATACCGGCATACGGGCCGCACTCCTCTGTAAGCGTTCCATCTTCGGCAATCACACTAAAGATCTCCAATTCATGTCGTTTTCCCACCTCAAAATCATTCTTGTCATGACCTGGAGTAATTTTCAGCACCCCTGTTCCGAACTCCTGTTGTACATAATGATCGGCAATCACGGGAATGTTTCGTCCGGCTAGGGGCAATTTTACCTGCTTATTGATCAGATCTGTGTAACGCTCATCCTTGGGATTCACGGCAACCGCTACATCACCCAGCATCGTTTCCGGGCGGGTGGTCGCCACCGTAACATGCCCAGACCCATCTGCCAATGGATAACGGATATGCCAGAGAAATCCATCGCGCTCAACATTGTCCACCTCTTCGTCAGAAAGTGCTGTCCGATCTTCCAGACACCAGTTTACCAGATAATGTCCACGATAAATGAGCCCTGCCTCGTACAATTTCACGAAGACGGTCTGCACTGCCTTCACGTATCCAGGATCCATCGTAAACCGTTCGCGCTCCCAGTCGCATGAGTCTCCTAAACGGCGTTTTTGCTGCAGAATCCGATCTCCATATTCATCTACCCACTCCCAGACCTTTTCGATAAAGGCTTCACGTCCCAGATCAAAACGGGTTTTCTTTTCCTTTTTCTTCAGCGCACGCTCCACGACATTTTGTGTGGCGATTCCGGCGTGATCCTTGCCCGGCATCCACAATGCTTCTCTACCCTGCATACGACGCATCCGGGTCAATGCGTCCTGGATCGTATCCTGAAGCGCATGTCCCATGTGCAAGGCTCCCGTCACATTGGGAGGCGGCATCATGATGGTGTGGGGCGGATGTCCACTCACACGATCAGATCGAAAAAACCCTTTAGACTCCCAGTACTCATACCAGCGGGCCTCTGTTGTCCTGGGATCATAAGGCGCTGTTCGCTCCCTCTTGTCTTTCATTCCACCGTATATCGTGTTAAAAGATGCTCTTAGGAGGTATCCGTGAAGCGTTTCCGCATCTCACCCAGAGAATCTGCGCCAAATTTTTCCAAGAATGCATTGGCAATTACCCAGGCCACGGTTGCCTCCGCTACGGTAGATGCGGCAGGGACACTGGTCACGTCACTTCGTTCATAGCGCGTAGGTTGGGGCTCACCACTCGCCATATCCACCGTACCCAATGGTTTGATCAGCGTGGGAATCGGTTTCATGTATCCCCGCACAATGATGGGCATCCCATTCGTCATTCCACCTTCTAGTCCACCTGCATGGTTGGTTCTACGCTGATAATCTTTCGCATCATTCAGATAAATTTCATCGTGCACTTCTGAGCCTGGGCGTGAAGTATTCGCAATCCCATCACCAATCTCTACTGCTTTCTGAGCCTGGATTGAAAGGATTGCCTGAGCGAGTTGTCCGGTCAATCGCCGATCCCAATGGACATAGGATCCCAGTCCCGGCGGCACCCCTGTCACAATCACTTCGTAAACCCCTCCGAGTGAATCACCGGCGCGTTTTGTTTCCTTGATATGATCTACGCACGCGTTGCTGAGCTCTTCATCAAGTATACGCACCTGACTCTGATCTGCCTGATCATTGACTGCCTCGGCACCATTGCTTAGAAGCTCATCTCTTTGTTTGCGCCAGCTCTCCTCATTTTGCCAACCAACCTTCCCGATCCGAAGTACGTGACTCCCCACCTGGATCCCAAACTGTTTGAGCAATTGACGAGCGATCGTACAGCATGCCACACGCATGGCCGTTTCACGTGCACTTGCGCGATCAATTACAGGCCGAATATCATCAAACCCATACTTGCGCACCCCTTCCAAGTCTGCATGGCCGGGACGTGGCAAGGTGACGGGATCAACCCCCTCTCCATCCCCATCAAGGGCCATCACCTGTGGCCACCCACTCTTATCACGCGTGTACGCTGCATTGTCCAATCTCAGTGCAATGGGACCGGCAATTGTTTTGGAGAAACGTATACCTGAGTAAATATGGACCTGATCCTGTTCGAACTTCGCTCGCCCTCCACGACCAAATCCCAGCCATCGTCGGGCTAGATGGCGATTTATCATATCCGCCGTAAGTGGTACTCCTGACGGCATCCCCTCAACAATTCCAACCAGCGCCTCACCATGCGACTCGCCGGCGGTTAAGTATCGCAGCATCAGAAGTGCATCAGTGGTTTATTACGCTGAGGGATACCATTCGCGGAATATTCCACGGGTCGCGAATGGATAGTCGCGTCGTTTCAGTAGCATCACGCAACTGTTTGGTTGCCTCTTTGACCGAACTGACCGTCCGTCCATCAATACGCTCAACCAGTACACCTGCTTTCAGATACTCCATTTCTTCCTGACGCGTCACACGCTGTATGATTATACCTTCAAGGTCTCCATACTGTGCCTCATCTTCCTCCGATTTATCCCGCACCACCAGCCCCCACCTGTCCAGATACCGTGCGGTGCGCGCCTTGCGGTCTGGGCGATAGCCCATTTCAAGCAACCAGGAAGAAACTCCCGGGTGGTCTTGTCCAAGCAACCGGAGTTGCAGACTATCCACCTGCCCATCCCGCCAGTATGCGATTCCCACTGTGGAATAGGGATGCTTCAGGAGGATCGCACTTTGTAGTTGATTGGGCCTGTTCACTGGCCTCCCGTCCACTTCAAAAATCACATCTCCTGGGCGTAATCCGGCAATTTCTGCTGCACTTCCAGCATAAACCTGATCCAGAAACACGCCCCGGACTGCTACCATCCCCAATGCCTGAGCCAATTTTGCATCAACATCCGTAGGGACGACCCCCATATAACCACGCCGAAATTCACCGAATTCAATCAGATCACTGGCAACACGGACGACAAGGTTGACCGGAATGGCAAAGCCATAACCTTCATAAAACCCACTGTTCGTTGCGATCGCGGTATTAATGCCAATGAGTTCCCCGCTCAGGTTGACCAGTGCACCACCCGAATTCCCAGGATTTATCGCCGCGTCCGTCTGAATAAAATCCTCCACGCCAAAGTCTGCGTCAATAATATTCATAGATCGCCCGACTGCACTGACAATCCCTGCCGTGACGGTTGAGTTGAGTTCCAGAGGATTCCCGATTGCCAGAACCCAGTCTCCCAGTTGCAGTGTTTCCGAATCTCCAATGATCATGGCCTGCACACTCTCCCCCGGGCTCAAAACAATCTGAATGACTGCAAGATCTGTCGAGCGATCAACTCCAACCGTATACGCCTCATATTCCCGCTTATCGGCAAATAGGACATGCAATTTCCCTGCATTCTCAATGAGGTGATGGTTGGTCACAATATGCCCCTGTGGAGTAATGACGACGCCACTCCCCTCGCTATCCCGAATCATGTCAGAATCGGATGAAGACCACAGATAGGAATGCCAGCCCGATTCGATACTTATGGAAACCACCGACTCAACTGCACCGCGGGCAACATTACGAAATGCACTGCCGGGAATAATGGCCGGCAATAATTCCGACTCTGATGGGTTCTTTTCTGTCTCAGCCCGCTCAACGAGGCGGATTTCTGCCAGTTGAGATTCTCGTGGAGGGCGATCAATAATGAGCATGACCAAGATTCCCGCCAATAATCCCACACCGACCAAGCTGATCCCGGTCAGAAGTGAAAAAGGCGGGCGCCCTATGCTGAATTGATGTGATGTTGTTTCCGTCTCACCCATCGGGAACGCTACTCTGTGCCGGGTGGATTGTTTCTGTCGAGTGCCAGAATTGCATCGCGAGCCACCTGTGAAAGCGCTCTGCGATCCATGCCAGATGTAGTAAGTAGTGGCCCGATCCGCAGCTCTATATCCAGCCGGCGAAAACCTGCCAGATGCCGAATACGTCCAATAAAATTATCTGGATACTTGGGTGAAACTTTGGTGAGTGCCGTACGACCTTCTGCGCCTTGAACTGCACCCCCATTCACAGCGGTCACATCCATGAATATTGGTTGCAACCGCCCTTGACCCCAGTCTCTGACACTTTCAAAAGCTCCTGTTTTAAATGGTAGAAGTGTGACGCCATCTCCAGTTGTGCCCTCTGGGAATACCAGGACGGAGCCCCGCTGACGGAGCCTGTCTCTGATCTGGGAAGAAAACGTTTTTACCTTCCCTCTTCGGCGGCGATCAACCAGGAGCATGGCATAGCACTTGCAGATCCACCCGATGATTGGCCAACGTGCAATTTCTGCCTTTCCTGCAAAGCAAACATCGAGTTGTGACGCAAGAATGATCGGATCAATCACAGTCAGGTGATTGGATACTCTCAGGGTGCCCGGAGACAATTTTGCGTCATTGGACGCTTTCACATGTATATTGTGGATACGGCAGAATAGACGCGCGGCTACGCCCTGGCGCATCATTCTGTACGCCATACGCTCCACATCCGGGCGTAGGCATGCCCCAATGCTTGTATGAATACTAACGATGATCGTCACGATCAACGCACATGCCATGCGTAACCAGACACGCATTCTTTTTACTGCTTCTTACCAATAAATATTGATTTCGATACGACCTTCCACGAAATCCAATGTATACGCACAAAAAAAGTGATCCAGGCACAGCCCCTCAATCCGTGGATGTGACCTTTGCCCTGACGGGAGACCCTAAAACGAATTCTCGTGCCCTGCGTCAGTTGCATTTACTCTCTAAGCTGAATCTCAATATCCTTGTACTTGGGCTTGGGGATCCGTCAGGCATAGAGGACTTCAACATTCAGAACACAACGCTTCAGTATCTCCCAAAGCCAACCGGAAAGGGGGCCGGATTTTTCTGGCGTATTCATCAACAATTTGAGTCAGTTTTACGCAATGTAAAATCAAATGTCTACCATGCAAGTGATCTGTACACATTGCCAGCGATGCATCGTGCCGCCAACCGTCACCGGGCTCATCTAGTCTTTGATTCGCGTGAATTATATACTCACCTTCCTGCGGCGATCCGGCGGCCTTGGGTGGGGGCAACCTGGAAGGCCATCCAGCACCTATACATCCGCCGGGCAGATTGCGTATACACCGTAAGCGAAAGCATCGCCCAGCATCTCCAGAAGCATTTTCGACTCAATACTGTCCATTTAATGCGCAACGTTCCAAGTCCACAGTCCTTGGCCCCCAAAAACTCTCTGAGAGAGCACTTGGATCTACCCTCAGACACCAAAATTGTTCTTCATCAAGGAAGCCTGCAACAGCACCGAGGGGGGGATGCGATGGTCGAAGCAATGCGGTACACAGATGATGCCGTTCTCGTTTTTATGGGAGGTGGCCCACTAAAACCAGAGATCCAGCGACGGGTGAACGAGTTGAAGCTTGATTCAAAGATTCGGTTTATGGATCCGGTTCCACCCGATCAGTTGCTTTCTTTTACTGCTTCCGCCGACCTTGGCCTGACGTTCCTTGAGGACTGCTGTCTCAATCACCGATATGCACTCCCCAATAAGCTATTTGAATACTTGGCAGCCGGCATTCCCGTCATTGCCAGTAATCTTCCCGAAATTTCACAGATCATAGAAAGATTCGATGTGGGCTGTGTCGTCCCCTCCGGAGATGCAAAAGCATTGGGAAACGCATTGGATCACGCGATCAAAGACCCTGAATTGTGCCAAAAATGGTCTCAGAATACATCTCGTGTTCAGGAATTTTTTAACTTTGCCACGGAATCGGAACACTTTATTGCGCCTTATCGACGCCTTCTGAATAAATGAGCTTACATCGAATCCTTCTCGCGGTAATACTGATCGCGGGATGCACATCAAATGATGCAACGGAGCCTCCTGTTATAAGCCAAGCAGAACAGATGCTACCTGCTCCGATGAGCTGGCCTACATTTGATGAAGCGGTCGCAACGGCCTCCAAGACAGGCAAACCTATGCTCATCGATATCTATGCCCCTTGGTGTGGTTGGTGTCGAAAAATGCAACAGGAGGTCTATACAGATGCCGCTTTGGTTGCGTACGTTCAGGATAATTTTGCCTATGGACGGCTGAATATTGACGATGCTGAAACACTTCACAGCTTCCTAGGCTATACTCTTTCATCTCAGGAATTGGGCTACAACTTGGGCGCAGAGGGCACCCCAACGACGGTATTCCTGAAAAGCGATGGTACTTACATTGCAAAATGCGTAGGCTATTGGGCAAAAGATGATTTTGGCAAGGCCCTGCACTATGTGGGGACTGGAGCTTGGCAGAACCTGACCTACCAGGAGTTCTCCCAGCTTTAAATACGAACCGCACCGCCCGAATAGATTTCTGGGCGTCGGTCCCTCAGGAACAGCTTACGTGCATGGGATTCTGTGCAGCGTTGCAGATGCAGATCGGCATACAGAATACAGGGCTCACTTTCTGGAGCTCGGGCAACGACCGTACCCTCTGGATCCACAACAAATGAGCTCCCGCCAAAGGTCAGTACATCTTCGTCGCCCGTCCGATTTGCCAATGCCATATAGTATCCATTCTGGAATGCTCCGACTCTCAATTCGGCTTCAAACAGTCCTTCGGGCCACTCATTGAGCGCCCCAGCCTGAGGCACGACCACTAGGTCTGCCTTCTGCAGAGCTAATGCCCTCAGATATTCACTGTAATGCCGATCATAGCAAATGGCTACGCCAATGCGACCCGCAGCCGTATCGTAGACCGGGGCCTGTGTACCGGCAGCGGTATAGTAATCCTGCTCATAGAATCCCTCGTACTGGGTGATATGCATCATTTTTGTAACCCCCAAAAGCGTACCGTCTGCATCAATTACTGGCGATGCATCAAATGCGGCACCGCCTTTGCGTGCATATAGATTCAGAATGACCACGACCCCTAGCCTTTTGGCCGCCTCACAAAACAGCTCTGTTGTCGGGCCTGGGATCTCTTCAGCCAGTGACAGTGGAGGCAGATCATTCCCTTCACATTCCGCATAGCACTGCTTCCGATGTTGGGGATAAAATGGTGTAAATGCAAGTTCTGGATAGACAACCAGATCCGCTCCTGCCTGCGCAGCTTCTTCCAGTGACTCCAACCCTTGGGTCACGTTAGCGCTTCGATCATCGGTAGCAGAGCATTGAATGAGCGCGAGTTTCATGATTGCATTGATTTTGTCTTCTTCTACTCTTGAGCAGGTGAGAATTTTCGCGGGAATTTTGCAAGCACAAATCGAGGGAGCCCCGCGAAATCCTGCTTTACTTGAACCTGTAAGCCCCCGTGCTGCTCAAGTAGAGCACCTACAGACTCTGCATAATCAGCATGGGTTTCCAATGCAAGAACCCCTCTGTGATCCAATAAACCATCCGCAATGTGTCTGCTGATTGCCCGGTAGAATTTGAGCGGATCCTCTCCACAAAACAGTGCCGCCTCCGGCTCATAATCCCGAACCATCCGAGGAAGCCCTGAACGCTCATGATCCAGAATATACGGAGGATTCGCAATGGCCAATTCATATCCGCCACCCACTGATCTTAAAAAGTCTGTTGCCAGCAGATCTGCAACTATGCATTGAATATCGAGTCCATTTTGGGCCGCATTCGCTTTGGCAATGCGAAGCGCAGACCTACTGATGTCACATGCAGTCACGCTTGCATCTGGGATTGCCTGCTTCATGGCCAGTGCAATACACCCACTGCCTGTGCCAATATCCAGAACCCGAAGGGACATCTCTCTTCCGACAGCTTCAAGAGCAACTTCAACCAGTTGCTCTGTTTCGGGTCTCGGGATCAGAACCTGAGATGAAAGCTGAAGATGGAGTCCTCTGAATTCAGTATATCCGGTGACATACTGCACTGGCTCATGCACGGCGCAGCGCTCTGCCATTGCTGAAATTTTGGCCACATGATCCCGCCCCAATCGTTCGTCTTCATGAGAAATTAAATAGGCCGGTCTGCACTGCAATGCATCACAGAAAATCCATACACCTGTGCGGCGTGGATCGGGCAGGTCGGCCTGCTCCAATAACGCTTCCACTTCTTGAAATAATTCTTTGATTCTCATCAAGTAATGCTCCCACAGTCTACCTGGAAATGAACGCAAATTCCTGGCCGCACATCAAAATAATGGACGCTATCAGGAGATGCACGCTCTGCCCGAACACCAGGTCAGGGCGGCTTGGATCCCCCCGGAAGAACCTACTTCTGAATCCGTGACCTCACAACCATTTCTCCTCCTTCCTCATCTTCGGTAACCCCAAACAGTAAGCCGTCCCGAACAGTAACCCCGGAATGGATCTCTAAATGAAAGGAGAGGCTGGCCTCTCCCAGGAATTGCCCTTCCGCATTGAAGATATCAAATAGTGAGCCTGAATCCCCGGTCTCACTGTGCATCACCCATAGATTCCCTTCGTCGTCACTGAAAAAATCTTCAACCATTGGCTTATTCCTTGGAATTCTCGTTTCATCAATCGTCCCTCCCTGATCTCTAAACCAATTAAAACGACCCTGGACCGCCTCCCGGTCTGAACTGGTTACCGGAAGCGGCTCAAATTCCTTGGTCACCCGTCGAAGAGGTATCCCTCCGGCTGTGATTTCAACCAATTCGTAGGTGCCTGTATAGAGTGTCCATAAGTTGCCATTCGCAGAAAATACCCACTCAAAGGTTCCTTGAAACGGTATGGGCATGCTATAATTACCCCCTTCCGAATCATTATGCACGAACTCATCAATCTCTACAGGACTTTCCGGGATCGCAATCGTATCCATGGGAGTGAAGGATTGATCAAACCGGGCCAACATGAGCTTGGTATCCTCTTCTTCATAGTCATAGCATAACGACATGGCATTATAGCGTCCCATCGGGTCAAACCCACCTGGATAGGGCCAATAACTCCATCCCGCCGTGTTCACCCGCTCCGTACGTAGGTAATTGCCCTCTGCGTCTAGGATGGTGAGTTTACCTGCCTGCATTTCCATCACCCAGATCTCACCCGTCTGGCTGACATCCACTGCGGAAGCATTTTCAAACTCTCCCGGCCCAGACCCCTCGGATCCAACTGTGCGCACAAAAGCCCCACTCGGATCGAAAATATAGATTTGCTGCGTATGTGAGTCAAGGACATACAAGCGCCCCTGTCTATCAACATCTAAAGATCGGATTGACCCAAAAAAAATGGAATCATCCCCCATGCCACTTCCAAATCTCATCTCCTCTACAATCTCCCAGCCCTCTTCAGGTCCCCAGAGCGGGTCATCGGTGTTATGGATGACGATTTCGTCAGAGACAAGGGTATCCACCACACCGGTGCACGAACCGGAAATTTCGGGATCCGTAGAGCTACACCCGAAAGCGAATAACAAGCCAGCTGAGAGGGCTGCCGTTATGATTGGGGAATTAAGCATTCGGCAAGGCTGGTGCAGAAGATCGCATGGTTACTGAAATTGCCATTACGAACAGGGCTGGTTTTAGTTACTGGTGAAGCTTCTCAGCGAGACTTCAGCCTGCGGCTCTTCGGCTGGTACTTTGCTCTGCGCAAGGCACAACGGTTAGGCTGATGGCCACGGCGAGGATGGCTAGTCTGGTTGCGGTAAAGGGGTTCCTGGTTCTTGCAGTCATGTGTCGGTGCCCTGGGGGCGATCTGGGCTGGCGTATAAAATACTCAATCGTGCGGCAAATCCGCGGGGGCTGGAATGCTGGGGTTGGCGCTGCGCTTCAATCCCTTCTAGGCTCACTTGCACCGCCCAGTCTCCCTGCTCCACCGCTCTCTGATACCACTTCACGGCCTCAGTCTTATTCTCTGGTACGCCGAGTTCAAACTCGTACATCATACCCAGGCGGTTTTGCGCTAGGACGTCTTCCTGTTCTGCCGCTTTCTGAAACCACTTCGCCGCCTCGGCGGCGTCCTCTGGCACGCCGTATCCCTCCTCGTATCTCGATCCTGTCCTGTGTTGCAACTCGGCGTCTCCCTGCTCCGCTCTCTGCTTTATGCTTTCAAGCTCCTGCTTTGCCTGAATGCTTTCCCGGGAATCGGTGTCGGTTATTTCCCCGGTGCAGGCCCCAATGGTTAGGCTGATGGCCATGGCGAGGATGGTTGCGGTAGAGGAGTTCTTGGTTCCTGCGGTTATGTGTCGGTGCCCTGGGACAGTCTGGTGAAATTTGGGGGCCGGAATAGTCTGGGGCTCAGTGCTCCGTCTCCTGCTGCCTTGCTGAAATCTGTTCGTACAGCTCAGCGGCTAGTTTCTGTGCCTCGGCGATTTACTCTGCGGTCGGGAGCTCTCTCAACTTGTCTCTGAGCTCTCTGAAGTCTTCGTAACCCATGCCGGCAAAACTCCACCACGCGTAAGCCTTTATATGATCCTCTGGCACGCCCCTCCCGTAGAAGTACATATATCCCAGTCTAAATTGCGCAATGGCGTGTCCCTGTTCTGCTGCCTTCCGATACCACCTTGCTGCCTTGACGTCGCTCTGGGGCATACCCTCCCCCTCGTAATACATTACTCCCAGGTTGAATTGCGCCTCGGGGTCTCCCTGCTCTGCGGCTTTCCGGTACCACTTCACGGCCTTGGTGTAATTGTAATCCTAGGACACACCATCCCCGAACTCGTACATCAATCCCAGGATGTATTGCGCATGGGCGTCTCCCTGTTCCGCCCTCTCCTTTAGGCTTGCAAGCGAATCTGGATCGGGTATTTGCGCTGCGCTGGGTAGAACGGTTAGGCTGATGGCCATGGCAAGGATGGCTAGCCCGGTTGTGGTGAATGGGTTTCTGGTTTCTGCGCTCATGTGTCGTTGCCCTGCAGGCGGTCTAGGTGAAATTTCTGGGGCGATTGCCTGGCAAAGCTACTGGCCGTTTGCCTCGGCCTACTGCTAGGCGTCCACAGCGACCCCGTCCCCTCCCGGTCGCTTCATGCGCTTGAGTTTGTTGGGAACGTGTCGCATGCCGGCCTCTCGGATTACCATGCTGACTGGCACCTGGATTTGCGGATGAGGGGCTCGGCCTTGTCGGCGGTTGCGTCTGTCAGGCCGACCATGATCCGGCGTGGCCACAGCCTTCCGCGATTGATTTTCGGTTGCTCCGTCATTGGTTCGTGGTTTTTGCCCTAGGGGCAGTCTGTTGGCGTTGTTGCAGAGTCTTCAACGTCTCCGCAACGGGGTTTCCCGCTCTAGAGAGGTTGTCACTTTCTTGGGCTCCGAGACGTTCGTCTGCGTGGGGAGCGGGCCCTGCACTCCCTCCCCTCTTCCAGATCGGACGCTGCCCTTCAATGCCGCGGGAGTTTATGATCTGGGGCCGGCCTGGACAACCGAGGCCTCGCGCCTAAATTGCAGTTCCACGACCACGGAAAATCTGTCCTGCGTGCAAACTGTTCGCTGTACACGCGGGCCCGCCTGCTCCGTGTTGCTGATTAGCGCTGGCGGCGGGGCATCCGCGGGGGCCGGAATAGTCTTGGGCCGGGCCGGTCTTCCAAGGATTTCTTGCAGCTGGTTTCAGGATGGTCTTTGGGCGGTTTTCGCTTGAGGCTATCTGGGCGAATCTGATGCGTCGAACATCCTTCCAGTGGAGACACCACTCTACCAGCGCTCCTCTCGTTGATCCTGCGCCACCAAGCAGACACGCTGCAGCAGAAAAACGGTCCAAATTCCTAGGATTGCGGGATTTTTTTGTAAAACCTCAGGGTTATATGGAGTTGTTGATGTTGTGTCCGTAACTTAGCGCGTTTGCATCCTTCAACCATAACAAAATTTTTCTTCAAAACGAAGTTTTTACTTAGTCTGGCATGTATGTGCCTATTTCTTTTCGCTGGCAGCATTCTTTCTGTCCAATCTCAAGAGCGGCCCGTAATCAGATCGCTTTATTGCGATAATGGTGAGTGCCAAACTACGGTTACGGAGAGTGAAGGAGGATGGACGCAGGCCATTAATTGCGGCGATGATACGCACTATTTTAGTGGTACTGGATCCTATGGGGGATCAGTATGCGGCATGACAATGGAGTGATTTGCCGTAGATGAATTTCATTCCCATTTCCCGCATATTTCCATCTCTTAGATGGAGGTATGCGGGGATTCTGTTTCTGTTATTATCCTTTACTGCATGTCAGAACGGAGAAACAACGCTTACTCGATTTGAAGATTCTCCGGTTATTGATAGCTTACTGGATTCTGCTCCCCACTTCGTGGTCAACACGGATATTGAACCGGAAAGATGGATAGCAACGACTAGGTTGGGTATTCCAACTGATTCGTTGATTCTTGGTCGTCCGTCCTATATGATCTCAGTTGGAGACAGTATTTACATTTCTGAATCGTATGGACATAACATCTTCACGGTGGGAGATGATGGTTATTTGAGCCGGAAAATTGGTGTCCAAGGAAAAGCTCCTGGAGAGTTTAATTACATATGGGGGATCGATTATGACGGTTCGCACATATTCGTCAAGGATTCGGAGCGTGTACAAATATTCACGGAAAAAATTGAATACGTTGGCTCGTTTTTTAATTTCAGTACAGGAATGCAACAGCGATTTTCGGTTTCCCCTGATTATATATTTCTGGGATGTATTGGGATTGACTGGCTAATTTGTCCTTATAGCAAATTGCCCCCTTATTCATGGATCGAATCCGTCAAGTTACTTCCTGTTTTGGATCTGGATGGTCGGTCGGGAGAAAACGGCAACCTCGTAACGGCTTCTCCTGGGGGGGATCGAATTGCAGTGGCATACGCGGGGCTCCCGTATATCTTTGTTTATGATGATCAATTCAGACATTTGAAGACCATTCGGTTCGAGGGAAAACGGGTTCGTGATTTTAATCCTGCTGTTGGTCCCCCCGCTGGATCTCCTGAAGGAATGGAACCTGGTACGCGTGGATTCATGAAAACAATAAAGTTCCTCAATTCTCGCTATCTAATTGTAAATTCAAGGGGTATTTATGTCCTTGATTTATCTGAAAATGACTATAAAATGGCCGCAAAAGTGATTTTCAGCACATTCAACGATACGGAGGAGATTAATCCTGTGGATTTTCTCCTGCATGGAGATCATTTGTACGTGTCTTCACCGTGGGAAGAGTATGTATACGGCTACGAGTTTGACCTAGAGTGAAGGGAGCGGCCTTGAAGAGCGATGAGCGCCTGCGATGGTAGCAACCCTGCATGATTCAACCGACGGCTCAAATTGCATTTATTCCGTCCTGGCAGTCTGGCCCACTTCGCTCGGAATGGTGGCCCACTTCACTCGGAATGGATGGTCCACATCATCGGAATATGCACATACATCCTCTCCTCCACAACCTCCCATCCTTCGTCGGATCCCCAAAGTGATGTGTCGGCGTTTTGAATCACAATTTCTCCAGAAGCAAGCGTATCCACCTTGCGCAAGTTTGCAATGTAGTGGATTTTTTTGCGGATTTCTGCTGCCCCCTATTTTTCAGGGGGTCTCAAAAAGGGCTATTTTTCCGTTCTTTTTTTACCTGTCAGCGTCCTCTTTTTTTGGGCGTTTCGCCTTGATTCGTTGGGTGTAATTTCCGGTGTTGAGTTCCAACGCCTGGAAGACCTTCCGTTGGAATGGTTTCAGGTCTGCATCTTGTTTGAGCAGGATACAGTGGGTTTTATTTTGTGGAAGTACCGTGGTCACCCGGTTCTGGTGGTTGAGCGTTACTTTGAGCGTTGCCCAGCTCCGATGAATCTGATGGATTCGCAGTTGACTCCGAATCAGGTGAGCCGTATGAAAGGCAAGGATCGACAGGAACAGATGTGCCTCAATCCGCTCTTGCTTCCGATGGTAAATGGGGCGTAATCCGAGGTCGGATTTGATGGTACGGAAGGTTTGTTCAATCTCGTTCAATCTCCAGTAGGTGCATGCAACCTTTTTACAAGGCCACTTGATGTGACTGGTTCGCACGATATAGCCCCCCGAAGCATTCGTGCGTTCGTCAAAGGCCGACCGACGCTGGATGCGAATGGATTGCGCATTCGGACTGTCTTTTTTCTGACATACCTTCACCTCGTACTGGTACGCCACCTTTTTATATTTCTCCACCAATCGCCCGACCCTCTTTTGGATGACCTCATACGTCTTGGGTCGCCCCTTTACGGTAAGCCCCTCGTTCAGGTGTGCAATGGCATCTTCAAATTTCTCCCGCTTGGTCTCAAGGATCTGATCACTAACGGCCTGCCGGGCCGCACTATGCAGATACACACGTTGCTCTTGATCGTCCTTCCCAATCGCCCACGCACGCACCAGGGTCTTCGTACTGGTTTCAAACACTTGATCGGGCTCGCGTTCGGGGACCGGTGGGGTCTTGGTCCGCTCCACGCAGATCCAACCCAGTCCCTGCTCCTTCAAATACGTCAGATTCGCCTCGGTTGCAATGCCCGCGTCCATGATGACCGTAGGTTTGGCCCCAGCCAACTGCGCAATCGCCTGTTTCAGCGTACCGGGCTCACTGGCATTGCCGGGAAGAATGTGGACGGTGCGAGGAAACCCGGATGCGTCAAGGATCAAGGCTAACGTCACCAGCGGACAATTCGATCGCTTCTCTTTACTGCGTCCATATTGGAGTAACGTCCCGTGGGAACGACCGGTATAGAAGGTATTTGTCAGATCATAAAAGACAATCGTTTCGCCAAATCCCAACAGGTCCCTGGCGGCCCCAAAGAGTCCATCCATGATGGACTTGCGGTGGCGGTACAGCAGGTCTCCAACATCGTAGAGCGACCGCTCACTCGGAAGTTTTGCTCGGAGAAGTTCCAAGATGCTGGAGCGATCGCGCATCCATTCATGGGTTTGCCGTTCACTTCCCGGGGAAAGCATCCGTCCGACTACCAGCGCCGTGGCCCAGTGGATCTGATCTTCATTCAAGTCCAGGTCTTGAAGAATCTCGGCGAAACCCAAACGCTCCAACGCCTGCAACGCCACACGCTCGCCACCAACGGTTCGCGTATCGGTGTGATGAATCTCGTAGGTGAGAATAGAATCCCGATCATCCCGCGGATCGTCTGGATCATAGCCCTTGGCCTGGAGACGTTGGATGATTTTCTGACTGGCTTTGCGGAGCGCTTCATCTTCAAGAAACATCGGTTCATACCCCCGCAAGCCATCCATGACGAGTCGGGACAGGATCCGCCATTGTGCTTGGGGGATGCTGAAATCCTGGCCAAGATTGAGTAGGGTACGCTGTTTGGACATCCCATTCACCCGATGGGATTCCACCAGGGAAAAGGTGTCGGCTTTGATCCCGGATTTCAGGGTTCGAGATTTCGACCGGATATACATGAATCAAGGGTAGATTTGAGGGATTTTACAGGTATTGATCAGGATGGTTCCGTAAAAATCCACTATTTCGAGAGATTTTGGAACAAATACCAGAAAAACGGCGAATTTGTGCGGAAAATGGCCGATTTAGACCCTGAAATGGCCAAATTGAGGACAAAAATCTCTAAATTAACGCAAGAGGTCAGTCAGTATCCGGCCGATTTTG
>CBDBMQ010000024.1:0-211056 GCA_965207565.1 Rhodothermales bacterium | reverse complement strand
TCCACGTTCATGGCTCTATTATCCATTTATGCTGCTACATTTTCCGATTGAGTCGGAAATGCATTTGGCATATCGTCCCATGTGCGCCCATCAAGAATTCTTCCTGTACGTTTTTTGAAGGTACCTCCCCACTGTTTAAAGAAGAAGGCCACTTCACTTCGCAAACAATTATCGCGAATTTCTCTGACCCACTGAGGATCCATTGTCCGCGCTCCGGGCCCGGATTCCCCACCAACGATCGCCCAGTCAATTCCATCTAGGCAGATTTCTGTGAGAGACCCCAGAAGAGGTTCAAGTGACAAGAATTTCAGCATGGCACCCGTTTGCTTCAAGGAATTGAGTCTGTGCTGCCACCTGGCATTTTCAATGCTCACACCGAGCCAGATATTCGGGGTCCATGTGAGTTGGTCACTGAGTTCAACAGCTCTCTCCGGCCGTTTCGTGAGAACCTGAAATGTATGATGACCAGCACGGTTCATAATGTCAAACACACGCTTGACAAAGTCGGTGGTTACATCTTCGTGAAATAAATCGGACATCGAATTCACGAAGACCAAGCGAGGCTTCTTCCATTTCAACGGGAGATCCAGTGTGGAAGGATGCACGGTTACGGAAAAGCCATTTCTGTATTTCTCCAAGCCCATGGCTTGGAGCCTATGGGCCATTCGCTCCGCATAGCAGTTCCTGCAACCAAAGCTAATTTTGGTGCAGCCCGTGACAGGATTCCAAGTGGTTTCTGTCCACTCAATTGAACTAGCCATCAGCGACATTTTGCAGTATAGGAGAAGTGCACGCGGAACTTTGTTTTTCAAACAAGCTTCTTGCAAAACCCATGAAGTAACAATTTGTCACGATTTTGTGAGAGGCTATAGATTTCCATTTCTGGTTAGTACAACTGGGCGTAGAGCAGCTTCTTAGATCAGGTCTCGTGTAGTTCCTGCAAGGCATAGGAGCCCTCACTCGCAATAATAAAAGGCAGGGGTAGGGCTCCGAATTAGTTCTCTTCGTTGCAAGAAACGCAAAAGAAAATGGAAGTATCCATGTCGCTTAGAACGAACGTGGTGGAGCGTCAAAGTTAATTGAAGTCATGACTAGTTCCTATTTTGAAGCCTCTTGAATAAATTGATTGAATCTACCTGCAGAGTTCTCAACAAGCTCGTCTATGTGCGATAACTTGGGCATCAGTCGCAGTTTCTTATTGGATCCGTCTGTGGATCTTACAAGGCCTACACTTTGAAGCTCTGGGAGAATCCTCTTGAAAAAATAGCCAGATTGTTTTCCGATTCGTTGACCAACAACGTTTTCGTTTATTGCGGTCGCTCGATTGAACATTCGTATGAACCGCATGGCGATTTTCATGTCATCGTCCATACATGGTATATTCATTTCTCTAGCAATCTTTTCCTGTTGTGACCCTAATTTAAACGCCTCGGTTGCTCAGTACGGTAAATATTTTACCTGGGGCGAAGAATACTTGCTGATCTTCCGAGTCCTTACCAATGGCTACTGAGTCAAACTTGCAGCTGTCGAAAATTGTATCGTCCAGTTCTTCGGTACCATCAAGCTCCAAGTGCGCAAAATCGCACTTGTAAAATCTGCAATTGGTGATTTTACAATTGGCAAGGCTTGTCACGTTAAAAAAAGAATTGGATATCTCTAGGTTCTGCAGTTTTCGTTGTTGCAAAGCATTTGAAGGGAAATTTGCGTCAATAATTGAATGAGCTTTTTTCGAATATTCTGCTAACTCCAGTATCAGTGCTCCACAGTTTTCTTTGATATAGGAATGCCATTTGCCTCGCGATAATTCATGAAGCTTGTACAACAATTCTTCTATTGATATAGATTTGTTTTGGGTTGTTAAGTAGCGAATAGCTTCTTTAATCACTGACGGCGTTAGTGCACGAACATTTAGAATCAGTTTTACATCTGGACTGTCCCAGATTGCTAAAGCGCGAGCTAAGGCTTGGCCTAAATAGAATTCCTGAAAGTCTTCGTGGTCGAATCGGATGCTATTTCGGGACTCATCCTTGCACAAGAGAGAATGCTCTGGAATGCGCTTGGATATCTGCCGCAACACACTTGGATTTTTGCCTCTTTCTTCGGCAAAAAATTCCACAACGAGTTGCACAAGATCAAGGTTAAGAGCATCCACTGAATTAACCCACATTTCGAAAGCGAATTGCGAGAGCAGTTTGTGATGTTCCTCCAGTGTAAGCAGAGGTGTTTGCCTTCCTGGCTCATCAAGGTCATGTGATTTGTCAAGCCATTTGTAGACCTCCCGATCAATGATACCCTCTACAAAATCGAAAAAGTAATGTGTCTGTGAATGACCTAGTCGTCGCAGAAACTTATCTAGATCCTTTTCCTCTTCGGCTATATCTATGAGTCTCCGAACGAGTACTGCTCTTGTCAGCACCGGATGATCACCTCTTCCCAACTGCTCTACAACTTTCGAGTGCAGTTCTTGGGGGTTCCAAATTCTTCTTTTACTGGCATATTCAAGAAATACTTTACGATCCCACCGGTTCAGAGCGAAGCGATACGTCCCTACATTTTGGTTAGAGCGAACAGAATCCAACAATTTTGTTTGGGCACTCAAAGACACATCAAAAATATGCCTTGCGGGCTGCAATCAGTAGGGTTCCAGTGGAAGTCAATTGATTGACCAATTGACCAATTGCTGAAATGGCTTCGTCAGACTTGGTATCAACAAGCATCTCTTCAAATCCATCAAATGCCGGTATAATTGCCCCCATCTTAACAAGCTCAATAAATGAATCATAATACAGAAATGGAAAACGAAGTCTGTTCAAAAGCGATGCTACAATGGCATCATCCAAACGCAAAAATGGACGCCCTTCCAAGGGAACTGGGAGAATCAGCGTGTGTTTTTCTTTCCTTTTGAATGCTAAGGCTTGGTCCACAGAAATTTTTTCAATAAGTGAGGTTTTGCCTTCTCCCGCATCGGAAGTCAAAAAATATATTGAGGTCATGCCCGCTCGAGGTTGACTAAGCCTATTTAGGAGCTCACTTGTTGAATCAGGTGAGGTGCAACCTTGTTGTGACCTATTTCTCCAGTCTGGAGTAACACTTGGGGACACGTAGTATTCAGGAGGAGAAACATAGTCGATAATCCGGTCTGCGAGAGTAGATAGCCGCGCGAGGTATGAACGAATCCACCGTTCTGCGGTTAAGCGCGCGCCGTTGTGTTCAACTTGGATCCCATCTGGAGATGCCTTTATTTCTGCCTCCACTAATTCGTCTCGGATAGACAATAATAAGTGGCCTTCGTCTACAACCACTTCATTGTTTTCATCTGCGAACGTCGTTACGATACGTTTGAAGCTTTCGAATTGCATCTATATACCTGTGATTTACAGTGTTACAGCAGTATAACTCTTCGTGGATAGCTGTTCATATGGATTTCCACGCCTGCTCGAAACCTTTGGAATTATGTGGGTGATGAGTGCTTTTTTTAGCAAAGCATACCGGATACCTGGCCACATATCATCATCCCCGGATACTAACACCAAATGTTCTTCTTGATCAGTCGCAAAATGGACTAAGTCCACGACAATCATGGAATCAACCAGCTTCTGCTCTGCCCGGTAAAATACGGTTTCGGGTGATACACCACAGTCTGCATGAATGCAGATCTGATTATATACGAAGGAGTTCACAACCGAGATTGGACAATCGTGCTGTGCCGCACACTCGGGAACTGGAAAACGCTTGACTCCAAATGGAGCTGTCTGTGACCGTATTCTAAATGTATGAGGGAAATCATTCTGTGGATCGCATGCAAGTGATGTTACCAGTTCGGCTTTTGCAATTACGTTTACCTCATTGGATACACGAACGGAAAACGGGAAATCCCTGTGAATTTGTCGAGACAGGTCTTGGGCCCTTTGAGACAACGATCTTCTCCTCAGCCAACCTCCGTATAAGCGACAAGATACATTTTCAATGGAAGTCATAGGTCCAAATCCAACTTTGCCTAGTATTACCTCAATAATATGGCACAAACTTCTCCTCCGTAGCGGTTTTGGGATGTTATCGTAGTCAATAAGAATAACCATATACATAAAGCGGGATTGTGCCTGCCGAAAGGCATAAGGCTCTCAAAATTGGGAGTTCAATGAGGCTCTTGTAAACCCCTGAAATTCTAATAACTAAGTCGCTATTCTATAGCGAACCGACTTTTACTCATCGTTTTATTAGAGTGTTCAGGTACTTCAAGGGGAGCCTGGAGGCACAGAAGATCTGCCAGAATTCGGGATTTCTCGGGAATATGTTTTCATGTCCACAGATCCCTGCTGACCCCAGTCGCTACAAATAGTTAGTTTCGCAAGAGGTTCCATCGTTTTGAATTTATGCAGCCATGGAATCCACGGAATATGGGTTGTTAGCCGACAAACGGGTTCGGCCGTGCACGGGAGGCGGTTAATGGATCTTTGTAGTAGACGAACTTGTCTGCCGCTACGGGTTGGTATGGTCGCACGAATAGCAGTTGGCGGGCCGGGTGGAGTCTTCGCAGTTCATCGGGCTTCAGTAGCGGACGACTCCCCTCCTCATAGCCTGCACGCATTCGCCCGAATTTATGCCCCTCCCCTTTGTTCAATCTGCGCTGCCAGATTGACATTTCTCCAAGAAGCTGCGCAATCTTCTGGCTTGTGAATGGATCCTGTATCGCAAATGCCTGAATCACGTCACAGTTGGCCAAAAAGCTTTCCCATTCACTGTGATACTCTCGCTTGAGTTGTGCCAGATCTTGCAAAATCAGCCACATCGTCAGACCGTAACCACCTCCCAAGGACACTGCCTCCTTGATATTGCGCATATATCCGAGGTTGGCAAATTCATCCAGGAGAAAGATCACCCGCTGCGCTGGACGAGATTTTTTTGTAGCATCGTGGGTGCAGACATAGTAACAACTACTAATCATAAGGCGGAGCCACGGAGCAAATGCACTCAGATATTCTCGGGGGAGAATGATGTATCCCGTCATTTTTCCACGCCTTAGATCCTCCAGATCGCAACTCGTACTCGTAAGTACATGTTGCATTCGGGGGCTGCTCAAGAAATGGGTATGGCTTTGCGCGGTGGAAAAGACACCGCTGCGCTCACGGTCAGCCTTCTGCTCAATCCGGCAGGCCCCTTCCTTCACCTGGGACAGGGCACTTTCCTTCATTGCCCTCAGCGTCTGATCCATCCCCTCACTGTTCTGTGTTAAAAGACTGCGTACTTTGATCAGATGCCGCTCATCTTTAAACTCGTCCCTTTCTGCCACATAAAGGATGAAGCTCAGCAGCAACCCTTTTGCTTCCATCCTCCAATGAGATTCTTCGGCCTGATGGCTTCGACCGATCATCATATCAGCAAGCATCATTGCCGTTTTCCACATAATCCTCTCCACCAAGGTCAATAAAATCCATCGGATTCAGTGATGCCACTTTCGTGTCACACGTCTCGACGAGCTTGAAGGGATCTAGGGCCACGATTTTCTGTCCCAGATAATCCCGTCGCCAGGAAGCGGTCACTGCGTAGTTTTCTCCTTTTGGATCCGTGACCAGCATGCTGCCCTCATAATTCAGAAGGTTGGGCATGACGGTTCCAACTCCTTTTCCGCTCCGCGTTGCTGCCACCGTAAGCAGATGTCCATCTCCATCATATCGCAGATAGTCTGATCCCATCTTTCCGAGAAGGAGCCCTTTGGCAGGTTTCTTCAGTGCATGTGCATTTCCCCACTGTGTAGAGCCTTTGGCCAGCGAAAGTTGCTCAGTAGTCCGTGTCATGATTCCCCTGACCACAAGCATTCCCATCAACCCACCGACCGCAAGAGCCCCGATGACAACTCCCATCAATTCCGGTCTATCCAGAGCATGTGCAATCGCCAGAAATACATGATGGGGACTGAATAAGGGTACGATACTCATCAGACAGAGTGCGATAATGAGCGGAAGGAGGGGCGCACGCATTGAGGGTTGGAGGCAGCCAGGGCGCTGCCACTACTGCCGCACTCAAAAGGACTGCCCGTGTAAGCTCATACGGAAGGAGAGGGGTGGCAGCAGGTGGCCCCCAAATGAATGTCATGACGGTAAGTGCAACTTGGCAACTCACAAGAGGGAAGAGAACCAGGAGCGTGAGCACACTTCGAATCCCCAGAGAGCGAGGAGCGGTCCAGCCGTAGAGTCGTTCTTGCGTGTTCCTATTCAACGTACGGCCCTGCAAATGTCATATCCCTGGACACGTACACCAGAAACTGATATCCTGGACGGAGGATGAGTGTCGGTTGTCGTCGGTTGCCGCGCTCCAGTTGACCGGATGCGGTGCGAGACAGTTCCAATGCCAGCGAGCCGCCCACCAGACTGCCGGCCGTTGTGGCGGTGGCAATGGAGGTGGCACTCCCGATCAGTGCCAACATTGCTGCACTGCCAAACCGCTGAACCCGGTGGCGTTTTACCTTGTCCTGCAATCCCCCCTCACCACTTTGGTCAAGTGCAGGGAGTCCCGGTAAATCCTTGGTCTCCCCATTCGGGAAAACCATTCGATTCCATACAATGAGAGCCCGTGGCTCTTCTCCGGCAAGCGTTCCTTCCATTGCACCAATGAATTGTGTGCCCGCTGGAATCAGCACCTGTTCCAGCCGTTTGGAGTCCCGGACCGGCCGCACCACCCGTGCACGAACCGGGCCTGGTCGACCCTTATGTATGCCTGTTTCAAGAGCGGCCGTGATCACGCTGCCTTCCAAAAGGATCAACTCTTCCTCTTTTTCTGTGATGGTGGAAGGTTCTTGGGTACTGTCAGAATTCACTATACTCGAAACATGTAGAACCCCACGGGACTGGCGTGCCTGATCATAGGTGGATTTTCGCTCGTCTGTGTGCTCCGGGCGTATTGATGTGGAGGGCTCCCAGGGACTGGGCATGGGAGTACGCGGTTCGACCGGTGCCAATGCGAGTACATCCACGACAGGGGATGGGGCCAACTCGTACTCTGTGCTGGGTTCTGCTGACTGGCGGCGGCTACTGAAAAACAATACGAGTAATACCCCTGCCAGGCTCAGTGCCAGGGCCAGGATATTCCGCCTGGATAATCGTGTAACAGAAACCGGATCAACAAATTCGGCTTCTTCGTTTTCGGGTTTGTTCAGGTTACCGATCATTTTGCTCTGTAGAGGTGCAGGGCGCGCTGTGTATGCCGTTTTCTTCGAAAGAATCCCTTGCGTGCAATTCCACCAGTAATCAGTCGTGCCTGTTCAAAAAGCCCATCTACAATGAAGTATCCGTCACGTACCACATAATCAGCGACACGCTCACTACCACGTATTCCAATGCTGAGAAGCGGCTGATCTTCCGAGTAGGCATGGGATGGAATTCGTATGTAAACGCGCTCGCCATCATCAAATACTGCCGAGGGAACCCAGGGGAACCCTTTTTCTGCCCGCCAAGTGTAGCGGTGATTCAATTTTTTCAGGGAAAGACCATTGGGAGGACTTGCCTGTTCGCGTGCAGGTACAGATGCGAATTTGGGTTCAGCAGGGTAGTAAAATCGGATGTGCCGCGTGTACTGGTGTTGGGGGTTGTATTCGTTTCTTTTCGTGGTATATGGTGGGCTGTCGAGGGTGATATGGTACACCCGGCGATCCGTGGATATAATGAGATTCGTCGTGATATTGTGGTCGATCGGCTTGACCGAGACGATTGCCGTTTCCGCTCCCATCCCGGTAGCAGTATGACCAATCAACCACCGCTGGTCATCTCCGGCAATCAAACTGATCAGGGTTTCCCCGCTTGAAGCTCGACAATGCATGCCCGGAGTACCGTACAGGTCAGGACGGGCTGATAGATCCCGTATGGATAAATCAACACATCGGACTGCCGGAGCACATCCGCCCTCCCTCCGGTATTGAAGCTGGAGATCTGCTGATCAATGGCCGGCTGAACGGGCCCGGATACATTTACAATACGCTCTGGAGCCGGCTGCTGAGCCTGCGCCAGGCTGCTGATAAATAGGAAAGCTGCAAGAAATGTACTCTGTTGCACGTTAGACCACCTTGTAAGATGATGAGATGGTACGCAGTTACATACCGGATGCCACGGATCTATTGCTACGAGACAGGCAAGATCACTCGCCAGCGATCCTTTCGATCAGGGCACGTTCGGAGTCAGACAATGTCGACGAGGCCGCCATGATCTTACTTCCCAGTGCACACGCATCATGAGTGTGCTGGATTCTAGGCTGCAGCAGTGCAAACAGAAGCGCGCCCAGAACCATCCCCCATAACATTGTCCCTGCTTTTTTCCAGGGCTCTTGTTGAACATGCAGAAGCATCTTCGTTTGACGGACACAGGATTGCAGGTCCATTTGATTCCCTTTGACTGCTTCAAGAACCGGTGCCAACTCCTTGCGGATATGATCCGTGGAGGATTTCTGTGCACGGTCTCGAAGACTACCAGGTTTAGAGTCCAAGATCCTCTCGCCGTTTTTCGTCATTTGCCAGCACCTTCAATGACCGATAGACTGCCTGGCCCAATCTGGCTTTGAGTCCATGTGCTTTCATGTCCAGCTGCATGAATTCCTTAACGATTGATTGTCTGCCGATTGCTGTCAGATCTGTAATCTTCATTCGCTTGAGTTTCTGGACCTGTTGATCCAGCGAGATATCCTCTGCACTGCGCCAGGATTCGCCAAAGCGTGCTTCCAGTTTGCGTAGAGAGGCGTTCCTGGCAACGCTGCTGCATTTTGCGTACTCATGACCATCGGTGACCACCAGGCCATGTCCTCTGGGTAGCAGCCGGAGCCCATGCCGATCAAGCCGTGCATGTAAATTCTCCCAGCCGCCCGCTGCATCAAAGTCTGCCTCTGCAGCATCACGCACAAGTACCTGAAACGGCACCTCTCCCCGAGACTGGGTTGCTTTATGCGCCTGTTTGGAAAGCGATTCACGGCGATCCGGGGGAGCTTGTCCTGGAAGTTGATAATAATGCCCTGGCGTCTCGCGGAAGTTCATTTCGCGCTCCGCTTTTCGCATCGTTTCCTCGATTTCCCGGTAATAAAACCCCAATGCGCGAATCCGCCTAGTGATCGGGTGGACACGATTCGCTATTGTATGCACATGCGCATAGTGTTCATCCCCGTGTGCAACCAGCATGGCCTGGTGTTCCTGAAGGTTGAGCTTTGCGAGTACCCGGTCGGATACTTCCGCCATTTGACTTCTGGACGGATCATCTTCCGGTGCCCAGGAGATGGACATGTGCAGAACCGGGCGTCTGATACGGGGGTCTACTGCTGTGACCAGCGTCATTTCTCTGGCGGCAGCCTGAAGATTTTCATCGGAGATCACATTACGTCCTTCAATCCATGCAACCCGGACACGATCTTCGCGATGGGATTTAGGCGACTCCAGATAGCGGGCAACCGCATGAAAGCTTTGTGCCAGTTGACTTGCACAAATCATCGAATCTCTCAATCTGTATCCTGCCTCGAAGTTGTGCACTGAATGAGTTGTTTCAGCTGTTCCAGGATCCTCTGGAGCTCTGTGTTTTCACCATCATCTGATTGCAATTTTCGAAGCTGGAGTGCAACCGACACCCATTCGCGGGCCATAATCTCTTCGGTGGTCCGCTTGGGGTTCGTAATGAAATCTCGCAGAAAAGCCGATAAGCTCATGCCCAAGCTCTGTGCCCGGCGTTTCAACGCCTGCTTCTGCTGTAGTGTTAGATGGGTACTAACACAGACCTTGGCTTGTTGCTCTTTTTTGTCCACGACCGGGGGTTGGATAGTTTCCTGTGCGTACGCACAGGGGTGGCAAATCAGGTCGTCTAAATGCTACTCTTTGAACAAAGTAGAAGGGGAGGGCGATCACGAGGGAAGAAGTTGATCACGCCTCAGGGGAGGTGGGCACCCGTCGTATCTACTCTGGGCATTTTATTTTCCATTCTCTCATATTTCCATGCCAACTCTATGCCCTTTGTCTATTTGTACGCGTATTCCGATCCGAGTGGGCCACCATTCCGAGTGAAGTGTCCCAGATCAATCGGAACCACTGTCCCAGATCGTTTGGAATACGCAACTGTGCCGCAAGGAGTTGCCATCTTAGGAATAACGTCAAAGTTTCTTCTGCATTAGATTCAAAAACCAGTAGCCAGGTTTTTATCCCGATTTGGGATACAGGTGCAGAGTGTACTTCTATATCTTGTAAGGTATCGAAGGAATTAGGCTTAAAGCCCACAGATCGTATCAACGTGCGTGGTGTTAATACCACCAAGGCAGTTAACACAGGGGTTTACGACTTGATTGATATGGGATTGTCAAGTAGCCCGGGGGTAAAATCCCCTGTATCTTATAGGTGATGTTTAACTGAGTCCAATTTTGTCTGGTGATTGATGTACAGGTGTCGGGCTGT
The DNA here is from genome assembly GCA_965207565.1 of Rhodothermales bacterium. GTDB lineage: Bacteria > Bacteroidota > Rhodothermia > Rhodothermales > Bin80 > Bin80. The sequence continues at coordinate 200,648 of CBDBMQ010000024.1, read as the reverse complement.
ACATTCATTGTCCAAGACAATCCTGCGCCCGGATGGGCGCGGTCAAGAGATGTCCCGCCTATTCACCAGCACAGGTAGCGAACCCATGCGTCTTAGCGGTTATTATATTTGGCGAGCAACCCGACGTGTCGGATTTCTCGGACGATAATGCATTGCGCGCAATGTACGACTTGTTTATATACTGGGAACGTTTTCAATTTTGAAAGCGTATAAGCGTATGTTTGAAGGATGTGATGTTTTTGTATGTTAGGTACTCACTACACCAACCCCCATGCAATGAAACGAAAAAAGATAACCATTACCGTTTGTGTCGAGAGGGATGGAGATGGATTTTACGCACATGCACCTGCTCTTAAAGGACTACACGTTGGGGGAGACACAGAAGAAGAAGTTTTGAAGAATGTTGAAGATGGGATAATCTTATATCTAGATTCCCTATCTAATCACGGAGAGTCATTTCCAGAAGGAGAATATCTGAAGATAAGAGAATGTAGAGATACTCCAACCACTCCAACCCAGAAGATATCTCTGCTATGGCCATTTCCAGAAACACTTGGCAACAAATCAAAAACGTCACGGCTAAAGAAATTATTCGTGCATTAAAACGAGATGGATGGACACAAGAACGAAAGAGGGGAGCCACGATTGGATTTATAAAGATGAAGGGGGACATATCTGGAAATGATCGCATTGTTATCCATTTCCACCCGAAGAAAACCTATGGTCCTAAAGTTCTAAAGAAATTGTTATCGGATATAGGCTGGGATGAATCCGATTTAGTTCGTTTGAAATTGATCAAAAAGAGCGAATCTTAGCGTGGCACTTTCGTAATGAAACCTGCTTCCAACTCAGAACAACGCAAAGAACAAGAGCGATTGCGACTCTTGGAGAAACGATCCGACACACCGGCGATCAATCCGTTCTATCGTGGCAAGACCCCCAAAGAAGTGGCTAAGATTCTTTTCCAAGCAAAGCCGACCAAGCGGGGATCCAAGTAGTTAGTACTTGGCAGAAAATAGCTGTTTTTGAATTTTGATTCAGCAGAAATTGGCAGGTTTGCTCAATTTTCTCTGTAATATGACGAACGTTGGAAACGCCGTGTCCATTCGATCCGTTTTGGGCCCTGTTTTGGTCGTGTTTCGATGCTAAATCAGCAGATTTCGTGTGATCTGAACGTAGCTCTGCCATCCGCGCCGAACACGCGGTCGTGTTTTGACGCGATTTCAGAGGCCTTCTACGCTGCACGCCGTCGTCGGCGTTTGGCACGTTCCTGTTCCTGGTTGCGAACCAGACGTCCTAACCGGTGGAGATTGGCCGCCAGTACGGCGGTACCGACCACCCGCGCAAAGCTTTCTGGACTCACTTCACGCACCACATCCCATCCTCGTTGGTCTAAATTGTTCAGCGCAGATTCCACCGCCGAATGTCCTTTCCGTCCTTGCTTGAACGAGTCCGTTGCCTGACGTTGCTGCTCCTCTTTCGTGCAACGCCCCTTCTTCAGCGTTGCGTTGACCTCTAACAACTGATCCAACTCGTCAAACGATGCAGGACTGTAAAAGCCCCGATCCAAGGAGCAACTCCGAGCGTCTGGGTAGATCGCCTGCACCGACTTAATCAAGGATACAGCCACATCCTTATCCGTCCCCGTCCAGATAATTTCGTGCCCCAGAATAAATTGATGCTCATCCTCAATCATCGCAACCGGAACCCCTAACTCGCATACCACGCCAGCCTTCCCTTTCTTGATCCAACGCGTATGCGGTTTGAAAATAGACAACACCTTCTCCTGCGGGGGAATCGTTTCTCCTCGCAGAATGCGGCGATCAATTTGATCCGTAAATTTCACCACATAGGCGACCAATTCCACGATTCGCGCCTTTGATTTCCGCAGTTGACTCAGCTGGTTTGCATCCAACACAGAGAGTTGATCCACATGGTTCGCATCAATGGACGCAGAAAGAAATGCGTCCAACTCATGAAGCAGTTGTTCCGCTTTCTCCTGGATCTTTCGACAGTATTCCAGATATGCCTCCACTCCCTTGTGGTTGGATTTGTGCTGCCGAGCCGTGCGAATAGACTGAAATAGTTCGTACGTCTTTCTCTGAAGATAGGCATGCTGCCGCCAGCCCCGAAGCCTCAACTGCTCCGATACCCGGACACACTCGCGGAGCAAACACCGAATCGTATCCCACAGCAGACGCACGTCCGTAGGAAATTCTACATTTGTTTTGACGACTTTGGAGTCTCCTCGTGTCTTCAATAGATCCCCTTCGGTGCGCCCCATGGCCTCGTGCCCCTTGTTCACCACCAATTGATTGATCTGCTCAAGAAGCTCCGGCGACAGGGCCGATACATTATCCTGGATCGTCTGACGGTTGTACTGCGTGTCATCCTCATCGCTGTGTCCCATCATCTGGCGAAGCACCTTCAATCCATTGGCCAACAGGGCCAGACGATCATAATCACAGTGGATCGCTTGCCGTAATCCCGCTAATACCAAGACCCGCCACAAGTCCATTCCCGGACGTCCACGATCCTTGCGGACCACAGGATTGTAGCCGGAGTCCAGAGCAGTAAACAGCTTTTTACGGATCCGAGGATCCTTGAAGATCTGCTGGAGACCATACAAATAGGCGATCACATCATCCCGACTCTTGAGGTCAAGTTCAATCTCCTCAATGGGAACCGTGCCAATCATCATCTGAGTTTGAAAAACCGTACGCATGACAAAAAGAGAAATAGTTCAAAGAATTCAACGCCGAAGTCCAAACCAGGTTAAGCTTTTGTCCTCTGTGAGACGCGAAGATTTCTGGTTTGGGCGCCCAGAACGCCTACAAACCACCCAATTCCTATAGAAAATGCCAAAATCAAAAAAACTCGCTCCAGAGGCAATCCTCAAAAACTACTCCAGAGACCTTGAATCAAAGACTTTTGGGCAATTTTCGTATTTTCTGCCAAGCACTAGGTACGCAAAGTCTCAATCTAGACAAAATTAGAGGGGGTTACAGGGGGCGAAAACAGCGAAATTGGCCCATAATTGGGCATTTCAGTACTTTTCGCCAACTTCCAGGGAGTTGGCAAAAACCGGCCGTGCCCCCGCCAGGGGTCCATTCAGTTCTCATGCAGAACATGGAAGTGTTACCGCTCTAAATTCCTGCTAAAACTTTTCTCTCTAGATCCACGAGTCGTCTGTACCTCGTGCGGGGATTTGATCTGGATGTGGGCGTAATTGGTTACGAGCCAATCCTGCATGGAGGGGATTGGAACAACATAATTCCCTCTGTAGCTGTGCAGCATACCTCTGTGCAGTGCCCGCCGAAACAGCTTCTCCGCTTCCATTTCGCCGCAATCCTGAGTTAGGGAGGACATGATCGCAGTGAGTGTCGTGCTTTCCCCTAATGGAATATCTGCAAATGCTCTTGCCAAACAATGACGATGTTCGCTGGCGAAATCGTCCGCACGCCGTTCGTAATACTCCAACCGGGCGCGTTGCCCTGCCTCCAGAACGACATTCAGTCCATCCTTGGTCATGATCCTGTTGTCTGCCACCAGTTGCTTCAATGCGGGTTTTACATACGACACGATATGTTGCGGCCATCCATGCGTTTCCCGAGCGATGGCATGTATCCATTTCTCGAGATCTCCTTTCGCCCCGCCTTCCTTCGTGAGCCAGTCATGGAGTATCGCGTGCTCAGCCTCCTTTCCCAATGCGCCCAACTCTACAAAAGATTCCCCCTCAAACCTCGAAATCCCCAATGATCGAAAGGCCTCTGCCGTCATCCCCAGCCCCGCCGCGATCAGGATGACGGGTTTGTTCAATTTTCCGTTGTGAATCGCATCAAGTACATTGATTGCCGTCCCAGTGTGGTCGGAAGGGGGAGCATTGCCCGTCCCCAGTGTTTGCGCTTCATCCAAAGTGAGGAGTAATGGCTGCTTCCCTTTGCGAAGAATTTTTAGAATGGTCTTGCGAGACCAGTCAACATTAATTGCAGCACTTGCAATGTTTTTCGGGCCGATTTGCAGAGATCCGCCCGTAATAGAAAATTTCCTCAAACCAATAAAGTCACGTAATGCACTTGGATCCCAAAAGGCAGGCGGTTTTATCTCCACAGTCTTCCATCCCTGACCCTTGGCCAATTTTTCGCATTCACCAAGGAGTGCACTCTTTCCCGCGCCAGGCGCCCCTTGAATCACAAAGGTCGTACCAGACTTGTTCTTCTCCGCGTCCTCCACAAGTTCATGAAAATCACGTAATATCTTTTTTCGCCCATGAAAATATTTGGCGGGCCCGCGGTCGGAAACCCGAATAGACTGGCGGGAATGAACTGAACGCCTAGATTTATGCATGGAACTGAAACACTGTTAAAGTCATGTCCACTGGATCATGCAGACAACTCGTATGATCCACTTCTATGAATCATATTGGACAAATTCAGGACTTTATGGTTCCTGGAAGATACAGCGCAGAGGCAGCCAGATCCCGTGACCCTGGAACAATTCCTTCAAGTAGTAGGAATCTCCTTCGGGAGGGGTTGTCGGGACGATCAAAAAGACGTTCCCCAATGAAGCTTGGGCTACTCAAGGAGTTTCTGCGCCTCGGAGTGTCCCTGTTCTGCCGCCTTCCTGAACCATTGCACGGCTTGCTCTTCGTCTTTCTCCACGCCGAGGCCGAACCAATAGGCGTGCCCCACCCTGACCTGTGCATCACGGACGTCCGCGTAGCTGTCCCTACGTAACCTCAAGTCCCTTCCAGATAATCTGTTATTGTGCGATACATATTCGATCTTATACTCGCGCCTCACTGTCCCAGTATACGACCGCGTTATCAGGCCCTGTGATTCCAACTTGTCCAGCGTCCGCCGCACTGTCCGTTGCTCCATTCCTAAGTCCAGCGCCAGATCGACTACGCCAAACCTCACCCGCATATTCGACATTTCTACGCGTACAGCCAGATACATGAGTACCCGTCTTTGATTCAGCTGCGTATCTGCGCGCCCCTTCAGTTCAGTATCCAGCGCCCACATTACGATTTTGCGCAGTAATTGCATTTCTTGCTGTAGGCTGAATATCCGTTCACCCAGATAATCCCTTGCGTTGCTAATCATTCCCGACATGATTCCATTGATTTCGTTAAAGTTACAGCCCACATATGCCGGACACTTAGTTGCCGGCGTGACTGACACTAATATTCGCGATCCCAGACAAATGGACAGATATAGCAATAAGCTGTCCGACTAAGGCGCGCTGCAGCGAAAGCCGGCTTTCTTTGAAGCCCAAAGTCCGGAACTCTAACTGTCCGTCCGGATCTGTGCGGGGGGCCCGAGGAAACTCGGGTCCCTACCGCGATCATTTCAGTACGCGTATTCAGTTACGTCATCCGATTTCCGCGTTGCATCCTCACATAGACACCATCCGCACACACTACAGACCTTGCATACATCGCGCTCGCAGATATAGAATACGGACGGACGTAGTGTAGGGTCGCAACCGCAAGTGTCGCAGCTTATACAGAGTTCTTGATCACACATTTCACACTTCATCGTTCCCCCCACATCCGCATACCTGGCATCTTACTCATCCGCCACCTCACTATCTTTGCAGAGGCAACGTACGTGACAATAGTCCTCACAGTACGTACCGCTTTCCACCTTGCATTCGCATATTCCGCAAGCCTCGCAGTTAATAAAGCCGCAGTCCAGACACCATGTAATCGCAAGTATTTCCGAACCACAGAACTCGCATTCCATCTTACTCATCCATCACCTCGCATTCACAGTAACCGCATACCAAGCACAGATTCATACATGAACCGTCACCGGTGCCATCATTGCCGCAGTATTCGTACGTACAGATACAGCGGTCGCATATTTCCGCGCCGCAGTCCTCGCATACCCCCTCATATGGGATAATCCTATCACTCATCGGTTACCTCACATACGAAGCATCGATCACATACATAGCACTTCACCATACCACAGAAAGCGCATTCCAGTACCGGTTCGATTGCGACCTTACAGAACTTGCATACGATATAGTCATCCGGGATATACCTGCCCGAACTATGCGCCTGCAACTTTTCAGAACTTCCAGGAATACCCCTTCCCTGCCCAATTTCAGCATCAACGCTGCGTGTCTCGCGCACCCCCATCGTTGCGGTCGCTAATCCTTCCTAGATCGATGGGGTAGTACGCAAAGTCTCAATCTAGACAAAATTAGAGGGGGTTACAGGGGCCGAAAATAGCGAAATTGGCCCATAATTGGACATTTCAGTACTTTTCGCCAACTTCCAGGGAATTGGCAAAAACCGGCCCGGCCCCCGCCAAGGCTCCATTCAGTTCTCATGCAGAACATGGATGTGTTACCGCTCTAAATTCCTGCTAAAACTTTTGCCTCTAGATCCACGAGTCGTCTGTGCCTCGTGCGGGGATTTGATCTGGATATGAGCATAATTGGACACCAACCAATGATGCATGGAAGGGATGGGGACCGCATAGACCCCCCTGCGCTCGTACAGAATACCTTTGTGCCGGGCTCGGTCAAACAGATTCTTCGCTTCCGCTTCACCGTACTCCTGTGCTAGAGATGCTATGATATCTTCTTGATCCAGACCGTCTTCTAACGGGACACTCGCAATTATTTTTGCCAGACTATGGCGTTTTTTTCTACTCAACCCGGCTGCCCGTTGCTCATAATACGCTTCCCGAAGGACACACCCCGCTTCCAGAACGGTATTTAGCCCCTCGGTGGTCATAGCCCTTTCATCGGTCACCAGTTGCTTCAATGCGGGTTTTACATACGACACGATATGTTGCGGCCATCCATGCGTTTCCCGAGCGATGGCATGGATCCATTTCTCAGGATCTCCTTTCGCCCCACCTTCCTTCGTGAGCCAGTCATGGAGTACCGCGCGCGTAGCATCCTTCCCCAATGCGTCCAACTCTATAAAAGATTCCCCCTCAAACCTCGAAATCCCCAATGATCCAAAGGCCTGCGCCGTCGTTCCCAGACCAGCCGCGGCCAGGATGACGGGTTTGTTCAATTTTCCGTTGTGAATCGCATCAAGTACATTGATTGCCGTCCCAGTGTGGTCGGAAGGGGGAGCATTGCCCGTCCCCAGTGTTTGCGCTTCATCCAAAGTGAGGAGTAATGGCTGTTTTCCATATCCAAGCATTTTTAGAATGGTCTTGCGAGACCAGTCGACATTAATTGCAGCACTTGCAATGTTTTTCGGGCCGATTTGCAGAGATCCGCCCGTAATAGAAAATTTCCTCAAACCAATAAAGTCACGTAATGCACTTGGATCCCAAAAGGCAGGCGGTTTTATCTCCACAGTCTTCCATCCCTGACTCTGGGCCAATTTTTCGCATTCACCAAGGAGTGCACTCTTTCCCGCGCCAGGCGCCCCTTGAATGAGGAAGGTCGTACCCGTTTTCATCTTCTCCGCGTCCTCCACAAGTTCTTGAAAATCACGTAATATCTTTTTTCGCCCATGAAAATATTTGGCGGGCCCGCGGTCGGAAATCCGAATAGGCTGGCGGGAATGAACTGAACGCCTGGATTTACGCATGGAACTGAGACGCTGTTAAGGTCATGGCTGCTGGATTATGCAGACAACTCGTATGATCCACTTCTATGAATCATATTGGACAAATTCAGGACTTTGTGGTTCCTGAAAGATACAGCGCAGAGGCAGGTAGCTAGATTCCGTGACTCTGGAGTGATTCCTTCAAGTAGCAGGAATCTCCTTCTGGGAGGGGTTGTCGGGACGATCAAAAAGACGTTCCCCAATGAAGCTCGGGCTACTCAAGGAGTTTCTGCGCCTCGGAGTGTCCCTGTTCTGCCACCTTCCTGAACCATTGCACGGCTTGCTCTTCGTCTTTCTCCACGCCGCGCCCGAACCAGTAGGCGTGCCCCACCCTGCCTGTGCATCACGGACGTCCGCGTAGCTGTCCCTACACAACCTCAAGCCCCTGCAGATATTCCGTTATTGCGCGATACATATTCGATCTTATACTTGCGCCTCACTGTCCCAGTATACGACCGCGTTATCAAGCCCTGTGATTCCAACTTGTCCAGCGTCTGCCGCACTGTCCGTTGCTCCATTCCCAAGTCCAGCGCCAAGTCGACTACGCCAAACCTCACCCGCATATTCGACATTTCTACGCGTACAGCCAGATACATGAGTACCCGTCTTTGATTCAGCTGCGTATCTGCGCGCCCCTTCAGTTCAGTATCCAGCGCCCACATTACGATTTTGCGCAGCAGCAACATTTCTTGCTGCAGACTGAATAGTCTTTCACCCAGATAATCCCTTGCATTGCTAATCATTCCCAACATGATTCCATTGATTTCGTTAAGATTGCTGCCGGACACTTAGTTGCCGGCGTGACTGACACTAATATTCGCGATCCCAGACAAATGGACAGATATAGCAATAAGCTGTCCGAAAGCAGCTCGCTGTAGCAAAGACATCCGTTGATCTGGCGCGAAAGTCCAGACATCTAACTGTCCGAAAGTATCCGATACAGTTCCTTCAGCCTGCGCCCGTGAGTTTCGATCGATTCACGGACTACGCCGATCCGTGTCTGCAGCGCATTCAACCCATCGCGCGCCCGCGCCAGCTCGCGCAACGATTCGACCAACATATTCATCAATTCCGGTCTAGTCATCCTAGTAACCTACATATCCATCCTGCCAGTATTCACGGTCGTAATTCGTTTGACCTTGTTGAGCTCGTTACGAATGGTATCCCAGCTGTCAGGGAGGGGGGACCCCAAAGTTAGTTAGTGTTCAGCGACAACTCGTTTGAAAAAGAAAGTTTCACACACACCTCTCCCATGCTACAAAACGTGTGAAATTTTGCAGGGCGCACACTCGTTTGAAAAAGAAAGTTTGTGCGCCAGGCTAACTGGCAAAGTGTAGCGGGTGAAAGTCCTGCGTTATGAAGATGCAACCTATCACATATCTCTGCGAGTCATGCATGTTGTTTCGTGAGAACCAACATGAAGCGTTGACAGCGGTGCATGTAGCCGGAGCTATTGAGCATCGAAATATTTATCATTTGGGCAGGCCTAGGCGGATGAGCGCGTGCGTTTTACGGTAGCGTTTGAAGCGAAGGTCATTAATTAGTTGCTGGATGCCACCAGTATTTCAACGGTGGCCTGCAGGATGGGAGTCAGTTGGACGATGATCGCCAACATTATGGAGCGTGCGGTACTGCGAGGACGTGCCCGCAAAAAAGAGGAACTGATCGCGCATCTCTGTGTCGATGAGACCTCTTATAAGAAAGGTCACAATTACATCACTGTGGTGTCCAATCCAGACACGGCAACCGTGCTGTATGTCGGGGAGGGTCGGACAATGGCCAGTTTGATCGGGTATTATGATGGATGTTCTGCGGAGCAGTTGGACGCCATTGAAAGCGTCAGCATGGATATGTGGCCCGCGTATATCAGTGCCACGAAAGCGTGGGTTCCCGGCGCAGAAAAAAAGATTGCATTTGATCGCTTTCATGTGGCCAAATACATTAGCGATGCCGTGGATAAAGTCCGTCGGCTAGAGAACCGAGAATTGCGGAAAGAAGACATCTACGATCTCACTGGAACCAAGTATGATTGGCTGACCAATACGAAAAATATGTCTGCGCGGCAAAAGAAACGATTCAACCAGTTAAAGACCAGTTCGCTGAAAACAGCTTGTGCGTGGGCCATCAAGGAATTATCCCAGAAGTTATGGCATTATGTTAGTCCCACTTGGGCACGCAAAGGATGGGAAGGGTGGTTGTCCTGGGCCATGCGTTGCCGACTGGAACCGATGAAAGAAGCCGCGAAAACCATCAAGAATCATTTGTGGGGGATTATCAATGCAGTGGTCTTAAAGGTCAGCAATGGCCCAGCCGAAAGCATCAACAGCCGCATCAAAACCGTCAAGATTCGTGCTCGTGGATTTCGAAACAAACAGCGGTTTATCAATGCAATTTACTTCTATCTCGGTGGACTGGATCTGTACCCGGAAGGCTTCCAAAAACAAGCTACCCACTCATAAAAGCGAAGAGCCACAAATGTAAACCAGTGGATCGATGACATGCAGCACAGATTCTCGGAGAATGAAGTTCCCCTCGCCACCTTGATTAGTGCACTTGAGCGCTTGAAGAGTGACACAAAGGCTGTTCCGAATGTCAAGGTTGCCCGTGCTAAAACCCCGGGCCTAGAGGAATTCTCGCCGGAGCGACTGAGTGCCCGCCTGAAGGCAGTGGAGATTATTGTTGGGGAGAGATGGCTTCAGATAGGCGATTCTGATGATGTTGTCATGCATCAGACAGGCGACCAGATTTTGGCGGAGCTCCGCCGCCAGATTGGAACGCTGGATTCGCCGGATGAACACGTTCAGGGAGGAGTTTCCGAGTGATGAAACTCACGACCATACATCCATTTCCGGCACGTATGGCGCCGGAGCTTGTACGCGAGGCGCTCAAATTCGTACCTACGGGTGGGCGGGTCCTTGATCCAATGTGTGGTTCCGGGACGGTTCCCCGTGCGGTCGTGGAAGCGGGTCATAAGTGTGTCGGTGTGGACATTGATCCACTGGCGGTGATGATGTCGCAGGTATGGACAAGTCGTTTAGATCCAGAGACAATCATTGTCGATGCGGCGGACCTGATCCAGAAAGCAGAGTCACTCCATCCCAGTACCGTGCAGCGACCGACCGATCTGGAAACACGAGAGTTTATCTCGTATTGGTTTGCAGCTAAACAGGAAGATGAACTTGCGCGGCTCACGACGGTGCTACGACGGTATGATGCGCCGACAAAGCCCGCTTTGATGATTGCACTTAGCCGGATTATTGTGTCAAAGGAAATGATGGCCTCGTTGGCGCGGGATACATCCCACAGCCGACCGCATAGGGTCGCCGAGGAAAACGATTTCGACGTCTATGCCGGGTTCCGAAGGGCCGCTCAGCTAGTCGCCCGTCGACTTCGACCAGAACGTATCGTTGGCGAGGCTTCCATTCGGCTTGGTGACGCACGTACTCTCGATGGAATAGGCGACAATGAATTTGATCTGGTACTTACGTCGCCACCATATCTCAACGCAATTGATTACATAAGGGGTCATAAATTATCCTTGGTGTGGATGGGGTATGTGATGGCGTCACTAAGGAAGACACGTGCCTCCAACGTGGGGGCAGAACGAATCATGCCCCGCCATCCGAATTCACCCAAGATCTCGCCTTATGTGAGTCGGGCTGACGGCTCAACCATCGGTTCGCGGCATCTGGGATGGATTCGGCGATACGCGGTTGACATGGAGGCAGTTCTTCGGCAAGTCTACAGAACCGTCAAGAAGAGTGGGTACGTTGTTATGGTTCTCGGCAATTCGTTCATTCGTGGGGATAGAGTCAATAACGCGCAACTTATTGAGGCTTTGGCTATCGGGAACGGATTCAGAATCCAGAGCCGAAGAATCCGTGAAATACCGGCACGCCGGCGTTACTTGCCACCGCCGGGTGATGGGAAGAACGCCCTGGATACCCGCATTCGTACTGAAACGGTGCTGACCTTACGGCCTGCTGTTTGAGTACTGAGGGGTGTTTTACCTCCGCCGACCGCAAGCAATCGAATGGTTCGGTTGAAACGTTGCGTGAAGACTTCGACGTGACTGACCAGAAACGCCTGCGACTGGAAGACTTGGCCTTTTGACAGGGGAGTGGTCCGGGGCTACGAGATTCCCGATCTGAATCTCGTAGATGGGTCGCAGGAGGCGTGGGGCATCCCCCGAGGTCAACAAGTGAAATAGAGAATACCCACGATTAAACGAAGAATAAAGTTAAGGTCAGAAAATGTGTTTTAGTGGACTATTTTTTTGGCTGCGTATTCCGATCCAAGTGGTCCACTTCGCCCGGAATGGGTGGTCCATATCATCGGAATATGCAACCAACCGGAGCGACAGGTGTGTGGGGGGCACGCCACAGGAAAGCGCCTTTCCGCAGCGCACGAAGAACTTGAACTAAGATTTGACACTCCACTCCTTAAAAGGCTCTTCCCCGACCAAGCAGGACCGGCTAATGAAAAACCGGCTATTTTAAGGTTCGACAATTCGCTGGCCAAACGATCTGAAAGGCCCAGACTTTATCAGCTGATTGCGAGCGCAATCGTCAGTGCAGCACCGATTATGGAAATGATGACGATCAAGACATGATACTTACTGTTCTGAGCATCCAACTTGCTGTTCGTCGCTTCCTTGTAACTGTCTAATTTTTCACTGACAGAATCTATCCGGTTACCCAAACTTTCCAGGCTATTCTGTAGTTGGGGAATCAACTCTGAAGATGCCATTTTCTTTTGGGTCTGTAAAAGTTCGTGTATTTCTTCTGGTGTCAACTTGCCATCCTCACTCAACCTACGAAGTAAAGTGAAAGCGCGTGTAGTTAAATTTACCTCGTCAGGGTTGGTTATCTCTGACATCCAATATAATAAGCTCTCAGTTAAATAGTTTCCTCGCCTAGTGTACTTGTTGATGCGGAGATCAGTTTCACGGAATCCCCTGACCTACACGCGGAGGAAAGAAGTCAGAGCTAGAATGGAAGATATGAGCAACTTGGTTTACCCAAAGTTAATCATTCCACATAAATAGGGATAGAATCAAATTTTCTTTATTCAAACGAGAGAGAATACTTGAAACCTTTGGCACCTGATTCTGTACGTGGGGTGAACCGGATCGGGGGATTCGAGTCATGGTTTCGTTATCTTCCGGTCGGTCTCGGCACATAGGCGTTACAAATTGGAGGTCACCATGAATATCGATCGTGTCCGCGTTAAAGGTTTGTTCGACGACTTTGATCACGATCTCGCATTTGGCACCGACGAGCGAATCATGCTCGTAATCGGTCCGAATGGCTTCGGCAAGACCACGACTCTGAAGCTCATTGACATGTTGTTTAACCAACCAATAAATCGCCTTGCGAGTATGCCGTTTCGAAAAGTTGATGTTTCGTTTGATGACGGGGCGCGCTTGATTGCAAAAAGAGCTACGGCGAACCGCCACCGTGGTGGAGATCAATTGCCGCTGACATTGACCTGTCACCGAGGTGGTGTAACCGAGACCTTTGATCTTCCCGGAGGCTTGGTCGACCAGAATGGCCCAGGGTTTCCAATGTCTGCTGTTGAGGAATTCATACCGGTACTTAATCGAGTTGGTTTTCGCGAATGGCACAACATTGAGACGGGATCTATACTTGATCTCGACGACGTACTAATAGACTTCGGAGATGAACTCCCTCATGGTTTTCGAAGTGGCGCATTGCCGAGCCCCGATTGGCTGCAGGATTTACGGCACTCCATTGCGGTACGCTTGATCAATACTGAGCGCTTGACCCGCATATCCCGACAGCGAGGGCACGGCCGGACAGTCAATACGGAACGCACCGTGAGTTACTGTTCCCAACAGCTTGCCCATCATATCAAGGATTCAAACGCTAAGTACGGAGCATTGTCTCAGTCGCGTGACCGCACCTTTCCCGCGCGTTTGGTGGACGCCGACCGCAGGCAATCGAATGGTTCGGTTGAAACGTTGCGTAAAGACCTCGACGCGATTGACCAGAAACTCTCGCAGCTGGAAGACGTAGGCCTTTTGGCAGAAGAGCAACTCGACTTGGAGATTCCTGATCTGGATCTCGTAGATGAATCGCAGCGAAGCGTGCTTGCGGTTTATGCAGCGGATGCCAAAGAAAAACTGGCGGTCTTCGACGAACTTTATGAAAAAGTAAGCACCTTCAAGAGAATCGTTAACTCCCGCTTTTGTCATAAACAGGTGGCGGTGAGCAAAAAGGGGTTGCGAGTCGCTAAGGACGACGGCACCAATTTGGACTTAGAGCAACTTTCCTCAGGAGAGCAGCACGAACTTGTCATGCTTTACGAGTTGTTGTTCCGTGCGTCGAGCAACTCCCTCATTCTCATTGATGAGCCTGAAATCTCGCTCCATGTCGCTTGGCAAGAGCGGTGGCTTGAGGATCTTGAAGAGGCGGCGAAGCTTTCCGGCTTTCGAGCGATTGTTGCTACGCATTCGCCCGAGATTATCGGAGACAGATGGCATCTTGCCGTTGAGTTGCACGGTCGGAACGAAGGTTAATGCGTCGCCGCTCACCGACTACCAAGGCTACTGCGATCCGATTGAAGCGCCAACTCCACAAAGGATGCTTCCTAATTGTTGAAGGTCGAGATGATCGACTGTTCTTTAAACGATTTGTGGACTGTGGTGACTGTCGGATTGAGGTAGCTGACGGAAAAGAGAATGTTGTTCAAGTGGTTACCATACTAGAAACTGTATGCTTTCCTGGAGTAATTGGTGTAGTGGATGCAGACTTGGATCACATCGAGGGCAATCGGCCGTCGAGCGATAATATCATTGTTCATGAAACGGTAGACCTGGAGGCGTTGCTGATCCGGTCCTCTGCACTTGATGGTGTCCTAGTAGAATGGGGAAGCGCACGAAAAATCGCCGCATTTGGCAAGGATATTCGGGATATACTGGTTGCGACAGCTGTTTGGATTGGATGCCTGCGTCTATATTCGCACCGCGAGGAGTTGAATCTGAGATTTCAAGGGCTCGAGTATAGAAAGTGTGTCAACAAAGACTCACTCGCAATTGATATTGAAGCTTTTGTTCGAGAGGTGATGAATCGCTCTCAGTGCCCTGCCCTGTCGTGTCCAAACATTGTGAATGATCTCAGATCTATTCACCGACTATTAGTCAATAAGCCTTGGCTAATATGCTACGGAAAGGACATGGTCGGACTACTGGCATTCGGTTTGAGAAGCGTGCTGGGCACGAACAAAATACAAGATGTAAGGCCCGAGATGATAAAGACCTATCTGCGACTGTCGTTTGATTGGAATGACCTGAACAGGACAAAGCTCAGTCAGGACCTTCGCGCATGGGCAGCGCGGAACTCAGGTTTTCGAGTATTGCGCAGCATAGCCTGACTGACGTGCCAGACGGGCGGTGTGTGGGCGGATTCGGCAAGTGGGGACGGAAGCCATGAAGGCTGGAGATTTCTCCAGGAATCGGGGCGAAGCTGCAGGAGCAGAGTGGAGGCCTCGCTGTCTAATCGTCCACCTCATTAATCCACACGGGCACTTGTATCCGAACTTTAAAGGGCATCTAATACGGTTCATTTCCTCTATAAGGCACCATTAGAACAGACTCTACAGGCAGTTAATCCTATATTGGACAGTTTGGCACTGACTTGCAAAGCAATGACTCTGGACGGACTCTTAACCCTATTGACACTTCTCGTCGCTATTTACGCTCTTTCACCAAGAGTGACAAGACTACGTGCAAGATTGGGAATTGGATTACAGATCCCATTGGCCATCATAGCGTTTCTACTCGTTTTATATGTCCAGTTCAACACACAAGTCGCTCTCCTATGTACCACTGGACGAGTGTGTGAGTGGTCGCATTCATTGCATTCATTTATTGGCGATTTATTTACACCCCCAGAGTTGAGTTTCATAATAGCGTTGGTTTGGAGTGGCTTGGCTTATGCAGTTCATAAGTTTTTTTCAGGACCTCAAGCACCTTCGTCGCTACCAACTGTATCGAAAATTGTGTCCGACTTGATTTACGAGCAGCGCCATGCAGAATTAATTGACCTAGTCGAACCTCGATTGCCATTTATTGACCGAGCCATTCGTCGCTCGCTGCGCTTACAGAAACTCCATGATCGTATCAGATCACTAAAGGGGGAGGATCTTGGACAATCCCTACACCGTGATAAAAAGCGACGCGAGAGTCCGATCAGAGCATGTATAACGAAGATGCGTCGCCATTTAGGCAACCTAGAAACCGTGATTCCCTCACAGCGCCGAGTAGAAACCCATGCTGGAGATATCGTACGCGCACTTTGCCGATCAGAAAACCTGAGAAACTATGTGATCAAAGAAAGGCCTTATTTCGCGCTGTCTATTCTCCCGATGTGGAGGCACGACGGAGTCAAAAATTTCTCAGACGCATATTTCACTGGACTTATTTCAGACATTAACAGCATATTGTATCAGGAGTTTAAGGAGAATAGCCGGTACTACCCAGCAAGAACTCGACCCCTAGAGGGCAATCGCATACTAGGGGTTCTATTTGACGACGCTACCGTCGCGAAGGGACTAGGGGTTTGGGAGCCGATTGGTAACTATATGTTGAAACTTCTGCAGCCAGATGAATCACCGGATCCACAGTTTACTGCAAATCTCAACATGAGGCCCGCAAATTCCGAAGACGAACGATGGGAAAATCCGCTATTTGCTGGCATGTACTTCTTTGAAGTGATGGTTACTTACGCTGCCAAGCAAAAAGTTCAGGATCATATGTCGCTGTACTATTTCACAGATATCATAGGAGGACTGGAAAAGATTTATGATCCGTCTATTCCTGATGAGGGTGAGTTTCCATCCAAGGCTGCGAGGCTTATATACGAAGCGATTAATGTTTTGCAAAATTGGATTCTACTAGTGAAAGACCTACCCAAAGATTCTCCTCACATGAATTCCACAGTTCTGGCTAAATGCGCAGACCATAGCGGAGATCGTCAAACATACCGAGCGTTCGGTGACAATGGGAATATTCCAGTTTCGGCCGCCAATACCTTAGGATTCGTATTGAGGAAAATTGTCCTATCAGAACGAATTAGCAAACGATTCAAAGTCGACATCTACGAAATCGTGGTAAAGACCGTACAGAAACTAGAAGATCCATGGCGTTCTTTATTGATTCAATGTACTGTGCATGGTGGATCGGGGCAGTTATGTGGTGAATACGGGAGACATCTTCGCATACTTCACAAACAAATTGATCATGTTCACCTAGAGAGTGCGGTGCATGACCTCAAAGATGCGTTGGGGCATAGATATGGACATGAATAGATGGCCCATATGTACTATCACTGGAATTTATTGGGAGCTGATGGGGTCTTTTTAAGATAGAATGCCATTTGGCGAAAAAATATAATGTGAATCCCGGTTGCTCGGCTTTCCAAAACAGTTTCTCTAAACTATGCCCCCACTACTTTATCAACGGGCTACTGGCCACGCCCTGTCTTCAGTGGTCAAGGTGAAATCCCTCTCTGCCGCAGCGAAATACCCCCGCACTGTCATACGTCACGGGCTTCCCTCAATTAGAGCGTGCTCACCTCGGTCAATGCATAGTCCATGATGTAGATGCCAAGTGGATTACTGTCCAGTGCTTCTTCATCTTCTGGAGATTCAACCCGAACCTGAAAATGCCCCTCGTACGCCGAGGTGCGCTCCTCATGTCCAACCCGGAGTAGTTCTCGCCAAGATACCCGGTACAGGATCCCTTCACCGGGTACCTTTAGAACGCTGCTGATTTCGGTCACATAACGGGTGTCCCCACGCTCAAGCATGCGTTCCAGATTTTCCCGGTCACGATCCAGGTCCGTCACCAGTGTCTTTGCGGCGCGGCCATGCACATGCGTACGTGCATCCTGTAACCGTACATTCAAGAGGCGTGCATCGGTAGGAACCGTTCGTAAGTTGTGCACAAACCTGCGCAGCGTAGCGGTGATTGCTCGCTCCGGCACATCGCGCACCGATAGTTTGCCCGCTGCGCGCATCTCACCCAGCGCATCCAGTTCCACCACATACGGGACCACCTTGTGCTGCGAAGCCAGATGGATATACCCTGCAGTGAGCACGAGATTCAGCAGCAGTGCAAGAAAAGCAACGGACTGCCAGGAGCGTCTACCTCGGGCAAGGTCACCAAAGAGCCGCTCAAATGCATACCTGCCCTCCAGATACGGATGGCCTTCCTTTGCCATGATTACAGGTTCTCCAGTGCACGCTTGAAATTAACCGTCAGACCACTGCTCAGCTGCGTCGCAATCCGTCCAGGCATGTGAAGCCCCAGGCCGGCCAACAAGATGGCCACAGCCGTCATGGACCACAGAAACCCCAGTCGGGAAGACACCGCACCTGCAACGCCGCCGGGATTTTGGGAGAATAGCTGCTCGAAAGCTGTCAGCCACAGATTATCGTACGACTGCAAGAGTGCTACCATATCGTCCCCGATTGAGGCGGCAACCCCTGCGATCAGAATAATGAAAAACAGTTTGACTCCGACATAGACCACATACTTCAGATATCCTTCGCCAAGAGGAGCCGTTCCACGAAATGCCATAAAACCGATGAAGAAGAGTCCGCCCGTGACGACCACATAGCTCTCAATCATCGTCACAAGTAGATGTGCTGCGAGTGCAACGAAGCACAGCAGCATGATGAGTGCCGGAATCACGGCCAGGGAAGTCACAAGATCAGAGGTCAACCCTACGGATTGCATGACGCTGAGCAGCATGCTCAGCCCAACATTCAAGAGGTGGGTGGGGGATAGGTGTGAGACGTCACTGCCGCCGATATAGACGGCGGTTTCCCCGAACCCCTGTGCGATCATGGGCAACCATCTGTGATAGGTGGATAAGAGTCCGAGTACGAAGGCCAATAGGCCAATCTTGAACGTAAACTGGCTGATGAGGTCTCCGCCCTGCTTCCTGCGCCCGGCCCAAACCATATAGCCGGTTACCACAATCTCCAAGAGTGCCAAACTGAGAAAGAGTGTCTGTGCTGCATCCAGCGCACGGGTCAGCCAAGCCTCTGTGGTCAGTCGAAAAATTTCCTGTGCACAATCGAAAAACATCGTGGGTGCACAGTTCTGTATGGCTTGTTGCGCTTGCATGCAATTGGATTACTGGGGGTCGCTCCGTTTTGATGCGTTTTAGCACCTGCTATGGAGTTTCGGGCATTTTCAAGAAGCGCTTCACATCATAACGGGTGGGATCTCCCAACCATTCAGCATTTCCCACGAACGCGTCATAGCGCATGCGCTGCTGTGCCTTTTGACTGACCGCTTCAGCAGCTCGGACTGCTTCCAGATTGACCAGCGTCATAAATGCCTGCCGGGTGAGCAATAGTTCGCGGGCATGCACAACCTGAAGGTTCGCCTGTACATCACGCATCTCTTGAGGCTCTTTGGCATGCACGATTTCTTGCTTCAAGTGCTCCAATTCTTCATGTGCCTGATCAACGGAGTGATTATGAACCTGCAGCGATGCGAGCGTCCCCTGGAGCGTCGCCATCGTTTGTTCATGCGCAGCCTTCTGGGCTGCTAGAGGATCCGGCGGATCCTGATACATCAAAAAGGTCCCCCGAAATACTTCCGGGTCCTCCCAGGTCATACCGCCAGTAGTCTTATGTGCCTGCCTGATCTTCCGAACATAGGTTCCGAGTGCTTCGGTCGGAATGAGGCCACGTTTTGACAGGGCGCGCTCATACCTGTACAAGTGCGTCTTGGTGTTCTGTTTGATTTCTGTGGACAGTGCGACTTCTTTTAAGAGCAGGTTCACCTGTCGGCGAAGTTCGGCGACGGTTGTGATGGTTTCTGCCAGAACGGCTACATCAACGACAGGGAGTTGCGCCCGGCTTCCGGTCGCACTCCCAAGAAGCAGAATCAATAAGAATAAACGTTTCATGAGTACGTGATATGGTGAAGGAAATCGTGTCCGTGATGATGAAAGGCTTCTTGAATGCGACTGCGGGAGGCTTCCCCGCTCATGCCGGGTAGCGGCATGAGCAGCGTGCGTGCAATCGGCCCGAGATTCAGTTCGAAGAGCCGGCTTCTCGCCGGGCTCTTATAGAAATACTCTCGCTTGGGTTTTGCGGAGGCTACCACATGGATTGCGCGCATGCTCAGATCCAGTGCCCGGTGCATCGCCGCACCCTCCTCTGTCCGTGCCTCCGGGTTCGGGAGGATAATTTTCGTTGGGCATGACTCCGTAATCAGAGCTGCATTGGGGAGGGCGGCAATCTGGGATGGTGAATGAGCGACCAGAAGAACGGATGCATTATGTTTTCTGAGTGTCAGAAGCCAGGCTTTGATCCGCTCCGCAAAACGGGACCGCAGAAGAGCGGCCCAGGCCTCCTCAATCACAATCAGCGTCGGGGACCCGTCCAGTGTGCGTTCGATGGATCGAAACAATGCCAGAAGCAAGGGAACCACAACCGCATCTCCCTGGTCGAGTATTTGCCCTAATTCATAGACATGCATACGTGCTGACGCTTCCGCCCCTTGATCCCCGTCAAAGAGTCGGCCATAGGGTCCGTCTGCCGTATACCGCACTACCGTGCTCTGCAGAGTCTGTGGCAACAGGAGATGAAGTGCGGACAGGGTTCGGTGTTCTGGTGATGATTGACAAAGCAGATCGAGTGTATCTGCAAGTGCCAGGCGCCCGTCTGCATCCGGCAACTCGCCTGAAAGGTCATAGATCGTTTCCAGCCAGGTTAATGCCCACAACCTCTCGGTTTCCTCGTGAATATGGCGAAGGGGCTGCAGCGGATTTGCATCTCCAAATGAAAAGTGAACTCCATCTGCAGCCATGCAGGGGATCTGATGAGATCGTCCGATATCAAAGACATGGACGCGGCTCTTTGGATAACGCAAAAAATTGAGTGCCAGCCATCCAACGAGGACACTCTTGCCTGCACCGGTCGCTCCGATCACGAGTGTGTGTCCCACATCTTCTTGATACAGGTTCACCATAAAGGGCGCACCACTTGGCGTTCGTGCGCAGGCCAGTGCAGGGCTACCATCCGGGAACATGGGGTTGGGGCAGGTTGAATTTCCTTTCCATGGCGCGGAAACCGGAAATAAATGTGCAATATTGCGACTGGACAAAAGGGGGCGACGAAGATTGGCATAGCCATGACCAGGAAGCGTCCCGATGAAGGCATCGGTCGCATTGATCGTTTCCAAAGCGCAGGTATACCCCTGGTCCCGTAAAACCTGTAAAAGCGTCTGGCTGCGTGCCAGGCCATGTTGCATTTGCCGGTCACGCAGGATGAAGGTATTCGTGAAGTACCCAAATCGGACGCGGCCGCTGGCAGATTCCGCATGTGCGGAGGCAGTTTCGTGTTGCATGGCCACGGCATCCTGATCTTCAAACCCATCCTCCTCGGGCGCGATCAGTTTTCGCAGTCCGCGTCGTTGATGGAACCAGCTGGTTTGCAGTCGCTTGATGCGACGTCCGGCTGTATGGCGATCCATGCCGATGAATCGCATATGCCAGCGACCCTCGCCCTCAATACGATGAAAGAATGCGCCATCTCCCACCCGTGTCTGCATTCCGAGTGAAGCAATCGTGACCACAAACAGATGCTGCCCTCCGATCACCGGGTAAAATCCCGTCTGAAAATCGTCGGAGGCAAGTGTGTGACTCAGATAACTGCTCGGAAGAGACACCACTTGTTCATTCTGGCCGGTGAGTGCACAATGACATTCGGTTAAAAGTCCACTGCTGCTTAGTGGAGTCACTTGAAACCGTCCGGTCAGCAGTGCACGAACTTCATTTAAGGTGCGGTTGAAGCCAGACAGGATCTGCGCGTAATCAAATTCCTTTTGAGCCCCTTGAACCATGGGAACTTCCCATCGTGACCAAAGATCACGCGGTGGGGTGTACGTAAAAAGAACGGTGCGCCTGAGGGTATAATGGCTTCCGACCTCCTGGTATTGTCTTTGCCGCTCATGCTCCATGGTTTGCAGGGAGGCGGTTGGAAAGTGATGATTCTCCTGGATCGGGTACTCGGTGCTGTGCCTTCGATGCACATTCACTTCAATCCCATATCCTTCCCCCAGAAGCATCAGCATATCGTGAACGGTATCGGTTGTGCTGTTTGCTTCTGCTGCGCTGGTCGTTTCCAGATCAGGAGGATCAAGTTCAAATCCACTCACAAACGATCCGTCTTTCATGAGAATGACTCCTTCGTCAATCAGGAATGCCCAGCCCAGAAGGTCCCCAAGTCCTTCGGCCGGCCTTTTTAGGTGCTGTAATCGATTGATCGCCCAAACTGTCCCGGCACCGGTAGCTGTGCCGATTCCAAATGTCAATGGATCCATCAGCGCGTTTTTGTTGAACGATCACGCCAGTGACGCGTGACCTCTTTTTCCTGCCTCAGATAGTGTGGGGTATACCTCAAAGCTCGCGGTACCACCACCATGAAGAACGGATCTTTTTCGAATACCCTTCGAAGCAGCGGCAATAGGACTAAATATGCCAACCCACATCCTGCCAGGACTTTCGGGTCCAGGCGTGAGGCAATCCCCATCGTGATCATGATCAGCGCCAATAACAGGAATGCATCCTGTGGCAGGCCGCCCATGGTGGGGCGACGCTGAAGGGATGTATGCACGGGAGCCGTCTCTAATGCTTCACGGGTGCTTTCCATCAGATGACGGCGCCCTGGAAGGAAAAGAACTCACTGATCTGGACGGCTCCAAAGATGATTACGGCCCCCATCACGGTTCGGCCGAGGATTTCGCCGGCACGGCTGGAGCGGGTCACCCACCAGGCGAGACCGCCCAGAACAATGATCAAGAGGAATGCAGCCGTGGCCAGATCACCGGTGAGCAGCCCAACGATCTTGGATACCGTGGAGGTTGCGACCCTGACCCCTCCGACACCGCTGGCATCGACAAGGACGGGGAGCAGAACCATGACAGATCCGATCACGGCCGCAGAAGACAAGAGTCGTATTCGATGAAGTAGCATTCGCGTGTAGATGGATGGTTTCCTGTGGTACACGCGACGGCGGCATTTAGAAGTGCACTTTCTGTTACAGTTTAAGCAAAATGCAGGGCGAGACTGAATCTCCGGACTGGTTTGGGTTTTTTCTTCGGGAATTTGATTTCACAGTGCGGCGAAGCCTGTTGAAGGTGCGGCACGGTTGCCGGAAACACTTCACCTGGAAGGATCTCCGATTGTCCCCAATCTCTCTCAGGCCCAAGCCCGCTCTAATTTGTGGCAATGATGGCCGTCGCGTTGGCCGCCCGTCATAGCAGAAATTCACTATAGAAGGGCCTGCATGGCTCGGAGTCAGTGTCCCACATGGTCGGAATATGCATTTTGACGATGTTAGGGTTTTTGTGCAGGAGGAATGGAGAATTTCCAGTGATAAAGCAGGTAGTGGAAATACTACAAATATCGGGAGCATACGAGGTGAACGTGGGTTAAGCATACTGATCAATAGTAAACTTTGCGGTTCTACCGTGAATGTTGAGGGTAGAGGATAAGAAGTAGTTGATTGGAAAAGGGACTAGGTATAAGGTTATTTTTGCGTCACTGATACTACGGCCTCCCTGTTGTTGCCATGAAAGGGATCATACCAAAGTAATTTAAACACTTGACCTTCTGTAAGGCCATAAATGCGTGTTTTCGCTTTGAGCCTAAAAGAAAAAATCTCATCTATATCATCTTGTCTGATCGCCGACAGTCTTTTTTGTACTTTACGCGTCAAAGCCTCAACGCTTATGAAGTGGTGGTTGTTGCCATGTTTGCGTCCTCCTGCCTGTTGAGTTATTTCGCCCCAAGTCATGGTTTCAAAACTTTGCAGTTTGGGCACTATTTCAGTCCATAATATGGATGTCACCTTGTCGTTATTCCAACCCCATGGTCCTTCTATATCTAACACCTCAAAAGACCAGACGGGTTTTTGTTGGAAACTATTTTGTCCTTCTCGATGGGTCCGCTTATCTCCTGAAGGTACATTTTGGGCAAGCGATCTTTTTGTTCCTTGCTTATGTCGTCCTGCACGTCCCCTCTTTTTAGGACTCACTTAGCCAAGCACCATCTTCTTCGTGTAGGCTCTCATAATATTCAGCCATAGACTCTTTAGAGATAACGGATTCACCTCTTTCACTCCTTGGGATACCTCTTCTTGCCTTTTTCCATGGGTCTTCCATGTGGGTTAGATCACTTAACCATTTTGGTGATCTATTTCCATAATCTCGTAAAACTGCATCTACAGTTTCCCTCTGGTTCTCCATCAACACACTGGCATCCCCTATTGGTAGTTTACCGATACGGAATTGCCCCTTGTGCTTCTCATACAGTTTTCTGCATACCGGGCCGTTGGCCCATGCTTCAATTTCGTCATCAAACATCTGGTCGCCATCCCACACAAGCGACCATGCTTGGCAATAGTATACCAGCTTTTGAAGCTTCCATGTCGTCATGGGACCTGATTTTTTTAAGATATATGCAGCTACATCAAACACACTAGTTTGTGTATCCATAACATTCCTCCCAAGCGTCAAAGATTAGATCACCTTACTGTAGCAGTACATTACACACAATACACCGTAGATGTGTAATAATTGTTGCGGTTTTTTGTGAAGGCACTGTCAAGCCAGAAATATGCGGCATCCTTGCCATCTTGTGCCAGAAACCGTTCAGCTTATAAGTTAGTCTCTTCCCCAAATATAATGGAAGCACCATTAGATTTGGAGATACTTTGAAAGGTGCCGACTGAGTTTACCGTTATTTTCAGTCTACCTTGGGAGACATTCCCCCAAAGTTTTCGACAGTTTTAACCATCCAAATTAGTTTCATGAAGATCGAGATCAAAGAGATCAGTCAGGTATATGGCATCGAGTCTCCCTGGGAGGTTTCCCGGATGACGACGAACCGTGCGGCCAAAGAAGTGGAGATTCATGTTATTTGCATGGACACGTCTACGCTGTGATGTTCGAAGTGTGATCAGGTTTGTTCCGTGTATGATCGTCGTCCTCGTCGGTGGCGCGCGCGGAAGTATCGTACGTTCGTGGTAGCAGAGGTTGCGCGTGTGCAGTGTTCAGATCATGGAGTTCGGACCGTATCGGTTCCCTGGGCCTCGACGAATGCGGGGGTAACGTTTGCCTATGAGGCATTGGTGATTGACTGGCTGAAGGAGACGAGTGTTTCCGCCGTTGCCCGTTTGATGGGTGTGAGATGGAACACCATTGACGGGATCATGCAACGTGCGGTACACCGGGGGCTTGCGCGAAGAGCGGAGTTGTCTCCCACCCACATCTGCGTGGATGAGACCTCTTTTCGTAAGCGGCATGATTATGTGATCATTGTATCGGATCCCAAAATGAGGAGGGTTCTGAATGTGCGTGAAGGTCGGACAAAATCGAGTCTACAGGCTTGGTATGCGGGATTTATCCCAGCGCAGTTGGAACAAATTGAGAATGTGAATATGGATATGTGAACGCCAGGCTAACTGGCAAAGTGTAGCGGGTGCAAGTCCCGTAATATGAAGTTTAACCGAAACACATATTTCCGCGAGCCGTGCGTAGTGATCCGCGAGGGTCCCGATGAAGTGTCGGTAGCGGAGCGTGTGGCCGGAGCTATTGAGCATCGAAATGGTCATCATCTGGGTCGCCGAGGCCGTGGAAATGGTCGAAGGCAACATGTAGGTCATCGCTATGGTGAGAGGACCTATGGGCCCACGGTGTCCGAGAACTCAGGGACGCACGTACGCACTTTGCTGGGACCTGGGAGGTCTCCATCTTGCCCTGCCGTCGTACGGGGCCGTTTAGAGAAGGCGGAAGACGCCGAAGCCTAAGATGCACGAGATGGAGAAGTCAGATAGAGGCATAGTAGTGAGGAAGACCGTGAACAAGGAACCATCCGCGGAACGGTCGGAGCGAAGGCCTCTACCCGAGGGGAATCCGCAAGATCCTACCACACACCATGCACAGAAATGGGCAAGTGTGCACCAAGGGAAGGAACGGATACGGGAATTCGTACGACGGAACCCAGAGGAGAAACTTACAACGCTCTTGCACCACATCAATGAGGACTCACTGAGGGCGGCGTTTTTCGCACTAAAGCGAGATGCGTCACCGGGAGTGGATCAAGTGACGTGGGCGGCGTACAGCGAGAACTTGGACCGCAACCTTGCGGATCTCTGTACACGCGTACACCGTGGATCGTTTCGAGCGACCCCCAGCAGGCGGGTGAATATCCCGAAGCCTGATGGGGGCACACGACCGCTCGGGATCGCAGCACTGGAAGACAAGATTGTCCAGCATGCGATGGTGAAATATATCTTGGGTGCGCCAGGCTAACTGGCAAAATGTAGCGGGTGAAAGTCCCGTAGTATGAAGATGCAACCAATCACATACTTCCTTGAGCCGTGCGTTGTGCTCCGCGAGGATCACGACGAAGCGTCGGTAGAGGTACGTATGGCCGGAGCTATTGAGCATCGAAATTGTTATTATTTGGGTCGCCGAGGTCGTCCAAGAGGTCGAAGGCAACATGTATGTCACTACCATGGTGAGGCGGCATACAGGCCCACGGTGTCTAAGAACTCACGGACGTACGCACGCATTTTGTCGGGACCTGGGAGGGCTCTATCCTGTCCTAAACGCAGAGTTGGAACCATGCAGGGAAGGCGGAAGACGCTGAAGCCTGTGATGCACGGGATAGAGCAGTCAGATGGGGACATAGTAGCGATGAAGGCGGCGAACAAGGGGAGACCTGCGGAGTCGCTGGAGCGAAGGTCCCCACCCAAGGGGAAGCTGGGAGATCCGAACTCACGCCATACACAGAGATGGATCAGTGAGTCTATGGGATCAATCGGCTACGGCAATCATGCCGTTATGCACGATGGTGCGACCCAAGGGAGGAGCCGGATGCGTTAACGCGCACGTCCGGATCTGTGCGGGGGGCCCGGAGTAATCCGGGCCCCTACCGCGCTAGCCCATCTACGAGATGGAGTTCTGCGGGTTCAGCTATGGATTCAGGCCGGGCCGAAGTGCCCACAACGGTCTGGATGCCTTAGCATATGTGATCGAACGCCGACGGGTCAACTATGTGGTTGATGCGGACATCCGAAAGTTCTTTGATATGGTTGAACAGGAGTGGTTAATCCGCTTCCTGGAACACCGGATCGCGGACAAACGGGTACTTCGTCTCATCACAAAATTCCTGAAAGCGGGGGTAATGGAGAATGGAAACTGGCGGGAGAGTAAGCGGGGTACGCCGCAAGGCGCGGTAATCTCGCCGATCCTGGCGAACATCTATCTTCATTACGTGCTGGACTTATGGTTCAAGTCCCAGCGCAAATCACGCAAGATCGTAGGGGAGTCGTATATCGTTCGTTACGCGGACGATTTTGTGGAAAGTACAAGGAGGAGGCGGAGAAATTTCTACTGGCCTTGCGGACCCGACTGGAGAAATTCGGATTGAGTCTGCATCCCGACAAAACGCGACTGATTGAATTCGGTCGAGATGCGATCGAACGCCGTAGAAACCGAGGAGAAGGTAAGCCCAAGACCTTTGACTTTCTGGGATTTACGCATTACTGCCGTAAGACCCGCAAAGGAAAATTCGGATTGGGCCGTAAACCAATCGCGAAGCGTATGGCGCGTTTCATAAAACGAATTCGTAAGGAGCTGTGGCACTGGATGCACCAAAGCGTGCATGACACGGGCATATGGCTTGGGCAAGTTCTGAATGGCTGGCTGAACTACTACGCCGTACCATGGAGCTACCCGTACCTACGAAGATGTTTTAGGTGCCTGAAATGGGCCTGGCTCTGTGTCCTACGTCGGCGGTCCCAGAAGGATCGGACAACATGGGAGCAGGTGGAGGCCCTAACGCAGCGTTATTGGCCGAAGCTGAAAATACGCCACGACTGGCCAGCGAGACGATTTTCCGTTATGCACGCGAGTGTAACCCAAGGGAGGAGCCGGATGCGTTAACGCGCACGTCCGGATCTGTGCGGGGGGCCCAGGGAAACCTGGGTCCCTACCGCGATGGGCAATTTGAATCTCAATATCCAAACTCTCTCCTGAGCAGATGGAGCGTGGGACTGAGTTGGGTATGGAGGCCCTTGATCTGGCATTCTGTCGACACTATCTCGCGAACATAGAGGAGAATCTGGGGGAGGTCGCCGTTGAAAACACCATTAAGAAAATCGTTGCGGAGCAGATCTGACGGTGACAATAGTTTCTGCGCTTAATTGGAGTCTCTGCCACTGAAGCTTGGTCGTTTGACCAGGGCATCGAAAATATTCAAAACGACCTCAACATTTACAGCATTACCAAAGGCCCTGTACGCTCCACCCTTTGAATCAGGGAGATTCCCCAACGACCCCATGCTTTGCAAGCGGCTACATTCCCGGGGGGGTCATGTAACGTTTCTGCCATGCTATTATTGGCACTTGGCTGGTGGTCATAGCAATAAGGGACGGGGCAGTTTCGGTTCTTCTCACGCGAATGCCGCTCGCTCGGAACTGAAGTAGATACTTCCAGATGTCCCGCTCACCACCCTTGCAGTTCCACTCAAGTTTCTGGAAGCTGGGGGGGAAACCCCTGAACCTTGTTAAGCCAGCCATCAATCAATTCTTGGTAGCGGGAATAGAAAGCACGATTCTTTTGGATGAAGCTAATCTTCCACTGGGGAAAAGTATCCTGCTTTGTCCGGGCATACACGGGAAGAGCTTTTGCGACATTCTCAGGAGGCAAGTTCTTGAGTGGCTGCCCAAAAGATCCCCTGAATTCCCCCAACTGGGTGTAGCCCATTTTATGTGGGGTCGGCCCATCTACTGGATAGTCCGCACCAAATTCCATTGCCCAAATCGGAAAAGAGGGGAGGTCTTCATCTACAGGGAAAGACGAAATAAACTCCTGCCAGGTTCTAAGATAGTTGAGGTGGTCTTCGTTTAGAACAAGGGCATCTTTGGGGTTGTCATCAAGAACCGTACGGATCGATAGCTCAGGCAATTTATCTGGAAGAGGCCACCTGAATCCTATCAAGCCTCGTCGGTCGCCTACGATGAAAGTACGTTCCCGCTTCTGCGGAATGCCGAACATGTGGGGGGACAGCTTTTCAAAACTGATATTATAATCCACGCGAAGCTGATCGCAAATAGTATCCCAAGTTTTGCCGTGATTGTGCCGAACAAGGTTGGGGACATTCTCAATAATGAAATAGCGAGGTTTTTTGACCTCTAAGATTTTGACGATATAGCTGAACAGGTCACCCCATTGCGGGCATTCCAGTCCCTTTTGATTGCCTGCTTTGGAGAAAGGTTGACATGGAAAGCCGGCGCACAGCACATCGTGATTTGGAATTGATGAAGGATTGACCTTTCTGATGTCTCCCTGGGGTGAAATCCCGAAATTCTGCCTGTAAAGGTCTGCGAGTTGGGGATTGAGTTCTGACGCAAAAACACATTCCGACCCCCGCTGTCTGAGGGCTTGGTGAAACCCTCCCAGTCCTGCAAATAAGTCAATAAATTTGATTGACATGTGATTCAGACGTGAGAGCTTCTATTCGAGGGGTTAGCCAATTTTTCAAATCGGATTCAAGCTCGGAAGGAACTTGGTTGCTGTCTCCGGCAAGAGGGGCAATAAGTCTCAGTCGGTCAATTAGGATACCGTTTATGCTATTGGCCACGCGCCGAAACTCCCTCCTTTCTGACAGAACATAAGGGAGGGAAAACCCGCGGAGCGGACTGTTCGAGAAATCAATGAGTTTAGCCCACAGTTGAAGATCTGGAGTATTTGTCTTGTCCTTCCACTGGCGACCGGAAGCACACTGAAAAAAATAAAGCGGGCGGCCTCCACGATCATCCGAAAATAGTTGGTCACATATCAGGTCCAAGCCGGCATCTTTGCCTCTGGACGGGAGCCATTCTTCAATATTACCCCCAAGTGGCTCCTTAATGTGTGACGAAATTTCTTCAACCAATCTAGGCAGACCGGCAGCATTTTTTGAAGCCCAACCGGTTCTCTTTGATCTCCAACCTCTTGCGACCAGAGAGCACTCAGTGAGTCTCTCAAACAACTCACCCTGCTCATGATGGGAATTGTCGCCACAGGAGCACCAATCCCGGAGAGCCAGTGCAAGACAAAATGAGTATGCCGGGAATTTTTCCCAATGCCCTTCTGGGGTTACTCCGTCTAAATCAATGCGCAGCGCACAATTTTTTCCATGTTCTACCCGATACCGTAAATCGTCCCATACGTTGAGGATAAACTCCCAGGCAAAGTCCTCGTTTCTATAGACCTGTTCTTCAAGGAGCATGTCCAGAACGTCGACCTTAGAGATGCGTGTTTGAGTGAAAAGGGCAGAACCTTCAATCCAGTCCGACAAGACATCCGTACGGCAATTGTGTCTGTTCACGGAATTTTGGAGTCCCTTAGAGGGAATGCGGAGCATCAGACAGACCCTCTGATTATTCTGCCGGTGGATTTGGGAACAATTCAATCAATCTTTCTGCTCCTTTCCTGAACCGATCTACGGCCTCGCGTATTCTGGAAGAATTCTTGTATAGGTGAGCTACGCTCAACGCTTTCTCCATTTCATCGGTTGCTTGCTCGATATACCTCAATACCTCGGTTTCTTCGCTCCCGGCCAGACGTTCCGCAACTTCAAAGATGGGGATTGAGGTCCGCTCAAGGTATGCCAGCGCTTTCTCACTACCAAGAATTTTTCCAAACCTATCTGTCTGCCTGGAATCCCGGAACAATGGAGGTTGCTCTTTCGTGCCAAAAAGCCAAGCGGCATAGTTTGCCAGATTACTAGAACGCGACGTTGATACCGGGCGAAGCTGCTTACTGGGTTCTGCCGAGAGATCTATCTTGAGAAACTTCTGCGTGCCGGCAGAGCGAAGAGACAAATACATTACACTGAAACGTTCTTCTACATCCTTCAGGGAAATATCTTCGACCTCCTCCTCTATCTGGCTCAGTAAGCGATAGGCAATGTAATGTTGGCGCACGGTCGGTGTTTTGCTGCCAATTCGACGCATAACCTCTTCGTAGGAAAGCCCCTCTTCTTCAATCAGATGTGTAATATAGGATGCCTTCTCCGCAGGAGCCCATTGCTTGATTCCAGTCACATGACGAAAGCCCAGGTATGCCTGAACGTCTCGGCGATCGTTCACTTTTATACATGGAACGGCGTGTAATTTCTGAATCCTCTCCGGTGTAGCCGAATTTGCAATCTCGTTCCACTTGGAGGTGTATGGCTTACCGTCTTTCGCCTCAAGGAGTAATTGTAGTGCCGCTAGGCGCCGATTACCTTCCAACACAGTCAGTGGGGTATCCTTGTCATCAAGCACTACGAGAGCTTCCTGAGGCCAAAAACCGTTTTCAATGAACGAGATAGCCAGTTCATCAAGTGTCCAGTTACTCATCTTATCCCGGACTTTTTTCTGGCTGGGATGCGTACCGATAAAATGTCTTCCAAGCCTAGGATTTTCCGCATCAAGCCGGAGACGCGAGACTTCTATCATTTCGATGCTCTTGGTGGGCATTTTTGTCTGGTGAATCGATTAGAGCGGGTATACCACCAATCTGTTATTATGAACAAACTGCAACCAGTTTGCCCAAATATAACACCAGATCACAGAAAAATGTCCATACAAGGTGTTCTGGAGTGTTAGGTGGTTTCGGGATTGGGAATGATTGGCAGGGTGGGGGGCAGCTGGATCCTGGATATTGAGATTCAAATTGCCGTGCGCCAGGCTAACTCTGCCTTGTACTCAGATCCGCAGGCAACCCTTACATGGCACAATGGTGTGGCCAATATCTACATGGTCACCGCGGACGCAGGTGGTGAATAAAAACGTTTTGAATTGTAGGCTACATCTTTTTTCCAGATGGTCCAGAGCACCTTGAGTATTTTGCGCTGGGTATTCAACCGTGCATGCACCGGGTCCCCGGTGCGGCGCAGGGAGGCATCATAAAACAAGGATACCTCATTCGGTTGTGCCGTTCGCATGGCGGATGCCCAACACTGATGGCTTTCAGGATTCCCGATCCTGAACGGTCCAGACGTTTGTACGCCAATGGCTTGCCTGCACTGCTGCGTTGACGAACCCCAAGCCCGCAACAGCGCCACAACTTGTCGTTGATCTTATATTCTGACTCCAAACCCACTCAAAAAAAGGGGAAGACCCAACATTTTGAGGTCTGTGAACTGCAGAGGGAGGGTTCGACTGCAATTCGTGTAGAGGAATTAAATTCTTGGGCCCACCAACCACAGAGGTATCGTTGGAATCAGCTCTTGATGCAGTGATGCGTCACAGCGTACGATTAGGGAACGATTGGAAGATTGAAAAATATTCGTTTGAAACCTTTGGCGCCTGCCCTTGTTCGCCGACTGGTTAATTCTAGCTTGAATTCCCAACCGGCATATGGGGGAATTAAGATATGACAATGGGGGGTATTCTAGGGGATGATGATGCGCAGTTTCCGATTGTCCAGCCAAGGGATCTGGACTTCTGCATCTCTGTACCCTGCAGCCAGGAGGTAGGGGTTGTTGGCGCGTCGGGAGAGGGAGACGAGGATGTCTTTGGATCGGATCTGGATGGTGGCTTGATTTCGCACGAGTTTTTCGAAGAGTGTGCGGGGCTTGGCGGTTTCCATACCCCGCCCGACCCGTTGGGCCAGGACTCGGTAGAGTGTACTGGCCATGAGTGTGAGCTGGAGATCCATTTCAATTTTGAGGGGGACAGCAGAGCTAAGCGCATCCATGTGAAAGAAGTCAATGGCATCGGCCAGGGTGTTTTCGATGATCATGCGCCGTGCGTATCGGTCAATCAATTGGCCGGCATGTTCGTCCATCTGATTGGTGATCAGCAGCGTTGGCTTGTCATATCCGAGGTCCAGGATGGCGATCTGTCGTAATTCAGACTTGTAGCCTCGGACGCGGACTTTTTTTTCCAAGATGCGGGGGGTACGGAACGTACGTCCGACATTGGTGAGCCGGATGCGTTGCCACTGGTCTGACGGCACCTCATTCAGAGCCTTGACCATGTTGCGGGACCGTCTTCTGAGAGTCAGGAAGTCAATCCCGAGGTCGGTCAGCTTTTGCAAGTGCGCGTAGGTGGTAAAGGTACTGTTAAAGACCACTTCCCGGGGATAGGCACCGGTCTGTTCGCGCCAGAATTGGAGAAACTGCGGGAGCGAATCGTGCCGATTTGTTTTGCGAATCTGTGCATCGGCATCGCGTACCACAAGCGAGAGGATCCCTTTCTGACTGCGACTACGCTTGGAGACGAAATGTTTTTCAATCAGGGCATCCTCTCCATGGTAGGGGATGGTATGGAAGTCCAGGTCAAAGGAGGTCCCATTGCCCCCCAACGACTCGTCGAGTGCCCGCACGGCCGGGTGCCAGGCGTTGATGAGACGGCGGATCTGCGCGGGATGGACTCGACAGGAATACTCGGTGAGCGTACTGCGCTTGGGCATGGCATTCAGGCCGGCAAAGAGGGCCAGTCCCGGATCCAGAATATCCACCATCCCTCGCGAGGTCCGCCGCACTCCCCAGAGCTTGAGGGCCAACAGCGCCCGTACCGCACAGCCAGCAGGAATCATGATACTGCCGGGCATGGCACAACTCTGGAGTAACCCGTCCAGATCCATGCGGGCCAGATCGTGCATAAAGAGAAAGAGTCCTCCGAAGTCCGTCCGAAAACGATGGGGCTTCAGGTCCAGATTCCGAACATCCGCTGTGGCCGCACGGTGGATGTTCACCGAATCCAATTGCGCAATCGCGGTACGCCGACGTAGTTTTGTAAAGCCCGCCTCGCGCAAGACGCGCCCAACGGTGGACATACTGGCCCCCAGGCCTTCCCGGTGGAGAATCGCACAGATCTCCCGGACCGAGAGGTTCCTCTCTTTGCGCAGTTCTCGGATACGTTGGTTGCGCTGAAGGCGTATATCCTGGGAAGGCGGCGTCTCGGTACGAGGTGGCGCTCCCCGGCGTAGGTGAGGCAGAAAGAAGTCCAGATCGGGCTGTTTCTGGAACTCGGAGCAGAGATTACGGACTGTCCCGTAGGAATATCCGAAGCGTTCGGCGATGGTTCTCAGTGGCAGTCGTTCAACGAAGGCGGCGCGCAGGACTTCGTAGCGTCTGTGTGTTTTGTTTTTGGGTTTGAGGAAGTGGTTGGCGAGGTCAGTCATATTATAACATCCTAATGATGATTATGATCACTAAACTACAAACATTTTTCACCAAATGCAAATGGAACGGAAATACGGGACAGAATGGGGGTTAGAACAGGATAGATGGACGGAATTCCCAAACAAATCACTGTTTAGAGGAAGAGAGGGGCCAGAGGGAAGTACGTAGAGGAAAAGTGATTATATAAATTACAATCACATAATAAATGACGATAAGTCAAGAAATAGTGAAAAAAACCCCGAATATGATAACTTCGTGGACTCGCAGTGTCATGATCTACTCCGGTTTGGGAATTCAGGCTAGAGGATGTGATTCTCCGATTCCTCAGTCTGTCTCATCGCATTAGGCATTATGATAGGAGAAGTTTATCATGAACATCGATCGTATCTGTGTTAAGGATCTGTTTGACGCCTTCAATTATGACCTTAAGTTTGTTGCCAACGAACGCATCATGATCGTCACTGGTCCAAACGGCTCTGGTAAGACCACAATTTTGAAGCTCCTTGACGTGATGTTTAATCAACCAATCAGCCGACTTTTTGAAGTGCCGTTTCGAGAATTTAGTGTTTCTTTTGATGACGATACGCAGTTAGTTGTGCGAAGACTCTTGGACGACCACCATGATGATCAAGAACAGTTGTCGCCGACTTTAACTTTCCATCACGATGGCGCGGACAAGCCCTTTCACCTACGCGGAGCTTTGATTGGCCGAGCAGATCTTAGAATTCCGATATCTACTATCGAAGACGTCATACCGACACTTGATCAAGTAGGCCGCCAACAATGGATTAATTCAGAAACGGGGGAGGAACTGGATCTGCATGATGTAATCACGACTTATCCTAGCAAGCTCCTACCTCAGCGTCTACGCGAGTCAATTTCGCCCCCCGAATGGCTTCAAAATATAATACGCCCTATAAATGTACGATTCATTGATACTGAACGCCTCATCCGCATTTCTCATCGTCGCCGGAGGTATCGCCATGCCGCGAGCACTACACGTACTGTGAGTCACTATTCCCGGCAGCTAGCTGATCGAATACGGCAGTCAATGGCCCAGTACGGGGAACTGTCTGAGTCGCTTGACCGTACCTTTCCTTATCGCTTGGTCACCGACCCCGAACTTTCCAGTGATTTGGTTGAAACGTTACGTAGAGACCTTGATGAAATTGAACAAAAGCGCTTGCAGCTAGAGGAGGCAGGTCTTCTAGTAGGGGAGCAAGGTGGACTTGCGGTTCCCGACCTGAGTAATGTGGACGAATCAAAGCAAAATGTACTTGCGGTCTACGCACGAGATACAAAAAAAAAGCTTGCAATCTTTGATGATCTTTACGGAAAGGTAAGTGCTTTCAAGAGAATCGTTAATTCTCGATTCAGCCATAAACAGGTGTCGGTTAGCGACAAAGGATTGCGTGTCAGCAAAAATGGCGACACCGACCTAGACTTAGAAATGCTCTCCTCAGGGGAACAACACGAACTCGTTATATTTTATGAGTTGTTGTTTCGTGCTTCCAGCAACTCTCTTATTCTCATTGATGAGCCAGAACTTTCGTTGCATGTTGACTGGCAAGAACAATGGCTAGAAGATCTTGCAAAGACAGCACAACTCTCCAACTTCCGAGCAATTGTAGCCACGCATTCCCCCGAGATTATTGGAGGCAAATGGCCCCTTGTCGTTGAGTTGCTTGATTGAGTTGAGCTAATGTGTCGCACACCGATCGTTAAAGCTAACGAGATTCGATTGAAGCGTCAATCTCACGAGGGATGTTTTGTGGTCGTTGAGGGACGGGATGATCGGCTATTCTTCGAGCAGTTTGTGAATTACAACGACTGTAGGGTTACAGTAGCAAACGGGAAAGAGCATGTTATTGAGGTGGTTTCAATACTGGAAACCGAATCCTTTCCCGGTATCATTGGTGTCGTAGATGCTGACTTGGATCATATTGAGGGGAATCACTCATCCAATAATAACCTTATTGTACTTGAAACCGTAGATCTAGAGGCATTATTGATTCGTTCCTCTGCACTTGATCGTGTGCTATCAGAATGGGGAAGTGTGGAGAAAATCACCACATTTGGCAAGGAGATTCGGGAAACACTTGTAACATCAGTTGTCTGGATTGGATGTCTACGCCTTTACTCGTATCGTAACAGATTGAATCTCAAACTGCAAGGGATCAGGTACAAAAAATTTATAGGTAGAGAATTGCTCGAAATTGATATTGATAGCTTTATTCAGGAGGTACTCAATCACAATCACTCTTGGTGCCCTGAACTATCCAGAGCAAACATTGTGAAGGAACTTGAATCCATTCGCCGATCATTAGACAACAATTGGCTGATATGCTATGGAAAAGACATGGTAGAAGTCTTGGCATTTGGTTTGAGAGGTGTGATAGGAACAAACAGAGCAATAGATGTAAGTACCGAGAAAATTAAGAGTGGTCTGCGACTGTCATTTCATCGTGACGACATGAAAAATTCGAAGCTCAGCCGAGACCTATACGATTGGGAAGCAAGGAATCCAAATTTTCGAGTATTGAAACCGGAATAAGTTCTTTGTAGCTCGGTTGAAAATGCAAAGAATAATCCTTGGAGAATGAATGGAGAACTCAAGAAAGGGATGTAGAGATTTTGTAGCAGGACTATTCCGGCTGGTTAAGCTACATTAGCATGAGTTCACTGTGCGCCGTGGAAAGGCGCTTTCCTGTGGCGGGTGCGACCCCCGCCCAACACCTGTCGCTCCGGTTGGTAGCGGCCTTAGCGTATGATGGAGGTAACGACATGATATGAAGCATTAAGGTTAACGGGCTATGCGAGTAGCTTAGCGACCATGTGGACCGGAACGTGCAGTGAACGCCGATCAGGCCTCGAAACGGGCAATGTGAGTGTTGACCTTCCGGTGATATGGGGAAGACTGGCACGTCTTGGGAAGCGAGCACCAAGGCGGCTCACCGGGGTAATGGCGCTGGCACGCATGGAAGATCAGGAAAGTAGCAACACGGGAAGCCCTGTCGGTGCCAATGCACACGGCAACCGAAGCTCCGTAAGGAGCAGGTCGGGCCGTCAGGGTGACGGATGGGGCCGTAGTACCGCAGAAGCGGGGTAACGCCTGTGGAGGGAAGGGGCCCTAGGTTAAGTAGTATGGACAAGGATGAAGGGACATGATTACTGACAACGGTCTAACAGGATCTGAAAAGGTTCAGGGACTCCAGACCATACTGCATGAGCAAGCGAAGGAAGGACCACAGCGGCGCTTTCACGCACTGATGGACAAGGTGTATCGCATGGACTTCTTACGGGAAGCCTGGCGTCTGGTCCGCCGCAATGGTGGATCGGCCGGAGTGGACGAGGAGACGATTGCGGACATTGAGGCAAGGGGCGTGGAGAGCTGGCTGCGGGAACTGTCGCAGGAACTACGGGACGGCACTTATCAACCGAAAGCGGTTCGGCAGGTGCTGATTCCCAAGAAAGCACGGGGTAAGTTTCGACCATTAGGTATCCCATGCTTACGAGATCGGGTTGCTCAGACATCGGCGATGTTGGTATTATCGCCGATATTTGAGGCGGACCTGCAACCGGAGCAATATGGGTACCGACCAGGACGAAGCGCGTAGGATGCGGTGAATCGCATCCACAGACTACTAAGCAGGGGGCACAACGAAGTGGTTGATGCGGACCTATCCAACTACTTCGGGGAGATTCCCCATGCGGAATTAATGAAGAGCATTGCCCGTCGCGTGAGTGATGGACGCGTGCTTGGATTGATCAAGTCATGGCTGGTCATGCCCGTAGTAGAAGAGGACGACAAAGGTGGCAAACGCCGCACAAATCGAGCCCGCAGAGAACGAAAAGGGACGCCGCAAGGCAGTCCAGTTTCGCCGTTGTTAAGTAATCTGTATATGCGCCGTTTTATTCTGGGGTGGAAACGTTTGGGATATGCGGAACGCTTTGACGCACAGATCGTCTGCTATGCAGATGATTTCTGTATTTTGGGACGTGTACCGGCGACAGAAATGAAGGCGGTAGCACAAGTTCTGATGGAAAAGCTAAAGCTCAAACTCAATACCCAAAAGACGCGATGCTTACGATGCCCCGAGGAACCGTTTGAATTTCTCGGATACCGCATCGGTTGGAACTACCGACCGAACGGACAAGGGTGCTATATTGGTACCCGTCCAAGTACGTCAAGTGTCCAAAGTATCTGCCGTAAGATCAGTGAGCAAACGAGTCGGAAATACGGGTTCTTGGACGCAGAGGAAATGGTTCAGAGGCTGAACTGGATGGTATCCGGTTGGGCGAACTACTTTACTTTGGGCCAAGTATCACCCGCATATCAGGCGATCAACATGCACACAAACAAGCGGCTGCGACAGTGGTTTTGCCGGAAGCATAAGACACGGATCGGGAGATATGTGCGATTCTCGGATGCGGGAAAACCGCACGTCCGGTTTGACGAGCAGGGGGCCGGAAACGACTGACGGGAGCCTGACTGAGGGCCAAAGCGAAAGCGATGGAATTGCCACAGGACCCTAAGAGTAACGCGCCGGCCCCTTGACTCTACATTCCCAACTGGGATACCTGCAAACCGGTATTTTTGGGATATCTCCCCGTGAATAAAGTACTTGTTTATCCAGTGTGTCCAAGGCCACTGACATATGCCTAATAGGGATGGAAAATCAGCTCTAGACGACGGGATCTCAAATTCCAGCATTAACGCCACCTTACCGGGAAACTAACACT
Organism: Rhodothermales bacterium; assembly: GCA_965207565.1. Classification (GTDB taxonomy): domain Bacteria; phylum Bacteroidota; class Rhodothermia; order Rhodothermales; family Bin80; genus Bin80. The sequence goes on along the minus strand of CBDBMQ010000024.1, from coordinate 162,104 downwards.
TCAAGCAATTCACGCGGCTCAACCTCCTCCATCTGCTTAGTGATGAAACGGGCCGTTCCCCCGTCACTAAGAAGTTCGCGTACGGCGTACCGCGCGGAGTTGATGACATCCAGTCGATTACGAGGATCAATCACCACAAGCGATCGTGACCGCTCTGCGTTACACCAAAAGATCAGTTGAGTATTTATGGCTTTATCACCAAAGCTGTAGCCGCATACGACCAGCGTCTCCGAACTTTCCAGAATCTTGCGAAATCTATAGTGAATGTCTAACATCAATCCCCAATTGTACTGGACCGGCTTATTGAACGTACCGATCAACAGAAAAGGACGAGGATTTACACTTCCGCTATGGAGGTATACAGATTTTTTCAAGTAAGAAGGTTCAAGAACTCCGATTTCAGATTGGGGAAGCTTTTCGTATTTGCTCGGTTCCGGTAAATCAAAGCGAGTCCAATTGACGGACCCATGGAGCTTAACAAACGGGATACCGTCACATGAAGAGAATTGATTCTTCCAGATCCGCAGGGTATCACCAGGGATAGGGGGACTGAAGCCATCGGTAAGCTTGATACCTGCGCTCCTCAAGTTCCTTTCAACATGCGTATCATGTGTCAATGTAGCGATACCTCTCAACTCCAAACCATTTACCTCGTGGATGGTCTTGATGATTTCAAGATGCTTGGTGCAACATTTTCCGTTATGATTCAATAGATCGGTAACAATATCTTCAATGTAGTGGCACGTTTCGCTGCACAACTTGTTGAAATTCAATCCGTATGGATCAAGGACACTCTCTGGACGACAGTACTCCCTGTATTCCTGCCATAAGGTCATATCACATTTTAGTTTGCAAATTAGCGGCAGTAACGCCGGATTTTGTAACTCAGTGGCATCGTCCCTCAACTGTGAGGCCAGATAGTAAATGTCTTCGTAATTAGGTTCCTTGGGCTCCCCACGATCTTGGAAGTATTCCTTTGTTCGCTTGAATAGCCAGTCAATGATGCGGCGCACAACAGGTGTTGTGTAATCTGTTACTGGGCGCTCATCATCATCAAGAGGATAGAATTTTCGATCTGCTGTCTTCTGATAATAGTTCTCAGAAGTCAGAATTTTCTTTGTCAGGCACTTAGTGGAACCATATCCTGCAGGAATGGAAGCCCCTGCTCCTAAAAGAAATGCGACACGTTTCATGGAGATTAACGCATTAGAATTTTCTGGCCATTCTTAGCCGACAGGATGGAAGGAAACTGATTTCGTCTATCAGGATGCAATTGACAAGCAGGGGAGCCTAATTTCACTTGAATATGTGGGGCTTCCCCTTTTCAAGTGGGTTCGGAGTCAGAACTAAGATGACCCACGATGCGATTGAATAGATTCGGAATGGATTTATTTATTTTGGGTTTGTTTTTGGAGTTCAAATCAAATATTTCATTCACCATGAGTGTGCGTATTCAAGATATCAATCGATTGTTAGGGATTCAGTCTCCGTGGGAGGTTTCGGAGATCAAGCAAGATGATGCAACGCAGCTGGCTGAGATCCATGTGATCTGTTCGGTACTTCGATGTCCTGAGTGTAACAAAGTTTGTCCTGGCTACGACCATCGTCTTCGGAAATGGCGCCACACGGATATCTGCGAATATCAGACGACCGTGGTTGCGAAAGTTCCTCGGGTGGAATGTTCGGAGCATGGAATCAAAACGGTTTCGGTGCCCTGGGCGGATGAGCGCGTGCGTTTTACGACGGCATTTGAAGCGAAGGTCATTAACTGGTTGCTGGATACCACCAGTATTTCAACGGTGGCCTGCAGGATGGGAGTCAGTTGGACGTTGATTGCCAACATTATGGAGCGTGCTGTACTGCGAGGACATGCCCGCAAAAAAGAGGAACTGATCGCGCATCTCTGTGTCGATGAGACCTCTTATAAGAAAGGTCACAATTACATCACTGTGGTGTCCAATCCAGACACGGCAACCGTGCTGTATGTCGGGGAGAGTCGGACAATGGCCAGTTTGAGCGGGTATTATGATGGATGTTCTGCGGAGCAGTTGGACGCCATTGAACGCGTCAGCATGGATATGTGGCCCGCGTATATCAGTGCCACGAAAGCGTGGGTTCCCGGCGCAGAAAAAAAGATTGCATTTGATCGCTTTCATGTGGACAAATACATTAGCGATGCAGTGGATAAAGTCCGTAGGCTAGAAAACCGAGAATTGCGGAAACAAGACATCTACGATCTCACTGGAACCAAGTATGATTGGCTGACCAATCCGAAGAATATGTCTGCGCGGCAAAAGAAACGATTCAACCAATTAAAGAATAGTTCGCTGAAAACAGCTTGTGCGTGGGCCATCAAGGAATTCTCCCAGAACTTATGGCATTATGTCCATCCCACATGGGCACTCAAAGGATGGAAACGATGGTTGTCCTGGGCCATGCGTTGCCGACTGGAACCGATGAAAGAAGCCGCGAAAACCATCAAAAATCATTTGTGGGGCATTATCAATGCAGTGATCTTAAAGGTCAGCAATGGCCCAGCCGAAAGCATCAACAGCCGCATCAAAACCGTCAAAATTCGTGCTCGTGGATTCCGAAACATACAGCGGTTTATCAATGCAATTTACTTCTATCTCGGTGGACTGGATCTGTACCCGGAAGGCTTCCAAAAACAAGCTACCCACTCATAAAAGCGAAGAGCCCGTCATTATAAGTTTGAAGAGAATTGATTTAAGAACTGGTCCTTCACATCTTTAAGTCATATTATTGGGCATTATCAATGGATCAAAGACTGGAAATCATCACTGCTCTATTGGGGCTTCGCGTAAGATCTCTGAAATCTTATTCAATGTTTTCGCGAAATGTTGTAGCAGCTGATATGCCTCGTTAATTGGATTTCCAGTTTCTATAATGCCTGCCTGCCTGATTGACGGTTCAATGTTTTCGGATGGCATATGGGCATCAGCCTGACGAAGCCTGTTCAATCCTCTGATGCTACTGACAATTTTTCTGGCTTCTTGTGCATCTCGACATGTTTCAAGCACCTTCTGAAGATGATTGATTGTTTTCTGTTCCTCTCCTTTTTGAGGCGTTACTACAGCGCTAAGTGCCGATGGATCTACCCTTTCTATGGTAAGTCGGTACAGGTCTTTGGCCAACTCATATAAACCAGATCGCTCAATTGCTCTAAACCGATGGCATTTGCCAAATAGTTTATCACAATACTCATGTTCGAAAAATAACGGTTTCCCAAATACCTCGCTTGATGTATTGTTTATATTTGTATACGCATCTCGCAGAAGGTTCTCTGGAGCTATTGTACTTGCCGGATTCGCTCCAAATTGAGAGGCTAACAGTTCATTTGAAACTCCTGCTTCCGGCGTTACATTGAACCCACCCCATACGCGCTGTTGCCACACCGGCAATTGAGCAATATCTTTCGCAAAAACATTAATGTGGCCAAGTTTATTGATACCAAAGTGGACGGAATAATCTGGTGCTAAACCAATAGAGCCCGTATCAGATGTGCACCAATCTAAAGATGATTTACGACATGTCAAGATATCTTTTACCACATTTGGTCTGAAGTGTAGCCAAGAATTGCTCTCCACCAAAGACTCTTTAGTTTCTGTCTGTCCAACTGAATCAATTATGAATGGTACACTTGCCGGCTCTTCGCCAAGAACTCGTTCGCTTCTATCGCCCGCCTCAATGACTTCTGTACACCGTAACTCTCCGATTATCATGTAACTTTGCTTGCCCGCTGTTTCCATATTGGAAGTCTGATTTCTTACACTATTTGATTCCGGCCCTGGAACTTCCTCTCTTTCATAAACATCCTCGGAAGAAATAGAATGCTCTTCTGTTGTAGACCTGGAAAATAATTTATCTGGAGGCGTTCGGATGATTCTGCCTATCCACCGCCGCATTCCGTCTTCTTCAGTGTATTCCTTTTCTGGTTCCCAACTGATATGACTGCGGTCATTAGTTAACTCCCTTCGGGAGTGGAAACTATATACGTATAGGTTCATCTTCCGTGCGGACAAGTAATCTAATAAATGCTCCTTTCGAACTTCCATAAGTTCCGGTTTACCCTCACCATTCTGGATCAGTCGTGCCACTTCTTTATATCCTTCGCCCGGTCGAACCCAGGCATTACCTTCCTGGATCAAATTGAGAGCCACAACAAAATCCTGATGGAGATGCCAAACAGGATTCTCTTGCGAATTGACCTGCTGTTCAATTACCAATCCAGATCCGAGTATACCATCCCTGTGATAGTAGCCACAAGGTAAGTACTGTGAAATGGTTCTTCTCTCCTGTATTCCGTTTGAAGTACGATCTTTTGTTGAACTGTAAATAGTCTCCACTCCGCCATCAAACTTGCAGGAGTAGGCCCGATCATCCCACCCAACTTTGAATACATCCTCATGATTAATAATGGGAAACATGACAGATCCAACATTATTAATCTCTTGTGGATGACATTCTTCTATGAGACAACCTTCATACGGTAAGGTCCGTATTGATTTAACAGTGATCCAACTGTCCACCGACATCGGATGATTTCGCATATCCTGCATTTCAAACCACTCTTGGGGATGTTGCTCGACTATGCGGTTCCCATTTACGTTTTTCTGATTCATAAAGCTATTTTGTTTCTTTCATCCAAAGCAGACTCTGTAGACATTTGTGTGAGATTTGATTTTTGAAAGAGATTGTTATCGTTCAGACGTGGGTTAAGAACAGCAAGAAGTATGTGTTTGAATTGAAAGTACCTATGCCAAATAGCGATCATGCAAAAGTCAGCAAGGAGAGGGGGTATCGCGGTGTTCACTTTTTTCAAAAATCCCACTCCCGTGCCTCTGTACGCAAGGTAACCATCGAAGTCAGGTGAAGTGCAACCGACACCCATTCGCGGGCCAGAATCTCTTCGGTAGTTCGCTTGGGGTTCGTAATGAAATCCCGCAAAAAAGCCGACAATCTCATGCCCAAGCTCTGTGCTCGGTGCCCCAGTACCTTCCTCTGCTGTGGTGTTAGACGGGTATAGACCTTGGTTTGCAGTTCTTTTTTATTTTTCGTCTTTTACTTGTTTGAGAGCATTACTACTGGTTCTACGGTATGTTCGTAGAATTGCAACTTATGCGTACCGGTGCATGTTGAAGGTCTTTGCTGTGATCTGGATGGTTGCGGCAATCATTGTATTTTTTCGAGGAATGTTGTGGGAATTACCGCGGGGGTTACGCGTACTTCATGTTTCGCGTGTATTCCCGTGGACACCTGCGATCACTTTTGATTGCAGTGTGACCTGCATAAATATCAATTAACAAATGGAGTGAGGCTCCAAACACATGAAATACATTACTAATTTTTTCGGGGTTGGTTGTGTGGCATTGCTAGCCATGCTGGCCATGCTGGTCGCAGCCCCCGGTGCGTTTGCACAAACCACTCGTTATGTAGACGTAGACAATGGTATTGGTGCGGATTGCACCAGTGCCAATCCGTGCTCATACGGTACCGCAATCGGTGCTTCTGGGGCGGAGGACATCATCCTGATCCGGGTTAGAAGGTCAGGTGGGACTGTCACGGTGGCATCACCTACTGTGGCTACTCAGTTTCTGAGCCAAACTGTTTTTTTTGGTGCCTATGTGCGAGGTAGCGGAGATCCGGTGGAGGGGACGCTGGAATTCACGGGGAATTTTCAAATTAATACTACTGGTCGATTTGTTGTCCACGAAAAGGCTACCGTTAATTTCGAGGATGTTACAAATTTGAGGACAGATGGTGATACGCCTCTTTACGTTGACCCTACTGCTAAGGAAGCGGGAGGTGGAGCAAAGAGGCTGACGATTTCGGGGACTCTGACCACCGTGAGCGCTACGATTGGAGCGCTTGTAGTCTCGGAAGATCTTCAGATAATAGGGTCAGGCGATGCAGCTGTGACGCTTCGCATTGATTCGTTGACGGTCGACACTGGGGCAACCTTGACCGTGGGCAAAGAGACCCCAGGCGCAGGCGAGCAACCAATTGCTCTACGCGTTCCTTTGAGGAAATCGCCTAAGGATGATTCGAGGGGGATCCTAACTGTGAATGGCATGATTGATGGTCCGGGCACGGTCTGGATTGCGCATCTAAATGTGGTCCCAACTGATGGTGGGACGAGGGGCACTACAGGTGCTGGTTCCCTCCATATGAGCAGTGACTACATTCCCGTGAAGGGTGCGATTGATCACGAGGATTGCGTCAGGATTACAGGTGGTGGAGAGATCAAGAATGAGATCCGTGCGGTTGCGGCGGGAAATATCTGTATTGAGCTTGGAAAGGTTGGTGGACTAACGGTTGCAGGAAGTATCGATGAGCCTCATGAGGGAGGAGATATCACGACGGATGTCATTTTCAGGAATGATGTTGAAGTTGATGGCAATGTGGTCCAGTGGAACGATGCCCGGGTTGTATTTGAGAAAAGTTCTACAATCACGGGGAATGTAGTCCTGAGGGAAGGGATCTTGTTGGCTGCTGCTCAGGGGGCGCCACTCGATCTTGGGAACTTCGGTGCAGCGCGTACCACCCCAACCGGCCATGCTAGCGTTCGACAGGGGGTTAAGCTTGCATCGGCGGCGGAAGATGCCCCATTTACGTGCGATTATCGTACCACAATGGACGATGTTCGTTTCGTAGATACGCCCGTGGTGAGCCTCTCGGTAGCTTCTGCTGCAGTGGATAGGAATGTTGGTACGGTGACGGTGACGGCGACCCTTAACAAGGCGCATCCAGTCGACGGAACTTCAATAACGATCCCGCTGACCACGGAGGGGACGGCCTCCAAAGATACCGGCGGTGACTACACACTTCCCGATCCGTTCGAAATTACAATTAATTCCGGGACTACCGGGACAGCGGAAATTACAATTAATAATGCCGGTGAAGGGGATGCTGAGACGATCATAGTGAAGCTGGGTACGTTGCCGGCGGGAACGGTGCGTCCGGGGGCGACATCCTCAGTAACGATCACGCTCAATGCCGCTTCTACTACGGGGAATGTATTTGTAGACAATGGGACTTCGGATGTGCAGTTCCACAAGAGCCAGGATACTGGGGTTGTAGGACGAGGATTTCATGTTCCTGGTGTGCAGTTTGAAGGTGCAGCGATGATTGAGGGTGATGTGGATGTGCGAGCCTTAATCATCGCGGAAATGGGATCCAATGCTAACCGAAACATGACGAGTTGCGCTCCCCGTGTGATTTTCGCGGCAAAGCCCTTGGGAACCAGCACTACCTCTATCGCCACAATGTCCCATATTGGTGGGGACTTAGTCATTGAACATGAGCGCACGGGCAGAATTCTTATGGACGCAGACACTAAGGATATGCTAATTTCGGCTCACAACCTGAGTTTGGATGGAGACATTTTTGCGGAGGGTACTTCAATTACGATGGAGGCGTCGGCAGTGTCCTTGGATAAAGGGATGTGCGAGAATACGTTTTCGTTAAACGCCGGGACCCGTCTTGTACTGACCGATGACGACGATCACACGGTTGTTGGTAATTTGACGCTTAATGCGTTGGTTATGGAGGATGATCTGGACATTACTGGATCGCTGACGGTAGGGACGTTGCATGTTGCAGGAGGGGCCGAACTTGAGGCTGATGCTGATGGTCCTGTTACGGTCACTGGAGGGTTGATCCTTGAGGGTGAACTGGATGGCGCGTTGGCTTCCGGTTCATCACTGACTAGACTCGTCTATGGTACCCGGAACACCGACCTTGTTAGCGTTGGAAGTACTCTGGAGTCACTGTCCATTGATGTAGATGATGGAGAAATTCGCTTTGATAATGTTATCAGAACAAAAAATCTGGGGCTTTGCAAGGGGGATGTGGTTCTGTTTGAAGCAGGGACCGCTGAGCAAAGTACGCTGACGGTCGAGGAGATACTCGCGGTGAAAGATGGCGTTCTGAAACTGGATACAAACGATCCAGGAAGTATCGCAGGAGATGATGCGGCGGGTGACGATGCACATGTCGACGATGGCTACATCCTGATGTATGTGACTGAGGGCGCGAGGGAGGTAGGGCGTGAGTTGTCGTCGGGTACCCGGGATCTTGCGGTGAATCACAAGGATGCGGAGATCACTTTGACTGAGGGAGCGACGCTGAATGGCAAGCTTCACATCCTGAAAGGGACATTGAGCACGATGGGTGATCTGACGGTCGGCACTTCAAGTGTGGCGGCGGAACGATTTCTCGTGATTCACGACGGTACACTAAATTCAAACGGCAACGACGTAGTCGCGCATGATTCAGTGATCATTGGAGCAACCGACAAGGAAGTGGCCAAGTTGATGACGGGCGGTGGAGATTTCCGTGCGGTGGGTAACACCGACAAAGATGATCTCTATGTCGATGGCAGTGCAAAAGTTACTGTAGGTGCAAAAGGGGTGATTGATGTGGGGACAGGCACATTTCAGTTGGGTCCAGTTTACACGGAACCCACTAATGATTTGGCAGGTGATGATCGACCCGATGTGTACTTGACGGTTGAGAAGACAGGTGACGGTGCGGGGACGGTGACGGGTATGATTCACGTACCGGAAGGAAGCAAACAGACTTATATTACCGGAGAGGCATTTGACGTGATCGTGCTGGATGGGACCGGGAACCCCAAGAAGGATGCGACTAAAGGTGACAACTGGGGCGGAGGGCTAAACTTCCATGATACAAAGGTGGTGATTGACAGTTTGGCAGCGATGAATGATGCAGCGGTTGAATTTTATGACCAGGTGGAGCCCCATGGTGAGTCGTTTACCATGGAGATCAAGAAGGATGTCGAGTTCAATTCTGCGAGGATCTATGTGAATCGGACTAATGAGCTTAAATTTGGTGGCGATTTCATCATCGGCGAGACCGGAGGAATTCGCGTCTGGGATGAGGCAAAAGTGATTATCAGCGGCGACTTCGTGCAGAATGCAGGATCGCAACACGCTGGACATCAGGACGGTGTGGGTCTACCTGGTCCTGCGGTGAAAACCGTTATGGGCGACTTCACGGTGGCAGATGGTGCCCACCGGTATGAGTCTGGCGATCAAACGAAGATCGTCCTGAAGGGAAACTTCAGCCTCGCGAAGGTCAAGACAGGCTCTGATAAGATGCTCAATGCAAATCTTGAGTTCTCTGGGAAAGAATCCCAGTCGGTTTCCTCCGCGGTTGATCTAGGCAATGTAGAGGTGAACAATTCAAAGGGAATTGTGCTTGGCAGCAATGTGATGCAAGGTGCCTCAAGTACGTTGACGCTGACGCGTGGAATCATCAGCAGTGCGGATGACTATACGTGGACCGTGAAGAACACGAACATTGAACAGGACGTCAGGGGACGCAATAATGCTCTGATGACCTGTGCAGATGATGCGAGTTGCGCCAGCGTCATTAAGGGAGGCTCTCGCCGTGCACATGCATCCGCTGGAGTTTCTCGCCATGTAGAGCAGGGGAATTCTGGTGCCGGTGAAACGAGCGGTGGATATCTGTTCCCCGTTGGAGGCATGAGTGGGGATATGTCTCATTATCGCCCGCTGGTCATGCAATTTGAGGACGATCTAGCATCTGCAGACACGGTCACGGTATCTTCAGTGATGGTGCCAGAAGGTGAAGCGCCATCCTGGCCATCAGACAATATTCTGGCTCCCACACTGGGTGGCTTACTGACTCTTGATGCACACTCGGATATTTTCTGGAAGGTGGAATTCGCAGAGGGAGTTGAGCAGAACCCTCATGTTCGTATTGCCGCAGGTGGATTGGCGAACGTATTTGATGTGGACGGACTACGCATGGTGCAGTGGGATTGCGACTGGAGTAATCCGCGTTTGGCTGGAACCCAAATCATCGGAGAGGCGAACGAAGCGTCATTTGCGGAAAATGGCTATGTGAATGGGGTTCCGAACCTAACGAATGAGAGCGTTGATGTTGGAATGTGTGCAATCCTCGGGGTTGCAGCGAATGGGATTGAGAATCCGATTCACCTGGATCCAATTACAGGTGGTCTGTCTCGGGTCCAGTTCATTCACAATGCTCTTCTTCCGGCTCCGGTGAATCTGTCACTGGATGGTGTCCCGCTGCAGAGTAATATGGAGTTCCGCAACGCAACTGGTTACGCGGTTGTTGCCTCCGGGTCGCACGAAGCGACGTTTTCGGTCGTTGGTGCACCTGCTGATCAATCCACCGACGTCCCGCTATCGCTTGCACCGGATGCCAGCTATGCTGTCGTTGCCCATGGTTCGTTGACGAATTACGGGGTGGATGTCTTTGAAACTAGAATGGCATCCTTGGCGGATAACATGGTGGATGCGATCCTGGTGCATGGGTCTGCTGATCTGGGAGAGGTGGATGTGCGCTTGCTTGATATGACTTCTGATCATTCGGCAACGGCATTGTTGGCGAACAACATCAAGTTTGGAGAGAGCACGAACTATCTCTCATTTGAGCCTGGCTTCCACAACATCGAAGTGTACGATTCAAAGGACTCATATGTATCTTTGGTCTCGCTGAGTGGATATCAGGGTGAGACGGTAGTGCTGAACCTGTCGGGTAGTAAGGTCGTGCCAGGCGCTGACTTCGGGATATTTGGAGTCGACATCCGGGGTGGCGAAGTACAGGCCGTGACGGCTACAGACATAGAGGACGAAAGGGTAGAGCTTCCGACGGAGTTCACGCTGCATGGAAACTATCCGAACCCGTTCAATCCGTCAACACGGATCCAGTTTGACCTTCCCGAGACGGCACAGGTAAGTCTGCAGATTGTAGACATGCTGGGTCGCGAAGTGATGACGTTACCAGAGAAGGAATTTGAAGCAGGAGCCAATCGGAGCATCGAGCTCAATGCGATTAATCTTGCATCAGGGACCTATCTGTATCGGATGATTGCGACCGGAGCAGAGAGCAGGTATGTGAAGACAGGTCGCATGACACTGGTGAAGTAGAGCACACCGAGTAGCCAAGCTACTCAAGCTTCAACAAAGCGCCCCGGTACTTCGGTACCGGGGCGCTTTTGGTTTGGGGGATCTGTGGTGAACCATCACTGCAATCCATAGATGGAGGTCGGGGGGATAGGAATGGTTTCGGAAATCAAACCCGAGATCTCCCCATGTCCGATGATCAAATCTTCAAACGAAACGCATGTCCGCAACCAAGGAAGAAATCCTCAATGACCTGCTCTCAGATCTTCAGGAGTGTATCCAGCGGACTCATATTTAAATGATTGCCGAAAACAATCCTACAGCAGAGGCCTGGTCATGGCCTTTGAAAAACCTAATGAGCGGGGGAGGTCATGATCCAGCTTGAGGAGATTACAATTACTGAGTTCTGTGGTACTCGATTTCTTGCATTGAAATCAGGTTGAAGTCAGGACGTAAGAACGACGAAACATCGGAACACTAAAAATGGAGAGGAAGGGAATTACATGAACGGCGTATCGGCATCACTGACACAATGGTTTTCAGGGCGCCCCCAGTGGCTCCAGATTGCGGCGACGCGGCTTCTTCAACAGCCTGAACTTACTGACAAAGACGTATCCAAACTCGCAACCCTATGCCAGCAGGAAGCTGACGGGAAGTTGCCCCAAACGATCCGCTCATTTCCCACTTGCGTATTCTCCCAGGGCGTTGCTGGTACCTTGCGTTTATGTTCAATCAGTGACGTCGAAGGAGTAAATGCCCTTGCTCCGAGAAAGCCACTTGAATTTGGTAGGAGTAATATCACGATTGTCTATGGCAACAATGGGTCAGGGAAATCCGGTTACGTCAGACTCCTCAAACATGTATGCGGAGCCCGCGAGACGGGTCCCCTTCACCGCAATGTTTATGAGTCCGGCTCTGTCGTACAAAAAGCCTGCATTTCGTTTGAGCAGGACGGCATTCTGGACAGTCGTATGTGGTCAGGACAAGGTATCTTCGATGACCTCAAGAGCATTGATATTTTTGATGCATCTCATGGCAAGGTTTTTGTCATCCGCGAAGGTGAGGTGAGCTATGAGCCGCTGGAGTTATCGTTTTTCAGTTCGCTTATCCTCACATGTGAAAAAGTCGCATCAGCTCTGGATGCCGAGAGCAATCGGCATCAGTCTAGAAAGCCGAATATCCCGGCTGACGGGAAGGTAACTCCAGAAGGCATCTGGTATGAAGCCATAAGCGCGGAAACAAAACCTCAAGACGTCAGCAGGCACTGCGTATTCAGCAGCATTGACGAGACGGAGATGCAAACGCTACAACAGCGCCTTGCCGAACAGGCACCGGCAGAAAAAGCGCAGCAGCTGAGAAAGCAGAAACAGCACATTGACACTCTGGTCCAAGACGCCCAAAAGTATCTAGAGCAATTGTCGGATGCGAATTATCGACGGATCATTGCTTCTAAGAAGAAGTCTATCCTCAAAAAGACAGCGGCAGATACGGCAGCGGCGAAGATGTCCTCCAGAAACGAATTAGACGGCATCGGCTCTGATGTCTGGAAAGAGTTTTGAGAAGCGGCCCGAAGTTATTCCGTATCGGTTGCCTACAAAGAAGCCGAATACCCGAATGTTTCTGATGGTTCCCATTGTGTCTTGTGCTACCAGACCTTGACCCATGAGGCCAAGGAGCGGTTGGTCTCCCTTGAAGATTTTGTGAAGGGCAAGATACAGAAAGCCGCAACGGATGCGGCCAAGGAATATGAGACCGCCAGTCAAACTATCGAGGCACTACCCCCATCGGAGTCACTGAAGACACGTATTGATGTGACAGGTATTTTACAGGATGAATTTGCCACCCAGGTAACGGATTTCTTTGCTCAATTGCAGGCTAGGAAAGACCAACTTCTTGGGGTTGATTCCGAAGAAGCCATTCCCGATCCTCCGCCCTCACCGAAATGGATTGAAGAAGCCAATGCCCACTCGAAGAGCCTTGGTGAACTCGCGGTAGGATATGACCAAGACGCCAAAAGCGATAATCGAGACGAAATCAAGAAAAATATAAACAGCCTACAGGTCAGAAAGTGGTTGTCTGAGCACCGCACCGTCATTGAAGAAGAAGTCAACCGATTGAAGCTGCTGAATCAGATCAAGGAAGCTAGAAAATCTGCTGATACGACAGCGTTATCAAGAAAGAAAGGGGAGATAGCACAAGCCTTGATCACGGATGCGTTCGTGAAAAGGTTCAATGCGGAGCTCAAGGCGCTTGGTGCGTCTCAGGTGAAGGTTGAACTCGTGAAATCAAGAGTCTCCAAGGGCCGAGTTCTTCATAAGCTTCAGCTTCGAAATGCCTCTCAAGGTGGTCTCGCCGATGTCCTGAGCGAGGGAGAAAATCGGATCGTTTCCATTGCAGCTTTTTTGGCTGATGTCACCGGCAAGAGTAGCCAGGCCCCGGTTATATTTGACGATCCAATATCCTCGCTTGACCAAAGCTATGAAGAGGCCATGATTCAAAGGCTGATCAAGTTGTCTCAGGATAAGCAAGTCATTGTCTTTACTCACCGCCTGTCTTTACTGGGAACGGCCAGATATTTTGCAGAGAAAAAGATCATCAAGCCCGATGTGGTGAGTATTCGCTCTGCAGATTGGGGTACCGGAGAGCCAGCTCCCATTCCATTCTCACAGAGCAAAATCAAATCCGCCCTGAACGCGGGAATGCTCCATTGTTAGTTGGCTAAAAGGGAGCGTGACGTGAGGTTTTAAGATAACGATTTACAGGTTCATGGTAGTGTTCAAGCCTGTGAACCAAGGCTCTCAGTTGTGCGTTGTTGGGGATCTGCGTGAGTCTTTTTTCGGCGTGCAGACAGACCGCCGCGATCCATCGCTGACGTTGGTGTGAGTTCGACCATCGTTTGACATTACGCGTACCATGTGCCAGAAGACTGTTCACGTTTTCAATCGTATTGGTGGTTCTTAGGCTATTGCGAAGTGGCTCGGCTACCCCCAGTTTGTGCAGCGTCAACGTTTCTTCCATCCCCTCTCGCAGACTGGCTGCTGCGCGCGCGGATTCTTGTTCAAGCTCCTCTTCGATTTTCGCAAGTGCGCGTTTGGCCTGCGCGTAAGTGGGTTGTGCGTAGGCCGCCTCCATCTTTGCTTTTACCCGCTTTTTGCCCGACTCCTCTTTGATGTGACGCGCTACGTTTTCCTGCTTGTGCCATTGATACCGTTGGATTAAGGCCTGCGCACCAAATACGTCCTGGACACTCTTGCGTAGCCCCTTGGCGCCATCGATAAGCACCAACAGGTGTCCGATATGCCGGAAGCCGCGCTGGATCAGATCAAGCAGCAAAGTCCGAACACTCTCATGGTTTTCTGTACTGGATTCCGTAACTCCCAGAATCAACTTCTCGCCGGTCACCGTAATTCCCCGACACAGGATCATTTGGCGACCGCGCAACGTCTTTCCATCCAGCGAGATGGCGATAAACGTCTGATCATCAAACCGGCGATTCATGAATTCCTCCAGGGATTTGGCTGTCTCCGCAACAAATCTCCGGCCCACAGAACTGGCGCTCAACCCGAAACTCTCGGCCGCTTCTGCGGCCGTCTCGTTGTAACTGCGTTGAGAAAGTCCCAACAGCAGTCGCTTGATCAGCTTTGCCAAAAACGCCCCCTGCCTTTTGTGGAGGGCTTGATAGGTCTTCAGCGGTTGTTCTTTGTTCGTCTCCTGGTTGCGCACACGCGGCACTGAGATCTTGACCCGTGCTGCGTCCAGACAGATGGAGACAGGATTGCTGCCCCAACGTTGATACTTCCTCCCCTCACGCCTGCGGGGTTGCCCGCAATAGGCCGTGACGTCTGCCTCAATCCCATATTATTCATCACGAATTTTCCCAAGGCTACAAAGTGCGTTTTTGATTGTGAGGAGTCAGGATTTCCTGTGTGAGACGGAATTTGCGAGTTTGCCTTCACGATTGGGGCGACCCACAAGGTCATTCTCGCATATTTTCCGGGTTGATTGAGGTAGATTTCATGTCTACCCATTCCTCATGTGCAGTCCAGTCCTACAGGGAGGCACATTTCGCTCCACACTCGTTCCAAGAATCACCTCTGGGGAGGATGTTCGCATCGGAGTCCGGCCCGAAGCAGGCACGAATTCCGGGTGTAGCGGAAAGTCTCAGCTTCAGTATTCCGGTACGGTATGCCATTGCAACTGCTGAAAGTGTTTCAAGAAACGCTCCCAGGCCTGCACTGCTGACTGGGCGATATAAAAGGTTACATAGCGGCCATGACGTGCCATGGTTGCACCGACCTTCAGCACACACAGTCGGAAGAGGCGAATGTGCATGTGAGATTCTTCCCTATCGAGATCCGGGGAGTCAGTCTCCACGGCGCCCCCCGTTGATTCGTCCAGCACAGCCCCTCGGCACATTGCGTCGACGCCGGTGGAGTCTTTTCAGACGATGGCGTCTCATCCAACGATGGAGGCGGACTATGCAAGTTGCATCGACTGATGTGAAGAATCTGGTAGACCAGCATGAAGATCTGAAGGCGCACATCATTCTCTGCGCCGACCTCCGCATCTGGATCCACTTCGTATGTACGCTCAATCGGTCTCTGACGGTAATGCGACTTGGGGCGTGGAGAGGACGACAATGATGCGCTGCTGGAGATTTTCATCTCGCCCTGATGCATCTCCGCCTTCCCGCGTTGACTGTACATGGGGACCAACTTCTGCCCTGGATACATCTTTGCGTCAAGATTGGTCACCAAAAAATAGACCCTGTCATAGAGCTCTCCAGGACGCGACTTGATCACCAATACCACCCGACGAGTACATTCCCACGACTGCGCACCATACGTCAACTCAATGCAGGTCATATCCTCCACCGGGCGATCCTTCACGTACTTTGCGGCCATTTTCTCCAGTGTCTTGTTCTTGCGTAGACGCATGAGATAGCCAATATTTTCGGTCTCCAGTCGTGCACACAACGCACCACTATTGAAGCCGGCGTCCATACGGACAATGACCTGGTCGGCGACATGCTGGCGCACCGCATGGGCGATGGGAACGATGAAGTCCTCGCAATCGGTGACCTCGCGCTGAGTTCCGGGGCGCAATTGCGCCCCGAGCACATCCCCGGTCTCCCCGCACGAAGCAATCAGGGGAAGGAAGATGGTTCGCTTATAATGCCCATGATACTTGCTGCCAAGCTGGTTGCCGTGTGCGTCCATGGGCATCGCATCCACATCAATGACCACTTCATCGCGCCGCCGTCCACCGTTTTGAACCAGCATATACTCCATCCCCACCTTCAGAAGCGCTGCCTTCAAGTGAACCAGATTCTTAACCATGCCGAGCAGACCCACCAAGCGGGACATGGTGGGCTGCGATGCCAACGTACGATCCGATCCGACCACCCCATCACCCCTGTATCTTATAGGTGATGTTTAACTGAGTCCAATTTTGTAAAATCATAAAATAAAAAATCGGCAGTATAGCTGAATGTTTTGAGTTGCTATACGGTCGGGTTTTTTAGATTTACAAAACAACAGCTTTTGTTTTGCATCATGTAAATGCGGGTAACTCCCTGGGAGCAACCAAATCGCCCCTGCGTCTTGAACGCCTGAGTCGGATCTGTGCCCCAGGGAGTACCGTGATCCACGTCCAGTAGGGAGTTAGTGCCATTGAGCACCGATACAGGGACAGACGGAACGTCACGGCGACCCGCAATCTTCTAACCTTAAAGATACTCAAATCATGTCTATAAAATCTAGATTCACCATCTTTATTGGTGCGGACTGGGGTTCTCAGTTTCACCAAGTCTGCATCCTGACCTTGGAGGGCATTCTTCTAGGTGAGAAGGTGTTTTCTCATTCTGGAGAAGGCCTCCAACAGCTGGCAGATTGGATCCTTGACCGCGCAGGCTGCGCTGCAGATAAGATTGCAGTCGGCATTGAGGTTCCGCACGGTCCCGTTGTGGACACTCTGTTGGAGCGAGGGTTTCACGTCTTTTCCATCAATCCCAAACAAGCAGACCGATTTCGAGATCGGTTATCGCCGGCAGGGGCCAAAGATGACCGCCGAGATGCCCGCGTCATCGCCGATGCCCTCCGGACTGATATAGGATGCTTTCGGGAACTGAATCCAATGGATCCCAAGATTGTCCAGCTGCGTGAGTGGTCACGGATGAACCAGGAACTGACGACCCAGCGTACTCGCCTCACCCACCAGATCCGAACCCAATTCTGGCGTTATTTCCCACAGTTCCTCACGCTCGGGTTTGCATTGTATTCGCCAGCGCTCCGAGACCTCTGGAAACTCATTCTCACGCCTAAGCGTGCTCGCCGGGTTCATCTTAGTTCTGTGACAAAGGTGCTGAAAAAACACCGTATACGGCGTTTGAATGCGGAGCAGGTTCTAACCCACCTGCGAACCCAACCCATCCGCGTTGCAGCGGGTGTCGTTGAGGCGGCAACGGCCAGCATCCGAATTCATCTGCAGCAGCTTGAACTGCTTGAACGGCAGATCAGCGAAGCGAAACAAGCCATGAAAACGATCCTTGATTCGCTCAACGATGCTCAGAGCCCAGCTACTTCAAACTGCGCTTTGAACCAAGAGAAGAAAACATCCTCCGAGGAAAAACCCTTGAGCGATGTGGAGATCCTGTTATCCATTCCAGGCATGGGACCAACGGTCCTGGCTGCGCTCATCTCGGAGGCCTATGGATTGCTCAGTGAGCAAGACTATCGAGCCCTACGATGTTTGTGTGGGGTGGCACCCGTGACGAAACGTTCTGGGAAATCGTGGAAGGTCGTTCGAAGAAAAGCCTGCCAAGCCCGCTTGGGTAATGCAGTATACCACTGGAGCAGAGTGGCCATTCAGCATGATCCCATCAGCAGAGCAAAGTACGATGCCCTACGTAAGCGAGGACATAGCCACGGCCGAGCTCTGCGATCCGTTGCTGATCGACTCTTGGCCATCGCCTGTGTGATGCTTCGCGACCGGACACTCTTTGACCCCAGTCGTAGAACCGCCGCCGCCTAATGAATTGCTCCACCAATTGTCCTCAGGTTCAGAAGAACTCATGGCGGTGGAATGAAAAAATCAAGAAAGAACGGTGCGGAAATTACAGATTTCAACGAAAAATTTCGCCGACAAATCCCGTAAGTATCACTTAATGAGACAGATTCTCGAAAAAATGTAAAATAAATCGAAATTAACCCGTTTTAGATTTGGTAAAATGGTAGGGAGTCCGACTCGTGCTGGTGGACACACTAAAGGCCGCATCCCGACTGAGCGCATCCGTCCACAACGAACTCCGGCCCTGCATCAACTGAAGCAGCCACTGCAAAAGCAATTCAGACAAAGGATAGCGGGTACGCTGTGGATCCCGAGGATCGTGCAGTCGATCGGTCAAAAAGTCGAGGATTCCGGTTCGATCAATCACCGACCGCAACAAAAATGCGCCCGCGTCCGAAGTCGTATGGTTGCGACTAGCCGATTTGATCCGAATTGACTGGTTGAAGGGAAGCACAAAAAGAGGCTCAGAAGACTGGGACATGGGATCACCTTCAGGGTGAAATGAGTAGATGATTCTTAAACAGGTCGGGAGACTTGATTCAGGACGAAAACACGGGTTTATTCGATCAAAATCCACGAAAAACGGGGTAAATCGCCCAATGAATAGAACGAATATGGCAGGGGAAGGCTCCCCGTACGTTGATCAATACGAAACTTCTAAACTAAGATGAATATTATGGGTCAATGAGCATACAGGCCAACTCAAGAATATCCGCGGAATTCCGCTCCGATTGAAGCAATGCAGCTGAATATTCGGGATATTGGCACGACCATTGCTCATAGGTCAGGGGTTCTTCATGGTTTTGGGGTTTGGCGTTGATAGGCATGATTGGATGATTAGTTTGCATGAAGGGTAGTGAGAGACTTGCGTAATGCAGGAAGATACGTAGCATGAGCTACACGGCGCAGCTGGGGTTCAAGCTCCAGCAATCCAGCACACAGACGCGGGACACGTTGATGGGCCGGACCGGCAGGAATCACGGGACGAACCCGGGACATCAGCGTATTCAGATAGCTCAATACGCGCAGTCCCCGGTCGATCTGGGGCAGCATACCGGTTTGTTGCAGGGTTACGGTTTGATCCATATGTTGCCGCAACACGCGCGCAACTGACCGATTCTCCTGATCCAGGTCTCTGGCAA
Organism: Rhodothermales bacterium; assembly: GCA_965207565.1. Lineage (GTDB taxonomy): Bacteria > Bacteroidota > Rhodothermia > Rhodothermales > Bin80 > Bin80. The sequence continues at coordinate 142,954 of CBDBMQ010000024.1, read as the reverse complement.
TCTCCTCCAATGCCTGTTGCGTCTGCGCGGCATCACACGTATGCCATGCATGTTGCAGGCGATGTCTAAACCGCCTCGCGTCCACCTCCGCCAATCCATTCACCACCTCGGCCATCGTTGTGTTGAGACAGCGCTGCAGAGCTACACGAGTCCCCCAAACCGTGCGTGCGGCATTGGGCAGGGCAACTCCACCAGGCACCGTACACAACAACCTCCGATCGGCAGACAACCCACGGGCATCCAGGTCATATAGAAATCCTTCCATACATTCCTGGTCCTGCGGCGTGCTTTCAATTACCCCCGCGATACGCCGGTAACCCTGGATCGTAACGGCTAAACCGACCAGCACATGGGTGCCCAGCACGTAGCAGAACTGCAACCACAGGTGCACCACCTCTTCTCGTCTGAAATCACGAGCATGCAGGTATCCAGACGCCTCCTCCCAGGACGCAGGAGTTTCCTCCAATCGGGCCTCGGGAGTCTCCTGTACCGGTGGTGGTGTAGGCGTAGCGGGCAGATCAGGGGCGGGAATACGCTCGGTCAACATTCGCAGCACATCCGCGTAATGGCGTACAAGCTCCAAGTGGAGTTCCTGAGACGAAGTACTACCTCGTGGAGTAGACTCTGGAGTAGAAAAATGGTGAGAGTTCATGGGATGTGATATAAGTTGAAAGGGTTATATCACGCTTCCTTTAACCAACTAATTTCTACATGTGCGCCGTGGAAAGGCGCTTTTTCCTGGTGGGTGCGAATCCCACCCAATAACTGTCGTTCCAGTTGGAAGCGACCAAAGCGATTTATGGAGGTAACGACATGAATTGAAGCACTTTGGATAAACGGATCGCGTAGGCGATTCAGCAGGCATGCAGGCCGGAACGCGAGTGAAGGTTGAGCAGGCCCCGAAACTAGTAATGTGGGTGCCGACCCTCCGCGTTTTAGGAGGGCAGACAAAAGGTCAAAGGGCGCCGGCAATGATATAGAAGCCGGAGCACGTCGGAGCGACCGGCGTCTGCACATGCACAAGTGAAGGGGACGTCAAAGAGACGGAGCTGTCTGGGCGTAAACAGGCCAGCCAGCCCACGATGCAACGTTCGTGATATTCGCGGGAAAGGGGCATTTCCCTGCATTACGGAGATCACGAAACGGAGTATGGTGGTCCGAGCACGAGCCGCATGATCCACCTGGAGAGCCGGGTGCGGGAAAACCGCACGCCCGGTTCGGAGAGCAGGGGGCGGAAACGGACCTAAGGGAGCCGGACTGAGGCCTGGAGCGAAAGCAACGGATAAGCCACCGGACCCTACGGGCACCGCACCGCCCCCTGACTCTACACCCCCAAACCCTTAAAAAGGGGAAGACCCTCAATACGAAACTGCTAAATTGAGATGAATATTATGGGCTAATGGGAAAATCAAAGGAGATTATATACCTCGCTATGCAACTTGGGTCTGTGCTCTGTGTAAACCAGATACAGACGGACAGGAATCTAAGGCTAAAACGACAGTACGGTGACCAAATTTTCTCGGTGGAATGTCCCGACAACAATTGCTACGTTGACGGTCGCGACTTTAGTTGCGTCGGCCTTGCGAGAATGGGGGTATTATAGTGTGCTTGGAGAAGAATTTATTGTGCTGAGCTCTCCGACTGACTATACAAGCAACACCATACGTTGGCTGCCTGAGTTTGTATTGTATGTCATTGTGGCGTTATTGCTGGTGCCGTTTATAGCGAATGGGCGCGCAGAGGGAATCAGGTCTGATGAGGAGACCATTCAAAGGCCTCTGCCTTCCCGGATCACGAAGTTCTTACGTACCACGGTAAGATACACCGTGAAATACGTCATCCCTTCCGGGATGACCCCTTATAGGGGGATTTGTTATGATATGGGCTGACAGCCCCACGACCACGGGATGGATATTTTTTGCCATGGGATGCTGGATGCTCTTCTCTCCGTGGTTGGTTGGACGCACGATGGTTTCTGTCAAGCTGTCTACTGCGGGGGCGTTGGGGCTACAACTAGGCCCTCTATTGGCGGCTGTTTTCTTCTTGAACGGGTACTCGGAGGCCACACGCGATCTGGCGCTACAAAGTGGAGAGTATCGTATCGTCTACACCACAGGCGAGGCCGAAAATAACATTCAACTGCTTAGAACGACCTCTAAGGGGATACTTGTTCTGCAAGTGCCCTCCCAAGAAGTCTCTTTTTTGACATACTCATCATTTGATCGTATAGATCGAGAACCGCTCTCACAGTAAGGGCCATATTGGCCCTGGAATGCCGCGTATGAGGTTGATTGTCGACCCGTAGCGCCATTTAACATGGAGTTACAACGCTTGATTTGGTAGGACCATACGCTGACCAGCGCATGATTATCCCGCTGATTGCGTAAAAATAAGAGGCCGTAGGTAGCTCCTTGAATACATCATCCCATATTATTCATCATGAATTTTATGGATTAATTTGAATATCGGACACAGCGCGCAAGGTCGGGAACCGGTTCATCGTGTCTCGCATGGTTGAAAAAATGAAGGAAATCTTTAGCGAACAGGTGCAGGTCTCACGCGACAATCGGCCCTGTGGGGCCTGAAACGCGAAATCACGCAATCCCCCCTCCCAGGCTTGCACAAAAATTCTTCAGAAACCTTCGACCAGATTATTTCAAGGTCAAATCAAAGAAATCAATCCTAAAAACCCGCAGAGCATGGACATGAGACCCGCATCATGCTCAAACCAATAGCCTGATTTTGGAGTCTATGACCACCCACTAAACATGCGGAAAAAGACCCATTTTTCGGGTTTTCTTTGTTACGTACAAGGCAGGGCTGGGGAGAACCTCCGTTGCAGAGGGATCAATCGGTATTGCTTAGGTGTTTATGTGCAGTTGTATGAAAGTTTTCTTATCTTTAAGAAACTTATGTATCCTTCCAGAGGACCCTGTGTAGTCCTCACCTTAGGAAGTATTCCACTCACAAATACAGAAGATCTCATGAAGAAAAGACACTCTTTCCTCGTTCTTTGCATGTTGCTGTTCCCGGGATTGGCAAGTGCTCAGAGCGTAATTACCGGAACGGTTACAGATGACACAGGCGAGCCGCTCATCGGAGCAAATGTGCTCGTAGAGTCATTAGTGATTGGTGCATCCACCGATCTTGATGGGACATATACGTTTCCGATTCCTGCTGAGCATGTTGGGCAAACCTTGGAGTTGACCGCTCGTTATGTTGGGTTTGTGGAGCAGGTGCGGGCAATTACAGTCAGTGAGAGCATCATGACGGAGGACTTCGTTCTGGCCGTGGATTTCCTCCAACTGGATGATTTGGTTGTCACCGGGGTCGCTGAAGCAACGCCGAGGAAGAAACTGGCTTTCACAGTAAGTCAGGTAAGTAGTGAGGATATAACCCTGGCACCTGCATCAAATCCGGTTGCGTCCATTCAGGGCAAGGTTGCCGGAGTTGCCGTTCAGGCAGGCAGTGGCGCGCCAGGTGCTTCCGTTTCTGTGCGGCTACGCGGTGCGACCAGTATCACCGGCAGTAATCAGCCACTCTACATTGTGGATGGAGTCGTTCTCGGTGCGAACCAGGTTGACATTGATGCACTGGATATTGAAAATATTGAGATTGTTAAGGGAGCTGCTGCTTCATCGCTCTATGGCTCACGAGCCCAGAATGGTGTGATCAACATCACAACGCAGCGTGGTACAGCGACCCCCTTGAATCAGACACGGGTGACGGTCCGCAATGAATACGGGGTTGGCAGTGTAGCAAAAACCCTGCAAGCCAATACATCCCACGATCTACAAGTTGATGCATCGGGGAACTTCCTGAATAGAGAGGGTGCAGTCAATACCTGCCCTACCTGTTTGGCCAATGGATATGGCCCAGGAGTGGTGCAGGAAAAAACCGCTAATGGGGTGGCTTTTTTTGATAATCCGTATCAGGGTACGCTGCACAATGCGTTTGAGGAATTGTTTGATCCCGGCGATACTTGGACAAATTATGTTGGTGTAAGCCAAAATGGTCCAAAAACAAACTTCTTGGCGTCTTTCACCAATGTTGCTGAGCAGGGACCGCTTCAGGGACTTGACGGGATGAAACGGAGAAGCTTTCGCGTGAATCTTGACCATCGCATTCGGCCAAACCTGAGCATTTCAACCTCGGGGTTTTATTCCCAGACATCAAATGATGGGCTCACTGGGGTACCAGGTTCGTCTTCATTCTTCAATCCATTCTTTGGCCTGATGTTTACGAATCCATTGGTAAGCCTGTCTGCAACGGATGAACTGGGTGAGCTAAAAATTCAGGCGGATCCACTTTCGGTAGAGGAAAATCCGCTATACGTAATTCAGAATGCAGATATTGGTCGGCAACGATCACGCCTGCTTGGCAATTTCCGTGCACGTTGGAGTCCGCTGGATTGGTTGAGTCTTGAGAGCAATTTCAGTTATGACCGTTCAGATAGAGACGCAACGGAATTCTATGACGTTGGGTTTGCATCGATCGGCGCATCACCTATCAATAGTGGTCGGATTGAGCGGAGCAACGAGATTAGTGAGGCAATCAACTATGACTTGACCGTGTCTCTAAATAAACGGTTTGGAGATTTCACGACCCGCGGTCAACTGAAAGCCCAGATAGAAAATTCCGACTATTTTTCGGAGGGCATTGTTGGGAGCAATCTTTTGACGTTGGGGATTAAAGATCTCTCCAATGTTAAGCAGTTTTGTGGAGAGGAAGACTGCGATAGTGGCTCAAGAGACTTCGCGAACTACACCGAGACCGTTATAGCTGAAGGGTATTACGCGACCGCAGGGTTGGACTACATGGATAAATATATAGTGGACGCCTTCTTCCGTTATGACGGCAGTTCCCTCTTTGGAGCGGAAGAGCGCTGGCAACCCTATTTCCGCGGAAGTGCTGCATGGCGGGTTTCCGAGGAATCATTCTGGCCAGCGGACAACCCGATCACTGAATTGAAGCTGCGCGCGTCCATCGGAACCGCCGGTGGCCGTCCTAGATTCCAGGCGCAGTACGAGACGCTAACCCTGAGCAATGGTCAACTCTCCAAATCAACCCTTGGGAATGCGTTCCTGAAGCCGGAATTGCAGACAGAAATGGAGTTTGGATTGGATGTGGGAGTTCTCGACCGGATATTCATTGAGTTGGTGTATGCCGACACAAAGGTCGAGGATCTGCTCCTTGGCGTTCCACTCGCCGGGTACTTCGGGTTTGGGAGCCAGTGGAGTAATGCAGGAGATCTGACATCCAACACCATTGAAGCCAGCGTGAATGCGAATGTCTACAATTCACGGGATATGGATTTCGAGGTCGGGGTCACGTTTGACCGCACCCGCCAAGAGATATCTGAATTCAATTCGAACCCCTATTTGGGTGGCCCCCGGAGCCTATTTTTCTTCCGCGAAGGCGAAATCCTGGGGGGGATGTATGGGAATGAATTCATTACAGGTCTCTCCAGGCTTCCGGCCGGAGTTGACGCAAGCTTCTTTGATGTCAATGATGATGGATATGTGGTCGCCGTTGGTCAAGGTAACAGCTACACCAGTGGCGCAGGCCCAGACGGTGTCATAGGTGGGGAAGACGATCTGTGGGGGACGAATGTCACAGTTGGAGATGACAGTTACCGATGGGGAATTCCCATTAAGTACTACGACGAGGTGAACGAGACAGATCGGGTTCAAATTGGAAATGCGCTTCCGGACTTCAGCCTCGGAGTCAACACGACCTTCCGCTACAAAGGATTCAGACTCTATATGCTGTGGGGGGCCCAGATTGGAGGCGATGTCTATAATTTCACCAAGCAATGGGGATACCGTGATGGCCGGAATGCAGATCAGGACCAGAGAGGAAAGGAAGAAAGCATGAAGAAGTCCACCACGTACTACGAAGTCCTCTACGATGCGACGGGGAGAAACAGTCATTATGTAGAAGATGCAACGTATCTGAAGCTGCGTGAGCTTTCGGTGGGGTACACACTCAATCGTCAGCAACTTTCTCGTGTCTTCGGCAATATGTTACATTCTCTCTCGGCGAGTATCATTGGGCGCAATCTACTCACCTTCAGTAGCTACTCTGGATTTGATCCTGAGGTAGGATCTGGGGCCGATCCGACACTCTATCGTGTAGACAATTTCAGTTATCCGCCCTATCGGACGATTCGGGCGAAATTAGAATTCCAATTTTAGGTGAGGTGACCCATATGAAATTTAAGAATATCAATCAAATGAAGCAATTTGCATTCTACATGCTGATCGGTGTCCTGACGCTCAGCGCCACGGGTTGCCAGGATCTGGCCGTGGAAAACGAAAACTCACCGGACAGGAAGGTCGCCTTCGCGCAACCCGGTGATGTCGTGAACTTGGTGCGAGGTACGTTTCCAAGTTATTGGAGTGCGACCCAGTCGTGCGCTGGTTCTGCCCTGACCTTTTCAACCATGGCAGATGAGAACTCGTCTTCCTGGGGCAACTTTGGTATGAGGGATATGTCCAGTGAGCCCCGTATTGCTTGGGATAACAGCTCAACCTACAGCAGTTCAGGCGCCACGGAGGGCCCTTGGTTTTTAAGCTACACAGGTCTCTCAAATGCGGCCGATGCGCTTCAGGCAATTATTCGGGCGGAAGAAGAAGAGAGTGTGGACAACAATATATATACCCGTGATGGCCATGATACAGCACGCCTGAAAGCATTTGCAAAAATGAATCAGGGTCTGATGCATGGGACGCTTTCTCTGGTCTTTGACCAAGCGTTTGTGTTTGACGAGACGGTAGATCTGGAGAATGATGTACTTGAACTACGTCCTTACATGGAGGTGAATCAGGAGGCGATTCGGATGTTGGAGGAAGCACGTGCAATCGCGAGTGCAAACTCGTTTTCGATTGACGGTTGGATCTGGGGACTGAATGTAAGTTCTCAAGACATGGTCAGACTGATCAATTCGTTCATTGCACGTTTTACGGTTCAGGTTGCAAGGAATGAAGCCGAGCGTGCAGCGGTGAACTGGAGTACTGTCATGGGTCTCGTTGATAATGGAATTACCACAGTTTTCGCACCCATCGGAAATAAAGATCCGTACATTAGGAGTGACTGCCTGAAGAATTTTGCTCAAGAGGGAACCTCTTGGGCTCGGGCAGATTATCGCACGATCGGCCCGGCTGATGAGTCGGGAGGTTATCAGAAATGGCTGTCAACGCCAGTGCAAAATCGCTCAGTGTTTGAGATCATGACATCAGATCGTAGGATTGTTGGGAGTGCCAATGATCCTACGGCAAGCGGTACAGATTTTACTTTTTTTGGATATGATGGTCCTTTTCCACCCGCTCGTGGCACCTACCATTTTTCATCCCATACTCACACACGATATTTTTATTACTATGACAATAGTTCGACTGGCGCCATGCCACACATCATCCCCACAGAAATGGACTTGTATAAAGTCGAAGGGTTGTTGCGTACTGGCGGCAGCACAGAAGAGGTTGCTGAATTGATCAATCTGACGCGTGTGGCGCGCGGAATGCTGAATCCAGCCTCTGGATCGGACCCTGTGGGCTCTCCGGCAGACGCACAGAGTCACTTGGACTCCGCAAGCCTTTGGGCCAAGCTTAAGCATGAACGTCGGATTGAGACGATGAATACGGCAGGAGGGTTGGCCTATTTCGATGATCGCGGATTAGGTGATCTCGTTACAGGAACGCCAGTCCATTTCCCCGTGCCCGGCAGTGAGTTGGAAACGCTGGGGTTGCAGAATTATACGTTTGGTGGCGTTGGAGGAACGGGAGGGGCACCGGTCGCTTATCGGTTTGATACCGACGCTAGCTTACCGCGCTAACAAACATTCGGTTCAATGAAACGAAGGGGGGGGGCAGTACTCACATGGGAACTGCCCCCCTTCCATGCTTTTGGTTAATCACCACTATACGAAGAATCTCAATGAAACCATCAATCTACTGGATTTTATGCTGTGTCTTGCTTGTGGGCGCCTGTTCTGGACCGGGTGCCGACGGTGAGCGGGCTCGTGACAGCACGTTTCGTTACAATCTCGGAACTTCCGCACGGTGGCATATTGTCTCAACTGCCCAGGATGCCCTGCTTACCAGATACGGATACCGCATGAATCGAGAAGTTGACACCCCCGAGGATGTACGCCTGGAAACATCATGGAAAGATGTAGTCACCTTCGCGGATGAACAGGCTGCCGGGTATGTGGCGGCCAGGGTACGCATCTTTGTCAATGCGCGTCCGCGCAATCGTGCAGCAGGGAACGCGAGCACGTTTTCCTCACGTATGGAAGCCGAGTTTGAGGCCCGACTCTCAATGGGCGGGAACTGGGAGCCGGTAATGATCACGGCCGAGCGAGAGGCTTACCTGGATGAGATTGCCAAATACCTTGAGAATGAGTTCAAGGCAGGGGTAATGTAGCACCTGCTCTGGATGCCCAGGTGCTCCGCATGCATGGTCTGGCGTGTATTTTTGCTCGGTGTGTTTCTTTTTGTGGGATGCAGCTCCGAGCCCGAGCGTACTTGGACTTCGTTCGAAGGGTATCGGGTGCGTCCACTGAGTCCCCCCATTGGCACGGGGACAGGGTTTACAGAAATCCCCGACGCAATTGCGTTCAGTAATCATATCAGCATTTCGGCTCTTGTAGACAACCGGCACGTTGTCAATGGATCGGGGGTCGCCATTGGCGATGTGGATGGGGATAGCCTGCCTGATATTTTTTTGGCAGGGATGGAGCATCATAGTACACTCCATCGCAATCTGGGGGCTTGGAAATTCCAGGACATCACACTTCAGGCGGGTTTAGGCCTTGTTCATCCAAGAGCAACTGGCACAGCGTTCTCTGATGTTGATGCAGATGGGGACCTGGATCTCTTTGTGACTTCACTTGGAAGTGGAGTGCAGTTGTACGTGAATGACGGCACGGGGCATTTCACAGATTATACCACAGGGGCAAACCTTCCTCAATCTGGAGGTGCTACCTCGGTTGCCTTGGCTGATATGGACGCAGATGGGGATTTAGATCTGTATGTCGGGTTCTATAAGGAAGCGACGGTCAAAGATGTTTGGCCCCCGGAAGAGATTACGTTTGAACGTGTTGTAGAACCGGTCGCCGACTCGTTCGCTGTGCGTGAGTACTGGGCAAAGGATTACAAACTCATCCACCAGGAAGGTCGATTGATGCGGGTCGAACTTGCTGAACCTGATCGAATCTTCTTTAATGATGGCGCAGGGAATTTTACGGAAGGTTCGTTCACAGAGGGGCTGTTTTTGGATGAAAATGGAGTCTCGTTAAGCGAAGCGCCACAGTACTGGACGCTGTCCGTGCGCTCTCAGGATTTTAATCAGGACGGGTACCCAGATCTCTATGTGTGCAATGACTTCGAAAGTCCGGATGCTCTCTGGTTCGGGAGTGCAGATGGTATCTTCAGAGCCGCCTCCACACTGGCACTTCGAAAGACAAGCCAGTCAACAATGTCGGTGGCAGCCGCAGATATCAATGCAGATGAGCATGTAGATCTCTTTCTGGCGGATATGTTGAGCAGTGGCTACTCAGAGCGGCAAAGACAGCATTTTGTGATCCCACCCGAGGTATTGACCATGGGGGATATCCACGCCCGCCCACAGGAGATGCAGAACATGCTGCTACTCAATCGCGCGGATACAACCTACGCCGAAATCGCCCGCTGGAGCGGCGTTGCCGCAACCGGCTGGACATGGAGCAGTGTGTTCACCGATGTGGATCTGGATGGATGGCCAGATTTACTCCTCACAACCGGGCATGCATACGATGCAATGGATGCAGATGCTCAGATTGCTGCTCGTTCCTCCAGACGCCTCTGGCGAGAGGTTTTATTGGATTTTCCTGACCTGGATCTACCAAATATCGCATTCCGCAACCTTGGGAATGCGCAATTCGAACGGGTTGAGCAGGGCTGGGGATTGGGGGTGAACCCGGATGTAGCTCACGGCATGGCACTGGCCGATCTGGATGAAGATGGAGATCAGGATCTGGTGATCAATCGACTGGATGGCCCCGTCGGGGTATTTCGCAATGATGCAGAAGCCGAGCGGATCCTCGTCCGTCTCCAGGGACTGCCCCCCAACCCTACAGGTGTTGGTGCGCTCGTACGTGTCGTCAGTGACAGCTTACCGCCACAGAATCAGGAGGTCATTGCGGGCGGGGAGTATCTTTCATCCAGTGATGCAGCACGCACGTTTGCTTATTCAAGCGGTGCAGTCATCGAGGTACACTGGCCTGATGGTGGACTCAGCAGGGTTGATGAAGTGATACCAAACAGTGAGTATTGGATTAATCAGCCACCACCTCAACCCAAGGTGTCTTCGGAACTTCCTCCGACCTTATTCAAGGCCTTGAGTACCGGATTGCAGCATGAAGAAACTAGTTATGCGGATTTTGCCCGGCAGCCGCTGCTTCCGCATAGGCTCAGCCAGAGAGGGCCGGCGTTGGTTGCGGTAGACATAGATTCTGATGGGGATGAGGATCTGATTCTAGGAGGCGGGAAGGGGAAGCGATTGCAACTCTTGGTCAACGATGCTGGAATCTTCGCAACCAAGCAGTACCTAGGCAACCCCTCGACCGGGGATCATGCAGGAATAGTTGCTCTACCGGGAGTCGTATGGGCAGCAGTAGGCAACTATGAGCGGACCCCAGAAGAAGCGGGAGATCTTTCCCGGATTCTTCAGGTGTCACTCAGCGGAGAGGGGACTCCCTACATGCTTGGGTCAGAGAGTCCTGGGCCGCTCGCCTTGGGGGATTTCACCGGAGATGGTTCTTTGGAGCTCTTCGTCGGGGGGCATTTTATTCCCGGTCAATACCCCCAAGTTACAACCAGCACCATCTATCGGATCCGCGATCAAGAGCTCCTACGGGATGATGAGCTCAGCGCACCGTTCGAAAATCTGGGACTCGTATCCGGAGCCGTCGCTGCGGACCTCAATGGTGATCAGCAGACGGATCTCGCACTTGCAATGATGTGGGGGCCCGTACAGGTATTCCACAACCGAGGGGGGGGGCAGTTGGTTCGCATGACGCGCTCTTTGGGGCTCACTGATTATGTGGGGTGGTGGAATGGGATTACACCGGCTGATTTTGATGGCGACGGAAGGCTTGACCTGGTTGTGACCAACTGGGGACAAAACGTTCCCTATGACCAGAACACCCCCCTTCGGGCTTATTATGGTGATCTGGACCAGAACAGCAGCATGGATCTTCTCGAAGTCCAGTGGACCCCCGACCTGGATGCATTGGGATTGGTACGGGATTTTCAGACGCTCACGCATGCCCTGCCAATTTTGCGCCAGCACGTTCGAACGTATAGAGAATTCTCTGAGCGTTCGGCAGAAGACATCTTCGGTTCTGTATTATCTGGAGCTGCTGATCACGAAGTCACGCACTGGCAGACGACCGTGTTCATGAACAGGGAGTCGCACTATGAGGTAGTTCCGCTCGCGGTTGAGGCTCAGTGGTCGCCCGCCTTTGCACCGGTAGCGGGGGATTTCAACGGCGATGGGAGAATAGATTTATTTCTGAGTCAGAATTTCTTCGCAGTTGCTTCGGGCTATCCCCGACTGGATAGTGGACGAGGACTGCTACTACTTGCAAATGAATCTCACGAGTTAGTCCCACAGTTCGCACAGCACTCGGGGATTCGGATTTATGGCTCTCAGCGGGCATCCGTAGCCGCTGACTTCAATCTGGACGGACGTCTGGATCTGGCAGTGACCCAAAATGCAGGGCCCGTCGTACATTTTGAGAATCAATCTGCCGGCGTTGGTCTTCGTGTTGAACTACGGACAGAACACGCGAATACATTTACCATCGGAGCCAATGTGCGGGCACAATATCGGGATGGTTCGCTTGGCCCTGCGGCAGCTGTCGTTGCAGGAAGCGGGTATTGGAGTCAGAACAGCCTTGCTCCCTTGTTAGCTCCACGCAGTGAGATCGAAAAAGTGCATGTCAGCTGGCCGGGAGGCACAGATACCACCGTCGTGGTTCAGCCCGGTGCCCAGACGGTTAGGATCGTGCAGCAATAAACAAAACGCTGCTGAACAGAGGTCTCCTGCGTATTCCGATCGAAGTGGACCACTTCCATCGGAATACGCAACTTAGCCAACGAACTAAATTGTCCAAATTTTTCCCATAAACGGGGTACACCGCGACTGACCATCTCAGCCAAAAGACAGTCTTGTTGCTGGCCCAAGTTCTCTGTATATTATAAGGGGGGAATCGGTCCGAAAATCAGTATCCTCTCAGGCGAGATGGTGAACTTGGGCTAAGCTCTTTCTCTATGTGGGAACGACAATGTGAACAATATTGCGCTCTGCCGAAAATATTGATTCAGCAAATGAACAGTTATCCCTTGGAAGGTCGTCGGCGTACCGATTTTCTTTAGTATCATAGAAGTTCCTTAAAACAAAATCCACAAACCGCACTGGAGTCATCGGCGAAGTCACGGGAATACGACAATTTGGATATTGACCCAGCGAAAAATGGGATTTTGGATGAATCAGTTCTTTGTATTTACCTTCTCTGGAGTCGTAGTCAAAACGCAAGGGAGACGGAACGATGTTCCTTGAAGTTATATCTCCATAAATTTCATCATCAAGATAGATGTCAGGATCTTGTTGAAATTCTCCGAGAACTGGCGAAGGGAAAAACGCGAGGCGATGACGTTGAAGAGAAGTACTAATAAATTCATAGGTCATCTGAATCAATGCGCCATCCAGCATTTTTGCATTGTACGCACGTTCTTTTGCTATATCCCTGTAAATTTCTCTGTAATTTCGATCTTTTAACGCAGCCGACAAATGTTCTCGTCCTGGGAATATAATTTGAACAGTTTCCCCCTTGGATTCTTTCGGAAAAGCAAAATTCTGATCATTCGAAAGACCTTTTTCTACTAAAAACGTAACGAGTTTATTGATCTGCTCCCGAACCTGGTTAGGTGATGACATGATTTCTACTCATCCACTTCCAACAATTCTTTCCATCTGCTCACAACAGTTTCATCCAAGTCTTTTAAATGAAATTTGCCGGATTCAATATTATCAACCAGCCTGGACAGGTGATTCCCGTCCTCTTTAATCTGTTCAATGTCCTCCCTCGGTACGTCTCGATGCACCACTCGTAAATTCTCTATCTCCTCTCTAGTTGGATAATCAAACTCAAGCCGAAAATCGTTTGATCGCAGACGATCATACTCTTCCTTTAATTCATTCATTCCATCGCCGATGCCGAGTACGCGTACCCAGGCCTTACTTCTCGTAATTGCTGTGAAAAGCTGGTTGCGAAGTTTTGCCAGATTCAGTCCGGTTAGTGTCCCGGAGTAGCATTCCTGTGCGTTTATGATATACACCATTCCCGCTTCGTTTCCCTTGGCACGGTGAACACCCGTAAAGGTAATTGAGTTTTCAGCTTTAAAGAAAGTATCTGCATCAGTATCAACGCCGGCAATGTGGTTTCTGATATCCATTCCCAAAAGGTAGCTGCGGATAGGTCCGACATTGGCACGGGTTGTGAGAGGGTTGGGGTTAATGACCACAATATCTTCGTGTCGAAGTTCCTCGGACTCAAGATTGGTTTTTATCTCGTTTGCCAGCCATTCCGTTTGTTTCTGCGATTCATTGAAGCAGATGAATTTTATTAGTTCTTCAACAGGCGAATGGTTTTCAAGAAACTTAGGACTTGTATCTGGTGTTCTGTGCAGGCTTACGTGACTGCCAAGTGATAAATTGCCCTTTTTTACCCTGTATCCGACGTCTTTCCAGAATCGGGGATCGTCGAACATCTGAACAAGTCTGGATGTGTCTTGTCTCCTTGTGTTCCTGTAGATCCCAAACCCAAGGGCATGTGCGGTGGTGAGCACTGGTCTCGAGTTACGATAACACGTTTCTAGAACAATGTCATTGTTTGATGATTCATCGAACGTAACCAACGGAGATCCGTCGCTGTCGGTGCCGAAGATTCTCCCTGGGGAAGGAAGTGATTCTCCAGACAGATTCTGCAACTCATCATACGCGTAAATAAGCATCTTCTTTTCGCCCAGAAGATTATAGCAGATGCGCAGAAATTCTGGCGGGAGGTCCTGCGCCTCATCTACCAATATCACATCGTAAATATTTTTGAATCCCTCACAATTGCGAAGCGCGTCTTCACAGGCGCCTGAAAATTCTTTTCCCTGCCCGAATTTTCTTGCCGCATTGAAGTCAAAATACTTCACACCATGCGTCATGCAGAATTTATGATAGATGCCATCACGGCCCGTTCCACCAGCTGCCCCCCACGCGTTTAAAATTTTCAGAGTGTTCCAGTCCGGTTCTTCATGAGTTTGAGCAAGGGTAAATCTCGTAATAAGCTGCCGGAAATGCTCCTTGAGAGAGCGTGTGTAGAAAGTAACAGCGATTCGCCAATCGGGGTGTTGAATGTGCAGGTAGGCTGCTTTCAATGCCAGAATAATAGTTTTACCGGAGCCGGCAAGGCCGCGAATGCGCTGGACACCGTCTACGGTTTCAATCACGGCCCTGTTTTGTTGTTGGTCAAGGGTCGCTATTGAATTTTCTAAGTTCTGGAGTTTGGTTCCAAGCGAGTCTGGGTTCTTAACAATTCTCCTTCTTGTGCTTTTGCGGATAGTTGAAACATTCTGTAAAACTGACAGGGATTTTCCATAAATATCCTCCTTTCTTTCATCGCACCATGGCTCTAAACCGCCTAGCTTTTCCAGCAAGGTGGTTGAATTCGCTATAAGACAATCGTTTTCTTCTCCAGGCAATCTCTTTCCAGATATTGCTGGTGCGAATGAAATGGTATGAATAGGAATGAGGAGATTCCTGCGTTGCATCAGTTCACTATGTGTCCGGAGCAGAGACTCAAGCCTATTCGCGGAGTTGTCTTGGCGTGAGCAGTAATCTCCCTCGTTGGTTCCTTCAATCAGATCAAAGACAACAATACCTTTCTCCTTGGAGACCAAAAGAGCATCAAGTGCCTTTCCCCCGTCATATGTCCCTATGATCGGGTGTCCGATAAACAAAAAGCCGTTCACGCGAAGAGAGGAAATGGAGTTAGTCAATGCATCGCTTGCCACAGGCTTTTTGCTGGTTCCTCTAATTATATCAACGCCCATGAGTCCACGGTTAAATAAAGATCGGATCAACGCCGAAGCAAAGATACAGTTGCAGGAACTGAAGGTTTCGCTGTTCAGACAGATACATGTTTTCAGCATTACAGAAAACCAATTAAGTGCGTCCTATTGTATTCCAACTCAGTGTCCCACTTGATCGGAATACGCACTCAGGGATTTCAAGACCTTATCCATAGCTTGCCAGCCGGTGAAAAAGATAGCAGTTCCCTTGTTTTCGATCCTGTTAGCTCCACGCAGTGAGATCGAAAAAGTACATGTCAGCTGGCCGGGAGGCACAGATACCACCGTCGTGGTTCCGCCCGGTTCTCAGACGGTTAGGATCGTGCAGCAATAAACAAAACGTTGCCGAACAAGTCCGCCAATTTTAAGGCAGATAAATTGGAAGCACCGATATATAGTGCCTGTCCGAAAATAGTAGTTCAGCACTGATATTCTACCGAGGAAGCGTTGTGGGTGGTATTTCCGTCTGAATACACGGAATGGATTCTGTGCGAAGATTTTTTCTGAAAACGTCGATTTTTCAGATTTTGCAGCGTAGAACCATTCCAGAGGCTCATTCCGGGGCGATTGCGTCCATTTTTGCGCACTGATCCCCGAATTTGGGCAAAATCTTCAACCTTCAAAATCGCCATTTTCCCTGTTATGAGACACCAATTTGATCCTGCCCCTTCCTTTGGCGTCATCCCGATTGAGCAGATAGAAATCAACCCCAAATCCCGCCATGATATGGCCAGTGTGCTCCGATCATTGCAACAGATTTGGAAGAGTAAACTCCACTTGGAACAAATCCTCACAATTCTTCGACAGAAGATCGGAAAAACGACCCGTCAACGCGAGGGGCGCCCGGGCATGCACTACTGGCGCATCCTTGTATTGGCACTTGTGAAGCAGGCGCTGAACACGGACTATGATCACTTAGTGGATGAGGCCAATGAACATCGGCGACTACGTCAGATGTTACAACATGACGATTCGGAATTTGGAGACGGGTATGTGTATGAATTGCAGACGGTCATTGATAATGTTTCGTTGATCACCGAGGAGATTTGGGCGGAGTTGAATCCGATCATTGTGGAGGTGGGGATGCAGGCACTGGGGGAGGATCCCAACGCCCCGATGGAGGCTCGCTGTGATTCGTATGTGGTGGAAACGAATGTTCAGTTTCCGACCGAGCATGTTACGTGATGCGATCCGCTTGCTTTTCAGGGAGACTATAAAGGCCTGGGAGGTGTGCGAACTGGACGGGAACTGTGATCTTCCCGGTTGGCGTCAGGCTGACCATCTATTGCGATCGCTCCAGTCTGCGTACCGGGCTGTGGAGACGAACGCAAAATCCAAGAACCTTGAAGCGGTGCAGAGCTATCTTTTGCTTTGCACCTGGCGCATCCAGCGATGTGATCAGGTTCTTCAAGAGATTGAGAAGCTGGATCCAAACTCTGCGTGGATATCGCGTCTGGAATCGGCCTCTGAGCTGGCCTGGACGCTTCATGACCAAGTGGAACGCCGTTTGGTGAAGGGCGAAAAGATCCCTTCCAATGAGAAGATCTATTCGCTGCATGCCCGCCATACGCGTTGGATTCAGAAGGGGAAGAGTGGAGGGAAGAAGGTCGAGTTGGGGGTTCCGGTCTCCATCATAGAGAATGATCATCGATTCATCCTGATGTGGCAGATTATGTGGACCGAGTGTGATGTAGACCTCACGGTGGATTTAGTGGATCAGTGCAAGAAGACCTATCCGAACGTGCACGCCATGAGTTTTGATCGGGGCTATTCATCCAAGCCGAACATGAAGGCACTGACGTCAAGGTTGAAGCATGTGATTCTTCCCAAGAAGGGAAAACTCTCGAAAGAGGATCGTGCGCGAGAATCCGCCCCGGAGTTTAAGAACCGGCGCCGCAAACATGCGCAGGTAGAATCCCGGATTAATTGTTTAGAGCAGCATGGCGGAGACCGGATTCGCACCAAAGGAGGCAAGGCAGGCTTTGCCCGAACGGTCGGTGCATCGGTGGTTGCCACCAACCTATGTCGCATGGGAGCGTTGTTGCAGGAACGCCAGTACCTGGAGTGGCGCCAAGCGGCGTAGTTGACCCAACCAAATGAAGGTGGTGCGATCCCACTCCCACGGTCGGAGTCGGAAGAGTTGCATTCAGTCCCCACGAAATTCACGTCAGCTTGCCTCCATTGACGTGAATTCGTGCGCAAATGTTCAGGCCCAAGAGCAGTAATTGTGAACTGGGAGAAAGGATATCAAACCCGCAGAGTAAAATTCCGGGTTTTGAAAAAATTAAAGGCGAAAACGAGATCGGACCTCCCAAAATGCTTAAGTTTTCTGACAGGCACTATGTAGGGATGGTTTCGGATTGTTTAAATCACAGAATTTCAGCATTCCTTAAACTGTTGGAGTAGTCCCCAGCGGCATCACAGAAATTGTAAACATGTGCTTGGCTAAATCTTGTTGAACTCTGATTTCCAAGATCGCCAACTATCAAATATGGCGAAGAACGCGTCCAGGATCAAAGAACTGGGAACCACGATTGAAGATTAGTTCGAAATTGATAAGGATTTTATTAATTGCTGAGCAATTGGCCGTACGCGAAGGGGAGCAGCTAATCCAAAGCGATTGCTGAGTTCCTCCTCGCTCGGGGGAATTTCGTCCGAGCCTTCATTCGCAAATTTTTCCACTAGATTATGAATTGTGTCAGTCCACCAGACTGGGCACTCATCAGAATGCCCATGCACTACCTTCAGTATAGCAGTCAAGGTAAGTGTTATGCCGATATCATTACCACTAGAACCAAATGCAAACGGGTCAAACGCGTCAATCGGAACATTAGGAGTATCCAATTCAAGCTCTTGTACAGCCTCAGCGGCTGCTTCGGCGGCATTCGAAACACCTCCCCGTAGCCCAACTAGGGCAACTTGGAGCTTGGTTGTTACGAGCCATACATGCTCTAACCATATTGCTAAAGGATCTTCTTCCTGGCTGTAAGCTTCTAGATGCTTGTGTCCATTGCAGGTGAATGTGGCAAGTAACAATGCCGCTGACGCGAGTCGACGGCGATCAATCATCCGCTGCTCAATTTCAGAAGGCTGGTTGATATTTGGTGCGAGTGCGATTAAAATATAATTGGTAGCCCAATCTGAAACTTTAACCATGCGCCCATTGATATTCAACTGAAGGTCTTGATTCATCTTCGTAAGAACCAACAGGACTACACGGAGTGCCCAGGCAGCAACGAATGGATCGTCTGCATTTTCGGCAACAGATATTTTGTCTTCCAGCCATTTTATCAGGGCTGGAAATTTGACATTATTTCCATCCCGACTATCATCAGAACTGATCAATCTCTTAGCATGCTCAAGTACAAGCCCCTCATCGTCAAACTGATTACTCAACAGAGCTCGTCCGAGAAAATGTGATACGGGCATTAATAACGCTCCGGTTTTCCAAACGCGTGGAGCTATTGAGCGGCTAGCCAGAGTGTGGGCGGCCTCTTTTCCAATCCAGCCTATGAACTGGGAAAAGGCGTTTGCATCGTACTGGCTAAAGCGCTGCACAGCGTGAACAAGGTTACGCTGGAGATCAAAATATCCGCTCCGCAGCAAGTCAATTCCCACTCTGTCCCGGGACTCTCTCGCTTTTTCTGGATTATCACTGAGCAAGTCATCTTCTTGCAATAAGATCCGGTAAGCAAGAGCCGGGTCAAGGGCAGATAGGTGGAAGATGATGAGAGGAACTACTATCTCTCGAAGCTCGGGGGGGGCACTCCATAGTAGCGTAAAAAGCGAACATCGAACTTTTATACGAAGTTCTTCGTCAGCGGGGAAGCCCGCATCTGTCCACTCTACTGGAACCGGGTGCGGGTAACTGAAGACCACATCGGTGGCGTAAATCAACCTTTGAAAATTCAAGTCACCGTTCACTGCGCGTACCACAACTTCAGCCGCAACCTCCTCCTTTTGTTCTTCGGAAATCTTCAGCAGTGTACTTTCCTTGTCGGAGGTAGCGTAGAAATGCGTGTTAATTCGGCCATCCCTATCGAGTCGGGCCAAGATACCGATTGTCCTACGCATAAGCGGATCAAGTGTATTGATGAGATCCGTATCGGTAAGTGGAATGAGTACAGGAACTACAAAGGCAGCTATAGCTTGTGATAAGCGTCCCATTTCACCACTTTCCTGTAGAGACTTGAGGACATATTTCAGGGAATCAAGCACGTTATCTTCAAGTAACCGAACGATACTTTCACGTTGTTCAGTCCGCTGAACTGCGGCTTTTCCGAGCCAGCGAAGTGCATCATAGCGAAGCTTAAACCGGCGTTCATCTTGAACTGGCATCATCTGAAGCCCGGATGTCACCCCTCGCCAAAAGAGGATTGGGGTAGGGTCAGATCGATGTCCAGTGACCTTGGGGCTTGCTTCTCTGAACACGCATTCAATGGATTCCAAAAATGCATCAGCCAGCACACAGCGCTCATCATTACTAAGGCCCTCTGCTTCCCAGACACCAACAATGAGTCGCTCTGCCATACCCATTGCTGCCATGCGAATGAATCCGTCTCTATTTCCGTAAAGATCGTCGAATGTCCGTGTGAAATAGTGAGGAATCTCTGTAATTGCACTGGCGAGTTCCCGGAAAGGATACGTAAGCGAACCTGACTTTGGCACCGGGAATTGACGGAGAGTGTGCGTGAGGAGTATTGGATGTGCAGTGCGATATCCTTGCGCGAAGAGCTTGGCCGCAGCATCCTGTGCTATTTTATGAGTCAGGCACTCAGCCGAGGAGAGTTGATCAAGGAGCTCCATGGTTGAAATCGGTGGTCTCTCTTGTGCCCAGTTGATAAAGGGACCACGAATCGCCTCAATCTCCGGCCCTATTTTCGTGGGTCCTCCCAGCCTCATCAGCAACAGGGTATAGAATCGGTCGTCTGCCCAGAGCTGAAATTCATGAGACTGTGCTGTTTGAAGTGATCTGAGTGCACCTGACCAAAGTTCCTTGATGTGCAAGGCTTCTTCGCCAGGTTTTTCATTCACATTCTCCTGTGTGCCAGCATCACTATTCGCTTCAATCTCAACAAGAATGCCTTCATCAAATGCCGTTTGAAGTACCCTTCGGATGTCTTTTAGTCGCTCATGTGCTAATTCCATAGCCTCTTGGCGCTCAGACTCTTCGGAGATACGCATCCACACCCACGGTCCTATTTTGACGCGACTTCCCAGTATGTTGGCCAGCCCGGTGCCTATCCAATCCAAAATTGAGTACTCGTCGAATACGATTGCCTCGGGAATTGATTGAGGCGACGCAGTTTTCCATTCTCCAAATGTATTGGGATAGTTTTCCGCCGCGTCTTTTGCTTCGTCAGCCGAGACCTCTCCGCTTTCATGGAGCGAGGTCAAAAGAGCAGCAGACGAGATTCTCAGCCGATTTGCACCATCCGGCCAGTCCTGTGAATTGTCTGAATCTGTGACGTAGCGCGCATTATGGAAAAATGCAACCCCCAGATCTACACGGCGTGCCCCAAGATCTGGATCACTTGGAACTGCCGATTCTATCTCGTCAGAATAAGTGACAATAGCATCTCGTCTTTGGCGAAAAAAGTGGGCTGCTTTGACGTAAGGAACTGCATTGCCATCAAGTAAATGTCCCTCAATTCGCGTCAAGTCCTGGTGCAGTTCTTCGAGCGTGCCTGCCTGTACGTAACACTTTTCCAGAGCGACCAGAAGTTGCTTTGCCGTCTCTGGACCCAAAACGCCGAGCGTAAGGATTGCAGTCCTATCAAGAAATAGATTGATGTCTTCAACATTATGCTGGCGATTATACCTTGGACGTACAGACGGCCAGTCTGCCAGTACGGAGAACCCTCCGAGCGATATTTTTCCCTCAGAACTTCGTTGCTTAAATTGCTGTGTCCAAATGGTCCAGAATTCCCAGGATCGCCCAGAATGTCGAAAAAAATCAACGTATGCGAGCATGTGTGCACGAAGAAATTTTCCCAGCAGGTGGGAACGTTCCCCATCCTTTCGGACCATTTCGGCCATAAATTCAAACCCTCCTTCTATCTGGACGGCGTGGCGGTTATCGCTTGCTGCCTGCATGGCTTGAATAAAGTCATCCCTAGTCTTCACAACCTTAATAGGTGCCTCTGCCATCATAGCATTGAAGAAACGTTTTGCCTCTTGCTCCCTTCCAGCGGCTCGTGCTGCTTGCCAAGCCCTTTGAGCAATATTGGGATCAGGTTGCAGATCATATGCCTGAACAAACAGGTCAAACGCTCGTGGTGCGTGATCCTGTGAATTTGGTGCTTGATTCTGGATTGACTGGGCATAAAAAAGCAAGATGTTAGGATCTTGGGAGCCAGCAGTAACGTGCGGTTCAAGGAGATTTTTAGCTTCCTCCGGTCGGTTTTCGATCAAGAGAAAGCGAGCCGCATGGACAACAAAGTGGATAGATTCGGGATATATTTTACTGGCAGAAATGAAACAGTCAATGGCCTCGATCCTTCGGCCAAGTCCGATAAGCGCCCATGCTTCAAATTCGATGGCCTGCTCGGCATATATTGGATCAAGATCTTGGCTGATCGTTAGGAGCTTCTTGTAGCACCGAGCAGCGTACAGGGCCCAAGCATAACGGAGTCTTGATGATCTAGATGGCAGAACCTCTACCAGACGAGTGGTCCAGCGGACAGCCTCTTCAGCACGGTTCAAATCGGCTTTGTCAAACTGCGGGTTTTCTGGAGAGATAAATTTGGCGGTGGATAGAGTAAACTGGGCAAGGTGCTCAATTACGCCTACATCCAGTGGAAATGCCTCAACTTCGTTGACTATATCAAGAGGTGTTTCATCGGCAGGAAGATTCTTGGCACGAACGAGCCAATTGTCTGCGGGTCTTAAATGTGTGGCATCAATCAGTCGCCGTGCCTCCTCGGTTCGGTTTGTTTGGCGCAAATGTTGTGTGAGGAGAAGAAGTGCATACTTTCTCTGCTGTTTGTCCACGCTGGCATAGAGCGCTTCATAGAGTTCAGACTCAACGTTTTCTGGTAACACCGAATCTTGATATAACTCGGCTTTCAGAATTGCAGCCCTATTGGCATCAAAATGACCTTCAGCTTGAAGGAGATGAATTTTGTCTGGCGTTGATCTTGAATCATGTAGAGGAAAAACGGATGAACGAATTTTTCCATCTAACATCCCAACCTCGTTCTTAAATCGCTCGTTGAGTTCATCATCTCGAAGAAGTTCCGCAGCTATACCAAGGCAGCCGAGGGCTTGTGCTCGAAAGAAGGAGTCAGTCTCTGTCGTGTTCAATGCCACATCTATGCGATTAACCAGATTGTTGATGAGGGGACGGCGGTCGTAATCAAGGGGAGTATATTCTCCGATTACCCGCTTTATTAGGTCAAGTGTCAATTGCGCACGGATTAGATTGACGACCGGAAGGACTGTATCATCGTCAGTTTGATCCAAGAGCCGAGCCGTAAGCTTGACAGCATCAGTGTCTCGAAAATCAATGATACGGAGTCGGGCCTCAACGCGTTGGAGAATTTTGTCTGCACTCTGGGCATCAGCGAGCAGTTTATCTACCTTGGACCAATCTTTTTCGAGATAGGCAAGACAAGGAGCAGCGATCTTTTGATACACTTCGCTTGTTTGATCCATCTGGTCCACGAGAGACTGAAGTTCGTCTTTGAGTCCGATATTAAAAAGTGTTATTGCAGCCTGTTTATGCCATTCGGAATCAATTGAACCAAGGTTACAAGCGCGCCACCAAAATGCACGACCAGCCTCAATGTCGCCCTGCCAACTGGCCGCCGATGCAGCCGCAAGCAGGAGCCGCTGACGATATGTGCGTAATGCCCCTACATAATCATTTCCGGGGCTGGCATCTTCTTTGAGAGCAGCATCAATTTCTTTGATTCGTTCTTTAGCGTAGGCAAGCGCGTCCTTGGCTTGCCCCATCTCCATGAGTTTTGATAACTTTTTGAGATGTGGTTTGGTGATCAGGGCTCGAATTGTGTCTGGGAAGACATTCCTATTGAGGGCAGCGTCAATCTTGCGGTCAATCCCGTCTATTTTTGCATTAGTCAATTGAGCTTGGGCTTCTGTTCTATCAACTCCTTCACGAATTCCAGAACGTTCGCGTTTTGCCTCCTGAAGTGACAGATTACGATCTAGGGTGCGCGAACTGGTCTGATCTATGGCATCATAAAATGTCTTAAGAAAAAAATTTGCAGCCTCTTCAGATGCCTTGGAAGATCCATCAAATCCTTCAAGATTAAGGTCAGCAGCAGTTAAGCGTTTTCCCCGGGGGAATGTGGATCGTAGGAGTTTCTTTTGATTGCCTTCATGATCCATGAAAGTTGAATTAGGTGCTCCGTAGCGGTCACCGTAGTATTTGTGGAATACTGAGCTGGCGTGTTCAATAGCTTTATCAATTTCCTTTTCACACTCATCCAAGGGCTTGCCTAGAAGCTTCTCAATCCTCTGCATCAAAAAAGATCGGATAACGGTTTCTCCACAGACAGTAGCGAGCCAAATCAAGAGTTGCATAAGTCAATCGAGTGCCACGGAAATTGAGACAGTTCGGGTGGAAAATATACATCAACCTGGCGAGGCTTTATTTCAGCGACTTCTTAAGTCCAAGGGACGTACTCACCAGCTCAATCGGTGTTCTGTCTCTGGGGTTTGGAGACGGAGTACTCATCGTAAGGTCAACAGCATCGTTTTAAGCCAAATACAGTGTCGCTAAGGTAACCTGCCTGGATGCATATCCTCAGCATGAGCCAGTTCCGCAATCTCTGTGGAAATTAATTCATCAGAAGCGGTGTATCCGTAGACACCACCATGAGATGGATCATCTTCTTCATCAAAGTGAATGATTTTGACGGGCAGGTGACCGTTACGGAGAATCACTTCTTTTACCTTACCGACCTGTAACGAAACAAACTTACCATTAGGTCTAACTTCGTATTTCTTTTTCTTAAAAGCCTGACGAACAAAATCTATAGCTTGAGACAAGTCCGATGTCTCGAAAAACTCAAGCCAATTCACTGATAGATAGTCTTCACCATCCCTGAGTTCAAATGCAGCTGCAAGCGGTAGTCCGTTATCGCCAACAGCTGAAGGCTTGCAATATCTAGAAATGTGGTGATCTTCGCTTATCTCTGAGTTGGACATGCCCCCCTAGCTATAGGAATGATCAATAAAACGCAGAATAGACTGCAGAGCGTGGTTTTTTGTACCTGAACCCTGAATAGTCTGCCGGTCATCTTGGTTGCCCATCGTTCCCGCAAAACGGGTATTCCCATCAGTTAAGAATTTCATTACTGCGGATGCTTTTCTTGAGCGCCATTCAGCTTGTAACGATCCGTCAGGGCTTATCCCAATCTGGGGATAAGGCAGTGAGTTGCCATCACCGGTAAAAAACAGGGCCAATTCCCTTAGTGACAGAAACTTCATGGCAGGATCTTCTGGATCATCATCTCGGGTAATTTCGTGCAGATACCTAAGGCGCTCTACAATTTTTTGGTGATTCGCGAGATCCAGAATATCAAATATATCTTCGTGACGAGCTACACCATTAATTTGAGTAGCCAGATAGGTTGGGCTTTGAAGAAGCTCAGTCAGAATAATTGACTTTGGCATAGAGACATTTGACGAGGGCATATCTCTTAACAGATCATAGAAAGCTTGATCGTAAAAATTGAATCTGAAGCTGTCGGGGGTTGCCATAAAGGGAGACGAACGGCGTTCTCCAACTGATTGATTATTCGGAGCAATTGAAGCCTTCAACATAGCTTCTTGACCAACTGAACGAATAGCATGCTGAGGAATATGTCTCCGATATGTAGCCTCAGAGTCTTTAAAAATATCTAACTCATATTCGTTAGAGGAAAATCGGCTTATTGACAATGGGTTGGCGATTCCAGGCAAGTAATCCGAATTTCGACCAGCCCTTAGGAGTATGTCGGAAGTGTGGGATGTGGAATGGTCTACTGAATCTATACGGTTCATGTTTTGGACATCTTTGATGATCGTTCACTGTGCAATCATTTTTGAAATTTAACTGAGAGTTCTTTTTGGTAGAGCAAACCTCGCATTATAGTCCGATCTTGCCTTCATTCAAGGCATATCCGAGATCCTGATCAACGTAAAGCATCCAGAATATCTGTTTATCAAAGTATGCCCGTTTTTCAGACACAAACCGCGACTTGTACCGGTCCGGGACACTTTTTGTTTACCCCAACGTCACAGTTTTATAGTACTAAAAACTGTGACGTTGGAATGGTAAGACTGTTCCTTTGGCTCACATGAACGAGTTTTTCCAATCATATCCAAGTGAACTTAGCCAACGACACCAATTTGCCCAAATTTTCCTCATAAACAAGAATACTGCGACTGACCATCTCAGCAGAGAGGCAGTCTTGTTGCTAGCCCAAGCCTCCCTCGAATGGTTTCAGAATTTGACTCTGAACATTTTCCATATGCATGAGAGATCCATTATCGAATTTGGGTTGTGTTTGTGGCATTTAGGGTTGAGGATGGTGAATGTGGTTGACAAGAGGCCTCTAACGCTGCCCGCCCTATGCCAGTAAACCTGAGTAAAAGCTGGACTTTGTGTTCTGTGAACCCAGCCCGACATTTAGGTGGTTCCTAGTCGGCGAAAGAGATGCGGTTCCCTTGTTTTCGATGGCTTGAATGGATTTGAGGGTCGCCTCGCCTCCGAGACGGTTCGTTTCGGAAGGTCGCAGACGCGTGATGGAGATATTCTGGAAAGTTCGGGTTGTTGTGATTTAGACACAGCGGATCGGATAATTTCGTGAATAGATGGTTCTCTGAGGGATCTGCACATATATCAGGGCAAGGAGTACTACATTGATCAGTACTGCAGGCGCTTAAACTTTTTCGATCCATGCACTTCCAAAACGGTCATCCATTTGATGGTCGTGCTCTGCAGGATCGGTGGTCCATTGCGTATGACCTCTTTGCTGAAGCCGGCATAATATGGGGCTGACTTTAGGATAATCGGATGCGTGCCAATCCTCTTTACTTCATCGCCACCGCCCTTCTATTTTTCATGACGGGCTGTACAGATTCAACGTCTGTGTGGGTTCAGGGGGAGGGGTTCCGCTACCGGGAGTTGGATGTGAAAGGCCGCTCCCGGACAGGATTCACTGAAGTGACTGCACAGCACTCAGGGATGGTCGCAGAGAATCAGGTCTCTCTCGATGCGATTCCCAAAAATAGGCATATGATGCACGGTTCCGGGGTTGCCATCGGAGATGTGACCGGAGATGGGCTGCCAGATGTATATGTGGCTCGGCTGGCAGCGCCGGATGTACTCTATCGGAACCTCGGAAATTGGCAGTTTGAAGATATTTCGACCTGGTCGGGATTGGATCGTACAGGTGAGAATACGTCCGGGGTGGTGATGATTGATCTGGACGGAGACGAGGATCTGGACCTGCTCCTCACCATGCCCTTTGGGCCGGGAGCAGTATATCTGAATACAGGAGAAGGTGCATTCACTCAAGCTGCAGATGCGTCCGGTCTTCGTTCATCCTATGCGAGCACCACAGCTACATTGGCGGATGTGGACCAGGATGGAGATCTAGATGCATATATCGCCAGATATAAACGTATTACACTGGCGGACAGTCTGCCACCTGAGGCTATCACTTGGGATGCAGTACTCCAAGAGTATGAATTGGAGTCCAGGGAGGAGTTCCAGACGCATTACAGGTTTACAAGGGTTGGTAGCAAAGTCATTCGCGATGAGCTTGCAGAGCCGGATGGATTCTACCTCAATGATGGTTCAGGGCAATTTTCTGAAGTATCATGGACCGGTGGCTCTTTCCTGGATGCGGAGGGACTACCACTGACTTCTATTCCGAGGGACTGGGCACTCACGGCAAAATTTTACGACGTGACGGGGGATGGTATCACAGATTTATATGTTTGCAACGATTTTAACAGCCCCGATGAGTTGTGGATCGGACTGGGGGACGGGAGATTTCAACGTGCACCCGCTCACACACTCCGCAAGACCAGTAACGCGACCATGTCGGTGGATTTTGGAGATGTGAACAAAGATGGGATCACTGATTTTTTTACTACGGATATGCTGAGCCGGGATTATGCTCTGCGACTACGTCAGCGCAACACGCGGATCCCTCTTGAGCCGCTCCTGGGGGATGAATCTTTTCGGCCCCAGGAAATGCAGAATACGCTCATGATTGGCCGCGGCGATGCCACGTTTGCCGAATTGGCCTGGTTCGCAGAGATCGCGGCATCAGACTGGTCCTGGGCGACCAGCTTTATAGATATAGATCTAGATGGCTGGGAGGATATTCTCATTACCACCGGACATGTATTCGACGTACAGGATCTGGATGCACAAATGATCGAGCAACGTAGTATGGCTGCGATGCCCTCGTGGAAAGAGGCCAGAAAGCTAGTCCTGGATTTTCCTCCCCTTGCACTCAACAATGTCGCGTTCCGTAATCGCAAAGACCTCACCTTCGAAGATATGCCCGGAGGATGGGGGTTTGGGCAGGATGCGGACGTTGCTCATGGAATGGCAATGGGAGATCTAGACGCAGACGGAGACCTGGATATCGTAACCAATCGTTTCAATGCGCCCCCTGGGGTTTATCGCAATACAGGTGGGGCGGATCGCCTGGCGGTCATTCTGGAGGGGAAGTCCCCCAATACAGCAGGGATCGGAGCAACCATACGAGTTGAGTGTGCTGATTTACCCCAACAAACCAAACAGATGTCTGCAGGTGGCAGCTACCTCTCATCCAATCAGTACATGGCGGTGTTTGCAATGAAAGATCAACCCTGTCAGATTGAGGTGAACTGGCCGCTCGGCCAGCGCTCCAGAATTCAAGTTGACGAGGGAAACCGACTCTACGTCATCGAAGAGTCTGGCACCGCGAAAGCCCCCGAATTCCAAGTACATCAACCCATGTATCAACTCCATCAGAAGTTCAGACCGGTGATTGAGCATGACTTCGATGATTTTGCTCTGCAGCCACTTTTGCCCTGGCGTCTCAGTCGTCGGGGACCAGCGCTCGCAGCTGTGGATATCGATAAAGATGGTCATGATGAACTGCTTCAGGGTGGAGGTCGGGACCATATGATCCGGCTTGATGGAACGCCCATCTTGGATTCATTACGCGGTGATGCAGCCGGATTATTGGCTTACCCAATGGACAATGGACTCACACGCATCATTGTGGGGGAGTCGAACGATGAGCGCTTCCGGGACTCCTCCTGGGTACACATCTATGACATCAACGCAGATGCTGAAAAAGTGCACCACCAAAAACTCCCATTTGGACTGGCTGTACCAGGCCCTCTGTCCGCAGCGGATATAGACTCGGACGGAGATCTTGATCTTTTTGTAGGAGGCCATTTCATTCCAGGCCACTATCCTGCTCCGGCAAGTAGTCGCGTCTATTTGAATCAAGAGGGTACATTCAGGATCAGTAATCAGTTCAGTGAGCCGCTACGCGGTCTCGGACTCGTCAACGGAAGTGTATTTGGAGATTTGGATGGAGATGGATTCAGCGACCTGATTCTGGCTACGGAGTGGGGAGCGGTTCGGGTATTCAAAGGAGGATTGGATGGTCTGACAGACCACACGGAATCACTCGGGTTCGCTTCGTTCAAGGGTTGGTGGCGAGGGGTGGCACTCGGAGATTTTGATGGGGATGGTGCATTGGATATCGTTGCATCCAATGCTGGATGGAATCAACGGTATGGTCGTAGCACACAGGTGCGTCTAAGCTATGGAGATTTCAATTCGAATGGTCGAACGAACATGCTGGAATCGTTCCTTGATCCAGCGACTGAAACCTATAGACCATCCCGGATACTTGCCGACCTAGTTCAGGTCATGGCGGCTCCCATACAGATGCGGATTGCTTCGCATCGGGAGTTTAGTACCATCAGCGCAGATGAACTCCTTCCAATACGGGGTGCCGCGCGGGTGGAAGCCAATACCTATGCGTCCGGCATCTTTCTCAATCGGGGAGATCACTTCGAATATCACCCGCTGCATCCAGAAGCGCAGTATAGTGCAGGGATCAGCCCCGTTGTACTGGATGCGAATCAGGATGGCCATGAAGATATCGTTCTGTCCCAGAACTGGTTTGCATACCCTTTGTCTACTCCCCGGCAGGATGCCGGAAGGGGACTCCTTCTTCTAGGAGATGGAGATGGAACGTTCACGCCTGCAGGGAGGTCTGGATTTGAAGTCTATGGGGAAGGTCGGGCGGTCTCGGTTGGGGATTTTGATGGAGATAGGCAGCATGAGATTGCATTTGCCCAGTATAATGGGCCGACCCTGGTGTACAAAAAGACATCTGCAAAAGAAAAAATTTATATTCAGTTTGACAGCCCCGCAGACGCGGTTGGAGTTGTTCTTCGTGTCGTGTATTCAGATGGGACCCGCGGACCCGCTCGCATTGTGACCGCGGGAACCGGCTACTGGTCACAAAATGCTCAATCAACTATCTTAGGCCTACGAGACAGTTCGGCAACTGCCGTTGAAGTCACTTGGCCGAACCAGAAGCCAATCATAATGAACCTGGAAGGAAAAGATGGAGTGCTTACGCTCCAAAAATAATCAGATGTTTCGATGGTTACTGCTTTGCATATTAATACTTGTGTCATGTACATCTTCTGTACCTGAGAGCACCGTGCAAATGGCAGAAGAGCTGGCCGTCATTGCAGATGAAACGGATCGGTATCCGCGCCGCAATGCGCATGCAAACCGGGCACGCGCAGCAGAACTCAAAAAGGTGACACCGCCTACGGCCCTTTCTGAACGGATCCAGTATGAAGCATTACTGGGGACCGAACTCCTGCGTGCAGGGGAGAGCGAAGAGGCAGTGATGATTTTTGAAGGGATCTTGGAGTCCATGCAAGCATCTCCGAATGCGGTTGATCCGTCATGGCAGTTGGCGGTCATGGATCATCTTGCACTCAGCTGTCTCATCAACCATACGGCTGCCAGATGTCTGTTTCCGATTGATCCCGCAGGTGTTCATACCCAGCGGCGAGGGTCCGAAATGGCCATCCACTGGTATGAACAAATTCTTGGCCAGAACTCCACCGATCTGAATGCATTATGGCTGCTGAATCTTGCTCATATGACCCTGGGCAGTTACCCGGATGGGGTTGATCCCAAGTGGCGCATCCCAATGGAATCATGGCAACCTACGACCACCATTCGCAGATTTACGGATGTGGCTCCGCACTTGGGAGTGGACGTGATGGCGTTGTCGGCAGGGGTGGTCCTGGAAGACCTGTCCGGGGATGGTTGGTTGGATCTTCTGGTTTCTTCCTGGGGATTACGAGATCCACTTCGATACTTCGAAAATAACAGAAACGGTGGATTTGAAGAGCGTACAGAAGACGCAGAATTAACTGGTCTAACCGGGGGACTCAACCTGGTGCATGCGGACTATGATCATGATGGAGATCAGGACGTATTGGTTTTGCGTGGAGCCTGGCTCGGTGAAGGACATCCGAATTCGCTCCTGCGTAATAACGGACAGGGAAGGTTTGAAGATGTGACCAGAGAGGCAGGAATCTATTCCCGTCACCCAACACAGACAGCTGCGTGGAGTGATTTTGATCGGGATGGAGATCTGGATCTTTTTGTAGGAAATGAGTCGAACCCCCAAGCCGGGCGCCATCACAGTGAGTTGTTTGTGAATCAAGGTGACGGAACATTCGTAGAGGCTGGTAGGGATTATGGACTCGCACGAATGGGGTATATGAAGGCAGTGGTCTGGGGAGACTACAATAATGATGGTTGGCCGGATCTGTTTATTAGCCAATACTGGGAACCGAATCTGCTCTTCCAGAATCAGGAAGGCAAAACCTTCATTGATGTGAGCGATATTGCGGGTGTGCATGAGCCCATAGATAGTTCTTCGGCATGGTTTTGGGATTTTGACCAGGATGGCTGGCTAGATCTATTTGTTTCCGGATGGCGCGCCGCCGCTGGTGACATGGCAGCCGAATTCCTGGGAATTCCCGGTAATGACGAAAAGCCTCGGCTATATCGGAACATGCAGGATAGTACCTTTGAAGATGTGACCGAACAAACCGGACTGAACAAGGTCATGTACACGATGGGATGCAATTATGGAGATCTCGATGGCGATGGGTGGCTCGATTTCTATGTGGGAACCGGAGATCCAAACCTTCGTGCATTGATGCCCAACCGGATGTTTCGGAATATTAAGGGGATCCGGTTTGAGGAAGTGACAACCCATGGCGGGTTTGGGCATTTACAGAAAGGACACGGGGTAACATTTGGAGATATAGATCATGATGGGGATCAAGATATATATCAGGTCATGGGCGGAGTATTTGAGGGGGATCTGGCAAGGAATACGCTTTTTGAAAACCCTGGGCATGGCAATGAATGGGTGATTCTATCCCTTGAAGGGACCACTTCGAATCGTAGTGGGATGGGGGCCCGTATTTCAGTTGTGACCGATGCAGACACATTACACCGAGTGGTCGGCACGGGTGCAAGCTTTGGATCTTCTCCCTTGCGTGTGGAAATTGGTCTCGGGAAGGCTACATCCATCAATCAGATTAAAGTCGAGTGGCCAGCTTCTGGAAGTGTTGATATATTGAGAAATGTACCAATGAGACAACTTGTCCAAATCCGTGAAGGATTATCCGAATTTGAAGTAGTCTCGTTGAAGCCCGTGCGGTTAGGAGGAACCGATCCGTAACGCTGTACCATGATTGGCAGGACGTACATGCTGCTTTTTTCTGTACTCTGTTTCTTGGCGGGGCAGAGGGCTTGGGCTCAGCCACTGGATCTGGGGGACATTGCCCAATCCGTAGCCGAGTATGAGTCGTTATTTGAGGATACAGATCCGGTAAGTGACCCGGTACTGGAGCTTGAATTGCGAAGGCTGATGCCACTTCTACCCGAATCAATTCTACCAACGGTTTTGGTATCAGATACGTTCAAGACCACCCCGAGTGTACGCAGTGCTATTCTGGGCTGGTGGAGAAGCCAGGACCCGCTCCCTGCCTCTAAAGTCAACGAGCGTATGGTAGAGCATGTCCGGCGGGTGCAGTATGCACTCGAAAATTACGGGTGTCCATCATGCCAGAAGGGATACGATGAGCGCGGCGAAATCTATGTTCGCTATGGGGAGCCTGAACGGATTAGCCGGGTTACTTTTGATGATCCGCTACTCATTGACGCGATCTATCAACCCGGTGTTGCTGTGAGTCCAGGGGATTTTCCAGACAACGAATTCTGGAGGTATCTGGATCTTGATCGGGATGCATACTTCCTGTTTATAGAGAATGAGGGCTTCTATCGGGTCGGCGATACGTCGGATTTACTGCCTTCTGCGCTTCGGTCAGGCTTGGGATATAGTGGTCGTGGACAGGTGAAATCCCAAATGTTACTGGCTGTTATGCGGTCCGTATACCGGCAACTGGCCTTGGAACATCATCATTTTGGATCAAGATTCAATGATGTTGACTTATGGTTATCTGCACATGAGGAAACGGGGCGATTGCGAAACCGGGATCCCTTGGAGAACGCAAAGATCATTGCAGGAGCGGCTCTGGTGCAAGGTGAGAGACCCGAACCTGAAGAAATTGGAGATGAATTATCGCAGCCGGCAAATATTTTTGCGCAGAATATTATCATGAATGCACGAACACAAGACCAACAGGCTGCTTATCAGCGGGAGATCCTACTTCCCTCAAGTACATCAGAGGTTCTGAATGTTTTGCCAACCTTTGCGTTGGGGGTACGGCATGCAAGATTTCTAAAGCCCGACGGGACGACGACAACGGAGATCTACTGGCATCCCGAGTCTACCAGCTTTACAGTCCCTGGGTATCCGGCACAAGAGGAGTACGTCATCAAAACCTTCGCGGCTCATGAGAATGCGGCGTACACACCGTTGGAAACCAACACGGATGCCATCCGTGTTGAGATGCCATCTGCTGCGGAGGCAGTTACCATTCCAGTTCAGATCATCGAGGTAAATGAAAGTACTGGAGTCTATCATTTAGCGCTCCAGTGGGATCAATATGAGATCACTTCCGAGGGCATCGGGGAGCGATTACGGGTAGCATCCAGGCGGATTGATTCGCTGCATGCATTGGATGCCAGTGGAGTGACTCTGGAGATGAGCGATTTAAAACCCCTCGTCTACAACATAGACACCGATCGACTGGCCCCTTGGCCTCATCAGTGGATCTACGAGGAGATGCGGTTTGGTTTAGGGTTCGAAATCTACCATCTCACCTACGGACCGGGAGACCAAACCTCCTATAAGGTCACCTATCGGGTTTCATCAGAAGGCCGACGCATCTCCTCTACCAGTGTAGAGTTTGAGGGGCAAAGCAGGGTAGAAGCGGACGAAGTTTATCTGGATTTGGGTCAGAGGGCGGGAGAAATTATCGTCACGGTCAGCGTTCAGGATCAGGTATCGGGTCGTGAGGTATCCAGGAGCCTCACATTAACGATGTTCAATGAACAAGGGTAAATTTTTTGAGAATGTTTGGGATACCGTTGCCCAGATCCCACGCTCAAAAGTGACTACGTACGGGCATATTGCCGAACACCTTGGAAGTAGAAGTGCTGCCCGGACTGTTGGTTGGGCGCTCAAAGCTGCCAAAGGGTCTCATTTGCCGTGTCACCGAGTGGTGAATCGCAATGGCGCATTGACGGGAGCAAAAAATTTTGGGGATCCCGATGTGATGGAGCAGTTGCTTCGCATGGAAGGGATCACCTTTGACGAGGAAGGCTGTGTGATCATGTCACGTCATCTATGGGTCCCAGGTAGCGAATTCTATTAATGGGAATTATAGTGAATAGTTGAAATACCTCTGACCATTTTTCAGCTTCCCGTGCGTGGTAGTCGGCCATTGATTCACTCTTTCTCAATACTACTTTCCGTACTGCTTCACGGAGCGTTAATCCTCCGTAGCGGGGATTCGCGCAGGGTTCATCCAGTAACTCATCTGCACGGGATGTTTCTTTGAATGGGTGGGAACGGGTTGTTTGGAAACAGCCATGAGATCTGTGTACTTAATTGTACTAAGACAACCTATTTTTTTGCATATTCGGAACATGATCCTCTGGTGGCATTTCTCTTTCCTTCATCTCATCAAGACGGTTCAGAATTTGAGTAAGTAGCAATGCTTGTCGTTGCCGACTTGCCCAAGTCCACCAACCGTAATAAAGTCCTATCCATCAAAAATCAAATCACGCCATACAGCTAATGGGATATTCAAAGTAGCGGGAATTGAAAAAAAATACTTTATGAGAATTTTGACGAGACTGGGCAAAGGTTTGGTAATTACGTGATTGCACAAAAGTAACGAAACGCATGTACATGTTTGACGTGCAAATATTCGGCACTGTTGGCTCGTCTATATACCTGCGGGGCTTTCATGTATGGCTATTTCCAAACACCACTACCCCACGGCATCGGTTTTCCATTATCCCCATAGGGAAAAATTATTTTGCCACGACTAGGGGGATCTGGTATTTGGTCAATGTAATCAAGATTCCCGATAACATCTTTAGCCTTTTTTTTATGTTTTTCAAACTCTCTCAGACGTGGGCTATCATCCTGAGACAGGGTTCGTTTTGATGTCATCTAACTGTCCTCAAGCCTAGTTTTGAATGAACGTATTCTACAATCCCTATTTTTCTGTAGTAGTCTACAGCAAGTCCGTGATAATTGCGAATTGCGTATTCCAAGTAGATCGCCCGGAGCCATTTCCTCAAAGGCAGATTGGAAGATTCCATTGCAGTCCCTGTTTTGGCGCTGTAGTACTTTTTGCAATCCCGGCAACGGAAGGGCATGGCCTTGTGTTTGCACCGGCAGACATTTTCGCTCCCGCACCGTAGGCAGGATAAATTCCCGTCCGGCCAATGCACTTTCTCGAACCACCTTTGAGCGGATTCCTCATCAGGAAACCTTTCTGCGAGTTGCAAAAGTGTGACACCTTTTCTGTGTGAACGTCCCGGACTTGCCATAATATACAACCTCTGATCGTTTTATAGTTCCCCTATTAATCCTGCGATCTTGTATCTGCCGGTGATGTCTACTAGGCAGCAGTTCCGTCATTCTTGCAGTTTGGCGATCGTATCCCAGAATTCTGGAAAAGATACGGAGGCGGCATCCGCATTTTGGATGGTTGTTGTTCCATATGCTCCCAAGCCGGCTACTCCCATTGCCATCGCGATCCGGTGGTCATCATAGCTGGAAACCGTAGCCCCCCGCAAGGGCACCATCCCGGTAATCGCAAATCCATCCTGAAACTCCTCAATCTCTGCTCCTAATTTGCGGAGATTTGTTACGGTGGCATGAATCCGGTCACATTCTTTGTAGCGCAGCTCTGTCGCATCGCGTAGAATGGTGGTTCCTTTTGCGAATGCTCCGGCTACGGCGATGATTGGGATTTCGTCAATGATATTTGGGATTTGCCGGCCTCTGATCACAATCCCGTGCAGCGGAGTTCGCTGCACGGTCAGATGGCCTATGGGTTCCACCTCGGAGGTTTTGTGTTTGGTGATTTGAATATTTGCCCCCATTTGTTTCAGCACGGCCAGCAACCCTGTTCGACTTGGATTGAGTCCAACATTCGGCAAATGAACCGGCCCAGTCCCGGCAATCAGTGTGGCGACCAGTATAAATGCAGCGGCAGAAAAATCACCTGGCAAGGTGATCGTACCACTGGGAATAGGGTGGGACACATCCGAATTGATGGAGCAAACTTGTATGGAGCGGGATACGGGAAGACCGAGCATTCGCTCCGTGTGGTCACGCGAGGGAATGTTCTCCAGCACAGTTGTGCGCCCATTGGCCCATAGTCCTGCAAGAAGGACACAGGATTTTACCTGTGCTGAGGCGACGGGAAGCCGGTAATCAATTCCTTTCAAGCCATCGCAGCGTCGTATTTTGATCGGGGCATGTCCATCGGTGAGCGAGATATGGGCTCCCATCATTTGCAGAGGGTCGGCAATCCGTCTCATAGGACGGGCGCTGAGTGAGGAGTCTCCGATCAACTCACTGTTAAAGGGTTGTCCAGCAAGCATTCCGGAGAGCAAGCGCATGGTTGTCCCGGAGTTGCCACAATCAATGGGAGCATTGGGCTCACAAAATCCATCCCGTCCGACCCCTTTGATCAATACGGTGTTGGTCTGAGATGTCTCAATTGGAACCCCTAACTGCCGAAGACAGGAAAGAGTGCTTTGCGGATCAGCACTTGCAGGGAAATTGTGCAATGTCGAAGCTCCATCCGCGATGGATGCAAAGAGTGCAGCCCGATGGGCGATAGATTTATCTGCGGGAAGCTTCGCGGTTCCTGCAAAACGAATCGAATTAGAAACAGTCCGTATCATGGCAATGAAGGGGGATTCTATAAATCCCCATGGTATTCAGGTTCACTTTTACGTTTCATCACTCATTGCGGTGATTTCAGGTAGGAGAGTCCCCATCCGTGAAACTGGAAAGTCAAAGCCTACAGTTTTTAATGCAGACCACCCAAGATAATGTACGTTTCTCTTGTACACAAAGCGCAGACAGCGTCCAACTACGGTGAAGTCGATATGAATGGAGATTATGTACTTAAACCCAATTAGCTAGGCGTGTCATCTGGAAGAAGATTTTCAAATATTGGAAGAAGGAGCTGAAGACCGGGAATGGATTGAATCACTTGAATGCGCGATTGAGAATTTCAGGCGTGAGAGGGCAGCCGAACTGCTCCAGATATACTCCCAAAAAAGGCGTTGAGATTCCCTACGCCGCGAACCTCCCTACGTGAACACCGCTTTCCTAGAGGGTAGCCCCCTTACCCGGGCAACTCTTTACTTAATAAACAGGACTTGGGATAGTGCTCCGAGTTCTTTGCAGATTCAAGTCTGCAAAGAGATGTCCCTTATTTATCGATCAATCCCAGGACATCAAGGATTTTAACAGCGCTTGACAGCTGAATATCTTGTTTTTGCTGCTCAAAGCGTGAGATCGTTGGTTGACTTACCTCAGCTATAGTGGCCAAGCGACGTTGGGAGATTTTTCGTTCCTTGCGCCGCTTTATTGCTTCTTTGACAAGTAAGTCCCAATTGAGTCGAATGTCCCGTTCCATCTTTTCTCCATTTGCTGATGCAGTTTGTCTTTAATATGCTGGTCGATATTCTTTGAGGCATCAACAGCGCTGTGGGCCCTTTCGAGACGGCTGGCGAAGTCAGAAACCGCCAGCATAATTGCTCTGTCGGGCAGTCCGAACAGGTTGCCCAGTCGGGCTATGTTCTTTGGGCCAATGCTGCCAATTCTCATGTTCTCGGCTCCCTCGATCCCCAGTGCCAGCGTCTGGTATTGCGGGTAGCAGGCGGTAGCGACAAGATCATAGCAAGGCGCGAGGCGCAATCCGCTTTCTGTATGCTCCATGGCGAAATTTTTAAGGTGTGCATCCGTATTTCCCGTGAGAATACAGGCCATTACCCGGCGAAACAGGGTGTCACACTCTGCCCGCAGGCAAATATCTCCGTTTTGGATGATAAAATCGGCCATGTGCTCGTAGCAGGCCTCGTATTTGTTCTCCGAGCGGTTACCGAGCAGTTGGTTAAATTCTTCGAAATGAATTTGCTCGCCGTCTTTGGTCCTGTCGAATCGTTTGACGAGTAGAGACCTCTCCGAAACGCCCTGAAGCGGTGCCAAAGTCATCTCCACAACGGTGTCTTTCTTAAGAAGCGCCGCACACGCCCGCGTAGTGATGTACTCAAGTCCCAGAATATCGGACAGTGTGTGGGACGGGAGCTTAGCTATATGGGTTGCCCGCTCACCGCGCCCTACGGGGCGGAACACACGGCCTTCCCTTATTGCGCCCAGTTTTGGCTGAACCCCGGAAAGAGACGCCCTTGCTGAAAGTGCCGCAATGTTTTCCGGGTCATTGTGGTCGATTTCAATGTCCTCGGCAGGGTCTGGGTCAATAATGCTTACGGCACCGGCAAGGTCTGTGCCGAAGGCAAGCAGCAGCGGGAAACGGTCGTCCCTTCGCAGGCCGAGTGCGCGTGCCTGCGCGTTCTTGAGCCAGCCCTCAGCACACAGATTATCAAAGAAAGGATGCAATCCGTATTCACTTAAATGAGGCTCGGCCCGAAGCGGCAGCGTGTAGGAAATAGCAGGCAAAGAGCTTTGCAGATAGCTCTCATCGTAGGTGAATACGCATCGGCCTCCAGACTCCTGCGACAGAATGCCGACGAAAGTATCCCTGTAATGTACGTTACCCCAGAGATTAGTCGCCATTGATTCAATCCATCTGGTTGTTTCGTTAATAGGATCATATACTATAAAACATACTTTATCAAGTATAGGTATTATAGTATTAAGATAAAATAGAATTAGTCAAATAATCCCTTATGTGTTTGACGATCAAATATATTTGATTGTTTCCAAATGAGAATTTGTCAGTAGTTTTCGTTCCTATTTCCCAGGTTTAATTCTTTTCCATAAAGTCAGAAGCAGTGACTATCTTTCGAGGAGAAAGGGATTTACCCGGAGATATTGCTGAAGATGTTACGTGTGAGACAATGGAAGCAGTGTCGCTTTCCAGTATACAGTAGTTCGAGTGCTGTATTTATTAGTTAGAAGATAGATTACAATCATGCTTGAGGATCGCAGAATCAATTATATTGAACTTCCTTCGGAAGATCTAGAAAGCACTAAAGCGTTTTACGAAAAGGTGTTCGGTTGGACATTTCAAGACTATGGTGATGACTACTGCGCCTTCAACGATGGCCGGCTTGATGGCGGTTTCTATCGTTCCGCATTGAGGTCTGATAGTACCAAAAAAGGTGCTGCATTGGTCGTTCTTTATGCAGATGATCTGGAAGCCACATTAGAGCGAATTACCGATGCGGGTGCCAAAATCTGCATGGCAATTTTTTCCTTTCCCGGTGGTCGGAGATTCCATTTTCTTGATCCCAGCGGCAATGAGCTTGCAGTCTGGAGTGATCAATAATAGATTGACCAAACTCCAAAAATAACGGGTAACCAAGCTGCCACCGAAAGCCCTATGTTCCACAAGGAGTGCAGGAAATTCTCAGGTGGGAATCCACGTGCTCAATCTGCAGATCAGCAATCGTGTTGACGATCAAGTTGGCCCCTTGTAGGGCATCAGAGGGATTGGTCGTTTGGACGGCGATCACTCGTGCTCCGGCGGATCGGCCAGATTGGATGCCTGCAGGTGCATCCTCAATGACAACGCAGCGCTCAATCTGGTGGTTTAGCCCCTGGGCAGCCTGCAAGTAGGGATAAGGAGCCGGTTTCCCTCGGTCAATATCATCCCCGCTGACGAACACCTTTGGCATTGGCAATGCTACATGGCGAAGCATTTGGAGGGCGGAGGCGCGGGGCGCACTCGTTACAATCGCCCAGCGGTCCAGAGGGAGATGCCCAAGCAGTGAAGCAACCTCCGGGAATAAACGCACCCGCTCCAGATGATTACTTGCAGCCAGCCCATCTCTGTAGGCTTCTGCTTCCACGATAGGATCCAGATGGGGAGCGACCAGTCGGATCGTCTCCGTAACAGGGCGGCCATGATGAACATCCAGGATGTGTTCGACGGATACGCGCCGCTCTTTTGCCCAGATCGCCCAGTGTGTTTCGTAGACATCGTTGGAGTCGATGAGTACACCGTCAAGATCAAACAGTAATGCGTCACAAGTGAGGGTTGCCACAGTGTCAGGGGGGAATGAATGAGAGAGCTTTAACGATCTGCACTGGATTACGATACATTCTTTTGTTTGAATTGTACAAAGGACCGACTTGAGTATCTTCACATTTCCAGCACCATAAAATAGGACTGTTGTGACAATACCTTCACGATCAGATCGCATGATGTCAGTGCAAATGCCCGTAATGGGGTTTGTTGCAGATCTTATGCGGGATAACCCAGGGACGATCTCTCTTGGCCAAGGCGTGGTTCATTATGGCCCACCGGCTTCAGCACTTGAAGCAGCAGCCGAGGCGGTCACCTCCTCAGATACCCACGGCTATGGGTATGTCATCGGGAGGCCGGAGCTCCGAAGTGCATTTGCACAGAAACTCAATACAGAAAATCGCCTGGACCCCGGCTATGAAGTCGTCGTGACCGCCGGCAGTAATATGGCCTTCTTTGCATCGCTATTGGCGGTGACCAGCCCGGGAGATGAAGTCATTCTGCTCGTGCCATATTACTTCAATCACGAAATGGCAACGCGTATCGCGGCCTGCACGCCGATTCTGGTTACACTTGGCGACTCATTGATTCCAGATGTGAGTGCCATTGAACGTGCAATTACTCCCCGGACCCGCGCGATTGTTACGATTTCACCGAATAACCCAACCGGCATTGTATATCCTCCAGAAACGCTCAAAGCGATCAATGATCTGTGTGCTCTGCATGGTATCTATCACATGTCTGACGAGGCATATGAGTACTTCACATTTGACGGGGTGGAGCATTATTCCCCAGGAAGTGCTCCTGGGGCGCATGCGCATACGATTTCGCTTTTTTCCATGAGCAAAGCGTACGGGATGGCGGGTTGGCGGCTGGGGTACATGGCGATCCCGCCGCATGTCTTGGCTGATGTGCGGAAAATTCAGGATACGAATCAGATCTGTCCGGCAATCCTGAGTCAGGTAGCGGCACTCAAAGCACTGGAAGAGGGGGACAGCTATTGCAGGAAGTATTTGAGTTCCATGGCCAAGGTGCGTACCATGGTTTTGCAGCGTCTACGGAGCATACAGGCTCCAGTCATGATTTCTCCTTCAGATGGTGCGTTTTACTTTCTGTTATCGGTTGACTCGCAGTTTGATGCGAAGACGCTCACAACGCATTTAATCCAGGAGTATGGCGTGGCTGTGATTCCTGGGGATACATTTGGAATGGAAGGAGTTACCAGTCTGCGAATTGCGTATGGTGCTCTCCAGGAATCAACACTGACGCAAGCACTCAATCGTCTGGTCAAGGGGCTTGAAGCGCTGACTGGCTAGTTACCAGAGTGACGACCGCTCGCAGGTTACAGTGTCGGGGAGCGGCCATGCAATTCCTACGCAGTCCGATCATCCAGCCCAATTCAGTCTTCGGATTCAACCTGGGGCAGAGATGGCATCTGGTTCAGGACATCCTGCAGCTTATTTTTCGCCAGTTGAGCACGCTCGTCAAGGGTAGAATCCTCCAAGGCCTGTACTTCATCAGGATCTTCGGACCAGTTGAAAAACTTCCCATTTCCGTAGAGTTTCCAGGTTTGGTCTTGCGCCCATCGCGCGGGCGCAAACCGGCCCCACCGTGGATCATAATGGCAATAGATCCAGTTGCGCATGGTATCCGCCTGTCCGGTCAACTGACCGTAAAAACTCAGCCCGTCTGCCGTAAAATCGTCTGGGACGGTACTCCCTGCCACTTCGGTCAGGGTTGGCAGAAAATCTGTAAAGTCCACCAGCGCATCATTAACAATATTCGGCTGAATCGTTCCGGGCCAGTAAGCGATGAGTGGTACATGCGTTCCCGCAGCGACAGGATAAGCTTTTCTGCCTCGGATCAGACCTGTTTTGTGCTGAGAGGATACGCTCCGATGCGTCCCATTGTCTGTTGTGAACAGTACCAGTGTATTGCGGTCAAGCCTCAACTCATGCAGTTTGCCGGTGATGCGGCCAACCAGTTTGTCCACATAGCCCACCATGGGAGCAAAATATGTGGTATCGTTGCGCGCTGTGGCAACATCAAGGCTGTCAAAATCAGGATGGCCGGGTGGTGGTAAAAAAGGGTCATGTGGCAAGGCCATCGGGAAATACAAAAAGAACGGTTCATCCTGGTGCCGTTCAAAGAATTCTTCAATGTAATCTGTATACAGATCCGGCCCATAAGCATCGGGGAATATTTCAGGTTCCTGACCGGAATAATGTACTGTGGGTGACTTATAACGGCTGCCGCGCTCGATGTACTGCCAAAGTGCAAATTCTTGGAATCCCGCTTCTTCGGGAATTGAGCCGCCCCGTCCAGCCAGTTCTCGTTGGTACGTGTTACCATACAACTGCCACTTGCCAGCAATGCCTGTGGCATAGCCGGCATCCTGCAACAGATGGCCAAATGTCCGTTCAGTTGGATCCAGCAGCCCAAATCCAACGTAGTTTCGAAAATTATACTTTCCGGTCATCAACTGTACCCTCGTGGGTGTGCAGAGAGGGGTAGAAAATGCATGGGTGAACCGCATTCCATGTTGAGCGAGGGAATCCAAATGTGGTGTATCATAACTCAATCCACCATTCACTCCCAGCGTCTCGTAGCCCATGTCGTCGGCCATGATGAGTACGATATTGGGCGGACGCTCATCCGCACAGGCAGCAATGAGGAGCAGCAAAGGCAGTAATCGAATGGGAATTGTATACTTAAGTGAAAATCCGATTCCTATCTGGCGACTTTCTTCAGTTTGCCCTGTATGATCCGGCGTGTTGCTTCGGCAATGGTCAAACTCTCGTACTGGGGACTCGTGCATACGGTCTTTTCTGCTTCCTTCCCGGCCTGCTTCGAATTGGGTTAATTGGGTTTGGTTTTCTTGGTATAGATCGAAACAAGTAGTTATGATCATTGGGAGAACAATCCTCAACCCTCAAGTTATGTATTCGTTCAGCGATTTCTAGGATATCGGACTTGGTATGACGTTCTAGGGATGATGGTGTAACTCGACGAATATCTGCCCAAAGGGAGTCACTTTCGTTGACATTCGGCTGGAAAAGGTCAAGGTCTCGTTGCTGAACGTGCGGCGCAAGGGAAAATGCATGAACCGATCCCCGTACTGTCCCGCAAAGTACGTCAGGGCGGGCTTGTGTTTCCACATCGGGTCAACCACGACACACTTCGCAGGGTACTTTTCGATCATACCGATCGATCATATCCATGCCGAACTCGGCGGTATATCCGTAACCGACATCAATGATCACGGGGTTTTCTGTGTCCGGCGGAAAGAATATGAAGTTGGGGGAGTGTACTGGACACCCTTTATTCTGAATCTGCATCGCCGAACGGTTTTCACAACTCTCCGGCGTAAGCCACGATAAACACGCTTCGCGTTCCAATCCGATGCCACGAAGTCATATTCCCGGCCAAAAGATACTGGTTCCTGTCACTATCCCGTGGGCTAGACGTGATGGTTTCAGGTACTTCCCGAAGGCGGGCCATGACTCCCATCCTAAACCGGTTGCTGTATTCGTAGGGGATCCAACCGGCCGGATACCAAGGATATAGTGGCAAGGTCAACGTATGATATAAAGACGGTCTATACAATCCTTGCTGATAACTTTTTGGGTTTAAAGTCGTATTATGGGCCTCCCCATAGGGGAGAACCGCACATTGCATTACAGGAATTCACGTTATATACATAAAAATGGGTATATCGCGGCGTTTTCCGTGAAGCAGTACCTCCACGATGCCAGCCAAACGAACAAGATACAGGCGCGATAAGCCAAGGGTGCGCAAGGTATTGCCCCCAATCTCCCGGTATGGACCTTGATGCAGTTGCCAGGAAATGCCGGTATGTTGGTAGTCCATATCACAGGACCATTCGCATTA
Organism: Rhodothermales bacterium; assembly: GCA_965207565.1. Lineage (GTDB taxonomy): Bacteria > Bacteroidota > Rhodothermia > Rhodothermales > Bin80 > Bin80. The sequence goes on along the minus strand of CBDBMQ010000024.1, from coordinate 99,158 downwards.
GAGGGAGAAAAAAACCAGAGAACAGATCTGGTAAGACCCCATGTCCCACGGATTTGCAGAAAAATCAGACCCGTGTTGAAGAGTGGCTCCGAAATGCCATCCGTCGAGGGAATTTCGGCAAATTTGACCGGGGGTTTCCCCGTGTCGTATGGCATGAGGAAGATGGCAGGTTATTTGAAGCAAGGCAATCCGGTCGAGGTTCGTGTGAATACCACGGGTTTCCCCTTGGCCCTCACGATAAAATTACAGGAATGAGGTAATGTCGTTGTTTGATTACAAATGGGTTGATGCGCGACCGTATCCAGATCCCATTGCCCATAATACGATGGCTCGCCTTACGATCAACGTAGGTGACCAGGTAGCCACTTGGTTGCGAGCCGGGAATAGATATCTCGAACACATTGAGGTGCCTATGGCCCATGTCGCCGAGTGGATCGTTGTTAATTGGTGGTATCTGTACCATGAAGCGGATACAGTATATGGTTCGTCGCGTTCAGGTTTCTCATCGAGACATGACCTTTCCTACGCAGGTAACGGATTTGTATTTCCTCGCGTTATTTTTCGCCCTGAGGGAGAATGTGTGGTAGTTTCAAATGAATCGTGGCATGCCAAGCATGCACACATAAAGTTTTTGTTGGAAGGTGAACAAACGTTCAAAACCGTCGACTTGCAGGAGGAATTGCATGATCTCGTAGAAAATGTCGTCGCCAGATTGAAGGACAAAAATGTGAGAGATGTATCTTGGATTCAGGAGTGGGACATTATCAATAACAAGCTCGATGATGGTGAGAAAGAATTCTGCCGAGCAACGGCCATGTTAGGACTTGACCCCTTCGACATTGAACCTGAACTGGCCGATCAAGTCACCACAGTTTGGAATGAAGCTGACCCGTTAATTCGTGAAGAATTGATGCTGGCATCGGACGGAACAACTTTGGGGCTGACTCATGAATGGCTCAAAGATTCTCTTGCATCTGTAAACGAATTGCACAGTACAGTATGGGAGGAAGTAAAGGCAGCCGTTCGGAGTAGGTCATCGAACTCGGAATACCCATGGAAAGCAGGAGAAAAAGATGCACGCGCTGTTCTGCGTGAACTTGATCGTGAACCAGGCCCCTTTTCCTTTGATGGTAAATATGCCATCAGGAACACAGAAACGGAATCACCTTCATCTCGCATAGAAGGCTGCGTAGGAGAAGATACGCCCTCATGTGTTATTGTCTCAAAGCGGGATACAGGTAAGAAGTTTCTTCTTGCATGTGCCTTGGGACATTACATTGCACGTACAGGGAACGGACCGGCCATTTTAAGTAAGTTGCGAACACCCGAACAGTCTCGTGCAAGATCCTTTGCTGCTGAATTACTTGCACCAAGTGAATGGCTTAAACATAAAGTGGGTACACAAAACGACATTGAACCAGACCAGATTTATGACCTCGCTGAAGAGCTTGGTGTATCCGAATATACTGTTCAGTGGCAAATACAAAACCACGAAATTGCCAGAATATCACCATACCCACAGTGATAGTTTCTACTTGATCGGATCCCGGTACATCAACCGCTTGTCGATGGCCGAGGCCGCGATGTGCTCCATTTGGTGCACCGTGTCAAAGTCGGGAAGTTGTGCTTCGCGCAGAACTGATTGACGTACTGTCGCAAGTGCTTTTTCGACAGATGGTGGTACATCTCGTTGAGGTGAATCCGTCCGTCTACGTATCCGCCAACTGAACACTTCACCGTTCCGTAATCGTAGATGGATTTCGAACCGTTACAGGCTCGGTTCCCATCGGTATACAAGGGTGTTCCGAGCAGTATATGATCCATGACGCATCCTTGTGAGGTTCGGTATCTGTTTTTCAACGACTTCTACTTTGATCTTGCTGGCTTAATCGGACAGTAGCCATGTCCGCGCATTTGCAATCATACGCTTATAGGCGGCAAGGTCATGTGCGCGCTCGTCATGTCCAAGTGTATTGACCACGATCGTAGCATCCCCGACCTGACGAACCCAGACCACTGGATACACCTCGTTGGTTTCGTGAGAGCGCCCAATGGCCAGAATATTTGCATTGGCATCTGGCAGGAGTTCGGTCCGATAAAGTTCATCCGTGATCTCAAACCTATTCTGCACTCCGTCCATGAGCGGATGGTTTGGTTGTAGCACCTCTACAGAAAAAGTTTGCAGAGGCTCGTGACTGCGTGCTCCACCACCGACAAGCATTTCATTATAAGCTGGCCAGTCTTCCCAGTTATACCAGGAGGCGGGATGGGTAATCATGAGTGGGCGGCCCGCTTCCACATGTTGCATGATTGCTTGGCGGCTCTCTGGCCTCTCCACAGGTTTATTGTTCGCGAGCGCGAGCAATGAGGCGTTCGTTAGCAACTCTTCAAATACCTCATCGGAAGCTTCGGTGTACACATAGGTTCGATCACCCGTGCCAAACAGGATCTGTCCATCCGAAAAGCCAAATACTCGTGCGTGGTAGTGAGACTGCGAACTGCGACTGGCACTGCCTGCCAGATATATGATCGGTGCAAGATCGACATTGGAGCCGGTCCATGTCCAGCTTGCATCATTACGACGCAGCATCGGAGGATCTAAAATCTCCAATGTGCCTTGCATCAGGGCCCAGTGTCCAGGTACGGTACACAGGAATGTATAGGTACCCTTGGAGAGCGGGCCGATTGTGATGCTTGCCGATTCACTTTGAGATAATACACCGGTGGAGCCGAGAACCTGCTCTGCCCAGGCAGGCGGGATGTATTCTGTATCTGAACTTGATGGATCGGTCATATAGCTGTCCAAATCCTGCCCAAATGCCGGCACATCCACTTCTTCACTCAGAAATACAACGTTGTGGAGGTCGGGATGCAGATTCATGAAATCAATGGTGATTTCCTGTCCAACAAAGGCCTTCAGGATTGGGGTGTCAAACCGCATGAGACCATCTGGTGCCGTCAGCATGAGGCGGGCAGGGGGGAATCCCTGGGGTTCCCTCTCTACAACCGGATCAGGCTCACGCTTTACTATCCCGATAGGGGCTATGGCATCATATGCAGCCACGATCCATGCATCTCCGCCTTGTACGGCTCTGCGTGCTTCGGTCAAAATTCGGGGATGCGCAAGGGCTCCACCAAAATCCTCCGCTGCCAAAAGGGCAGTCAAACGAACATTCAGATCGTCATCCCGAAAAACGCCGTGCTCAATCAAGATCTCACCACTCCGAGAAGTAGAGGGAAGTGTCTGAATACCAGCCTTGCGCACAGCAGGAGATGGATGTGTCAAAGCCGCAGCAGAAACACTTGCCAGTGCTTCTTCGGCCCCCAGGCCTTTCAGTACCCATAGAGCATGCACTGCGCCTGGGTCAAAGCCTGTTTCGTCCAAAGCTTGACGGGTAACTAAATCGATCAGATCGTCTTCCAGTCCCTCAGCAGCACTTTCAATCAACATTCTTTGGGCTGTAAGGCGCCAGAACTGGTTGGTACTCTGAAGAGCTTCCAGTAGGCCTTCAGGATCGTCATAGGACAGGCTTTCCTGGGGCGAAGATTCACCAAACGTGATGACGTAGACGCGTCCATGCTCCCGATCACGCAAGGGGTTCAAGTGCGCATTTCCAGGGCCGGGGTTGTCATTCCAAACCTGATTCACCATGCCTCGTCGATCGGGATTATGCTGGATCACTGGATTATACCAGTCGGCAACCCACAGATTCTCGTCAGGACCGATATCGGCAAAAACCGGAGCAACCCACTCATCACTACTGGCCAGGATATTTAAAATTTCTCCTTCGGATTCCTTTTCAATACTTCCGTCCGGCTCTAATTTTACGGCATGTACAACGTGAGCTGTGGGTTCCGTCACCATGAGGGTTCCCCAGTATTCAGAGGGGAAGTGTCGACCATTATACGGGAATGCTCCTGCAGCGGCCGTATAGCCATCCCGAAAGTCTACCTGTTGAAGTTGGCGCGGAGATGAATGTCGTACCAGATAGTGGCTTTGAACATTGGCTACGTTCATACTCGCCTGGTGTCGCAGGGGGATTCCCACTATAATCGCATGATTATTATTGGCGGTAGATCCATAGATCGTGTTGCCCTCTCCAATCCCAAGCCCCCAGGTATTGTTATTGAATTCGGCAATGGGTTCTAGGTCCGTTCCATCTGTTTGTACACGAAATACCCCTCTGCGCAGGATGATTGCCTCCGGGTCCGGGGCACGTCCCGGCTCAAAGAGTCCACTGTATCCGACAGCTCCCCAGAGAAAATTATCGATGCCAATTTTCAGATTGTTCATCACGGCATGGGTATCGTAGGTGCCGAAGGCGTCATCTACAATCACATGCTTTTCGTCTGCCCGGTCATCTCCGTCCGTATCCTCCAGGAATACCAGGTCTGGTGCCTGTCCAACGATTGCCCCTCCTTTAACTAGGGCAATGCCGGTCGTTAGGGGAAGGTTTTCTGCGAATCGTATAAACCGGTCCGCCCGATAATCCCCGTCGGTGTCCTCGCAGATCGTAATCCGGTCCGTGCCGGACTCTTCACCAACATGATCGTGTGGGTAGTTTGTTGACTCGACCACCCATAGACGCCCGCGCTCATCCCAAGTGAGTGCGATCGGGTTCACAATGTCCGGTTCATGTGCGAATACGTGGACGTTAAATCCACTGGGCACCTCCAGTCGTGTCCGTGTTTCTTCGGGGGTTAAGGGTGCTTGGAGTTCGTGTGTCGTCACGCTGTTGCTGGCAGATGAATAACGCAGGGCGGCTTTTCCAGAGCAGCCGCATAGTAGGAGGATCAAAAAAGCGGGTACGAAGGATTTCATGTGAATCAGGAATTACGGGACCGAAGAGTGCTCCACGGTTTCTGATCGGATAAATCTTCAGAAAGAGGTTGTTCAAGTTCTGCCGGCGTCAATGCTACAAAGAGGATCGCGCGGGTTTCCCCTATATTGAATGAGGCATGGGGGACTCCTGCAGGGATCATTACCGCATCGCCAGGGGCTAAAACCTGGCAGGTATCGTCAATCCATTGCTCAATCGTCCCCTCTAGGACGAGAATCAACTCTTCACGGCCAGGGTGCCGGTGAAAGTCGTGTCCTTTACCAGGGTTGACCTCCGCTTTCGCAGCAAAGAGGTCAGGGGTGACCGGGTTTGGGTAATTGATCCAGGTGTTGGTTCCATGTTCAACAGATTCCACGAAATGGGAATCTTTATGTAGAAAAAATTTCTTAGACATTAGACATTAGCGTTTACGGGCCGCGGGACACGGGATTTGTTTGAATTCGTTTGTGAGATTGATCAGAGACTCTTCGACGCCCATACGTTCAAGGCTGCTGGCTCCCACAAATCCGACCGCATCGGAGTGTTCGTTGATGTACGCAGCGTCAGATGGCGTGCAGATGGGACCTCCATGACTCAAAAAGAGGATGTCTCCTCGAACGCTGCGGGCGGCTTCAATAATTTCCTGGGTACTTACTGCAGCTTCCTCAAGTGTGCAGGTGGCATCGGTTACGCCAATCGATCCTCCGATCGTGCAACCTACATGGGCAATGATCACATCTGCGCCAGCTTCGGCCATCTTGCGGGACTCCTCCGGTGTAGCGACATAGACAATGGAGAATAGGTCAATCCCTTTTTTCTGCGCCAACGCGACCATATCGATCTCATGCTGAACACTCATGCCGGTCTCCTCCAGGACCTGTCGGAAGAGACCATCCACGATTGCGTGGGTGGGAAAGTTATTGATACCACTGAAACCCATGTCCTTCACTTTCAGGAGATGATGCCAGATACGTCGGCGTGGGTCGGAGGCATGGACCCCGCAGATGACAGGAATTTCCTTTACCACGGGGAGCACTTCAAATTCACCGATTTCCATGGCGACCGCATTCGCATCGCCATAGGCCATGAGTCCTGCCGTTGACCCATGCCCAGACATACGAAAACGACCTGAGTTATAGATAATCAGAAGATCTGCGCCGCCCTTCTCAATAAATTTGGCACTGATCCCCGTGCCGGCTCCGGCAACGATAATCGGTTCACCACGGTCCAGCGTGGCATGTAATCGCTCCAGCACTTCGGTGCGTGTGTACGGATTACCAATTCCGGTCCAGGGATTGGGCATGGCTACAGTGGTAAGTTACATCCATAAGATAAGAGCAAGTCAGCATCATTCTATATAAATCTAATTCTCAATGACATCATTTAACAAATAGGGAATGATCACACCAGAGTCTTATATTTATGCAAAGTTAACACCAAAACAAATGAAATCCAGAACGGTTACACGTCGCAGTTTTTTGAAAGGTATGGGAAGTGCAGCGGCACTCCCCCTCATTGTACCCGCATCCGCACTCGGACGAGGTCATCGTCCCGCCCCTAGTGAGCGAATAAACATGGGGTTTATTGGGATGGGCAGTATGGGGATCAATAATCTGCGGGGGTTTATTGGAAAACCAGACGTTCAGGTTTTGGCCGTGTGCGATGTAAATACATCCGGAGACAATTATGCCGGGAGCGGACTGAAAGGACGCGAGCCGGCTCGCGAGCTCGTTGAGTCGACCTATGCAGAGAGCAGTGGTATGGCCTCCTATGCTGGTTGTGATGGGTATAAATTTTTCTGGCAGGTCCTGGAACGGGAGGATATTGATGCCGTGTGTCTCGCGCTCCCGGATCATTGGCACGCATACATGGCCGTGGCAGCAGCCAAGGCAGGGAAAGATATGTACAGTGAGAAGCCGCTGGCTCGAACGATCCGTGAAGGCAGGTTAATGGTGAAGGCGGTGAGAAAGTATGGATCTGTTTTCCAGACCGGAAGCCAGCAGCGCTCAGGCCAGCGTTTTCGCCACGCCTGTGAGTTGGTCCGTAATGGATATATCGGAGAGGTGCAGAAGGTGTATGCACAAGTCGGAGGAGTTTCAAAACCGTTCCCGCATGGAGAGGAACCGGTGCCAGAGGGCTTCCTGTATGAGTTATGGCTTGGTAGTGCTCCGTCCGCTCCGTACCACAGTAAGCGAGTCAGTGGAGGATATAATACGGAGGAGGGTGCCTGGCGTGCATGGAGGCCCTATTCTGCAGGGCATGTGGCAGATTGGGGCGCACACAATTATGATATTTCTCTCTGGGGGTTGGGTCTTGACCGGTCAGGTCCGGTGCAGATTGTCCATGCCAACGATGCAGAAGAAGAGGAACTCACACTGATGTATGCAGACCATCCTCCGATCATTAAGAAGAAGGGGCCGCATGATGGGATGATCCAGTTTATCGGTACAGATGGATGGGTTGGCGTCAGTCGCGGGGATATTTGGGCTTCCGATGAGCGTCTGCTTACCCTCGAAATGAAGCCCGGCGATACACGCCTATATCATAGTGACGACCATCGAAGAGACTTTTTGAATTGCGTCAAGACGAGAAGCCAGCCGATATGTGATATCGAAATTGGTCATAGTTCATCCGTCGCCTGTTTGACTAGTGAGATCTGCATGCGTCTGGAACGCACACTAAAGTTTGATCCAGTGAAAGAAAAGTTTCACGACGAAGAGGCCAACAGCCTAGTCACTAGGAAGATGCGGGGGCCGTGGTCGTTGTAGCGAGGTACATCCTCCCCCGTGTGGGGTAGCCTTCGTCATAATGTCAAAAAGACTCCAGAAAGATTCAAGTTTTATGCGAGAGATTTCAGAAAAATCGATTCTGCTCGTTTGCGTGAAAGGGTCGGTCTGTGGAGAAATTTGCAGGTCTGATAAGGTTCTCAGTTCGTGCAGTTGCAGGTGGGAAACCGGCGAGACTGTTCCTAAGAAAAAGTAGCTACCCGTTTTTATAGAGGATAGCAGCCAACGGTTGGAATGAATCGTCATCCTCAATACTCTGATATTGGCGAACTCACATGGAAAGGCCATCAAGAAATCCGTCGTATACGCAACGGAGAATAAACATCAGATTGTGGCTGACAACCACGGCAGTCCGCCATCATCCACAATGACAAAAGTGATTGAAGCATTCGTGGCTTCTATCACCCCCATTTCCAAACTGCAGAAAGTCATGGATTTGGATTCATCCAAATCGTATTCAAGATTGAACGAGTAAGCTGGACGCGCAAGGGTTTGAACTTCTCCTCCTGCATACTCGCGATAGGATGCCTTGACTACAGAGCAGTTTTTCCGTGTATGTGTGTAAGCGTGATCCTGAAGTGGTAGTCTTGTTCTACCTGCTTTCCTGAAAAATCCTGCAAGATCTGCAAAGTTTCATCGGCCTTTCTGCTCTTGGCAATTTCCAACATTTCATTGCTAATGGCGGTTTCAATGGTGTCAGATACTGCGTAACTCTTTTCGGTCAGGTAAACTGTAAGCGCATAGTTCGTAACGACGAACAGGAAATACAAAATGGTTAGTGTTTCATCATGGTGGTAGTGTAGTGCTCGGTTAGTGTATGAGTACAAATTCGCCCAAATAGGTGTCGGGCTGTACATCCGTGTTCAAGTAAACCCTGCGCCCGGATGAGCGCAGCCACGAGATATCCCGCCTATTAACCAGCGCGGGTAGTAACCCACGCTGGTTAACGGTCATTGTACTCATCGAGTACCCCGAGGTGTCAGTTTTTTCGGACAAGAATGCACGGCAAGTACACACAAATCTTATTAAATCTGGTTGAAAATTATTAGGGAAAGACACTTTTTTACCCCCTACCCGTATATTGCCTGATGTAAACACCAAAACCGGCACACACACTTGAACCACTAATGGGAAAATCTCAAAGTCTGTTGCAAAAGGAATCTACGTTTCGTGAACGTACCACATCCAAGCGCATTGAGGTAGACAAAAGCGTACTTGGGGTCCCAATACGCATGTCCCGTAAAAAGTCTCGTCGGGTTGTTGACGAATTTATAGATTTATACTGTGGCCCCGAAGGTATACCTGTATCAAAAGCAGAAACACCCTGGGATCACCTTTACAAAGCATGGGCACTTGTTGGATTCTATATCCAAGATGCTATGAATGAGGCTGATTTTCGAAATTGATGAGCAAGTCCGATAACCTTCCCAGTGCTCCAAGTCAAGGTCAAGAGGTGGATTCCACTGATAAACAAGACTTATTGGACTGGCTCAAGCCAGATGCACCCTCAGAGATCCGGGAGTTTGCCAGCAAAGCTGTTCTGTTGAGTGTAAGTCGATCATCGTCTTCTTATAAAGCTCCTCTTCCGCCATCTGAAGAATTTCGCAGATATGACGAAGTAGTTCCGGGAGCAGCTGATCGAATCTTGAAGATGGCTGAAAGATCTTTGGAATTGGCCGGGGAAGGGAATAAAGTTACTCGTCGCCGGATCAATGCGTCTACAATGATTGCCTTTTCAATGATATTACTGACTGCGTATAGTATATGGGCAGGATTAGGGGGGCTCGTTATTGTTCCATTGGGTCTTAGCGGGATTGTCGGTCTTTTTTTTCGAGAGATCACAGGATTATTTTCGCATCGTTAAGGGGGTTACTCATGTACATAATTCCGTAATCCCCCAAAATAGCAAGCGTGACGGAGTACGAGATCAAATCGGTTAAATGTCGTCGTTGCCAAGTCGATGCGGAATTGGAAGGTGACGTAGATCACGGAAAGGTTTATTGTTCTGTGTGTGGCGAACAGGTTACTTTCGCTGAATTGGAGAACATGATTCTGGAGCAGTAAAAGGCCTATTTTTGCAAGATGACGCAAGATGCAATACGGGACGTTAATAGGAAGAGTTTCACTAAACTGGCTTCTTCTGGGGTAACCGTTTCGCATACATCTAGTAAGGTCTATGATCCTGATCCCGAATGGCCTTTCATCGTCACGTTTGGCCGGAAATGACCTGTTTGTACAGCCAACGCGCCAGCGGCAATCATGCGATCAAGTCCTTGTACTTTAGCCGTTTCCCGACCATACCCTTGACCATTTGGTCGATAGTGTCCAAATCACGGAGATTGTGTTTGCTTGCAAACTGCGTTACGTAGCGGTTCAGGTGCTTCTCACTAAGATGGTGAAACGTACCATGATACGTACGTTTCAGCGTTGCCCAAAACGATTGGGAATTATACGCCTAACAATAGCCCTCGCGGGATCGTGGTGTTTGTGGCATAGCTCAGCTACCAACGGCACTGTCGCACCGTGATCCCCATCTTGCTCATCGTCGCCGTTCTTGGCGAGGACGCGCTGGGTGAATACGCCGAGACAAGCCTGATGGCCCTCGGCTCGGTTGTCCTCGTGCTTGGCCACATCTTGAATCTGTGGTTTCGGAGGACATGCGTATGACGGCCTTACCTCAGCAGCCCATTTCCGTCACCGTAGTAACTGGCTTTTTGGGCGCAGGCAAGACGACACTGATCAACCGCATCATCACCAGTGGTGATGCACATGGGCTGCGGCTGGGTGTCATTGTCAATGACTTCGGGTACATCAACCTCGATGCCTCGGAGGCTCATCCAACCGGCAGCACCGTGCTCACGCTGAAAGGCGGTGAGTCTGCTGCTCTTTGTCAGGGAGGACTCCCGACCAGCAAGATGCTATATCATCGCATGCAGGGAGGCTGTACAGCAGAACAAGGATACCAGCACCGCTACGAGCGATTCTTTTATAATTGCTTTAGTACAATGTCTTGATACCATATTTCATATGGTCCTCCCGAGTGTGCTTGCAAGCATATACTACCGTTTGAAGGCACATCATATGTCTCTACGAATTCAGCCGTTGTAACTCCGTTGATTTTAATTTCAATTTCTGTTCCAGAGGCCTTGATAGCAATCTCATTCCAATCATACGGGTCAATAATTTCCTCAATCAGCTCTTTGTTCGCCACCTTAAGAATTATGGCAGGAAAGATATCAGGTCTTGGGTATCGTGCGGTATCATCCCGATTTTCATCTACCAAGCTACTCCAGAGAGGATAAAAGCCTGTAGTATCAGCAGGTGTGTAATCAGAGAATATGGGGATCGCATTGATATCTAAATATCCTATGTCAGCTTGATACCCTATCACTTCATTGGAGTTGGTCACGCGTTTAGCTCTAAAGCTTATGCCTCCATTAATATTTGCACCATGGGTTACAAATTTTGCGGACAACTTTAAATTGAAATTGTCATAGGTCTCTTCCGTGCACAAATAGCCGGTTTCATCCAATGGTGCTTCTAGGTGCCCCCAATAATAGCTCCCTGCTCTACCCTGAAAACAGTATGTGGCCCCTCCCAGCCTTCAAGCGACTCTCCATTAAACAATCTAATTTCGTCTGACATCCCGCATGACGTAAGCAATGCAATTGAAAAAAGCATCCAAGTGGTTACAAGATGGTCTTTCATTATTCCGATTTTATGGCCTGTAGAGTATGTTTTATATGGCTGAGTTAACAACTCGCCAACTGTAAGCTGCGCGCGGCTTGCGTTGCCATACGATCCTGCTCAGTATCCGGCCCAATGGCCGGGGTAATCTGCCCCGTGCCCGTATCAAGGGCCTCCTGCCTTTGCCCTGGAAGGCCGGGGATGCAGCATGAACTCCCAAATATACACAACACGAGCTTTTGGCCACAACCTCCACCCAACGATGTAAGCCCCTGTTTTTATTGGCACCGGTTCGTGACTAGGCCCATAGTTGTTGTAGTGATCTCTTGGCCTATCCTTGTACTTCTATGGCATACGGGTCAAATGCTTGTCAATCACTTTGATCATGTCTTTTGAAAGCGCAAGATTGTTTTTCTCTGTCCTCCATACTTCATGGAATTTTGCTACTGTCTCCACTACTACATCCAGCACAAATTTTTCTGGTAAGCGCGCTTTGCTTGCTAAGTGGGAAAGTTCATTCCGCCCAAGATCATCACACGCAACCTGGACTATGTCCTCGTTGTGCCACCAGAGATCGGAGAACTGTAAAATCCTAAAAATCGCCGAATCTAGGAGGTACAGAAGGCTCGTCTAATAGTCAATTTCTGTTTGGTGTGAGATAAATGGTTCCGTAATTTTAATTCCTTGTCCCTTCTGATTCTTGAATTGCAAATTATAACTCAATAGTTCCTTGTCGTATGTTTCGAGTAGAGTAATATCGGAATTAATGACGGTGGCAAGGTGGACCGCATCCCAATTGCTAATATTTTCGTAATCCCATGTCAGTTTACGGGCATGTTCCGCAACTCTCCTAGTAAGATCTGAAATGCCAATAAAGCTGTAGTCAAAAAAATCTTTAATCTTCTTTTTTGCCTCACTGTCTGGTGTGGCTCTTTTTTCAATCCAAAAAACTTCGGCTATGGTGAGTGCTGAGGTTATGATTTTGGTTCTGCCGGATTCGGCAGCCTTGATTATGGGTAAGCACTGATTTCGCCTGTCATACTCATCTTTGAAGTAGCCAATAAATACACAACTATCCCAATAGCGTCTTTCGGCTCCCTTTTCCGCATTCATTTAAAACAGGTTACGTATTTCAGAAAGCGGTGTTAATTCGCTGTCTGTCCTAAACACTCTTATTCGTTTGGCAGCTACGCTCGTTGGTACGCCTCTACCGTTGTATTTAACAACACCTTCGACGGAAACTCTTTTGCCAAATGCTTTTATTGCTTCCGACTCTACGCTTGGCTCCGTAGGTTCACACTTTATGGCTTTGCCGTCCAAGCTTCGGTATACGACTAGTCGAAACCCTTTGCGAACTGAAATTGTGCCCAATTCCCCCTCAACGTTTCCGTATGCTGTGTGGGAAGGCCGTGGTTCTAGCAATGTGTGGGCATTTCTAGCAATACGAGAAGAAAGAGAAACTGAGATTCCATTGGATCCGATTTTTGCACTCTTATCACCCTTGGTAGATTCAACAAGTTTTGCCAAATTCCTCACATGCTTCACTGCGTTTTCCAAGAACAAATCTGGCCATTCATGCCCGGTGCCCGATTCGAGGTTCTGAAGCCCCCGATTTATTGCAGTGGCGGATCTTTCAACAGTCTCTATTACATCCGGTTTATCCGAATGGGGGGTTGCTCGTATCACCATACTACCTTCAGCGACGGACATTATCCATGCCGAAGCCCCTGTTTCAGGGGATATATTCTCGGAAACCGAAGTGAGCAAACCCACAAATTCCTTTACACTGTCATGGAATTCCTTGGGACTGAAAATTCCATTCAAACATAACTCTACCTGGTGGCTGGAGTTGGACTCATTCCGGTGATAGGTGTTGCTGTTATGATTAGTTTCCGTGAGCGACATGTAGGTTTATGAGCTATGTGGACAGACACGATTCGCGAAAATATTATATGTGCATACGGATGAACCAAAAGAATACCAAAAAGCGGGGTTGTACCATTCCCCACTCCATTCTACTAATAACAATTTGGTAAAAAGATAAGTTTCACGGGTATTTCTGCAGTATCCCCCCAAATCACCCTCAGGGATGGTTCCTCCCGCAACTTGTTTTTTGGTTGTCGTTAAACACAGCTGTAACGTATTTGACAAGTGAGTTATGCATGCGTCTGGAGCGTACGCTAGCCAGAGTTTGATCCGGTGAAATCTCACGATGAAGAGGCCAACAACTCCGAGTGACCAGGAAGATGCGAGGCCGTGGTCTTCGTAGTGATACCCTGGTCTACCCTTGTACTTCTATGGCACAGCAGATCCAGGTTATTGCCACGGTACTCGCCCGCTGTCCTGTATGTATTGTCGCAGTGCGGCAGCGAGTTGACGAAAGATTTCTGGTTCTGTTGCGGACAGGTCCGTAGTTTCGAGTGGATCCTGCTTTAGATTATATAACTCCAATGAAGCGTAGGGGCTGTTGTGAACCAGTTTCCATGGGCCTTTTCGAACGGCTTCAATTGTTTTTCCATTAAAGCGGAGGCCTCCTTCCCGTCTGGAGAAAAAGAGGATTCGGTCGGGATCCGGTTCCGGGTCACCCTGGAATGAATCAAGAAAGCTGATTCCGTCAATCTTATGTGGAATTCGGACTCCTGCTGCTTCGAGAAGGGTTGGATAAATATCCATCGTCGTCAGTAGAGCATGGGTTTCTGTGTTGGGAGAATTGTGCCCCGGCCAGGAAGCAATCGCTGGAACTTGAATCCCTCCTTCATACATAGTCCCTTTTCCTTCACGTAACGGGCCATTATCTGCTCCTACATTGAGTTGGCCACCATTATCACTGACAAACATCACCAGTGTATTGTCATGAAATCCGTTTTCATGTAAGGCTTGAAGAACCTGTCCGATCCCATCGTCCATATGTTCAATCAGGGCGACAAGTTTGGCTCTGGTCGTGTCAATGCCAGGTTCACGCTCCTGGACCCGGTCAACCCATTCATCAGGTGGCTGGATGGGAGTATGAGGCGCATTGTAGGCCAGATACAGGAAGAATGGTGCTGGGGAGGCTGTGCGGCTTTCAATATAGCGCACCGCCCAGTGGGAAAACAGATCGGTCGCATGTCCCTCTGGATGAATGACTTGTTCTCCATGGCGCATATAGTTCAGGCCATGGCGCCGGTGATGGTAGTAATCATCCATCATATCTCCCAGGAAGCCTTCAAAATGCTCAAATCCTCGATCGATGGGACGATCTGGAGCATTCAATCCGAGATGCCATTTCCCTACCATTGCGGTGTGGTATCCATGGCTACGAAGCATTTCCGGCAGCAGGTGAACATCTTCTGCGAGGTTTCCCCAATTATCGGTGGCGCGTGTACGTATGACCCCGGGGACGCCGACCAGTGGAGGATAGCGACCGGAGAGCAGGGAGGCTCTGGTTGGTGAGCAAACGGGTGAGTTGGCATAGAACTGTGTGAAGCGGACACCAGCGGTAGCCAGGCTATCAAGAGCAGGTGAATGCAAATCGTCAGCCCCGTATGCCGAGAGATCCCCATATCCAAGATCATCCGCTACAATGAGAACAATGTTCGGCTTTTGGGCGACGACAGCAGTAGTCCAGAACGACAGTAGGAGGAGTAACAATAATCTTGGCATATTCCAGATAGTGTACGGAAATAGAGGAATCCCCAATCTATGGAGCGAAAAATTTAAGCCATTCACGCAAAACACACCAGAGCCTGTTGAAGGGCAGTTTGTTTTTTCAGGAGAGTCATCAAGCTACGGGTGCAACAGGGAATTCCATCCCACGAGTATTTGTTCTTCGGTGGCTTTGTTGGTGATATACGCGCTTCCAATCTCTCTAAGGAGAATGAGACGAAGGTTGCCGGACTCAACTTTTTTATCGTAGTACATCGCCTGGATCAATTCATTGAGATCAAGATGGTTGATTGAGTTTCTTACAGGCAATCGTTTCAGGAGAGAGTCGATAGCTTCGTGCGGTAGATCAGGGTTTAGCATTGCGGATACTTTTGTGGCAGCACGCATTCCCAAGGCAACTGCCTCCCCATGCGTAAATTCTCCGTACCCTGCAACCCGCTCAATTGCATGCCCGAACGTGTGCCCAAAATTCAGGATGGCTCGTTGTGAGGTTTCACGTTCATCTTCACTGACCACATCTGCTTTGATTTCTGCCGCCCGTATGATCATGCGCTGGATCGTGATTCGGTCCCGGCGAAGGATATGGTCCCAGTTTGCAGACAATTCCTCTGCAAAACCCGGATCCGTAATCAAGCCATGTTTGACGACCTCAGCAAGCCCGCTTCTCCATTCCAGTTCTGGAAGACTCTGAAGTAGATCCAAGTCGGTGAGGACCAGTTTTGGCTGATAAAATGCCCCGATCAGGTTTTTACCCAATGGATGATTAATCCCGGTCTTTCCTCCGATGGAGCTGTCTACGTGCGCAATCAGAGAGGTTGGCAGGTGGACGAGTGGTAGACCGCGAAGCAGGGTAGCGGCCGCAAAGCCCGCCAGATCTCCAATCACTCCTCCGCCGAGTGCCAAGACTGGGGTTTGGCGATCAATTCCTGCTCCTAAGGCTTCATCATAGATGTGCTGTAGCAGTTCGGGGTTTTTAGATGATTCCCCCGATGGGAGGATAATTTCTATCAATCTTCCCCATCCAGATTCCAAGAGGGTACTCCTGAGTGTTTCCAAGTAAAGGGCAGCGACATTGATATCGGTCACAATGATGCAGGCCCCCCGTCGAAGCCCATTCTCACCTAATAGGTGCGGCAGTTTCTGCAGGCTAGAAAACTGAATCGGATATGTGCGTTCATGATCCAACTGGACATGTATAGTAGTATCGCTCATACGGTCAGAATTCTGGCCTCCAAGAGATGTTCACTTAAGTTTGGCCTGCTGCAGAGGCAGGTTGGCTACTCAGGTTTCGTGAGTGCGGTCATCAGAGGTAGAAATTCATTCGTATCCTCGGTGGTCGGCTGAACACGCAGCACCTTGACTAGAAAGGTCGTACCCGGGTCAATGTCTCTGTACGCACGCCTGAAGTCGCCAATATCCTTCACGGGCTCTTTATTAATTTCAACGATTACATCGTTGGGGCGCAGGTCAGATTCATCAAACGCCTTACTGCTTTCATCAATTGATTGAATCCAAACTCCCTCAATCTCTTCAGAGACAAGAAAGCGTTCTTCCAGGATTTCTCTGTCCAGATTCTGCAGCATGAGCCCAAGTTCATCCAGTTTTCCCTGTTCTTCGCGTCTGGTCTCATCTGGCGTATCATTCCGCGAAAGATTTTCAGGAAGTGCCCCTAGTGTAACCTCAATTTGAATTCGATCTTCTCCTCGGATAATGTTAAGCAGGACCTGATCTCCAGGGGATTTATTTCCGATCGTAGCTCTCAAAAGCAGATAGTCTGCGAGTTCTACCCCGTCAATTCCAGCGATGATGTCTCCAGCCTTGACGCCAGCTTTATCTGCAGCGGTATTTTTTTCTACCCGTCTGACCTGTGCAGAGCCAGGAGGAGCGTCTATCGCAGTTGCGAGAGAGCGTGATACACGATCGAACTGTATGCCAAGGAATCCACGCTCCACACGCCCCTTATCAATGAGTTGCGTTGCAACATTGCTCACAATTGAGACAGGAATCGCGAATCCAATCCCGGCATTATTGCCTGTAGGGGAGAGGATGGCGGAATTGATACCAACCAACTGCCCACTCATGTTGACCAAGGGGCCTCCTGAATTGCCTCGATTAATTGCTGCGTCTGTCTGAATAAAGTCAGAGTAAAGGTTAATTCGGGCGAGCCTGTTACTGGTGCGCCCGATTGCACTCACGATGCCAGCCGTGACGGTATTGTCCAAGGCCTCGTCCAGGGGTGACCCGAAGGCCATAACCCATTGCCCGACACGTACATCGTCTGGTGGCGCAAGTACGACCGTGGGCAGGTCTGTCTCATCAATCCGGATCACTGCCAGATCAGAATCCTGGTCACGGCCGACAACTTCGGCGGTGAGGGTGCGGCCATCATAAAGCAGGACCTGTAACTTGTCTGCACTTCCGACCACATGATCATTGGTGACAATGTATCCATCAGAGCGGATCAGGACACCTGAGCCGAGTCCTTGGCGGATCTGCGGGATATCCGGCAGGCCGTTATTTGGCATAAATTGCTCAAACGGTGTGCCTTCCCACGGATTGCTATTGTTCTGGAATTCCAGTTTCTCCGTGGATCGAATCTGCACTACGGAAGGGTTCACTGTCTCAGCAACATCTATAAAAGCTTCCTCCCATTCCAGGCGGGCACTTTCTGAAGGAGCCTGTAGAATTTCTGAGCTACTGGCCTGTAGATCTGTGCCAACCTTGTGTCCTTGGTTAAACAAGTTGACTCCCAGGGTAGCCGCAAGTACACCGGCAACAAAGACGCTGACGGTAAGAATGATCGTTGGAACAACACGAATCTTGTTCATGGGACTCAGTAAGATGTTAGAATGTGGTTGTGAATGTAGGTAAAACGCAAACAACGGGCCAAAGCTCGTCCGTAGTATTATTGACTGCCAGGAATGCCCGGTTGTGTCATATTGCGCATATCAAGTAGCGCATCAAGTGCCTTTTCGTCCAGGATATTCATCTCGAGAACGACCTCCCGCACAGTACGCCCGGAAGCGACCGCCTCTTTGGCAATCTTGGCTGCCATATCATATCCAATGGCACTGTTGAGTGCGGTAGCCAGGGATGGGTTCAATTCCAAAAGCTCCTGGCACCGTTCGCGGTTGGCCTCCAGGCCGGACAGACATTTATCAACAAATGCGTTGCTCGCACCGGCAAGCAGTTCGATACTTTCCAAAAGTGTGACGACCATAACCGGCATCATCACGTTCAATTCCAAGTTTCCGTGTTGCCCGCAAACCGTCAGGGTTGTATGATTACCCATTACCCGTGCACAGACCATCATCATCGCTTCACAGAGCACGGGGTTCACTTTCCCCGGCATGATCGAAGAACCGGGCTGGAGAGGTTTCAGGGAAATTTCGGCGATACCGCTGGTAGGGCCGCTTGAGAGGATTCGGATGTCGTTCGCGATCTTCATCAGCGAAACCGCAACAGTATTGAGTGCACCGGACGCTGACACAACGGCATCTCGTGCAGACTGTGCTTCAAAGTGGTCTTCAGCTTCCCGAAAGGTAACTCCGGTTGCTTTGCTGACATAGGCGAGTGTCCGTTCGGGGAATTCCAAATGACGATTAATGCCAGAGCCGGTTGCCGTCCCCCCCAAGGGTACCTCACATAGTTCAGACTGTCCCACGCGGATACGACTGATTCCGCGTGTCACTTGCATGGCGTAACCGCCGAATTCCTGCCCCATCGTGATGGGAGTCGCGTCCATGAGGTGGGTGCGTGCACTCTTGACCACATCATCAAAGTCTTGGCTTTTTTCCTGCAATGCATGCTCTAGTCGGGTGAGAGCGGGTATGAGATGATCTTCGATCTCACAAGCGGCAGCAACTTGTATAGAAGTGGGGATTACATCATTAGAGGACTGACACATGTTCACCTGATCATTGGGATGAACATTTTGATCTGCGAGCATTTCGGTAGCCAGCCGGGCGATGACCTCGTTTGCATTCATATTACTGGATGTACCACTTCCCGTCTGGTACACATCAACTGGAAACTGCTCGTCAAGGCCGCCAGCAATCACAACCTCCGCCGATTCACTGATGGCATCAGCCACAGATCTGTCCAGCATACCCGTATCTGCGTTCGCCTTTGCTGCTGCTCGTTTGATTTGCCCTAGTGCCCGGATGAATGCACGAGGCATGCGTTGTCCGCTGATTGGGAAGTTATCTACAGCCCGCTGGGTCTGCGCCCCATAGATTGCATCGGAAGGGACATGGACTTCTCCCAGAGAATCTTTTTCAATTCGAAAGTCACTCATCATGTATTGATTAATGGCTACAATCAGGACAATATAAACGAATTCTACGCCTTGTTGTAATATGTGAATTCAAAAACAAATTCCAGGGGATCCGTGAAGATCATTCGGACAGTTGCAGAAATGCAGACGCACGCCGACCAACAGCGTATGGAAGGGCGCGTATTGGCATTGGTTCCAACCATGGGTAGCTTGCATGAGGGACATTTATCCCTAGTACGGTGTGCAAAAGCTGAAGCAGATCATGTTACAGTATCTATTTTTGTGAACCCGACCCAGTTTGGACCTGGAGAAGACTTTGAAGCCTATCCGCGTGATTTTCAGAGAGATTGCAAACTACTGGAAGAAGTCGGTGGGGTCAGTACCATATTTGCTCCCAGCGAAGCAACGCTTTATCCCGAGGGATCTGGTCAACAGTGCGTATGGGTGACTTGCCCGGAAATGTCGCAGCAACTGTGTGGAAAATACAGATCGGGCCATTTTAGAGGAGTCCTGACGGTGGTCATGAAGCTGTTTGCTGCGTGCAAGCCGCATATCGGTGTGTTTGGACTCAAGGACATTCAGCAGTATATCCTGCTGAAGCGGATGGTTCAAGATTTGGCACTGGACATTAAAATTATTGGGGGAGAAACCGCCCGAGAACTCAATGGTCTGGCGTATTCTTCACGTAACAAATATCTCACTGCAGACGAGCGTAGTCAGGTAAGTGTAATTTCAAAGGCTATCAACTCGGCAACCCGGATGATTGAAGATGGGGAAGAAAGCCCGATGGCCGTAACCGGTATGATTCAGGAGATGATTCACTCTGTGCCACAAGCAAAACTGCAGTATGCAGAGATCGTGACGGCCAGTAGACTAGAGCCGGTTGAACAATTCACGCCGGGCATGGAGGTGATTGTCGCAGTTGCGGTATATTTTCAGCATACTCGTCTAATTGATAATGCATTTGCTCTCGTCCCGGCGCAGTAGATTCGCCATCTACGCACTACTTGGCTGCGTAATCGTGTTCGATCATTTGGCTTATGGCCAGGAGAACACCATGTATCCAATCCTGGAGGATGGCCAATTTGGGTTCATTAACAACAGCGGCGAAGTCATTATTGAGCCGAAGTATAGCGGGGCAAAAGTATCATCCGAAGGGCTCGCTGCGGTAAGGTCCGGCTATTGGTGGGGGTTTATTGATCAGGAGGACTCGGTACGCATTGCTCCGCAATTCTCATCTGTGTTCCCATTTTCGAATGGCATTGCGCGTGTTCAGTCGGGTCAGTACTGGAGCTTTATTGATCGGAGCGGCGTGCCGATTACGGATGAGTTTTTCACTTCAGCACTGGATTTCAGTGATGGGTTGGCTCCGGTGCGTGTACAGTCCGGTACGGTTGCAGGGCTTGAGCCCAAGTGGGGGTACATTGATCGGGAAGGCGAAATGGTTGTGCCGGATAAATTCGTCCGTGCGCTGCCATTTTCTGACGCGATGGCAGCGGTCGAAGTGGTTCGGAAGGTTTTTGTGGTGAGTGTTAATACGCGCTGGGGATTACTTGACCGAACCGGGTCATGGATTGTTGAGCCGGAATTTCATTCTATGCGGAATCCATCGGAAGGCCTTGCTCTCGCTCGTAAGGGCAGAAAGCGTGGATTCATTGATTCTACAGGGACATTTGTATTGGAACTGGACTACGAGCAGATTTTTTCCTTCAAAGAAAATCGGGCTCGGGTGAGCGAAGGAGGTTTGTGGGGATTCGTTGACCGCGCGGGTGAAGTCGTTGTTAAGACTGGTTACCAGAGGGCGGATGATTTTTCGAATGGACGAGCATTGGTATTAACGGGGGATGGGTATGGATTCATTGATTCGACAGGAACCATGGTCATTCCGCCGCGATACGAGAAAGCCGCTTCATTTGATCGGGGGCTTGCCTGGGTAACCCTGGAAGGGCGGTCAGGATATATTGACACTACAGGAATTTTCGTATGGCGAGAGGACGACCCGTAATTGATCGCTGAGATAAGAGGAGAAGGGTTGATGCTTTCATCCGTTTCCCATATCCCTTGAGGGGTATGGGATTTTTTTGTCCAATGTCGCCTTTCCGTTTTTCGAATCTCATTACCCCTCAGGGGGATTAGGGATGATATTTTATGAATTCTTTTGGGATGGAACATATAAAAGGTACTATGTTATATAAATTTATAAAGTTGAGTATCTTACATGTATACCTTCCATCGCACACATGTTAATCGCTTGATAGAATTTATATCAAGTAGCTCTGACATGCGGATTATCGCCACTATTGGTCCTCGTCAAGTTGGCAAAACGACCATTGCTCTCCAAGCCCGCCAGCAGTTGATAGAATTAGGGTTTACGTGTCGGTATATTTCCTTCGACGATCCGCGTTTAAATAAGCCGGATTGGCCCAGAGATGCAAACGTCTTTGATACCGCACAGATTGAAAAATTTGCAAATCCAAAGACTCTTGTAGACATATGGGAGAATGCCCGTGAGGCTTCGCTAAAATCCCCCCGGGGACAGGTTTTGTTTTTGGATGAAATTCAACTCATCCCACAGTGGTCAAATTACGTCAAGGGGCTATGGGACAGAGACCGTCTAGAGGGCTACCCCCTCCATGTGGTAATCTTAGGATCAGCTGTCTGGCAGATGCTTGTTGGCCGTAATGAAAGCCTCACAGGTCGTTTCCGTGAACTATCAGTCAAACACTGGTCGCTTCAAGAAATGGCAAAGGTATTCGGTCTGACGGCTGAGCAATTTATGTTTTATGGTGGCTATCCTGCCTCTTGGCCTGACGAATCGGAGAAATCGCGGTTTGATTATTGGCGCGAGTACATCACAAAGACAATCGTAGGTTCTGTTATTGGTCGGGACATCGTATCGCTTAAACAGATAAAGAAACCTGCCTTGATGCGCCAATTAATAGATATCGCACCCAGCTATTCTGGCCGGATCATGGCATATAACAAGCTCTTAGGCCTACTCCACGACAAAGGCAATGCAACAACTGTTAAACATTACCTGAACTTGCTTTCTGATGCAGGTCTAACTACCACTCTATTTCGATATACCCCAGCTCCACACTCAGGGATAGCCTCTCGTCCCAAGTTTAATGTTCTAAACACGGCACTCATGACGGCACCGTCCGGTTATTCGTTTGAGGAGGCACAAATCGACCGCCCCTTTTGGGGCCGCGTTGTGGAGAGCGCAGTGGGCGCCCATTTATGTAACACGCGGAATACTGCCACCCGAATTCATTATTGGCGTGACAAGAGTGGTAAGCATGAGGTTGATTTCGTCATCTCACGCGGTCCTCATCTCGTTGGCGTGGAAGTTAAGAGCGGTAAGAAACAGACACATCATGGATTAGACGCATTTAGAGATCGCTTTCCGCACGCCAAAACAATGATAGTGGGTCCAAGCGGTTTTCCGTTCAATGAATTCTTGTCGCTTACCACCGATGAATGGATTGAAGATCTATGAATTTGATCATGCAGCACATACCGCGTACTGTCAACCTGATTGAACCCCAAAACGATCACCGTTTTGGGCAAGACGGACTATCATTGCAAGATTTTGATTCTGATCGCGGTTATGTTCTTTTGGGAGAACCAGGAATGGGCAAGAGCACAGAGTTTGCTGCTGCGACTCATAGGATTGATGGTACACATCGTATTTCTGCCCGGAGATTTATCCGGGCCAATTTGGACCACCACCCAGAATGGCGAACAAAAACAATCTTCATTGACGGACTTGATGAGATGCGTGTTGGCGGAGGAGATCCGAGAGAAGTACTGGACAAAGTCATCTATGGTCTGGGAGCATTGGGAATCCCCAAATTCCGTTTGTCCTGCCGCTCTGCCAATTGGTTAGGCTCTCGTGACCGGGAAGAGCTTGGTTCGCTTTTAGACTCTAAAGAAATTCCAGTACTCCAATTGAACCCGCTGGATTACAACGGCATTCGGGAGATCGTCTCTCAACGGGGACAAGATGCAAATACCTTCATTCAGCGAGCTCATGAATATGGCATGGATGCCCTGCTCGGGAATCCGCAATTGCTTGACTTCCTGCTAACGTCCATCAAAGCAGAAGACTGGCCTGACAGTCAATTGAAAATGCTTGAAAACGCCTGCCGGGAACTCGTCCGAGAACGAAACAATGAACATCGTGATGCCCATTCATCCGCTTCGTTGCAATCCCGGGAAGCAATCTTAACTGCAGCCGGGAAGCTTTCTGCATATATGCTGATCGCAAATAAGACTGGCTGGTCAAGGGATGATACAGATGACTCCGAAATTCTATCTATGCGTGATTTGGAATGCCACCAAGATCTGTCCCTTCAGGCAGCTTTTGATTCAAGGATCTTTGCAGGTCCTCCCCGCTCCAAAATTCCGATCCATCGTCTTGTGGCCGAATTCCTCGGAGCCCGCTATTTGAGTAAAGAAATCCAGAATGGCCTAAGGGTCCGGCGCGCCCTCGCCTTGCTCATGGAGCACAATGGAATTCTTTTGCCTGATCTAAGAGGACTTGCCGCATGGCTCGCTGCGTTGAACGATCAAGCGAGAGAAATTCTGATTCAGGTAGATCCGAGTACTGTTGCCTTCAATGGAGATACCAGAGGTTTTAGCCCCATTGAGCGAAATAAACTACTCGCGAAACTTGAACAACAGATTCATCTTAACTCTGACTGGCCTTCTGCTGCTGCCCTGAATGTCTTAGTCGGGGATAAAGGCATACCAATCATCCAGGATTTAACGAATTCGCATGAACGCTCAAAAAACAGGCAAACGCTGGTTTATTTGCTCCTTCGGGGATTCTCACAAATGTACTTCCATAAGAACGTGTCGGACTGGGAGACCGATCACAAAAGCTTGCTGAACATCGTTCGCGATCATAGCTGGCAATCAAATATCCGTTGCGAGGCACTTGCTGCCTTGAACAGGATGCTTCATCACACCCCGCAGCACAGTACTCTACTGAGGGGCATATTAGAGGGATTGCAAGAAAAACATATATCGGACGAAAAACATGATCTCCAAGGTACACTGCTACATCTCATGTACCCTCATGAATTGCAGCCTGCAGAGGTATGGAATTACCTCGTAACCGGACCAACTACTGGCCATTATAGTGCTTATCAAAACTTTTTCGCGAACCTCGTTGATCGATCAAATGAGAAACAGATCAAAGAATTACTGGATTCTCTTTGTGATCATGCTTCCGAGGCCATCCCAAAATCAGAAGATCAAAGACTTTCAGGTATTGTGATTCAGCTTCTTGCAAGGGGTTTAGAGCTATTTGGAGATGATTTAGACACACCAAAGTTGTACCGCTGGTTTGAACTTGTTGAATTCGACTATTATTTCTCTCAGCTAATTCCGGTACATATTTCGCGACCGAGTTGTAGTTTGGATGATAAAGCAAACAGTGAAATCCGTAATTGGCTGAGTCAACGAGAGAGCGTCCAGTACACTCTCATTGAACACGGCCTGTTGAGAGAGGAAGTGAATATTGGGAGTGAATCCTTCATTAAGGCGATAGCGCTCAAATTTGTGGGCAAGAGTGCGCCGGAGGGATTTCGCTTATGGTGTCTTGAGCGTGCGGCACAACTTTGGGACTCAAATCAAAATGTGGCAAAAGAGCTCGCATCATGGTCTATCCTGACGCAAGAGGGCTGGGGGCTACTCCCCTCCGATCAAGAAATTATCTCTGCAGTGTCCGATATACCTGGATTGATCCAGTGGAATGATCAACGCCTAAAGAATAGGGCCCAAGCTGAACTCGAGACAATTGAGATCAAGAAGAAACAGGAGGAAATTCAAGGTGTCTATCAAAAACAAAAACAGGAAAAACTAGAAATCCTTCGTCAACAACAAATTGAATTAGCGAAGGGGCAATGTATGCCTGTAATTCTTGATGAGCTTGCCCACATATACTTTGACAATCCCAATACAAATGAAAATAATCCGCAGACTTGCCTGAAGGCGTATTTTGAAGGTGATGAGGGTCTGGTGCAGGCAACACTGGGGGGATTTCGTAGCCTACTGGACCGGAATGACCTTCCAGACCTCAATCAGATCACCCAACTCCATGAAGATGGCGAGAGATCATATTTTGCACTCCCTTTTCTTGCGGGAATAGAAGAGGCACACAAGGTGAGTAATGATCTGAACCATCTCTTCTCTGAAACGGGAATTCGGCAAGCACTAGGATTTTATCTGATTACAGAATTACCTCGCCAACAATCCCTTTTTATCAATCATTTTGATAATCATGACAAATTTTCAACATGGTATGAGCAGGCCTTAATACGCTATCCAAAGGCCGTGGCTGATTCGCTGGTTTCGGTGCACAATGCAAATGTTCGCTCTAAAAATCCGCCGAATCCCCACATGTATAAGATGGCTTTTGATCCAGCCTACGCTCATGTGGCAAAGCTCGCTGTGCACCAGATGTTTACCGTATTTCCTTCCCGATGCAGTGCCCGTAAACTGGAATCTCTACGTTTAGTCCTCTGGAGCGGGATTCTGAACAATGGAATGCCTACGAGAGCATTGCATAGTATTATCTCAAAGCGGCTAAATCGCAAGCGGATGGACATAGGCCAGCAAGCCCAATGGCTAGCTGCAGGATTGTTCGTCGACAGGAATATCTATATCCCGATGCTGACTAACTTTCTCTCTACCGGAGAGGGAATTCGTATGCACCATGTCATTGATTTTCTTGTTCCTACGGGCCGTGGGCTGCTTATTTTGCAGGACATTGATAAATGGAATTCTGACGAGATTAGGCAGCTTATCCAAACATTCGGGAGCCAAATACATCCACCTGTTTTTCGAGAACATGCAGGTGTTGTTAGCGCTGAGCAGAGAATCAGTCGTAAATTCCAGTCGCTCTTTACGTACTGGATCGGAGAGTTGATAAAACGTACCTGTGATGATGCAAGGAAAAACTTGGATGTTCTGGTATTCGATGCTAGTCTATCGGCGTGGAAACAGGAGATTGCATGTGCACAGGAAAAACAGGCTAGACACCGCCGTGCGGCAAAGCATTCGGATCTAAGCTTGGAACAGATTCAGAAAACCCTTAGTAGTGGCCCCCCGGCAAATGCTGCGGACCTTGTAGGCCTAACGCTTGATGCCCTTGAAAAGTTGGCAGACCAGATACGTAATGGTCCAGCTAGTGCCTGGCGTCAATACTGGGACTGGGGCCAAGATCCTCATAGACGTAGACCCTCGAGACCAAAACCCGAAAACGACTGCCGAGATACATTACTCTTACATTTAGCAACCGAACTTGAAAAGTATCAAGTTGATGCACAGTCAGAGGGGCACTACGCAGATGATCGAAGAGCAGTTGTCCGAATATCGTACGGCTCTAACCTGGCGATCCCGATTGAAATCAAGAAAAACTCACACATAGATCTATGGCGTGGCATCACCGAGCAACTTGTGCCAAAATACACACGAGATCCAAAGTCTGATGGTTACGGGATTTATTTAGTGTTCTGGTTTGGCGCAGACAACATGAGGGTTGTTTCGCCAGAGGGAGGCATTCCCCGAGAACCAATAGAACTAAAGAAATTACTTGAAAAGCGACTTGATCCAGAACTCAGTAAAAGAATCCATGTCGTCATCATTGATGTGGCCCTATCTGGAAGGTTTATTGAGGATGAATCACCGTAGAGTTAAAGGTCAAGTGCGGCTCCATCCTTTGTACAGTTCAATAACACTTCGGCAAGCCATTGCTTCATCTCCGTGTACCTTCGTGGCACATCCTCCCGGGCCCTGACAAAGTACGCTCGCACATTTATGAGATCCTCGATACCGTTGACCCATATGTCATCTCACATAGCGATGGCATACGTGTTGCCTTCGACCATACCATGACTATTTCGATGCTCAACAGCTCCGGCCACATGCATCGTTATCTGCATTTCGCATATATTCTTTCAGATCAATACGCACACATCATTCTGTTCAATTGCTGAAAATCTGATTAGATGTAACATGCCAGACGGGTTATCCCAGCATAAAGCCATCTTGCGGTGTGGTAAGGAGCGATTTCATGGGGTGGGGATCAAACAGCCGCTTCGACTGATTGACTATTGGAGATGGTCAGGCTCCATGCTTGTGGATAACACCCAGCGAGGGATTCTGGCAGAATTCCTCGTAGCCGTGGCATTAGATCTTCACAATAGCCCAAGAAGAGAGTGGGATGAAGCGGACGTACGTCTACCATCCGGCACTGTGATTGAGGTCAAGAGTGCCGCGTATGTACAGTCGTGGGAGCAATCTGAATACTCCACTATCAGGTTTGGAATCGCTCCGCACAGTGGCTGGAATGCCGTCACCGGGGAATACCGAGAAGCTCAAAATCGTTGGGCTCACATCTACGTTTTTTGCGTCTTTAATAGAAAGCAAGCGCCTTTTGACCCCTTGGATACGGGCGCTTGGGATTTTTACGTTATTGCTACCTCGGTCCTCAATCAGAAAGTGCCCACGCAAAAGACAATTGGGTTGCGTTCTCTTGAAAATCTTTCTGCACACAAATGCAATTATGAGAACCTAAAAAAGGTGATTTCAGATATCGAAAAGGAGATCAAAAACGGGGCTATTTCATCTTCTTGACTGGAGACAAGGGACCCTTTCTTGGGTTTTCACTTATTGATTCACCTAGATGGCCGGCGGTTTGGCCGATTCAGCCTTTTCCTGATTGGCGAGCTGCCCGCAGGCCGCAGCGATGTCTGCTCCCCGGCTTCGTCGCACGGTGACTGTGATGCTCCGTACCGATAAGTGCGCCATAAACTCATTCAGACGCGCCTCGCTCGTGCGCTCAAAATCAATTCCAGGTACGCTGTTGTACATGATTATATTTACTTTTGCATGGACTCTGTGACAGAGCCGAGCCAAGGCACGAGCATCGCTGGCTGAGTCATTAAATCCCCGAAACAGACAGTACTCAAACGTAAGCCGACGTCCCGTCGTGGTCGTATGGTATTTCATGGCAGATTCCAGTGCGACAAGGTCCGTGGCTTCGCTGCGGTTGATGGGCATGATGCTTGACCGCTTCAATTCATCGGGGGCATGCAAGGAAACGGCCAAGCCGATCTTGGGAGCATCATTGGCCAGATCACGGATGCGGCGCGCAAGACCGACGGTAGAAACCGTAATCCGCTTGGGCGAAAGCCCGACTGTATCCAGGTGGGTCAGAATCTCCAAGCTGGCCAGAAGGGCATCGTAATTCAGAAGCGGCTCGCCCATGCCCATGAATACCACATTCGATATATCCCGGCCAAAACGCTCATGGGCCACCTCACGCATATAACTCACCTGGTCCACGATCTGACCGCAGGTCAGGTTTTCCTGAAATCCCATTCTGCCCGTCGCACAAAATGTACATCCCATTGCGCAGCCCACCTGACTCGAAACGCATACAGTCAGTCGGTGTGCATTCCCACGGGAATCCAGGCTTGGGATTAAGACGGTTTCGACCTTCCTCCCGGAAGGTAACTGCATAAGAACTTTTACCGTCTGGTCCTTTGCCGTGAGGAGCGTCTGGATCTGTAATCGCTCCATACATGCTTTTTCTTCCAGAGTCTCCCGAAGTGATGCCGGGAGATTGGTCATTGATGCGAATGAATCTGCTTTTTTGGCAGAATACATCCATCGCAGGACTTGGTGTGCCCGCCAGTTCGGCTCTCCGAGCCCGGCAATCCATTTCTCAAGGTCAGAGAGAGACAGGGCCCGCAGATCTACAGAAGATTGTATATTACTTGCTCTCAAAACGTTTGATAATTACAGGAGAGAACGTTACCTTGATAGTGAATCTTAAGATCCATACGATTATGAAACAAGCATCAGTTCTACTGCTTTTCATCGCATTTTTGGCAGGCCCGGCGGCTTTGGCGCAGGCACCCGCCAACCATTTAGAAGGAAGTTGGCGTATTGTATCCCAGCGTTCGGTTTATCCAGATACGGTAATCGTTACGCTCAATATTCCGCCATCAATAAAAATTCTAAATTCCACGCATTTTTCCTGGGGATATCAGTCAGACAGCGGTACAGACGTTCTGGCCGGAGGGGGCAGGTATACTCTGGAAGATGATACGCTGTATACGGAATATTTGGAGTATCATACCAGTGAAGCCCTGGTTGGTGTAGCCCTGCGTTTTTCTGCCCGTATTGTCGGTGATCTGTGGTACCATGTTGGCGAATTCCCAAGCGGGTACCGCCTGGAGGAAGTTTGGCGTCGGATTGAGTAGCCTACAATAGCCAGTGATCGGCTGTGACGGCGGCGACCAGGATCGGTACATAGATAATGCTGGCCAAGAGCACCCGGCGTGCCTGTGTAGCAGTCTGTTTTTGGTAAAAACCAATAGAGGGCCAGATAAAACCAATCCCCGCAGGAATGATGATTGCCAGATAGATCCATCCGGTATAATTCAGGAGGGGTAAGAGAAGGCTGGTTCCCAATAACAGGATACTGTAGGCGAGGATCCGGTGAGCCGTTGCCTTTGCTTCTGGGTTTTTAGCGGGTAGCATCGCATGGCCTCCACGTGCATAATCTTTACGATACATCCAGGCAAGAGCCAGAAAGTGAGGGATTTGCCAGAGTGCAAACATTCCAAAAAGGATCCAGCCAGCAGTGCCAACCGTTCCCGTGGCCGCTGTATACCCTCCCAGAGCAGGTAGTGCCCCAGGGATCGTCCCAATCAAGGTATTGTAGGTTGTGCGGCGCTTAAGCGGGGTATAGGCAAACAAATACAGAACAATAGTCAATGCCGCCAAAAGCAGTGTCGTTAGATTTACCCACCAAAGCAAAGTGAGTCCGGCAATCACCAGTGCAATTCCAAAAACAAGTGCAATCCCCGGGTTGATTCGACCGGAAGGCAATGGCCGCTGGGCAGTGCGGCGCATCAATGCGTCATTATGCCGCTCGATATAATGATTCAGTACGCCGCCCCCAGCACTCGCAAACGCAGTTCCAGCCAAGGCCAGTACCAGCAAGGACGGACTCAGGTTTCCAGTTGTCCCTAAAATGAATCCGGCCAGGGCAGCCAGTACAACCTGGAATGTAATTTCCGGCTTGACCAGCTCCCAGTAATCTTGGAGAGTTGAAATCGGGCCAGACCCTGGCCGCAGAAGACGGAGTTCCGCAGCTTCTTCGGAAAGAAAAGTATTACTGTTCACCTTGCAACCTCAAAGTTCCAAGCATCACGCAAGCGCAACTGCCCATTAGAATTGTTCCAACTACCAGATGAGAAGATGAGAGTATAACCTGGACCAAACTCCGGGTGCTTTGCCCGGAATCGAAAAGAAGTACCGTCAGAGTAACCATCCCCAGAACCATTTGCACGCCCAGACTGATCAACATCCACCAAGCTCCGCGATTCAGGATTGGTTTGTCATTAAAGTACTCTCGGATATATCCGCAGGTCACAATGACTAAAGATAATGCAACAACACTTCCCGAAGCATGAATGACCACGAAAGTCAGGTCTACGCCGGCGCCGGGGTGTCGGAGTAGGGCGCCCAGTAGAATTTGTATATAAACGGCTGCCGCGGTAGCAATTGTCAGAGCGCGCAGGCGGATGATTTTCGGTGAACTCTCAATGGAGTGCTCAAGCCACATCCGCGAATTAAAAAGTGTCAGGGCAGCAGCAGTACAGAAAAAAAGTTGTGCTCCCATTGCATGGACTACAGCCAAATCCATAGAGGTCCAGATTACGCGGAGTCCCCCAAGGATTCCCTGTGCGATTACGAGGCCAACCGCAGATACAGCTACAATGCGAACCCAATGCCGTGAATCTGCTATCAGCGTCCATAGCGCAAGTCCAACGACCCATAGACCTACCAGGGCCCCCAGCAACCGGTGTCCGTGCTCCGCCAAAATAGGGCCAACCTGCCACCATCTTGCATCTGGATCTGCGGGGTCGCTGTATCCTGTGGCAAGTGGGTCATAGGAGCCGAATGAAGTAGGCCAGTCAGGAACAGCAAGTCCGGCCTCAATACTGGTTACCACGCCTCCCCAACTGACCAGAATGAGGCAAAGAACCAGCCCACTTGCTGCGTAGTGATACCGCCAACGAGGGGACAACGTACTTGAGGATGTAACCATGATAAAAAAAATCCAGCCCTAGGCAACCCAAACCACCGTTATTCTGTTCCATGGCTATGAACGCTGAGATAGCTTGTGAGAACACTCATTGAATCAATTTCTGGAATCCGGGGGATCTATGGTGCCGGTCTCGATGCACTGGTCCTCGTACGCTACAGTTTGGCTTTCGGTACATTTTGTCTGAATCAGCCGAATCACCTTCCTCGACGCGTTGTCGTAGGCCGGGATGCACGTACCTCGGGAGAGGTATGTTCTCAGATTGTCGTAGCAACACTCCGCAGTCTCGGGATTGAGGTGATTGATATTGGGCTGGCCCCCACACCAACGGTTGCAATGGCCGTCCTGTTTGAAGAGGCGCGTGGGGGGATCATATTAAGTGCCTCCCATAATCCTGAAGATTGGAATGCGCTGAAACTACTCAATGAGAAGAGCGAGTTTCTGTCGACAGAGGAGGGGAAGATCGTGATGGATATGGCACAGCAGCCGGAAGCGCCAATGCATCAGGAGGTCCAGCCGGGAGGGATACGCACGGCTGAATATATTCCAAGGCACATTGATGCAATCATGGATCTGCCATATTGTCAGCCGGGCGCCATCGGAGCCATGGGCTATACGGTTGTGGTAGACGGGATTAATTCGGTCGGTGCATTGGCATTGCCGCCGCTATTGAAGCGATTGGGGGTGAAGGATGTCTGGCTGATCAATGGCGAGGTTACAGGCCGGTTTGCTCATCCGGCAGAGCCTCTGCCGGAGCACTTGCAAAAAACGATGGAGTATGTTCAGGAAATGAATGCCGATCTGGGACTGGTGGTAGACCCGGATGCAGACAGACTGGCCCTGATTGATGACCGGGGAAACTATGTGAGCGAAGAATTAACGCAGGTGATCGCGGCGGACTTCCTGTGGCAGAGGCGCAGTGGGCCCTATGCCACCAACCTATCGTCGTCCCGTGCGATTGACGATGTGGCAGCACGCTATGGGATGCCTGTGTACCGGTCCGCAGTGGGAGAAATACATGTCGTGAAGACGATGCAACAATATGGAGCCATTCTTGGTGGAGAGGGCAATGGGGGAGTGATTTTGCCTGATCTCCATTATGGTCGGGATGCACTTGCAGGTGCCGCGATCATCCTTCAGCACCTGGCTGAACAGGGGATGCCATTCTCAGAGTATCGGCGCTCCTTACCCCAGTATGCGATTTCGAAAAACAAAATCATGGTGACAGATCCAGATGAAGTGCTTCGGCGGTTTGCCTCGCGGCACGCGCATGAGGATATTTCAACCGTAGATGGGGTGAAAATAAACTTCCCGGATGGCTGGGTTCATGTTCGAAAGTCCAATACGGAGCCGATCGTGCGTATTTATGCAGAGGGATCCAGTGTGCGTGAGGCAAGTGAACTTGCCAAGTGGTGCATGGACGATATCGGATCGGACAAAAAAAATAGGGGGCGAAGCCTGATGGCTCCGCCCCCCTTCGGACTGTGAGAGAATTTGGGTTAGAAGCCCATTCCTCCACCCATGCCGCCCATGCCACCGCTGGGATCATGATGATCTCCACCGCCTGCAGCAGGCTTCTCGGGACGATCCGCCACGACCGTTTCGGTCGTCAGCAATAGTCCACTCACCGAGGATGCATTCTCCAGGGCAGCGCGCACAACTTTGGTGGGATCAATCACACCAGCACTGATGAGAGTTTCATACTCTTCCGTGCGGGCATTATAACCGAAATCCCCTTTGCCTTCCTTGACTTTCTGAGCAACGATAGAGCCTTCAACTCCAGCATTTATGGAGATCTGGCGAAGTGGCTCTTCAAGGGCGCGGCGAACGATATTGACACCGATTTTCTGATCCTCGTTGTCCGTTGCTGCCTCATCAAGTGCATCGATTGCTCTGATTAGAGCAACGCCACCACCAGGAACGATCCCTTCTTCAATGGCTGCGCGTGTCGCATGCAATGCATCTTCAACGCGAGCTTTTTTCTCTTTCATCTCCGGCTCGGTCGCTGCACCAATCTTGAGAACAGCAACACCGCCGCTTAACTTGGCAAGCCGTTCCTGCAGTTTCTCACGATCATAGTCACTTGTGGTTGACTCAATCTGCTGTCTAATCTGATTTGTGCGGGCCTTGATCTGATCCGAACTACCTGCACCATCGACAATGACAGTGTTGTCTTTGTCGATCACAACACGCTTGGCTTTCCCCAGATAATCCAGTGTTGCATTTTCGAGGCGATAGCCTTTTTCTTCGCTGATGACGGTGCCTCCGGTGAGGATTGCAATATCTTCCAGCATTGCTTTTCTGCGGTCTCCAAAGCCA
The DNA here is from genome assembly GCA_965207565.1 of Rhodothermales bacterium. Classification (GTDB taxonomy): domain Bacteria; phylum Bacteroidota; class Rhodothermia; order Rhodothermales; family Bin80; genus Bin80. The sequence continues at coordinate 65,492 of CBDBMQ010000024.1, read as the reverse complement.
GGGGCTTTGACAGCAGCAACACGTAATGTGCCACGCAGCTTGTTCACGACCATCGTTGCAAGTGCTTCCCCTTCAACATCTTCGGCGATCACCAGAAGAGGAGAACTGGTCTGTGCAATTTTCTCCAGGATCGGGAGCAGATCCTTCATTGCGGAGATTTTTTTGTCGAAGATGAGCAGTTGCGCATCCTCAAGGACGGTCTCCATATCATCAGGATCGGTCACAAAGTAGGGAGACAGGTATCCGCGATCAAACTGCATCCCCTCAACCACATCCAGTGTTGTTTCTGTGCCACGGGCCTCTTCGACGGTAATCACACCATCCTTGCCAACGCGCTCAAAAGCATCTGCAATCAAGGTGCCGATGGCTTCGTCGTTGTTGGCGCTGATGGCACCGACCTGGGCAATCTCGTTGCGACCTTCAATGTCGCGGCTCTGTGAGCGGAGATGATTCACGACTTGGCCGACAGCTTTGTCAATACCACGCTTCAGGTCCATTGGGTTGGCACCGGCCGTCACGTTCTTGAGGCCAGCGGTCATGATCGCCTGAGCGAGAACGGTGGCCGTTGTGGTCCCGTCGCCTGCGACATCACTGGTCTTGGAAGCAACTTCCTTGACCATCTGGGCGCCAACATTTTCGAGCTTGTCTTCAAGCTCAACTTCTTTGGCGACAGTGACACCGTCTTTGGTAACGGTTGGTGATCCGAATTTTTTCTCGATAATAACATTGCGGCCTTTAGGGCCAAGAGTGACTTTGACTGCACTCGCGAGTTGATCAACGCCGCGCTTGAGGGCGCCTCGTGCGTCAGCGTCGAAAATAATTTGTTTTGCCATGAGTTCAAGTAGAGTTTAAGATTGTGTATGAGGATTCGTTACTGGATAATGCCAAGGATATCGGTCTCCCGCATGATCATGTACTCCTGGTCGTCAAGCGTGACCTCGGTTCCAGAGTACTTGCCATACAGAACAACATCACCGGACTTGACGGTCATGTCAATTTTAGTGCCGTTTTCGACACGGCCCGGACCGACAGCCAGAACGACTCCCCGTTGGGGTTTTTCTTTCGCCGTGTCTGGAATGTAGAGGCCGCTTGCAGTCTGCTCTTCAGCATCCTGCGCCTGTACGACCACACGATCACTAAGTGGTTGAATTTTCATGATTGGTAAAGAGTTAAGTTGTTGGTTAGGAAGTAAGAGTTTCGGTTGTTAGCAGTCTCTCTAAATGAGTGCTAACAAGAATGCAGCAGACGCATTTTTGCAGAGTTACATTATATATGTACATGCTTCAAACAAGATACGTTGTGCATTCAGGTGAGGCGACCGTGCAAACTGTATGCCATGCTGAACTATGTCAAAATTAGTCGTACCATAAGTGCCAAGCTGTCCAGATGACGATTAAAGACAGGACAAATTGACGTATGACCATTCGTGTAAACGGGATTGCCTGGATCGGATCTCTCTTGCTGATGGCGATTTTGCCGGTGCTAGCCAGCATCCCTCCATGGATTAGTGAGCCGCTGCAGTTGGCATTGATGCACATATTTGATCCATTCTGTCACCAGATCAGCGAGCGGTCTCCCCATGTTGATGGCGTTCAGTTGGCGGTCTGTCACCGGTGCTACGGAATCCTGATCGGTCTGGTTGTAGGACCCATTGTTGCTCTGATTTGCCGGGGCTGGAGTGGCAGGAATGCACACATATTTGTGATGGTATCCTTGGTACTGCTGGCATTGGATTGGGGGCTGGATCTCTTGAATATTTGGCACAATTCGGCGGGAAGCCGCTTTTTCACAGGGGCAATTTTTGGTGTTATTGCCGGAGTTCTGGTTGCACGAGGTATGGCATGGCGTGAGACATAGGGAATTATATCCTACCAATATTTAGCCTAAATTGCTTATTATTCAGACCGAACAGACATAATTTCAATGCCTTCAAAAACTCAATCTATTCTGATTGGTGGTTTAATTGCCGCCGTTACAGCGACGATCCTCCAGGTAGCCGGTCATCTTTCTGGCGCTTCTAATCCCACTGATACTCAACCGGTTCTGAACATTATATTCGGCTTGCTCGGATGCATGATAATGTTAACCAGTGGGCTCGTTGCCGTTTGGCACTATGCCACAGAAAACGAATTAACACTGACAGGAGGCCAGGGGGTTGGAATTGGTGCGCTCGCGGGGATCGTATATGCCGCGGCGGGATTGGCTTTGGGGTGGTTATTAATCCTGATAGATATACTTCCGTCTCCCCAGGAAACGTTGGATATTTTGCGTGACGCCGGTACATTCGACGCTCCCGGGGCGGAGCAGGCAGAATCCATTACCCAGATGATGATGACTTGGGGTACACCGGTGATCGCAGTTGTTGGGGGAGTCCTGATGGGACTGATTGGAGGTGCAATCGGCGCAGCATTATTCAAGCGCGGAGAAGAATCGCCAGTGTAGGGATTTCTGCTGCCGTGCTTGGGTAGCAGGAAACTTGCTCAAGTGAGCATCAGGTACGGGTAAATGGATACCGCAGCTCTGAGTTGTGCTGTGGCTGAGAGTTCGTTATGCATAGGCTGTTGAGTACTCGCAGCCCTGACGATCACATTCGTAAATCATGTGATCAAAGATGCTCAACGATACAGGCGAGGTCGTGGAAACCCACGGGCTCCCTTGGGCCTGCCGAGAATCTCACTAAGAATAATTGCTGTCCGCGCTGACTTCGGGTTTTTCAGGTGGTGGATGATCATGCGGGTTGCGTTCGGTATACGTTTCCCGGCTGGGTTGGGTAGTTCTGACGGTTTGGGTTTCGGGACAGATTGCTGAAGGGTGACGGGCGTTGCGAAGTCCGGTTTGGCCAGCCGGGGCGATTCAGTGGGAAGGGTCTGAGCACCGGGAATGTACGGGGCATACTCATCAGACCAATCAGAAGGAGTCTGCGGTGCAGGAACTTGAGCGACTTCAGGCTGCTCGTCCGACGAAGTCTGCAGATCCCGTAGAGCATCTTCAAGAGACCAGGGTTCCTCTTTCTGCGTCTGCTGCTGTTTTTTCTTGGCAAGTCTCCCCAGCACTGTGAATACGAGATAGAGCACACCGAGAATGATGTAAAGGATTGTGTCGTTCATGATGCTTCAGCCATGGGGGGTGCCAGAAGGTTAAGTATATGCCGATTTGCTTTAGGAAATGCAAATTTGTTTAGCTCATCAGGTGTAACCCAGGCAGTCGTTAAGCCTGCAGTGGATTTAGGCTCGCCGTCAATCATGGTGCACTCATATGCACATAGTGTAATCCTGAAGTGAGAGTATGCGTGGTTCACTTTACCGATCAAATTCCCTACCAGCACCTGTACTCCAAGCTCTTCTTGCAGTTCACGGACACAGGTTGCAGGGCCCGATTCACCCGGTTGTGCTTTCCCGCCAGGCAATTCCCACAGGCCGCCCAGAAGCCCTTTCGGCGCACGCTGTTGAATAAATATCCGCCCTGAAGCATCGCGGAGAACGGCAACGGCAACATCGTAGTGTGGGATAGGTCCCTTCTTCTTCGATGCCGGATACCGTTCGGGAGTTCCCTCGAACCATGCCGAACAATAGCTTTGAACCGGGCATACAGTACATTGTGGGCGCTTGGGTGTACATACCTGTGACCCCAGTTCCATCATCGCCTGATTATAATCCCCGGGCCGGTTGGCACTAAGTAATTGATCAGCGAGTTGCTGAACTAATTTGGCCGGAGTTCCCGGATGCGCAAATATGCGAGAGACGACGCGGCGGACATTGCCATCAACTGCGGCCACAGGCTCCTTGAACGCAATCGAAGCAATGGCTCTGCTAATATATGGACCGATGCCAGGGAGTAGGCGTAATTCTTTACAACTCAATGGAAGTCGACCCGAAGCAACAACTTCCCGGGCTGCTGCGTGTAGATTGCGTGCACGTGCATAGTATCCCATTCCCTCCCAAATGCGAAGTACATCATCCAAGTTGGCTGCGGCCAACTGCTCAAGCGTTGGGAATGCGCCCAGGAATCGTTCGTAATACGCCCGCACATACTCCACGCGTGTCTGCTGAAGCATGACTTCTGAAAGCCAAATCTCATACAGATCCGTCTTCCCACGCCATGGAAGATCACGGTGGTTGGTATCGTACCAGCTCAGGAGTACTTTCGAGAAGTCACCTGGCTTATTTTGGGGTATCCGTGTATTCAGAGGTACAAAGGGGTTGATTTACGTGATGCTACGATGTTCATGGTTGAGCTGTTCGGCCAGTTCCGCGGGAATTTCTCTGAGGGCACTTGTGCTCTTCTTCTGTATGTCCGTGGCAGCCGTTCCGGTCGCCGCTCAATGGCAGCTTATTGCAGATGGTGAGTCTTGGTCGTGGGAGCCCGAGAGATCCGCAGACAGTACGCTGGCTATTGAGCAACAGGTGATCCGGATGTTTCATCAGGAAGGGTATTTATATGCTGCGATTGATTCTCAGAATACGGATACACAGACTCTTTATGCTTCCCGTGGAAATCGGGCTCAGGTAGGAATGGTCCAGCTGCTGGGAGTAAGCAAGATTGATTCAACAAGGATACGACTCCCACTGGACAAAGGAGATTGGGTCACTGCCAGCTCGCTGGAAAGGACAGCAGAAGTCATCCTGGACCATTATTCGGGAGAGGGATATGTATTGGCGGAAGTTGCCATAGAAGCAATCATTCCGCGTGACAGCGTGCAGCATGATGTGGTCATCCGTGTCCAGGAAGGGATTCCTACTCAACTTGAGCGTATCGTCCTGCAGGGAGCCAGGCGGACCCGCCCAACTTATGTGTATCACATCTCTGGATTCACATCGGGGCAGGTTCTGAAAAATTTTGATCCAGAGGAAATGCAACGTAAGCTGGAAGCCACGGGCATGTTTAGCCGTGTAGATCTCCCGGTATTATACAGGGGGGCAGACAGTAGCGTTGTCATTCATGTACCCGTCAAGGAAAGCCCCCCCGGAGTGTTTGATTTGGCATTGGGGTATGAGCGGGCTGAGGGCGGCAAAGGTGCTCTGGTTGGTAGCGGAAGTCTGGCACTGCGCAACCTTTTTGGTGGAGCTCGAACCCTAGAACTGACATTGAATCGGGCACCGGGTCAATTAGGCTACGTTTCAGTGCATGCTGAAGCGCCGTTGATGTTTGGACTGCCTCTGAGCCTTGCCGGTTCATTCGAAGGGCTTCAGCAGGATTCAACCTATGGTAAGCGGGATTATGGAGCCCGGTTTGGCTATTGGGTGGATCCGTCCATGCACATCTTTGCCAGCGTGACACGCGAGATTACACGCCCCGGCTTGGCAGATACCGAAATTGTCGATGGCAGACAACGAATTCCCGTCGCCAATGCACTGTTTGTGGGAGGAGGAATCCAGATCAGACAAGTTGATCATGCTTTGAGTCCCACTCGCGGATACCTGCTGAGCATGCACGCTGAACGCGGGCAGAAAGATGTAGAAAGTATCGCATTCCCGGAAGATTCCACGCGTGAGCAGAACAGGCTTCGTCAGGGACGCCTGACGGCACAGGGACGTGTGTATATTCCCCTGAGCGGGCGCAGCCTTGTCGTCACGGGTGGCGAACTCATGTTGGTGCGCAGCCGACAGCTTGACGAAAGTGATCTGTTTCGAATTGGAGGGGCACAAAGCCTTCGCGGATATGATGAACATCGTTTTCGCGTGCCTTTTGCAGTACGGATCTTGGTGGAGTTCCGGTATCTTCTGGATCCTGTGACGTACGGGTTTGGTTTTTTTGACCTTGGTTATCTTGATAACGGTAAGGGATCCGAGTTCTCTGGTGGGTGGTATCCAGGATTTGGGGCAGGTTTTCAGCTCAGTACCGCAGCAGGGATTATCAACTTCACGCTGGCATCGGCGACGGAGGATATATCTGCTGTGCGAGCTCATATTGGATTAAGTCTCGGGCTTTAGATCATGGACAGGTTCTTTTTTGCTCCGCCCGAAGCATTCTCTCCAACCGGGCATGTGGTCTTTCCGCCAGATGAAGCAAAGCATGCAGTCAAAGTACTTCGACTGCGTCCTGGCGCCGCCGTTACGGTGGTGGATGGGCAGGGGTACGCAGCACGGGTACAGATTGAGCAGGCAGATCGGCATGGAGTCCATGGTCGCGTTATTTCTACACATAAAAATCTGGGGGAGCCCGTTCACGAACTGACGGTGGGGCTCGCACTGTTGAAGCAGCAGAAGCGGTACAGCTTATTTCTGGAAAAAGCAGTTGAGTTAGGGGTTACGGGCATTGTACCCCTCTTGACCGAGCGGACTGAATCCAGAAACTGGCGTGAAGATCGTGCCCGGCAGGTGATGACGGCTGCGCTGAAGCAATGCAATCGAAGCAAGCTGCCGGATTTGCATCCTCCAACCCCCCTCAACCAACTCCTAGGACCGGGGATCTTCATGGCAGATCCCAATACGGATACTGCGTTAATGACGGCAATTCATCAGGGGGGAGGTCCGGTCAGGATTTTGGTTGGACCAGAAGGGGGATTCACAGAGCATGAGCGCCGGCTTGCCCGCGACAGTGGTGCGGTACTGGTTCGGTTGGGGCCACGTCGCCTTCGTGCAGAAACGGCAGCGATCTGCTGTGCGGCAGCGGTCGTACTTGCAGGGGAGAACGGAACCTAGGTAGAGGGAAGAAGTAGCAGGAGCATCAAGAAAGAATCCTCTCATGTTCACGTTATTGATTGTCATTATCGCGCTCATTGGAATCATCATGACCGCATTGATTCTGCTTCAGGCTGGTAAAGGGGGCGGACTGGCCGGCATCGCCTCAGGAGGAGCGACAACTCAGATCCTGGGAGCTAGGCAAGCACCCGATGTGCTTGAAAGAGGTACATGGATTCTGGCTGCCATCTTTATTGTGCTGTGTATCCTGACAAACTTTGCCATTGATGATGGCGCATCGCAGCGGAGCATCCTCCAGCAGCAGTCACAGCAATCAACGCAACAGCCGGTTCCGGCTCCAGAGGAATTACCTCCTCCACCGTTGGAGGAAACAACTCCTGTGACACCTCCAACCCAGGAGTAAAAGAATTGGGGTGACTTCCTTCGCGGAAGCCACCCCTGGTGGAACGTGCCGGCCTGTAAGCCGAATTCTGTCTATCCGGCGCTGCAGCCACCGTGCAGCCCAGCCGGAGGGATCATCATCTATCTGGGACCAGTGTCACCACTGGCCTCTAGCAGCCTACCCGCATCGCTATTTGGCGGGCCACCTTATCGCTTGCGCGTGCGATGCTGTTTGGCCTTGCTCCGCGTAGGGTTTACCTAGCCGCCATGGTCTCCCATGACGCTGGTGGGCTCTTACCCCACCATTTCACCCATCACCTGGCCTGTAAGGTCCATCGGTTGGTTTACTTTCTGTTGCACTTGCCGTCATCGCTTACGCGACGCCTTCCCGTTAGGAAGTACGGTGCCCTATGGAGTTCGGACTTTCCTCCCTGCCTTTCGGCAAGGCGATGATCCGGCCGACATGTTATCTACTGTGGTACTAAGCGACCAGGTCACTGGTTGCCTGTTCGTAGAACTCGCTGTCTACAATAATACGGCCAGTCTGCTCACATGGGATGATTCGGTTACGTTGGCGAATCTCCATCTGGCGCTGTGGTGGAACCGCAAAGCCGCCGGCTGCACCGCGTCGCAGTTGAACCACCGCGCGTCCATCTCTGTACCGGTTCCGCAGCCTCTGATAGGCCCGCAGATAGCGTTCATCTACGAGGGCTTGCGCATCTTCTCTCAGTGCCTCTAGCTCTTTCTTTTTCTTCTCAGTCGTTAGCAATACCCCCTCCAACTGGGTACGCTTGTCTGTAAGCATTTCTTCTAGTTCGGAAAGACGCTGTTGCGCCTCTTCGATCTGATTCGCATTCGTTTCCGATGAGCCCTCGGTGCCCGCAATAAGTTCTTTCGCCTCGTGAATACGCTCGTTCTGTGCCTCAATCTCCTTAGTCAGAGCGTCATATTCACGGTTGTTGCGGACCTGGAGCTGTTGTTCCTCGTATTTCTTAATCAGCGCTTCCGCTTCTTCAATATCGAATTCGCCGCGTCGGCGTGACTGTTCAATTTCCTCCTGCTCTTGTCTGATTTTATTCGTGCGGGTCTCCAATCCTGCGGACTCATCCTCTAGGTCTCTGATTTCCTCAGGTAGATCTCCTTGTTCTTTCACGACCTGGTAAATCAGTGTATCAATGTGCTGTAGTCGGATGAGTGCGCGTAATTGACTGCTAATCTTGGTTTCTGTGGTACTCATAAATTATGGTATGTGCAAAACGTAGCAGGCTCTAACGAGAATGCATGGAGTGAAGTTCAGCGGATAGAGATTTTTATTGGGGTGGTGGGGGCACTCGCGCAGTAAAATTTTATTGTGGGGAATCGTTCTGCCAGCCAAGTGCAGAGGAGTTGTTCGGTGTGTTTCTCTGTTTCATAATGTCCAGCATCCACAAGCGCCATTTGGCAACTCCCATTGGGACCAAGGACCTCAAAGTAGCGGTGATAGCCAAGATCTGCCGTCACGTATACATCTGCATTCGCGTCCAGAGCAGGCTGGATGAGACTGCCACCTGAGCCGCCGCATACGGCCACCGTTTTTATCTGTGCTTCATCAGAACCTGCGTAACGAAGAGCCGGTGTTTCCAGTCGTGCATGCACTCGGTCCAGGAAACTTCTCAGGGATTCCGGCTCGGATAAATGGCCAATTGCTCCCATCCCGAACGTTCCATCATCACTCGGGTTTAGGAATGTTCGGTGGCGCAGGCCGAGAATTTCTGCCAGAGCGATGGAAACACCCCCATGAGCCGCATCCAGATTCGTATGTATACTGTAAAGAGTAATATTCTTTTGAGCGAGCCTAAGGATAAGCTGGCCGATAAAATCTTCCTCTAGGATGCGGGAAGGGCTGTGAAACAATAATGGATGATGCGTCAGAATCATCGAACATTCTTTCTGAATCGCCTCCTCCACAACACTGGGGGTGAGATCCAGCGCGATTAGTACACGGCGAACAATCTGCGTAGCAGAGCCAACCTGCAGCCCTACATTGTCGTACGATTCAGCGAAAGCGGGATCCGCCCATGACTCAAGTGCTTGGGCAAGATCATGAGCACAAAAAGTTTTTTTAGACATCCAATAGTTACATGAGTACAAGGTTGAAGAAGATAGCGGTCAGCTGTGACGAATATGGGCACTTGGTCGAAGTACTTCTTGGTCTACTACGAAATCGGGGATATGAGCCAATTTATTTCGGTCCGCAGGCCGGAGAAGAACCGCAGGATTGGCCTGTTGTCACTAAATCAGCGATTGACGAGATGCTGCAGGGGAATGCGGAGGAAGCCATTGTAATGTGTTGGACTGGGACGGGTTGTTCCATTGTAGCGAACAAAATGCCAGGAATTCGAGCCGCATTGTGTTTGGACGCAACCACCGCCCGGGGCGCCAAAGAATGGAATCATGCAAATGTACTGGCTTTGAGTCTACGGGTCACGAGTGAAGTCGTATTAAAGGAAATCCTGGATGCATGGTTCACGACGCCATTCGGTGCAGATGCATGGAACGTCGCCCAAGTAGATTTTGTCAATGAGCTGGACGATCACCGAGCCTCCGAGAGCCAGTAAGCGAAAATGGCGGGACCCATTCAGGATGGATTGGAGCAAAAATTTGTGTTTTCGTGCGTATAAGCGAGTTTGCAAAGGAGTACACGATGCACAAAAACGAAGGAGCAATCCCCGAGACAGTGGAAAGCTCAGCCTTGGTTTCGTTACCCCATTCCAGCAAATCTACACGCCCCTAGCGGTTCTTTACGTCTAAACGCATTCATGTTCAAAATAAAGATTCTCAATACGATCTCGTCCAAGGGCCTTGAAAGGCTGACTGATTACGGCTATATCATCGGGGAAGACATTCCAGATCCAGATGCAATTCTTCTAAGAAGCTATAAACTTCATGGAGTTTCATTTCCAGATTCTGTTCTGGCGGTTGCCAGATGCGGGGCGGGTGTAAACAATATCCCGATTGATGCTTGTTCAGATCAGGGGATCGCCGTCTTTAATACTCCGGGAGCGAATGCAAACAGTGTAAAGGAATTGGTCATCTGTGCCATGCTACTCTCCTCCCGGCGGATCATTGATGGAATCAACTGGGCCCGGACGCTCGAAGGCGCAGATGTGGCAGCCGTTGTAGAAAAGGGGAAGAATAATTTCAAGGGCCCTGAAATTAGGGGGAAAACCCTGGGCATCATCGGTCTGGGGGCGATTGGTGTCGCCGTTGCCAATGCAGCAAGTGCGCTAGGTATGCGCACGCTCGGTTACGACCCATTTATTTCTGTCTCGAATGCCTGGGGGCTCAGCCGTGAGGTTACGCGTGCCCCGGGATTAGATGAAATTGTTGAAACAGCGGACTACATTACGGTTCATGCACCGCTGAATGACGAAACGATCAATCTCATTAATGCACAGCATTTCGCACGCATGAAACCAGGAGTGCGACTTCTGAACTTTGCCCGTGGACCGATCGTCAATGAACAAGCGGTCATGCAAGCGCTGAATAGCGGTATCTGTTCGTGTTATGTTACAGACTTTGTAGATGCAGAATTAGCCCAGCACCCGAAAGTGCTTCCGGTTCCCCATCTGGGGGCATCCACCCCTGAGGCCGAGGATAATTGTGCCGTGATGGCCGCAGAGCAGCTTCGTGACTATCTTGAGCGCGGGAATGTTGAAAATTCAGTGAATTTCCCAAGCGTCCGATTACCGCTTCGTCCAGAGAGGCATCGGATTCAGATTGTAAACCGGAATGAGCCGCGTATGCTGAGTCAGTTTGCGAACATTCTGGCAGGTACAGGCCACAATATTGACAATCTTGTGAATAAGGGGCGAGGTTCTCTGGCCTATAACGTGATTGATGTCAGCGGCTCACTCCCCGATTCCGTGCTTAAAAGTTTGGAAGTCATTGATGGTGTCATTCGGATCCGCACGATTCTGCCCTTGTGAGAATGGCCTTCCCTGAGCTTGGACCGAATGTGGCGCGCAAAGCGAATCCACGTATGATGCGATGGACGCGGTGGGTGTTCACAAGATTGGGCTGGCGCATTGAGGGGACGATCCCCGACCTCAAGAAGTTCGTCGTGATTGGAGCGTACCATACCTCAAACTGGGATTTTTTTGTCGCCATGGCCGTCATGTTTGCCTTGGATATGGAGGGATCCTGGATCGCAAAGCATACGATCTTTCGCTGGCCGTTTGGTCCCATACTTCGTGCATGCGGAGGCAATCCAGTGAATCGGCAGCAGCACCATGGGATGGTTCAGGGAGTCATTGAGCTTTTCAGAGAACGCGAAAAATTTATCTTTGCGATTACTCCCGAAGGCACACGCAGCCGGGTAGAGCACTGGAAGACAGGGTTCTATCACATTGCAATGGGAGCCCAGGTCGTCATTGTACCCGCCTACTTTAACTACCCTGGCCGCACGGTAGGATTTGGTCCCCCTTTTGAGCCCACCGGAGATATAGAAGCAGATATTGCCGCCTTGCAGCGGTTTTACGAGCCCTACAAAAAAACAGCAGTCCGCCCCGCCCGGGTTTAGGGGAAAATTCCACTCCGCAGATACCCCTGTGCAATTTTATCGATTGCGTTTATGAATGCACCTGTGCGCAGGTCAATATTATGGCTGCGGGCCTTTTCATGGATTTCATGATACGCGCCCACCATCGTGTCTTCCAACCCCGAATCAACGAGGTCGGCTTCACTTGCCCCGAATGCCAGGCTGGACTCAATGTCCGAGATGGTTTTTGGATCAAAGTTTTTCCCAACCAGTCCCTGCACGGTTTCCAGTATTTGCAGAGCATTGTGGGCTTCACGGCGCCGGCTCATGCGGCCATGCCGCACATGAGATAGGTTACGGAGCCATTCGAAATAGGAGACCGTCACCCCGCCCGCATTCAGGTAGACATCGGGGATAACCAGTACCCCATTCTCAATCAGCCATTGGTCGGCAGCAGAAGTGACAGGGCCGTTGGCAGCCTCTGCTATAATTTTAGCTTGGATCCGGCTCACATTATCGCTTCGAATTTGGCCCTCCAAGGCTGCTGGAACGAGAATGTCACAGTCCAATTCAAGGACTTTAGCGGAATCAGTAAAGTTCTGTGCGTCGGGGAAGTTGAGGATTGATTTCGTCTCCTTGCGATGCGAAACGATATCCTCTAAGCGGAGACCTTCGGGATTATATATTCCTCCCTTATATTCCGCAATTCCAATAATTTTTGCACCTGCCTGCTCAAGGTAAAGAGCAGCATGGTAGCCGACATTTCCCAGTCCCTGAATGATGACGCTTTTTCCCTCCACCCCGGGACTGAGTCCGAGTGCGTGCATATCCTCTTCAATATTGCATGCCTCGCGGATTCCAAAGAAGACCCCGCGACCAGTTGCCTCCGTGCGTCCACGAACACCTCCCATCCCGACCGGTTTTCCTGTCACGCATGCGAGTGCATCCAGCGGACTATCTGTTACGGAACGGTACGTATCAAAAATCCAACTCATTTCAGTGCTGCTCGTACCGTAGTCTGGAGCAGGCACATCTACACCAGGGCCTATAAAATTTTTCTTCGTCAGCTCAAAAGTGTACCGTCGCGTGATCCGCTCCAGCTCAGACTGAGAGTAGATTTTCCGATCAATGCAGATTCCACCCTTCGCTCCGCCATACGGTACATCCACGATCGCACATTTATAGGACATGAGTGCTGCCAGTGCCATGACCTCGTCTGCATTGACGGAAAGAGCATAACGTATCCCACCTTTTGTAGGCTGCATGTGATGACTGTGTTCAGCGCGGTATGCATCGATCACATCAATACTTCCATCATCCCGTACGAGCGGGAAGCTCATATGATAGACGCTGTTGCAATTTTGAATTTGTGCAAGTAATCCCGAGGGGTGACTGGTGTATTCTGCCGCGCGGGTGAACATCTTGTTGACCTCAGCAAAGAAAGAAGTTTGATGCATCAATTTGGGGGTAATGGTTCGATTGGAAGCGCTTTCAGTATTTGCCAAATTTAATACCGGCAACATTCAATTATGTTGGAACGGAACTCCGTTAGGAGTCCACCGCGAAGTTAATCATGGTGAGGGGAATTAACAAGCGGAGGCGCCCGCATGCGCTTGGACATTGCACAGCATCTACTTGCAAATCCCTGAGCGCGACCTGTGGCTAGATACATGGCCCTCCCATAAATAAGATGGATTTATCCAACGGGGACCACGGCGATTCAGGCGCACAGCAGCCTTCCAAAACCGTGACACTGGAGCGGGTATGCGGTTACACGGTGATCAGAGTGCTATATTTGTAGGGTGAATGCCAGTAAGTTTATGTGACCCACTCGGTCCGAAAAAGAATCATTTATTAAAACAGACAACCTGATCGCGTGAGTGGAACTGTCTTGATCAATATTGTTTTGGTAATTGCGTTGGCAATTGGCTCCCAATGGCTAGGGTGGCGGATTCGCGTCCCGTCCATTCTTCTTCTGCTGATTGTGGGGTTTTTGGCAGGTCCCGTGATGCAGATCCTGCCTCCTGAGCAGTTGCAGGGGGAATGGGTATTTGCCTTTGTTTCGCTGGCAATCGGGATTATCCTGTTTGAAGGAGGTCTGAACCTGAGATTATCTGAACTCAGGGGGGTGGGGCAGGCAGTGTTTAATCTGGTGACGATTGGCGTTGCGGTTACGGCGATCCTCGCTACAATCGCGGCACACTATGTGCTGGAGATGCCATGGGAAATCGCAGTCGTACTTGGAGCCATCCTCACCGTTACGGGTCCCACGGTTGTATTGCCTCTCATCAGACATGTGCGCCCCAGCGGCCGGGTAAATGCCATTGCAAAATGGGAAGGAATCACCATTGATCCCGTGGGTGCAATTGTTGCAGTTCTGGTTCTTGAGGCTGTGATCGTGATGCATGAACATGGTGCAGATGGCGGGAGAGATGGAATGTTAGCGCCAATCCTCCCCTCTCTGGAAGCACTCATGACGATAGCAGCTGTGAGTATCGGGGTGAGTCTGTTGGGAGGTATACTCATGCTCTTTCTGCTCCGGCGCCACCTGGTTCCCGATTATTTACAAAGCTCTTTTGCACTGACGGTCGTCATCGTTGTCTTTGCCCTGTCGAATAGCCTGCATGAAGAATCCGGGCTGTTTTCTGTGACGATCATGGGGGTATTTCTTGCGAATCAGCCGTATGTGAATGTCCGTAGCATCACCAAATTCAAAGAAGATCTGCAGTCGCTTCTGATCGGTTGTCTCTTTATCTTATTGAGTGCTCGTCTCGACTTCGATGCACTGACCTACTTTGATACTCGCGCCTTCATTTTTCTGGGCATCTTGATTGTTGTGGTGCGTCCTGTCGCGGTGGCACTTTCCAGTCTTCGTACTAGGCTCAACTGGAAAGAGCAGGGGTTCATTGCCTGGCTTGCACCCCGTGGGATTGTGGCGGCGGCCGTGGCATCTCTCTTTTCGGTTCGTGTTGAAGCGGTGTATGGTGCAGATGCTGCAGGGCCGCTGGTGCCCATTGTCTATATGGTGATTATCGGTACCGTGACGGTGTACGGATTGACGCTGCAGCCGGTGGCTCGTTTGCTTGGAATGGCGGATGCTAATCCACAAGGGATCTTGTTTCTAGGAGCCAAGACATGGGTGCAAAGCATTGCGAAAGCCATCCAGGAACAGGGGATTGCAGTGCTTTTAATTGATGCCAATGAGCGAAATATTGAACAGGCGCAGGACCAGGGACTGCGCGCAGTCGTAGCAGATGCGCTGGAAGAACAGGTGCCTGACGAATTGGATTTAAGTGGTATCCGGCGGTTCATGGCACTTACGGCCAATGATGATACGAACTCTCTGGCGGCACTCCGTTTCAAAGAGGTCTTCGGGAGTGGAGAGGTTTATCAGCCTGCAGGCCCTCCTCTGCGCCCGGAAGCATCACTGGTTCGGGTTCCCACCCACATGCGCGGACGGTCTTTATTTGGAGGGGTTCATACCGCATATGACTTGGAGCGCCGCTTTGAGGCCGGAGGAGCGATCCGTACGTTCGGGATTACTGAGCCAGGATCCTATGAAGCACTGGAGGAAAAATATGGACATGAATTGATCCTTCTTTTCGTTGTCCGAGGATCGAATCTTCTGATTCACTCAGAGGAAAAGGATCTGACTCCCCAAACGGGAGACACGGTGATCATGATGCTTCCTCCGTTCCATATCGATGAAAATATGGAAGACACTACGACCTTTCATGACCTGCTGGATCATGCAATTGTCATTGACCATGTGATTGGAGTGACCCCGGAGAACCTGATATCGGGTGTTGCCAGATTATTGAGTCAGCGGGTACCTGAGTCTGCCGATCGTTTGGCTGGGGGTTTGGCGGAAGGATTGAAGGAGGAGGCTTCCATTCTGGCACCGGGAGTTGCACTGCTCCATATGCGGCTCGGTAAAATTTCACGCAGCGAACTGGTCATCGTAAGGTGCGGAATTCCACTTGAATTGCCTCAGACGAGCGATCCCATCGAAGCCCTTGCTTTCTTTGTGAGTCCCGAAGATGATCCGGCACAACATCTTCGTGTGCAGGCACATCTGGCCGGGCGTCTTGGCCGTCGTTCCCTTTTACCTGTCTGGCGTGAAGCCGCAGACGAGGAAGAGTTACGGACAATGCTACGTGCCATCAAGTTTGAGCCTGTGTTCGGTTAGGCCTTCAGCGACAACTGCTTTACAATGGTATTTGATAAGTCTTTCGCACGGATGTTCTGAGAATGGTTTTTCCTGATGCAAAAACCGGAATCATTGCCATTTTTGGGCATCCGGTCCATTATTCATTATCGCCGGTTATTCACAACACGGCCCTTCAGCAGCAAGGATTGAATTATGTCTATGTGGCGATAGATCTTGCACCAGACAAGGTATCGCAGGCGGTTCGCGGTTTGAATGCCCTTGGTTTTGTCGGCGCAAATGTGACCATTCCCCACAAGCAGGCCGTTCTCCCCCATATGGACTCTCTTTCTGATACGGCCAGAGCCATCGGAGCAGTGAATACAATTGTCTGCGAAGAGAATCATCTCTATGGGGACAATACAGATATCGAGGGGTTTTTGGCTCCTCTCAAAGACTTGGAACTGCACGGAGCCCCGATGACACTTCTTGGTGCGGGTGGTGCTGCGCGGGCAGCCGCCTATGGCTTACTGAGAGATTACAACCCCAATCCATTAACATTGGTCGCACGCAGAGTTGGTCAGGCAGAAAAATTGGCCAATGATTTTTCTACATTTGGCAGTCATCTGGAAGTATGTGATTTTGACTCAGCATCAAAATATATCAGAGAAAGTCATTTGATTGTAAACTGTACACCTATCGGCATGTACCCAAACGTACAGGAAACTCCCTGGGAGCAGAAAGAAGATTTTGCCCTGGGGCAAATCATCTATGATCTGGTCTATCGTCCATATCGCACTCGATTGCTTCAGGAGGCCGCCCATCGCGGAGCGGTGACCATCGGTGGTCTGACGATGTTGATTGAACAGGCAGCCGCTGCATATAGGCAGTGGACAAACCGGGAAATGCCAGTTGAGGTTGTACATGATACCTTGGCAAAATTGTTTATCACTTAATGCACTGGAAAATGTTTTTTCGTTATTCGCTAACACTGTTCACCCTCATATTTTTGATTGTTTGCCCTGCGGCGGCCCAGGTCACGGGACTGGGAAGTACAACATTTGAAAATTCAGGTTCAATGCAGGCGCAGGAAGAGTTTTCGAGGGGCCTCCTGCTATTACACAGCTTTGAGTATGTCGATGCCCGGGAGGCGTTCGCAGAGGCTCGCAGGATTGATCCTGATTTTGCGATGGCATACTGGGGAGAAGCCATGACCCATAATCATCCAATCTGGATGCAGCAGGATACGGAGGATGGTCGTAGTGTGCTGTTGGAGCTTGCCCCGGACCTGGAAAGCCGACTGGAAAAAGCGCCCACAGAACGTGAGAAGGAATACCTTCTTGTAGTTGAGGCTTTATACTTCAGCGAAGGAGACAAAAAGGCACGGGATTTTATCTATGAAAAGAAGATGAGTGCACTAGCAGCCAAGTATCCAGAAGATCTGGAGGCGGCGGCGTTTCATGCATTGTCAATTCTAGGGTTGGCGCACGATGGGCGGGACTTTGGGTTGTATATGCGTGCTGCCGCGATTGCCGAAGAGGTTTTTGCCAAGAATCCGCTACATCCGGGAGCGGCACATTATCTGATTCATGCCTATGATGACCCGATCCATGCACCGCTTGGGTTACGCGCTGCGCATGTGTATGCAGCCATTGCGCCCGAGGCGACGCATGCATTGCACATGCCGTCACATATTTTTACTGCCATGGGAATGTGGCCAGAGATGGCGTCTGCGAATGAAGCTTCGTTCGCTGCGAGCGATGCGCGTATGCAACGCAAAGGGCTGACGGTAAATCAACGTTCCTTTCATGCGAGGCACTGGCTTGCCTATGCGTACTCACAACAGGGCCGCTATGCAAAAGCAGAACAGTTGATGCAGGACATGATCAACGATCTGGAAGAAGGTGGAGACCTTAGGTCGACAAGAAGATATGCGGTGATGATGGCAGCGGCTCATCTCACGGAGACAAAGCAGTGGGATTCGGAGGTTGCACGTATAGAGTTTGATACCGAAGGGATGTCCCCTGTGAGCAAGGCGAATATTCTATTCATCAGGGGCAAGGCGGCTTTATCTGACGAGGATGAAGAAAGCGCTCGACAGGCGCTCAAGGCAATCATGGATCTAGAGGATGAGGAAGATGTGAGCTTGTTATTGCAACATCAACTGAAGGCAGATTTATTGGTGTTGGAGGGGAATCTGGATGGTGCGGTTGAGCTTCTCAAGGCTGCAGCAAAAATTGAAGAAAACAGGCCGTTAGACTATGGTCCTCCGATGCCTGCAAAGCCGACGTATGAACTCCTTGGTGAATACTATCTCAAGGCAAAAAATGGTGCGAATGCCATGGAAGCGTTTGAAGCTTCTTTAGCAAGAGCCCCGGGACGGTCGTTATCCCTGATTGGTTTATCTGCGGCAGCAAAGATGGTGGGAGATCAGGGGATATACCAGGAGGCAAAGTCCAAGTTAAAGAAAAACTGGAAAAACGCGGATCCGAAAGTTGCGAAGATGTTTTCGGTCCCCGATCATTAAGTCATTGGCTCGAATCTACTCAGGTAGTGTATCCTTCTGTTTCGATAGAAGGCCTTTTTGGATGTATATAGTTCAAGCCCTCTGAGGTAGATGGCGTAAGTATACAGTCGACTGGGGATCCTTGAGGCTGCAGGAACGTAGCTACTTGGGTTGCAACTATCAGGCGCGGGTCTGAATGCATTTCTGTTCACATCCTTGGATCAGTATGCCGGAACTTGCATGTTTGACGGCCAAAGGCGAAATTAGAATCCTCAGCCCACCTCGGCTATGAACCTAATTGTTTCCCCAAACCGACGCTCAGCCATGTGTGAGAGGAGTTGGCGCATGTTCAAACCTTTACAGCCGCAGGATGTGAATGGAGCAGGCCCCCCATGTCTGAGGTTTTGCATTCACGTATCCTTGCTGATGGTCCTGTTTGTGATGTTTGCGGTGCAAAGTGCACATGCTCAGGACATGGAGCCTCCGAAGTATGAATTTCGGGGGACCTGGATTACTACGGTTTGGGACTTGGATTGGCCACGGGGACGTCGCAATGAGTCCGAACAGAAGAATCAAATGATCGCGCTTTTGGATGATCTTCAAAATGCAGGGATCAATGCAGTGTTTTTTCAGGTGCGCTCCTTCGGAGATGCGATGTATGAGTCCAGTTATGAGCCATGGTCACATCTTCTCACCGGTGTACAGGGAAGGGCGCCGAATTATGATCCACTCCTGTTTACGATTGAAGAGGCTCATCGTCGCGGGATGGAACTGCACGCGTGGCTCAACCCCTACCGGGTACATCGCACGAATGCCAGCTGGAACATAACAAATAATCATATTGCGGTGACCCATCCAGAGTGGACCTATACGGCAGGATCGGATATACAGCTGGATCCAGGCAGACAAGATGTGCGGGCTTATATATCTGCGATCGTGATGGATATTGCACGCCGCTACAATGTGGATGGGTTTCATTTTGATGATTATTTCTATCCCTATCCACCAAATCATATTACTTCCTCCAGCAATCCACCAGATCGGGAGACATTCCAACGGGAAAGTCGGGGATTTACTGATATTGACGAGTGGCGGCGGGATAATGTCAATCTGTTGGTGGCCCAGATTGCGGACAGCTTACGCTCATTCAACGAAGATTTAAAGTTTGGAATCAGCCCATTCGGGATTTGGAAAAATGGAGTACCAAGTGGAATCATTGGTCTGGATGCCTACAACGTAATCTTTGTGGATGCCACCGAATGGATCCGGTGGAAGACGATTGACTATTTGGTTCCGCAACTGTATTGGCCCTTCGGTGGAGGTCAGGATTATGCAAGATTGGCAAGGTGGTGGGCAACTCAGTCAGAAGATCGCCATCTATATACCGGTCACGCGCTTTACAGGACTGGCGATCCGTTCAGTGCAGCAGAGATTCCCAACCAGGTCGCATTCAACCGGAATCACCCCGACATTTTGGGGAGTGTGTTTTTCCGCGCAACGTACCTGCAGCCGTTACGGTCTCTTGGCTTTGCGCAGACGATGCGGGACGGACCCTATAAATATCCGTCACTCCCGCCATCGATGGATTGGAAAGACCAAACTCCACCTTCTGCGCCGTTCAATGTGGTTGCCGAAAAGGATGGAGATTCGGTCCTACTAACCTGGGAGGCGTCCGGTGATGCTTCTGGACGCTACACCGTCTATCGGGTGAACAGTGATGCAAAGCCGAATGCAGTTCTTGCCGCACAGGATACAAGAAACCTGATTGCTCTGACCGGGGAGACCCGGTTTACAGATACTCCGAACACGGATGAGGGTGCGCAATGGTACTTTGTGCAGTCGGTCAGTAACAATTCAATAGAAAGTGAAGCAAGCAATATCGTAGCGTCCCCGGTAGCAACCGCCCGGGAGGTGGTACCTGCCAGAGAGGATCTGAGTATTGCGGCATACCCCACGGTATTCGACAAACAAGTACAGGTTGAATACTCCTTGCCGACCGCGAGTCCAGTCACATTACAGGTATTCGATACAATTGGGCGCAGTGTTGCCACCCTGGCTGAGAGTGAATTCAAACAACCCGGCAGGTATTCATTTTCGTTTTCTTCCAGTGAGCATGCTCTCTCCAATGGGGTCTATTGGATTGTTCTGAGCACAAACCATCAGCGTGTTACCCAGGCGATCATTCGCACGCGGTAGCACGAAAATCAATCAATTGCAGCCGGGCAGATCAGGAACTAACTCCCAATCAGAAGAAAGGCAGCTCCCGCCAGCAAGCCTCCGATGATCGGTCCCACAACGGGAATCCATGCATAGCTCCAATCGCTCCCTTCTTTGTTTTTGATTGGGAGCAACGCGTGAACAATGCGTGGGCTGAGATCACGTGCGGGATTGATCGCATAGCCCGTGGTTCCTCCCAACGTCAGCCCGATGGCCAGAACGACGATACCAACGGGAATGGCATCCAGTGCACCGAGGCCCACATCCGGCTCCACAAGGTAGAGCACAGCAAACACCAGGACGAATGTGGCAATGATCTCGCTCAAGAGGTTTGAGGCATAGTTTCGAATTGCTGGAGCTGTGCAGAAAACCGCTCGCTTTACGTCCGCGTCCTCAGTGACATCAAAGTGGTCCCGATAGTGCAGCCATACCAGGAATGCGCCCAGGGCACCTCCCAAAAACTGTGCAGCAAGGTACGAAGGAACGGAATTCCACGAGAACTCGCCTGCAAGTGCAAGTCCAAGAGTTACCGCAGGGTTGATATGTGCGCCGCTGTACTTGGCGACGATAAACACCGCAATGAAGACGGCGACTCCCCAGCCAAAATTGATCGCAATCCAACCAGCGCTATGGCCTTTAGTCTTTTTAAGTATCACGTTTGCAACGACGGCGTTTCCGAGAAGGAGCAGGATGGTCGTTCCAATCAATTCTCCGATAAATGGACTCATGTTTCAGGGTTTGGTTACGATTTTCGGGCCCAACCTTTTGAGCGCTCAACTGCCTTTGCCCAAACCTCCATCCGTTCCAGTGCGGTTGAACGGGGCATTTGGGGTTCAAAGGTCTGATCAATCTGCCATAATTTACTGATCGCACTTGTATCTGGCCATTGCCCCACGGCGATTCCAGCCAGATAGGCTGCTCCCAGGGCGGTGGTTTCGCGTACGACGGGTCGAATCACGGGGACACCGAGGATGTCCGCCTGAAACTGCATCAGTAGATTATTTGCAGTTGCTCCTCCGTCCACACGCACCTCTTTCAGATCCATACCTGCATCTGCTTCCATGGCTTTAATCACATCTGCACTTTGATAGGCGATGCTTTCGAGTGCTGCCCGGGCAATATGAGCGGCACTGCTTCCGCGCGTCAATCCTGTAATGGTCCCACGAGCGTAGGGATCCCAGTGTGGAGCTCCCAATCCCGTGAATGCAGGGACAATTGTGACCCCGCCGTTATCACTTACCTGTGAGGCGAGCGCCTCAATATCCGAGGATGAGCGAATGATTCCGAGTTCATCCCGGAGCCATTGAACCACTGCGCCACCGACAAAAACACTCCCCTCAAGAGCATATTGACTATGATTTCCCAATTTCCATGCTACAGTGGTGAGGAGCCGATTGGTGGAGGGGACGGCATCTGCGCCCGTATTCATAAGCAAAAAACAGCCTGTGCCGTAGGTGTTTTTGACCATACCAGGTTTTGTACATACCTGTCCAAAGAGTGCTGCCTGCTGGTCACCAGCGACTCCCGAAACAGGGATCGAGGCGCCCAAAAGTTTTGTTTCTCCAAGGATGCCGCTTGACGGGACGATGGAGGGCAGGATTTCAATTGGAATATCCAAGAGTGTACAGAGCTCTTCATCCCAGTCGTGGTGATGGATATTGCAGAGTAGAGTTCGACTTGCATTCGAAACGTCGGTACAGTATTGCCTACCCCCGGTCAGATTCCAGATCAGCCAAGTATCGATCGTGCCGACACACAAACGCCCGGCTGCTGCCATGTCTCGGGCATTGGGAATATGATCCAGGAGCCATTTGATTTTCGTTCCAGAGAAATAGGCATCCAGCACCAGACCTGTACGCGCCTGGAATAAATCTGCATGCCCCGACGAGCGTAACTGGTCACATTCTTCGGCGGTGCGCCGATCCTGCCAGACGATGGCATTGTGGATTGGCTGGCCAGTTGTCCGGTCCCACATCACCGTGGTTTCGCGTTGATTGGTGATGCCGATGGCCTTGATGTCCTCACAGAGCAGGCCGCATTGTTGTAGGGCCTGCTCGGCTACCGACAGTTGCGATTGCCAGATGTCATTTGGGTTATGCTCAACCCATCCAGGCTGTGGGTAGATCTGGGGGAATTCCTGTTGGGCCATTCCGAGAATTGATCCATCCTGGTCAAAAATGATTGCGCGGGAGCTTGTGGTTCCCTGGTCCAGTGCGAGGATGTAAGACATGTATAACGAAAGTATGAGATACAAATATACTATTATGGATGCAACCCGGTGCACGGCTGATCGTAGTGAACAGAGTCCATTTTGGTATTTCATGGATACTCTGACCGTTATCACAGCAATTGCGCTGCTCTTAATTGCCGTCGGCATTGGGCATAAGGGGAACGGTTCCTGGGCGATCCTGACTGGTTTTGCCTTGGCGGCCGGTGCTGTGATTGCAAGGCTCTGGTCAGGGGGAGGAGTGGTTCAGGTCGGGATTGAATTGCTTCGTGACACCGGGATCAGTTTACTTCTGGCTGCAACGTATATGGGAGTCAGAAAGCTGGCAGACAGCGCACGTCCATTCGTGATTTTGGGAGTGGCCTCTCTGATTCTGTCGGGATTACTTTTTGGTGCCAGATTCCTGTGGCAGTCAATTTGGGATCGGGACATGCAGTCTATTCTGGTGGAATTGGGGTCTGACGATTCGATCAGTGAGGTAGAAGGAATCCTGAATCGCTATGCACAGACATGGGAGCGTGCATTTCCCACGGTCACCCTCTCTGAGGATGTCGATTTGGCCCAGGTGTACCTCGTTCAAGTATCACCGCGCCATATCAGATCCGTGATGGATGCACTTCGGGCGGACTCAGAGAATGTGGACCATGTAGAACTCAATATTGATGTACATCTCTCACTTCCTTCGTCGGATCGAATGCCGGATGAATCCTCGAAGACGGTCATAGAGGACGATCCATATGTAGGCCTGCAGTGGGGATTAGATGCAGTTCAAGTGCATGAGGCCCACGCAGTATTGGAAAATGCCAATCCCGTACGCAAAGCCCGTGTGGCAATCCTGGATACGGGGGTGGAATCAATGCATGAGGACTTGCAGGCCGTTTATGTTGAAGGGGTTGAGGACGACGCTCATGGCCATGGGACACACTGCGCAGGGCTTGCTGGTGCAGTGACCAATAACGGTCTCGGGATTGCTTCACTGAACTGGGAGGGGCGCTTTATAGAAGTACTGGGATTCCGGGCACTCTCTGAGAGTGGCCAGGGTTCACTGGAGCAGATTGCTCAGGCAATCATTGATGCGTCCAAAGCCCAGGTAGATGTTATTTCGATGTCATTGGGAAGCAAATCACAGGCGCAGCCCCGAGTACTGGTCAATGCTGTGGAATACGCATTGG
Source organism: Rhodothermales bacterium (assembly GCA_965207565.1). Lineage (GTDB taxonomy): Bacteria > Bacteroidota > Rhodothermia > Rhodothermales > Bin80 > Bin80. The sequence goes on along the minus strand of CBDBMQ010000024.1, from coordinate 41,682 downwards.
ATCAAGGAGTGATTATCGCTGCTTCAGCGGGGAATGCCGACGAAGATGCCATTGATCATTTCCCGTCGAATATTGAGGGCGTGATTGCAGTTGCTGCAGTGGATCAGGATCTTACCAAGGCCGAGTTCTCCAACATGGTCGGGAGCCTCTCTCGTCCGCTTGCAGCCCCAGGGGTGGACCTCTATTCCTCTTTCCTTGATGGGCAGTACAAGCCGATGAGTGGGACCTCAATGGCAACTCCCGTTGTCGCAGGTTTGATGGGGGTGATGCGATCCATGAATCCTGAGCTTACATCAGAAGAGGCGTACACGATCCTGCATGAAACCGGCACGGAAATCCCTGACACTCCCGTGATCGGTCGTCTCATGAATGCCGAAGCCGCCTTGAAGAGCGCGATGGGGATCGAGTTATAGAGCCACCTCTACGACCATCTCAATTTCTACGGCGATCCCGATTGGCAGAGAATTCATCCCGACTGCCGCCCGTGCATGTCTTCCGATCTCAGGGCCGAAAACCTCCACCAGGAGATCGGAACATCCGTTGATGACATTTGGGTGATCGGTGTAATCAGGGGTTGCGTTCACCATGCCATTGACTTTCACAATCCGGGTAACGCGGCTCAGATCCCCGATCTCATGTTTTAGGGAAGCCAGGAGTACGATTGCCGTTTGCCGCGCTGCCGCGTAGCCTTCTTCAAGCGTAAGATCATGCCCAAGTTTTCCCGTGATATAGGTGCCGTCTGGCAAATAGGGCCCATGTCCCGCCAGAAATACCAGGTTGCCGGTTTGGACGGCACGCACATAGTTGGCAACAGGGGAGGGCGGCTGGGTGAGTTGAATGCCCAGTGAATCTAGGCGCTCTTCCGGGCTTAAGCCCTGCGCACGAACGTTGCCGGCGGCCCCGGCAAAGAGGAGAATGATAGAAATGATGTAGAATCGGATGTGCATGGGATAAGAGGTGGTGAGTGTTCGATGAGTTGGCAATTTAAATTTGCCGTTTGCTCCAAGATATAGCATCATTCAGTAACCCTATGAATCCTAGGACAGCACTGTATCAAAATGTTCGTCAGATATATTTCCACCACAGATCACCAGTGCCACTCGCTTTCCAGTGAGGCATTTTCTGTATCCCAGAAAACAGGCAACGGTGACGGCTGCAGCTCCTTCGATTTTGATCCCATGTTCCTGATAGACCAACCTCATAGCACCGGCGATTTCTTCTTCGGTAGCGCTAACCCAGTCATTGACTAACTCCATACACAGCGGCAGTGTCACGGAATCCGCCTCAATGCCACCGGCAGTACCATCGGAGAGTGTCGGCTGCAGAGGTTGTTCAACGATGACTCCAGCCTCTACGGATTTCTGCATGACGTTGGACCTTTCCGGAGAGCAGCCCACAATCGTGACCGTCGGGAGATGGGTTTTCAGTGCAAGTGCAATGCCGCTGATCAGTCCACCACCACCGACAGAGGCAAAGAGATAGTCAAGTGGCCCAATCTGCCCCAGGAGTTCCACGCCAATCGTTCCCTGACCTGCGATGATTTGTAAATCATTGTAAGGAGAAATGAATGCACTTCCTTCCTGCTCTGCGGTCTGACGTGCTTTTTGTTCGGCATCAATGCCGTCCTCCCCATGGAAGGCCAGGTTAATGTCATGTTCACGGAGCGAGTTCACTTTATGTTTGGCGGTCGTGGAAGGCAAAAAGATGGTTCCCTCCAACTCAAGTTCACGCAAAACCATAGACATGGCAAGGCCGTGATTGCCGGTAGACGCTCCGATGACCGAAGGCGGAGATCCTCCAAGAGACAAGAGCTTGTTCAGTGCCCCTCGATACTTGAATGATCCGGTATGCTGCTCATTCTCAAGCTTCAGAAAAACATCTGCTCCGCTGTTTTTTGCCAGTGCGTCCGATTGGAGGACAGGAGTCTGGATAACGCCTCCCTTCAGCTCTATGGCGGCATCCATCACATATCTATATGCTCGCCAATGGGGCGTTTGTTGAGTCATAGACTGAATGGGATTCGCTACCGCATGATTTTGCAGGTATTCTTTTCTCACGGGTGCGGGGAAGCGCTCAATCGCGTATCTGAGGGCCGTTCTGGGCAGGGTTACGGTGGGGTCATTCAAAAATTTGACGAGCACAGATTCATCGCGTTTTCCTGCTTCACGGAGCATCCAGCCACTGGCTTTATGGATCAGGTCCTCCTGATCGCCCGAAAGCAAGTCTGCAAGAGCTAATGTATCGCCGAGCTGGTCACGCTTGATGAAATAGTATGTGGACACCATCGCAATGCGGCGTTCCCATAGATTTTTGCTGCGTGCAAACAAATACAACAAGGTTCGTGGGCGCCTGAACAGGTATGATCCCACGATCTTATGACAGCTGGTATCAACCAGGTCCCAGTTGTTAATGAAGGGGATATGCTCCAGATACGCATGATACACGGCATCCTCGTTGCCGTGCTGGAAGGAATGAACGAGAAGACACAGAGCTACAAACCGGTCCTCATGGTAAGGGGATTGCAATAACAGGGTCATCTCCTCAAGCGGGACCTTTTTCCAGCATCGGGCAATTTTCCGAAGCTCAGGCACTGTGATGCCACGAAAAATATCTCCCTCCCCGTACTCTCCCGGGCCGGTTTTGAAAAAGCCTTGACTATGTGCGGCCCGAACGGGGTCCCCCGTGCCTTCCAACAGGGCCTGAAGATCTCTGGCGGTCATCTTGTGGGAACACCTTGTCCCTGAACGCGTGTCCCTTTGCTGCCTAATAATAATTTATATTTACGCATGCTCAAAGAGCTCTTGGAGCGCGCCGAAACGTACATTCCAGAGGGGTACGATCCTGCTCTCTATAAAATACGCCATTCGGCCGCACATATCATGGCGCAGGCCGTTCTGGAGCGCTTTCCTGATGCAAAGCCGACCATCGGACCACCGATTGAAGATCGTTTCTACTACGACTTCGAAATGGAGCGTCCGCCGCACGAGGAGGATCTGGTCTGGATTGAAGAGCGAATGCGGGCAATCATCAAAGGGCGTTATCGTTTTGAGATCCGCGAGGTGACGCTGGAGGAAGCCTATAAACTCTTTGAGGACAACCCCTACAAAATGGAGTTGATTGAGGAACTGGCAGCCGAGAATGGAGACACGCGGCTGACCGTCTATCAGCAGGACTCTTTTGTTGACCTCTGCCGGGGACCACACATCCCGCATACGGGATACATCAAACCCAATGGCATTAAGCTTTTGTCCATTGCTGGGGCTTACTGGCGTGGGGATGCCAAGCGTACGCAACTCACGCGGATTTATGGAACGGCGTGGAAGAACCGGACGCAATTGGATGCATATTTGGAGCGTCTGGAGCAGGCCCGTGCCCGAGATCACCGGGTATTGGGAAAAAAGCTGGAGCTGTTCATGTTCAGCGAGAAGGTTGGGCCAGGGCTTCCACTCTGGCTTCCGGCAGGGACCATGCTTCGCGAAACGTTAGTGGATTTCCTGCGAGAAGAGCAGCTTCGGCGTGGTTATGAGCCGGTCATCACCCCACATATCGGGCATCTTGATCTTTACCGGACCAGCGGGCACTACCCCTATTACAGCGAAAGTCAATTTCCGCCCATGAGTTCACACGGGATGGATGGCTATCTGCTCAAACCCATGAACTGCCCACACCATATCGAGATCTATGCGCACAAGCGCCGCAGTTATCGGGAATTGCCTGTGCGACTGGCAGAATTCGGACAGGTATACCGGTATGAGCAGACGGGGGAGCTTGGCGGTTTGACGCGTGTCCGCGGGTTCACGGTTGATGACGCACACATTTTTTGCCGGCATGACCAAGTGGAGGAAGAGATTCGGGATTCTGTTGATCTTGCACTTCGGGTTCTGCGTGCACTGGATTTTAACGATTTTAGTGTGCAGTTATCGCTACGCGATCCTCAGAACCATGAGAAATATACCGGCTCGGAAGAGAATTGGAATGAAGCCGAGGATTCCATGCGCAAAGTTGTGCATGGAATGGACCTCAATGTGCACGAGGAGTTGGGGGAAGCGGCGTTTTATGGGCCGAAGGTTGACTTTATGGTCCGCGATGCGCTCGGTCGGCAGTGGCAGTTGGGTACAGTCCAGCTTGATTACAACCTACCGGAACGGTTTGATCTTTGGTATACGGGAGCAGATGATCAGCGCCATCGGCCAGCGATGATACACCGTGCCCCCTTTGGCTCACTGGAGCGGTTTATCGGAGTTTTGGTTGAACATTGTGCGGGGGTATTTCCATTATGGCTGGCACCGGAGCAAGTTCGTGTTCTGCCCATTTCTGATCGCACGGCGGACTATGCCAAAGAAATACATGCCAGGCTTGAGGCTGAGGGGCTGCGAACCACGCTGGATGCTCGAAGTGAAAAGATCGGGTACAAGGTTCGGGAGGCGGAGCTGTTGAAAGTGCCCTATATGGTGGTGCTAGGTGCTCGTGAAGCAGAAGAGAATACGATCTCGGTACGTGCACGCTCCGGCGAAGATCTGGGTGGAATGACGCTCGAGGCCTTTCTTGATTTAATTCGCAAAGAGCGCTCTCCTGACATGAGTGGCGATCTCGTTTGAGTCCCAATTCGGTCGAGGCGGCACTGCACTAGCTTGAATTCTCAACCGGCATATGGGGGAATTAAGATATGACAATGGGGGGTATTTTAGGGGATGATAATGCGCAGTTTCCGATTGTCCATCCAAGGGATCTGGACCTCTGCATTTCCGTACCCTGCAGCCAGGAGGTAGGGGTTGTTGACGCGTCGGGAGAGGGAGACCAGGATGTCCTTGGATCGGATCTGGATGGTGGCTTGATTTCGCACGAGTTTTTCGAAGAGTGTGCGGGGCTTGGCGGTTTCCATACCCCGCCCGACCCGTTGGGCCAGGACTCGGTAGAGTGTACTGGCCATGAGTGTGAGTTGGAGATCCATTTCAATTTTGAGGGGGACAGCAGAGCTAAGCGCATCCATGTGAAAGAAGTCAATGGCATCGGTCAGTGTGTTTTCGATGATCATGCGCCGTGCGTATCGGTCAATCAATTGACCGGCATGTTCGTCCATCTGATTGGTGATCAGCAGCGTTGGCTTGTCATGTCCGAGGTCCAGGATGGCGATCTGTCGTAATTCAGATTTGTAGCCTCGGACGCGGACTTTTTTTTCCAAGATGCGGGGGGTACGGAACGTACGTCCGACATTGGTGAGCCGGATACGTTGCCACTGGTCTGACGGCACCTCATTCAGAGCCTCGACCATGTTGCGGGACCGTCTTCTGAGAGTCAGGAAATCAATCCCGAGGTCGGTCAGCTTTTGCAAGTGCGCGTAGGTGGTAAAGGTACTGTTAAAGACCACTTCCCGGGGATAGGCACCGGTCTGTTCGCGCCAGAATTGGAGAAACTGCGGGAGCGAATCGTGACGATTTGTTTTGCGAATCTGTGCATCGGCATCGCGTACCACAAGCGAGAGGGTCCCTTTCTGACTGCGACTGCGCTTGGAGACGAAATATTTTTCAATCAGGGCATCCTCTCCATGGTAGGGGATGGTATGGGAATCCAGGTCAAAGGAGGTCCCATTGCCCCCCAACGACCCGTCGAGCGCCCGCACGGCTGGGTGCCAGACGTTGATGAGACGGCGGATCTGGAACGGATTCGCGCATCCATCCCCGGCAAGAGCTGGCGGGATTGGCCGCCCCACCTGGTTAATGATTGTCACAGCAATCAAGATCGAATCAGTTGGAGGGATGTCTATGGGCGAATGGGTTGGCATCTCCCGGCCCCGACCATCACAACACAGTTCTACACGTATGGCTGCGGCCGTTTTGGACATCCCGAGCAAGATCGGGCACTATCCCTCCGGGAGGGGGTGCTCCTGCAAAGCTTTCCCGCGGGACACGAATTTGTCCCTCCCGAAACAAGACGTTCCAAGCGTGACATTGCCCGACTGATTGGAAACGCGGTTCCTCCATCGCTCGCGAAGGCGATTGGACAGGCGGTCGTCCAGTCGGTCTGCACATGATTCTACTCAGGTTCCAAAAATACCGGGACACCGACTATCGGGGACTATTTGGAACCATTAAGCCTTGAAATCTGTCTAAATGATCCACTGTCCCTAGGCGTACTCCCTAGGCGTACACAGTATCTCAGAACCATGCGGTCATCCCCATCTCATCCATCTGATTTCGTGCCCGACCGTGGGACTGCCAAGTATTTTCATGGACGGAAAGAGATATTGGGAGATTTCGGAAAACTTTTGAGATACTCAACCCAGAACAAGTCTGGTACGACCTTTGTGATTCAAGGGGCGCCTGGCGCGGGAAAGAGTGCACTCCTTGGTGAATGCGAAAAATTGGCCCAACGTCAGGGATGGAAGACTGTGAAGATAAAACCGCCTGCCTTTTGGGATCCAAGTGCATTACGTGACTTTATTGGTTTGAGGAAATTTTCTATTACGGGCGGATCTCTGCAAATCGGCCCGAAAAACATTGCAAGTGCTGCAGTTAATGTTGACTGGTCTCGCAAGACCATTCTAAAAACCCTTCGCAAAGGGAAGCAGCCGTTACTCCTCACTTTGGACGAGGCGCAAACACTGGGGACGGGCAATGCTCCCCCTTCCGACCACACTGGGACGGCAATCAATGTACTTGATGCGATTCACAACGGGGAATTGGATTGGCCCGTTATCCTGATCGCGGCGGGGCTGGGAACGACAGTGGACGCCTTTAAATCGCTGGGGATTTCGAGGTTTGAGGGGGAATGCCTTGTAGAGCTGGGGGCGTTGGAGAAAGAAGCGGAACGTGCGGTACTCCATGACTGGCTCAAGAAGGAAGGCGGGGCGAAAGGAGATCCCGCTGCATGGATTGATGCCATCGCTCGGGAAACGCATGGATGGCCGCAACATATCGTGTCGTATGTAAAACCCGCATTGAAGCAACTGGTGACCGATGAAGGGGCTATGACCGCAGATGGGTTGAATACCGTTCTGGAAGCAGGGCGGAACTTCCGGTTGGACTATTACGAACGACGGGCGGACGATTTTAGCAGAAAACAACGCCATAGTCTGGCAAAACTGATTATGAATGTTCCGTTAGGAGAAGGTCTGGATAAAGAAGACATCCTGTCCTCCCTAACCCAGGAGTACGGTGAAACGGAAGCGGAGAAGCTGTTTAACCGGGCACTGCACAGAGGTGTGCTGCACAGATATCAAGGAACTCATGTTGTTCCGATCCCCTCGATGCAGGATTGGCTGGTGACCAATTACGCCCACATCCAAACCAAATCTCCGCCTCAGACGATGGAAATTCGCCGGTCTTCTGGTAGGAATCCGGGGATGGACCTAGGTCGCTGAGCGCCCATTTCCCGTCCTGATACAGGGGATGTTTAGCGTGCCCGAATATGACACCAATCACGAGATTTGCCCCTCCAATCCTAGGTAACGTAGGAGTGTGTGAAACTTTCTTTTTCAAACGAATTGTCGTTAAACACCCGCGGGATACGAATTTGTCCCTCCCGAAACAACACGTTCCAAGCGTGACATCGCCCGACTGATTGGAAACGCGGTCCCCGCTGCGCTCGCGAAGGCGATTGGGAAGGCGGTCGTCCAGTCGGTCTGCACATGATTCTATTCAGGCTCCAAAAATACCGGGACACCGACTATCGGGTATTATTTGGAACCATTAAGCCTTGAGACCTGTCTAAATGGTCACTGTTTATAACTTTAGGCAGTATCTCAGAACCATGCGGCCATCCACCCGTTCTTCCCCTTCTCCGCCACTGACGGCAGCATCCGACCGTGGCCCTGCTAAGTATTTTCATGGGAGGAAGCAGGTGCTGAGCGATTTCAATAAAATTATAGAGCGGGCGGTGCAGGCGAAGTCTGGCACGACCTTCCTGATCCAGGGTGCACCAGGCGCGGGCAAGAGCGCCCTGCTTGAAGAATGTGGAAAACGGGCACGAGAGAGGGGATGGAAGACTGCGGAGATTAAACCGATGGCCTTTTAGAATCCAGACGCATTGCGTGATTTTCTTGGTTTGGGAAAATTTCCCTGGTCTACATTCAGGTCTCTGAAAATCGGAGTTTCAGGGGCATCGGTTACAGTTGGCAGGGCTAGTAGGACAATAAGAAAAATCCTTCGCAAAGGAAAGCAGCCCCTGCTCCTCATTTTAGACGAAGCACAAACATTGAAGACGTCCCCGCATCCGCCAGATGATCGAGGTGCAAACCTTGAAGTCATGCTGGACGAGATTCACAACGGGAAATTAAACCGGCCCGTCATCCTGATCGCGGCAGGACTGGGAACGACAGTGGACGCCTTTAGATCATTGGGGATTTCGAGATTTTCAAAGGAATATCTGATAGAACTAGGAGCGTTGAGTAAAGAAGCGGAACGTGCGGTTATCCACGATTGGCTCACGAAAGAAGGGGAGGCGAAAGGGGATCCCGTGCCATGGGTGGATGCCATTGCTCAGGAAACGTATGGTTGGCCGCAACATATCTTATCGTATGTGGATCCCGCGCTGGAACAACTGGAGGTAGACAACAGGGTCATGACCCCAGAGGGATTGAATGCCGTATTGGAAGCAGGGCGTGGCTTTCGGTTGGCGTATTACGAACGACGGGCGCACGGTTTCGCCAGAGAATATCGCCATTGTCTGGCAAGAGTATTCGCAGATATTCCTTTAGGAGAAAGCACAACCTATACGGTTATCCTGTCCTCCCTAACCCAGGAGTACGATGAAACGAAAGCGGAGAAGCTATTCCATCTGGGGCGAGAAAGGGGGTTGCTTGAAGACCGGAAAGGATACTATGCGATTCCGATCCCCTCGATGCAGGATTGGTTGGTGACCAATTACGCCCACATCCAAACCAAATCTCCGCCTCAGACGATGGAAATTCGCCGATCTCCTGGCAGGAATCCGGGGATGGACATAGCCTGAATTCCCAACCAGCATATGGGGGAATCAAGATATGACAATGGGGGTGTTTTAGGGGATGATGATGCGCAGTTTCCGATTGTCCAGCCAAGGGATCTGGACTTCTGCATCTCTGTACCCGGCAGCCAGGAGGTAGGGGTTGTTGGCGCGTCGGGAGAGGGTGACGAGGATGTCTTTGGATCGGATCTGTATGGTGGCTTGATTTCGCACTAGTTTTTCGAAGAGTGTGCGGGCTTGGCGGTTTTCATTCCCCGCCCGACCCGTTGGGCCAGGAGTCGGTAGAGTGTACTGGCCATGAGTGTGAGTTGGAGATGACGGACGGTGATGACATGATGTTCAGACGGTTCAATAGAACTCCCATGATTCTATTGGACGATAAAAATGATTTAGCGGTTTCAGGATGCGAAACTGTTCGGGCTGCAGAACAAGCGTGACCAGAATTGCTTGATCATCCCTTCATCTGATTCAGTGTGTCTGGGTTGGATTCATGCGCAGACCGCCTGTCCAATCGCCTTCGCGAGCTGTGGTGGAACCGCGTTTACGATCAGCCGGGTGATGTCTCGTTTGAAAACTTTCGAGTTGCAATCCTTTTCTTCTGCGGAGGCATGGACCTCTATCCACAACATTCGGGGTAGAACCAAACGTTTTACAGTGGGGCAGGCACGCGCAATCAAACCGGTCCTCAGGTTGATTCGGATTGGGATGTCCAGGTCGGAACATGTTCCAGACGCTGGTTCAGTGCATTGAAGCATTCCATGATCCCTGCTTGAATCTGTTCGACAGCGTGATCAAGGGGGAGGATCGCGAGATCTTTACTTCGTCTGCGACCAAACTCTGCTCCTCCCCGCTTGAGTGAGCGGGAGCTGACCGTGCATCGTAAAGGAATGCCGCGAAGATCTGCGTCGGCAAATTTGACACCAGGGCTCACTGCACGATCATCATAGAGCACCTCAATTCCGGATGCAAGTAATTGATGGTAGAGTGTTTCGGCCGCTTCGTGGACCTCTCCTGAGCGTCCCAGTGAGACCAGAATGACCTGGTACGGGGCCACGGAAATCGGTAGATCCATACCGTAGTCATCACTGTATTCCTCCGCAATACAGGCCAGTGTACGCCCCACTCCGATTCCATAGGATCCCATCACGATCGGGAATCCTTCTCCAGCTTCATCGGTGTAGGTTGCTCCCATACTGGAGCTGTAGCGGGTTCCCAACTGGAAGATATTCCCCACTTCAATGCCACGAACGACCTGTAATGGCTTTCCGTCAATGGGATCGGGAGCACCGTCATAGGCTAGTGCAATCGGAGCGGTCACATCCGCGGTAAAATCCCGTCCATAATTGGCACCGGTGTAATGCCAATCACGCTCATTTGCCCCGACAATCAGATTGGCTGATTCAGGAATCAGATCATCGACCACGAGGAGGGCTTTGGCACGGTCAATGTCGCACAGGGAGGCATAGCCGGGCACGCACCCTGCAGCAATAATTTCTTCGGTCTCAGCTGGGCGGAGCGCCTGTGCCTTGACCGCGTAGCGGAGTTGGAGCTCGTTGATCTCCATGTCCCCCCGAACACAGGCGGCGATGAGACGAGGAGGATCTTCCGCCCCGAAATCTCCCATGTAAAAGACCATCTTACCGGTCTGGCGCGTGGTGACCCCACAGAAGTCGGCCACTTTGGCAATAGTGGATTGTCCGGGCGTATGCACGCGGGTCAGAGGCTCGGGTGCATTGGCAGGCTCTGGAATTTTTTGAAAATTTGCTACATCCAGGTTGGATGCATAGCCGGTCTCCTCGCAAATCGCCAGAGAATCTTCGCCAACCGGAGTAATATACATGAACTCATGCGCCACCTTGCCTCCCATCATCCCAGGATCACTTTGCACAGCGACCAGGTTCAGTCCCAGCCTCGCCCCTATGCGGTGGTAGGCATCGTAGTGTGCTTCGTATTGAGTCTGAAGACCCTCAAAGTCTTTGTCCAGCGTATAGGAGTCTTTCATGACAAACTCACGAACACGGATGAGTCCTCCTCTGGCACGCGGCTCATCCCGAAATTTCGTCTGCATATGGTAGACCATCTGCGGTAATTGCCGATAGGAGCGGATCTCTGATTTACAAAGGCTGGTCACAACCTCTTCATGGGTCATGGCCAGGACCAGCTCCCGGCCTTTACGATCCTGAAACCGCCCCATCTCGTCTCCGATCTCATACCAGCGCCCGGACTCCTGCCAGATTTCGGCTGGATGCACGACAGGCATGCACATCTCCTGTCCGCCGATTGCATCCATCTCTTCGCGGAGAATCTGTTCAATCTTGCGCAGAGACCGGTGGGCCAGAGGGAGATAGGAGTACAGGCCAGCAGCCAGTTGACGCACGTATCCGGCCCGTACAAGCATCTGACTGGATGCTGAATCCGATTCCGAAGGTGCTTCGCGCAGGGTTTGACCAAAAAACTTCGATAGACGCATGATCAGATAATAGTGAATTGATACAAAGTTACGGTGTGCGATGTCGACGACAAATATTTTATTCCACTTGATGCAAATAATTCAAAAAAAATCAGAGGATTGCCAAATTCACGGAACCAATTCGCGCATACTTATTTATATTTAGTCCAAATAAGTATATTTGTACCAGACTCCCGAATCCCTATGGTTCCTTGTCCTCTGACATCTTTTTGCGACGGGTGCACGCTCAAGATCTGCTCCGTATATGGATGTGCACAGGACAGGTTGCGTGATGTTGGTATACGGGAGGGAGCTCATGTGGAGATGGTCAAGAATTCCGATGAGCTCATTGTGCGTGTTGAAAGTTGTCGAATTGGGCTTCGTCGCGACATGGCTGCAGAGATTTTCGCAACCCCCTTGGACCCATGACGCTTCAGGATTTGCGCCCTGGCGAATCGGGCAGGATTCTGGGGTTTGAACCCGACGCAGTCATGGACCGCCTGATGGAGATGGGCATGCTCCCCGGTTCGAAAGTCCAAGTTGTGCGTCTGGCACCACTTGGTGATCCGATGGACCTTAAGGTTCGCGGGTATCATCTTTCCATCCGAAAGGCCGAAGCAGCCCAGATACGCATATCCAAATGCGAAGCATAAGCTGTCGGGGTTGACGTGTCCTCTCCAATTCCCATCAGCGTCGCCTTGGTTGGTAATCCCAACGTTGGCAAAACCACCCTCTTTAACCGGCTCACCGGCCTGAATCAACGGATAGCCAATTTTCCGGGAGTCACGGTTGAGCGGAAGTCAGGAACCCTGACGGGAGTATCACACGTTGAGGTGATCGACCTCCCCGGCACGTACAGCCTTACTCCGAGATCCCTGGACGAGCGGATCACCTATGAGGTTCTGGTAGGGCGCAGAGACAAGGCACCGGATCTTGTGGTTTGCGTAGTGGATGCCGGTAACCTGGAGCGCAACCTTTACGTTACCAGTCAGGTGATGGACATAGGAATGCCGGTGATCGTGGCCCTGAACATGGTGGACGCAGCGGAAGAAAACGGGTTGGTTGTGGATGTGCCTGCGCTGGAAAAGGAGCTTGGGGTCCCCGTGGTCCCACTCATTGCCTCCCGAGGTAAGGGAGTTGATGAGTTGAAAAAACAGATCCTGAATCCCCCCAAACCGACACAGGGGTATCGGTGGACGCTCATGGATGCGGTGAATGCAAAGATTCCGGCCTTGGCCAAAGAGTTGGCTAAGGAAGCTCCGCACGTCCAACCTGATCACAGCAGGATGGAGGTTTTGCGTGCATTGGCGGAAGATGAAGCATTGAATACATGGCACCAGACCGCCCCCGGGTTTGTACACCGCATCAAAGAGTTGCGGAAAGAATTTGCCGAGCGGGGGATTGCATGGAGGCATGCGGAAGTAAGTGGGCGGTATGGATGGCTGGGGTCCATCGTCAATAAGACGGTACGCAGGGTGAAGGGGGCAGCGACGCTCAGTGACCGGATTGATGCAGTGCTCACTCATCAAATTTTCGGCCCCCTGTTGTTCCTGTTCATTCTGGTTGGTATTTTTCAGGCCGTTTTTTCGTGGGCGACCCCCGCCATGGATTTGATTGAAACTGGAATTTCAGCATTGGCGGCAGGGATCCAGTCCGTCCTTCCAGTTAGCTGGGCAACAGATCTGCTAACCGATGGTGTGATTACCGGAGTGGGCAATGTGGCGGTTTTCCTTCCTCAGATATTGCTTCTCTTTTTCTTCCTGGGTCTCATGGAAGATACCGGATATATGGCCCGCAGTGCATTCATAATGGATCGCATCATGAAGCGTGTGGGGCTGAGTGGAGGCTCCGTCCTGCCATTGCTCAGCTCATATGCCTGTGCGATTCCAGGGATCATGGCTGCCAGAACGCTGGATAATGAGCGTGATCGTTTGATCACGATCATGGTCGCACCCTTGATGAGTTGTTCCGCTCGCCTGCCAGTCTATACCCTCTTCATTGCCGCCTTTATCCCTGCAGGGACACTGGGGGTATTTGGCTATCAGGGGTTGGCGATGTTCTCGATGTATATGATGGGGACGGTGATGGCGTTTGTGGCTGCAGCAATCCTGAAGCGGTTTGTCTTCACCAAGGGCGCTGAGAGCTACTTTGTGATGGAACTACCTCCTTATCGACGACCCCGGGTGCGGCAACTGCTTTGGCGCATGATTCAGCGTTCCAAAGTGTTTGCGGTGCGGGCAGGAAAAATTATTCTGGCCTGCAGTATCGTTCTGTGGTTCCTGGCAAGCTATCCGCGTGTTGATGCAAACACGGAAAGGGCGCAGATTGAGATGCAGGCAGCAGAGCAGCGCGAGGCAGGGTATGCCGAAGCAGAGGCGCTTTTGCCAGCGCCAGATATGGCTTTGCCTGCTCTGGAGGGTTCGCTGGAAGGCGAAGATCCTGTGATGGCACGGATACAGTCCATCATGCAACAGGCAGAGCGTGAGTATGCTTCCGCACTGGATAGTGCCCAAATTGTTCAGCAGTCGGCTCAGATCCGAGGAAGTGCCATTGGGTATCTGGGACGGATTCTCGAACCTGTGATGCAGCCCCTGGGGTTTGACTGGAAGATTAGTGCGGGTCTGGTGAGCGCCTTTGCTGCACGTGAGGTGATCATTTCGACGCTCGGCATCATTTACAGTGTTGCGGATGTGGAAGAGGGGGTGGCACTGCGGGATGCGCTGAAAGCCGACCGTTATCCAGATGGGCGCCCTGTATTTACGCCATTGGTGGCGCTCAGCCTGCTTGTGTTTTTTGTGTTCGCACTCCAGTGCATGAGCACGCTGGCGATTGCACGCCGGGAGACCAATACCTGGCGATGGCCCCTGGTCATGTGGCTTTACATGACGGCACTTGCGTACATGGCTTCCCTCCTAGTGTATCAGGGAGGACAACTACTGGGTCTGTCCTAAGTGGATGTGGGCCCAGAGGGACTTGAACCCCCGACCGACGGATTATGAGTCCGCTGCTCTAACCGACTGAGCTATGGGCCCGATATGGACCAAATTAAGGCTTATCGCGTTGGGAAGACGTATACTATAGTCGATTCTGTTATCGTTTTACGTTGACAAAATGAAAAATCTCACGCTCGCATCCATCCTCTTGCTTTCAGGGGTGATCTGCAGTGCGTCGAGATCACAGGTTCCCCCTGATCCTGCTCCAGATGTGATGATAGATCTCTCGCATAGTTTCGATGCTACCACAATCCATTGGCCAACTCTCCCGGGATTTAAACTCCATGAGACTGCCAAAGGATGGCAGGAACCCGGTTATTATTATGAGTCAAACTCGTTAGAACTGGGAGAACATACCGGTACCCATATGGATGCTCCGATTCACTTTGCAGAGGGGAAGTGGTCCGTCCACGAGATTCCCCTGGAAAATCTCATGGGGCCGGGGGTTGTGGTGGATGTGAGTGATCAGGTGGCCGAAAATCGGGATTACCAAATCAGCGTTGCTGATCTGGAATCGTGGGAAGCCGAACATGGGAGGCTGCCGGATCGGGTGATGGTATTATTTCGAACCGGATTTGGCGAGTACTGGCCCGACCCTGTCAAGTATATGGGTACCGATTTATTGGGGCCGGAAGCGCTGCCACAACTGCATTTTCCAGGTATTGGGGTGGATGCGGCACGGTGGTTACGGGATGAACGTAGTGTGGAGGCCGTCGGGATTGATACGGCCAGTCTGGATTATGGTCAATCAGACACCTATGAAAGTCATCAAGAGCTCTTTCAGGGTAACATTCTTGGATTCGAAAATCTGGCAAACCTGGATAAATTGCCTCCCAATGGATTTACGATTATTGCTCTACCCATGAAGATCAAGGGAGGCAGTGGTGGTCCAGTCCGAATCATAGCCACGAGGTACAATTCAAATGGTAAGCAAGAAAATTGACAAAATTGATGCCCGCATTCTGAACCTCCTGCAGGCTTCAGGGAGGATGAAGCGGGTTGACATCGCAGCACGCGTTGGGTTAAGTATGACCAGTGTGAGTGATCGCATGCGCAAGCTTGAGGCAAACGGGTTCCTGACAGGCTATCATGCAACCGTGAATCCGAAGGAGCTGGGGTTTGATATCACTGCCTTTATTCGTGTTGCGGTGGATAAGTCAAGTAGTTATGCCACCCTCATTGAGCATGTCTGTGGCTGTAACGAAGTGCTTGAAGCGCATTCAATTACCGGGGAGGGCTCTCATATTCTGAAGGTCAGATCACATGATACCACCTCGTTGGAGCGTTTGCTTGGCAGCATTCAATCCTGGCCAGGGGTAACCGGCACAAAAACCAGCATTGTTCTGAGCACCTACAAGGAGACGCGTGAACTGCCTGTGTCTCCAGATAGCTAGACAACCAGCATCGTCGCACATGAGTGGATGAACCGAATGCCTGAAGATCAGACGAAGACCGGATGGTCAGCGTCCAGTCAGAAGGATCGTGAGCTGGTTTCCCGCGCACTGGAAGGAGATCAGCGTGCATACGCACTGCTCGTTCAAAAATACCAGAAAGGGCTGTCTCTACACATCAAGCGTACGATTGGGGACACAAAAGGAATCGAAGATTTGGTTCAGGAGGCGTTCATGAAAGCATTCAAAGCATTAGATACGTACTCCACCAGTTACGCGTTTTCGACCTGGCTCTACAAGATTGCGTCCAATCATGCGATTGATTATAAGCGCAAGCGAAGGCTGGCCACGGTCTCGCTGGACAAGCCAACACAAACGAAAGAGGGTGAGGTCCGTCAGCAAGTCCCCGATATCACGTACCGACCGGACCGTAGAATTGAGGGTGGGCAGCGTACGAATATCATCCAGGAAGCGATTGATTCGCTGCCTCCCAAGTATAACCGCGTGATTGTAATGCGGCATCAGCAGGAAAAATCCTACGAGGAAATTGCTCAGGAACTGGAACTTCCACTCGGAACGGTCAAGGCGCATATTTTTCGGGCCCGGAAATTATTGTACACGCGTCTGAGGGATAAGCGTGATTCGTTGTGAGAGCCGAGACCATTGGGATCCGAAATGTTCAACCTAACTTCGCCATCGAGGTTGACGCGAGTCTCAACTTGGCGTGTTCCCAGCTATTCGGAAGATCGAAACATGCAAGTATGTCCGAACCGGAATCATTGCCGTTTATTGATGGGGAGGCAGAATAGACGGACACTGGGAAATAGCCGTCATGTTTCTTATTGTTTTGGTGTTATTCGGGTTGGCATTGGGGGGTATTTATTTTGGCCTGCAGTTGCTGTTGGACAGGAGGTACGAACGCCGAAAGTCCGAATCCATACCGGCGTCTCTCTCCAGACATTGCTGAATTCAGGCTCACAGGCTCTCGAAAACAGTGAGCAGGATGTTGTAAGCTGTTGCCTTGTACTATCTGATGAACAGAGCGAAACAAATCCTCTGTTTGAAGCTGTTGGCATGAGCGGAGGAGAATCGTTCCGAAGAGTATTTTTGTCCCGCACCATCCTTCCACTTGCCCCTCCGTTAAGTATTGGCAACTCAGAACCGTCTACAAATACAGGTAGATTTGTGTCAGGTACAGGATTGCATTCAAGGGGCGTCGAGACTGCGCGTGCATGACCGAATCTGCAGAGGTTCAACCCCCTTGATTGTATATTCAGGAAATTACAGATTAAGAAGCGTATGATTCAGCGATACACCCATCCGTTAATGCAGAAACTCTGGAGTGAGCAGCGCCAGTTTGAGGTGTGGCTTCAGGTAGAGTTGGCGGTTTGCGAGGCGTGGTCCAGGATCGGAGTCATTCCCGAAGATGAAGTTCGAACGCTTCGGGAAAATGCATCCTTTGATCTGCAGCGGATTCACGAGATAGAAAAATCTACGCGGCACGATGTGGTTGCGTTTACGCGTGCGGTCAGTGAAGGACTCGGGCCGGAAAAAAAATGGGTCCATTATGGCCTGACCTCATCCGATGTTGTTGATACGGCTTGGTCCGTACGACTGGCGGAAGCAAATCAATTCATTGAAGAAGCCCTTGAAGCCCTGCTCAAGGTCTTGCATGACCGGGCCCTTGAGCATCGCGATACTCTGATGATGGGCAGAACACATGGGGTGCATGCAGAACCCACCACCTTCGGGTTGAAGCTTGCGCTTTACTATGCAGAGATGGGTCGAAACCTGACACGGTTCAAAGCGGCTGCTGAGGAGGTTCGAACAGGGAAATTGTCTGGAGCCGTCGGAACGTTCGCACATACGCCACCGGAGGTGGAACGAATCACCTGTGAGCTCCTTGGCCTTAAACCAGAGCCGATTGCTACGCAGGTAATCCAGCGGGATCGCCATGCGCATTATGTGAGTGCGCTGGCGCTCATAGGGGCCAGTCTTGAAAAGATTGCCGTAGAAATTCGCCACTTGCAGCGTAGCGAAGTCAGAGAGGTCGAGGAAGCGTTTGGGAAAGGGCAGAAAGGCTCCAGTGCCATGCCACATAAACGCAACCCCATAGGTAGCGAAAATATCACGGGTTGTGCACGGCTACTGCGTGGCTATATGGTGGCGGCAATGGAAAATGTAGCCTTGTGGCATGAAAGAGATATTTCACATTCCAGTGTGGAGCGTGTGATTCTCCCCGATGCAACCACGGTCGTACATTATGCCCTGCTGAGATTGACACGCATCCTTCAAAACCTGGTTGTCTACCCTGATCGCATGCAGAAGAACCTGGATGCAACTTATGGCCTGTATAACAGCCAACGATTGATGTTGCATCTGATTGACCACGGGCTGACGCGCGAAGAAGCATATGACCTGGTTCAGCCTCTTGCGATGCAAAGTTGGAAGGAAGGGAAGCCGTTTGAGTCGTTGGTCCTGGCTTCAGCGGAAGTCATGTTCCACACCTCCACGAAAGAAGTTCGAGATCTCTTCAATGCAGCCCATCATACGAAAAATGTAGATTTACTCTTGTCACGCGTGGGAATTACAAGCTCCAACCCTTGATTTATCACAAAAAAATCGAAGGGTGTGATATGTTGGCTGAAGGGTTTTTTGCAAGGAGTTAAAGTCATGGTTGATTCATGTTGTGCGGGATAGCTGATCATGTGATGCGTACCCTGCTGGTGAGCGTGATCGTTTGCGTCCTTGCTGAGCCTGTTTTCGCGCAGGCGGGGGCGATTACCGGCAAGGTCACCGATTCGGAAACAGGTCTTCCGCTGGTCGGTGCAAATGTGTTCATCTCGGGAACGACAATTGGACGTGCGACGGACACGGAGGGAGCGTTTGAAATCCGCAACCTTGCTCCCGGAGCCTATACGCTGCGCGTCAGCTTCGTTGGCTATGCGGCCCAGGAGTCTCAGATCACCTTGACTGCGGGCGAGAATCGTGTATGGAACATTGCTTTGGTGCCGGGAACGGATTTCGATCCAATTCAGGTGACGGCTGGGCGTCGGAATGAGAAAACACTGGATGCGCCTGCATCCATTGATGTGATCGTTCCGCGGGATTTTCAACTGGATGTTGCTCCGACGATGGCGCAATCGCTGCGGAATGTGACGGGGGTGGACATGGTACAGACCGGGGTGGACCGCTATGAAATTGTGCTCCGGGGATTCAATAATGTTTTTTCGCGGACGACCCATGTACTCACCGATTACCGGAAAGCCGGTGCGGCATCCGTCGGGGTCAACCTGCACAATATCATGCCAAGTCTGGCCATTGACACGGAACGAATTGAAGTGGTGCGTGGGCCAGGGTCTGCACTCTATGGTCCCGGTGGAGATACGGGGGTCATCCACTATATCTCCAAAGATGCGTTCAGTTATCCTGGAACTACGATTTCTGTAAGCGGAGGTCAGCGGTCCATGTTCAATATCCAGGGCCGCGTTGCAACCGTCCTGGGGAAAAATCTTGGTATAAAATTGATTGGCAACTATGCAACCGCAGAGGATTTTGCCCTTCAGGACTGTGATCCCTCACTTCTCGAAGCGGAGCGGTTCAGTGAGTGTCCGGATCCAGAGGATGCAGTGCAGCTGTTCGTGGACGGTGCACGCGAGATCCGCCAACGTAAGCTGGTATTGTCGGGCAGCGTGGATTGGCGCACGGGTGGTCAGACCACTCTTTCTGTCAATGGGGGCATTGCCAACCTTGATGGGACCATGCTCAGCAGTATTGGCACCATTCAGGCCAAAGGGTTGATTACC
This sequence comes from Rhodothermales bacterium, assembly GCA_965207565.1. GTDB lineage: Bacteria > Bacteroidota > Rhodothermia > Rhodothermales > Bin80 > Bin80. Next base: position 22,100 of record CBDBMQ010000024.1, on the reverse strand, counting down.
GGCTATGCTCAGCTTCGATTGGCCAGCGGACCATTCTTTGTGCAGGCTTACGTGAATACGATCGATTCGCGGGATTCATATGTATATGGGGGAGATCTAATTACAGAAGTTTCGGAAGAGTACGTACTGCAGGGCCAGTACACGCAGGCGATTGGCTCCCGGCAGGAATTGATCGCAGGAGTTGACGTGACGCTGGAGCATGTGGACAAATTTGGAGCATATTTACAATCAACCACAAAGATTTCGGATCGGCTGGAATTGACGCTCGCGCTCCGGGGAGACTATAACAACGTAGTAACGGATATTCAGGCATCTCCCCGGGTTGCACTTGTTCTAAAACCGACACCATCGTCAAGCCTGCGTGCAACATACAACCGTAGTTTCTCCTCACCGCTTGCCACCGACTATTTCCTCAATATAGTTGCTGCTTCCCTCGGAGAACTCAATGTACGGGCGCGTGGTGGAGGAAGTGGCTTCACCTATGCCCGGAACCCGGACTATTTGACACTTGGAGCTCCAACGGCGCTCGTGGCTTCCAGCATGCTTCCTGGCATGGAAGGTGTGTCGACTCCCGTTGGAGTTGATACCGGTGTGATGTATGGACTGATTTACGAGGGGTTGGCCGCAATTCCAGATGCGGACCTGGCCATGATGCTGGCGGATGCAGGGGTGAATATTCCCGCCTCATTGATCTCTCTTTTGAAGCAGGGGCTGAGACCGGAAGCCACCTCGGTTCAGGGATTCAGTTCTGGAACTTTGGCATTACCCAATCTCAGTACGCTGGAGCTTGTAACCGATCCTGAACTGAATAACCTCTCGGATTTGGGGCCAATTAAACCTGCAATGACCCAGTCGTGGGAGATCGGATACAAGGGAATCGTTCACAATAAGATCTTGTTCACAGTGGATGGGTATTTTGCGAAGCGGGAAAATTTTATCGGCCCACTTCAGGCCAAGACCCCGTTTGTGCTTGTCCCGAATCTGCAACAAGATCTCATTCGGGATATTTCGGCTGGATTCGCGGCAAACGAAGACATCACAAATGTATTGGGGTTACTGGGCTTAACTCCGCAGCAGGGTGCGGAAATATTGGTTAATGTCGCCGGGGATGACCTCCCTGACAGTGAAACTCCCATCGCGATTGTACAGACAAACGAGAATAACAGGGGGGAGGGGTATTTTCCAGAGCTTATGTTGACCTATCCCATCTTTGGAAGCATTCAGTACTTCGGCATGGATGTTTCAACCCAGATCCTTGCCAGTGATCAGCTGACATTCTTCGGGAATGCATCCTGGATAAGTGACGACCACTTTGATCATACGGAACTGGGCGAAAAATCTGAGGATTTGGAACTGGCGCTCAACGCCCCCGGCTTCAAGTTCAAGCTCGGTGGGCAATACCAGCGCAGCAATGGCTTATCACTGAGGATATCCGGGCGGTTCATGAAGGGCTTTCCAGTCATTGCAGGGCAGTATATAGGGGAAGTTGAGGACTATACGATTGTGGATGTTGGTGTGGGGTATTCGATCCAGAAAGCCGGAATTCGCGCGGGCTTGGGGATCAATAATCTTTTTAACAGTAATCACCGTGAATTTGTGGGTGCCCCCAGGCTTGGGCGTGTTGCGTCGTTCAGTCTGACCTACACAACGGATCGGGGGAGTTGAAGAGTGAGCAATCTACAGTTCTATTTGTTAAATTGGGAAAGGGCAGATCCGAGGTACAACAATGGTGGAGGTTACAGAAGGGCAGGATTGAGGATGATTCTGATCCACGCAGTTGGATGTACTGTATCGAACATTCATAAAGTCTAGGCAAATGTACACTGCAAAAAAAATCTTGGGTATCGTTTTATTCTTGCTGTTTCTGGTGTCTCCCGGTTGGGTCTATGCTCAATCGGCTTCGGTGACCGGCGTCGTCACAGATTCGGAGAGTAGCCTTCCGCTTTTCGGAGCAAATGTGGTTCATGTCAGTTCTGGGCAAGGAACAGCTACCGATGAAACTGGGCAGTATATACTTGATGGACTGCCTGAAGGGGTCGGTATCATACGGGTGTCCTATACCGGATACAGGTCTGTTGAAATCGAAGTTAATCTCTCCGTGGAAGAAACGTATACTCTTGATGTAGATCTGGTAGGTGGGGTGGATCTGGAACAGATGCAGGTTACGGCCAGTCGGCGGCAGGAGAAAGTATTGGACGCGCCCGCATCCATTGATGTGATTCTGGCGGAGGACATTGCACGCTCGGTTGTTCCTTCGACGATTATGTCTCTGCGTAATGTCACGGGGCTTGATGTGGCGCAAACCGGGGTAGATCGGAATGAGGTGGTTCTGCGAGGATTCGGCAATGTATTCTCTGGAGCTACGTTGGTGTTGACGGATTATCGGGATGCCGGTTCGCCTTCTATCGGAGTAAACTTGCATAACCTGATGCCCAACCTTTCAGTAGACTTGGATCGGGTGGAAGTCGTGCGAGGTCCGGGGTCTGCGCTCTATGGTGCGGGTGTGGATTCAGGGGTCATCCATTACATCACCAAGGATGCTTTTTCGCATCCAGGGGCGACGGTTTCGGTCAGTGGTGGAGAGCAATCTCATATGAATGTACAGGCTCGGGTTGCGAGAGTGTTGGGTGACCGCGTTGGTGTCAAGGTCACCGGTTCGTATTCAGCTGCAGAGGATTTTGCTCTTCGGGGCTGTGATGCCTCGCTTCTCGAAGCGAGTGAATTTGATCAGTGTCCGGACCCAGACGATGCCGTACAGCTTTTTGTGGACGGTGAGCGAGACACAGAATTTAACAAGTACACCGTTGCGGGGGATCTGTCGTTCCGCTTGGGAACGGGAACAACATTGTCTTTAAACGCTGGAACCGGTGTACTCAAGGGGGCGCTGTTAAGTGGGATCGGCACGATTCAAGGAGATAATTATCGGTATTCGTTTGCCCAGGCACGGTTATCCAGTGGAGGCTTTTTTGCACAATTTTTTGTTAACGCCAATGATTCAGGTGATTCCTATGTGTACGGGGGAGAGCCAGTCACTGAACATTCTCGCGAGTATGTGATGCAGGCCCAGTACGATATGCAATTTGGTGCCCGTCAGTCACTGATCATGGGAGTGGATTTTGAGTTGACCCGTCCAGATACAAAAGGAACTGTTCTGGGACGAAATGAGGATAATGATAACATTGATGAGTATGGGGCATATGCACAGTCGACGACAACAATCACTGACCGTGTCGAATTGACGTTGGCATTGCGTGGGGACTACAATAACGTTGTCGACAAAGTCCAGGCGTCCCCACGTGTCGGACTGGTGCTGAAGCCCAATCCAAACTCAAGCTTCCGCGTAACCTATAACCGCAGTTTTTCATCCCCCTCGGCGACCAGCAACTGGCTGGACATAGTCGCTGCGGTGCTACCCGGCAATATCAAAGTACGTGGACGAGGTGCTGCCACCGGCTTCACCTACGCGCGAAACCCAGATTATTTAGCATTAGGCGCTTCAACGGATCTTGTTGCGTCAAGCCTATTGCCAGGGGCAGAGGGAGCTCCAACCCCGGCAGGGGTCAGCACGGGAGTCGTTTATGGGCTGATGTACCAGGGACTGGTTGCAATCCCTGATGAAGATCTTGCCCTGATGCTCTCCAACGCCGGCCTGAATATACCTTTGCAACTGATCGCAACACTGAAGGCTGCTCTCAATCCCGAGTCAACGGTGGTGGGAGGGTTTAGTCCAGGGGTTCTGGGGGCATTGAATCTCAGCACGTTTGGTATAGATTTGGGTATAACGGATCTGGAGGATGTAGATCCCCTTCAGCAGACGATATCTCAAACCTTTGAAGTAGGATACAAGGGAATTCTTGGTGACAATGTATTGTTTGCCGCGGATGTCTACTATGCGACAAAGAAAAATTTCATCGGCTCCCTCCAAGTGAATACGCCGCTGGTATTGGTCCCGAACTTGGCTCAGGATCTTGTTCGGGATATTACTACAGGAATTACGAATAATTCCACATTGGTTGGTGCGCTCGGACTTTTCGGTCTGACCGCAGAGCAGGCTGCTCAACTACTGGTAGATGTCGCAGGGAGTTCGCTGCCAAGTCCATCAACACCGATTGCAATTGTGCAACCCAATGAGAATAATCCAGGGGTCGGTGAAGTGCCGGAGATTATGCTGGCCTATCCCAACTTTGGAAGTATCGAGTATTATGGGGCGGATATATCCCTGCAGGTGCTTGCATCCCGGTCACTTTCGCTGTTTGGAAACCTGTCCTGGGTGAGCGATGACTTTTTTGATCACACAGAATTGAATGAGGATAATGAGGACCAGGTACTTGCATTGAACGCACCCAGCTTGAAGTTTAAGCTTGGTGGGCAGTATGAGCACCGAAGTGGTTTCAGTGTGAATGCATCTGGTCGTTACATAGACGGATTTCGGATGCTTTCGGGGCCCTATGACGGTAACGTACCGTCCTACTTCGTTCTGGATGTAGGCGCTGGTTATGAAATCAATCCGGCTCTTCGGGTGGATCTTAGCATTAACAATGCGACCGACAGCAATCACCGGGAATTTGTTGGTTCCCCCAGATTGGGTCGTATTGCAAGCGCACGCCTGACCTATACCACTGATTGGCGTTAGAAGGGATCACCAAAATATTGTACAAGATCCTCTTAGAAATGGGCTGATGTAAGACCTGAGCGGGGTCTACGGGTTTCCTCAAAGTAATCTTTGAAGTGCGTATGCCGGATCACGTTCGCATGAGTTGCTTTCGTGGATACCTTCATGGAAAGTACTGTGTTTATGGTTGAACTTCCCCTTTTCCGGGTTCTCAATACTGGATTTTCCAAGAGTTGAAAGTTGACTGCCGTTGAACATCACTTAAATTGGCTTGAGTCAAAGCTGCCGGTTGGAGTCTGTTCTCTGCATCAGCAGTGGAATCAAATGCGGGGATTCGCGAAATTCGGTGCGCCAATCGTTTCGTGGCGCGCTCCTCCAGAGTGAAACTTTTAATTTGCGTCAACGAAAAAAGCGGTTGTTGCTGGACACGAGTGGAGTATTTTTGACCATACATCTAACAAATTGACTTAAAAAATGAATAAAACCATTTTGATCACAGGTGCAAGTAGCGGGATAGGAAAAGCCACGGCAAGACATTTCCATAACAATGGATGGAAAGTAATCGCAACCATGCGGTCTCCAGAAAAGGAGGAAGAATTGACGGGCATGACGAATACCCTTGTTACTAAACTTGATGTCCTTGATCTGGATTCCATTGACCAAGCAGTTCAGTCTGGTATTGAGGCATTTGGGAAAATTGATGTGCTTCTGAATAATGCTGGTTATGGTGCATACGGCCCCCTGGAGGCATTTCCCAGGGAAAATATTGTGAGACAGTTCAATACGAATGTGATCGGTTTACTGGATGTGACCAGAGCTGTATTGCCTCATTTTCGGAGCAATCAGTCTGGGACCATTATCAATATTTCCTCGATTGGTGGGAAGATGACATTTCCACTGGGTAGCCTGTATCACGGGACCAAATTTGCGGTTGAAGGTATTTCCGAGGCATTATCCTATGAGGCAGATGCGATCGGCGTAAAGGTTAAAATCGTGGAACCTGGTCTGATTGCTACAGATTTTGCCGGACGTTCTTTTGATTTTCAGAGTGATTCTGAATTATTGGAATACCAAGAAATTGTTGGTAAAGTTATGCAGGCATTTGCCTCTGGAGGAGGGATGCCGCCATCACCACCACAACTGGTTGCGGAAGTGATCTATGATGCAGCAACGGACGATTCAGACAAAATGCGTTATCGGGCAGGAGCGGACGCCCACCATTTGCTGGATTCCCGAAAAGAAATGGACGAAGACATGTTCATTCAAGGTATCAAAAAACAATTTCAGTTGTAATTCGTGAGGAGGAATTATTTGAGTTAGTCCAAAATTACCATTGCTCGCCCGCCGGTTGATCAAAACCCGGTTGATGAAGCACTTTGAGGCATAAGTGTTCAGCAGAAAGATGTCCCGTAGATCTGTGCTTCAGTGCTGTGTGTTGGAGGTGTAAGGATTGATCATGAAGTAATGGGAGCGAGCTCTATGCAGCTATACCGTTCGAAATCCGATCGGACGACTCATTTTATGTCCACAATTAGCTCACTGCAGGTGAGAGATCAATGCATCAATCCGATTCCTGAAGCATTATATTGTGCGTCGTCTGGTATCAAGAATGAAATCGGCAATTTGAGATGAGTGCTGAATTCACTGCACTGTTGATTATGTTGGGGTTGGCCACAGGCCTTGCTCTGACGCTGCTTCTTGCTCAACGACTCCTTGGTCCGCGGAGGCCGAATCGGGTAAAGGTTGGCGCCTATGAGAGTGGGATGGACCCCATCGGGACGGCGCATCAGCGGTTTTCTGTGAAGTTCTACCTGGTTGCGATGATCTTTATTGTGTTTGATGTCGAGGTCGTCTTCCTGTATCCATGGGCGGTCAGCCACCGGCACTTCCTGGAAGCAGGAATCGGGATGGGGGTTCTTGCGGCCGTGACGATATTTATCCTCATTCTTGCAGTGGGGTTATTGTATGACATCAAAAAGGGGGGACTCGAGTTCGAGTAGCGAAACAGAGCACACAGATTTTCATAAAATCGACCTAGCTTCTACGCAATGGATTCAACGACTGGATACTTAACGACTACGGTTGATGCTGTCGTCAACTGGGCACGGTCCAATTCACTGATGCCGATGCCAATGGGCCTTGCATGCTGTGCCATTGAGATGATGGCGTTTGGAGGTCCCAAATACGATGTTGGGAGGTTTGGCAGCGAGGCAATGCGATTTTCTCCCCGTCAGGCGGATCTAATGATCGTTGCGGGATGGTGCAGTTACAAGATGGCACATGCCATACGGCGTGTCTGGGATCAGATGGCCGACCCAAAATGGTGCATTGCCATGGGAGCGTGTGCATCCAGTGGGGGCATGCATCGTTGTTATGGGGTTGTCCAGGGGATTGACAATTTTATGCCGGTTGATGTGTACATCCCCGGTTGCCCTCCCAGACCGGAAGCGGTCATTCATGCGTTGATGGATATTCAGGAGAAAATCCGCAATGAATATTCGGTGATACAGGATTATACGAGTGGACCGAAAGAGTCAGCGGCGCAATCAGCCAAGCCGGGAATCCTGACTGGAGATGGCCGTAAGGTAGCTTCAAATGCGTCAAGCCTAGCGGATGCCTGATTCACTTAAGTTTCATTTTACCCCTGTTGACGAGGCGCGTGCGGACGAAAAAAATGTGCACGAGAAAGCGTCTACCAACGTGGCAGACACGATTGAAACACTCAAGAAGCAATTCCCCGAGGCAATTACGGAGGTATCCGTGTATGCGGGCGAGTATACGGCGTTTGTGAAGCGGGATTCCCTGTTGCAGGTTTGCACTGCATTGAAGGAAGCACTGGGCTTCACCTATTTGGTAGATCTGGCCGGAGTTGATCGTTTTCGTGAGGATGCGCCCCGCTATGAGGTGTACTACTGCATGGTGAACCTGGAGGCCAATAAGCGCCTTCGACTCAAGATACTGGTTGATGAAGAAGATGCGGTTGTCCCATCGTTGACCGGCCTCTTCAAGGCAGCAGACTGGAATGAGCGTGAGTGCTACGATATGTTGGGGATTCGCTTTGAGGGACATCCCGATCTTCGGCGAATGTATATGCCGGAAGATTTTGAGTATCATCCTCAGCGCAAGGAATTTCCACTTCTTGGGATTCCGGGATCCCTGCCACTTCCTCCACGGACCCCTGAAGGAGAGTTAACCATGGATCCCTTTGCGGCTGCCCACAGTGGCAGTCCAGCCAAGAGTTATCAAGAGCCCCGGGGAGAGGAACAATAGATGTCAGTAGCAACCCCCTATCATGACCGGGAGGCAATCTTCTCGTTCTGGCCCAGACACAACGAGACCTTGCTCAAACGACTTGAGAGCAAGGATGCATGGCTGAGTACAAAGCGGGGGATTGACGTTTCGCGCATAGAGGATGCGCTTGAGCATGAGATGACCCTCAATATCGGACCACAGCATCCGGCTACGCATGGTGTGCTCCGATGCGTCGTGAAACTCGACGGCGAGCGGATTGAGAAGTGTGTACTGGATATTGGGTATTTACACCGGGGGATCGAAAAACTTGCAGAGAGCAAGACCTATCAGGAGTTCATGCCCTATACAGACCGCATGGACTACCTCGCTCCCTATGCAAATAACGTGGCCTGGTGTATGGCAGTGGAAAAACTTGCCAACATTGAAGTCCCTGATCGTGCGCAATGGATCCGTATGATCATGTGTGAATTGGCCCGTATTTCCTCGCATCTGTTGTGGCTAGGAGTTGGGTTGATGGATGCAGGAGCCGTCAGTGTTTTTCTGTGGACCTTCCAGGGACGAGAGGATCTCTATAATATCTTTGATGAAGTGTCCGGTGCACGCTTTACAGTGTCTCATAGCCGTATCGGTGGATTAGCAACGGACCTGAGCCCGACCGCCGTTGCGATGATCAGGGATTTTGCAACACGCTATGAAGAAATTATCAAAGGCTGGCAGAAACTTCTCAACCGTAACCGCATCTGGATTGATCGAAATAAGGATATTGGTGTGATCAGCAAAGAGGAAGCGATTGAACTTGGACTCACTGGTCCGAATCTTCGTGGCAGTGGGGTGCCTTATGATATCCGAATATTTGAACCCTATCTGAAATATGATGAGGTTGACTTTACGATCCCGCTCCGGGAAGAGGGGGATTGTTTAGCACGCTATCATATTCGCATGGAAGAAATGCTTGAGAGTATCAAGATCATCAATCAGTGCTTGGATCGGTTACCGGAAGGGGAAATCCGGACGGATGATGCGAAGAAAGCTTACCCATCCAAGGATGAAGTGTACTACTCCATGGAGGGGATGATACATGACTTTATGTACACGGAGACTGGGGTTACGCCCCCCAAAGGGGCTACAGCCTATCATGCAATTGAATCACCGAAAGGCGAATTGGGGTTTTATCTTGAAAGCGATGGAACCGGATGCCCATGGCGTGCACGTCTGAATGCACCTTCCTTCACCAATTTACAGGGTCTGGAATCCATGATGGAAGGACACACAGTCGCCGATATTGTCGTGCTGATTGGCTCAATTGATCCAGTTATGGGGGAGGCGGACAGGTAGTATGGCAGATTTTATCCGTAATCCGGTGGTTGCACTCCCGGATCCAAACCCAGAGCCGCATTTTTCCGAGAAAGAGCTCACCTTTACGGAGGAAGAAAAGGCCAGAATTGCAGGTTGGGTTCATCAGTATCCAACCTCGGATGGAGCGGTAATGTGGGTGCTTTGGCTTGCGCAGGAGAAATTTGGATTTCTCCCACCAGAGGTTTTACAACTGGTTGCCGCCGAGCTCTCACTACCCTATGCGCAGGTCTACGGGGTTGCGACCTTCTATACGCAGTACTTCAAAGAAGAGAAAGGGACTTTTGTACTGGATGTATGTACATGCTTTTCGTGTCAGTTCTGTGGTGGTTACGATATTCTGGCTTACCTGGAAGAGAAGCTGGGAGTGAAGCGTGGGCATACGTCGGCATGTGGTCGCTATACCTTGCAGGAGGCAGAATGCCTGGGTGCATGTGGTTCCGCTCCCATGATGCAGGTCAATAACGGCCCCTATGCCCATAACCTGACCCCCGAAAAAGTCGACGAATTACTGGAGGCTCTCGAAGTCGGCAAGTCGTTGCCGTTTGTGTCGGTTACGTTGCCGCAGGATGAAGATGAAATGGGTGGGAACAGACGAACCGATACGGAAGCGGTGGAACGTTATGTAACTCCTCCACGATCAGAACAAACCCAGTAATCCCCCTGAAGAATCCTGTCATGCATCCAAAGGCCTTACCTCAGGACAGAATGAGAGACGTATTATGACAAAGGCGGGGAACTGGAAGTCCTATGAGCGGGTGCTCCTGCCTCCGGTCAAAAATCTACATCACCTGGATGTCTATCGTGCCGGTGGTGGCTACGAGACCCTGCACAAGGTCGTCAAGGAGCTGGAGCCTCAGGAGGTGACGGCTGAGATGAAGCGCAGCGGGTTGCGTGGCAGGGGAGGAGCAGGGTTCCCTACAGGGCTCAAATGGAGTTTCATGCCCCCGGTCAAGCCGGAGGTGTCCCGTTACCTGTGTTGCAATGCAGATGAAAGCGAACCAGGGACGTTCAAGGATCGGCAACTCATGGAGTACAACCCCCATCTCTTGTTTGAGGGGATCCTGATTGCCGGCTACGCCATGTCCCTCAAAGCATGCTACCTGTATGTTCGCGGCGAGTATGCAAGTTGGATCACGCATATGGAGGAGGAGCTGGCAAAAGTGTATGACGCAAAATTGGCAGGCCAAAACATGCTGGGAACGAATCACAGTATGGACATCATTCTCCATAAGGGAGCAGGTGCTTACATATGTGGAGAGGAGACCAGTTTGATGGAATCTCTTGAAGGGAAACGAGCCTATCCCCGAATTAAGCCGCCGTTTCCGGCACAATCAGGGATTTGGGGGTATCCCACCACGATCAACAATGTGGAGACGTTGGCCTGTGCCCCACTCATTCTGGATCGAGGGGCGGACTGGTTTGCAGCAATTGGTGCAGAGAAAAACCCGGGGCCTCTGCTTTATGGGATTTCGGGGCATGTGAATCGCCCAGGCGTGTATGAGTATCCAACGGGAATGCTCATTACCGACCTGCTCGAGATTGCTGGAGGAATGCGTGGAAACAAAAAGCTCAAAGCACTTGTGCCTGGCGGGGCATCCGTACCGATCCTTCGGGCCGATATGATTGAGGGGGTTACGATGGATGTGGAAAGCCTGCGGGAAGCGGGTTCTATGTTGGGGACGGCCGGCATGCTGTTTCTAGACGAGGACACGGATATGGTTGCGTTTCTGCGGCGGGTCGCACATTTTTATCACCATGAAAGTTGCGGGCAGTGTACTCCATGCAGGGAAGGTACAGGGTGGATGGAGAATTTGATCACCCGGATTGATGATGGTGAAGGGAAATCTCCGGGATCTTGATCTTTTACTTGATCTCTGTGATCAAATGGAAGGGCGTACCGTTTGCGCATTGGCGGACGCGGCTGCCTGGCCTGTACGCAATACGATCAAGCGTTTCCGGGAAGATTTTGAGCGCCGGTGCCGTCCGGCGGTCTGGGCAGTGAGTGCCTGAAAATGAACATGACGATTGATACATGAAATACAACCTGATCCTTGTCTGTATCTTTTTTATTGCCTGTAATCGTGCAGAGCCCATCAGCGATGCCGTCTATGGATTAGCACCAGACGCTGCAGATGCCATCCCGGTGGAAGCTGTCGTATCGGAGCCGCAACACTATACGGGAAAGAATGTGGCGGTTGCAGGAACCGTACATGAAGTCTGTCAGATGGAGGGATGCTGGCTGATGCTCCGAAGTATGGATACAGAAGATGGTCTGCGCGTTCATGCCGGGAGGGATAAGGATGGCGAGTACCAGTTTACTGTACCCAAAGATATCAGTGGTCGCTACGCCATCGTCTTTGGGGTCATCTCGATTCCAGAGGAGGGGGCGGAAGCGCATTACCAGGAGGATGCACCGGGGGCAAGTCCGGTGCTTTCCATGAGCGCAGTCGGTGTTCGTGTGTCTCCAGAAGAATCCAGTTAGATCTCCCATGTCTCAGGTCATCATAGACGGCAAGCAATACGAATTTGAAGGTCGGCCGAGTTTGCTCCAGTTTTGTCTGGATCACGGCATCGAACTCCCCCATTTTTGTTACCATCCGTCCATGTCAGTGCCGGCAAACTGTCGGCAGTGTCTAGTAGATATTGGGGCACCGATGCGGGATCGGCAAACAGGTGAGATCCAGGTGGATGAGCAGGGAGAGCCCGTCATTCAGTATTTCCCCAAGCTGCAGACCAGTTGCAGTCATATCCTATCAGATGGGCAGGTTATTTGTACTGCACGCTCAAGTGAGAAGGTCGCAGATGCACAGCGTGATACCCTGGAGTTCCTGCTCATTAATCACCCACTTGATTGTCCGATCTGTGATCAAGCGGGGCATTGCCCTCTTCAGATTCAGGCATACAAGTACGGGCCGGAAGGATCGCGATTTGAATTCCGTAAGGTTCATAAGCCCAAGAAAGTCAAGCTCGGTCCACGCGTTGTATTGGATGCGGAGCGTTGCATTAATTGTACACGTTGTGTGCGCTTTACAGATGAAATCTCTAAAAGCGCACAGCTCACAATCATTGAGCGGGGGGGTGAAGAATTACCCAATTACGCCGCCAGGGGTTTCGTTTGATGAACCCTACTCGATGAATGTGATTGATTTGTGCCCGGTTGGGGCCCTGACCTCCGTTGATTTTCGCTTTCAGGCGAGGATCTGGGAGATGGCCAGCACTCCATCCATCACGACCACCAACGCGAAAGGATCGAATTGTCATCTATGGGTTCGGGATAACCTAGTGCTCTGGATTACGCCGCGTGCCAATCCGGATGTCAATGAATACTGGCTTCCCGACGAGGATCGTTTAGTCTATCGTCGCTTCAATGAAGATCGACCTTATGGTCCTTCCATCGCGGGAGAGCCCGTTCCATCCTCATGGGATGCAACCCTTCAAAAGGCCGCCGAAATCCTTCAGAATGCAGGTGCATCCACTGTATTTATCGCCTCCGCCCATGCGACGGTTGAGGATAACTGGATGTTGATGCAGCTTGCAGAGGCAGTTGGAGGGCAGGTTGCCGGCTACATTCCTCATATCGAGCCCGGGCACGGGGATGATTGGCTTCGTACAGATGATCGGGCTCCGAACAGCCAAGGGTGCGAGCGCCTGGGATTGCAGCCGATTGATCTGCCATTCTGGCGTGCACGGATTGAATCTGGAGAGGTCTCGGTCCTGTATGTTCTAGAGGATGATCCCGTTGCCGCAGGGCTTTGCAGCATTGAATCGTTAGCGGACATAGAGGTTATCCTGCATTATTATCACACGACCAATCAAACGTTTCCTACGGCGAATGTAGGGCTTCCTGCAGCGATGGTTATCGAGACTATCGGGACGTTTGTCAATGAATCCGGGCGGGCGCAGCGGGTAATGCCTGCCAAAGCCATCAAGGGGACCAACCGGACGCTCATGATGCACATGGGACTCAGCCGCGCCGACCAGCATGGTACGCCGTTTGACCGCTGGCATAGTGAATGTCACTATATTGACTGTAAGCCGAGTTGGGAAATCATTCCGATCATATCAAGACTGCTCGACACAGAAATTGATCCGCAAGGTCCCAAAAAAATTATGCAGCACATCAGCCAGACTGTCCCGGGATTTGCGGGAGCCACGCATGAGGCGATGGGACTCAGTGGCGTCAACCTTCCCCCCATTGAGACAGAGGTCATCGGTTAAGGGTGGATGGATCTATCGCCAGGATTATTGGCCGTGGTAGCCTTCGGGATCATCAACTTTATGTTGATATCGGCATCCTGTCTGGTTTATGCCGAGCGGAAAGTGTCTGCCTTCATCCAAAATCGACCGGGTCCGAACCGGGTTGGGCCGGGAGGATTTTTTCAGCCGTTTGCAGATGTGTTCAAACTGGTCTTCAAAGAGGATACCGTTCCTGAAGGAGCAAACAGGTTTGTTCACTCACTGGCTCCGGTGGTGATGGTTGTGATCGCGATGACGGTGCCGGCATTGATTCCGTATGCGCGCGGCTTTGTCATTGTGGACAGCGCGGTAGGGATTCTGATCATCTTGGCGTTGACGAGTATCTCGGTCTATGGGGTCACGCTTGCTGGCTGGAGCAGTAATAGCAAGTTTTCACTTCTTGGTGGGTTGCGCTCAAGTGCGCAGATGATTTCTTACGAGCTCTCCATGGGATTAGCTGTGGCCAGCGTAGTAATTACTGCTGGTTCACTCAGCGTCGTGGAGATCGTAGAGGATCAGGCAATGGGGGGTGCAATTCTGGGATGGAATTTTTTCCGTAACCCCATTGGTGCCATCCTGTTTATCATCACTGCTTTTGCAGAGACGAACCGTGCCCCGTTTGACTTACCGGAGGCGGAACAGGAGTTGGTGGGAGGCTATCATACGGAGTATAGCGGGATGAAATTCGGCATGTTTTTTCTGGCTGAGTACGTGAACTGGTTTGTCGCCTCGTTTGTGATTGCTACGCTCTTCTTTGGGGGTTATCTGATCCCATTTGAGCCGCAGTTGCTTGCGGTTTTTCCGTGGCTTGAGGGCTCTATCTTACTGCCTCTGATGCAGGTGGGGAGTTTATTGGTCAAGGTTGCGTTCTTTGGGTTTTTGTTTTTATGGGTACGCTGGACCCTGCCCCGTTTCAAGTACAACCAGTTGATGCAGATTGGCTGGAAAGTATTACTGCCTGTTGCGCTTGTCAATGTGCTCTTGATGGCCATCATTGTCGTCATTTTTTCGTGAGATAGAATGCTGATTGCCCCCTCAATTCTTTCCGCTGATTTCGCAAGGCTGGAGGCCCATGCAGAAGAGGCCGTGGATGCGGGGGCGGATTGGTTACATATTGATGTGATGGATGGCCACTTTGTGCCGAACCTGACCTTCGGTCCATTAGCTGTTGCTGCGCTTGAACCACTGAAGCGAAGAACCGGTGTGGTCTTGGATACGCACCTGATGATTACCGAGCCCGAGCGGTACGTTGAGGACTTTGCCAAAGCGGGGGCAGATATTATCACCATTCACGTTGAAGCCTGCAAGGAGATTGGACCTACACTTCAGAAAATTCGCACATTGGGATGTAAGCCAGGATTAACCCTGAACCCAGACACTTCTCTGGATCAAGTAAGCCCATGGCTTGATAAAATTGATGTGGCGATGATCATGTCTGTGTATCCGGGATTTGCCGGTCAGTCCTATTTGCCTGAAGCGAATCAGCGTACACGTCAACTCAGATCCATGATTGATCAGAGTGGTGAGGAAGTATTATTGGAAGTCGATGGAGGAGTTGGTCCAGATAATGTGCGCGAGGTTGCTGAGAATGGTGCAGATGTTGTGGTAGCGGGGAGTGCGGTCTTCGGAGGGATTGTGTCTGAACGGATTCGCGCATTGCGCAAGCCATCTGCCCCTGTAGCTCAACAGGATAGAGCGACGGCCTCCTAAGCCGTATATCCGGGTTCGAGTCCTGGCGGGGGTACTGTAATGCAAATAGCTTATATCGCATTGGGATCAAATTTGGGGGACCGATTGGCGTGGTTGCAACGGGCGGCAGCAGATTTACGGAAGATAGATCCGCATCTGCGGTGTTCCCCAGTTTATGAGGGCATGGCCCATACGCTTCATCCCGGCGATGAATCCCCAGACTTTTTGAATGCGGTCGTGGAGGTGCAAACGAATTTGGAGACGGAGGACTTGTTAGATTTTTGTCAGACAATTGAGCAGAAAGCGAATCGCCGGCGATCGATCCCCTATGCTCCCAGGACCTTGGATCTAGACATTCTTACTCTGGGACAAGTCACATGCAATACGGATCGGATTATACTTCCGCATCCCAGGTTGCAAGAGCGGCGGTTCGTGCTACAGCCATGGTATGATCTGGCCCCCGAGAGCTACATTCCGAGTCCGGTTGGTACCACTGTGGCGGTAGCAATGGATCAATGTACCGATGATGCCCTCCTGTTCAAGATGCCTTGGGGGCTACTCCGTGCAGATGAGGGGAGTTTGTTGAGCATCCCTGCTGCTAAGTAATTTTTCGCAATGGTGCAGGATACCGGAAGACAAGTTCTGCGTTTCTGAAAGAATATGGATCGATTTTTTTTCGGGGAGCAAGCGGGCCTGCGTTGCATATGACTGACTACTTCAAACTGTTGTGCAACTGACTGAATGAGTTTCGTAGCGGTTATTTTACTTGGGGTGATTGGATATTTTATCGCGAGGGCAGTCTGGCGTATTTACAAGGTAGTAGGCGTGGATCGTCCAGATCGCGATGACGAGCCCTTGGAGCAGACCTACCGGGATGAGTTCGGAGAAGAGCACGAGGTAGAAAATGCTCGTTGGCGAGATCTACCTTGAGATTTAACTTCCGAATTTGAAGGTGAGCCTGTGGTTACTGTCAACGGCCATTCCCTCTTTTCTTGCTGGACGAAATAGAGACCGTATGGCGGCGTTTATTGCTGCCTCTTCCAGCCCATATCCTAATTCATCCACCGGTGTTCGCGTATTTTCTTTTCCATCCAATAGGTATCGCTCAAGGACTTGTGGAGATTGAACTTTCCCTTGTCGGTCTACGACCAGTGTGATCACGACTTCTGCGCGTATTCTGCGCCGTTGTGCTGATCGAGGATATTCAGGTGTAACAATTCGGATTGGTTTAGGTGGCTCAGAGGCAGCAATGCCACTTGGTTGAATTCCCTCAGGATCGGTGGGGATTTCGTCCATTGGGGGACCTGTTACCGTCAGTGGATTGAAGTCAAGCGTCAGATCTTCTTCCAGAATAATATCTTCCGGTCGGATCACGGGGGGCAGAGGGGGAGGTGGAGGTGGGGCAAGTCGAGTTTGGCGAGTCGTAACAATTTCTTCCATCTGGATTGCCTCGGGATTGGAGTAGGTGATATCCAGAGGTTCCGGAGTCAGAGGGAGGGGCCATAGTTTTATGCAAAGCAAAACCAGTACCTGTGCCACTAAGATACTGGCAAGCAAGCGCAAGGTGTAATGATCTCCGTCAAAATGGCGCCGCATCCACTTGGGAGTCGTTGGTGTATTTTAGAGGGCTAAATTAAAAGCTGGTTCAGGTTGTACATAGTTATGGGGGATCCGTTGAGGATGACGGTCTGGGCTATCGGCAACGCAACCAGCCTTCCATTCCAGTAGCCTGTCTCAATAGCCTCCCCGCCATGTACATGAATCGAAAGAGCTTATCGTTAAGGTACGAAGCACATGTGCCCAAGTTTACAATCCCTGCTCAGTTCTGTCTGACTTCTTCCCCAGATCCAGCTAAGCGGTATTCTATTTCATTAATAATAAACAATATGACATTTTCTTTATTATAGAAGAATCATAATTAAGTTTCGTAATTATCCTTAGGACCTCGTTGTTTAGCTTTCCTGGTTTCTATGGAGTCATGATTCTGGCTCTGGAGCAGGGCTCTGTGCTCAGTTTTCCTCGGTCAGTGAATATCATAGAGTGGCAGTCGATGGGAGGATAATAAAGAAAGTGATCTTTTCTTTATTTATGGAAACGCATAATTAAGTTTCGTAATTATCCTTAGGACCTCGTTGTTTAGCTTTCCTGGTTTCTAGGAGTCATGATCTTAGCTCCAAAGCAGGGCCCAGCCCCAGTTTTCTTCAATCACTGGGTATAATGGGTGGCAATCGGGGGAGGATAATAAAGAAAGCGATCTTTTCTTTATTTATGGAAACGCATAATTAAGTTTCGTAATTATCCTTAGGACCTCGTTGTTTAGCTTTCCTGGTTTCTATGGAGTCATGATTCTGGCTCTGGAGCAGGGCTCTGTGCTCAGTTTTCCTCGGTCAGTGAATATCATAGAGTGGCAGTCGATGGGAGGATAATAAAGAAAGTGATCTTTTCTTTATTTATGGAAACGCATAATTAAGTTTCGTAATTATCCTTAGGACCTCGTTGTTTAGCTTTCCTGGTTTCTAGGAGTCATGATCTTAGCTCCAAAGCAGGGCCCAGCCCCAGTTTTCTTCAATCACTGGGTATAATGGGTGGCAACCGGGGGAGGATAATAAAGAAAGCGATCTTTTCTTTATTTATGGAAACGCATAATTAAGTTTCGTAATTATCCTTAGGACCTCGTTGTTTAGCTTTCCTGGTTTCTATGGAGTCATGATTCTGGCTCTGGAGCAGGGCTCTGTGCTCAGTTTTCCTCGGTCAGTGAATATCATAGAGTGGCAGTCGATGGGAGGATAATAAAGAAAGTGATCTTTTCTTTATTTATGGAAACGCATAATTAAGTTTCGTAATTATCCTTAGGACCTCGTTGTTTAGCTTTCCTGGTTTCTAGGAGTCATGATCTTAGCTCCAAAGCAGGGCCCAGCCCCAGTTTTCTTCAATCACTGGGTATAATGGGTGGCAATCGGGGGAGGATAATAAAGAAAGCGATCTTTTCTTTATTTATGGAAACGCATAATTAAGTTTCGTAATTATCCTTAGGACCTCGTTGTTTAGCTTTCCTGGTTTCTATGGAGTCATGATTCTGGCTCTGGAGCAGGGCTCTGTGCTCAGTTTTCCTCGGTCAGTGAATATCATAGAGTGGCAGTCGATGGGAGGATAATAAAGAAAGTGATCTTTTCTTTATTTATGGAAACGCATAATTAAGTTTCGTAATTATCCTTAGGACCTCGTTGTTTAGCTTTCCTGGTTTCTAGGAGTCATGATCTTAGCTCCAAAGCAGGGCCCAGCCCCAGTTTTCTTCAATCACTGGGTATAATGGGTGGCAACCGGGGGAGGATAATAAAGAAAGCGATCTTTTCTTTATTTATGGAAACGCATAATTAAGTTTCGTAATTATCCTTAGGACCTCGTTGTTTAGCTTTCCTGGTTTCTATGGAGTCATGATTCTGGCTCTGGAGCAGGGCTCTGTGCTCAGTTTTCCTCGGTCAGTGAATATCATAGAGTGGCAGTCGATGGGAGGATAATAAAGAAAGTGATCTTTTCTTTATTTATGGAAACGCATAATTAAGTTTCGTAATTATCCTTAGGACCTCGTTGTTTAGCTTTCCTGGTTTCTAGGAGTCATGATCTTAGCTCCAAAGCAGGGCCCAGCCCCAGTTTTCTTCAATCACTGGGTATAATGGGTGGCAACCGGGGGAGGATAATAAAGAAAGCGATCTTTTCTTTATTTATGGAAACGCATAATTAAGTTTCGTAATTATCCTTAGGACCTCGTTGTTTAGCTTTCCTGGTTTCTATGGAGTCATGATTCTGGCTCTGGAGCAGGGCTCTGTGCTCAGTTTTCCTCGATCAGTGAATATCATAGAGTAGCAGTCGGTGGGAACATAATTAAGAATTATGCATTTTTTTTATTACAAAAGGGTCGAAATAAAATTTCATGATTCCGCATGCAGCATAACAAGGTAAAGTCTCGAATAGGAAGTAATGTCCTCATTTCTTCTGTAGGGGAGGAGCGGGTTGAGGCGTATCTGCCACCACCGCTTCCACCAGATCCGCCAGTTAACATGGAGATGTTAGCCGCCAAATTGGAAAAGGCACATTTGGTCATGGGGAGACTAGATGGCATGACGGCAATTCTGCCAGGTATTCCCATTTTTTTGTACACATATGTCAGGCAGGAAGCAACGTTGTCATCACAGATTGAAGGAACCCAGTCATCATTGTCTGACCTTGCTAATTTTCGAAGTTGATGGTGCGCCCGGGGTTCCCCTGGATGATGTACAGGAGGTGTCCAATTATGTGGCTGCGATGATTCACGGACTAAAACGTATTGCAGACGGTTTCCCATTAAGTCAGCGCCTAATGCGGGAAATACATGAAATACTCCTCTCTGAAGGTCGTGGGAGCACAAAACTTCCAGGAGAATTTAGGCGATCACAAAATTGGATCGGAGGATCACGTCCCGGGGAATGCTTTATATGTTCCCCCTCCTCCAGGAGATGTCGTTGGTTTGATGAGTGATCTGGAGAAATTCATCCATAAGGATTATCCCGAATATCCCACGCTGGTAAAAGCGGGTCTTATGCATGTTCAATTTGAAACAATTCATCCATTTCTGGATGGGAATGGGCGCTTAGGGAGGTTGTTGATTACACTTTTATTGTGTGTGAGTGGACTTCTAAGACATCCGACTCTCTATCTCAGTCTGTATTTCAAGACACACAGATCCCGTTATTACGAGCTACTGCAGCGCGTGCGCACGCATGGTGATTGGGAAACATGGCTTGAATTCTTTTTGGATGGTGTGATTGATACGTCAGGGCATGCCATCGAGACTGCCCAAAAACTTCTTAAGTTATTTGAGAGAGATCATGAAAAAATCAAGGAGTCGGGACAGCTTGCGGCATCATCACTGCGGGTACATAGGGTCCTGCAGGAGCGCCCAGTGCTTTCGGCATCGTATGCCGCCAAGAATGCCGGCATTTCGTTACCGACAGTATACAATGCCATCAGACACCTTCAAAAGCATGGGCATCGTGAAAGAAGTAACCGGAAAGAGGAAGAATCGCATCTTCGCGTATGCTGAGTATTCTCGGATTTTGAGTAAGACCAGTGACCCCGCTGTATAAAAAGTCCGTCTTATGCGTAAAACAGACTTTTCGGGCTAGGCATAATGGGTTTTGTAGAAACTGACGGGAGAGGGGTGTAAAGAGTGCAAGGCCTCTTTATCGGCACGAACGTGTAGCTTTAAAGTCAATGGTTAATACGCTCCGCCAATCACGAAGAGTTGGTGAACGCAGTGCAGGGGAATTATACTTGTTTCGCTCGTACATACAGTGTTGATTTGGAATGTCCGCCGGATGCCCTTATCTTTGATCTGAGAGTTGATCTATTGCGAACAGGGAGTGCCTTCTCGGTAACGAGAGGGCTTTTTTATGGGTAGAAAACTATGGTAATATCGGGGTAATATGAGTTTTGTACCACGACCTTCGAAGCTTGCATTGGCTGACGGTACTGTAGTCAACGGTACAGCAATTGGTGCCGGTGGTGAGAGTGGAGGAGAGCTCTGCTTTAATACAAGTATGACAGGGTATCAGGAGATTCTTACCGATCCCTCGTATCATGGACAGATCATGATGATGACCTATCCTCACATTGGGAATTATGGTGCCCATGATGAGGATACCGAGGCAGCGAAACCAATGGTTTCTGCTTTGGTCGTGCGGGCATTTTCCAGAAGTATTCCAACCTACTGGCACAGGAATCCCTACATAACTACATGGACCGACATGGTCTGGTCGGGATCACAGGTATAGATACTCGGAGGCTGGTTCTACACATTCGTAAGTGCGGTGTCATGAATGCTGTGATCTCATCCGCAGACTTGGAGGATAGTTCTCTGATCGAAAAAGCACAGGCTTGGCCCAGCATGGAGGGATTGGAGTTGGCATCTAGAGTGACATGCAGTGAATCTTACGCATTCTCCGATGCGGGTGACCGGCGTATTGCGGTCTATGATTTTGGGGTGAAAACGAATATTCTGCGTACGTTTGCAGCGCTAGGATGTCAGGTCAGAGTTTTTCCTGGCGCGACGCCCCTGAAAGATGTTTTGTCCTGGTCCCCAGATGGATTATTTTTTTCTAATGGCCCTGGAGATCCGCGTGCCATGTCAGAGGCAGTGGATTGTGTGCGAGAGGCAATGATTATAGGATTACCTCTTTTTGGAATTTGTCTCGGGCATCAACTGATGGCGCTAGCACAGGGGATTGAGGTGTTCAAGATGTATGTTGGCCACCGCGGAGCCAATCAACCGGTCAAAAATCTTGCGACTGGACATGTTGAAGTAACCACTCAGAATCATGGGTTCTCTGTTGATCCTGAGTCTGTGGCATCTAAATTGGCAGATGTTTCCCATCTGAACCTCAATGATCAAACAGTTGAGGGCCTTCGATTTAAGAAATTTCAAGGATTCAGTGTTCAGTATCATCCCGAAGCGTCCCCGGGGCCGCATGATAGTCGCTATCTGTTTGAAGAATACCTACATATGATGTGTTCAAAAACCAAATCCTGATTGATGCCTCGGCGCACAGATATTAAAAAAATCTTGTTGATTGGATCTGGCCCGATTGTGATTGGCCAAGCCTGTGAGTTTGACTACTCTGGAACGCAGGCATGCAGAGCGCTCCGAAAAGAAGGGTATGAAGTCGTGCTTATCAATTCCAACCCAGCTACAATTATGACCGATCCGATTACAGCGGATCGAATCTATATGGATGAATTGACGGCAGAGTCAATCCGTCGTATTGTAGAAAAGGAGCGTCCAGATGCTGTGTTGCCAACCATGGGAGGTCAAACCGGATTGAACCTGGCTGATGAATTGCAGCGGCAGGGATACTGGGATGAACAGGGGGTGAAAGTTATTGGAGTAGATATTGATGCAATTCATATCACGGAAGATCGA